>NZ_DLCT01000005.1:1280637-1308610 GCF_002480755.1 Clostridium sp. UBA7791 | reverse complement strand
TGCACTTTTATTTTAATATAAGATTTTACTTATTCATTAGCCGCAGCTACTACAACTTGAGCATCCGCCACCTTCAGCTTGCTTTTCAGGCTCTATAGAAAATCCACCTCTACCATTCTCTTCGCCTGAAAGAATAGTAAGAGCTCCAAATTGCTCAGTAACAGACTTATCTACTAAGAATGTAAGTCCGTCTACTACTTCTGTGTTATCAGTATCTTTTTTTTCATCTAAAACTAGATTAAATGATGGGCCGCCTCATCCCATACCTGCAAAATGAATTCTTACTGTATCTGCTGTAACTTCATTATCTTTTAAAAATTGTAAGAATTCAACGGTAGCTTTATCACTTATTTTAACTGTTGACATAATCTTTACCTCTTTTCCTTTTCAGTTTTATAGATACATTACTATTGTGTCAATGAATCTACATATTTATTACACTAATAAATATTACTATGAATGTCAATTGTATTTATCATTGGATTTATTAATAGATTTTATTTGAAATAAATATACATACTAAAAAAAGTGCAATATTAAACAAGTTTAACACTGCACTTTCAGTAATATAATTATTATTTATTAAATTTAACCGCAACTTGTGCAACCAGCACAACCGCCACCTTCTGGTTTTTTTTCTGGTTCTATTGAGAACCCACCTCTACCATTTTCGTCTGCAGAAAGAATTGTTAATTCACCAAATTGCTCAGTAACTCCCTTATCTACTAAAAATGTAAGTCCTTCTACTACTTCTATGTTATCAGTATCTTTTTTCTCATCTAAAACTAGATTAAATACAGCACCACCACAACCCATACCTGCAAAATGAATTCTTACTGTATCTGTGGTAACTTCATTATCCTTTAAAAATTGTAAGAATTCGGTAGTAGCTTTATCACTTATATTAACTATTGACATATTTTTCTTCCTCTTTTCTATATATACTAACTATTATCTCGATATAATTAAATCTTTATGACATTAAATATAAATAATTTCAATGTCATTTATATTTATATAATATCATAGCCGTTATGTGTGTCAATAGACTTATTTATCACTCTTTTCTATAGAACTTTATTACCTATAAGAGAATGTAATAGCCAAATTTTTCTATACTATATTACTCTCTACTTGAAAGGATTCTATTGGTAAAATTTCATTTCCAAACATCCTATAATCATGGTATTTATAGGAGCCTCTCATAATGTCTTCAGTAATAGTTTTTCCTCTATTTACATAATCTAAAAAGTCATAGGATGTCAATATATCTATACGTTCCTCTTCGCATATATTAGATAAAGCTTTAATAAATTCTTGAAATATTGTATTGCATGTATTATTTAATATCTTAGCACCATCTATTATAAAGCAACCTCCCCAAAATCCTGAATTTGAGGCTTTGGCTTTAAGATCTCTAAAAAACTTTGAAATCATCGTAGAGTTTATATTTTCATTATAGGATGACATTAATATACTACTCATCTTAATATTTTCTATCATTAATCTTTCATTTGAATCTAAATTATTAGTAAGTAATTTATATATATCTTCATCTACATAAAGATAAACATAGTTATTATTTTCTATTTGCTGTTTTATGTATTTATATAGATTAATCACCAAATGATCCTCTCCATAATAATAAAAACAGATATTTTTACCGCAACAATTACTCATAATCTCTCTCCCCTTAATTAATACCATATTGATTCTATTATTATTATTCTATTGCAATGTTTAATTACCTTTTTTTTCCATAAAATAATCATCTGATTATTTTTACATTTTATTACAACCATTTTAAAGTTCTTATCCTGGTTGAAAAGTTATCCAACTTATATAACTTTTCATGTAGAAATATGGTATACTATGTGATAGAAATAATAGTTAGGTACTACTAATTATATAATAATGAATATATTGATTAAGATAGATATATATTGTAAAATATTTTTATGTGTATAAACACTAAGGAGGATTATCGATGTGCGGATTTGTAACGTTTTTTAGCAATTCTAAAATACTAGAAGAAAAGAAAGAAACTCTTCGTGATATGAGAGAAGTTATTAAACATAGAGGCCCAACTCAAGATGGAGAGTATATGGACGAAAATGTTTATTTAGGTTTTAAAAGACTAAGTATTCTTGATTTGGCAAACGGAATTCAACCCTACTCTTATAAGGATGAATTAGAAATAGTTTTTAATGGAGAAATATATAATTATATATCTTTAAGAGATGAATTAATAAAAGAAGGCTATAGTTTTACTACTAACTCAGAGGTAGAAGTAATAGCTACATTATATACTCATTTAGGAGATAAGTTTGTTGAGAAACTTAGAGGAATGTTCTCATTTATTATTTGGGATAGAAAGAAAAAAGTATTCTTAGGTGGAAGAGATCCATTTGGAATAAAGCCATTTTATTATACAGAAAATGAAACTGGACTTTATGTAGCTTCTGAGCTTAAGAGTTTTCATGCTAATCCAGATAGCGACTGTGTTGATATTGATAATGGAGCACTTCATGACTATCTTACATTCCAATTTGTACCTGAACCTAAAACTCTACTAAAGGATATAAAGGTTTTAAAACCAGGTCATATTATAAAGAAAGAATTAGGTAAAGCTCATGAAATAAGTTGCTATTATTCGATCAAGTTTAACCCTACTCCAGGACCTAAAGATGAAAAGATGGAAGAAATTCGTAAGGCCATAGAAGATTCCGTTGAACTGCATATGCAATCTGAGGTTCCTGTTGCATCTTTCTTATCAGGTGGGATTGATTCTACTGTAGTAACTGCTTTAGCAAAAAAACACATGCCGGACTTAAAGACCTTTACCATAGGTTTTGACCGAAATGGATATAGTGAAATTGATTTAGCTAGAGAATCAGCTGATAAACTAGGGCTAGAAAACATAAGTAAAATAGTTTCTTATGAAGAATTTGCCAATGAATTACCTAAAATAATTTGGCATATGGATGAACCCGTAGCAGACCCTGCAGCTATACCACTTTATTTTATAGCAAAAGAAGCAGCTAAGCATGTTACAGTTATTTTATCTGGAGAAGGCGCTGACGAGGTATTTGGTGGATATACTATTTACCATGAACCTAATTCGTTAAAAATGTTTGATTATGTACCTGGCTTCTTAAAGAAAGCCTTAAAATCTGGTGCATCCCTTATACCAGAAGGAACAAGAGGAAAAAGCTTTATTGATAGAGGCTGTACTCCTATGAGAGAGCGTTATGTTGGTAATGCAAAAATCTTCTTAGATGATGAAAAAGAAGGAATACTTAATAAGTATGAGTCAAAATATACAATTAAGCGATCTATGAATGATATCTATGATAGAGCTGCTCAGTATGACCCTATTACTCAAATGCAGTTTGTAGATTTTAATACATGGCTTACTGGAGATATCCTTGTTAAAGCTGATAGAATGACTATGGCTCATTCTTTAGAGCTTAGGGTACCTTTCCTAGATAAAGAAGTGTTTAAAGTTGCTTCAAAGCTCACTGCAGATGAAAAAATCAATGGTCATGTAACAAAATACTTATTAAGAGAGTCTTTTAAATCAGAATTACCATTCTTAACTGCTCTAGATAGAAAAAAACTGGGATACCCAGTTCCAATAAGATTATGGCTTAAGGATGAACTTTATCAATGGGCTATGGACATAATAAAAAATAGTAATGCTGATGAATTTGTAAATAAAGCTGCTGCTATTAAATTAGTAGAAGATCATAGAAAGGGTCCATTTGACTTAAGTAGAAAGATTTGGACAATACTTATATTCTTAATTTGGCATAAAGTATATATAGAAAGAGAAACTCCTTTTCTAGATTAAGATTAAAGACGTAGAACTCTAATAAGAATTCTACGTCTTTTTATTTGTATTATAAAACTATTTAACTACACTTATGTTGTTCTCTTTTAACCAATCAATTAAATGATTAATTAAAAATTCATCTCTAAAGGTATAAAATTCATCTAATTTGTCTTTATTAATTAAAACTCTATTAAAAGTTAATAGAGGATTTGACCAATCAACCTTACTATAAATTTCATTTTTGCCATTAGGATTTAAAGTATCTAAGTAGCTTTTCATGGAATTCACTAATATACTTTCATCTATTAGTGGAATATAAAGATAATTATCACTATAGTTCATAGTAACATCTTCTGCTTCCGTAGCTAATTCCTTTTCCCAACTTTCAAGTTTATCAAATTTGGATTCATCCTTTAATGCTTCTATAATACTTTGAGGAATGTAAGAAAATTCACCATCATTTAAGTTTAAATAACATTCCCCTTCACCTCTTGTTTCTGATAAGCTAAGCTCTAACATTAAGTCTAAATCAATGTTTAAATTATTCATAAAATTTTCACCTACCTTTTAAATTATATATTTATATAAACTTTCTCATTTCACTGTATTAAGAGTATATGCTAATATAGAATTTTTTACAATATTTATTTAATAAATTCAACATTTTAATATAGATATTGTAATTATTTATGTATAAAATAAAGCATTAGGTTGTGTCCTAATGCTTTGTTTTATTACTATTTATTATTTTTTAGCATTTCACCAATAGCTGCTATACTTCCAAGGGAAGATAGTGTTTCATTTGGTAATATAAGCTTGTTAGCAGGATTATTAGCCATTTCTTTAAGAGCTTCAACTTGTTTTAAAGCTATAACAGTTTCATTAGTTCCTGATTGAATTATAGCTTCATTTACTCTTCTTATCGCTTCTGCTTCTGCTTCTGAAATTTTTTCAATAGCTTTTGCTTTACCTTCTGCCTCTAGTAATTGAGATTCTTTTAATCCTTCTGCTCTTCTAATATTTGCTTCTTTTTCCGCTTCAGCAGCAAGTATTTTACTTCTCTTTTCGCCTTCAGCTTTTTCAATTTCTGATTGTCTTGATCCTTCTGCTTGAAGAATCATGGCCCTCTTATCTCTTTCAGCTCTCATTTGTTTTTCCATAGCCTGCTGAATTTCTGATGGAGGTACAATATTTTTAATTTCTACAGACAATAACTTAATTCCATAAGCATCAGTAACATTATCAACGATTTGTAATAATTTTGAGTTTATAAGGTCCCTTCCTGCTAATACTTCATCTAGAGTCATATCACCTAAAATATTTCTCATATTAGTTATAGTGGAATACATTATACCTTGAACATAGTTTTCTATGTTATAAACTGCATCCTTTGCACTTAAAACTTGATAAAATATAACGTTATCTACAGAAATATTAACATTATCTTTAGTTATTACGTTTTGTGGTGGTATATCAAGTATTTGTTGTTTAACAGATACCTTCTTTCTAATAAAGTCCACAAAAGGTATTGTTAAGTGCCAGCCAGGTTCTAATACCTTATAAAATTGACCAAACCTCTCCATAACATAGTTAGAACCAGTGTTAACTACTTTAACTGATGAAATTATGATGACTAGAACTACAAATAGTATGACTAAAACACCAATTACTAATTCCATTTAAATCACTCCTTTTTTAATTATCAATTTATTATTTTCAATTTTTAACACCTTAAAAGTATCACCAATATTTATATCTTCACCTATATTTCTAGCTGTCCAATAAACTTCGTTAACTTTTATTCTACATTCCCTATTACTTTCTAATTTAACTTCAGATACAAACTCTCTATCTTCATACTTGCCAACCAATGGTTTTTCAGTTGGTAGATTTACGTTAATATATTTTTTAGACACCTTTAATCCAAATATAATTGCAATAGTTCCTAGTATTAAAGCAATCCATATTTGTGTAGTAAAGTCTACAAAATATCCTGCAATAAAAGCAGGAATAAATCCTAACCCTAACCATGAAAAGGTAAAACTACTTGTAGTTATATCTACAATTATTACAAAAATAAGTAATCCAAACCAAATCCAGTTTAAATCCATTAAATATCACCTCTCAAATTTAAATAATATTAACAAGCATATATAAATTATTATATGCTTGTGTATTAAGTATAATTATATCACATTATAGTAAAATATTATATTTTTTTATATTATTTAATCAGGTATTTTTTCCACCTATATAGCGTATATATTATAAGTGTACATATAAACACCAGTAAGTTTGGAGGTATTGCCATGAACCGTGATTCTAATATGTTCAGTTATTTGTTTATAGGTATGTTACTAATTATAATATCCGGAATATTTAAAATGCTATAATATTAAAATGCTATAATAAAAATCATCCCTATTATGTAGAGATGATTTTTGTTTTGTTATGAAACAATAATTTGTAATATAAGGTTAAACTTCTCTAGTTTCTTTCTTCAAAAATTCTTTTTCTTCTGTATTTAGATAAGGTGATAACAATTTATATACTTCTTTATGATAATTATTTAAGAATAATTTTTCCTTTTCTGTAAGCATATCTATTTTTATACCATCTAAATCTATAGGACAATAGGTAGCTACATCAAACTTCATAAATTGTCCCCCATATTCTGTTTCATTGTCTTTAGTAACAAATAGTAAATTCTCTATTCTAATACCATGCTTACCTTCTTTATATACACCAGGTTCATTTGTAACATTCATTCCTTCTTCAAATACTACTGTATTAGGAACTTGTGAGAAGTTTTGTGGTCCTTCATGAACATTAAGGAAAAATCCAACTCCATGACCAGTTCCACATTTATAGTCAATTCCTGCTTCCCAAAGTGGTGTTCTTGCAATAACATCTAAATTAGATCCAGTAGCTCCATATAAGAACTTAGCCATAGTTAAAGCTAAATTACTCTTAACTACAAGAGTAAAGTCTCTTCTTTCTTCTTCGGTCAATTCACCTAGAACTATGGTTCTTGTTATATCTGTAGTTCCATCATAATATTGCCCACCTGAATCCACTAAGAATAATCCTTCTGGCTTTAAAATATAATTACTTTCTGGCGTAGCAGAATAATGCATCATGGCAGCATGCTCTTTATATGCAGCTATGGTTGAAAAACTTGGTTCAACAAAATACTCTTGTTCACTTCTTAATTTAATTAGTGTATCTGCGGCTGACATCTCAGATATTTCTTCTTTATCTACATTTTCTTTTAAGTACTTTATGAACTTAACCATAGCGACTCCATCTTTTATAGTACAGTTTCTAAAGTTACTTCTTTCAACTTCATTCTTTATTGCTTTTAAATCTGTAGTTATATTTCTTTTTTCGATTTTAGAAATAGATTCATTTAATGAGGTAAGAATTTTCACATTAGTTTTATTTGGATCAAATAATATAGATGTATCTTTAAGTTCTTTTAAGTTATTGAATATCTCATTATACTTTAATATATCAACAGAAGAAGCCTTTAGATTGGTTATAACTTCATCAGTTAATTTATTATTATCTATGAAAAACTTAACATAATCCATGCTAATTAATAAATAAGATATTGTTACAGGACTGCTTTCTACATCATTTCCCCTAATATTTAATGTCCAAGCGATATCATCTAAGGAACTTAATACGTAATATTCAGCCCCTATTTCCTTCATCTTTTCACGAATAATAGCAAGTTTTTCTGATGCTGATTTACCTGCAAATTTAACATCATGAAGAAACACCTTTGTATTAGGCATAGCTGGCCTATCACTCCAAATTGGAGATATTAAATCCTTTTCTGGATTTATTTTTATTTTTCTGCTTTTAAATGTTTCTGTCATAGTTTTATATATTCCAATAGGCATTACAGAACCATCAAACCCAACTATATCTCCTGGATTAAGCTCTTTTTTTAGAAATTCTGTGAAGGTAGGAACCTTAGGTTGTCCCATTTTAAAAAGCTCTATTCCCGTACCAGATAGTTGCTTTTCAGCTTGAATATAATAACGACCATCTGCCCATAGTATTGCTCTATTAAGAGTTACCACTACAGTTCCAGCTGAACCTGTAAAGCCAGAAATCCATGCTCTAGCTTTGAAGTATTCAGCTACATATTCACTTTGATGAGAATCAAAACTAGGAATAATGTAAGCTGATAATTGATTTTCCTTCATAGCCCTTCTTAGGCTTTCAATTTTTTCTTTAACATTCATCCATATTCACCCCTATTTTCTACTAATAAACATCTAAACCTATTATACTGCTAAAATTTTATACAATCAATGATATAATTTATAAATATGAATTTTATTTTAAAATTATTCATTATACCAAATATCTAAATTCTGATTTCTAATTATTATGGTATAAAAAAACTCATTGCTTTATTACAATGAGTTTTTATGTTAAATCTATTTATTCTTTAATCCATTTACTTGCTTCTAATGCATAGTAAGTGATAATTAATTTAGCACCAGCTCTTTTTATTGAAATTAACATTTCAAGAGCAGCTCTTTTTTCATCAATTAATCCATTTTCTCCTGCATTTTTTATCATAGCATATTCTCCACTGACATTGTAGGCAGCTATAGGCATATTAAAAGTCATACTGGCCTCTTTTATTATGTCTAAATATAATATAGCTGGTTTAACCATTACTATATCAGCACCTTCTTCAATATCAGCTGCGATTTCTCTCATAGCTTCCTTACCATTAGCAGGATCCATTTGATAGCTGCTTCTATCTCCAAATTGAGGAGCTGAATTTGCAGCTGCTCTAAAAGGACCATACATAGCAGAACTATATTTTGCACTATAACTCATTATAGATATATGCTTAAATCCGTTTTCATCTAAGATATCTCTTATGGCTTTAACTCTACCATCCATCATATCTGAAGGTGCAATCATGTCTGCTCCAGCTTTAGCATGAGAAAGTGCAATCTTAGCTAAGTACTTTAAGCTTTCATCATTATCTACTCTCTCATTTTTAATAACTCCACAATGACCGTGAGAAGTGTATTGACACATGCATACATCGGTAATAACAAATAATTCCTTAGAGATTTCTTTGACTTTTCTTATTGCTCTTTGAACTATACCCTCTTCACAGAAAGCTGAAGAAGCAATTTCATCCTTCTCATCCGGAAGTCCAAATAAGATTATACCTTTTACTCCTGCAGCAATAACTTCATCTATAACTTCTGGTAATCTATCTAAAGACCAGTGGTAATTCCCTACCAGAGATGGAATCTCTTCTTTAATATTTTCTCCTTCAACCACAAAAATTGGGTATATAAAATCATTACTATTTAAAATAGTTTCACGTACCATATCTCTTATTGCACTAGTTTCTCTTAATCTTCTATATCTTTTGAACATAATAAACATGGCCTATTAATGCAAGGCCATGATACACCTACCTTTCAGTCTTTAAAAAAATTTATTTTATTAAGGTATATATAATACCTTGAGTTCCAATTTTATCACATTGTGTATAGGCTAATTGATGAATATTTAAAGCCTTTGAAGTAATAGGCCCTATTGATATAATTGATTTTTCTTTTATCTTATCTATTCCAACTAAAGTAATCATATTTTCTACGGTGCTAGGACTAGTAAATACAACTGTATCACAATTATCAAAAGAAACTATATTAGGATTTTCACCAATAACTGTGTCATATACTGGTATATCATCTACCTCAGCTCCAATATTTCGAAGTTCATTTACAATATAGTCTCTCCCCTTTTTTGAGCGTGGAATTAATATTTTATCTCCTGATGAAACCTTTAGTTCTATAGCTTTAAATAAACCTTCACCTGTAAATTCCTCTGCTGTTAAAGTTGGAATTATTCCCTTAGCTTTTAAAGCTTTAGTAGTAGCATCTCCTATAGAAACAAACTCACCTTTAATTTTTCTTATATCTATACTGTTATGGTATAATGCATTAAATAGCATTTCAACTCCATTAATACTAGTTAATAATATATACTTATAGTCTTCTAATTTATTTTCAATAGCTTTAATACTTTCAGGATTAGGTTCTATTGCAATAGAATTTATTTCTGTAACTGAAGCTCCTAATTTAGATAATTCATCGCCAATTTCCCTGCTTTGTGCTTTACTCCTAGTTATGCAAATATTTCTTCCGAATAGAGGTAACTTCTCAAACCAATTCAACTTATCATTGAATTTGACTACTTCTCCCACTACAATGATAGATGGATTTGATATGCCCTTTTCCTTTGCTATTTCAGTTATATCTTTTAAAGTTCCTACTGCTTTCTTTTGATTAGAGGTAGTTCCACTCATTACAAGAGCTACTGGAGTTTCTTCTCCTAATCCAGCAGTAATAAGACCGTTGCAAATGCCTCCTAATTGTTCATAACCCATCATAAAAATTAAAGTACCCTTTAATTTAGCTATAGTTTCAAAATCTAAGTTTAAACCAGCTGCACTTTTAGCAGTAAAGACATGAAAACTTTGGGCAATTTTCCTATGGGTTACAGGTATGCCACCATAATTGAGTGCTGCAATAGGTGAAGTTATACCTGGCACTACTTCAAAATCAATATTTTCATCTATTAGAGCTAAAGCTTCTTCACCACCACGACCAAATATGTATGGATCTCCACCTTTAATTCTTCCAACAATATGTCCTTCTTTTGCTAATTTAACTAAGGTATCATTAATCTCTTCCTGAGTTTTATAGTGACATCCTGGCTCTTTTCCACAATAATAAAGTTTTGCATCTCTATTTACATATTTTAATATTTCAGAACCAGATAATCTGTCATAAAGTATAGCTGTACATTCTCTTAAAACCTTTATAGCTCTTAATGTTATTAAGTCTGGTGATCCTGGACCACCTCCAATTAAATAAACCTTTCCCATAAATCCTCCTATTAAATATCTACTTATTTAAGATAACTTCTGATAATTTTTTTCCTAAGTTTAAATATTCTTCTTTATTTCCTATTATAGTGTCTTTTACTAAATTACCATTGACTTCATATATACCCATAATAGTCATTACATCATCTTCTATAGAAGCATATGCACCAATAGTAGAATGACAATCACCCTTTAACTCTCTCATAAAACTTCTTTCAGCTTCTACGCAAATTCTAACTTCCTCATTATCTAGAGCCCTTAATTCATCTGCATACTCACAACTCTCATGAATTTCTATACCTAAAGCTCCTTGTGCAATAGCAGGAATTATTTCATTTGTTTCAAAATAATTGGTAATAATTCCTTCTAATCCCAATCTCTTTAATCCAGCAGCTGCTAATACTATTCCGTCTAAGTTTTCATTTTCAATCTTATCAATTCTTGTTTGAACATTACCTCTTACAGGAACTATTTCAATGTCTGGTCTTAAAAGGAGAATTTGCTCACTTCTTCTTTTACTACTAGTACCAACTCTAGCCCCCTTAGGTAAATTAAAAAATGAAACACCATTCATAGAAACAAAGGCATCCCTTACATCTTCCCTTATTGGCGTAGCAGCAATAGAGAAACCATCTGGTAGCTCATATGGCACATCCTTCATACTATGGACTCCTCCATGTGCTTTTCCATCAATCATTAATTTTTCTAACTCTTTTATAAAGACTCCCTTTCCACCTATTTTATCTAACGTTACATCAAGTCTTTTATCTCCTAAAGTATCTGTAAGAACCTTTTCACATTTTATATTATGTAGCTCTTCAACCAAATCCATTACATAATCAGTTTGAACTTGAGCAAGCTTACTTTTTCGTGTAGCTAATTTTAAATTCAATTCTACTCCTCCATTCATTGTATAATTTAAATCTATACCCATTCATTTATTAAATCCGAATAAAATAATTGCAAAATCTCAATATGGTATCCATTGTTAAAGAAGAAAAGAAAATCTTCAGAACATATAAAATTTAGAATTTCACTTTTATTATTTAAAGTTGTTACATTATTTCTAATATGAGTTATAAATTCTATATAATTGTCAAAGTTCTGAAGATACTCCTTTGCCTTATTGCATAAAAATACCGATGCTTTAGGATTTTTTCCTTTAATTCGAAGCCCCAAAGCAATATTTTCACTTCTTCCTGTAGCACAAAGAATAGCTTTAGAATTCTCCGGAAGGGTAGTATCAATAAAAATTTTATTTTTACTGTTACATATATTCCTAATATTTTCGTTGAATTTAGAATCATTTGTACAAATTACAATTAAATGATAATCCTCCAATAACTCATTAGTAAAAGTTTTATCTAGAAGTTTCAAATTATCATAAACACCATCTAACAACTTAAATTCATCTGTAAACTGTTCTGAGATGCAATGAACCACAAACCTACTATTTAAAAGAGTTTTAGCTTTTATTAAAGCACTTTTTCCTCCTCCTAATATTAAAACTTTAGTATTCATACCATTCAATGAAATAAATACGGAATCATTAAAACTATCCATGAGAATCCTATCCTTTATTTTAATATTTATTTAGCTACTAATTTCACTTAAAGCTTTTATAATAGTTTCATTCATATCTCTAGTTTTTATAGCTAACCTTACAAAACTATCATTAAGACCAGTATAGTTATTACAATTTCTAATTAAAATACCCTTTTCCATAAGCTGTTTTAAAAGTTCTGAGCTTGTAATTCCTTTTATCTTACAAAGAAAATAATTAGCCTTGCTTTCATACACCTTTTGTATAATCTTTATATCATTCAAAGATTTTTTCATAAATGCTCTTTCGGATATCAACCAATTTTTACTTTCATCTATAAACTTTTCATCAAATAATGCATACTTAGCAGCAACTTCTGCAAAACAATTCACTGTCCAAGGATTTTGATTACAAATAATGAAATCTAGTAATTTATTATTTCTACTTATGGCATAGCCCAAACGAACTCCTGCCATGGAGAAAAATTTTGTTATAGCTCTAACAATTACAATACAACTATAATTATGTATATAATTAATTATACTCTTATTATTATCTAATACAAACTCTATAAACGCTTCATCAATAATCACTAATTTATTATGGGCTTCACAATAATCTAATATGTTTTTAAATTTACAATGATCAATAATACAACCATTTGGATTATTAGGATTAGCCATTATTAACCCCTCAGTATTTTGTATCTGTGTAAAAATATCTTCATAATCATATTCCATAAACTCATTTAAAAAAGAATAATTGATATCCAATTTATGTTTTTTACTAAAATCTTCGTATTCTACAAAGGAAGGAACAACTATGGTTATAGAATTCAAGTAGCTTATAACTAAATCTAAAATTTCAGCTGCTCCATTTCCTACTATAATATTTTCAATACCTATGCTATTAAAATACTCTTTACCATAGGCATTTCCATTAAAATACTCATTACTTTTAAATAAATAATTTAATAGGTTATTTTTTAATTCTCTATATTTTATATCTGGATACAGAGGTACCTTTTCTAAAGCTTCTCCTATATTTCCCTTAAAATCCTTAGATATGGATATAGGATTTACATTTGAGCTAAAGTCTAAAAGTTTTCTTCCAATTAAAGTACCTTCAGTATATATATCTCCTCCATGTTTCAAAATATATATACCACCTTTCATCTTAATATGTGCAAGTATATAAAAACACTCACCTTTAACTAAAGTATAATTATAGATGTTAAACTTAATATTATTAGTAAAATTTCACTACTATACATTAGTATTATAGATTTCTTAATGTGTTGATGACTTAAAGCTTCTGTAGCATCTCCAATAGTTGGTTTTTCTACAATTTCTCCAAAGTAGGTATTAGCACCACCTAATTGAATAGATAAGGCTCCAGCAGTAGCTCCCTCAGGATAGGCACAATTAGGACTTTTATGATTCTTTCTGTCTCTAATCATAATCTTAAAGGATTCAATTATCCTTCCCTTAACTACCCATGCTGTAAGACACATTAATACTCCAGTTAGTCTAGCAGGAATAAAATTAAATATATCATCAACATTTGCTGGAAAAAAACCTATATTCTTATATTTTTCATTTAAGTACCCTACCATAGAATCCATAGTGTTAATTCCTTTATACATCATAGCAAGTGGTGCCCCTCCTATGATGGCATAAATTATAGGTGCAATTATACCATCAGAAGTATTTTCAGCTATAGTTTCTACATCACCTCGAATTATTTCATCCTTACTTAAAGAAGTTGTATCTCGACCTACAATATATGAAAGCTTAACTCTAGCTTCTTTTATATCATCCTGAACAAGAGCATTATAGACCTGAATTCCGGCTGTATGAAGACTCTTAGCAGCAAGCGTTGTCCATATTATTAAAGTATTAACTACTATAAAAACAATATTATTTATTATAGATAGCTTAAGTAATAAATATGGAATAGTGTATGTAATTATACAAACCATAAACACCATAAATAAAGAAGCCCACTTCAATTTAATATTATTAGGGAAATGTCTTCTTAGCCACTTTTCTATAGCTCCAATAAGTTTTCCTATATATATAATCGGATGTGGTAGCCAATTAGGATCACCTAAAATAAAGTCTAAAATAACTGCTAAAGATACACAAAGTATATTTAAGGATATATGAAAATTAATCATGATAACTTCTCCCACTATCTATTTAAGCCCATTATTTTATATATTTTATTCATATCTATAGAGGCTCTTACAAGGTCAGCTAGTTTATCTAATTCCTTTTCTCTTAAGTGCTCATAAGCCATAGAAACCTTCTCTTCAATTCCCTTGTCTCTTCTTAATTCATTAATAATGTGTTGTCTAAACTCAACCCCATCAAAAATACCATGAATATACGTTCCCATAACATTTCCTTTATTATTTACTACTCCATCTAAATGATTAGCTTCTTCATTATTGCTCTTATTTATGTTAATAAGGCTTTTACCTTCATCTAAAATCGTAGTTTTTCCCATGTGTATTTCATATCCATAAATACTTAAAGGTGTATCATTGTTTATTAAATCCTTTGCTATGATACCATTAACTCTAGTAGTAATCTTTTTCTCTTCAAAAACTGTTTTTATAGGTAAAATATCTAATCCTTCCATAGACTCTAGTGTAGTTTCAACTCCATAAGGATCCTCTAATATCTTCCCTAGCATTTGATATCCTCCACAAATACCTATGATTTTCCCATTAACTTCATATTCTCTAATTTTGTTATATAAGCCTGATTTTTTTAAATATTCTAAATCCCCTAAGGTATTTTTAGTTCCAGGAATTATAACTAAATCAGGAGTTTTAAATTCAGTTACAGTTTCCACATATCTTACAGAAACATCTGGTTCTATAGATAACGCATCAAAATCAGTAAAGTTTGATATATGCGGTAACCTTATAATGGCTATATCAATTTTATCTGTGATATTTTTATTAAGGTCAACAGCTCCATCTTCATCCTCTAAGTCTAATTTAAAATATGGAACAACCCCTAAGCAATCCCTATGAGTTAACTCCTCTAAACTATCTACTCCAGGTTTAAGTAAGGATATATCTCCTCTAAACTTATTTATAATAGTTCCTTTAACTCTGTCCTTTTCACTATCACTAAGGAGCATAATAGTACCTAATAAAGAAGCAAATACGCCGCCCTTATCGATATCACCTACAAGTAAAACAGGTGCATCTATTAGTTCAGCCATCCCCATGTTAACAATATCGTTGTCTCTTAAGTTTATTTCTGCTGGACTTCCTGCCCCTTCCATAACAATAATATCAAATTGATTTTCTAATTTTTCAAAAGCAGACTTTAAATCATCCTTAAATTTAACTTTTAAATTGTGGTATTCCTTTGCATTGGAGTAACCATATACTTCTCCATTAAAAATTATTTGACAATTTTTATCTGTAGTAGGTTTTAGTAGAATAGGATTCATATATACCTCAGGTTCAAGCCCTGCAGCATAAGCTTGCAAAACTTGAGCACGCCCCATCTCTTTTCCATCCAAAGTTATATATGAATTAAGAGACATATTTTGTGACTTATATGGACATACCAAATATCCATCTTGTTTAAATATTCTACATAATGCAGTAACTAGTATACTTTTTCCTACAGAAGAAGCTGTACCTTGAATCATTATTTTAGCCATTTATAATACCTTCTTTCTATTAAGTAGAGAACCCAAATCTTTGATTTGGGGTGAATCACTTACTCAGCGAACGCAGTGAGTCGAGTTTCAATTTAAATAAAATAAAAAAGCAAGGAAGAAAAGCTCCCTTGCCAAATAATTAAAATTTCCATCTTAGTAAAATAAAAAATATAAGTTTAAATCTAAGTAAGATAAACTTACCAAAATCTTTAATTTTACTTATACATATTAACTTAGTCACTAAAATAGCTCATTTCCCTCCGAAAGCTCATATTTAGGCAGGTCTCCTGGCTTATGAATCATTCTAACCTCACCTTCCCCTATTAAGAGTGGTATTTGAGGGTCGTCATCATTTACAGTAGCGGGGGCTGCTATGGATTTTAACCATATTCCCTTTTCACTTTTAAAAAGCACCTAAAATACTATTTAATTTTCACCCATAATTATAAGAGGTTTAAACACATAAGTCAATATAATGTGAATTTTACTTTGCATTCATTCTTATATTCTATAAAAAATGTAAAGACCTAGCAGTGAAAATGCTAGGTCCTTAGTTATTACAAATACTTTACTTATATAATGGAATTTTATTGCAAAGAGCTTTAACTCTTTCCTTAGCAGGTGATAAATCAGCATCTCTGTTATCAATTGCCCAATTCATTATATCAGCAATTTCAATCATTTCTTCTTTTCCAAAACCTCTAGTAGTAGTAGCAGGAGTACCTATTCTAATACCACTAGTTACAAATGGGCTTTGGGATTCAAAAGGTATTGTATTTTTATTTACAGTGATTCCAACTTCGTCTAATAGATGCTCCGCTGCTTTTCCTGTAATATCTTTATTTCTTAAATCCACAAGAATTAAATGATTATCAGTACCATCAGACACTAATTTAAATCCTTTTTCTTTTAATGCACTTGCAAGAGATTTAGCATTTTCTAAAACTTTTTGCTGATACTCTTTAAAAGATGGGTCTAGAGCTTCTTTAAAGCAGATAGCTTTAGCTGCAATAGTATGCATTAATGGACCACCCTGTATTCCAGGGAATATAGTTTTATCTACTAGTTTTGCATACTTTTCTTTACAAAGTATTGCCCCACCCCTTGGTCCTCTTAAAGTTTTATGAGTTGTTGTTGTAATAAAGTCTGCATATGGAGCTGGACTAGGATGTACACCTGCGGCAATAAGTCCAGCTATATGAGCCATATCTACCATCATATATGCACCTATCTCATCACATATTGATCTTATTTTATCAAATTCTATTATTCTTGAGTAAGCACTAGCCCCCGCAACTATCATTTTAGGCCTTTCCTCTAAAGCTACAGTTCTTAATGCATCATAATCTATAAATCCATCTTCACCTACTCCATAAGATATAAATTTATATAACTTTCCAGAAAAATTAACTGGACTTCCATGGGTTAAGTGTCCACCATCAGATAAATTCATTCCTAATACTTTATCTCCTGGTTCTAATACACTCATATAAACTGCCATGTTAGCTTGAGAACCTGAATGAGGTTGAACATTGGCATGGTCTGCTCCAAATAGTTTACACATTCTATCTCTAGCAATATTTTCAGCAACATCTACGCATTCGCAACCACCATAATATCTTTTTCCTGGATATCCTTCTGCATATTTATTTGTAAGAGTGGACCCCATAGCCTCTCTCACGGCCTCACTTGTAAAGTTTTCTGAAGCGATAAGTTCGATTTTACTTTCCTGTCTAGCAGTCTCAAGACAAATTGCTTCATAAATTTCCGTATCAATGTTTTTAACATGTTCTAAGTTCATACATACTCCTCCTGCAATTAAAATTAGTTGTTTTTGGTGGAACCATGTGAATAGCTTTTTAACAAGTTTTTTTCTTTTGCGTTAGTAAAGCTTTAGTACTTAGTTTTGCAGCACAGATAGCAACAATATAACCACCAGAACCTTTACATATTATTATAACATTTATTTTCATGTTAACATACTCAATTTTTTAATTATTCTTGAAATTTTTTAATTATATGACTTTATGTGTACAAAAACACCCTTAAATAGTTTCTATATATTTAATTTTTTAAAATACTATTTAACATAATTTAATAATTCCTTTAGCTATATTATTGAATAAATCATCTACGTTGTTATATAATCTATTTAATTAATAACTACAAGGAGGAATGATATGGAAATTCATATATTTCTAAAAGGCAAGAAAGAAGCTGAAATTTTTAAGGGAGATAGAATTGATATCCTTGATTTTGAAATGGGTGGAGTTAAGTATAAGCAAGTGAGATACTTTAGAAACGGATTTAGTAAAAGTGAATTAATTGAATCTAATATAATTGATAAAATAATTAAAAAGTAGAGGAAATACCCTCTACTTTTTAATATAGAACATTATTTAGTTCAATACTATTTCTTGAATTATAGTTCCCTCTAATGTTTTTATATAGAATACATCTCCATCTACAACTCCATAGCTATGAGGATTATTTTCCTTTGGATAAGAAATAGAACCTGGATTAATTATAGAAATGCCATCTTTTTTATTAATACCTAATATATGTGTATGACCATGTAGCATTATATCTTCTGTAGATATATTAGGCATATTATTCTCATTATATTTGTGTCCATGAGTTAAAAAAAATCTTTTGTTATTATATAAAACTACAGAATAATCTCCCATGCATGGAAAATCCAATAACATTTGATCAACTTCCGAATCACAGTTTCCACGTACTGCAATTATCTTATATCTATATTCATTTAGTATCTTTGCTACCTCTTTAGGATCATACTCTTCCGGTAATGGATTTCTTGGCCCGTGATAAAGTATATCTCCAAGAATTAATAAATAATCACCCTGTTCTCTATTAAATACTTCTATAGCTTTTTTTGTGTATTTTGAAGAACCATGAATATCAGAAATAACTACTAATCTCATTTTATATCCTCCCATAATAAATTTTATACTTATTATTTACATTACTTTTATAACATTGTCAAATGTATAACAACATGTGATTGACGGTATTTTACCAAAGTTCTATAATTTATTATATAACATATATACAGATTAAGGAGGGGTTTTATTTTGATTGTTAAAGTTTGTGTTGGAAGTGCTTGTTATGTAAGAGGTTCTCACAATGTTATAAACCGAATTAAGAGCTTAATAGAATTAAATAATTTAACAGATAAAATAGAATTAAAAGCTTCATTTTGTCTTGGTCATTGTACTGATTCGGTATGTGTTACTGTCGATGATAACATTTATACTGTAAATGAAGATGAAGTAGATAAATTCTTTGAAGAATATATAGTTAAGAAGGTGAATCTATGCAAGTAATGAATTTTTCCTCCGCTAACTGTAAAAATTGCTACAAATGTGTACGTACTTGTACAGTTAAAGCTATAGAAGTCTTAAATGATCAAGCTAAAATCCAAGAAGATAGATGTATTTTTTGTGGTCATTGTTTAGTCGTATGTCCTCAAAACGCTCGTCATGTGCTTTCAGATATTGATGATGTCAAAGCAGCATTAAATAGCAATAAAACAGTTGTTGCTCAATTAGCACCTGCTTTTAGAGGAGTATTCTCTCATCCTTCTAAATTGATAACTGCTCTAAGAAGATTAGGTTTTTCTTATATTGAAGAGGTTTCCATAGGTGCAGAACTAGTAACTCAAGAATATGAATGTAGGATTGATTGTAGTTCAAGTAGTGAATTTATCACAAGTTGCTGTCCTTCCATAGTAATGTTAATAGAAAAATATTATCCTGAATTAATTCCATTAGTTTTACCAGTATCCTCTCCTATGGTCGCCCATGGAAAAAGCATAAAAAATAGATATGAGGAATCTTATACTGTTTTTATAGGTCCATGTGTATCTAAAAAATATGAAGCTTTATCTGAATCTAATTTAGGATTTGTTGATTCTGTGTTAACCTTTGACGAAATCATCGACTATATAAAAGAAAATGGTATTGAATATTCTGAACTAGAAGATGGAGAAGTAGATTTTAGCGGTACTACAAGAGGTGATCGCTATCCTGTAGTTGGTGGAATATTAAATGCCATAAGACCTACTATTGATAAAAAAGATTTAAATGTAATTAGGGTTCATGGTCTGGAAAATTGTAAAGTTATTTTAGAGGAACTTAAAAATAACACTTTAAAGAATGTGTGTATAGAATTAAGTGCCTGTAATGAAAGTTGTCTTGGCGGTCCAGGCACATTATCTGATAATGAATCTGTATACACTAGACTAAAAAGAATTCAAGATTACTTAAAAACAAAAAATAATAATTCAAAAGTTATTAATATAAATAAGGATAATCTTAATCTTACAAGAAACTTTGAAAATAAAAAAATCCATATGCTAACACCTAAAGACGATGAAATTAAAGTTCTTCTTAAACAAATGGGAAAATACACTAAAGAAGATGAATTAAACTGTGGCGCTTGTGGATACAACACTTGTGTTGAAAAGGCAATTGCTGTTTACAATGGAATGTCTGAGGTTGAGATGTGTGTACCTTATATGAGATCATTAGCAGAAAATATGAATAGTGAAATATTTAAAAATTCACCTAATGCTTTAATTATAATTGATGATAACTTATTGATTAAGGACATTAATCCCTCTGGAAGAAGAATGTTTTTAAATTGTGAAAAAGAAAGTATAATAGGAGTTCCTATAACAGAAATTATACACGACTTAGACTTTAAAAAAGTAGCCGACACAAAAAAGAATATTTTAGGTAAAAAAGTATTCTACAGTAAGTTAGATTTTCATGGGTATAAAAGTGTAATTTATATTAAAAATCACTCATCTTTATTGATAACATTTACAGACATAACTGAGGAAGAAAATAGGAAATTAGAATTGACTGAATTGAAGCGTAAATCTATTGATGTTACCCAAACAATTATAAACAAGCAAATGATGGTTGCTCAAGAAATTGCTAGCTTACTTGGTGAAACTACTGCAGAAACTAAAGTTGCTATCCTAGAGTTAAAAAAAGTATTAGAAGAGGAAGACTAATATGAGAAAATATTACTTAGATGTAGCTAATATGAGTATGAATAAACACGGTGAAGAACTTTGTGGTGACAACGTTGAAATTGCTAATACAGAAGATGGAATTATCGTAGTGATGTCAGATGGTCTTGGCAGTGGTGTTAAAGCTAATATACTAGGAACTTTAACATCTAAGATTGCAGTTACTATGTTAAAAGAAGGAGCTACTATAGATGAGACTATAGATACTATAATTAATACATTGCCTGAATGTCAAGTTAGAAAGTTAGCCTACTCCACTTTTACAATTGTGAAAATTAAAAACAGTGGCGAGGTATATATGGTAGAGTACGATAATCCACCTGTTTTTCTTTTTAGAAATAATCGTAGTTGTGACATCAAGAAGAATCGACGTATAGTGAATGGTAAAGTTATTTTTGAAAGTAGATTTTATATGAATGAATCTGATGCTCTAGTTATTATAAGTGACGGAGTTGTACATGCTGGTGTAGGTGGACTCTTAAATTTAGGTTGGGAATGGCCTCATATAAATAGATATCTAACTAATGTACTCCATAAAGAGGTGATTGCTCAAAACATATGTAGACAACTATTAGAGGTTTGTAAAGACTTATATGATAATAAACCTGGGGATGATACAACAGTAGTAACTATTAAGATAAGAAAGGAACAAAACATCTCTCTCTTTACAGGGCCACCTAAAAATAAGGATGACGATGATATTCTTATAAATCTTGTGAAAAATGCTACAGGTAAAAAAATTGTATGTGGTGGCACTACTGCTAATATAATATCTAATACATTACACACCCCGATAGAGATAGACTTAAAGCATTATACTTCGGAAGTCCCGCCTATGGGATTTATGAAAGGGATAGACTTGGTTACAGAAGGTATACTAACTTTAAATAAAGTAAAAGAATTATTAAAAAATTATCTAAATTCCATTAAAAAGAATGCTATACCCTGTGCTATAAATGGCTCTGATGGAGCCTCTAGAATTACTAATATGTTAATTAATGAAGGTACATCCATAGATATATATATAGGGCAAGCAGTTAATCCAGCTCATCAAAATCCATCTTTTCCAGATGAATTTAATTTAAAAATTAAAATTGTTAAAGACATAGCCAGATTACTAACTGCATTAGGTAAAAAAGTCAATGTAAATTATCTTTAATTTCAAAAAGATATTAGATTTTTTCTAATATCTTTTTAAATTCTTTTTATTATAATTGTAATACACCACATATAGTACTATTCCAATGACTATGCAAAGAATTCCAATAGTACCAGTACATAATGCAAAAAACTCTTCAGGTAATATGTTTATAATAGGATCTGTGTTGGGATCAAAAATCCATTTATCATTATTAAAAAAAATTTTATGGAATATTGTAAAGAAAAAATTAAAGTTAATACTTACAACTATTGAGAATATAACTGGAGTAATAATTGATATAATGGAAATATATTTTATATAAATATAGCTCTTATAACTGCTAGTATACAGTACAGACAATATTGCTAACGTAATTATTAAACTTAATATAGTAATCTTAGCTAGTTTAAATAATTCCTTTACTTCTTTAAAATGAAAAGCACCAGCCTCTGATGATTCTAAAGATGGTAGTTCAAATTTGTCGTTGTTATTATATAACAAATAGTCTATTACATAAGAATAATTTTTTTTCATCTCCGCAATAGATAAGCTTGTTCTCTCTTCCATATTAAATTTATTAATACTGTAAGTATAAATAGGTTTAATGCTTGTTACTATTAAAGTAGAAATAAGAATAATTAAAACAAAACCTGTAATAGAAATAAGGACATTTAGAATAAACTTTTTCATAGTATTACCTCACCTTTTATTTGTTAGAAATTAGTAATCTATACAATACAATTTTATTATCCTATTTTATCATTGTCAAAAAAATTTTCATATAGTATAATTTTCATGTTACAATATATGAGTTATAATGTGCCCACTTGTAGTGGGTTTTAAATTTGATTAAATAAAATTTAGTAGTTTCATAGATTTGGGGGTAAAGATGATTCATTTAATTGGAATAAAGAAAGAACTTGACTTAATTTTAAGAGCTAAACTAGCAATATCCCAAGATAATATAGATGGAATATTACTAAAAATGAAAGAAACTCTATGCGAAGAAGTTGTTATAATTAATACCTGTAATAGAACAGAAATATACTTAAAATCTTCCCTATCTCAAAATATCATAATACAAGAAGTATTCAATACACTTAATTGGGATGAAGAGTTTATTAAATATATATTTTACTCTAATGATAGCAAGGCTATAACTCACTTACTGGAAGTTAGTTGTGGGTTTCATTCAAAAATTTTAGGTGAAGATCAAATCTTAGGTCAAGTAAAGGATGCCTACTTAAAAAGTAAAGAGTTAAAAGTTATAAAAGCTTCTTTTGATAAGCTATTTACAATGGCTATTAGTTGTGGTAAAGAGTTTAAAACCGAAAGTAAACTATATAAGACACCTGTGTCCTATTCATCTATTGCTGCTAAAAAAGCTATAGACCAAGGTTGTAAAAATATATTAATATTAGGTTTTGGTAAAATGGCTCAATTAACTTTAAATTATCTTATAGGAAAACAAGATATCTTAGATAAAATATATATTGTAGTAAGAAATACAGATAAGGTTATTAATCATAGTACTATAATAAAAAATATAAAATTAATGGAAAATAAAAAGATTGAAATTATACCCATTGATAATATGGTAGATACTTATAAATATATAGATGCTTTAATATGCTGTACTTCTTCCCCTACTCCAATTGTACTAAAGAAAGATCTCCCTTCACAACCAATTTTAATTTTTGATCTTTCCTTACCAATTAATGTTGAAGATTCTTGTAGTGAATTAAAAAATATATGTTTATTTAATTTAGATAATCTTCAAAATGTAGATAAAGAAAATAAGATTCAGCGAAGAAATATTATGAATTCAAATAAATATATAATAAAGAAATACTATGGTGAATATAATAATTTTTTAAAGTTAATGTCCTTAAGTGGTATAATTAAAGATGTAAAAGAAGAAGGTAAATTACTTGTGGAAAATAATCTTAAAACTTTTAAAAATAAAAAGTACACTAAAGATAATGACAAGCTTGTAGCTACCCTTTTAAAAAGTAGTGCTAACACATATATAAATCGTGCCATTGAAGTTTTAAAAGAAGAAACTTTAAAAGGAAATAATAAGGACGCCTATGAGTTAATTGAACGTATTTTTCTAAATAAATTTAATTAGGAGGAAGAGCTTAATGAACAATAAAACTATATTTGAAGAAAGCAAAAAGTATATTCCCGGAGGAGTTAATAGTCCAGTAAGAGCACTTAAGGATATGGGTATCACCCCTCCTATTATAAAATCTGGTATGGGTTCTAAAATATATGACGAAGAAAATAAAAAATACATAGATTTTGTTGGAGCTTGGGGACCTATGATTTTAGGGCATTGTAACTCCAGAGTTGTTGATGCTATAAAAAATACTTCAGAAACTGCTATAGCCTTTGGTGCACCAACAAAATTAGAATTAGACTTAGCAAAACTTTTATGTGAAACTGCCTCAATTGATATGATTAGAATGGTTAACTCTGGCACTGAAGCTACTATGAGTGCAATTAAATTAGCCAGAGGCTATACTAAGAGAAATAAAATTGTTAAATTTGCTGGTTGTTATCACGGCCATTATGATGGATTTTTAGTAAGTGCAGGTTCTGGTGTTATGACTTGTGGAATACCTGGCAGCGCTGGTATACCTAAAGAACACATAGAGCATACAATTGTTGCTAATTATAACGATATAGATAATTTAAAAGAAATATTTACTGCTTATAGTAATGATATAGCCTGTGTTATTATTGAACCTATTGCTGGAAACATGGGAGTTGTTAAACCTTCTATGGAGTTCATGGAGAACTTAGATAAACTTTGTAAAGATAATGGTACTTTATTAATATTTGATGAAGTAATGTGTGGTTTCAGAATTGCATATAAAGGCGCAAGAGAGCTATTCCCAAATGTTAAACCTGATCTTATTACCTATGGTAAAATTATTGGAGGCGGCTTACCTTGTGGGGCTTATGGCGGAAGACGTGAAATCATGGAACTACTTGCTCCATTAGGCCCTGTGTATCAGGCAGGAACCATGTCAGGTAATCCTCTTGTTATGGCTGCTGGAATAGCAACAGTTAAAGAATTACATGAAAAACAAGATATATATACCCATATAGAAACCATAGGAACAAGATTAGAAAATGGTATTAAAGAAATTTCAAAAGAAAAAAATATAAATGTAGTAATTAATAGAGTTTGTGGTATGATGACTGTATTTTTTACAGACTTAAATGAAATTAATAATTACGAAGATGCTAAAAGTTGTAATACAAACATATTTAGAAAATATTTTATGCATATGTTAGACAAAGGAATTAATTTACCACCGTCACAATTTGAAGCAATGTTCCTATCAATTTCTCATAGCGAAGATGATATAAATAAATTTCTTACAGCCTATAAATCATTTAATATATAAGTGTATAATTATAACATTTATAATAACTTGGGGTACAAAGTTTTTTTGTACTCTTTTTTTATTACAATAAAATGAATATAATAATTTATCAAGTTTCATAAACTAATTATAATAGCTGTTTATATCAATTATTTTTCATAAAAATGCATAATATTAAATACGGCTTTTTAATTCATAAATTTTCTGAATAGTATTGCAATTATAATTATACTGATATATAATTTATTTAATTACTTAAATTGGAATTTAATATAGGAGTGTGTTGTTAATGAAAGAAAAAAAACAAAAATCTAGTAAGATAGCTTCCCCCCCTAGAAAGCCAAAAGTTTGGCAAGCTCTTATACCTATTTTAGTTCTCATTATTTCTCTATCTATTGCAATTATATTCTATGAATCAAGTCCACATATTCCTTTAATAATTGCAGCTGCAGCTGCAACTATTACAGCTTTATGTATTGGATTTAAATGGGAAGATCTCGAAAAAGGATTTATCGATACTATTCAAATGTCAATGCAAGCAATTATAATACTTATGATAATTGGAGTTTTAATTGGTGCTTGGATATTAAGTGGTACTGTACCAACAATGATTTATTACGGACTTAAAATTTTATCTCCTGGTATATTCTTAGTTGCTACATGTATAATCTGCGCTATAGTTTCATTAGCTACTGGAAGTTCGTGGACAACTGCTGGTACTGTAGGTATTGCACTTATAGGCGTAGGTATTGGTTTAGGAATCCCTACTCCAATGATAGCTGGTGCTATAATATCTGGTGCATATTTTGGAGATAAAATGTCACCGCTTTCTGATACAACTAACTTAGCTCCTGCTATGGCTGGTTCTACTTTATTTGATCACATTAAGCATATGTTTTATACTACAACGCCAAGTTTAATAATATCTCTTATACTATTCGCTATACTTGGGATGAAATATGCAGGCCAAGAATTGGATGTATCAAAGTTGAATATAATATTTGATGGACTAAAAGCCTCCGGTGTAATTAACCCAATTCTATTGCTACCTCCAATAATAGTAATAATACTTGTTATAAAAAAAATGCCTGCAATTCCAGGACTACTAATAGGTGTTGCTACGGGAGTTCTTTTAGCTATTTTAGTACAAGGTTCTAATTATGGTGATATAGTTAACATTTTAAATGATGGATATGTAAGTGAAACTGGAGTTGAAATTGTAGATGAACTATTAACTCGAGGTGGCCTTCAAGGTATGATGTATACCGTTTCTTTAATTATATGTGCGATGACCTTTGGTGGTATAATGGAGAAAGCTGGATTCTTAAATGTACTTGCTGAAAAATTACTTAGACTTGCCGTTAATACAGGTTCTCTTGTACTAATTACTATAATTTCTTGCATTGTTGTTAATATACTTGCTGGAGATCAATATTTATCTATAGTTATTCCAGGTAGAATGTATAAAGATGAGTATGCTAAACGTGGCTTAGCACCTAAGAATTTATCTAGAGCTCTAGAAGATTCTGGAACATTAACATCACCATTTATTCCATGGAACACCTGTGGAGCATTTATGTCTACTACTCTTGGTGTTTCTTGTTTCTTATATGCACCATTCTGCTTCTTGAACTATATAAATCCTATAATATCAATAGTTTATGGATACACAGGATTCTCAATGGAAAAACTAGAAGACCCAGAAAAACTAGACAAACCAGTTATCAAATCCTAGTATGCTTTGAAAAGATCATATATTAAATGGCCTTTTTATCCTTTTATAATATTTTCTAATATGAATAATGTCAATACCACTTAGGCAATAATATAATGAATATTATTGCAAGGAGTTGATTTTCTTGGATAAAAAATATATAGTTAATAGTTTAAATGAATTATTACAGGGCATATATATTGATATAAACCTTTTTGAAGATTATATAAAGCACTCTAAAAATGAAGATGTTATTTCTCAAATATCTAAAGTTCGAAATGACTACCAAAAACATGCATATAGAATATGTAATATAATAACTGATTTAGGTGGTAATCCTATAGAAATTGATAATTGTGTTGATATAAATTCATATATTAATATTGATGCTACAGTTATTGACAAAGAGCTTTTAAAAAAAACTTGTGAAGCTGCAAATAATGTATTAAATTTAGGTTGTAAATTAATATCAGATCCTAATTTTATTAATCGTGAAAGCTATACTACTATAAATTTAATGAATAAAGATTATCAAAAACATATTAATCATATTGAAAGATATGAATTATATAGTGGTAGTTTTCAATAAAAATTGTAAAATAATTTCAATACATTATAATTCCTAAAAACATTAAAATGCCCTATTAGTA
>NZ_DLCT01000005.1:1230996-1280493 GCF_002480755.1 Clostridium sp. UBA7791 | reverse complement strand
TACTAATAGGGCATTTTAATATATATTA
The DNA here is from genome assembly GCF_002480755.1 of Clostridium sp. UBA7791. NCBI lineage: Bacteria > Bacillati > Bacillota > Clostridia > Eubacteriales > Clostridiaceae > Clostridium > Clostridium sp. UBA7791. Next base: position 1,280,465 of record NZ_DLCT01000005.1, on the reverse strand, counting down.
TCTTTTTTTATTAATCTTTTTACCAATGATGTATCCTATTAAAAGTCCAGTTCCTAATGCAAGAGCAGACTTTACTTTTTCAAATTTAATTTCAGCATCTGAAATAGGTTTCACATTGTTAATTATAACTGTATCCTGTTCTATAATATCTTCATTTGGATATATAAAAGCTCCTACTAAGCACAAATGATTAAATCTTTCTTCTGAAAAGTTATTCGATAAATCTTGAAGAGTTTTCAAAAAATATTCTTTAGTCCACTTATTATCCTCTTCTAGTTTTGCTCCATCATGAATTTCAAATAATCCCTTAATGTTTTCTTTAGCATAATTTAATGCATTTATAATTTTTTCTGAATTTTCTGGTTCAACTCTTATGTATTCAATTAATGCTTTTCTTACTTCCTCAATACTATTGGATTTAACTGCTTCTTCTATTAAATTTAAACTTATTTCCATAACTAATCTCCTTCTCATCTTGGTTATTATTGAAATCTTCCGACACTTTTAAATTATATCATTTAAAATAGTTTACTATACTATAATTCTATTGTTAGTATATACTAATTATATAGTTTTTTACATAAAAGTTCAACGTATAAATAGTAATTATTAGTATATATAATATAATCATTATAATAATTATCAAATTTAACTCATTTAGTATAATATAATATTAAGTAGAATTATATTTAAGTTAATTTTACTTACCGAAGGGGTGTTATAACGCTTGAATAGTTATGGATTAGTATTAGGTGGTGGTGGTTCTAGGGGTGCTTATGAAGTTGGAGTGTGGAAAGCTTTAATAGAATTAAATATAGATATATCTTCGGTAGTTGGAACTTCTATTGGAGCTATTAATAGCGCTTTTATATGTAGCAATAATTATAATGACTTAGAAGAGTTATGGCTATCAATAGATTTTTCAACTTGCTTCAATATTGATGATAATTTTTCTATAGATGAAAATCTATCATTTAAAAATCTTCCTAAATTCATGAAAAATATTATATCTAATAGAGGGTTAGATCATACACCTTTAAAAAGATTACTACAACGCTATTTAAATGAAGATATAATAAGGAATTCACCTATAGATTTTGGTATTGTTACCCTTACTATGTATCCCCTAAAACCTATAGAAATATTTAAGACTGATATTCCTTACGGAAAAATTATTGACTATATAATGGCAAGTTGCTCTCTGCCTGGCCTAAAGCATATGGTTATTGATGGTGTCAGTTTTGTTGATGGAGGTATGTATAATAATATTCCAACCAGCATGCTTTTAAATAGCCCTTGTTCTGCTATAATCCAAGTGGATATAGATGGACCTGGATTCAGTCAAAAAATTAATAATATAAATGATATACCTATAATAGAAATAAAATGTAGTGAAAATCTTGGTCCAATTATTAGTTTTGATAGTGAAAGAATTAAAAGAAATATAAGTATAGGATATTTAGATACATTAAAAACCTTTAAGCAATTAACAGGACAAAACTATTATTTTTTCAAAGATGAGTTCCCTAAGGGATTATTAGTAAATATTAATGCCATTGAGTTTAAACTTATAACTGATTCCTTAAATTTTAATAATTCCCTATACAATCATTTAAAACTATTAAGAACTATAAAAAAAATTGATAACTTTTCAGGCATAATAACAAAAAGCCGTGTTAATATTATCATGGCTATGGAAATCACTGCAGAAATTTTAGAAATTGAAAGAAATATTGTATATAGATATGATGAACTTTTAAATAAAATTTTACAAAAAGTAAATGTATATAAAAAAAATATAAATTGTAAGGAACTTTCACTAAAAGATTATTTAATTTTTAAAAATTGCAATCTTCTAGATACATCTAAATCCACAATAGCCTTTAGAAACACTTTAGCAATTACATTTCCTAAAGAGTTTATTGCTCATATGTTTTTGTGTTTAATTAATTATAGAATCAATTTATAGCATTACATGTTCTTAAATTATTAAAAACTTTACTCTCTTTTAGTCTAAAAACTATGTTATAATTAAAGTATAGCTTTTTAGTATACTTATTGAATATTGATTTATTGGAGGATGATAAAATATGAACATTGCCTTTTTTCTAACTCCTAAAAGCGAAGTAATTTTTGAAAAGGTTAGTTCTACTATGCGAAGAGCAATGGAGAGAATGGAATATCATAGATATACTTCTATACCTTTAGTGGATGATAAAGGAAAATATGTAGGTACTTTAACAGAAGGTGATCTTCTTTGGAAATTAAAAAATTCTTCCGAATTAAGCTTAAAGGATACAGAAAATGTTTTAATAAGGGATATACCAAGACATTTTAAAGATAAACCCGTATCAATTAATTCTGATATTGAAAGTTTAATACTTGTTGCTAAATCACAAAATTTCGTTCCAGTAGTTGATGACTCAAATATATTCATTGGAATTATAAAAAGAGGAGATATAATATCATATTGTTATAAGAAATTATTTGAGGTAGATAATAGTGATGAGTTTAGCGAATTTAAAACTATGTCAAAAATAAGTTAATAATTATCACTTAAGTTTAAAAACCCTTTAATGCTAAAAACATTAAAGGGTTTTAATATATTTTAATTCTGTATTTTAGTATTTTTAAGTTAAACTTTTATTTATTCTTCCATCTTCATAGCTCTCATAGCATTTAATACAGCTATTATTGTAACTCCTACATCTGCAAATACTGCCATCCACATATTGGTAATCCCTAGAGCTGTTAATACTAAGACTACAGCTTTTATCAATAAGGAAAATGCAATATTTTGAACTACAATTTTTTGTGTCTTCCTAGCTATTTTTATAGATGTAGATATTTTTTCAGGATCGTCAGTCATAATAACAACATCAGAAGCTTCTATAGCTGCATCTGAGCCTATTCCCCCCATTGCTATCCCTATATCTGCTCTAGCTAATACGGGAGCATCATTTATTCCATCTCCAACAAATATTAATCTTCCCCTCTTAGAAAGGCCATTATATATTTTTTCTACTTCACTTACTTTTTCATGTGGCATTAATTCGGCCCTAACCTCATCAATAGAAATAACCTTTGCAACATATTCAGCAATTGTTTTATTATCTCCAGTAAGCATAACAGTTTTCTTAATCCCTAGTTCTTTTAACTTTGCAATAGCCATAGGTGAAGTATTTTTTATTCTATCAGAAATCACTAAACTTCCTACAAAATTATTATTTACTGCAACATATATAATAGTACCCACTTCATTTGATTTTACATACCTAATTTCAAGTTCTTCCATCAGTTTATAATTTCCTGCATATATATATCTATCACCAAAGTATATTTTTACACCTTTACCTGGAATCTCTTCATAACTCTTTATTCTACTTTTATCAATAATAGCCTTCGTACTAATTTTTTTATAGGATTCTACAATAGATTTTGCAATAGGATGATTAGAATATATTTCAGCATATGCCGCATATTCCATTAACATGTCCTCAGTAATGAATCCATAAGGAGTAATTTTTGTAACTTCAAAGCTTCCTTCTGTTAATGTACCTGTTTTATCAAAAATTACCACTTCTGCTTTGCTCAATGCTTCAAGATAGTTTCCTCCTTTGACAAGCACCCCACTTCTAGATGCTCCTCCAATCCCACCAAAGAAGCTTAAAGGTATTGATATCACAAGGGCACAAGGACAAGATACAACTAAAAATGATAGTCCTCTATATAACCAGGTATATAAATCTTCACCCATAGCTAACGGTGGTAAGAAAGCTAGTAGAATAGCTAATATAACCACAATAGGAGTATAGTATCTAGCAAACTTTGTTATAAACTTTTCTGTTGGTGCTTTTTTATTTGAAGCATTTTCTACTAATTCAAGAATCTTTGATACTGTAGATTCACTAAATTCCTTAGTTATTTTAACTTCAATAAGAGAAGTTTTATTTATTGATCCAGCTAAAACTTCAGCTCTTTCCTTAACTACTCTTGGAACAGATTCTCCTGTTAAAGCAGAAGTATCTATTTGAGAATCTCCCCTTACTACAACTCCATCTAAAGGAATTTTTTCACCTGGCTTAACAACTATTATATCACCAATACCTACCTCTTCTGGAGAGACAGAAGATATATCCCCGTTACTTAATTTTAAATTTGCATGGTCTGGACGAATATCCATTAACTCTGATATAGAATTTCTAGATTTATTAACTGCCAATTCTTGAAAAAACTCTCCTACTTGATAAAATAGCATTACTCCAATAGCTTCTGGATATTCACCAATTAAAAATGCACCAATTGTAGCTATACTCATTAAGAAGTTCTCATCAAAAACTTGACCTTTTATTATATTTTTGCCGGCAATAAGCAGAATATCTCCACCAATTACTAGATAAGAAGCTATAAATAAACATAAACTTATCCTATCCTTAGTTAATACTCCAGCAACTGCCAAAGAAATTCCTATAATAAATTTTATTATTTGTTTCTTTTTAAACCCTTCTCCATGATCATGGCTATGATTATGAACATGATCATCACTATGAGAATCCTTGTAGGTAACCTTTTCTTCCTTAACTTTATTATCATTTGAATTAGAATTAATACTTTTTATATTTCCCTGAACCTTAACATTTTTTTTATTTATAATATTTTTTTCAATTTCTTTAACTCTAACTCCATGTTCAATTCTAGTAGATATGCTTTCCACATCATCAAATATTATTTCTCTATTAGTGTTCTCATCAACCTCTAAAATAGCTTTTGATGTCACAGAGTTGACTACAGCACTTTGTACGTAAGATAATTGATTTAGTTCACGTTCGATTTTCAAAGCACAATTTGCGCAATGCAATCCTTGAATTTCATAAAGCCTTTTTGTTTGTCCCATTATTTTACTCCCCCTATAACTAGTTTATTCATTAACGTGGCTAAGTCCTTTATAGAAAATATCTTTAACATGATCATCATCTAAAGAATAATATACAACTTTTCCATCTTTTCTTGATTTTACAATCCTAGCTAGCTTTAGTACTCTTAATTGATGAGATATTGCAGATTGTGTCATATTAGTTAAAGCTGCTATGTCGCAAACACAAGCTTCTGTATTTAACAAAATATTTAATATTTTAACCCTAGTAGGATCTGCCATGGACTTAAATAAATTTGACAGTTCCTCTACTGTAGTATCATTTAAAGTTTTATCTTTTAATTTCTCAGTAATTTCATCATGTATGCAAACTTGCATACAAACCTCTTCTTTATACATATATTACATACCCCTTTCATGTGAACACTTGTTCATACGTTTATACTATGCTCATTTCTTTTTTTTGTCAATACTTTTCAAACAATATATTTAATTAAATATTTCATATAATTTATAATATAAGCATTAATTATAAATTTACACCTAAAAATAAAATGACTGTCTATTAAGGCAGTCATTTTATTTATTCATTGATTTTAAATTTATTCATTAAAATAAGTATCTATCATCTTTTCTGCAATTCTTTTATTTAAGGACGCTGAATTTAAAAGTGTTAATATAATCAATAATATTTTTTTATAATCCTCATAATTTTTAGTAGCTTCTTTTTCACATAAATTAGTTGTATCATTGACAATTGAAGTTAAGAATTCTTTTTCTTTATCAATTTGATTTTTCTTTAATGAAAGATATTCATTATATATATTACTTAAATCAAAATTTGATTTTTCTTCTGATAATATTTTTACCATAGGGGTAAATAATTTTTTTATATCAGCTATAGACAAAGTTTGCTTTAAATCATAAATTAAAATCATTAAAAGAATATGATCTTTAGAATATTTTTTATTTTTATTTTGAAAAAGCAATTTGTCTTTAGAGTAGTTATTTATCATAGTTTTGGTTAAAATCTTGTCCGTAGGGTTTCTTTTTATATGCTCTAAGTTATTTTCAAATAATTGAATTACTTGATCCATATATAAATCAATATCTGGTATTTTATTAATATTAATCCTATCATCTAAGTTCATATTAATTAAAAGCTCTTCTAAATTTTCTATATTAAAGTTCACATAATCACCTCTTATGTATATTTTCTTTTATTATAATATTATTATTAATAGTAGTAAATAATATTAGATATAAATATACATATTAAAATTATTTTATAGAAACTTAAACTTAATTAATAATTATAATTAACACATTTTTAATAATTATTATATATATTTATATAATCAATGTGATATAATATACATATAATAATACATAGTATTAATAACTATATGTTACAATAAATCTTAGGAGGTATATTATGACTAATTCAAAATTTAGAGAGCCCTTTAGTGGATTTTCCCATATGGTGGGAGCTATAATTTCTTTACTTGGTTTATGTTTCTTATTATTTGCTCAACTTCATAGTAACAATTACAACATATACACTTTAATATCAACTGTTATATTTGGAATAAGTTTAATTCTACTGTATACAGCTAGCAGTGTATATCACCTTACCGTAGCTAAAGATTCCATGATTAATATCCTTAGAAAGATTGATCATGCTATGATATTTGTATTAATTGCTGGAACTTATACACCTATATGCTTAGTTCTATTAGAGACACCAATTAGGTACTATATGCTTGCTATAATATGGACTGTAGCTATAATTGGAATTCTTTTTAAATTGTATTGGATTAATTGTCCTTCCTGGTTATCTTCCTCTATTTATATTGCTATGGGATGGATGGCTATATTCATTTTTAATCCACTTTCAAAAGTTGTATCTAGTAGAGGTCTTTCAATACTAGTGATAGGCGGAGTATTATACACCATCGGTGGAATTATATATTGCTTAGAAAGAAAAGGTAAACACAGAACTTTTGGTGCTCATGAAATATTTCATATTTTTGTTCTACTTGGAAGTTTTACTCATTATTACTTCATTTATAGGTATGTATTTAATCTATAACATTTAATTAATAAAATTTTCGAAAATAAAAACTACTGATTAATTGATAAATTAATCAGTAGTTTTTACTATTTTTACTCTTTTATATCTATTTTTTCAGGAACTTTCATAATAAAATTTTCTATATCTTCATCATCCTCATGCTCCGATTTACCCTTAGCAAATTTAGAATCTGAGGGTGGAGATATAATGTAATTAATTATTATCGATATTACAATTCCAACAATAGTATCAACGGTTCTTTGAAAAGCGTATAGAACTATATTTTCACTAGTCATAGTAATCATAATTACACAAAATACAACACAAGCCATAGATATAGAGTCTTGCCATTTTAATATATTAAGTAATGTAATCAAAAGCACCATTCCTAAAAAGAGCAGAAATATGTTACCTGGATCTATTAGAACAGTTATAATGCCTATTATTCCTCCCATTATAGTACCAAGCACCCTTGCAATTCCAGCATTAATTCCCTTCTTCACTGTGGTTTCCATAGAAATCAAGGCACCTGTAACCACAAAAAATGGTGATTGAAGATGAAACAATTCAGCTACAATTACACTTATTACTGCGGCTAGAGCAGTTTTTATATTTCTCATACCGATATATTTCTTAAATTTATATATAGAGTTTAAGTTCTTCAAGATTACAATCTCCTTAATTAATGTTGTTCATTTTTTAATTATATAAAAAGTATTATTAATATTATATAACTTGTAATATTGTGTTGTAATTAATTAAAAGAAAGTTCAATAAATTTAAATAAATCATAGGAAAATAATCCTTTACTTGTAAGCTTCACCTTTGGAATAACAGGTAGACTCATAAAAGATAAGGTTATAAACGCATCCATATCAGGTTTTAATCCATAGTTCTTTACTAATCTATTTAAATTTTTCAACTTATTATATACATAATCTATAGGTGAATTAGTCATCAATCCTCCTATTTCTAAGGGTAGACTATCAATTAGTACACCTTCACTGACTATAGTAATTCCTCCACCTATGTCAATTAGCTTATTTACCGCCTTACACATATCCTTATCATTATCTCCTATAACTATAATATTATGAGAATCATGTGCTATACTTTGAGCTATAGCACAGTTTTTAATACCTAATCCCGATAAATATCCTAAGGAATAATGATTTGTATTTTTATGTCTTTCGAAAACTCCTATTTTTAAAACATCTTCATATTCACTCATATCTAAATATCCATCTATAGTTTTACTAGATTTCACTAACAACTTAGTTTCAAGAGATCCTGGAGTTACACCAATTACATTTACTTTGTTTCCATTAGATAGTATTCTAAAGTCCTCCTCTTTCAGCTTTTCTATTTTCATAGTGTTTTCACTTTTAACAATGTAAGATAATTTATTATAGTCATCTATTTCTCGACCTGACTTAATTACTTTATAAATATCTACCTCATTTAAATCATTTAAAATAACCAGATCAGCCTTATATCCTGGTGCTATAGCTCCTTTATCTTTTATGCCATAACATGTGTACCCATTATAACTCCCCATTATATATGCTTTTATAGGATCAATACCACTTTGTATACTGAGTTTAATAGCATTATTTATAGATCCCTCTTCCACCAAATCCTCTAGATGTCTATCATCAGTACAAAATAAAAACCTTCGAAAATTCTTATTATTAACTGCAGAAATCAAATCCTTTAAATTTTTAGCAGCAGAACCTTCCCTTATAAGAATATACATACCTAATTTTACTTTTTCTAAAGCTTCTTCTTTTGAAGAACATTCGTGGTCAGTTCTTACACCTGATAAAATGTATTGATTAAGATGTTTATAAGAAATTTGAGGTGCATGCCCATCTATAATTTTATCTCTAAATACATTCAACTTATTCATCATGGACGGTGCTTGCTCTATTACAGAAGGTATATCCATTACCTCACCAAGCCCTATTACTTCTGGTTTATCAATAAACTTAGATAAATCTTCTGCACTTAAAATAGCACCGTTCTCTTCGAAGGATACTGCTGGTACACAGGAAGGCATCATAAAATATATATCCAAAGGGCTTCTTTGTGCACTATCTAGCATGAAAGATATTCCATCAATTCCAAGTACATTGGCAATTTCGTGCGGATCAGCTACTACTGTAGTAACCCCATTGGCTAAAGCTACATTTCCATAAGATTCTGGAGTTGTCATGGAAGATTCCACATGAATGTGTCCATCCATAAACCCTGGACATATAACTTTAGAACTACAATCAATTTCCTTAAGCCCTTCATATGAACCTATTCCTATAATTGTGTCATCAATAATTCCTATATCTCCCTCTTCTATTTCTTCAGTAAATACATTAATAAATTTACTATTTTTAAGTACTAAATCACACTTATCATTCCCTATAGTAGCGCCTTTTCCTTTTATTAATATTTCCATAATACCCCCTAAATTTTTAGAATTATATGTATTTTGTATGTTATTATGAATTTATGTGGTATCATGTTTAATATATTAATTCATTCTATACAATTTAACTATTATTTCCCACATTCTAAATTTGTGAATACCAAATACAATATATATAAAATTATCTCATAGAAAAATACAAATTTATATTCTTCTATGAGATAGTTTTTAATTACTCTGGTCTAATATACTTATTCCATTGAGTATATATATGAAATAAACTAACTACATCCTGCATATTATACAAAAGAATTTTCTCTTTCTTTTCCATAGGCATTCTTGAAAAATACATATCATCTTTCATTATCTTACCAAAGGTTTTAGCTAATGTTGAGCCACTTATGACTTCACTTTCCCTAACAATGTCACATTCACTCTCTAGTGCTTTAAGTCCTATTGACTTCTGTTTAACTTGTTCATATTTTTTTTGCAAATCTATACTTTTAAAATATTCTTCTACAGTATAATTTAACTTATATTTTTTAAACAGATAATCAATTACTAGATAATCATTATTACCTGAAAAAGTAACAACATATTCTTTTTTTAATGTATTTCTCATATTTTCAAAATACTCTTTAGCCAAGGCAAGAATTTTCTCAAGTTCATGCTTATTTTCAATCATATACTGAGTAATTACCAACTTATTATTTTCTTCGTCATAATATCCTGCTCCAAAGACCCCTATGCATATAGGTTTCTTATAAACATAATGTTCTAAGTCAAAGAAAACTGATTTTTTATAAAGTTCATTATCTCCGCTAATATTTAGACTTTGTTTAAATTTATCTTTTTCAATGTCTATAGTACTTTCTTTAACTATCACCTTACCACTCATTTCTTTAATAGGTATTGTACTTCAAATAAACCTATATATAATTATATGTACTATAAAAATATATAATTATATTATACCATAAATAAATCCCTTTTATCTATATTATACATCCGTTTTATGCATTTTATTAATACATATTTTAAGTTGACATTGGTTATCATTTAGAATATAATATTACCATAGATATTGATAATTATTTTCATAAAGGAGTGATATTCATGAATGTTTTTAATTTAAAACCTGGTGATAAAGGTTTAATTAAAGAACTTGCATGTGATGATAGATTAGCTAAAAGATTATTAGCTTTAGGGTTTGTTGAAGGAACAGAGGTTTTAGTTAAGAAAACCGCTCCTTTAGGGGATCCAATTATTATAAACTTAAGAGGGACAGACCTTGCAATCAGAAAAAAAGATGCTGAATTAATTTTTATTAAGGAGGCAGTGTAATATGAAAACCATTGCCCTTATTGGTAATCCTAATGTAGGAAAAACAACTTTATTTAATGCACTAACAGGTTCTAACCAATATGTAGGTAACTGGGCAGGTGTAACTGTAGATAAAAAAGAAGGATATTTGTCAAAGGAAATAAAAATTGTTGACCTACCAGGTATATATGCAATGGATACCTTTTCTAATGAAGAAAAAGTGTCTAAAAACTTTTTGTATACTAATGAAGTAGATTTAATTGTAAATATAATAGACGGTTCTAATCTTGAGAGAAACCTTTACTTAACCTCTCAATTAACCGAATTTAATAAGCCTATTTTATTAGTGGTAAATATGATAGATGTAGCAGAAAGTAATGGAATTCACATTAATTATTCCGATTTATCTAAAGAATTAGGTGTTAATATTATGGCTATATCTGCTTCAAAAGGTGAAGGTGTAAAAGAGGTTAAAGACTTTCTTATTAATAACTCTTCCTTTAACTCTATAGATAAAACTATTAATTCTAAACATGAGTTTAATAAAATGAACGAAAAAGAAACCTATGGATATATAGAAAACATTCTTAACAGATGTGTAGAAGGAAAAAAAACAAACATTAATACTATTACTGAAAAATTAGATTCTATTGTGCTTAATAAGTTTTTGGCTTACCCTATATTTTTAGGAATTATGTTTATTATATTTAAATTTACCTTTGATTGGGTTGGTGGGCCACTGCAAGAATTAGCTGATAAACTAGTCAATGAAGACTTTGTATCTTTAATAGAAATACCTCTAGCTAATACATACCCTTGGTTTAAATCATTAATAATTGATGGTATCATTGGTGGTGTTGGTTCAGTAATTGTGTTTCTTCCAATTATATTAACTCTATTTGTAGGGATTAGCTTCCTTGAAGATAGCGGTTATATGGCTAGAACAGCATTTATTATGGACAAGTTAATGAGAAAATTAGGACTTTCAGGAAAGGCTTTTATACCTTTAATAATGGGCTTTGGATGTTCAGTACCTGGAATAATGTCTGCAAGAACTTTAGAAAGTGAAAAAGATAGAAAGTTAACAGCTCTGATTATTCCTTTTATGTCTTGTAATGCCAGATTACCTGTATATGCCCTATTTGCTGGTGCACTCTTTGCAGGTTATGAATCATTAGTCATTTTCGGATTATATTTCTTAGGACTTATAGTAGCCTTTATAATGGCGTTTATATTTAAAAATACTTTATTTAAAAAAGACGAAGAACCCTTTATAATAGAATTACCTGAATACAAACTTCCTGAGTTTAAAAGTTTAATACTTCATACTTGGGAAAAAGGTAAAGGATTTTTAAAAAAGGCTGGAACTTTGATATTCTCTATATCTGTTCTAGTATGGTTCTTATCAAACTTTAATATGAGTGGAATGTCTGAAATTAACGAAAGTTTCCTTGCATCTATAGGTAACTTCATATCCCCGATTTTTGTTCCATTAGGCTTTGGTACATGGGAAAACTCTGTGGCACTTTTAACTGGACTTATGGCTAAAGAAGTAGTTATAGGAACTCTAGGGGTACTTTATACAGGTGATTTAGCTAATAGCATAGCTACGACATTTACAATAGCTAGTGGTCTTTCTTTCTTAGTATTTACTTTGTTATACACACCATGTGTTTCTGTTGTAGCTACCTTTAAAAAAGAATTCAGCGGAAAACTTGCTGTATTCTCAGTTGTATATCAATTTATTGTGGCATGGATTTTTTCATTTGGAATATATCATATAGCTTCACTGATATTTTAAAGAGGTGATAATACTATGGAAATACTTATAACTATAATTATTGCTATATTAGCGATCTTTATTCTATTTAAAAATTTAAAGAAAAAATCTAAAGGATGTAATTGTGGTAGTTGTACCTCTAAGTGTCCTAATTACGTTAATACAATAAAAAAATATGAGGATGATAAATAACATAATAAGTAAAGAAAATCCCTTGGATGATAAATTATCCAAGGGATTTTCTTTATATTAATCTTTTATTACATTTCATCTACTGTTTCAAGACCTATAAGATGTAATCCACTTTCTATTACTTGAAGAGTAGCTTTAACTAAAGCTAATCTGGTATTCTTTGTTACTTCGTCCTCTGAATTAGATATATTTATAGAATTATAGAATTTATTAAAAGCTTTAGCTACATCTATAGTAAATCTTGTAACTATACTTGGTTGTAGTTTATCCAAAGCCTGCTTAATAGAATTATTAAACCCAGATAAAGTTTTAACTAGTTCAAACTCTTCCTCTGAAATAAGCTTACCATAATCAACTTCTCCAGTACCTTCTCCTAATTTTCTTAAAATACTCTTTCCTCTAGCATAAGTGTATTGAACATATGGTCCAGTTTCTCCTTCAAAGCTAAGCATTTCATCCCAATCAAAGATTATGTCTCTCTCTCTTGAGTTTTTAAGATAAGCAAAGACAACTGCTCCAATTCCTACCTTCTTAGCTACTTCTTTTTTATTTTCTAATGTAGGATTTTTCTCATTTATTATTTCTTCTGTTTTAACTACAGCTTCGTTTAACAAATCCTCAAGGAATACTACATCGCCTTTTCTTGTAGAAAGCTTCTTATCTGGGAAACGAACTAAGCCAAATGGTACATGTATACAATCATCAGCCCAATCATAGCCCATCTTTTTAACTGTGCTAAATACTTGTTTAAAGTGAAGGGATTGATCCTTTGCAACTACATATATATTCTTATAAAAATCATAGGTTTTCTTTCTATAGAACATAGCTGCTAAATCACGAGTGGCATATATTGTAGCTCCATCTGCCTTCTTTATTATACAAGGTGGAATATTAAGCTCCTCTAACATAACAACCTTAGCACCATTACTTTCCGTTAATAACCCTTTAGATTCTATTTCATCAATGACAGCATCCATTTTATCTTGATAGAAGCTTTCACCAGCAAAAGAATCGAATTTCACATTTAACATATTAAATAATTTATCAAATTCCTTTAAGCTTAAGTCTTTAAATTTAGTCCACAGCTTAACTTCTTCTTCATTACCATCCTCTAGAAGTTTAAAATGCTTTCTTCCTTCATCATCAAGAGCAGGATTTTTTTCTGCTTCATCATGAAATTTTACATAAACCCTTAACATTTCTTTAATCGGTTCTTCCTCTAAAGCTTTCTCATCACCCCAATGATTATATGCATATATAAGTTTACCAAATTGTGTTCCCCAGTCTCCTAAGTGGTTTATCCCTATAGCGTTATATCCCTGAGAATTAAATATTTTATAAAGAGAATTACCAATCATAGTAGTATATAAATGTCCTACGTGAAATGGCTTTGCAATATTAGCTGAACAATATTCAACAATTACATTTTTGCCTACTCCTTCTTTTGTACTTCCATAATTCTCTTTCTCATTTAATACTTTTTCAATAATTTCTTTCATAAAATCATTTTTAGCTACAAAAAAGTTTATATAAGGACCAAAAGCTTCTATTTTTTCAAATCCATCTAAATTACCAAGTAATCCTTTTAGATCTTGAGCTATCATATTTGGTGCTTTCTTCATAGATTTTGCTAACTGAAAACACGGGAATGCAAAGTCCCCCATTTCTGGTTTTGGTGGGTTTTCAACAAGTCTTTCTATTGTTTCCTTTTCCATATCTATATGCTTACATAAATTTTCTGCTATTATATTTTTATACTCCATAATAAATCCTCCTTTTTATTTCTAACTCTTTTATTTATTAAAATTTCAAAATGCATATAAAAAACCGTCTCTTTCCATTGGAAAGAGACGGTTATATACCCGTGGTACCACTCTAATTGACTTTTTTAAAAAGTCCACTCATAATTTTAACGCTTTTCACGACTAACCCTACTAAGTAATCCTTTGGGGCAGCTTCTCCAAGGTTCTCTTCCTAATTTATTATAAATAAATTTCCATACAATTACTTGTTAAGATTCTTTTATTCTTGTGAAGCTCACACCAACCTTCACTCGCTTTAAGAATTAATAAAGAAAGTACTGTCCTTTTCATAGAATTTCCATATTAAATTTTATATTATTTGTATTATAAATAAATAATGGTAAATTGTCAACTAAATAAATTAATATTTATACAAGTTAAATGTTAATTTATTCATTTAATGCCTATCTACTACAAAAGTAATTTTTATATCAACCTAAGCTCTATTTTAATTCTAAATACTCATCATAAGTCATATTCTTATCAATTACACCACCAGGAATAATTTCTATTATTCTATTTGCAACAGTATTAATAAACTGATGGTCATGGGATGTAAATAATATAGTTCCAGCAAAGTTAATTAATCCATTATTAACTGCTGTTATGGATTCAAGATCTAGGTGATTTGTAGGCTCATCTAAGATTAATACGTTAGCTCCACTTAACATCATCTTTGATAGCATACAACGAACTTTTTCCCCTCCAGATAGCACAGATGCTTGCTTTAATGCTTCTTCTCCTGAGAATAACATTCTTCCAAGGAATCCTCTTATAAAACTTTCCGCCTTTTCTTCTGAAAATTGTCTTAACCAATCCACAAGATTTAGATCGCAACTCTCAAAGAACTCAGAGTTATCAGATGGGAAATACGATTGAGATGTAGTTATCCCCCATTTATAGCTTCCACTATCTGGTTCCATTTCACCCATCAATATTTTAAATAAAGTGGTTTTAGCAATACCATCTCCTAAAAATGCTACCTTATCATTCTTATATATCATAAAACTTACATTATCTAAAACTTTAACACCATCAATAGTCTTACATAGATTCTCAACAACTAACAAATCATTACCAGCTTCTCTATCCGCTTTAAATCCTACAAATGGATATCTTCTTGAAGATGGCTTAATATCATCAAGAGTTAATTTATCTAATTGCTTCTTTCTACTAGTTGCTTGCTTAGCTTTTGATGCATTAGAACTAAAACGAGCTATAAAGTTTTGAAGCTCTTTAATTTTTTCTTCTTTCTTTTTATTCTGATCCTTAGACATTTGTAATGCTAATTGACTTGATTCATACCAGAAATCATAGTTACCAACATACATTTGAATTTTTCCAAAGTCTACATCAGCCATATTAGTACATA
This sequence comes from Clostridium sp. UBA7791, assembly GCF_002480755.1. Classification (NCBI taxonomy): domain Bacteria; kingdom Bacillati; phylum Bacillota; class Clostridia; order Eubacteriales; family Clostridiaceae; genus Clostridium; species Clostridium sp. UBA7791. The sequence continues at coordinate 1,264,627 of NZ_DLCT01000005.1, read as the reverse complement.
CTTTATTTAGGAAGTGTCTATCGTGGGATACCACAATAACAGTTCCCTCAAAATCCATTAAGAAATTTTCAAGCCAAGCTATAGATTTAATATCTAAGTGGTTGGTAGGCTCGTCAAGTAAAAGAATATCTGGATGACCAAATAAGGCTTGTGCAAGTAAGACTTTAACCTTCTCTGAACCATTTAAATCCTTCATTAACTTGTAATGTAAATCTTCTGTTATCCCAAGTCCTTGAAGTAATGTAGCTGCTTCACTTTCAGCTTCCCAACCATTAAGATCTGCAAACTCACCTTCAAGCTCAGAGGCTCTTATACCATCTTCATCACTAAAATCTTCTTTAGCATAAAGAGCATCCTTTTCATTCATAATTTCAATTAATCTAGGATGACCCATAATTACAGTTCTTAGTACTTCTTCTTCATCATAAGCAAAGTGATCTTGCTTTAAAACTGCTAATCTTTGTCCTGGTGTTATATTAACTTCGCCTGTATTAGGTTCTATATCTCCGGATAATATTTTAAGAAATGTAGACTTCCCTGCACCATTTGCTCCTATTAATCCATAACAATTACCTTCTGTGAACTTAATATTAACATCCTCAAAAAGTTTACGTCCTCCGTATCTTAAACTAACTCCTGTAGTACTAATCATAACGTTACCTCCAATTATCATTAAAAAAGTCTTACCCATTGGGTAAAACCTCTTGAACTTTTCTTTAAAACATACGATTACTATTATAACATAGATTTATATTTTATACTATTCTTTACTTCAAATATTTTTACTTTCTACTATTATCTCTTGAAATCTATACCTTTGTCCTGTTGGATTAACCTTATTTTTAGGTACTTCTTCTATAAACATCTTATATGGTCTTACAAACAATCCACACTCCCCATATAATGCTCTATATAGCACCATCTTTTCTTGCGTTTCTGAATTTATTACAAAATCCTCAAGTAAATATAAATCCCCTTTGAAGTGTCTAAAAATCTTCCCCTTTAATTCTGATATATCTCTCATAACTCCTCCTATATAATTACTTTAATACTACAATAATCATAAATATAACCTATTAAATCAATTCTTATATTACATCTTTTCCAAATGGTGCTAAAGATAATTTTGCCATTTTTAATGATTGAGCAGCAAAAGGTATCCCTATTATAGTTATAGACAGTAAAAATGCACTTATTATATTGGTTATTGCAAGGAGCAAACCTCCAAATATTACCCATAATATATTCAGAAAAAATCCCATACTACTATCATTTGTTGTAATAACTTCTTTTCCGAAAGGTGCAAATTGTAGTTTAGCTAACTTAAAACACTGAATACCAACTGGTATTCCCACAATAGTTATACACCATAAAAGACCTATTAAAAACCATTGCAACCCTGCAACTAATCCTCCAAATACAAACCAAATAATATTTCCTAAACAACTCATAATATACTCCTTAAATACTTCTAATAATTAATATAATATATAATTAATTTATATTTGCAATGGAATTTAATAAAAATTAACAAAAATAAGCTTAGATAAAATTAAATTTACCTAAGCTTATTTATAAATATTTTTATTTATCTAAATTTTCATTTACTTTCTCTAAATAATTTGTTTCACTAACAATTTTATTTTCAAAATTTTCTACGGCCCCTTTAGTATAATTACCAATAGCCTTTGAATTTAATCCTTGGAGATTATTATCATTTTTCAAACCATTATTTTTAAAATTATTGTTTTCACTCATTTGTTATCACCTCCTGAATTTATTGTTAGTAATTTTATTAGATTTATTCAACAAATATTTGCTATATACTTCATTAAAAATTATATTTTATAATAATATATTTATTTTATTATTGACATTTGAAAAAATTTTTTATAAAATCAAAAAGATAAATCTACTTTTAAGTTGGTCCAGAGAGGCCAAGAAGGGAGACAGGAATAATGGCTAGAATTATAATTATTTTAAAGAGAAACCCATAGGATAATAAATAGAGCATCTAATAATTTGCTTTGTTTGTTGTCCTTTTTGTTGTACATTAATTATTTTGATTGGAGGGTTTTTCTTGAAAACAAAAAATATTGAAGCAAAACTTATATTAGAAAACGGAATGGAATTCAAAGGTAAAGCCTTTGGATACATTGATGATACCGTTGGAGAAGTAGTATTTAATACATCTATGACTGGGTATCAGGAAACTCTTACTGATCCATCTTATTATGGTCAAATTGTAACTATGACCTATCCCTTAATTGGAAATTATGGAATTAATTTAGAGGATTTAGAATCTTCTTCTCCAAAAGTTAAGGGGTTTATTGTAAGAGAAAAATCTAATAATCCTTCAAACTTCAGATGTGAGATGGAGTTAGATGGATATCTTATAGAAAACAAGATTTTTGGACTAGAAGGTATTGATACAAGGGCCCTTACGAAAATTCTTAGAGACCATGGATCAATGAAGGGTTATATAACAACTAAAAACTTATCCTTAGAAGATATAAAGGATAAGTTGGAAAAATTCCAAAATGATGATGCTGTGTATAAAGTATCTACTGATGAAATATATGAAATACCAGGCAGTGGACCACATGTTGCCGTTATGGATTTTGGAGTTAAATCAAATATCTTGAAAAGTTTCAAAGAAAGAAATTGTAGACTAACTGTGTTTCCAGCTACCTCAAAGGCTGAAGAAATTCTTTCTACAAACCCAGATTTAATATTTCTATCTAATGGTCCTGGAGACCCTATGAAATTAGATAATATAGTTAAAGAAGTAGTAAAATTAGCAACTTCAAAACCTACTTGCGGAATTTGCCTTGGACATCAACTTTTAGCTTGGGCCTTTGGTGGAGAAACTAGTAAACTAAAGTTTGGTCATAGAGGATCTAATCACCCAGTGAAAGATATTATATCAAGTAAGGTATACATAACTAGTCAAAATCATGGCTACTATGTTTCTAAGTTACCTGTTGATATGGACATCACTCATGTCAGTGTAAATGACGGCACCTTAGAAGGTATGATGCATAAAAAATTGCCAATAGCAAGTGTACAATATCATCCAGAAGCATCACCAGGACCTAAAGAAAATAACGTTATATTTGATAGTTTTTTAAGCTTAATAAAATAAATTACATTAAGAAAGACAGTGAGCTTTCATGTAGGAGGAATAATCAATGAGTAAGAGAAATGACATAAAAAAAGTATTAATAATAGGATCTGGTCCAATAGTAATAGGACAATCTGCTGAGTTCGACTATTCTGGAACTCAAGCTTGTAGAGCACTTATGGAAGAAGGGATAGAAACCATACTAATAAACTCTAACCCTGCAACCATAATGACTGACAAGGAAGTGGCAGATAAAATATATATAGAGCCATTAACTACTGAGTTTATTGAGAAAATTATAGTAAAAGAAAAACCAGACAGCATTTTATCAGGGATGGGTGGACAAACAGGTTTAAACCTAACTATAGAACTCGCTGAAAAAGGTATATTAGATAAATATGGAGTTAAAATCATAGGAACTTCGGTAGAGTCTATAAAAAAGGGTGAAGACAGAGATTTATTTAAGGCATTAATGGAAAGAATCAACGAACCTGTTATTGAGTCAGATATAGTAAATGATGTAGATTCTGGAGTTAACTTTGCTAAAAAGATTGGTTACCCTGTAATTGTAAGACCTGCCTACACCCTTGGTGGTACTGGCGGTGGTATTGCAGATACTGAAGAAGAGCTAATTACCATATTAGAAAATGGTCTTTATCTTAGCCCTGTAAATCAAGTTCTTTTAGAAAAAAGTATTAAAGGATGGAAAGAAGTTGAATATGAAGTTATGCGTGACTCTAAAGGAAATTGCATAACCGTGTGTAATATGGAAAACATAGACCCTGTTGGTGTTCATACAGGAGATTCCATAGTTGTAGCTCCTTCTCAAACCCTTTCTGATAAAGAATATCAAATGCTTAGAACTTCAGCCTTGAGAATCATAGATGAAGTAGGAATTATTGGAGGATGTAATGTCCAGTTTGCTTTAAATCCTAATAGTTTTGAGTATGCTGTAATTGAGATAAACCCTAGAGTTTCTCGTTCTTCTGCCCTTGCATCAAAAGCTACAGGATATCCCATAGCAAAGGTAGCTGCAAAAATTGGCCTTGGATATACCCTAGATGAAATTGTAAACTCCGTTACTGGTAAAACAATGGCCTCCTTTGAGCCAGCTCTTGATTATGTAGTTGTGAAAATACCAAAATGGCCTTTTGATAAATTTAAAAATGCCAATAAATCCTTAGGAACTAAAATGATGGCAACAGGAGAAATCATGGCTATTGGATCAAATTTTGAGGCTGCCTTCCTAAAAGGAATTCGCTCCTTAGAAATAGGAAAATATGTGTTAGATCATAAGCCATCTCAGGAAAAAACTTTGTCTCAGTTAAAGAGTAGCGTAATGGTGCCAGATGATGAAAGAGTCTTTGATCTAGCTGAAATGCTTAGAAGAAAATATCTAGTTGAGAAATTATCAGAGGTTACAGGAATAGATACCTTCTTTATAAATAAAATAAAATGGATAGTAGAACAAGAAGAATTCTTAAAAACTGCTAAGTTAGAAGATTTAAATAAAGAATATTTAAATCTATTAAAGAAAAAGGGTTTTTCAGACAAAGGTATTGCAGACTTAATGGATATTAGCCCTATAGAGTTGTATACTCTTAGAAAGCTGTATAACATTATGCCAACCTATAAGATGGTAGATACTTGCGCTGGAGAGTTTGATGCCATATCACCATACTACTATTCAACCTATGAAGAATTTGACGAAGTAGTTGTATCTGATAAAAGAAAAGTAATGGTTATAGGTTCAGGTCCTATTAGAATCGGACAAGGGATTGAGTTTGATTACTGCTCTGTTCATGCTGTTGGAGCTCTTAAGAAAAAAGGCATCGAAACTATAATTGTAAATAATAACCCAGAAACTGTATCAACAGACTTTGATATATCAGATAAACTTTACTTTGAACCTCTAACTGAAGAAGATGTACTCAACATAATCAACAAGGAAAAACCTGAAGGTGTAATTCTTCAATTTGGTGGTCAAACTGCTATAAAACTATCTAAGTTTCTAAGAGAAAATGGAATCAAGATTTTAGGTACTGATGCTGATGGTATAGATAGGGCCGAAGATAGAGAAAGATTTGATGCTATGCTTGAAGATCTTGATATTAATAGACCTAAAGGAATTGCAGTATGGAACCTTGATGAAGGAATTGTTGGTGCTGAGAACCTTGGATATCCTGTACTTGTTAGACCTTCTTATGTGTTAGGTGGTCAAGGTATGGAAATCACCTATAGAGAAAAGGAGCTTAAAAAGTATTTGGAGAATTCGTTTAAAAGAGATCATAAAAATCCTGTTTTGATTGATAGATACTTAGTTGGTAGAGAGATTGAAGTGGATGCTATCTGTGATGGTAAAAGTATTTTAATTCCAGGAATTATGGAACACCTTGAAAAAGCCGGAGTCCACTCTGGAGATTCTATAAGCATATATCCTTCTCAAAATATATCTGACAAATCTAAGAATACTATCTTTGAATATACAAAGAAGATTGCTTTAGAGCTTAAAGTTCTTGGCATGATAAATATTCAGTTCATTGAGTTTGAAGGAGAAATTTTTATCATAGAGGTTAACCCTAGAGCTTCTCGTACTGTTCCATATATAAGCAAGGTTACTAATGTACCTATAGTTGAATTAGCTACTCGCGCCATGCTTGGAGAATCTCTAGAAGATATGGGATATAAGGAACAAATATGTGCTGAACCTGACTTTGTAACTGTAAAAGTACCTATATTCTCTACTGAAAAGCTTCCAAAGGTTGAAGTAAGTCTTGGACCTGAAATGAGATCCACTGGAGAAGTTCTTGGTGTAGGACATACCTTTGATGAAGCTATGATGAAGGGTTTCTTGGCTGCCAAAAGACCAATTTTAAAGTCTGGAGACAAATTACTTGCAACCATAAATAATAGTGACAAAGATGAATTCTTAATACTAGCTAAAGAAATGAACTTACTTGGCTGTAAGATAGTAGCCACAGAAGGAACTGCAAAAATGCTTCAAATTGAAGGTATAGATGCAAAAATAGTTAATAAAATTGGTGAAGAAAAACCTGATATAGTAGATTCTATCAGAAATAAATCTATAAATATGATAGTTAATACACCAACTAGAGGAAATGACTCTCAGCGCGATGGCTTTAAACTTAGAAGAACAGCTGTAGAATCAGGAGTTTCATTAATGACTTCTCTCGACACCTTAAGAGCCATGGTAACAGTAATGAAACGAGGATTGAAAGTTAAAGATTTAGATATATTTAACTTAGGAAAATAGTTTATATACATTTTCATTAATATATGTTTAAAAGCAATAGACAAAATTAAGTCTATTGCTTTTGCTCTACATTTTAAATAATTATAAGGACTTATTAATTATACATGAATAAATCAATAAATCCACCACAATCAAGTGTTTGATTAGAATCAGTTGTTGTCAATTCTCTAAAAGGACATTCTTCACATTCATTATGAGTACATTGAATTTTTGATAATTCTTCTGTTAATCTAGTAATTTCATTATATATTTCTTGTATCTTTTCCTTCTGTAAATCTTTATTCATAATAATCCCCCCTATATGCTTAGGTTAGTGTAGAGTTTTTACACTATCTATATTTAATTATATCATTGAACCCGATGTAAATATATAGAATTTATTCCTAAAATATAACTAAACTAGACTAAATAGTTAATTAATTCTAAAATGAAGATGGATATAAATTTTATATCCATCTTCATTTTTTTCTTAACTAAGATAACTATATTTATCTATAAATTCTTTAGTAAATCTTATAACATGGAGAGGATTTTTACCTATCCCAACTTCTCCAGCTAGCATAATTCCATCAACCTTATTTTTTATAAAATTATATAAATCATCTAATTCAGGAATTTTAGGTTTTCGGGCACTTCTCATAGAATCTAACACATAGGTTGCGATTATAAGCTCCTTTTTTTCAGATTTCATCTTTCCTATTATTTCATCCTGTACAAAAGGAATTTCCATTATGTCCAATTCCGAGAATAAATCTCCCCTACCTAGCATAATTCCATCAACAGATTTTAAAATAGAATCAAAATTAAGAATTCCTTCTTTACACTCTATTTTTGCCCAAATTTTAGGCATAATAATTTGAGGATTATATTTCTTTACTTTTTTTATATATTCCTTTAATTCTAGAATATCAGATTCTCTCGTAACATAGGAAAGACATATTATATCCACACCACTTAATAGGCCAAATTCAATATCCTTCTTATCCTTTATGGTTAACGTCATACCCAACCTATCCATTCCCGGAGCATTTAACCCCTTCTCACCTCTAACCATGCCACCTAAAACGACTTCTGCCTTTATTACCTCTTTATCCTTAAGCTTTCCTACAACATTAAATTCCATTGTTCCATCCTTCATAAGAATTTTTTTGCATTTAGAAAGCCATGTAAATTGTCCTTGAAAAGAAATTGGAATTAATGTATTCTTTCCACTATGTCTAAGATTTTCTTTAAAAAATTCTTCACTACAAAAATATACGGTTTCTCCAAAGTTAACCCTTAATTGGCCATTAAACAAATTAGATACTCTAATTTTATTGCCTTGTAAATCTTGAATAATAGAAATATCAGGATAATTCTCCTTCATATACTTAATTTGTTTTTTAGCTGTATCATTTTCTATATGAGAAAAATTCAATCTCATTGAATTCATTCCTGCATTTACAAACTTATCTAAATCATTTAAGGTCTTAACATTAGGACCTATTGAACATACTATCTTCATTTCATCACCTAATCATTTATTTATATTTATATTTATATTTATATTTATCCAATACATAGCTAATTAATATATTTTATCTTTAATGTAATCTATTATAAATCTATCATCTTTATTCATAACAAACAATAGCATTTATATACAATCTTAAATCTTGAAGTAATATTTTTTTAATTTAGGCTTTAGTTTATTAATTTCCAATTAGACTTAATAATAAAAATCCAAAGAATTCCTTTGGATTTAAGTTGATATACATCTTCTTTAATTATGATATAAACATTTATATATAAACCTAGTTAAAATTTAATTTACGCTAAATACTAAGTTATTATATAAGTAATCTCATTCATAGACAACTTATATAGATATATAACACATATTGTTAATTTAATGGATTAATTTCATTATATATAGGTTTATTATTGTATCCAGATATTTCATTAAAGAAATTCAAAAATGTTGTATTCATATATGGGGTTAACCATAGAAAGCTAATTCCTATAATTAACGGTAATATAGTAATGAGTATTTCATTAAATGAAAAAACTGCAATTATAGCTACAACTACACCTGGTACAATACATAAAATCACCCAACCTAAAAAGCTAAGGTATAGTACAAATAAACTCCATACATTCCCTTTCATTAATTTAAAACTTTCTTTTATACACTGAATTACACCCTTACTATTATCTTCACATACTAAAATCACTGCTGGGAACAAATATAAACCCAAAATAATTATTGGTATACATAAAACTAACGTAACCAGAACAATCATTGTTGTCATGCCTTCAAAAGATGGAATAGAATTACCTGATAAAGAACCCATAAATATCTGGTTACTATAATGAATTGCTATAAACCCTACAACTATACCAATAATAATTATTATTGGTATGTACATTAATACTATTAAAAGCTGTATACCCATACCTTTTCCCCAAGTCTTACCTGAGATAAGTATATCAGAAAATTTAACTTTCTTATCCCTAGAAATTTTAAGATAAAATGAATTACTCATAATTGCTATACTTAAGCTTACTATTATGCTTATAACTGTTATCAGAAGTGATGGTCCTATAGTATCTTTAAAAGTCTCAGAACCAAGACTTATACTTCCTTGAATTACAAAGATTATTAGTGTTATTAAGACCGGTATCTTCCACTGCCCCCTTAATTGATCTTTAGATTTACTTTTTAAAGCTTTTCGATTTACCATTCTTTTCCCCCTTAGAACTCCCTTTTATTTATATATTAATAAAATACAATATTATCTATCATACTTTACTTTTTAGAAAGAAAATTAACCCTTATATAATTAAAATATTATGAATATATTGATTATATTACAATAATTCAAGATAAATTTTTATCTCTCTATATATTATTGTAATTTTTTATGGGCTAGTTTTCCATTATTTACAACTAATGAAATTTCTGCCATTATAGATAATGCTATATCTTCTGGTCTTTCACCACCTAAATCTATACCAATAGGTGCATATACTTTATTCAACAAATCTTTGTTAAATCCTTCATCTAATAATTTATATATAGTTTTTTTTATCTTAACTTTACTTCCTATCATACCAATATAATTTGCTTCAGTATCTATAATAGTTTTTAAAGCTTCATAGTCATGGAAATGTCCCCTAGTTATAATTACTATACTGCATTGATTATTTATAGGATATTTTTTTAAATTTTCTTTAATATCTCCTAGTAAAAGCTCATCAGCTAATTTAAATCTTTCCCAATTACAATATTCTTCCCTATCCTCAAAAACTACAATATCATATCCTAATACATTAGCTATAAAATGTAGTGGCAATGCAATATGTCCCCCACCAACTATAAGAAGTTTACGCTTAGGCATTAATACTTTTATATATACTTCAATGTTTCCTCCACAAACCATATTAAGCTCTTTATTAGCTTCATTCAAACTATATTCATATCTACCACTCCTTTGTGTTTCTATAGCCTCTATACTAGATTTTATAATTTCATCTTCAACTGCACCTCCACCTATAGTACCAATTACAGTACCATCTCTTAGAACTCCCATTATGGTACCTTCTCCCCTAGGTGAAGATCCACAAGCCTTAGTAATTATAGAAAGAGCTACAAAATTCCCATTCTTCACTTGCTCATTCACTTCTTCAAGTAAAGTAATACTCATATAAAATACCTCCCTATTTCCCAAATGGACAAATTGGATAATGACATATATTACATTTTAAGCAAAGCCCTCCGTGAGATAACTCATTTATTTCTCTTTTACTAATTTTATCCTTTGCCATTATCCTAGGAAGTAAAACATCAAATACAGTTATTTTAGAGAACATTCCACAAGCTGGAATCCCCACATAAGTTATATCATCACTATATGCTAACATAAACATAGCTCCTGGTATTACTGGAGATCCATAGGTAATTATCTCTGAAGCTACTTTTTCAATAGCTACAGGTGTTAAATCATCTGCATCTACTGACATTCCCCCACTGCATATTATTAAACTGCATCCTCTAGACTTAAATATCTCTATAGCATTAGTTGTTTTTTCTAAGTCATCTGGAACAAATATGACATCTTCAACAATAGCTTTGTAATTACTAACCTTTTCCTTAAGTATTGGAGCAAATTTATCAGTAATGATGCCTTCATAAATTTCCGTACCAGTAATAACGATTCCTACCTTCTGAACTTTAAAAGGTATTATGTCTATAATCCCTGATACATTTCTTAATATATCCTTAACTTGATTGATATATCTTTTTTCTACAACTAACGGTGTTACTTTTGTAGCAGAAACAATTGTATCCTTTTCTACAACAGTATTATTGTGTAATGTACTTACTACAATGTCTTTAATATAATTAATTTCATATAACAAACTAGTGTTAATTTTCAAAAGCCCATCCCGAGCAGCTAAAATATTTACTTTTCCCTCACTAGGTGATTTAATGTAGGTATTTTCTCCTCCAATTGCTTGTCCTAACTCTAAAGCTGCTTGGTCTTCATGAAGCATTTCTGAATTCATTTCAATAATATAAACGTGATTTTTCCCTATAAACTTCAACTCTTCTATATCTTTTACTTCTATTATATGTCCTTTTTTAAAAGCAGCACCCTTGAATTCCCCCGGTACGATCTTAGTTAAATCGTGGGCCACCACCATCCCAATAGCATCTTCAACTTTAACTTTTTTCATTGTCACACCCCCATGTTATATTTTATTATATTATATCATCAGATGTAAAAAAATACCACCTAATACATAATCTTTGTATTAAGTGGTATTTCAATGAATGCATAGTTAAGCTACATATTCATTTCTATTTTCTTCTTTTTCACTTTTAAAATTTAAAATCATATTTAATATAACCCCTACAAGAGCTGCTAAGCTTACGCCTGTTATTTTAACAGATGCACCAACTGGAATTCCAATTGATATACCAGTGTATTTTTCTAAATTAGTAGTACCAAGACCAATTATTATTATAGTAGCTATTACTACAATGTTTTTCCAATCAAAAGTTACATCTCCATTTTTAATAGTTTTAAATCCTATTAATGAAATCATTCCAAATAACATGATACTAATACCACCCATAACAGCACTAGGTATAGATAATAGTAATCCTCCTAATTTAGCTACAAAACCTAGGACTATAGCAAATATTGCTGTAATTCTTATTATTGATGGATCATAGTTCTTTGTTAATGCTAAAACTCCAGTATTCTCTCCATAAGTTGTATTGGCTGGCCCTCCAATAAATGCAGAAAACATAGTTGCAAGTCCATCTCCTAATAAAGTTCTATTAAGACCGGGATCTTCAATGAAGTTTTTACCAACTACTTGCCCATTTGTAGTAATATCACCAACATGCTCCATTAGTACTGCTAACACCACTGGTGCAATTACGAGTATAGATGCCATATCAAATTTAGGCAGTGTGAAGCTAGGTACCGCTATATATGCTGATTTAGATATTATGCTAGTATCTACTATATTAAAAATTAATGAAAGTATATACCCTGATGATACTGCAATAAGTATAGCTAACTGTTTTGAAAAACCTTTCCCAAATAAGTTAATGGATAATGCTATAGCTAAAGTTATCCCTGCTATAATAAAATTTTCACTAGCCATTCCTATAGCTGTAGGTACAAGGTTTAATCCTATAGTTATTATCATAGGTCCTACCACTTGGGCTGGAAGGAGTCTTTTTATAGTGGTTACACCAATTTTCTTAACAAGAAATGAAATTATTACATAAATAAAACCTGCAACTAACAATCCGCCTTGTGCATATGCTAAATCTCCGCCATTTAATTCTCCCGCAGCTATTATTACCGGTATAAATGCGAAGGAAGAACCAAGGAATACTGGAACTTTTCCTTTCGTACAAAGGTGAAATATCAAAGTACCACATCCTGCGGCAACAAGAGCAACTGAAGGGTCAAGTCCTGTAAGTACAGGTACTAGAACCGTTGCACCAAACATAGCAATTAAATGCTGCATAGCAAGTACCATTCTTTTAGTCTCTTCCTTAATAGATCTCTTTGCCAATGTTTCTTCTGCTTCTTTTTTTAATGTTATTTCTGACATATAAAGCCTCCTTAATATTTTTAATATTAGGAGAAATTTCTTTCTCCCCTTTCAGTATCTCAGTACTGATTAAAAGGTATATAAATAAAAAAACTTCTTACTTTCGCAAGAAGTTATATACATAAATATAGTGTGTCCTGTAATTATATCTACCTTCTTGCCAGCCTCTCTGGACTGATTTAAAGAAATATTTAATTATTTAATTTATTCTTTAAGTCATTATACTACTTCTTCACTCAAATAACAAGTATTTTTAAGATTTATTTTATTACTCTTTCCACTATATTAAAATATCTTGAAAAAACATGCAAATAAGTTATAATAAAATCATGGTACATAAGATGAATAGTATAATTAATTTTAAAACATAATTATGGGGGGGTGTATATATGAATATACGTTATGCGAATAGGACTTCAAATTTAAAAGCGTCTGAAATAAGAGAACTTTTGAAATTGACTGAAAAGCCAGAAATCATTTCTTTTGCAGGTGGATTACCAGCACCTGAATTATTTCCTTTAGATAAACTAAACGAAGTAGCATCAAAGGTTATAAAAGAAAAAGGCCAAATAGCTCTACAATATGCTTCTACTGATGGTTACATGCCTTTGAGAGAAATAATTGTAAAAGAAAGAATAGCGCCTACAGGAGTAAAATGCGATACTTCAAATGTTATGCTAACTAATGGTTCTCAGCAAGGTTTAGAGTTTTCTGCAAAGCTTTTCATAAATGAAGGAGACACTATTGCATGTGAAAGTCCAAGCTATCTTGGCGCTTTAAATGCATTTATGGCTTATGGTCCTAAATTCTTAGAAATACCAATGGATGAAAATGGTATGATTGTAGAGGAATTAGAAAAAGCATTAGAAAACGAAAACCACAATATAAAAATGATTTATACTATTCCAGATTTTCAAAATCCAAGTGGAATTACAATGAATATCGAAAGAAGAAAACGCTTATCTGAACTAGCTGCTAAGTATGAAATACCTTTAATTGAAGATAGTCCCTATGGAGATTTAAGATTTGAGGGAGAAAGTCTTCCTTCAATTAAATCCTTTGATAAAGCTGGTTATGTAATTAATCTAGGTACTTTCTCTAAAACTTTCTGTCCTGGACTAAGACTTGGATGGATATTAGCAGAAGAAGAAATAATTAAAAAGTATATTTTAATTAAGCAAGGCGCAGACTTACAATGTAATACTTTTGCTCAAGTTATCGCAGGAGAATACATGAAAATTTACAGTTTAGATGATCATATAAAGAGCATAATTGAAGTTTATAGAGTTAGACGTGACTTAATGATAGATAGCATGAAAAAATATTTCCCTGAAGACGTTAAATACACTTATCCTTCAGGAGGGTTGTTTACTTGGGTTGAATTAAGAAAAGATTTAGATTCTGCTTCTATTATGGAAGATGCTCTAAAAGAGAATGTAGCCTATGTACCTGGTGCTTCTTTCTTCCCTAATGGTGGAAAGAAAAATTTCTTTAGATTAAATTACTCTAATATGCCAGAAGATAAAATCGTAGAAGGAATAAAAAGATTAGGTAAAGTTCTTCATAAATATTATACAAAATAGAAACAATATGTAATGTATACTAGTACAATAATGAAAATAAATAAACTTAAATATTTATTCATATTATTTTAGGAGGAGTTAAAATGGAATTTTCAAAAAGAATACTGGCTATGGGATATTCACCGATTAGAAAACTAGCACCATATGGAGCTGAAGCTGCACGTAAAGGAGTAAAAATATATCATTTAAATATTGGTCAACCTGATATTGAAACTCCAAAGGAATTCATGGAAGGAATTAATAACTATAAAGATGATGTACTTAAATATGCTCAATCTCAAGGAATAGATGAAGCAATTAATAGTTTTATTAAATACTATAAAGAATGGGATATAGATTTTGAATCTAATGAAATTCTTATTACTAATGGAGGTTCTGAAGCTATTTCTTTAGCATTAACAGCAATTTGTGATGTAGACGATGAAGTAATTATACCAGAGCCTTTCTATACCAATTATGCAGGATTTGCACAAGGTGCTGGCGTAAAAGTGGTACCTTTTATAACTAAAGCAGAAGAAGGATTCCATCTACCAGCAAAGGATGTTATAATATCTAAAATAACTCCTAAAACTAGAGCAATCATGGTTTCTAACCCTGGAAATCCAACTGGAGTTGTTTACACTGAAAATGAAATAAGAATGCTTGCTGATATATGTAAAGAGAATAACCTATTCCTTATTGCAGATGAAGTATATAGAGAATTTGTTTATGATGGATTAAAATACACTTCTGCTCTTTATATGGAAGATATTAAAGATAGAGTAATTTTAATAGATAGTATATCTAAGCGCTATAGTGCATGTGGTGCAAGAATTGGTTTAGTAGCTTCTAAGAATAAAGAACTTATAAGTCAAATTATGAAAATGTGTCAAGTTAGACTATGTGTTCCAACTATAGAACAACTAGCAGCAGCAAATTTAATCAATACTCCTAAAGAATACTTTATTAACGTTAAAAAAGAATATGAATCAAGAAGAAACATTCTGTTTGAAAAGCTTTCAAAAATGCCAGGTGTTATATGCAAAAAACCTACTGGAGCATTTTATATTGTAGCAAAGCTTCCAATAAAAAGTGGTGAGGATTTTGCAAAATGGTTACTTACAGACTATAACTATAATAATAAAACTGTTATGGTTGCACCTGCAGAAGGTTTCTATGCAACAGAGGGTCTTGGTATGGATGAAATAAGATTATCTTACTGTTTAAATACTGAAGCTCTAGCTGATGCAATGGACATATTAGAAAGAGCTTTAGCTGAATATGTAAAAATTGAAAAATAGTAATCAAAAAAAGAAATTAAGTTTCATGACTTAATTTCTTTTTTATTATATTTGTTCTTAATAATTATAAAGTATAGTTCTATATTTACTATATTAATTATTATATTAAAATGAATCTATATTATCTTTCTTATACTCATGGTAAGTATCAATTGTTTTAAACCTTTCACCTATATATAAATTTACAGCTTCTATATTTTTTTTATCACATTTAAGATATATTTTACTATTTCCAAGATCATGAGCTATATTTACTATATATTTTAGTAGCTTCTTTCCATAACCTTTGCCTCTATATTCCGGTAAAATTCCAAAGTTAGCTATATAAATTTTTGAATCTTTTTTTATTAATTGTCCATACCCTACATGAACTCCTTTATGTTTAATAAAAATACATCCTTCTGGAATATAATAATTTTGATATTTTTCATATATAATATCCTCTTTATTTATAGACTGTCTATTAGCTGAATCAAAAACTTTATTCTGAATTAAACACCTATATTTTTCATCTTTACCTTCTTTAAAGGTTTCAAAAGAAATATTTTCATCATTATTCTGTTCTTCATAGGAATTTATATCTCTTTCCATTTCAATAATAGCTCTTTCTACACTAAATCCTAGTTTAATCAATAAAGTTGTATTCAAGTTATTATTTTCACTGATTATAATTGAATTACAACTATTGAAAAACTTAAAAACTTCTTTATAATACTCAAAAGTACTATATTCTGGAATAAACTTTATACAGTGTATTTTATATACTTGATATTGAAGTTTACTATACCATAAAAACCCTATATATTTTTGTTGAGATTTTATATACTTGATGTTTTTTCCCAAAAGGAGTTTTTTAAATATATTCTTATTTGTACAAATCTCTATGAGTTCTTCTTTATACTCATTAGTAATATCAAACTCATTTATAAAATTTAAATTTGAATTATTTAATGTTTCTAATTTATACATAAATCCATCTACCTCATACTTTTGAATCTATATATATATTATAATCCAAATTTAAATAATATAACCATTTTTAGTATATTTATTTTAATTTAAAATAGAAGATACACCAGTATAGTGTATCTTCTAAAAATTTTTATGCCTCTAAATCTTTAATGCTAAGTCCAATTTTCTTTCCTTCAGCATCTACTTGAGTTATAACAGCTTTTACGATCTCTCCAATTTTTAAAACATCTTCAATTTTTTCAACTCTCTCATTAGAAATTTGAGATATGTGGACTAATCCATCTATACCTTCTTCTAATTCAACAAATGCTCCAAATGGTGCAAATCTTACTACTTTTCCAGCAACAACATTTCCTGTTGGATATTTTTCATTAATATTATTCCATGGATTTTCACTTAACATTTTAACACTTAAAGCTAATTTGTTATTTTCTCTATCAACTTCTAAAACACCAACTTTAATAATCTGACCAACTTTAAATAATTTTGATGGGTTATTAACTTTATTCCAAGACATTTCTGAACTGTGTAATAAACCATCTATACCATTAATTTCTACAAAAGCTCCAAAAGCAGTTAATCTTTTAACTTCACCTTCAACTACCATTCCCTTTTCTAAAGAAGCCCATGTAGTAGCCTTTTTAACTTCATTCTCCTTCTCTAAAAGTTCTCTTCTTGAACCAACTATTTTAACTCTATTTCTTTCTCTAGAATACTCTATAAGTTTTATATCAAAATTTTGTCCTATATACTTAGACAAATCACTAACTCTACTTAATTCTATATGAGATGCTGGTATAAATACTCTTTCTCCTTCAAATAAAGCTACAAGTCCACCTTTTACTTCTTGTTTAACTTGAACATTTATTATCTCTCCATTATCAAAAGCAGCCTTTAACACTTGTTGTTGTTCAGCTCTTAAAACCTCAGTTCTTGATAATACAACTAATCCATCAGAATTTTTTCTGTTTATTACTTTTGCTTTAATAACATCTCCTACTTTAATTTGTTGATTTAAAGGAGTTTCATTGTCTCTAGAGTATTCCTCTGCTGTTACTATAGCCTCAGTTTTTGTACCTATAGTTAAATATGCTTCTTTTTCATTTACTTTAAATACTTCACCTTCTAAAATACTTCCTACAGATATGTTGCTAGTATCCTTAAAATATTTATCATAAAGGTCCATATCCTCTTGACTTATATCGTTTTGTTTTTTCATTTTACTAATAGCCTCCTCAATTACGTACTCTGGAGTTGACGCCCCAGCAGTAATTCCAATTTTATTTATATTTTCATTCCCTATCATATTTAAAAGTGAAGAATCTACTTTTTCTACATGATAAGTATTTTCACAATTTTTTTTGCAAATTTCATAAAGCTTTGTAGTATTTGAACTATTATATCCGCCTAAAACTATCATTAAATCAACCTCTTTAGAAAGTTTATTCGCTGATTCCTGTCTTTCTTCTGTGGCATTACATATAGTGTTAAAAGCTACTATTTCTTTAGCTAATGATATTATCCTGTTCAAAACCTTTTCCCAATTACTTTGCTTTTCTGTAGTTTGGGAAACTACACATACCTTGCTCTTAATTGCATCTATGTTTTCTCCATCCTTAGATATAATAGCTGTATCATTACACCACCCATTAATCCCTATGACCTCTGGATGCTTATCATCACCAACAATAATTATATTATATCCTTTGTTATAATACTCCTCAACTTTTTGTTGTATATTTCTCACATATGGACAAGTCCCATTTTCTATTATAACATTATTCTTTCTTAAATGGTCAAATACATTTTTGCCAACACCATGAGATCTTATTACTACAACATCATTTTTTTTAAGATTATATGCTTCTTCTAGAGTTATAGAATGAATACCTTTTTCCTCTAAGCTTTTCACAACATCATTATTATGGATTAATGGCCCTAATGTGTATATATCCTTATTATATTTTTCTCTCAATCTTATAGTCTCTTCAACTGCTCTTTTTACTCCAAAACAAAAACCTGCTTTATTTGCAAGAGTTACTTCAGACATATTATCCTCACCTCTAATACCATTTACTATAAAACAAATTATTTTATATTACACATGACTATTTATCTACATTTATATATGATATGTACTTAGATATGGCATCTACTACTTCATTTATACCCATAGTAGAAGTATCAATCTCTATTGCATCTTCAGCTTTTCTTAAAGGATCTACTTCTCTATTTGAATCAATGTAATCTCTTTTTTTTATATCTTCTAATATATTATTATAATCTACTTTTACATTCTTGGCTATAAGCTCATCATACCTACGTTTAGCTCTTTCTTCTGCCCTAGCTGTCAAGAATATTTTTAAGGATGCATTTTTAAGTACTACTGTGCCTATATCCCTACCATCCATGATTACATTGTAATTTTTAGCTATTTCTTGCTGCATTTCAACTAGCTTTTGTCTAACCTCTAGTATAGATGCATATCTCGACACATTATTAGTAACTTCAATACTCCTTAACTCATCAGTCACATCTATATCATTAACAAATAGGTTATCATTATCAAAATACATCTTCAAAGTATCTATAAGTTCACATAAATCACCTACTTGATTAGGTTCAACACCCTTTCTCATTGCAAATAAAGTAACTGCTCTGTACATAGATCCAGTATTTATGTACATTAAGTTATATTTTTCTCCTATTAATTTAGCTATAGTACTTTTTCCTGCTCCAGCAGGACCATCAATAGCTATTGATATTTTCATAGTTTCACTCCTCAGTTATATAGTTACTATCAATCTATAATTTAAATAGATGTTTTTAAACTATAAATTTCTCAATAATAACTTTACTTGTATATTTATATCTTACTTCCTGCTATAAAACCTGTAGAAATAGCAATCTGTACATTATAGCCTCCCGTATAAGCATCTACATCTATTACTTCTCCAGCAAAACTTAGGTTAGAAACCACCTTGGATTTCATTGTAGACGGATCAATTTCTTTTGTATCAATGCCTCCAGATGTAACTATTGCTTCTTCTATAGACCTTAATCCTCTTACATCCATTGTAAGATTTGAAATAAGATTTAGAAAAAACTTACGTTGTTCTTTTGTAATACTATTTACCTTTTGATTTTCTGGTATTTTACTTAAATTAATCATAATAGGAATTAATTTTTGTGGAAATAAATCATTTAATGCATTCTTAAAGTCCTTATTATTATACTTAAAAAAATCCTTTTGTATTCTTAAATCTAACTCTTTTTCGCTAAGTGCAGGCTTAAGATTTAATACAATCTTATACTTTTCACCTGGTTTTATTAAACTGCTTGCACTAAGACATAATGGACCAGAAATTCCAAAGTGAGTAAATAACATTTCACCTTGATCTTTAAAAATAATTTTATTGTTCTTATCTAATAATGTAAGTTGTACATTTCTTAGTGATAAACCTTGAAGGTCTTTTACCCAAGCTTCATTAATTTCAATTGGTACTAAGGACGGTTTTATAGACACTACATTATGACCCAAACTTTTGCAAAATCTAAACCCATCACCATTAGATCCAGTTTGAGGATATGAAGCCCCGCCAGTAGCTAAGATTACATTATCACATTCTATATAATCATCATTATCAAGGATTACTGAAGTAATCTTATTATTTTCAACTTTTAATTCTTTTACAGCAATTCCAAGTTTAATTTCAATATTTTTCTCCATTAAAGTTTTTTCAAAGGCTTTTATAATATCTGAAGATTTATCTGAATTAGGAAAAACTCTATCCCCTCTCTCTACTTTAAGTTCAACTCCTCTTTCATTAAAAAACTTAATAGTATCCTCATTGGTAAATGTATAAAGAGCACTATATAGAAAATGAGGATTAGTTGGAATATAATCAAAAAACTCACTAATATCCTTATTATTAGTTACATTACATCTACCTTTCCCAGTAATAAACAGTTTTTTGCCAAGTTTATTATTCTTTTCTATTAATATAACCTTATTGTTTTTACTTGCTGCTATTGCAGCCATCATTCCAGCTGGACCTCCACCTACAACTACTACTTGTGCCAAAAAATCACCATCTCTTCTGTTTTATTTTAAATATATTCCTATATTATAATTTAATATAAAATTCCTAATTATTCAATGAATTTATTTTGTTAACTAAAATTTTATTCTACGTTTATTAGTAGAGTTTAATTATAATAAATTACATTTAAAACTAAAATCCTTGTCATATCACATGAAAAAGGAGAGAATTTAAAAATTCCCTCCTTTAATATTAAAACTATTTTAATTTAATATTAAATATCTCCTTGAGCATGCATTGCTTCAGCAACTTTCATAAATCCAGCAATGTTAGCACCAGCAACTAAGTTGTATCCAAATCCACATTGTTCAGCTGCATCCATAGCATTTTTATGAATTGTTACCATTATTTGATGAAGTTTTTGATCCACCTCTTCAGCTGTCCAAGATATTCTCATACTGTTTTGTGCCATTTCTAATGCAGAAGTGGCAACTCCACCAGCATTAGCAGCTTTAGCAGGTCCAACTATTAATCCATTAGCTAAGAAGTATTCAACTGCTTCGTTTGTACATGGCATATTTGCAGCTTCACATACAAATTTAATGCCATTAGCAACGATTTGTTTTGCATGTTCTATATGAATATCGTTTTGAGTTGCGCAAGGCATTATGATGTCAACTTTAACACCCCAAGGTTTTTGTCCTGGGAAGAATTCGCATCCAAATTTATCAGCATAATCTTGAACTTTATCTCTACCTGAATTTCTCATTTCAACTAAGTAATTAATTTTCTCTGGAGTAGTTATTCCATCTTTATCATAGATATAACCATCTGGTCCAGATAAAGTAACAACTTTACCACCTAAATCAGCAACTTTTTGGCATGCTCCCCAAGCAACGTTACCGAAACCTGAAACTGCAACTGTTTTTCCTTTGAAGTCAGTTCCTTCATGTTTAAGCATTTCTTCACAGAAATAAGTAACTCCAAATCCTGTTGCTTCTGGTCTTACTAAGCTTCCACCATAAGTTAAACCTTTTCCAGTTAAAACTCCATTTTCGAAAGCTCCTCTAATTCTTCTATATTGACCATATAAGTATCCGATTTCTCTTCCACCTACACCGATATCTCCAGCTGGAACGTCCACATCTGGTCCGATGTGTCTTTGTAATTCAGTCATAAACGCTTGACAGAATCTCATGATTTCAGCATCAGACTTGCCTCTTGGATCAAAGTCTGAACCACCTTTACCTCCACCTATTGGAAGTCCAGTTAATGCATTTTTAAGAATTTGTTCAAATCCTAGGAACTTGATAATTCCTAAGTAAACAGATGGATGGAATCTTAATCCACCTTTGTAAGGTCCTATAGCTCCATTAAATTGTACTCTAAATCCTCTATTTACTTGAGTTTTACCATTGTCATCTTTCCAAGATACTTTAAACATTATTTGTCTTTCAGGCTCACAGAATCTTTCTAATAAGTTAGACTCTACATATTCTGGGTGCTTATCAAGTACAGGCCCTATAGAGTTTAAAACCTCTTCAACAGCTTGTATAAATTCTGGTTCAGCGCTGTTTCTTTTTTTCACGTTTTCTAATACTTGCTCAATATAAGCTTTAGTATCCATAGTATCAATACCTCCTAAAATTTAAACAAAATTATTTATATAATTTACTTTTTGTATGATAACACACTGAAGTAAATCTTTACATGTAATATATATTCTATGTATTTGCTTTTTTTCCTTCTTTTTTAAAAACATTTTAACAGATTTATTGCAAATACTAAAAACGATTACATGCCTTTATTTACATAATAGAATACTTTTGTATATAAATCAACATAATTTTATAAAAATTTAGACATAAAAATTAAAACTTGTTAATATCTTTATTTGTTTTGTAGGAATAAATTTGATATTCTTGCCATACTTGCTCAAGTTCTGTGAAGGTTTTAGATATTTTGTCCTTTTCCTTTAATCCTACAGCTATAATAAGAGCATTAATAACACTTAGTGGTGCCACTAAAGAATCAACAAAGGAAGCCATATTACTTTCAGCTATTAGTACATAATCAGCTTTAGTTGCTAACGGAGATAAAACGCTATCTGTAATTGCAACAACATCAGCTCCCCTTGACTTTGCATAATTAAGGGTTTCAACAGTTCTCATAGCATAACGTGGGAAACCTATACCAATGACACAGTCTCCTTCACCTAATGTTAGCATCTGTTCAAAAATATCACTCATCCCGTAAGATACGATTTTTACATTGTCTAATATTAAATTTAAATAAAATCCTAAAAAGTCTGCCAATGCAGCGGAACTTCTTAATCCTACAATATAAATTTTCTTAGAGTTTAAAATACTATTAACTGTACTTTCGAAAGCCTCATAATTTATTTTTTCCATTGTTGCTCTAATATTTTCTATATCTGATTTTAATACTCCTTTTAAAGCGTTATTAGGAATAATAAAATCATTAGATAATTCTATTCTTTGAGCTGTGGTAAGTTTGTTTTTTATAAGTTCTTGTAGCGCCTTCTGGAGTTCAGGATATCCTTCATAACCTAATTGGTTAGCAAATCTAACTACTGTTGATTCACTTACACCAACGCTTGCTCCTAGCTTCGCAGCAGTCATAAATGCTGCTTTATCATAATGCTTTAAAATATATTCAGCTATGAGCTTCTGCCCTTTACTTAACCTTGAAAACTTAGTTTGTATCATTCTCATTAAATCAGTATTATTATTCTCCATCACTTAACTCCTTTTAAAAGATTATAAAGTATATAATTCATTTTACTGAAAAATGAATTATATACTTCATATTAACACAGTATGGATTATCCTTCAACATAAAACTTCTATGATTATTAATTTTATGAATTTTTTCCTATATAAGAGATAATTATAAACTTATAACATAGTTTAAGTTTCTGTATTAAGTATTGTAAAATCACTGTTTTAGAGCAATCACTTCTTTTCAATGACTAATAAATATGGAGCCCTTTCACTCCTATTTATAACTTTATGAATCATTACTCCATACTTATTTTTTGGTAGAGAACTTGCATATTTTAGTATCTGTTCACTTTCACGAAGACCTTCATTATGACCAATGTATACTGATACAATGGCAAAACCTCCATTTTTTAATATTTTTAAAGTTTCTTTAATACTTTTTAGTGTAGATTCAGCCTCCGTAGTTATTGATTTGTCACCACCGGGTAGAAAACCTAAATTATATATGGCTACATCTATTTCTTCAGTTATATGTTTTTCTATATTTTCATGAGAATCACAAATGAGTTTTACATTATCTTTGTTCTTTTTCTTATATTCTTCTATTGCTACTGATTGAATATCAAATGCATAAACTTTTTTAAAGCTCTCACTTAGAAAATCACAATCTCCACCATTCCCAAGAGTCTCATCTACCGCTATATTTTTATCCACCACAAAATTTTCAATTATATAGTGAGATAGATCTGTTATATTTCCTAAGTATTTAAACATTTTTATCTCCTCCATTCTTTAGGTATTGTATTTCTATTTCACTTAGGTATCTCCATTGACCTTCTTTTAACCCTGTATCTAATTTTATTTCACCAATTGAAACTCTCTTCAAACTTACAACTGGATGTCCAATTGCTTCACACATTCTTCTCACTTGCCTATTTTTCCCCTCATGGATAGTTATAGCAACTTCACAACTATTTTTATATTTTTTTAACACTTCACATCTTCCTGGTGCAGTAATATAATCCCCAATATCAATTCCTTTTTCAAATTTATGTATTTCATCATCATTGATTATTCCTTTTACTATAGCTATATAAGTTTTATTAATAGAAACTCTTGGGTGCATTACATTGTTATAAACTTCACCATCATTAGTTAGAAGAATTAATCCAGAAGTATCATAATCCAACCTTCCAATAGGATATATCCTTTCATCTACTTTTACAATATCCAATAAAGTTTTTCTACCTCTATCATCCTTTACAGATGATATATATCCTGTAGGCTTATTAAGTGCTATATATATCTTTTTTTCTTCTGGTTTTATTACTTTGTCATCTACTCTAACTTCATTAACTCTAGAGTCAATTTTTGTTCCTAATTCCTTTACTATAATCCCATCAACTTTAACTCTGTTAGATAATATTATTTCTTCACATTTTCTTCTAGAAGCAACACCACATCTAGCCATATATTTTTGTAATCTCTCTTCCATCTTAAACTTCCCTTCATAACTCTAATAAAAAGAATTATAATTTTTATTAACAAAAAAATCAATCCAACTAAACAATAAACCGATAACTCTACATATTAATATTTTGTAGTGTTACCGGTTTAAGTATAACCTAGACTTATTTAAATTGATTTAAGTGAGAATTAGGTTGCTGTTCCATATATCCTGTTTTAGAATTTCTACTGTCATTTGATTTGTCATTCATAGAAGTTAGTTCACCATTCACCTTATTGGAAGACTTCTTAGGTTTGTTTTGCTTATTCTTAGCCATAAAGCTCACCTCCCTATTAACTATTATTTTCAAAATTAATTTAAATATTCAATAATAATAGATCTTACAGATAAAAATTTATAATAAAGTTATCCTTCTAATGAATTGAGAAAACTTGTAATAGATGCTATATTAAAATATAAGATAAAATTTTAATATTACAATTAACTTTAAGGAGGAATAAAATTTTGAGTAATCCAATATTTTTTATGCCAACAAAGATTATATGTGAAGAAAACGCAATAGCAAATCACGGTAGTATAATGAATTCTTTAGGAAGTACTGCTTTAATAGTAACTGGTAAACATTCTTCTAAAACTAATGGTTCTTTAAACCATGTGGTAAATTCCTTAAAAGAAAACAATATAGATTATCATATATTTGATGATGTAGAAGAAAATCCATCTACAGAAACAATTATTAAAATAAAATTATTCGCCCAAGATAAAGGTATCGATTTTATTATTGGAATAGGTGGAGGTTCACCTATAGATGCATCTAAAGCTGCCGGAGTTCTTCTTTTTAATTCACAAGCCACTATTGAAGATTTATTTACAAATTCCGCTCTTAATTCTCTTCCAATCGTTGCAGTTCCTACCACTGCTGGAACTGGAACCGAAACTACACCTTACTCTATATTAACAGATCATAACATTAAAAATAAAAGAGGTATTTGCCCTAAAATTTTTCCTGTAGTATCTTTTTTAGATGCTACTTACTTGATGGATACACCTAAAAATGTAACAATAAATACTTCTATAGATGCACTTTCACATTTAATAGAAGGGTATTTATCTACTAATTCTAACTGCTTTAGCAATGCTCTTGCAGAAAGTGGTTTAAAGATATTTAGTGAATGTATTTCATATATATCTTCAGAAAATATTCCCTTTAAAATACGTGAAAATTTATTAATAGCATCTTCTATTGCTGGTATGGTAATTTCACAAAGCGGCACATCTATTCCTCATGGAATGGGATATTCATTAACTTATTATCATAATGTACCTCATGGTAAGGCTAATGGAATTCTTTTAAAAGAATATCTTAAAATATACGCAAATAATTCTAAGGATAAAGTGGATAAAATCATATATTTATTGAACTTCTCAAATGTAGATGAGTTTGGAAACTTTATAGATGAATTATTTTCAAAGGATTTGAAAATAACCCTTGATGAATTAAAAAATTATACTTCTTACATGAATTCCAATAAAGCAAAACTTAAAAATCATCCCTATCCATTAACCTATGAGGATATACTTAGTATTTATATAAAAAGTATAAAATAATATTAGACCCATTAGAATTAATCTACTAATGGGTCTAATATTTTCTTCATTTATAATTGCTCGTTTAATATATATATTTTTGAAACTATCAAAATAAATATTGTTAAATTAATCCATGTCAGTACACTCAATATCTAGTTGAGAAAGAATACCTTTCGCTATAGCTTTTCCAAATTTCTTTTGATTTTCAATAGTACTAATTATCTTATTATCTTCTTCATTATCTATAAAAGCACACTTGATAATAATTGCATCCATAATAGTGTCTCTTATTAAAGGAAAATAATCTCTTCCACTTTTATTCATTCGATTATAAATTTTAACTTGATTCTGACCAATATTCATAATTTCATTACAAATTTTTTTTGTAAGCTCCAACCCTTTACCATTATATATAGAATAAATTATTTCACCTCTATCTCCTCCACCTACATTACAATGGATAGAAATAAAATAATCTGACATATTATTATTTGCCATAGTAGTTCTTTGAGAAAGTCCTAGATATTTATCAGCATCTCTTGTCATTTGAACTTTTATCCCATGTCTAAGTAGCTCTTTCTCACATTCTATAGCTATAGTTAGTGTAATGTCTTTTTCTATTAGATCACCATAAACGCCTCCTGGATCGCTTCCACCATGTCCAGGGTCTAAGGTTATCTTATACATAATTAAAATCCTCCCATTAATTAATCTCTTCATATATAATATTCTTTAATATTACATATGTGATTAATAATAGGAATGAGCCATCTTTGAATAATGCTATAAAACTTGTCTATTGTTTCTTATAAATTTGATTTAAAACATTATTATAAATAGAAATATTATATTCTATGGCATGAAAATAATCTACCTTTATTTTTTTATAGTGTTCTATACCTTCATCGGTAATTTTATATAAACGTTTATTTTTTCTATCAAAATCTTCCCATTTAGCTGTAAGATATAAATTTTCCTCCAAATCTCTAAGAAGTGGATACACCAACCCATTAGAAACTTTAGTAAAGTTTTTATTTATATAATTCACTATTTCCAATCCATATTCCTCATTATTTTCATATATTAAATAATGTAGGATATATAATTTTACAAGCTTTGTAGTATTTATTCTATTATCTAATGTTGCAATTCTTTTTCTTGTTTCACCTTTCATTTTTATCTCCTTTAAATTTATTAAGTATTTTTCATTGTGACTTTATTATATAACTTTATTTCAATTATGACAATTATTTTTATGATGTAATAGAGTAATATCTATAGAATTTTCTTTCAACTTATATAGTATAAATAATACTACACTTAAGATATAATAAATCTATATTATTATATCTATTTACTATACAAAGGAAGGAGATATTTATGAATATTATAGCAGAGTTTCACTGTCATACAACTGCATCTGATGGGAGGTTCTCCCCTTCTCAAGTAGTTGAAATGGCTAAAAATAAAAATGTTGAACTTTTATCTATAACAGATCACGATACCACTGAAGGTATTAGCGAAGCTTTAAATAAAGCTAATGAAATTTCCCTTAATTTTATTCCTGGAATAGAGTTAAGCTGTAATCACAATGGAGAAAGCATACATATCTTAGGATATTTTAAAGGAAATGATTATAAAGATGAAACCTTAATTAAATTTCTTAATAATTTAAAGAGAAACAGGGAAACTAGAGCCTCATCTATAGTTAAAAATCTAGATAAATACTTTAACATTAAAATAAATGTAGATGATGTTTTAAAAATTGGTAATGGTGTTATAGCTAGACCTCACATAGCACAAGCCATAGTAAATGCTGGATACCCCTTTGATTTTCAACATATTTTTGACAAATTTATAGGAAATGATAGCCCTGCCTATGTTCCTAATAAACATATATCCATACCAGAAGGAATTGAACTTCTTAAAAAGTATAATTGCATTGTAATTCTAGCACATCCTAAACTTATTAAAAAAACACCTATTAAAAATATATTAAATTATGATTTTCATGGTATTGAGGCACTGTATTATCAAAACTTTAAAAGAGAAACCGATGAATTTATATCCTTAGCTAAATCAAGGGATATGATAATAACTTGTGGTTCTGATTTTCATGGAATTTCTAAGGATGATACTAAACACGGTAGCATTGGAGATATGTTTCTTAGTGAGGAAGATTTTAAGAAGTTTATGATTTTGTATAAAAAATAGAATAATTAGGTATACTAAAGTAAAATTATTTTCGGAGGAGATAAAATGGTTTTACTTCAATGTTCAGTTCACAACTGTATACATAATAATTCCAACTACTGTAATTTAAATCAGATAACCATTGGGGGTTCCAATACCTATCAACCTGATGGTACAAATTGTGAAAACTTTATAAACAAATCAAGTGCATTAACAAACTCTATAAGTATAAATACTCCTTATTCTAATGTAAATTGTAATGCAGAACAATGTATTTATAATAAAAAACTCAAATGCACTGCGAACTCTATTGATATTTCTGGTTATACCTCATCTACTAGTGAAGAAACCTTATGTGCTACCTTTCAATATAACCCTAACTAAGTATTTACCTTTAGATAAGTGTAAGTAGTAATAATAAGTATAATTATTACTTACACTTATTATTTTTATGCAGTTAACTCATTAATAATTATTAATTCCTATAGCTAAAAATAAATTAGTAAATAACTTTTCATATAACTCTCTTATGTAAGTTCAGTTTAAAAATAATATATTATCAATCAAATGTCATAGTACAAATATCTATATATTTTTACATTTCCTTGAAAAACATTATATTTTTTTAAAGTTAAATACAATATTTATGTATAATTATGTTGCATTATAGGGAAAATTTATGTATAATTATACATAAATTCGTTACAGAAAGGATGCATATAAATGGAAAGCAAAAGCAATAAAGTGTCTATTTCAGCAAATAATAAAGATTATTCATATATATTAGCTGTAATTAAATTTCTTATATTCTCTTCTTTAGGTATCTTCTTATTTATGATCCCAATTACCAAAGGAGAAGAAGTAGTTATACCTGTTGCAACCTTATCAACCTATGTTCAAGAAGCTCTTGGCCAATCACTTCCATACATAATAACAACAATAATAGTTGTAACCGCATTTTTTACAATAGTAACTAAAGCATTAAAGCCTAAATTTATTGTTAAAAATAATTTTTTAAATTCTCTTTTCAATGTAAATAATATTTGGTTTATTATCAGAGTCTTAGGTGGAATATTCATAATATGTACAATGTTTCAAATAGGTCCTAAAGCAATTTGGTCAGAAAATACAGGAGGAATGATTTTATCTGATTTACTTCCTATACTCTTTTCAGTATTTTTATTTGCTGGATTATTTCTACCTCTTCTTCTTAATTTCGGACTTTTAGAATTTGTAGGCTCCCTCCTAGTAAAAATAATGAGACCAATTTTTAATCTTCCTGGTTCAGCTGCAATAGATTGTATTGCTTCTTGGCTTGGAGATGGTACTATTGGTGTTCTTTTAACAAGTAAACAATATGTTGATGGGTATTATACTGAAAGAGAGGCCTGTGTAATTGGTACAACCTTCTCTTTAGTTTCAATAACCTTTAGCATAGTTGTAATTGATACCGTTGGGCTTAGTCATATGTTTTTACCCTTCTATCTATCAGTTACCTTTGCTGGTTTAGTAGCTGCAATATTAGTACCTAAATTACCTCCACTATCAATGAAAAAGGATATATACTATAATAATACAAATAAATCTATGGAAGACCTTCTTCCTGAAGGGTATACGCCTTTTAAATTCGGGTTAGAAAAAGCTATAGATAAAGCTAAATCTTCATCCTTAAAAAAAGATGTATTTACTAAAGGAACATTAAATGTTGTAGATATGTGGTTTGGAGTAATCCCTGTAGTTATGGCTGTAGGAACTATAGCACTAATGTTAGCAGAATATACACCATTATTTCAAATTCTTGGTTTACCCTTTATACCAATTTTAAAACTTCTTCAAATTCCAGAAGCTGCAACAGCTTCTAGCACATTAGTAGCTGGATTCGCAGACATGCTATTACCATCTATAATGTCAGGTGGAATTCAAAGTGATATGACAAGATTTATTATAGCTGCAACATCTATAACCCAGCTTATATATCTTTCCGAAGTTGGAGCTTTATTGCTAGGTTCTAAAATACCTGTTAATATAAAAGAATTGTTCATAATATTTATAGAAAGAACTTTAATAACTCTTCCTATAATTTCAATTATTGCTCACTTCATATTCTAAAATAATTTCTAATATTTAGTTATATTTATTTTAAAGAAAAGCAGATCATATTTTATCAATTCAATATGGTCTGTTTTCTTTAATTTTTAATATTAGCCTATTCAATAGTAATGGTAATTATCTTTTAAAATTATAATAATTTATGTATAATATAATTGGGGAATCTTAAAGGAGGTAAGACAATGTGGATTAATAATTTAATCAATTTTAAAAAAGTATATATTGAAAATATATCTACTCTAATAATATATCCTAAAAATTTTACTGAAAAACTTCCTGTAATATTCTTTTATCATGGCTGGAGTTCTAATAAGGATGTTCATAAAAACCTAGGGAGTTTCTTAGCTTGCAATGGATATATGGTGGTTATACCTGATTCAATAAATCATGGTGAGCGTGGAACCATAGATTATTGGCAAGGTGAAAGTGGATTAACTAAGTTTTGGCCAACGGTGTTATCCTCTGTAAAGGAATTCAGTTTTATTCTTGATTATATTAAATCTAACTACAATATAGATGAACATAGAATTGGAGTATCTGGTCATTCCATGGGAGGAATGATTACTTCTGGTATCATTGCTCATAATAAATGCATTAAGGCTGGAGTAATTATGAATAGCTCTGGGGCTTGGGTCGAAGCGACTTTAGAAATAATTGGGGATCAGTATAAAGATAATAAGGATTATATAGATAAAAGCTTAAATGAACTATCTTTATATAGCCCTATAAATAATATTAATAATTTTAATAATACTCCTCTTCTTTTACTTCACGGGGATAAGGATGCTTTAGTGCCAATTAAAAGTGAGATTGCTTTCTTTAATGCAATAAAAGATCACTACCAAAATAAAGATTTAGTAGATATGAAAACCTACGACAGACTAAACCATTATATAACAGAGGCTATAGTTTCTGAAGCTCTTCAATGGTTTGATACTTATTTGTAAGTAAAAATGAGTGGAATTGTCCACTCATTTTTATTATTCTATATACTTAACTATATTTATACCATTTATTTTCATCTTGTATAGACTTATTAAATTCATCAAATCTCCATTATGTATTCCTAAATCATAAGTTTCTACTAAGTTCATAGGAACTATTATACTTTTTTCTTCATTAAATTCATTGAAATAGGTTTTTAAGGATATGGCTAAGGTTTCTACACATATATCTGTGCAAACACCTGTAACTATAAAGTTATTGATGCTAGAATTTTCTTTAAGCCATTGTTGAAATTCTTTAGCATGAAATCCATTAGTGCTATTCTTCTTTATAATTCTATTATTCTTTGTATAGACCTTTAGTTCTTCTATTAACTGTGATTCTACTGTATTAGCTATACAGTGAGGTGGATATGCATTAAACTCACTAGAGTTTTCTTCATGACAATCTATAAAGAATATTTTTTTATAACCTGTAGTTTTATCATTTAGCTTCACTAAAGGGCTTATTATATTCTTCACCCTAGAAGACGCCAAAGGTCCTACATCATAAAAACCCCTAACCATATCAACAACTATTATTGCTGTATTTTCCTCTTTCAAATCCTTTAAATTAATAGATTCTAAATCTATTAATTCTTTTTCCATCTCCTTTAATATCTCATACATTTAATTCACCTCCTATAAGCTTTAAATTTAAATTTTATAGACACTAAGTTACACTATTTTTTACCTTTTACCTTCATAATAGTTCTAGTTACCTTGTATCCAATTCCAATAGCAGCAATAACTACACCAGCAACTAATGCTGAAGATAATTTTTCATTATGTTTTTCTAATTGCTCTAATTCAAGATTTTTAAATTTATTTTTTATGTCTATATCTTTTAAAGTCATAGATATCACCCTTTCTATATTATCTTATATTGGATTATACCACTTTCTTCATATAAATTGTTTAAACTTTTACTAAATAATAAACTAAAACTTTACAATTACCTTAATATGAGGTTTTTTATTCTTTATTAAATTAATACTCTGTACTATAATTACTAATATACGTTATTATAATGGAGGATTTATTATGTTTAAAACAATTATTTGGTTTGGTCATTTTGCCATTAGTCTTTTGACCAAAATTGGACCAATGTATAAAGTTAATTCTTTAGAGAAACACGGAAAAACTGAAGAAATGGAAGCTTATATACATAAAGTAACCTCAAAGTGGGCTATGTCGCAGCTTAAATATAGCGGAGCAACAGTATCTGTTTATGGTGAAGATAATATTCCATCTAATATTCCCGTAGTGTTTATTAGTAATCATCAAGGAAATTTTGATATTCCACTATTAATGAGTTATATTAATAAACCAAAAGGTTTTATTGCTAAAGTTGAAACTTTAAAAATACCTATAGTTAGAACCTGGATGCAATATATTCACTGTGTATTTATGGATAGAAGTAATCTTAGAAAATCTGCTACTGCTATAATTGAAGGGGTAAAAATAATTAAAGCTGGTCATTCACTAGTTATATTCCCAGAAGGTACTAGAAGTAAGGGTGGTCCTCTAGGTGAATTTAAAGCTGGTAGCTTTAAACTAGCAACTAAATCTAATGCACCTATTGTACCTATAACTATAAATGGTTCCTATAAACTTATGGAAGCTAATAACAATAGAATTAAGGCTGCTAATGTAGAGTTATTTATTCATCCTCCTATTGAAACTAAAAATTTATCTAAAGAAGAACAAGAAAAACTTCCTACTGTGGTTAAAGAAATAATAGCTAGTAAACTTCATAATTAGTTAAACATTTTTAATTATTGCAAAATCATCTATTCAATTTTAAAATAATCATTTGATAATATTGAAATATTAACCTTATTACAGTATTATCAAATAGTATGTAAGTTTGCATAGGAGGAAATAATAAATGAAATATGTTACTTTAGGAGTTTGCTCAAAAGAAATTAACTTTGACGTAGTTGAAAATAAAATAAAAAATGTAAGCTTTATAGGCGGTTGCGACGGTAATCTACTAGGTATTTCTAGTTTAGTAGAAGGCATGGATATCAATGAAGTTATATCAAGACTAAAAGGAATCCAGTGCGGTTCAAAAGATACCTCCTGTCCAGATCAATTATCAAGAGCTTTAGAAGTTTATAAAACTAAGAATTAAAATGAAGCTAT
>NZ_DLCT01000005.1:1150905-1230834 GCF_002480755.1 Clostridium sp. UBA7791 | reverse complement strand
ATAGCTTCATTTTAATTCTTTTCTAATACTAAATCTCCCATTACAATACCTACCACTTGTCCACTATTATTCTTTATAGGTACTGAAAGAGCTATACAATATCCATCAGTATCAGAAGATATATAGGGCTCTGACTTATATACTAATCCTTTAATGGATTCTTTAAAGTATGGTCTATGAGAATAATTACAATATAACTCTTCCCTGCTTCCCTCAAGGGTTATCCCTTTAGTATCTCCATTTATATCCATAACTGATAGTAGATAAAAGAACGGATATTTTTTCACAAATTCTTTTAATGTTTTATTACACTTAGTTTCTTCTAAACATATTATTGTGCCTTCTTTTGCAACACTATTCAAAATATTTTTAGCATTATTTATATATTTTTCAGTATCTTCATCTAAAATATAATTTTGTGCAAAGGATGATATTATAAGCTTCATATCTTTATTCATATTTACAACTTCTTTGATATTATCAGAAACACGCTTTACTACCTTAAGTTGAACCTTAGAACTTTCTGCTGTATTTTGTACATGAATGGTAGTTTTAGAAACAAAATTAGAAATACTATTTATAGATAGCTCTATATTCCTTAAATTTATATTTTGCTCCTCAATAGCTTTATTTATTTCTTGTATAGAGTTTAATGTATTCATACTAGAACTAGATATAGATTGAAAATTTTCACTATTTTTCTTAGCGTATGAAATAGATTCTTTTATAACTGATAAATCTTCTTCCATTATAGATCCAAATTCATATATATCTTTTTGAACATTATCTGTTATCTTTTGAATTTCATCTGCTTGTACAGATGACATTTCTGCCAACTTTCTTATTTCCTCAGCCACTACAGAAAAACCCCTTCCAGCTTCTCCTGCTCTTGCAGCTTCTATGGATGCATTTAAAGATAATAAATTTGTAGTACCACTTATTTCTTTTACAGTATCAGATATATCTTGAATTTTTTGTGCACCAATTTCTAAGGCTTTTATCCTAAGAGAGAGTTCCTTTTCCAAGCATAGTGATTTTTCCATCTTATTAATAAGTTTATCAAACTCACTCTTGCTTTCACTTACAGATTCCATCATTGACATAGCTGTTTTTTCCACGCTATGAGAATTTCTAACCATAGTCCCATGATTTAAAACAATACTTTCTATATCACTTCTAACAGATACAACTTTATCAACCTGATTATTCATATCATCCGATATGGTGGTTATAGATTCTACATTTTCAACCACATGTAACTCCATATTTTTCATATCTTTACTTAAGACATCACAGTTTATAAGTATCCTATCACTAATTTCTGTAGATTTTCCTATAAGCCTTCTAACCTTTATCATAAAGTCATTGGAATAAACTATTAGTTCTTTTATTATTTTAATTTTGTTTGCCTTTAGTTTCTTTGTTAAATCACCTTGAGCAATTTTCTCCATTTCATTAGTTAGCCTTCTTATTGAACTTCTAATTCTTATATTAAATATAGAAACTATGATTAAAGTCACAATAAGAATTCCGATTATACCCCAAAATACATCTTGTGTTTTCAAATTTTTACCCCCCTATATGAAATTAAAGCCATATAATATATAATTATACATTATTATTAATACATTTCCTACAAAAATATTACTTATTAAGTAAAATAGCCGAATTTTGGATAAATCCAACGGTTTTTCCCAATAGTTTTCTAGGTAAAACCTTAGATATTCCTATAGCAATTTTATTTTTAATCCCAGGTATAATTATGCTTCTTCCTTTCATAAATTCTTTATACCCTATTTCAGCAACTAACTTAGGCGACATAGCTCCTCTTAATTCTCTTTTGCCAGCTCTTTGATGAAAATCTGTTTTTGTAGTTCCTGGACAAAGTCCACTTACCTGAATATTATACTTTTTAAGTTCGATTGATAAAGCTTCAGTTAAAGATAATACATAAGCTTTTGATGCATAATATACTGCAGTATAAGGTCCTGGTTGATAAGCACCAGTAGATGCCACATTTAGGATTTTTCCACCCCCATTTTTAATCATTTCATTAGAAATTAAATATGTAAGCTCCGTTAAAGCAACCATATTAGTTTGTATTACTAAACGATGACTTTCCATATTAATTTCATGAAATAGACCACAATAACCTACACCAGCATTATTTATTAGTACATCTATCCTTATATCTAAATTTATAATTTCATTAAAAACCTCATTTCCACTATGAGATTTAGATAAATCTTTCTCAATTATAATTACTTCTATTCCATAAATCTTTGATAGCTCCTCTTTAATCCTTTTTAAAACTTCAATTCTTCTGGCAACTAAAATTAAGTTATAGCCATTTCGAGCAAATATTTTACTAAACTCATATCCAATTCCAGACGAAGCTCCAGTAATTAGCACTGTTTCTATTTTAATTTTCATATATAATTCCTCCCTGAAAATTCAAACTATACTATCATAAAATAGTTAATATTTATTTTTTCATATATATAATACAGATTTAAATTATTAATTCAAATTTTAATTCAATCAAATGAAAATTACTAGATATTTTATCTTTATATAGATATATTATAAATAATCTAAGCGATTTTAACCTAAACTATATAGTATAAAAGATTAAATATTACATTTGTAAAATAAATATGGAGGATATTTATGAAATTTGAAAACCTTTCCCTTGATTTTTTTCGTAGGGATGCAAGAAAAGTTGCTGAGGACCTCTTAGGTAAAATAGTAGTAAGGAATTATATGGGATATAAGCTTACTGGTAGAATTGTAGAAACTGAGGCTTATGTGGGAAAAATTGATAAAGCTTCTCATGCCTATAACTATAAGAAAACCACTAGAACGGAACCTTTATTTAAAAGTGCTGGTATAGCCTACGTATATAAAATATATGGAATGTATAACTGTATGAATATAGTAACCGGTTGTGAAGGCGATCCTCAAGGAGTCTTAATTCGTGCCATTGAACCAATAGAAGGTATTGAAGTTATGAGTGAAAACCGATTTAATAAGCCTTTTACTAAGCTTAAGCCTCGAGAAATATTAAATCTCACTTCTGGTCCTGGAAAACTATGTATAGCCCTTAATATAGACAAATCTTTAAATACCCATTCTATATTAAGTGAGGAATTATCCTTATATGCTGACGATTTTAAAGATTTCAAAATTGTATATTCTAAAAGGATTGGCATTGATTACGCTGAAGAGGCAAAAGATTTTCTTTGGAGGTACTATATTGAAGGTAATAAGTATGTTTCAGTTATAGATAAAAAATCATCTCTATAAAATTACAGAGATGATTTTTATCTATATTTCTAATTATAGTTTCAAAAATTTAGCAAATCTATTTCTAACTGTTTCTTCCCCCATTATTTGCATAATAGTATAAAGGTCTGGTGTATTATTTCTATAAGTTAATGCCGTTCTTACACATCCAGCTACATCTGAAACCATACCTTTGTAATTTTCAGGATTTTTCTTAAAGGCTTTTCTATCTGTAGCGTACCCTAATTCTACAGCTACTACTTTTAACTCTTCAAACCAAGTATCCTTATCAGTATTAAAATTATATGCCTTAGCATAAGCTTCTATTACCCTTTTAGCTTCTGGTAAATCTATATTCTTAGGAAATTCTATTTCTTCTACAGTACTCTTAAATAATACATCAAAAAAGAAGAATATTTTTTCCTTAACATCATTCCATTTAGCAAAATCCTTTCTAGGTTTTGGTCCTTCTTTATCAATATTGAATATTTCTTTACACATTAATTCATTGTTAGTTACTATGTCATACATTTCCTTATCATAATTCTTAGCCCAATTTATATAGTAGTCATATACCACATCAGCCTTTAACTTGCAAATTACATTTTTACTTACGTCACTTAATTTTACAATATCAAATAAAGCACCACTTTTACTCATCTTATCTAGATATACTCTAAATTCATGATAATCAGATGATGGATTTTCTTCTCTCCACTGTTCAAAAGTAGAATTTATTATATTAAGTAAATATTCTATAACAGATATCATAGGATATCCTTCTTCATCATAATAACTTACTGCACTTTCGGGATCTTTTCTCTTAGATAACTTTCTTTTAGAATCTCCATCTAACTTCATTATTGTAGGAGTATGTGCATATTCAGGTCTATCAAATCCAAGAATATCAAAGAGTTGAATATGAATTGGAAGAGATGATAACCATTCTTCTCCCCTAATTACAGTAGTAGTTCCCATTAGCGCATCATCAATAGCATGAGCAAAATGATAGGTTGGAAGTCCATCAGATTTAATTATAACTATATCTTGATTGCTTTCTGGGAAAGAAATATCACCTTTAACTAGATCGTGAAACTCAACTCTGTTTTCTGGATTACCTGGAGATTTTAATCTTATAATATATTTTTCACCTTCACCTATTCTTTTTAAAGCTTCTTCTGGAGATAAATTTCTACAGATTGCATATTCTCCATAATATCCTGGAGTTAATTTTTCACTAATTTGTTTTTCTCTCAGTTGTTCTAGATCTTCTGATGTACAAAAACATGGATAAGCAAGCCCCTTTTTAATTAGATCTCTAGCAAAAGTTTTATATATCTCTTCTCTTTCGCTTTGTCTATAAGGACCATACTCACCTTTAGATGTATTATCCCCTGTCATACCTTCTGTAAAATCTAACCCAAACTTATGCATGGTATTTATAGTATCTTCTATAGCACCAGCCACTTCTCTTTTTTGATCTGTATCTTCGATTCTTAAATAAAAAACTCCTTCACTTTGAGTAGCTATTCTTTCATCTATTAATGCAGAAAATACTCCTCCTATATGTTGAAACCCTGTTGGACTTGGAGCATATCTAGTAACCTTGGCACCTTCTTTAAGGTTTCTCTTGGGATACTTTGAAATATAATACTCAGGCTCCTTATCAATGTTAGGGAAAATTGTATTTGCTAATATTTCATAATTCATTTTACTCACCTTACCTTATATATTTATTAATTACCTCACACTTTAGCTTAATCCATTTTATATAATACAACTTAATAATACAATTTAGCATTTTATATAATATGAGATATGTAGTAATCTTATTTAAAGTTTACCTTATATAAAACTCTATTAAATATTAATCCATTTTAAATATTACCATAAAATAAAGTATAATTGTACCCCTATATGTTTTAATATAAACTCCTTAGATTTTATATAAAAGATTTATCTTAGTTTCTTTTCCATTTGTTTTCATAATTTTGATACCTTGGAATTTATCATAATTTTCTTTAATTCCTTCATCTAAGTTAATGGATTTTTTTTCATTAGCCATATACGCAACTATTTCATCATATTCAATGAGTTCTTCTATTTTCCTTTTTAACTTTTCACTTTTTTTCCTAGCTATTGCTCTTTCCTTAGCACTATATTCCTGTGAGTCTTTTATTAGCTCCAATGTACTCAATTCACCTTCATATTTCCGTTGCATAAGATGAATATATTCTGTCCTCAATAAAGCTACAGTTAAGTCGTCATATCTATGAGCATATACCAATGCTTTAAATCCATCATTCTTACCTGAATCAAATAACCAATATATAGGTTTCTTTCCATAAGCTTTTATATGATCCTTATAGAATTCCTTAAAGAAGTATCTTCTAATGCTTTGCCTTGAAGTTTCACTATCTTTTTCGCCTAAAATATTGGCTATAAAATTAAGATTCTCTTCCAATACTTCATTTCCATAAACTGCTTTTAAAAATTCAATGAACTTGGTCATTAAATCTTCTGAAAAATATTTTTCTTCTGTTATAGGCATTATATTATCAACCTTAGGCATAAAACTTGAATTAACCCATCTATTATCATTTACTTTTCCAGTGGAATCTATTTCTACTTTCTTAACTCTATGATTTTTAAAATCCCATTTATCTTGGAAGTTTCCACCTCCATACACTAACCCATCAACATCTATTGAATATCTACCCATAATACATCCCACTGCAAAAGATATTAAAGATTTCACTTCTCTTTCTACCTCAATTCTCCTTAATGTTATATCTTTATATGATACATCCGGGGATAATTCTTCATTTAAACCATAAACATCTATGAAAATTTTATTTAACTTCTCTTCATTATTTTTAAGTTTCTCAATAATTTTCATATTTTCTTTTTCCCAAAGTTTAAATCTAGATTCTATGGTTACATCCTTAACTTTTTTTTCTCTTAAGCCTCTCATCAATGGATGAGTTCTAAAGTTCCATGATGTCTCAAAGTCATTCCATTCCGCTTCACTAATGGCTATGTTTTCTTGTACAATTTCATCAATGGTAGATTTTATTTCTTCTTTAAATATATCTTCATGTATTGGAACATTCTTCAAATCTCCTACTTGTATATTATAGGTTGGATTCATTATATCTAAAAACATATTAGCAACTTTGCTGCATAACAATGCTAGTACTACCTTTTCTAGGTCTTTATCATCAAAGAATATAGAAGATCCAGCAACGTCAAATATGAACCCCTGAGGAGAATACCTTACTCCCATATTTTCAGAAATAAAAGTGTATGTAAGACCACTTTTAAAATAAAACTCCTCATTTTTTATAGTTCTACTATATGATTTATATAACTTTGCTGCATAATCTTTTACTTCACTGCCATCATTTTCCCAATTAATCACATATCTATTATTACCAAACCACTTTCTGTATTCTCCACCTTTGTTATATGGAAACCATTTTTTCTTACTTAACAAAGCTTCATCTCTATCAGCAGCTGAAAAATTAATTTCATTTATATCAACTTCATACCAATCTCTTAAAAACCGTTTATTATCTGATGTAGCCATTCCTTGTCTAGGCTTTGCAATATTTTCAAACTTATGTAAATTAGAAAATAAATTTAATACATTATCATTTACCCAATAAGCAAAAGGTTTTGTTGGGATTGTCATTAGTTTTTTTAGCCATATACTGTAAATCCCCTCTCTCTCCATTCCACTACAAACTGACTTAATCTTTATTTTCTTTTCCAAAGCTGTTAACTCTTTAGTAAGGTCTACAATTCTCGTTTTATATTTAGGAATTTCACTATTTTGATTTATAAAAGCAACATTCTGTACTATGGTACCCACATTATCTTCAAATACTCTAGATCCTAAGTGAATCATGCTAATAAAAGTACTGTCTTCTAAAATCTTATTTCTAAGTTCTAAAAAGC
The DNA here is from genome assembly GCF_002480755.1 of Clostridium sp. UBA7791. Classification (NCBI taxonomy): domain Bacteria; kingdom Bacillati; phylum Bacillota; class Clostridia; order Eubacteriales; family Clostridiaceae; genus Clostridium; species Clostridium sp. UBA7791. The sequence continues at coordinate 1,223,589 of NZ_DLCT01000005.1, read as the reverse complement.
TACTTAAAAACATCCATGAATGCTGATTTACCATGGCATATATTCCATCTTCTTTAAGATAGTTCTTACACACTTCCATATACACAGAAAATAAATCATGCTTTGATAAAGGATAATGGTTGGTCAAATATTTAGCTAGGGTATCATTAGCTCCCCTTAGTCCCATATAAGGTGGGTTAGTAATACAAACCTCATATTTAATACTCATTATTTCTCCCTGATTAATGAGCTTTGGTAATTTATTTAACAGTATCTGTCTATAATCACTAAATACTAAATTATTTTCTTCATTTATCTCTCCTAACCGTTCTTTTAACCTCTGAAAATTCACCTTCTCAACTCTTAATATTGATCCAAACTCTTTACCATCCTTAAAGGTATTTACTAAATAAGATAAATCACCTCTTAGCTCTTCATCTTCCTTTGCGAAATATTCTATAATTTCATAAGTAATACCATTACTTTCTTCTATAGCTACTATATTAAGCTTCAAAGGATTTTTTTCAACTTCTCTGAAAAATCTTCTATTATACGCTCTAGCCTTCATAATAAGACAGAACATACCAATTTGACTAGCTCTTAAATCTATATCTAATCCAAATATATTATTTTCTAAAATTTTTCTTGAAATCTCTCGCTCTGGATAAGCTGCAGATTTGTAAATTTTATAAAGCACATCAAAGGCATATAACAATATGTGCCCCGAACCCATACATGGATCAAGAACCTTTATATCCTCAGGATGTAAATTTTTTCTCCCCAATTTAATATTATGTAAAATGTCATCTATTTCGAAATCCTGAATGCCTTCCTCTAAATAATATTTTAATTCATTCTTTAAATTTTCATCCTCATGCCCTTGAATCCATATGGTTCCTAATGAATTTTCTACTAAGTATTTCACTATCCACTTAGGAGTAAACAACTGAGTAGCTGCTGGAATGTTTTCTTTAGTTATTTTTACATTTTTCTTTAGATCATCAAAAACCTTATCCTTCTTTTCAGATATATAATACTGATACATCCACCCTATAATTTCTACTTCCTCTTTCCAGTCTTCTTCATCTATGTCATTGCACATTTTCCTTAGTATGGAACCTTCTTCTAACAAATTATCAGGAAATAACAATTCTGTATAATCTTCTATTTTTTCAAATAAACCAGGAATAATATTCCCTAATTCATTACATTGTCTTATTAAAATATATTTATATAGATTTTCTCTATCAGAATTTTTACTACTATCTAACAATTTATAGACTAAATCTGAATCTAGTCTCAACTCTCTTATAACTTCACCAACCCTAAATAAAATATCTGGTTCCATTTTACCTGGTATCTCTGAAGATATAATTCTTATTCCAATGGGCAAATAATCATGTACTTCCATATACCTTAAAGCTATAAACCTGTTAAACCAAGTATATGCCACTTCTTCCACAACTTCATCTAAAGATTTTGATTCTATTTCCTTTATTAGTGATTTTCTATGCTTAGGTGAAATATTAAATATTTCTTCTCCACCCACTACTTTAAATCCACTTTGAACCACTTCTATATCTCTAATTCTATTATCTTCAATACCTATTTTATACGCTCTATCTTTTATTTTTTCAATAAGATTACTTCTTGCCCAAGTGGCAAAAGCCTTAACTTTATTCTTATTCATCCTTTAATTGCTCCTTATTTGCTATGTAAAATTTCAATAGCTTTATTATAACATAGTAAGATTTTTTTATTGAAATTTTTATATAATTCCTTAGCACATTATTTTCTTTTCAAATTCTAAGATTTTATAATTAAACCCTAAAGAGCTATCTCAAAATAATTCTCTAGAATCTCTAAAATATTGAGTTTATACTTTAATACCATTAGCAGATAATACTCAACATAATTAAGATTTAGATTACTTTGAAATAGCCCTTTTATAAATAAAATATTTAATTTTAATAACCGTTTTTTTTTGCTACGATACCACTTTCATTGGTACCTGACTCTTCAATAGTAGTATTAAAGCTACTTTGAGCGTATTGACCTTGAGATTTATTTCCATTACGAAGATAGTTCTCCTTTTTGTATTTCCTTTTATCTTCTTCACGTTGTTTAATCTCATATTGTTGTTCTCTTAATAAATCATGATCCATCTTTATCCCTCCTTTAACACATATATTCATTGTTTATTATGTGTTAAAGTTTTTATAGTATACTGTTAAACACAATATACTTTTCCTATGAATTCTATTATTAATTTAATTTTAAAATCTAGATCTCAGTATAATTATCCTTAAACCAATCTATTAGTTTTCTTGCAATACTAATGCTTCCAGGAATACTAGGTAAATTATTTACCTCAAACCAGTTTGCCTCTTCAATTTCAACTCCATCAACCTTTATTTCACCCTTATCATATTCTGCTGTGAACCCTACCATAAGAGAATTAGGAAATGGCCATGGTTGATTACCAAAATATTTTATATTTTTAACTTCTATTCCCACTTCCTCCATTACTTCCCTCTCTACACATTCCTCTAATGTTTCACCAGGTTCCAAAAACCCTGCTAAAACACTATAAAAATTATGTTTTGACTTAGCATTTTTAGCAAGAAGTAATTTACCATCTTTAACTATAGCAACTATTATAGCAGGACTTATTCTAGGGTAGCTTATAAAACCACACTGTGGACATATTTTCCCATATTCATTTAGTATAGTATTAGTACTATTACCACAAACACCACAATATTGATGGGTTCTATCCCAATTCATGATTTGAATAGCACGTCCTGCTTCTATATATATTTCATCTGAAACTTGTCCATATAAGTTTCTTAAGGTTATAAATTTCATACCCAAAGGTTCTGTATACTCTTTTGATACCTCTACAGAGTAACATTTACCACAACTTCTAGTTCCTAGATCTTGAACTCTTACTGGATTAATATTAACTGATTCTAAATCTTTAAATCTTGGTATAAAAATTTTATCCTCTTTTTCTTCTACTAATAATTCATTTTGTCTAAATATAAACCAAATAGGAGCATTAGTTTTTTCTGTTGATAAATGATTCATTATTTTTCCTTCTTTCATTTTGTATAAAATCTATATTAACCTTAATATATTTTATTAATTAAGTCTATACTATTTTTTAGTTTAAAATGTAAAATACCTCGTAATACTTATTAGTACTACGAGGTATGGTGCGCCATCAGGGGTTCGAACCCTGGACCCCTTGATTAAGAGTCAAGTGCTCTGCCAGCTGAGCTAATGGCACATGTCCTTGTCACAAATATTATTATACAACCCACTGTAAGTTTTGTAAAGTATTTTATTAAAATACATTAAATAAATATTTATCATTTAATGTAAAAAAATATAAACCAATTCAGTTTATACTTAAATAGATTAATTTAATCATATTAATTATTTTACGAGCTACTTTTTTCAAAAAAATTTTTATTAAAAAGAAACAACACTCTACAGTATTGTTTCCCTTGGTGCGCCATCAGGGTTTCGAACCCTGGACCCCCTGATTAAGAGTCAGGTGCTCTGCCAACTGAGCTAATGGCACATGTCCTTGTCACAAATATTATTATATTAATATTATTTAATTTTGTAAATAATTATAGGTATATACAATAGATTTCAAAATATCTATTGCATATACCTATATTGTATTTAAACATCCTTTATCTTCATTATATAAATTTCTTATTTACATCCCTTGATCCACTTAGATATAATAAGTGTGGATAATATATATTGAATTCTATAACATCACCAACTTTATAATTTGTCTTACAGTCTTCTATATCTATAATTAAATGGTCACTGCTAGCACCAATTACCTCTATATTTTTATCTATAGGTATTAAAGTATCTACAGAAACAAAATCCTGCTTACCTATTGCCAATAATGCACGTCTTCTTTCACCTCTATCTTCATAGGTGGGCTTATTCCCAAATGCATCTATAAATATTTCACCAATTGGATGAGATGGCTTATTTTTAACTTCCACTACCTGAGCTTTTAGCACAAAGGCATCTTGATGTAACATGGACATATCATACTCCCAAAAATCATCTAAATCCTTAGCAACTAATATTCCTTCTCCAATTCTTAAATTATTAATTTTACTTGGTATTTTTCCATCCCAAATTAAAGTTAACGAAGAAGTAGCTCCTCCTGAAACCACATCCAATTCTCTTCCAATCAAAGCTTCTATTTTTTCTGCTACATTACATAACTTACCTAAATTCTCTTCTGTAGGTTTCACAGAACCATAGCATCCTAAATTTGTCCCTATACCATAAAGTTTTACATTAGTTAATTCTTTCTCTACATATAAGGCTAAGTTTATGAACTCTTTTTCATCTACAATACCTTCCCTTAAATCACCTAAATCCATCATTAAAATAACTTTGTGATTCTTGTTTTTGTATTTACACTCTTCGTTTATTTTCTTTAAAGTTTCAATTTCAGAGTTTAAACTTATATCCACATATTCCACTAATTGTTTTATTTCATTATGCATAGGTATTCTTATAAGCATAACAGGTTTTTTTATACCTTGTTTTTTCATCTCTATAACTTGATTTATTCTAGATGTAGCAAGATACTCACATCCTGCCTTATCCATCTCTGAAACTATCTGTGGCATAGCATGTACAACTTTAACTACTCCTGCTACAGAAATTCCTTGATTCTTACATAAATCCACTACATATTTAGTATTATCATATACCTTTTTTAAATCTATCTCTAGTAGCGGAAATTCTTCCAGCTCCTCTATTTCCTTTATATGAATATCATTAATCAAAGTGTTTTCTAACATAGTATCCTCTCCTGTCCCCTAATATAAAGATACCTAATTTAAATTAGTTTTATTTAACAGCTGCTATCCTATTTATATTATAAGAAAATTCACTCAATACTTCTCCATCCATATTAATTAAAATAAGCCCAACCAAAAACTACTCATAACACAACCATATAATTATGTTATGAGTAATTAAAAACAAATATAATTCTAAATTTAGTTGATTGCTTAATCGCTCTAAACAGAGTTCTTACCTTCTAACCAATTCTTTAATAAGTAATGACAGTTTTAATAAACCTTCCTCTAGCTCTTCTATAGGTGCATAGGAAAAAGATATTCTCAAAGAATTATTAAAATTAGCATCATATATATATCCAGGATACAATAAAATTCCCATTTTACATGCTTCATCAAAAAGCTTATACATACCTATTTTATACTTTAAAGTAATCCAAACATAATAACCCCCTGAGGGTATTTCCCAAGTAGCTATATCCTTGAAGTATCTATTTAAAGCATTTATTGTTACATCTCTTCTTATAGTTAATTGACTTCTTATCTCTTTTAAATGATTTTCATACAACCCCGTTTCTAGCCACTTACCCACAGTAAGTTGTGATAAAGAGCTAGAACCATAATCAGTTTGCATCTTTATATCACCTAATCGTTCAATTACTGGTTCTGGTCCCACAATCCACCCAATTCTTAATCCTGGACATAATGTCTTTGATACACTTCCTACATATAATACCAATCCATTAGTATCTATACTCTTAATAGGGTCCGGTGGTGGAGCGTCAATCCAAAGCTCCCTATATACATCATCTTCAATAATAGGTAACTTCTCTTTCTGACAAACCTTTATCAACTCTTTTCTTCTTTTTTCTGACATGACTATAGAAGTAGGATTTTGAAAATTGGGTATAGTATATAGTATAGATGGAACATGTTTTTTTATGTAATCTGGAATTAAATTAGCCATAACTCCTTCATTATCCATAGGTATCCCACTTCTTCTCATATCTAATGACTGAAATATTTGAAGTGAGTACATATAAGAAGGATTTTCTAACAATACAGTAGAACCCTTTTGCAATAATCCCATAGAAATTAGCTGCATTGCTTGCAAAGCTCCAGAAACAATAAGTATAGAACCTGGTGATGCATATATGCCAATTGTCTTTAAATAATTACTTACTTGCTGCCTAAGATACATAGTTCCACTGGGACTTTCATATCCTAAATTATCCATATCCCTCGCTACTTCATTTAATATTATTTTCATATCTTCTTTTGGAAATAATTCTGATGATGGTTCTCCAGTGCTCAATCGTATATAATCTTCTCTAAACTCAAGGGTATTGATTTTCTTAATAGTCTTAACATTAGGGATATGAATGCCTTCATCAATATAGGACTTCCAATCTGGTTGTATATTAGATAATAAAGGTGATACATTATTTACTATTTTAGTTCCACCCTTTCCCTTACCCTCTAAGATTCCTTCTGCCTTTAACTCATCTATAGCTGAAACAATAGTACTTCTATTTACATTAAAAATTTTAGCTAATTCTCGTTGCGTAGGAATCATGAATCCGACTTGCCATTCTCCTCCATTTATTTTCTCCTTAAAGTACTCTACAATTTGAATATATAGAGGCTTATTTATGTTTTTATCCGGCTTCCAATCTATATTTATTATATTTATCTCTCCCCTCAAGATAATAATATACTATTAAATATATTTGCTTATCTATTTAATATATTAACCTAAATATTTCTTCTTTTATAGTCCTTTATAAAAATAGAGCTTAATTATCAGATGATAACTAAGCTCTTATAAATTTAATTTTTCTATTAGGATTGCATTTCTATCTCTTTCTCCTCTAAGTAAGTACATATGGCTCTGAAATCATCTATCCAATGAATTTTTGCAAGTTCTCGCAAATCTAGAATTATACCTGTACTTTTATGTTTGATATACTCCATATTATAGATTTCCGTTTCTACAAAATTATTTATATAACTATATATACATGGAACAAATTTATCCCAATTCTGTTCAAAATATTTAGTTTTTGCATAACATAATCTATTTATATGAAATATTATCCCTATAGGCGTACTCTTCGTGGCTAGTTTATGACTAAAATATTCTTGATTAGGGTATTTGGGCTCTACTCTTTCCCAATATAAGTTTTCATTGGGATGTAAATTGAATTTATCAATTATTTTGCACTTTTCTTCCCCCAACTCTTCTCTCATCAACTTTTCTCTAATAGGCTGTTCTAGCTCTTTTAAATACTTTAGATTCATAATGTAATGCCCCCTATTAAAACCTTGTTATAAATTTCTTAATTTCATTTTATTGCTTTATATAGCAATTTACCAATACTAATTATTGATAAGTATAATAATACTTATTGGTAATATTAATACAACAATATAAATTAATCTATTATACTAATTACATATATAATTTTAATAAATGAAAATCCTGTACTTAGCCTTTACTTAAGCTCTAATATATAAAAAAGCTTTTATGAGAATAAACTTCTTCATAAAAGCTTTTACAAAACTTAATAACTATACAGCTATACTTCTTCTTTTTGAAAACACACTAACACTTTCTTTTGCTAGAGCCGTGACTATAGATGATGATCCAATAAATAGTATTCCTATTTGAGGAGTTATTATTGTAAAATCAATTACTCCATGAACTAAAACAACTACCTGTATTGCCATAAGTAAAGCTACACTACTATATCCAGATTTATAAAGATATATTAAATCTTTATAGATATTTGCTCTTATATATAAGTAAATTAAAAGTCCGATTACTCCTAAAGAAGTTAATAATGATAGCCATATATTATGAGAATGATTAATAACAGAACTATATCTTGAATATTCATTACCATGCTCTATAGTTCCTAACATTCCCCAACCAATCAATGGTTTCTCATCTATCATCTTTAAAGATCCTAACCATATTTCTTCTCTAGTGTCAAAAGACCTCTCCATCTGATGACCAGTAATCTCTTGAGAAATATCAGATACTTTTGGAGGAGTAAAACCTACTATACCTATAACTAATAAAATAGATATAACAATTATTATATCACTCTTATTTCTTTTTACTTTCAATAGTAATAGGGAAACTAATCCAAATATTAATCCAATAAAAACCCCTCTTGAGCCAGTTAAACAAAGATTTATTAAAAATAGAGCTGTAGCACTATAATATGCCAACTTCACCTTAACACTTTTACTATTAGAAGCATAGTATATGGCCATTATCATCATAATAGCAAACCAATCTCCAGCTATGTTCGGATTTCCAAAAGTACTAAAAATTCTATGATTAGTTGAAACCTCCAATGGTACACCTAAAAATTTTTTCCACAGTTCCATTGGGAAATATGCAAAAGTAACCTTTTCTATAATTCCAACAATTCCCGAAAAAATTGAAAACTTAATTAAATAATTACATATTATTTCCAATTTTTCTTCTGTCTTGCAATAGTTTTGTAATACTACACTTATAGTAAAATATAAGAAAAAAACTATTGAAACAGCGGCAGACATAATACTTTTATTAAGAAGTCCAGCTAATAGAGACCAAAGAAACAAAAGAACCAATCCCATATTCCAACTATTTTTCTGTATTTCCTCTCTCATCTTTATAACTCTATAAGTAGTATATACTCCGGTAAATAATGCAGTATATGGAGACATAATAATTAATAATATTAAATTAAACATAATCTTCACCTTTATTTTTCTATTCTTCCATATATAATATGTTATTATCATCATGGAAATTATTTTATAGTTTTACATAATAATGTGTTCTTAAAATCCTCTATATATATCTTACACATTTTTACTAATTTTGTTAATACTTTTTACATATTTTGGTATATATTTTTTTTAACACATAAATATACACATTGATTATAATACATTATGTACGAATTTATTTCAACATAAAAAACATATTGTAATAAATTCGTAAGAACTTCCTCACTGTATATTATAGGATTTAAAGTTACTTCATATACCTTAAATTAATAAAATTATACTCTTTTCTCTTTTCTTTAACTATTTTACAATCAAGACTACTCTATAAACTAGATTTTAAATAAATGTAGATTTACTTATGAAAACCATTTTATGAAATTTTCACAAAGCCTATAAATATATAATATAGTGAGTATATAAATAAAAATGCTAAGGAGTAGCTATATTCCACCTCCTTAGCATTTTCTTATTTCAGTATTTATTTACCTATATCTTTTCTATAATACATTCCATTAAAATTTACTTGTAATATCCCTTTATAAGCCTTTTCTCTTGCCTCTTCTAGATTATCTCCAAGAGCTGTAACTCCTAAAACTCTACCACCATTAGTAATTAATTTATTATATATGGAATCAGCTCCAGCAATAAATACCTTTTCACTACAACTATCAACACCTGTAATTAACTCACCTTTTTCATATCTCCCCGGATATCCTTTCGAAGAGCCTATAACACAACAAGCTGTCTTATTTTTAAACTTAACTATATCATCACTAAGTTTTCCTTCTATTGCAGCTTCAATTATATCAATAAAATAACTCTCCATAAGAGGTAACACCACCTGTGTTTCTGGATCACCCATTCTAACATTATACTCTAAAAGATATACTCCTTTTTCGCAAATCATCAATCCAAAGAATATTATTCCTATATAGTCTAGATTTTCTTCCTGTATCCCCTTAAGCGTTGGCTTTAAAATATCCTCTTTAAAGGCTTTTAAAACACTTTCATTACAGTATGGGTTTGGAGCCACAGTTCCCATTCCACCTGTATTAGGTCCCTTATTATCCTCAAATATAGTTTTATGATCCTTAGATGATATAAATGGAATTATAGTATTTCCATCCGTAATACTTAATATTGAAGCTTCTACACCTGGTAAGAATTCTTCAATTATAATTTCCTTACCTGCTCCTCCAAAAGTATCATTAACCATGAAATCATTAATGGCTAAAATTCCTTCTTCCTTAGTTTCAGCTATAACAACGCCCTTACCTGCAGCAAGTCCATCAGCTTTTATAACTATTGGATATTCAGCCTTTTCCAAATACTCTAAAGCCTTCTTTGAATCTCTAAAAGCTTCATAAGCTGCAGTTTTAACTCCATATTTTTTCATAAATTCCTTAGCAAAGGTTTTGCTTCCTTCAAGAGTTGCTGCTTTCTTACTAGGTCCAAATATTTTTAGATTGTGACTTTTAAATAAATCTACTATACCATTACATAGGTATACTTCTGGTCCAACTACAGTTAAATCTATAGAGTTTTCTAAAGCAAAGTTTAGAAGTTTATCATTGTCTGTTAAATTAATATTTTCACATTTATGTTCCATAGAAGTACCACCATTTCCTGGAGCACAATATATCTTTGAAACCTTATCACTCTCACCGAGCTTCCATGCTATAGCATGTTCTCTTCCACCATTTCCTATGACTAAAATTTTCATAAAATCACCTCCAGTTTAACTTATAGGATACTAATGTTTAAAATGTCTCATTCCTGATAAAATCATAGGTATGCCATACTCATTGCATGCCTCAATACTCTCATTGTCTCTCATAGATCCACCTGGCTGAATTATTCCTTTTATATTATGTTTACTAGCTTCATCTACACAATCTCTAAATGGGAAGAACCCATCAGAAGCAAGGATTACTCCATCTCCAGCTCTATCTATAGCTTGAGTTGTAGCCCAAATTCTATTAACTTGTCCACCAGCTATTCCCTTGGCCATACCATCCTTAACTACTACTATAGCATTGGACTTTACATATTTACAAACCTTCATTCCAAATATCATATCACTCATATGTTCCTTTGAAGGGTTTGCTTCTGTAACTACTTTTAATTCCTCGTAAAGCTTTCTATCTACATCTTGTACTAATATACCTCCATCTACAGAAACAACTTCTTTTTTATCACTTGGTTTACTCATACATTTTATAACTCTTAGATTTTTCTTTGTTTTAAGTACTTCTAAAGCTTCTTCTTCGAACTCAGGCGCAATAACAATTTCTAAGAAAGTTTTTTTCATTTCTTCTGCTGCCTCTTTAGTTACTTTAGTATTAATAGCTACTATACCTCCAAAAATTGAAACATTATCACAACTATATGCTTTACTATAAGCGTCTAAAGCAGAATCACCCACCGCAACTCCGCATGGTGTATTATGTTTTAAAGCACAACAGGTAATTTCTTCAAATTCATTTACTACTTTCCAAGCTATATCCATATCCTTTATATTATTGTAAGAAAGTGCCTTACCATTTAATATTACAATATTATTAAGCATTCCAGTTTTATTTGTGTTAGTAAATACAGAAGCTTCTTGATGAGGATTTTCTCCATATCTTAAATCTTCCATTTTTTCATAAGATAAGGATAAATACTTATTTGAATGCTTATCCTTATTCTCCATGTGGTTTAATAAGTATTCACATATTGCACTATCATAGGCTGTGGTTAAGTTAAATACCTTCATAGCAAGATATTTACGAGTTTCAAAGGAAACTTCTCCACTTTCCTTCATTTCCTCCATAACTATTTTATAATCTTCTACATCACTTATTACTACCACATCTTTAAAGTTTTTAGCAGCACTTCTAAGCATTGTTGGACCACCTATATCTATAAATTCTACTGTTTCTTCAAAGGTTAATCCCTCATTAGCTTTTTCAAAGAAAGGATATAGATTAACACAAACTAAATCTATAGTATCTATTTCTCTTTCTTTTAAAGTTTTCATGTGCTCCTCATTATCTCTAATAGCAAGGATACCTCCATGAACTACAGGGTGTAGTGTTTTTACTCTTCCATCTAACATTTCTGCTGCCTTTGTAACTTCTGCTACTTCTTTAACTTCTATGTTATTTTTCTTTAAAAGACTATAGGTACCACCAGTAGATATAACTTCTATCCCATGCTCTACTAAGAATTTTGTAAACTCTACAATTCCATTCTTATCATAAACACTTATTAAAGCTCTTTTCATAATTCCATTACTCCTTTATAATAACTTTTCTATCCTCTATAAAAAGCTTATGCTCACTCATAAGCTTTATAGCTAATGGCAAAGCTTTATATTCTTCTTCTAATATTCTTTTTTGTAGCTTTTCTGGAGTGTCATCTGATTTTACATTTACTACATTCTGGATAATTATAGCTCCTGTATCTGTATTTTCATCTACAAAATGTACTGTACATCCACTAACTTTTACACCATAATCTATTGCAGCTTCATGAACTTTAATTCCATACATTCCTTTTCCACAAAAGCTTGGAATAAGTGAAGGATGAATATTAATTATTTTCTCTTTAAAACCATCTACTAAAGGAGATGATATAATTGATAAATATCCCGCAAGAACAATTAAATCCACCTTATCATTTAATACTTCATAAATTTTATTGCTTAGCTCTTTCTTATATATCTTTCTATCTAAGACTAAAGTATCAATATTGTGTGCTCTAGCTCTTTCTATTCCATAGGTTCCTTCTCTATCACTTATGACATACTTAATATTTACATCTTTTAAATATCCATTTTTAATGTTATCAATGATAGCCTGGAGATTAGTTCCTCCACCCGAAACTAATACTGCTATATTAAGCAAACTCCTCCACCTCCAGTTTGTACTTTACCTATTTCATAAGCTTCTTCTCCAAGAGCTTTAAGTTCATTAATCACATCATTTTTAACAGAGCTATCTACCGCAAGAACCATACCTATTCCCATGTTAAATGTATTAAACATATGATACTCGTCTACGCCTTTATTAATTAAATATTGGAATATAGGTTGTCTTGGGAAAGAATCCTTTTTTATCTCTGCTGTAAAGTTATCTTTAAACATTCTTGGTACATTTTCATAAAATCCACCGCCAGTTATATGTGACATTCCATGGATATCAAATTTCTTCATAAGTGCTAATACGGGCTTAACATATATCTTTGTTGGTTCTAATAGAATTTCTCCTATAGTTCTTCCTTCAAGGACTTCATCATAATTCTCAACAACTTTTCTTACAAGGGAATAGCCATTACTGTGTACACCAGAAGAAGTTATGCCTATAAGTGCATCCCCTTCTTTAATTTTACTTCCATCTATAATTTCATCTTCATCTACAATACCAACAGCAAATCCTGCAAGATCATAATCTCCTAAATTATACATTCCTGGCATTTCTGCTGTTTCTCCTCCAATAAGTGAAGCATAACTTTGTAGACATCCTTCACTAACACCTTTTACAATATCACTAGCTATTAGAGAATCTAATTTTCCACAAGCAATATAATCTAGGAAAAATAAAGGCTTAGCACCATGACATAGAATATCATTAACACACATAGCTACACAGTCTATCCCTACTGTATCAAATTTTTTAAGCTTGATTGCAATTTCAATCTTAGTCCCTACTCCATCAGTACCTGAAACTAGTACAGGTTTTTTATATCCTTCCGGTAGTTTTACCATTCCAGCAAAACTTCCAATCCCATTTAAAACCGATGAAGTTAAAGTTCTTGCTGTATATTCTTTCATAAGTTTTACCGCTTTATAACCTTCTTCTATATTAACCCCTGCATCTTTATATGTTATCATTCTATATCACTCCTTACTAAAATTTAACTGGTGCTGATATTGGATACTCTCCATCAAAACATCCACAACAAAATCCATGGTCACTATCAAGACATTCTAATAAGTTTTCTTTTGAAAGATAGACTAGACTATCTGCTCCAATAACTTCCCCTATTTCTTTTTCATTCATTTTCTCACCTATAAGCTGACTTCTGTAAGGTATATCTATACCATAATAACAAGGATATTTAACCATAGGAGAGCAAACTCTAAAATGAACTTCTGAAGCCCCAGCTTCCTTAAGCATAGTTACCAATCTCTTACTTGTGGTTCCACGTACTATAGAATCATCTATTAAAACCACTCTTTTACCAAAAACATTTTCTTTTATCACATTAAGCTTTACATTTACAGAAGCTTCTCTCTCTTCTTGCGTTGGGGCTATAAAAGTTCTTCCAATGTACTTATTCTTAATAAGTGCCATATCTATAGGTATACCTGATGCCTTAGCATATCCCATTGCAGCTGACATTCCTGAATCTGGTACCCCAACTACTATATCAGCTTCCACAGGTGCCACTTCATAAAGCTTAATTCCTGCTTTATATCTAGAATTATTAACACTAATTCCATCTATAACACTATCCGGTCTTGCAAAATATATATATTCAAAAGAACAGGTGGCAAGCTTAGATTTTTCACCAAACTTTATGGATTTTACACCTTCTTCATTAATTACAACTACTTCACCAGGCTCAACATCTCTTATAAATTCAGCACCTGTGGCATTAAGTGCACAACTTTCTGATGCTAATACATAACTTTCATTTATTTTACCAAGGCATAGCGGTCTAATTCCATAAGGATCTCTTACTCCTATTAACTCATTTTCAGTTAATATTATAATAGCAAAGGAACCTTTTATTGCTTGCATAGAATCAATTACACTTTGAAGTATACCTTTCTTAGCACCTCTAGAAATAAGGTTTATAATTACCTCAGTATCAGTAGATGTTTGAAACATACACCCTGATTCTTCTAAAAGTTCTTTAATGATATCAGCATTAGTTAAATTTCCATTGTGAGCTATAGCAATGTTTCCTAGCTTAAATTTTCCCATAAGTGGTTGAGCATTTTTTAATGAACTTCCACCTGCTGTAGAATATCTTACATGCCCAATTGCACCATATCCCTTTAATTCCTTTAGGGTTTTCTTACTAAATATTTCAGATACAAGACCCATATCCTTATGGCAATTCATATCGCTTCCATCAAAAGTTGCTATTCCTGCACTTTCTTGGCCTCTATGTTGAAGGGCATAAAGACCATAATATGTCCTTTTTGCCACATCTAAATTATCCTTTTTACTATATATACCATATACCCCACACTCATCATGAAATTTATCTTCATCATAACACTCATATCCATCGTAACTAGAAGCCTTAAACTTAAAATCCATTACTGTTTCCTCCTAAATAATACTCTTGCCAATGATTAATTACTTAATTCTTTCAAGCACCTTTGTATATCCTTCTACTAAATCTCCTAGTTCTCTTCTAAATCTATCTTTATCAAGCTTTTCTCCTGTTTTAAGATCCCATAATCTACATGTATCTGGAGAAACTTCGTCTGCTAGTAATATTTGTCCATTAAGTTTTCCAAATTCCAATTTAAAATCTACTAATTTTATATCTTGATTCAAGAAAAATTCAGTAAGTATTTTATTTACTTTAGAAGCTTGGTCATATATATAATCTAGTTCCTCTTTTGTAACTATTCCTAATGCCATAGCATGATAGTCATTCATTAAAGGGTCTCCTAAATCATCATTTTTATAACTAATTTCAAGTACTGTATTCTTAAGCTCTGTACCCTCTTCAACCCCATATCTCTTAGCCATACTTCCAGCAGCTATATTTCTAACTATAACTTCTAGTGGAATTATATCTACCTTCTTACATATTTGTTCTCTATCACTAATTTTTTCAACAAAGTGAGTCTTTATTCCTTTTTCTTTTAACATTTCAAAGATTATGGAACTGATAGTATTATTTAGTATTCCCTTTGAAGCTATTGATGCCTTCTTCTCACCATTAAAAGCTGTTGCATCATCCTTGTAGTAAACAAGTACTTCATCTTCCTTTTCAGTTTTAAATATTCTCTTTGCTTTTCCTTCATAAATAAAATTTTTCATATCCATTATAATTCTACCCCCGCTTCATTTTCCTTTATAAAATTTTCTTTCATATTTTTTCTATATTCCTTTAATTTATCTTTAATTTCTGGGTACTTTACTGAAAGCATTTGTACTGCCATCATTCCACCGTTATAACTATTATTTATTCCTACAGTAGCCACTGGAATTGATTTTGGCATCTGTACTATTGAATAAAGAGAGTCCACGCCATTTATAGCTGCATTTATTGGAACCCCTATTACTGGTATAATAGTTTTTGAAGCTATAACTCCTGGAAGATGAGCTGCTAGCCCTGCTCCAGCTATAATTGCTTCACAGCCTTCTTCCTCTAGCTTTTTTAAAACTTCTGTTAATTTTTCTGGCACCCTATGAGCTGACAACACATGAGCTTGGAAAGGGATATTAAATTCTCTTAAGCATTTCGCTGCACCTCTCATTACCTCTGTGTCTGATTTACTTCCAAATATAATTGCTACCTTCATTTAATTCTCCTCCACATCTACAAATCTTATTTAAAATACTTAACTCCACTCTGGAAGATTTTCATATCATGTTCACCTAATACATTTTTAATAACACCATTTCCTACTCTCTCGCTATGAGCCATCTTTCCAAATACTCTTCCATCTATACTTGTGATTCCTTCAATTGCATATATAGATCCATTTGGATTAAAGTTTATATCATAGGTTGGATTACAGCTATTATCTACATACTGAGTTGCAACCTGACCATTTTTAAATAATTCTCTTACCACATTTTCATTAGCAACAAATCTTCCTTCACCATGAGAAATTGGAACTTTATAAATTTCACCTTCATTACACTCACTAAGCCATGGTGATTTATTACTCACTATTTTAGTATTTACCATTGTACTTTGGTGACTTCCAATTAAATTATGGGTTAAAGTTGGGCTATCTTCAGCAATATCTCTTATTTCTCCATAAGGTACAAGTCCTAGTTTTATAAGAGCTTGGAATCCATTGCAAATTCCTAGCATCAAGCCATCTCTATTGTTTAATAACTCCATAACAGCATTATTAACTCTTTCATTTCTAAATATGGCATTTATAAACTTACCTGAACCATCTGGCTCATCTCCCGCTGAAAATCCTCCAGGTAACATAATTATTTGAGATTCTTTTATACTTTTCTCCATATTCAATATAGATTGCCCTATATGTTCAGGAGATAAATTATTAAATATAACAGTTTCAACCAATGCTCCTGCTTTTAAGAAAGCCCTCTCACAATCATATTCACAGTTTGTTCCAGGAAAAATCGGAATAAGTACCTTAGGTTTTGCAATCTTAATCATTGGTGATACTTTTAAATTTTCATCTCTTTTGCTTCTATCAAATAAAATTTCGTCCTTCATTTCAAGATGATTTATTCTATCTTTTCCGTAGTTTTTATTGAAAATTTCTTCAAGGCCATCTTCATATGAACTAGCTAACTTATTTAAGTTAATTTTTTCATTTACTCTTACTATTGCATGTTCTTCTATTGTATCTCCAAGATAAATTATGTTTTCATTATCCATATTAAAATTCTGGTTAACTTCTAGTATGATAGATCCATACCCAAATCCTTGAAGCTGCTCCATAGATACTTTCTCATTTAACTCAATACCTATATTATTTCCAAAGCACATTTTAGAAATAGCTTCTAAAGCACCACCATAATTTATACTTCCACTTGCTAAAATTTTTCTTGACTTTATTAGTTCACTTACCAATCTATAGTTATTATTTAACACTTTAAAATCTGGAGTAAAATCTTCCTTTATAGGCGCATTTATAACTATAACTTTACTTCCAACTTTCTTAAAGTCATTACTTATTGTATTGTCTATGTTTCCTGTAGTCACAGCAAAACTTATTAATGTAGGTGGAACCTTTAGGTCTTTAAATGTTCCAGACATACTATCCTTGCCACCTATTGCTGCTATTTCTAAATTGTGCTGTGCATATAGTCCACCAAGTAATGCTGCAAATGGTTTTCCCCACTTTTTAGGGTCATCTCCTAACTTTTCAAAATACTCTTGGAAAGAAAGGTAAGTTCCATTTATATCTCCACCTAAAGCTACTAGTTTAGTAATACTCTCTACCACTGCATATAATGCTCCATGGAAGGGACTCCATTTCGAAATTTTAGGATTATAACCATGCGCCATTAAAGCTGTAGTAGTAGTCTCTCCATTTTCCACTGGTATCTTAAATACCATCCCATCCACTTGAGTTCTTTGAGTTTCTCCTCCATATGGCATTAATACTGTATTTCCTCCTATGGTGGAGTCAAATATATTCATAAGACCCCTTTGTGACATCACATTTAAGTCCTTAGACAATTCTTCAAAGGCTTCCTTTAGTGATAACTTAATATTTTTCTTGTTAAAGTAGTTATCTTCTTCTTTGGGTGCAGTAACCTGAACCTTACCATAAGTACTAACACCGTTTGTATCTAAGAAATCTCTCTTTAGATTAACTATTTCTGTTCCTTGCCATGTAATAATCATGGATTTTTCTTCAGTTACCATTGCCACTACTGTAGCTTCTAAATTTTCTTCCTCACAAAGAGTTATAAATTTCTTTACATCTTTTTGTGAAACCACTACAGCCATTCTTTCTTGTGACTCTGATATAGCTAATTCAGTTCCATCTAAACCTTCATATTTTTTCTTAACTTTATCTAAGTTAATTTTAATTCCATCAGCAAGTTCTCCAATTGCTACAGAAACTCCACCAGCGCCAAAATCATTACATCTCTTTATCAATGTTGTAACTTCATTTTTTCTAAATAATCTCTGGATTTTTCTCTCTGTAGGTGCATTCCCCTTTTGAACTTCTGAACTACAGTTGTCAATGGATTTTTCATTGTGCTCCTTAGATGATCCTGAGGCTCCACCAATTCCATCTCTTCCTGTTCTTCCTCCAAGTAATATTACTACATCTCCTGGAGTTGGTACTTCTCTAATAACATTTTTTGCAGGAGCTGCTCCAAGCACTGCTCCCACTTCCATTCTCTTAGCTACATACCCTTCATCATAAATTTCTCTTACATATCCTGTAGCAAGTCCAATTTGATTTCCATAGCTACTATATCCTTTTGCTGCTTCCTTCGTAATCTTTCTTTGCGGAAGCTTCCCTACTAAAGTTTCCTTTATGGCTTTTCTTGGGTCTCCAGAACCAGTAATTCTCATAGCTCCAAATACATAACTTCTACCTGATAGTGGATCTCTTATAGCTCCTCCAAGACAAGTTGAGGCGCCTCCAAAAGGTTCAATTTCTGTTGGATGATTATGCGTTTCGTTTTTAAACATTAGAAGATACTTTTCTAGCTTACCATTAACATCCACATCGATAACTATACTACATGCATTTATCTCTTCAGATTGATCTAATTTTTCAAGTTTTCCATCTTTTCTTAGCTTCTTCATAGCTATAACTGCCATATCCATCAAAGTTATTGGCTTTTCTCTATCTTTATATACTTCTCTTCTGTAGTTCTTATATACTTCGAACCCTTTTTTAACAGGCTCTATATACTTTCCTTCCTCAAAATCTACATCTGTTAATACTCTTTGAAAAGTAGTATGTCTACAGTGATCTGACCAATAAGTATCTAATACTTTTATTTCTGTAATTGTAGGATTTCTATCTTCTCTTTTAAAGTAATTTCTTATAAGAACTATATCTCCAATACTTAAAGATAACCCTTTTTCCTTTAAAAAATTCTGCAATTCACTTTCATTCATATTTATAAATCCATCTATTATCTCTACCTCTGATGGCAATTGTTGATCTTCCATTATAATTTCTTTTTTCTTTAGTGAACTTTCCTTAGAATCTACAGAATTTATATAATAATTCTTTATTTTTTTAATTTCTTCTTTGGTAACCTCTCCATATAAAGCTATTACTTTCGCTGTCTTAACTTGTGGAGCTTCCTTTTGTGTAATTAGTTGAATACATTGAGCTGCTGAATCAGCCCTTTGATCATACTGGCCTTCATGGTATTCAACTACAAAGTAATTACTTCCTTCTAAATCTATATTTTCCTCATATATATTATCGGTATTCTTTTCACTTAATACCGTATATTTTATTGCTTCCAACTCTTCATTTGTAATACCACAAATATCATATTTATTTATTAACCTTATATCATTTATGCTTTTTATTGATAATAAGTTTTTAACTTCTCTTAATAATTCTTGTGCATCCTTATTAAATTCTGATTTTTTTTCAACATAAATGGTGAATATTTTATTCATTTAACGTATCCCCCTTTAATATATACGAACATTATATAATATAATACATTTATTATTCGTCTTTATTTATATAATAATACAAACTTCAAAAAAAATAAACCTTTATTTGAAAATTTCATATTTTTTTTATATGTGCTATACATATAATTCAATTTTAGATTTTTTCGAAATATTTTATGGATAAATTGTGAATGAAATTAAAAGCACCTATGGAATACTATTTATATCCATAAATGCTTTTATTATATATATATTTTTTATCTATATTTACACAGAGAAGCTGCTCCTATAATACCACCATCATTTCCAATGCCAGATAATAAAATTTTCCCTACATCCATACCTTTATAATAAGTTATTTGAGATACTTTTTCCCTTAACATAGAAATAAAATACTCTCCTGCAGCTGATAAACCACCTCCTATTACAAAAACTTCAGGATCTACTATAGAAATAATATTCATAATTCCTATAGCTAAATAATTTGTCATTCTACCAATTACTTTACAAGCTACCTTGTCTCCTGCCTTAGCTTGGTCAAATATAACTTTTCCATCAATACTATTTAAATTACCTTTAACTTCAGTCATAATAGCTGAATCATTTCCTTCTTCAATCAGTTTTCTCGCATGCTTTATTATAGCTGTAGATGAGGAAAAGGTTTCTAAACATCCATTTCTCCCACAATTGCAATCATAATAATTTTCTCCCACTATCATATGCCCAATTTCAGAGCCTATTCCGTGGAACCCATCATATACATGTCCATTAATTATTATGCCTCCACCAATACCGGTTCCTAAGGTTAGTAAAACTCCCGTATGATAGCCTTTCATAGCTCCAACTACCAATTCAGCTACTCCAGCTACAGTAGCATCATTACCTACGAAAACCGGAATACTTAATTTCTCCTCAATAGCACTCTTGATATCTACATTATTCCACCTGAGATTTACACAATCAATTATGATTTGGCTTTTAGGATCCACTATTCCAGGTATACCTATTCCTATACCCTGTATATGAGATTTAGGTATATTATTAACATTTATAGTCTTAGAAATCAATGCTATTATATCTTCAATAATGTCATTGAATCCGTTTTCCCTTTTAGTAGGAATTGAATCTTTGTATATTAACTTATTATCACTATCCACAATACCAATTCCTACGTTAGTTCCCCCTAAATCTATTCCTATATACATATAAATCGCCTCCTATAGATCCTAATATACATATTATTAAATTAATTACGTTAATATTTTTCAATAATAAAATCAACATACAGTACTGTTTAACTTTATTTTATATAATGATAAATTAACTCCTTTACATAAGCAAAACTTTCTCTCACATAAAAATTCAATGATGTAATTATTTCATTTTTAGCACTATAACAATATATCTTTAATCCCGTATTAATTCCTATGTACTTAGCTCTAAACATGTGGAATCTATTGGTTATTAAGGTAACACTTATATTGTCCTTTTCTTTACTTTTATTCTCCATTATTACTTTTGAAAACTTAAAATTCTCATAGGTATTAGTAGACTTTTCTTCCATTATAATATTATTCTCATCTACTCCATTACTTACTAAATATCTCTTCATAGCAAGAGCTTCAGTGATATCCTCATCTTTACCCATGCCGCCACTAACTATAATAGGTATATTATCATGGATTTTATTATATTCTATAGCTTTATCTAGTCTAAAACGTAAAGATTTAGATATTTGTTCCTTATTTATTCCAGCTCCTAATACTAAAACATAATCTGTAATACGGTCATCCTCAATAGTGCCAGTATATATAATTAATCCTTCTAATACACAAAAAAATATAAGACCTATAGAAACAATTACAGTTAATACTTTTCCTGAGGAATTTTCTGTAAGGTTATTTTTTAAAATCCAATGAGTTATATAACTCAATATAGCTACTATTAGCCAGAACCCAGCAAAGGCTATATGGAAGTTAAATATCTTTAAAATACAATAATATATAATAGCAAACCATCCTATGTACACAAACATATGGTATAATTTAAACTTATTCATAAAATTGTCCTCTTTTCACTATTTTTATATGGGTAGCCATATAATTTACTATAAAGAATGTAACTACACCACTAAAATCAATTAGTACATCTCTTACTTCAGAGCTCCTACCTATAATAAAACTCTGCAAAAACTCATCGCTTAAAGCCACTAATATACAAGATAATAGAATAAAAGAGTTATTTTTCTTTTTATTGAAAGCTCCACAGGTGATTGTAACTAAACCACCCAAAATGAAATATTCTGTAAAATGAGCTCCCTTCCTAACTATCACAGTCAATACTTCCCCCTTAGATTCATCTAATTTTAAAGTACTTAATATAACATTTACTATTTTAGAGCTAGAACTTGAAGATTCCACCGCCGGTTGAGATGACATATAAAATATAAAGCTAATCCAGAAAATAGTTATAAGCAATAGTATGTTTTTTTTCTTAATATCCTCCACCCCTTTCAACAATTTTAAATTTTATTTCAATAGTTCATATATAGCCATAGCATATATTTCTACTAAATCCATAAATTCATCCAAAGTAATAAATTCATCAACTCCATAATCTAACCCCTTATTTTTAGGAAGTATAGGTCCAAAGGATACCAGGTTACTCAAGACTCTTGCATAGGTTCCTTTTGAACTTACGTAAGGCTGTGATTCTTCATCACCAGTAACTTCTCTATAAGCCTTCATAAGTTTTTTTACTACAAAGCTATCCTTAGAAAAGGAAACTGACCTTAGGTGACTTAGATTTTTTATTTCAAGAGAAGAATACTTAAAACCATCTTTAACTAATTCTAATACATCACTATATACATATGATATAGGATAGTTGATATTAACCTTTATATCAACTCTATCACTAGTTAAATTTATGGTGCTCACATTAAAAGTAAAGTTACCAGAATCTTCATCTTGTAATTTACAATTTATTTTTTCTCCATTGTATGAAGTAGAAATTAATCTATTATATTCATGAACAAATTCTCTTTTATCAATAAATTCCTCAAAATTCTCAAGAAACTTAAGTCCATAGGATATGGCATTTACTCCTTTATCCGGGTTGTTACTATCAGCTTCCTTACCTATAAATTCTATATTCATAAGTTTATTTTGACTTATAGTTTTATATTTTATGTTTTGAAGTTTTGAAAACCTTTTTAGCTCCGTTTCAATTTTATCTTTAAATATATCTTCACAACTAAGTATAATACTAATTTTAGACGGTACAGTATCTATACTTTGTCCTCCAACTATTTGTACTATATTGATAGGCGCATCAAAGCCACCTGAAAATTCCATATGAAGATCAAAATTCATTATACCCTTTTCTCCATATATAACAGGAAATACACCGTCTGGGGTAAACCCTATATCTGGAGCTACTTCATATTCCTTATAATAATTTATGCTTTTTATTCCAGTCTCCTTATCCGCCCCCACAATCATTCTAATTTTTTTTCCTTCTGGAATTAAATCTTCATCCTTTAAGAATTTCATAGCGTATAGACAAGCTATTAAAGGTGCCTTTGCCTTTACAATACCTCGTCCATATATCTTACCATCATAAATTTCTCCTGAAAATGGGGGTTTTGTCCACCCTGCTCCTTCTTCGTTCACATCTACATGACATAAAACACCAATTGTATAATCACCACATCCAGCATCTACTTGACCACAGTATCCGCAAAAGCTTTGACTTTTAAATCCCATATCTTTAGCTTTGTCTAACACAAACCTAAGACTCTTGTGAACTTCTTCCCCGAAAGGCATATTAGGCTTTTTATGAGAAGCTACACTTCTTATTTTTACTAATTCTATCAAATCTTTTATAATCTGCTCTTTATTTTCATCTATATGTTCCTTAAACATAAATAACTTTAGAAGTTTGTACCAATAAGTACTGTACTTACTAAAGTTCACCTCCTTATATTTGAAAAACTTTTATACCTTAAATAAACTGATTTCTTAGCTTCTCCGAAGCTTAGAAATCGTTATCCAGGGACATACCAACTCTTAACTCTCACTTTTAAAAAGAGAGAGTACTAGAACTGGTAGTCATCGGATAAATCCATTGTAAACTTATTCATTCCATTAATGAATTGTGTTAGTAATTTGTCGTTATATATCCTATTAAATTCATTATTCATATTTATTTATAACATAAATATTCTCCAGATGAAATACTCTTATGCAACTCTTACGTAATTTCACAACAAAATTTTATTATATATGTATATCGTTACATAATAAATATTCTATTATACCATAATAAAAGAGTCTATTAATTAATTCATAAATAGGCTCTTTTACTGTAGATATTACTTTTTATTTTCTATAAAATATGCTAACTACTTTAATATAGTCTTATTAACATTTTTCTTTGAATTATTATTTCGTATTAATGTGTTATACGCTTCTATTATTAAGACTATAGCAAGAATAAATAGTATTAGTGCAATTATACCTAATATATAATTGGGAGTTGATGAGAAAATATAATCTTTAATTAATAGACCTAAAGCAGATAATGTTACAATAAACATTAATACCATGGGTATAATTGTAACTAAAGCTTTCTTTCCACTCTTAGTAAGCCATGCTGTTATTGCTAAAAGTGCAAGAGCTGCTAAAAGTTGATTAGCGGATCCGAATATTGGCCATATCTTATTATATCCATAAAGGATTAAACCAAAGGAAGCTAAAACAGTTATTCCAGTTGATACATACATGTTTTTGCTTATAATATTCTTTTTACCACCTTTTCCCTCACATAACTCTTGTAAAATATATCTTCCAATCCTAGTAGCTGTATCTAAGCTTGTAAGAGCAAAAGCTGAAAAGCACAAAGTAACAAACACTATACCTACTTGTTGAGGTATTCCGAATCCACTCATAAAATTAGCAACACCATTTGCAAATATAACAGCAGGTGTACCTTCTGCTTTGGTTACATAGCCTACAGCTATGAGAGCTATAACAGCTACTATACCTTCAATTAACATAGAACCATATCCTATAAGTTTAGCATCCGGCTCTTCTCTATCAATCTGTTTAGATGTGGTGCTTGAGCTCACAAGAGAATGGAAACCTGAAATAGCACCACAAGCAACAGTTACAAACAAGAATGGGAATAGAGTTTTTCCACCCATATTAAAACCATTAAAAGCAGCTAATTCCATAGCAGGTCTTTTTATTACTATTCCAAGCAGAGCACCTATAATGATTCCGTATAGTAGGAATGAGCATAAATAATCTCTTGGTTGTAATAATAACCAAACAGGTAATGTAGATGCTAAGAAAATATATATTAGTAATAATATTTGCCATCCAAGCTTTGACAACTTAATAATTGGAAATATATATCCTATATAAATACAAAATAATAATAGCACTATCCCTATTACTGAAGCTACTGATAACTTAGCACCTTTTTTGAACACACTAAATCCAAAAATCACTGCTAATACAATAAATAGCATAGATGCTGTTCCAGCTTGAGCTCCCATCAAATTTTCTGGAATAGCAGGATCATAAGCAAAGGTAGATGCACAAATATCTGTAAAAGCTGCTACTACCAATACAATTGTGACCCATCCAAATATATTAAATAATTTTTTTCCTTTCTCTCCAATGTTTACTTTAATAACTTCACCTATTGTTTTCCCATCATGCCTTACAGATGCAACTAATGATCCAAAATCATGAACTCCGCCTATAAAGATACTTCCTATGATTATCCACAATAATACAGGTAACCATCCAAATATAGCCGCTTGGATAGGTCCTGTGATTGGACCTGCTCCAGCTATAGATGAAAAATGGTGTCCAAGTAATACCTTTGAATTTGTTGGACAATAGTCTACATCATCCCTTAGTGTATGTGCTGGAGTTTTTCTTTTGGGATCAATCCCAAATTTTTTAGCAAGAAAGGCTCCATAAGTCACATAGGCTACAATGAATATAGCTATGCAAATTAATAATAAAGCTAATGAATTCATACCAAAACCCCCTTTATATTTAAAACAAGGTCATAAAATTATAAACCTTATTTTTAACTAAGTTATATTAAACAAAGAAAATGCCGATTATAGATTAATTTATATTAACCTTATCAAAGGATAAACTGTCAATTATATCTTTAGATATTTTATTATGATATATTTCACCGTTATTCAAATCTACTACAATAAGCCTTAAAATACTCCATCCATAAAAACTCATTCTATAATTCTTAGTATAATTAAATCTTTTAATTTTTCTCATAATATCTTCATCATTTATGTTTTTAGTCACAAGTATTCCAGTTATGTAGGTAGTTTTATGATTCTTGTGTGGATTAACTATACTTACCGTGCATTTCTTAAGATAATTTATAAAATCATCTAAAAATTTCTCATCAACTCTATCTTCACTGACTACCAAACAATGTTCATTACACTCATATTCATCAATTATTTTATTTTCAGAAATAAAGCTTCTTCCAAATTTCATATTCCAAATTCCATAAATATCTATCCTTTTATTCATTAGGCTCTTATTTATTTCTAAATGAAAATTATTAGAAAATACTTTTGCAAGATGATTTAAATAAATTAATTTATCCATATATCCTCCTAAAATATGTTATACTTATTTTTATGCTGATTTTTAGTGATTTATAATAATTATGAAAAATAAATGTAAATATTTCAAAATTATATTTATAATATCTTTTTAACATAAAAACCTATACTATAAAATAATTTTGTATAGAAACTTAATAGTTTTACATATATAATAAAAATGATTAATAATTTACTTTATTAGAATAATTTAAAATTATTACGCAATTATTAAGGAGATGATCTGAGTATATGAAAATAAATGATGAGTTATTAAAAAAATATGCAAAACTTAGTGTATCAATCGGTGTAAACGTACAACCTAATCAAATTCTTGTTATAAAATCACCTGTAGAATGCGTTAATTTCACGAGAATGATTGTTGACGAGGCCTATAAAATTGGCGCAAAAGAAGTTGTTGTTCATTGGAGTGATGAAGAATGTGCTAAACTCAAATATCTCAACTCCCCTATAGATGTTTTTGAATCATATCCAGATTGGATGAAAGAATCCATGCTCACCTATGCTAAAGATGGAGCTTGCTTTTTAAGTATAAGTGCATCAAATCCTGAACTACTAAAAGATGTAGATCCTAAAAAAATTGTAGCTTCACAAAAATCCTCTAGCATAGCTACAAGAGAATTTAGCGAAAGACTTATGAGTAATAAAAATTCTTGGTCTATAATAGCTCTACCAACTAAAGGTTGGGCAACTAAAGTATTCCCTAATCTTTCTGAGGATGAAGCAATAAATAAACTATGGGGAAACATATTTAATATAGTACGTGTGGATCAAGAAAATCCAGTTAAAGCTTGGGAGGATCACAAGAAAAATTTAATTAAAAAAATAAACTACCTTAATGAGAAAAATTTTAAATATCTTCACTACACCAACTCTCTAGGTACAGACTTAAATTTAGAGCTTGTGGATAATCACCTATGGATAGGTGGTGCAGAATACACTCCAGAGGGAATAGAATTTATTGCAAATATGCCTACAGAAGAAATCTTTTCAATGCCAAAGAAAACAGGAGTTAATGGTAAGGTCTTTAGCTCAAAACCTCTAAACTATGGTGGCAACCTAATTAATAACTTCTCTCTTACCTTTAAAGATGGTAGAGTTGTTGATTTTGAAGCTAAAGAAGGCTATGAGTCCTTAAAGTCATTAATTGAAACTGATGAAGGATCTCATTTCCTTGGAGAAGTTGCTTTAGTTCCATTTAACTCTCCTATTTCAAATTCCAATATAGTTTTCTTTAACACTCTATATGACGAAAATGCTTCATGTCACTTAGCCTTAGGTAAAGCATATAACTTATGTGTGAAAGATGGATCAAACAAAACTACTGAAGAAGTGTTAGCTCTAGGCGGCAATGACTCTTTGACTCATGTTGACTTCATGATAGGAACCTCTGATTTAAATATTACTGGAATTGGCTTTGATGGTTCAAAATCCCCTATATTTGTAAATGGTAATTGGGCTATATAATTATTAAATATCACTATATAAATTTAATCTCATATATATGTTTTTATTATCAACTTCAATGTAACTTATAGATAATTTATTAAGTTAAAATTATCTATGAGTTATTCTTTTTTTAGTTAAAATTATAGTTATTATAATTAGTAATAAAGTTTTAATACTTTTTGTGTATTTATGTTGTAAAATATTAATTGTAAATCATAAAAAATGTTTAAAAATAAAAGGTGGTGCTCAATAGTATGTCAAATTTCAATATTTTAGTAGTAGATGATGAAGTTGAAATATGTAATGCTATAGAAATATATTTAAAGCGTGAAGGCTTAAACGTGTTAAAGGCTTACGATGGAATTGAAGCTCTTCAAATTTTAGAAGAAGAAAAGATTCATTTAATATTATTAGATGTAATGATGCCAAAACTTGATGGTATAAAGACATGTTTAAGAATTAGAGAAAATAGAAATATACCTATAATAATTCTGTCTGCTAAATCTGAAAATCTTGATAAGATTATTGGATTAAATAGTGGTGCTGATGATTATATAACTAAACCTTTTAATCATCTTGAACTTATAGCTAGGGTTAAATCTCAACTAAGAAGATATGAAAAACCTCTTGATATAGAAAATGTAAATTTAAAAGATAAAATTATAATTAAAGACTTAATTATTGATACAACCCTAAAATCTGTAACCCTAAGGGATGAGCCTGTAAAACTGACAGCTACAGAATATGGAATATTACTATTACTAGCTTCTAATAACGGTAAAGTTTTTTCTATAAAAGAAATATATGAAAATGTATGGAAAGCTCCATTTTACCATAGTGAGAATACAGTAACTGTTCACATTAGAAGAATGCGTGAAAAAATTGAAATTAATTCTAAAGATCCAGAATATATAAAAGTTGTCTGGGGAGTTGGATATAAAATTGAAAATCCTAGTTAAAGGAGGGTTAAACCTTGACTTCTACTATTAAAAAATTAATTAAAAAATGGATTAATGCCTCTAACGAAAATATAAATTTAATTGAAATACTGATAGTTTTTATTATAGGTATAACTGTTCTTCCAAAATTTCTTCAAATAACTCTATCTGATTATGATAATTATACCAATAGATATAGTTTTTATGGAACTGCTATTATTAACGAAAAAACTTTTAAGAATGAGATGTTACAAAATGATGTCATCAATTTCAGAGAAAATTTACTAAGTGTTACAGAAGGATTTTCAAAAATTCTCTATTGTAAAACTGATAATGATGCAAAAGTTATACAAAACTCCTTAGAAACTTCTCTTATTGGTGATATTGGAGTTTTACTGATTGATAAAACTAATAATAGGTGGTTTTCTAATAGAAATTGGTTTTCAGATTATCCCTTCAATGAACTTCCACCTAAAGATGCATTAATAAAATTATCTAAAGAAGATGATGTGGTAGTTTATAGTTCTAATAATTTATCCCATTATTCAGCTCCAAGAGGTTACTACAATGGTGCATATACCTCTCCTAATGCTGAATTAGAGGAACTTTACTTTATTCGTGGTGCTAAATATAGTAGTATGGCAAACTTCATAAGACTTAGATTTTATTTTTCTATTCCTCTATTAATTATATTTATGATTTTGTTAACTAAACAATTTTTCTGTATTAAAATTTTTGGAATAAAAAAATATATACGTATTTTTAACAATTTACTTATTTTTAGGCTAATAAAATCTATTAATATTTTTTTTGTAAGTATTAAGGATGTATTTAAAAACTTATTTTTCGATACTACACTATTAGGACTTTTTATATTTTGGGTAATGTATTTTCCACTATCCTATGTGTTTAATTCTAATGATTACTTTTTTTACTTCAACAGGAATCTTAATAGTTTCCTTATAAAATCAACTTTTTTTATAATTATAGCAAGTACATGTGTTAGATATTTAGAGAGCATAAATAATAAGAATAATTTAATCAAATATCTTAAAAAAATTGAAGATGGAGATATGGATGTAGATATAAATGCTAAAAATCTTGGTAATTTATCCAACTTAGCAATGGAAATAAACAATTTAAAGGTAAGCTATAACAAGAAAGTTGAAGAAGGAATTCGAAGTGAGAAGTTAAAAACTGAACTTATAACTAATGTATCCCACGATTTAAAAACCCCATTAACTTCCATAGTAAATTATGTAGATATACTTAAAGATGAATCCCTTGATAAAAGCGAAATAAAGGATTATGTTACCATTCTAGATAATAAATCAACTAAACTTAAAAAGCTTGTTGAAGACTTATTTGAAATGTCAAAAATGAACTCTGGACAAATTATTTTAAATAAAAGCGATGTAGATATTGTAGAACTAATTCATCAGAGTCTAGGAGAACTAAGCTTTTTAGGTGAAAATAAGAGTCTTACCTTTAAAGTAATTGGAAATAAAGATTGTCACCTACACCTAGATGGTGCTAGAATTTCAAGAGTTATGGATAACTTAATATGCAATGCTATAAAATATTCACTTGAAAACTCTAGAATTTATCTTGAAGTTATTGAATGTGAAAAAGAATGTGAGATAATAGTAAAAAATATATCAAAATATGATTTAGATTTTAATGAAGATGATATTCTTGAACGATTTGTTAGAGGCGATAAATCTAGAAATTCTACAATAGATGGTTCTGGTTTAGGCCTTGCTATTTCTAAAACTATAGTAGAACTCCATAAAGGTACTCTTAAAGTGAAATGTGACGGAGACTTATTTAAGGTAATAATTAAACTTCCTAAATCTTAAAATATAAAATTAGATAAACTTTACAAAGCTACCTTAAAGCTATAGCGTTTAGGTAGCTTTTTTATATTTCCTCAATATCTTCATTCTTATAGTACTTTTCTCTAAATGTTCTATACTCATCTAAAATATTTTTATTATCTTCTATAAAGCAATTAAATATATTTAAATTCTCTACAGTATCACTACCTACCACATGCTCAATTAACTCTGTTTCTATGAGTATATCACTATCAGAGCCTAAAAATTTCAAAAACTTTTCTATTGTATTATGTCTGCATAAAAGATATTTACCTACCTTTATACCAAGAGCAGTAAGTCTTATAATTCCATACTTTTCATAATCAATCAAACCTAGCTTACCGAGCTTCTGCATCATCTTGGAGGCTGAAGAATCCCTAACATTTAGCATTGCAGACAGCTTATTAAGTCTTATATAATCCTCCCCTTCCATAGTGCATCTATAAAGCATCTCTACATAATCTTCCATGGATGCAGTGATTAATCTATCATCAAATAGCTTCTGTTCATATGCTCTAACTGTATAAAATTTTTTATCCACTTACTTTATCCTCCATATTCTATAAATTATATTTTGTTCCTTAACAAATTTTCAACCTTCCATTTCTATTACATATTTATTTAGATTATAAACACTAAAATATAAATAATTAAAAACTATTAAATATTTCTACTTTATTTTTAAAATAGTATTTTTAAAATAGTATCATGAATATATAAATAATCATATGTTAGAGTAGGGAAAGATTTTTTCCCTACTCTAACTAGTTAAATATATGATTAATTAAAAATAATTAGAAGTACTATAACTTACTTAATTAATTATAAATACAAAAAGTTTAAAAGGAGATTAACAGTATGAATAAAAATTCAAATGTTTATATAGAGTCATCTAGAATATTACCCTTAACAGATTTATCTATGGGCAAAAAATGCAAAGTAAAAACTCTTACCTCTAGTGGATCTATAAGACGCAGAATGCTTGATCTTGGACTTATATCCAATACAGAAATAGAAGTTCTTAATCAAAGTCCTTCTGGTGATCCTGTAGCTTATTTAATTCGTGGAGCAGTAATTGCAATTCGTAAAGAAGATGCTTCTAACATATTAGTTGAAGCACTTTAATGTGGTAAGCCTACTAAAGCATTTCATTATAAGAATAAAAATATATTAGTTTTATTCTTATTTGCAAAACATTATAGGCTTCAGATAGAATAGTAACTTCATCTGAAGCCTATTACTAGACATTATGTAACACAATCTATGCTTACCCTAAACTTTTCATAATTATATAAGATTAAATAATACAATAATTTATTATAGGAGGTTTTTTAATGGGATTAACTAATCAATCTACCGGAGTTAGCGCTTTAGAAAAAGAACTTAATATAGATCGTGCTTCCCCCTCAGATAAAATAATTGCTCTAGCTGGTAATCCCAATGTAGGCAAGAGCACAATTTTTAATAGCTTAACTGGACTTAACCAACACACTGGAAATTGGCCTGGAAAGACAGTATCCAATGCACAAGGAAGATATACTCACAAGGATAAATCCTTTATACTAGTTGATATACCTGGAACCTACTCTCTTATGGCTAACTCTGTAGAAGAAGAGGTTGCTAGAGACTTTATCTGTTTCGGTAATCCTGATGCCACTATAGTTATCCTTGATGCTACTTGTCTAGAAAGAAACTTAAACTTAGCACTTCAAACTATAGAAATAACTAACAATGTAGTAATATGTGTAAACCTACTAGATGAAGCTAAAAGAAAAGGAATTAATGTAGACTTAACAAAACTTTCCTTACTTCTCGGTGTTCCTACTGTAGGTACTAGCGCTACCACAGGATATGGTCTTAAAGAATTAATGGATATAGTATATAATCTCACAAATAATGAAGTGCCTATAAATCCTATTAAAATTAAGTATGATAAAGTTTTAGAAGATTCTATCTCACTAATAGAACCAGAAGTAAAAATAGCTCTAAAAAATATAGCTTCTAAAATTAACCCTAGATGGATTTCTTTAAAATTATTAGAAAATGACCCTAGTCTAATTCAATCCTTGAATAAATATTTAAATATTAACATGCTAAATAATGAAATAATTAAAAAAAAGATAATAGAAGCAACTAATCTTTTAACTACTTATAACATAACGGGAGAACATTTTAGGGATATATTAGTAACTACTTTAGTAAGTAAAGCCGAAAAAATCAGCATGAAAGTGGTTACAAAAGAGAATTATAAATATAATATTACTGATAGAAAAATTGATAGAATTCTTACATCTAAAATATATGGAATACCTATAATGATTTTACTTTTATGTGTTGTTTTTTGGATAACAATTACAGGTGCTAATTACCCTTCATCCCTTTTATCTACTGCACTCTTCTGGATTGAAGATAGACTTAGTGTATTTTTACTAGGTTTAGGTGCACCCTGGTGGCTAGAAGGTGTTCTAATAAAAGGAATTTACAGAACCTTAGCCTGGGTTATTGCTGTAATGCTTCCTCCAATGGCTATTTTTTTCCCATTATTCACACTTCTTGAAGATTTAGGATATTTACCTAGAATAGCGTTTAATTTAGATAACTTCTTTAAAAAAAGCTGTGCATGCGGAAAACAAGCTCTTACTATGTGCATGGGATTTGGCTGTAATGCAGCAGGAATAATTGGATGCAGAATTATAGACTCCCCTCGAGAAAGGCTAATTGCAATTATTACAAATAATTTTGTACCTTGTAATGGACGTTTTCCAACTTTAATTGCTATAATCACCATGTTCTTTGCTGGCACTTTTGTTGGACCATCACAATCTATTATATCTTCATTAATTCTAACATGTGTAATCCTATTAGGAGTATTTATGACCCTAATGATATCCAAAATTCTATCTAAAACTATACTTAAAGGAGTACCATCATCCTTTACTCTAGAACTTCCCCCTTATAGAAAACCACAAGTGGGGAAAATAATAATCCGCTCTATATTGGATAGAACTCTATTCGTTTTAGGTAGAGCAGTTGTTGTAGCAGCACCTGCTGGATTAGTTCTTTGGATAATGGCTAATATTACAATTGGAAACTTTAGTCTACTAGCTCATTGTGCTAATTTTTTAAATCCCTTCGCCAATTTAATAGGCTTAGATGGTTATATATTAATGGCATTTATACTTGGTTTTCCTGCTAATGAAATTGTAATTCCTATTATTATTATGAGTTATACAGCCACTGGAAGTTTATTGGAATTTGATAGTTTAATTCAACTAAGACAACTTCTAACTTCAAATGGTTGGACATGGCTCACAGCATTAAATGTAATGTTATTTTCTTTAATGCACTGGCCATGTAGTACAACTTGTTTAACTATAAAAAAGGAAACTCAAAGCTTTAAATGGACCGCCATTTCCTTTGCAATTCCTACCATAACAGGTATTGTAATTTGTTTTACGATAACAACTCTAGTTCGAATTCTAGGCCTTGCTTAAACATTTAAATAAAAAAACAGAGTTTACACACTCTGTTTTTTTATTCATCTCTACTTTTGCCTTACCCATAAAAACTAAAATTATTTTCTATACTTTGCACTAAAGTACTTCCTTCAATTCCTTTAAATATAGAATTTACTGTATATTCTTTAACCTGATCATAAGATTGAAAAATTCTTTGAGCTGAAATACAGTCATTATACACTTTCCAATATCCACACAATAAACACTTCTTATCATTACAGTTAATAAAATCTTTCACGTCATTAATTGGTATTCCTAAAAAAATACCTAATTCATGTGGACAGTTAAATTCTTTATATCTATTTTTTAACACATTTAAATATTCTATAATAGTTCCATTTTCTGAATAGCCTAGACCTATTAAAAACTCTTTATTTTCTTCTTTCCCTATATATTTTTCAAGTAACCGCTGATTATAAATTAATACTACAATTGAATCATCAGATTCTCTTAGTTCTATAAAGTCAAGACCTATACTTTGAATAAACGCTTTTCCCATTGAACCCCAGTTGCTATATAAATTTCTATTATATTTTTTAAAAGTAATAGTAGCAGCTGGTTTAACCTTTGCAATCACCAATGAAGTATTATAAATTAAAAAGTTTTTAATATATTCTTCACCATTCATAGATTCTAACTTATTATAAAATTCTAAACATGTCATTTTCATTACCTACCTATAAAAGTGTTATTTTTTTACCAAAATTTATACATTCATCTTCATCTTCTGGTTCGCCACAAATTATTAAACAGTCCTCTTTTATTTCACATCCATAAGAAAGCATTCTATCTTCCCAATCTCTCATCCACTTTCCATCTCCCCAACCATAGGATCCAAATAAAACAACTTTCTTTTTAGATATTTTTGAAGATATCTCTTCAATAAAAGGTTCAAACTCAGATTCTTCTAATACTTCATCTCCCATAGATGGGCATCCTAATACTATTACATTTTCATCATCAAAGATGCTACTGTTAGCATTAGCAACATTGATTACTTCTGCATTTTTTCCTTCTTCTCTGATTCCTTTAGCAATTAATTCTGCCATTTTCTCTGTATTACCTGTACCTGACCAATAAACTATTTTCATAACACATCCTCCTTAATTGAAAATTATTCTCAATTAAATAATATCGGATCTTCGCGGTATTGTCAATAGTTTTTGATAATTATTCTCAATTGAATAGTAACAAATAAATCATAATCCTATTATGCTTGTATATGTATGGTTTTATACTTATTAAAGCTCTTTAAATAAATAATAAAAGGCATCTTTCTATTGAACTGCTATCAAATTTATAGATATCAGTTAATATTCTAGAAAAATGCTTCTTTTATTATTTATATTATTTACTTTCCTTATCTCTAATTGCAGCTCTTATAAATCCTTTGAATAAAGGATGAGGATTATTAGGTCTTGATTTCAATTCTGGATGAAATTGCACTGATACATACCACGGATGATCTTTTATTTCAACAATTTCTACCAATCTATCATCGGGGCTTGTCCCAGTAATATTCATACCTTTCTCTACTAATTCTTCTCTAAACTTATTATTAAATTCATACCTATGTCTATGTCTTTCATTTACCAATATTTCATCATATTCACTAGCCACTATTGAATTTTTGTCTAGTTTACATGGATATAAACCAAGTCTCATAGTACCACCTAAGTTTTCAATTTCTTGTTGATCTGCCATTAAATCTATTACTGGATATTTTGTATTTGGGTCAATCTCAGAGCTATTAGCTCCTTCATATCCAAGTACATTTCTAGCAAATTCTATAACTGAACATTGCATACCTAAACATATCCCAAATAAAGGTTTTTTATTCTCCCTTGCCCACCTTATAGCTTCAATCTTGCCTTCTATTCCTCTATCTCCAAATCCCCCTGGTACTAATATCCCATTCACATCAGAAAAAATTTCATCCGAATTATATCTTGCTACCTCTTCTGCATTTATCCATTTCATTTCTATTATGCAATCATTAGCATATCCACCATGACTTAAAGCCTCAACTACAGAGATATACGCATCATGTAGTTCTACATATTTACCAACTAAAGCAATCTTAATTTTCTCATTTAAATTTTTAATTTTATTAACCATATTAATCCATTGTGAATTATCAATATCCGTACATTCTAAATTTAATCTTTCACATACTAACCTATCTAGACCTTCCTTATGTAACATTAAAGGTACTTCATATAAGTACTCTGCATCTAGATTTTGTATTACATTTTTACCTTCTAAATTACAAAACAAACCTATTTTTGCCTTCAATTCATCTGATATTTCCTTTTCAGCTCTACAAACTATTAAGTCTGGTTGAATTCCTATACTTCTTAATTCTTTAACCGAATGTTGAGTTGGCTTTGTTTTTAATTCACCAGCTTTTCCTAGATAAGGTACTAAAGTCACATGTATAAAACACACATTTTCCTTACCTACTTCATACTGAATTTGTCTTATAGCTTCCAAAAATGGTAAGGATTCAATATCTCCTACAGTACCACCAATTTCAGTTATTACCACATCTACTGCCTTTTCCTTTGTTACCCTACATATTCTTTCTTTTATCTCATTAGTTATATGAGGTATTACTTGAACAGTTCCACCTAAATACTCTCCTCTTCTTTCTTTAGATATGACTGACCAATAAATTTTACCAGTAGTAACATTGCTACTTTTGCTCAAATTTTCGTCAATAAATCTTTCGTAATGTCCTAAATCTAAATCAGTTTCAGCACCATCATCAGTAACAAATACTTCTCCATGTTGATATGGACTCATTGTTCCTGGATCTACATTTAGGTATGGATCAAACTTCTGTATTGTAACATTTAATCCCCTATTTTTTAAAAGTCTACCTAAAGATGCTGCTGTAATACCCTTTCCTAAGGATGAAACTACTCCACCTGTTACAAAAATATACTTACTATTCATGTTATCTTCTCCCATACAATTTATTTTTATATTTTATTAATTTACTATTGACTTTTAATCTCTACATTTGTATAATAAGAATTACCCCATAAATAATATGGGGTAGTCTGTACTTTTAACATAGAATTTATATTACCACACTTCCATATATATGGCTAGTGTTTTTTGTCATTTTATATATTTAATTTAATAATTAAATATATAAAATTATTGTTAGTATAAATCTAACTAATTTACATATTAATATGTGAGGCTATCTTAGAATAATAAAAAACATTCTAAGATAGCCTCACTTTTAACTATTTTTTAAATTAAAACACACTTTAATAATTAAATTTATTATGATTCATTTCTTCATCATATAAAAATTAAATATACAAATCCACTTATGAATTAAAGTAAATTTATATTATTTTCCTTACAAATTTTTATATTTTTTTCATCCCATGTAGTAGCTTGAACTTCACCAATATGAGCTTTGTTTAAAAAAAACATGCATATTCTTGATTGACCTATTCCTCCTCCAATTGTATATGGAAGTTCTCCTGCTAATAATCTCTTATGAAAATCTAGACGTCTTCTGTTATCATTACCTGATACTGTTAATTGATAATCAAGGGCTTTTTCATCTACTCTTATTCCCATTGATGAAAGTTCTACAGCCCTATCTAATAAAGGATACCAAAATAATATATCTCCATTTAAATTCCAATCATCATAATCCGGACTCCTACCATCATGCTTTTCTCCCGATTTTAACGCTCCACCTATTTTCATTATAAATACAGCGCCAAACTCCCTACAAATTTCATCTTCTCTTTCCTTAGAAGTAAAGTTTGGATAAATGTCTTCTAGCTCCTGAGTAGTTATAAAATGTATTTCATTTGGTAAAGGATTTTCTACCTTCATTAAATTTTTATCAACAAATTCTTGAGTTTTCTTAAATACCTTATAGATTTTTCTTACAATATCTTTTAAATATTCTTCATTTCTATCTTCTTTTTTTATTACCTTTTCCCAATCCCATTGGTCTACATAAACTGAATGTAAATTGTCTAGTTCTTCATCTCTTCTTATAGCATTCATATCTGTATATAATCCATCTCCAACTTGGAAGTTGTATCTATGAAGACTCATTCTTTTCCATTTTGCTAAGGAGTGTACTATTTCAACATTTTTTCCTGTAGCCAGCAAGTCAAATACTACCGGTCTCTCAACTCCGTTTAAATTATCATTTAATCCACTTTGAGAGTCCACAAACAGTGGAGCTGAAACTCTAGTCAAGCTAAGATTTTCTGATAAAGTTCTTTCAAAAAAATCTTTTATCTTCTTTATGTGTACTTCTGTTTCTATTAATGTGGCATTCGATTTATATCCTTTCGGAATAACAATCCCTTCTATCTTCATAATAATTCCTCCTTAGATTTTAAGTTTAAAGTTAAAGAGTTGATAAAGTTTTATGGGCCCATACTTTATCTTTTTTATTTATATATAATAAAAAAACTCTCATCCCTATATATAAATATAAAAGGACGAGAGTACTACTCACGTGTTACCACCTTAATTCATTGCTACTTTACAATAACAATCTCTTCAAGTACGTCAATTAATACAAATTGATTATACTCTAGCACTATATCGGGTGCAGATCCGGTACTGCCTACTGGTTGTTATCTTTCGGAGCACTGCTCAGAGATGTTATTCAAATCAACTTACTCTTCCACCTCTCAGCTTATGGGGAATTCTCTGTAAAGATACATTAATTTTACTTCTTCTCTTCAACGCTTTCTACATTTCATTTTTTTAAATAATATCACAATTAATTTATTTTGTAAAGCACTTTTAAAATGCTATCTCAAAATTTCTTTTGAGATAGCATTTTGATTTTAAAGTTCTTTTTATTTATTTAATTACTCTACATAAGCATCTCTAAATTCCATTTGTCCTAATGGTGATTTATAAGTTCCTTTAACATTTTTGTCTATACATAATACATTGGTATAATAGTATAGTGGTATAATTGGTGATTCATCCATTAAAATATCTTCTGCTTTGTGTAATAATTCTGTTCTCTTAGCGTCATCTAACTCTACTTTAGCTTGAGCTATTAACTTATCATATTCTTTATTTGAATATCCTGCATTATTTTGTCCATTACCAGTTGTCCACATATCTAAGAATGTCATCGGATCATTATAATCTGCTATCCATCCATGTCTAGCCATAGAATATTGGAAATTATTCCTTGTATCTTGGAATACTGCCCACTCTTCATTTTTCAACTCTACATTAATTCCTAGATTTGTTTTCCACATATCTTGTACTGCTTGAGCTATATTTTGATGACCTTGATCTGTATTAAAAGTAAATGTTATTGTTGGTGCTCCTTCTCCATTTGGATATCCAGCTTCTTCTAGCAATTTCTTAGCTTCTTCAATATTTGCACCCTTTGATGAATAATCCTTTTGAAACTCTTTTCCTATTGAATCAAGAATACCTGCTGGAACATAGCTAGTTGCTGGTGCTTGACCACCTTGAGCTACCTTATCAACTATTAGTTGCCTATCTATAGCTAGTGATAAAGCTTTTCTGAACTTAGGATTGCTTAATGCTTCAGCTGCTTTAGGATCTACATCCTTAGCTTTGTCTGATACATTTATTACATAGAAGTACGTTCCTAAATAAGGATATATTTTTGCTGTTCCTTCATCTAGTAATGTAGGAATTTCAGCCTGAGGTGGTGATTCTATTACATCTATTTCTCCACTCTTAAAGGCATTTAAATAAGTTATTTGATCATCTATTAATCTTACTTCTAATGTTTCAAGTTTTACATTTTTAGCATCCCAATAATTTTCATTTTTTACAAATGTAATACTTTCTTTTTCTTTCCATTCAGACATCTTAAATGGTCCATTAGATATATATGTGTCTGGTTTTAATGTCCATTTTTCTTCATTTCCTTCTATAATGTCTTTTCTAACTGGGAAATAAGTTGGAAAAGCTGCCAATGATAAGAAATATGGAACTGGAGATTCAAGAGTTACTTCTAAAGTGTTATCATCTATAACCTTTACACCTACATCCTCTGCTGTAGCAACCTTATCTCCTACTTTTTCCTGATTATAGTATGCAGCTCCATTTTTTATATAGAAAAGTTGATATGCATATTCTGCTGCCACTTTAGGATTTAATGCTCTCTTCCATGCATATTCAAAATCCCCAGCTACTACCGGTTTTCCATCTGACCATTTAGCATCCTTCCTTATATGGAAAGTATATACAGTTCCATCGTCAGATACTTCATACTTTTCAGCAGTACCTGGTACTATTTTAGAATTTTCATCCTCTCTCATTAACCCTTCAAAAGCATTGTGAATTATTGTTGAACCATCTACTGCTGAATTTAGCTGTGGATCAATAGTTTTAGGATCTGCACCTAAATTATATACTATTTTTTGTTCTACTGTTTCTTCTACCACAGGCGTATTGCTATCACCAGGTTTTTCTCCTTCATTTCCTTTAGTCTTAGTACATCCTAAAAGTAATGTACCTGTCATTATTGCAGTCATTATCAGTGCCATTATTCTAGTTTTCTTCATTCATTGACCTCCTTATTAAATTAATTAATTTATTTTAAAATAAATGACAAGCTACGCAATGACCAGGAGATACTTCCTTTAAAATTGGCTCCTCTTCACCACAGATTTGTTTTGCATATTTACATCTAGATTTAAAT
The DNA here is from genome assembly GCF_002480755.1 of Clostridium sp. UBA7791. Lineage (NCBI taxonomy): Bacteria > Bacillati > Bacillota > Clostridia > Eubacteriales > Clostridiaceae > Clostridium > Clostridium sp. UBA7791. The sequence goes on along the minus strand of NZ_DLCT01000005.1, from coordinate 1,182,476 downwards.
CTACATCCTGGTGGGGGATCAATTGGAGATGGAATATCTCCCTCTAAAATTATTCTTTGTCTTCTTTTAGCTTCATCCGGATCAGGAATTGGAATTGCAGATAGTAATGCATTGGTATAGGGATGTATTGGTTTACTATATACCTCATTACTCTCTGCTATTTCAACTAGTTTTCCTAAGTACATTATTCCAACTCTATTGGATATATGCTTAACCATGGATAAATCATGAGCTATAAACAAGTAAGTTAGGCCAAAGTCATTTTGCAAATCCTCAATCATATTAATTATCTGAGCTTGTATGGATACATCTAGAGCAGAAATAGGTTCATCACAAACAATAAACTCTGGATTAACTGCAAGAGCTCTTGCTATTCCGATTCTTTGTCTTTGACCTCCTGAAAACTCATGTGGATAACGATTTAAATGATTTTGATCAAGACCTACCTTATCTAAAAAATACTTTACTTTTTCTTCTCTTTCTTTGCCTTTACATATTTTATAAATATCTAATGGTTCACCGATAATATCTCCAACGGTTAGCCGTGGATTAAGTGATGCATAAGGGTCTTGAAATATCATCTGCATCTTTTTTCTATAAGATAGCATCTGCTTATTAGTTAGCTTACCAATCTCTTCATTATCATAAAATATCTCTCCAGCAGTAGGATTATATAATTTTAATAGAGTCCTACCTAAAGTTGTTTTACCACATCCTGATTCTCCTACTAGGCCTAAAGTCTCTCCTTTTTTTATTTGAAGAGATACCCCATCAACAGCCTTTAATATTCCTTTATTCTTACTAAAAATTGATTTCTTAGTATTGAAATATTTACATAGATTTTTTATTTCTATTAGTTTCTCCATGCTACTCATCTTCCTTCCTCCTCTTCAATGGAGTTTCAACCTTTGGTGCCCTATTATCATTTAACCAACAAGCAGATTTATGTCCTGGAGTTATTTCATAATATTTAGGTCTATGCTCTTTACATACTTCCATAGAATATTTACATCTAACATAAAATGGACATCCCTTTGGAGGTTTAAATAAATCTGGTGGTTGACCATCTATAGGTCTTAGTCTTTCTCTTACCAAGGTATTAGGATTAGGAACACTTTCCATAAGACCCCAAGTATATGGATGTTTAGAATTATAGAATATATCCTTTACAGTTCCTTGCTCTATAATAAGACCTCCATACATTACATTCACATTATCACAAATATCTGCAACAACTCCCAAATCATGTGTAATAAGAATTATAGATGTATTTAGTTTTTCCTTTATATCCTTCATTATCTCTAAAATTTGTGCTTGTATCGTAACATCTAGTGCAGTAGTTGGTTCATCCGCTATCAATAGCTTTGGATTACAAGTTAATGCCATAGCTATCATAACCCTTTGTCTCATACCCCCAGAAAACTCATGTGGATATTGCTTCATTCTGCTTTCAGGACTAGGTATACCAACTAAGTGTAATAATTCTACAGCTTTTTTATGTGCTTCTTCTTTAGTCATCTTCTTATGGATTCTAAGCGGCTCCATAATTTGATTTCCTATAGTCATAAGCGGATTCAAAGAAGTCATAGGATCTTGGAAAATCATGGATATATCATCCCCTCTTATGGTAGACATATCTTCCTCACTGATAGATACTATATCCTTATCTTCAAATCTTACTTTCCCCTCTTTTACTTTACCATTATCATCTAAAAGCCTCATAATAGACATCATTGTAACACTTTTTCCACTACCAGATTCTCCAACTATACCCATAACCTTACCATGTTCTAGATTAAATGAAACTCCCCCTACAGCTTGCACTTCTCCAAATTGAGTATAGAAAGATGTTTTTAAATTATTTACTTCTAACAAATTACTCATCCTTCCACCACCTACTTTTTAATCTTTGGATCTAGAGCATCTCTAAGCCCATCACCAAGCATATTAAATGAAAAAATTGTTATACATATAGCCAACGTCGGAAATAAAAGCTGATACGGATATAATCTTAAAGTAGATAAAGCATCACTAGCTAAAGTTCCCCATGATGCAAGTGGTGGTACTAATCCTAATCCAATAAAACTTAAAAAAGCTTCTGAAAATATTGCAGTTGGTATTTGCAGTGTAAGAGTTACTATAATTGGACCTAAACAATTTGGAATTAGATGTTTAAATAGTATTCTCTTACCTTGAGCTCCTAAAGTTTTAGCAGCTAAAATAAATTCTTGTTGTTTAAGCTGAAGTATTTCTGCCCTAACAATTCTAGCCATACCTATCCAATAAGAAATAGCCAATGCTACAATAATATTGAATAAACCACCTTTTTCAAGAATGACCATTAATAGTATTACATATATTGTCATAGGTATAGAAGATATTATATCTACAATTCTCATCATAATATTATCTACCCATCCACCTATAAGTCCAGCAATTCCACCATATACTATACCTATAACCAAATTAAGTATAGATGCCACAAAACCAATTATTAAAGAATATCTAGCACCATACATAACCCTTACAAACAAATCTCTTCCTAGTGAATCTGTTCCAAACCAATGCTCTGCAGACGGTCCTTGGTTAGTAAGCATTAAGTTATTTGTCGTATAATCATGTTTAGAAAACCAAGGAATAAATATAGCTCCTAGAGTTATAAGAATAACAAAGATAAGCCCTACTATTGCTAACTTATTTTTTTTAAGTTTTCTCCACGAATCTTTCCAATAAGATACACTTGGCCTATTTATTGTATCCTTTTGTTTACTACCTTCATCTACAAAGACAAAATCCTTTTCTAAAATTTCATTAATTTCTTCATTAAATTCCATAACATCACCTCCTACGCTTCAACATTTTCTAATTTAATTCTTGGATCTATAATTACATACATAATATCCACAATTAAATTACATAGTATAAGAAGTGTACTATAGAATATAGTTACTCCAAGTATAGTTGTATAATCTCTATTTGTTATTGTAGTTACAAACTCTCTTCCAAGTCCAGGTATAGCAAATATCTTTTCTACTACAAAGCTACCAGTTAATATTCCTGCAATCAATGGACCTACGTAGGTTACTATAGGGATTAATGTATTTCTAAGAGCATGTTTAAACATGATTCTTCTACCATTAACTCCTTTTGCCTTTGCAGTTCTAATATAATCTGATTTCAAAACTTCTAAAAGTTTAGATCTTGTAAGTCTAGATATAAATGCTATGGAATATCCAGCTAGAGCTACTGATGGTAAAATATAACTCTTTAAGTTATCTAACCCTGTTATTGGAACTAAGCTTAGTTTAACTCCAAATACATACATCAATAATGTAGCTATAACAAAGCTTGGCAATGTAACTCCCAGTGTAGCAAGTACCATACATATTGAATCTGGCCACTTATTATATTTAAGAGCAGCAATTATCCCTAAAAGTATTCCAAAAATTAAGGAAATTGCCACAGCTACTCCACCAAGTTTAGCAGATGCCGGGAAAGAATAACCTATTATTTCTTGTACTTCTCTTCCTTTGTATCTCATACTTGGACCTAGATCCCCCTTAAGCAAGTCCTTTAAATACATAGAATATTGCTCACCTAAAGATTTATCTAATCCATATTTTGCTTCTAAACTAGCCTTTATTTCTGGTGGTAGTGGCTTTTCACCATCAAAAGGTCCACCAGGCATTAATCTCATTAAAAAAAATGTCGCAGTGATAACTATAAATATAGTTACTACACTTATACCTAGTCTTTTTAGAATGTATTTAATCAAATTCTCACCCCCCATTTTTTATATGATATATATATATTGATTTATTCTCTCAATATTCCATTAATTTTTGTTTAATCCATTACTTTTTAATGATAAATTAATAACAATCTTCATATATATCTATATTTCACTATTTCTTAATGGGTTAATGTGCTTTGTTGCTCAATAAAGCTAAGTAATTATATTTTTCAAAAAAAGAAAAGCGCCTTAAAATTTTGCACTCTTTAAGATATTTATTCACATTTCATTAAGGAAATGATGCTTAAACATCAATTTAAGATCTAGTGTATTTTAAGACAACTCTTTAAACTATTAATTTATATTTTTCTTTACAAAGGTACCTTCCTTCATAATTATCTGCATGTTACCACTTCTTATATCATGAATATCCTTTAATGGATTTCCATTCAATACAATAATATCAGCAAACTTACCTGACTCCAAAGTGCCTGTTATATCATCAATTTTTAGCATTTCTGCTCCATTTTTTGTAGCTGCTAAAATTACCTCCATATTGGTAAGTCCAGCTTTACAAAGAGTATACATTTCAGTTATTGCATATTCTCCATAGGGAGTTAAGCTACTACAGAAGGAATCTGAACCTACTGTTATTCTTATTCCCTTTTTATTTGCATTTCTTAGATTACTTATTATACGATTTAGCTCCTTTTCAGCTACTGTCTCTCCCTCATAATCATCTAAAATTTTTCTATAGGGAGGCTCGTACACTGTAAACCATTGATAGAAGAATTGAAGGGTTGGACAAAAGCTTATATTCTTTTCCTTCATTATTTCTAAACATTCTTCATTTAATTCCTGACCATGGATTATAGCAGAAACTCCTGCCTTACATGAATTTAAAGCTCCTTCATAACCTTCAGCATGAGACCAAACCGGTAATCCAACCATATTGCATTCATCTACCACAGCTTGTATTTCCTCCATACAATAGTGAGATGCTGCTTTGGCATCATGTCTCCATATACCTCCTCCAGTAGACCATATTTTTATAGCATCAGGATTTTCACGTATTCGTTTTCTGATAGACTTACGCAATTCCCAAGGTCCATCAACTCTTTCTGCCCATGGATGTGAATCTTCATTATAGTTCAATGGTAAATTATGTGAATCTCCATGTCCTGAAGTTCTACAAAATCCTAAACCTGTTGCAACTATACGTGGTCCTGGTATTATTCCTTCTTCAATCATATTTCTAAGATGAATTCCAGAACGAGAAATTTCACCTACGGATGTTAGTCCATGCTCCAAAGCTTCTCTAGCTTGAGCAACAGCTACTATTGTCTTTTGTATCACAGGCTCTAATACCCACTCTGTATCACTATCTGTTCTATTTCCGCTAAAATGTAGATGAGAATCTATAAGCCCTGGCATAATAGTTTTTCCTGATATATCTATTATTTCATAATTCTCTTCTATTTCTTTCATCACTCCAGCATAAGTAATTTTCTTATTTTCAACAAGAACTAAGGAATTTTCTACAGGTTCAGTTCCTGATCCATCTATCAATAGTCCTCCTATAAATGCTATACTTCTCATATTTTACCCCCCAAAAATTATTCACATTATTATGGCTTCACTTTGATATACTCCAATAGTTTGCCTCAACTCATTATTATACCATATATGTAAAATTAAACAGGGTTAATTTTATGTTTTTTATAATTTATTTCATGAAAATAAAATGAGTAGACAATAATTACATTATCTACTCATGGTCTAACTAAGTAACTTAATTTAATTATATAAATTATTAACTAGTTATAAATTGACCACCATTTATATGAATAGTTTCTCCAGTTATAAATGAAGCCCCATCTCCAGCTAAGAATACATAGCTCTCTGCAATTTCAACAGGCTGACCTGCTCTTTTAAACAAGGTATTACTGCCGAAAGTAGATACCTTATCACTATGAAAGGATGATGGTATAAGTGGCGTCCATACTGGACCTGGTGCCACTGCATTTACCCTTATTCCTCTTGTAGCCAATGACTTTGATAAACTTCTAGTTAGGGCTGTTAAAGCTCCTTTAGTACAAGAATAATCTATTAAAGTTTCATTTCCTTCATAGGCTGTTACAGAAGTTGTATATATTATTGAATCCCCCTTCTTCATATGAAAGAGTACTTCTTTTGTTAAATAGAAAGCTCCAAAGAAGTTTGTATCAAAGGTTTTATGTAATTGCTTACTAGTTATCTCATTAATTTGTTGACACTCATGTTGTTCTGCAGAATTTGATACAAAAATATTTATAACTCCATACTTTTGTACTACTTTTTTTATAGCTTCCTTGCAGAAGTCTTCATTACCAATATCTCCAGAGATGAGCAAACACTCTCCTCCTCTTTCTTCAATAAGACTTTTTGTTTCCTTAGCATCTTCATGTTCATTTAAATAAATTATACATACCTTTGCTCCTTCTTTTGCATATAGTATAGAAATAGCCCTTCCTATACCACTATCTCCCCCTGTAATTAAAGCTACTTTGCCCTTTAATCTGTCTGAAGTTTTATGATAATCATCTATTTCATAGATAGGTTTTGGTTCCATTTCACTTTCAATGCCTGGCTGTATACTTTGATGTTGAGGCTTAAACCCAATTGGAAAATTGTAGTCCATTTTAACACTCCTTATCTATATATAGAAATTAATATTTTAACTCCATTACTCTTGCTCTATCTTTTTTTACTTTACTATATACCCTGTATGAGAAATACAGTCCTTAATTTCTTCTGGAGTTGCTGGACTGTTATAATTTACTTCCACTGTACCTCTTGCTATATCAACACAGACCTGTTGTACACCATTAATTTTATCTAAAGAATTATTTAACTTAGTTCTACTTTCTGAATTTACTAATCCTGAAACATTATAATGTACTGATTTCATTTTAATTTACCTCCAATTATTAGTTTTCTAATATATTATCTTTTAAAAGAGCAATTTTTATGCATAGAAATAATAATTCTAAACTATACACCTTTCATTTTTGTAAATTAATCTATAAAAAAAGACACTACCTATGTAGCGTCTTTAAATCTTATATTTTATTCCTAAATAGCTTGGAGTTTACTTAATAAGTCATCTATTTTTAACCCGTGAACCATACATGCTTCTTCAAGAGTTTCCGCTTGTGCTGAAGGACATCCAACACAACCCATACCAAAACTCATTAAAACTTCTGCTGCTTTCTCATTTTGTCTTATTACTTCCCCAATAGTCATTTCCTTTGTTACTTGCATAACTATTACCTCCATTTTTATTTTGATTAACTTAGATATAAATATATATCATTAAACATAGTATACTACATTTCTACAGATTTAATTATTTAATTTTTATATCTATATTAATTCACCTATTTTTTTTATTAATGCCATACAACTTTTTAACGTAGTATCAGTATCATCTAAACATGGATTAAATTCTACAAAATCCATAGATTTAACTAATCTAGTATTAAATATACTAGTTAATAACTTCTCTGCATCATTTATATTAAATCCATTTGGAACTGGAGTTCCCGTTCCTTTTATTAATTTTGGATCTACAGAATCTATATCAAAGCTAATATGAATATTATTTATTCCTCGTGCTTTTAAACCTTCCAAAAGCTCCTTACACACTTTATCTACACCTATTTCTCTTACTTTATCCATAGTCCAAACAGTTAAATTTTTATCTTTAATTAATTGAAGTTCACCTTCATCTAAATCTCTTGCTCCAATTATAAATACATTTTCCTTTTTAACTTTTATACCATTAAAATATAAAGTTGTTAAAGATTCATCTCCAAAACCCATTGATGCAGCTAATGGCATACCATGAACATTTCCTGTAGGACTTGTCTCAAAGGTATTTATATCTCCATGAGCATCAATCCATATTACAGCTAAATCTCCCTGGAAATATCTACTTGAACCAGCAACACTTCCCATAGCTAAAGCATGATCTCCACCTAAAGTTATAGGAAAACCTCCACCGCATAGGGAACTATAAACTGAATTAGCTAAATTCTCAGTTACTTCTATAATTTCATTAATGTATTTTGCATTTACTCCGGCCGCAAAAGGTTGCTTATCCTTTGTATTATTAACATAAATATTACCTAAATCATATACCTTATTTTTATGATTTTCTAATAATTTTTTAATTCCATTTTCTCTTAATTCATCTGGTCCATTTTCTACCCCTGCTCTATCACATCCATAATAAAGAGGTACTCCAATTAAGTTAATATCCATATAAATCCCCTCCGTTAAAATGCCACTTATGTTATATTAGCATTCAGTCAAATTTTACTTTCAAATCCCTATTTCTATTATGTATCTATCTAATATAACGTAGAAATTTATCAGCAATTATTACTTTATTCCAAAACTAATAAAATTACAATAGAAAACTAATATTTATTTTATCGAATATATATATTTTTATATAATAACTGTTATAATATTCACTGTTCTAATGGATAATTATGTGGTTAACTTAAAGGTTTTATAATATATGTAATAAACTTCATTTCATTTTAAAGAATATTTTATAAAAATTTCAATATATTAAACTTTTCATATATTCCATTGCCTGTTATTAAAATATGTATTTTTATACATACATCAAGTTATAATTTAGGAATACTTTCTCAAATATAATAAAGCCTATTTCAATATTATCTTTGAAATAGGCTTTCTATCTATATTTTTTTATAAAGAGTTATTTCTGTTTCTCCCTCTTGAAGTTTAGCGAGTTCTGGTACAAGATTAGTAAAATGTATTGTATTGTTATGTAACTTTATTGCTTCTTCACTCTCCCAAACCTCAATGAATGCAACTACATCACTATTTCTTAAATCTTCGTAAAGATCATACTCTATACATCCAGTTTCTTTCCTACTTTCTTCTATAAGTTTATTGGCTAAATTTTTAAATTCTTCTTTTTTATCTTTTTTTATAGTCTTTTTTGCTACAATAGTAATCATATTCATATACCTCCAATATAAATTATTTTAGTTAATGTTCACCATAATATTTTCCCTACATGCTTTAAGCTTCATAGATTTTAACCTTCACTGAATATAAAAATATAAAAATATAAAAATAGTTAAACACCCTATAAAAGAATTATATCACCTTTACTAAAATTTACATATAAAAATGAGGACTTAAAACAGCTTTCACAGATGCTTTAAATCCTCATACTCTAGTTTTACCCAGATAAAATTCGATTATTTTTCTATTATAGTTCCTGTTATACCATGTAAAGCTTCTTTAGCTTTTTCTAGTGAAGTTATTAAAGCTTTACCATTATTACTAAATTTAACATAGTCCATACATGCTTCTACCTTAGGTAGCATTGAACCTTTAGCAAAATGGCCTTCTTGTATATATTTACCAGCCTCTTCTAGATTAACTTCTGATAGTTCTTCTTGATTTGGTTTATTAAAGTTTATACAAACTCTATCAACAGCTGTTAAAATAACTAGCATTTCTGCATCTAAATCTTTTGCAAGTTTTGCGCTTGATTTATCTTTATCTATAACTGCTGCAACACCTCTAAGAGATCCATCAGATTCCTCTACTACAGGAATACCACCACCACCAACAGTAATAACTATAGTTCCTTGTTCAACTAATTGTTTAACTGTTTCAAGCTCTACAATTTTTTGCGGCTGTGGAGATGCAACTACTCTTCTATATCCTCTACCTGCATCTTCTACAAATGTAAATCCTTTTTCTGCAGCTATCTTTTCTGCTTCTTCCTTACTATAGAACATTCCTACTGGTTTACTTAAGTTTTTAAAAGCTTCATCATTTTCATCAACTACAACTTGAGTAACTACAGTTGCAACATTTTTTCTAATTCCTCTAGATATAAGCTCTGTTCTAATAGATTGTTGTAAGTGATATCCAATATATCCTTGACTCATGGCACCACATTCTGCAAAAGGCATTAATGGAGTATTTGCTCCATTATTTGCTGCAAATTCCATAGCTAAGTTTATCATTCCAACCTGTGGACCATTACCATGGCCAACAATTACATTATAGCCTTCTTCTACTAAATCAACGATGGTTTTTGCTGTATGCTTAACTAAATCTAATTGTTCTTCAGCTGTTTTTCCTAAGGCGTTTCCCCCTAAAGCTATTACTAGTTCCTTCATTTAATTCACCCCATATATAATTTAAATATAAAATATGTTGAGACTACTATATTTTTATCTATGCCTTAAATATAATATTTTATTGTTTAGCTAATTAAATAATAGGTTAAACCCCTTCCTTTCTTAATTTTAAGAAGGGGTTTAATTATTATAGCCCTATAGTTGCAGCCATAACTGCTTTAATTGTATGCATTCTATTTTCAGCTTCATCAAATACTACAGATTGTTTTGACTCAAATACCTCATCAGTAACTTCCATTTCTGTCATTCCAAATTTTTCTCCCATTTCTTTTCCTACTACAGTTTTTAAATCGTGGAATGCTGGTAGACAGTGCATGAATATAGCTTCTTGTTTAGCATTTTCCATTGCAGTTCTATTCACTTGATATGGTCTTAGCTCTTTTATTCTTGCTTCCCAAACTTCATCTGGTTCTCCCATAGATACCCAAACATCTGTATAGATAACATCTGCATTTTTTGTTCCAACCATAACATCTTCAGTTAATGTTACAGTACATCCATTTTCCTTTGCAATTTCCTTGCAAGTTTCAACTAGCTCCTCAGCTGGGAATAATTCTTTAGGTGCACAAGCTGTAAAATTTAAACCCATTTTTGCACAAGCAACCATTAAAGAGTTACCCATATTATTTCTGGCATCACCCATATATACAAAGTTAATTCCTTTTAATCTTCCAAACTTCTCTTCTATAGTCAATAAGTCTGCAAGCATTTGAGTTGGATGGAATTCAGTTGTTAATCCATTCCAAACTGGAACTCCTGCATAAGCTGCTAATTCTTCAACTATTTCTTGATCAAAACCTCTATATTCTATACCATCATACATTCTACCTAATACTCTAGCTGTATCTGCAATAGATTCCTTTTTACCCATTTGAGAACCTGTAGGTCCTAAATAAGTAACACCCATACCTAAATCCATAGCTCCTACCTCAAAGGAACATCTTGTTCTAGTAGAATCCTTAGCAAATAATATTGCAACATTCTTTCCCTCTAAATTTTTATGAGGTACTCCAGCTCTCTTTAAATTTTTGAAGTCCTTAGATAAGTCTAATAAATATCTAATTTCCTCTGGTGTAAAATCTAATAATTTTAAAAATGAACGTCCTCTTAAATTAATTGCCATTGTTATACTCCCCCTAATATGTTGTTTTTTATATAATTTTATTCTTCTTCAGTATTTAATTATTGGATACTTAAAGAAGATTTTTTATTTTACAAATATATTATATTTTTATTTAATTTAAAATACACAATAAATGTTGGTTATATTTGTGTTATTAAACCTCACGAATCAAAGGCATAGACATACACCTAGGGCCTCCACGTCCCCTTGATAATTCAGATGATGGTATAACATGAGTTTTTATCCCATACTCTTCCAATATCTTGTTAGTTACATAATTCCTTGAATATACAATAACTTCACCTGGTCTTATACATAAAGTATTAGAGCCATCATTCCATTGCTCTCTTTGTGAAATTACATAATCTCCTCCACCACATCGAATTAACTTTACATCACATTCTAAATATTTCGACAATACCTCTTGTAATGTCATACTTTCCTTAGTAATTTTCACTTTTCCATTTTCCCCTTTAGTTAATTCAAATATTTCAAGAGGTCCTTCTATTTGTGGGTGAATAGTGAATTTATCATAATCAACTTGAGTAAATACTGTATCTAGGTGCATATATGCTCTAGTCTTTGGTATTTTAAATGCTAATACAGTTTCAATTTTGCTATCTGGTGTTTCAAAGAATATTCTCTCTGATATTTTTTCAATTGCCTGTGGAGCTGTCCTTTGAGATATTCCAATTGCAAGAACCTTTTCAGATATATTAAGAATATCTCCCCCCTCTATATTATAATCAAAATCTCTGTCATAAAGCCTATTAGTTCCCTTAAAATCAGGATGATATTTAAATATAAAGTGTGCATATATAGTTTCCCTATTTCTTGTTTCAGAATACATCCTATTTAAGCTTATTGAATTTCCAATGGATGCAAAGGGATCTCTCGTAAAATAAAGATTTGGCATTGGATCTGTAATAAATGGATATGCCTCATTTAAAAAATCCTCTAAATGCCTTGCTTTTGCTTTCTTCAATTCTGACTTACTAATTCCAGCCATAGTCTTTCTAATTAACTCTTCATTGCAATTAAAACTAATTAAATAGTTATATAATTCTTCTTTAACTTGTTCACTCTCTACTTTAGCTTCTTTTATGAACATTTTAATAAATTCATCTTTAACATCTGGGTCTTCCATTACTTTTGCTGCCAATTCATGTAAATATACAACTTCTACTCCATTGTCTCTTAAAACCTGTGCAAAGGCATCATGTTCTTCCTGTGCTACTTTTAAATAAGGAATATCATCAAATAATAATCTCTCCAGATATTCCGGTGTTAAATTCTCAATTTCTGCACCAGGCCTATGCAACAAGACTTTTTTTAATGGTTTAATTTCGCTTGTAACATTTATTCCCATAATTCTTTCCTTTCTTATACAACATTTTGTTAATTAAAAATACTTTATTTAAATTAACAATTTTTTATTTATAATATCAATATCCCATAACCTAAGTAATAAATTAAATTATGTAATATTGTTTTACACAAGTAAAAGTTTACACTCTATTTATTTTTAGCCTTGAACAAACCTAAACTATTGGTTATAAAAATTTCTCCATTTTTATCAATTATTTTTTTTATATAACCTTCAAATTCTTTTTTCTTAGAATCAATAATGTCTAATATATTTCCAGGTATAGAATAGATATATTCTAATATATTATTGGTGTCATTAACTATAAGCTTATCATCATACAAAACTTTCTCTACTGTATTAAAATACTTACTAAGTATTTTTTCCCCATTCTCTAATCCAAATTTACAAGATAACTTATCTTCATATATGCGTATATTACTACTAAAGCTTAACATTAATTCTTGTAACTCCCTTAAATGATTACTTCCAATAGTAGAACAGTATACTACTCCATTAGGTTTAATAACTCTTTTTATCTCAGCTAGAGCTAAATCTATATCTTTCATAAAAAATAATATATGATTAGCAATTACTACATCAAAACTATTATCATCAAAGGGTAATGATGTTAAATCAGTTATTATAAAATTAAACCTTTTAGAATTATCTCGTAAATTTAACTTTGCTTCATTTATCATATCTTCACATATCTCTGTTAGCGTAACCTCTATACTCTCATGTAGATTGTCCATATTTTTAGCCCATAGAACTCCATTACCACAACCTATTTCTAAAACCTTATCCTTCTTTTTGATTTTCATATTATCAAATACCCATGGATACCAACCATACCTATTTGTTGAGAATCTATCCATTAACTTCACACCTTCATTTAAATTAGATGCATCTCTACTACGTTGCAGTAATTCCTTCTCACTCTCTAAAGATTTTATTACATCAATAGCCTCTTCCCATTTCATATTAGAGTTCTCATTCATACTAAATTCAGCTGTTTCTATAGCATTTAATACTACCTTCATATTATTCATCTTATTTTTAATAATACTTTTCTGAAGTTTCAGAGAATTCATCATATCTTCTTTCTTATAATCACAATTTTCTGTGCTTATAATTTCATCTAAGGATAATCCCAGGTACTTTAAAGCTAAGATTTTTTTTAATTTTATAAAATCTTCATCAGAGTAATATCTATATCCTAGGTTATTAGTATATGATGGCTTAAGAATTCCTTTGCTATCATAATATCTAATAGTTCTAATGGTAACTCCTGCTTTCTTTGCAAATTCCCCAGTGGTATAAAATTCATCACTATTCATATTTATCCCTCCAAAGCAATCGTATACCTTACCCTATATTAATATAATAGAAGGTTACGTAAGGTAACTGTCAATACCTTTTTATGAATTTTATTACATTTATACAACATACTTAGTGCTGTATGTAATAATTGTATCATAATTTTGCATAATATTCTTACTTTTTTACTCAACTTCAAACTATCTATCTAATACTTATATTGTTATAAAAGTAAAAAGACAGAATTGACTAGTTAAATCTAGTTTTCTATCTTTTTATATATTAATTATATAATTTCACATCAGCTATAAACTCCAATACTTTTTCCTCATTTGTTGCCCAAGATGTGACAAGACGAATTGCTGAATTCTCTTTATCGATTTTTTCCCAAATCAAAAATAAGTATTTTTTTTTAAGACTATTAATTAATTTATTAGGGAGTATAGGAAAGACTTGATTACTAGATGAATTTATCATAAAACTGTGACCAGCATCTTTAATACCCTTTTTAAGGATTTGTGCCATATTATTAGCGTGAGTTGCTAAATCAAAATATAGATTATCCTTAAATAATTCTTCAAATTGAATTCCTAGTATTCTTCCCTTTGCAAGTAGAGCACCCTTTTGTTTAATATGGTATCTGAAATCCTTTTTTAAAGCATCTCTACATATTATAAGAGCCTCTCCCATTAAAGCTCCCCCCTTGGTTCCACCTATATAAAAGGCATCTACTAATTGAGATAATTCATAGATTTTCATATTATTTTCTTTAGAACATAGTGCAGAGCCTAATCGTGCACCATCAACATAGAGATATAAATCGTGTTTTTTACACACTTCACTTAACTCTTCTACCTCTTCCCTTTTATATATTGTTCCTATTTCTGTAGAGTTAGAAATATATACAAGTTTTGGCTTTACCATATGTTCATCAGTGTGCTCTTCTATTACAGCTTCTATATTTTTTCTGGTTAATTTTCCATTTTCCACGTCTACAGAAATAACCTTATGCCCTGTAGCCTCAATGGCTCCAGTTTCATGAACTAGCACGTGACCAGTATCTGCTGCAATTACCGCTTCATGAGGTCTTAAGAAGGCTGATAAAGCAGTAAGATTAGTTTGTGTTCCTCCAACTAAAAGATGAACATCTACATCTTCTCTTCTTATTTTTTCCTTAATTAACTTAATAGCTCTTGCTGTAAATATATCTTCTCCATAACCTTCACTCTGCTCCATATTACACTTGATTAATGCCTCTAATATTCTTGGATGCGCTCCTTCACTATAGTCATTTTTAAAGCTATACATAATAATATTACCTCCATTTTTTCATATTCTATCACTTTGCCATAGAAATATCAATAAAGGCTAAATAGACTTATGAAAGGAGTTCTTATTATGATTTTGCACTTATTACATATATGTTAAATATTATACATTTCTCTTTAGTAAAGAAATTTATTTGTGTATACTATAAATAAATTAGTTTTAAAATTGCTATTTAATATAATAGAACATGCTAATAATTAATATAAGGATGTGTAATATGAATATAAAAAAATTAATAATTGTAATGATTTTACTAATATTTATTATAACTTTCTGTTATTGGCAAAATAATAATATAGTTGTAACTAATATAGATTACGTAAACTCAAAAATTCCTAGTGGTTTTAATGGATATAAAATTCTTCAAATTTCTGATTTACATAATAAAGAATTTGGAGCTAATCAAAAAAATCTTATATCCTTAACTAAAGAAATTAACCCGGATATAATTGTAATTACTGGTGATTTAATTGATAGCCGAAGAACAAATAAAGATAATATGAATATAGCTACTTCCTACATTAAATCAGCTGTAGATATAGCTCCCGTATACTATGTATCTGGAAATCATGAATCAAGATCAGATTTATATGATGAATTAAAAATCATCTTTAAAGAGTATGGTGTCATAAATATGGACAACATTCATAAAAATATACAGTTAAATGGTGTTACTATTTCTCTTTTAGGACTAGCAGACATATGCTTTAATCCCATAGATAATTACGAGTACCCTAACTCTCCTTTTAGCTTTAATGAAATATTGGGGAATTTAAAAACTGAAAGTAAAAATAATTTTACTATTCTCCTTTCTCATAGACCCGAGCTAATTACACTTTATGCCAAAGAAAATATAGATTTAGTATTTTCTGGTCATGCCCATGGTGGACAAATTCGCCTTCCATTTTCAGGTGGAATTATAGCTCCAGATCAAGGTTTTTTCCCAAAATATACTAGTGGAATCCACAGATTAAATTCTACATCTTTAGTAATTAGTAGAGGGCTTGGTAACAGCCTAGCTCCTCAAAGAATATTTAATCGCCCTGAATTAGTAGTTGTAACTTTATCAAATTAATAAATTATTTAACCTAAATCATTTTTTAATAAGCACTTTTTGCATTATTTTAAGCAATATAAACACTATTTATAGGAAATCTACTCCGTATAATAAGAATATACGAGTTTATTTATGAGTTTATTTAATTGCGGAGGAATAATTATGAAGTTATATAAATTGCTTAATCAAATTAGTTACACCTTAATAAATGGATATGTGGATATAAACATCGAAAACGTAAGTTATGATTCTAGAGAGATAAAACCAAACTCTTTATTTATATGTATAAATGGTAATAATACTGATAGTCATAATCTTATCGATGAAGCGGTTAAAAATGGTGCTATTGCCATATTAGTAGAGAAAGATATTACTTATTCAAATAATGATATAGTTATGATAAAAGTGAAAGATACTAGAATTTCTTTGGCTAATATATGTAATATATTTTATAAGGAGCCCTCAAAAGGAATAGAACTTGTAGGAGTAACAGGAACAAATGGGAAAACTACAATTACACATTATATTAAAGATGTATTAGAATCCACTGGAAAAACTGTAGGTGTCATCGGTACCTTAGGCTTCAAACTTACCAATCAAAAAGTAAATATTAGCAAAACTACTCCAACTACTCCTGAAGCTTTGGAACTTCAAAAAGCCTTTAGAGAATTTAAAGATAATAATGCTAAGAGTGTCATTATTGAAGTTACTTCTTCTGCTCTAGCAAAACACAGAGTAGATTTTTGTGATTTTGATATAGGAATATTTACTAACTTATCTCAAGATCATTTAGATGAACATGGTACCATGGAAGCATATAAAAGAGAAAAAATGAAGTTATTTTATAAATGTAAATTAGGAATTATTAATATTGATGACAATGTTTCAAAAGAAATAATAAAAGAAGTGCCATGTAAAATACTAACTTATGGAATAGAAAATTCAGCTGATATTCAAGCTACTGATGTAATATATAGAAGTAATTCTGTTAGTTTTAAAGTGAATTTTAAAAAAACTTGTAACGAAGTTAATGTAAAAATTCCCGGTAAATTTACCGTATACAATATATTAGCTACAATAGCTGCATGCTACTCCTTAGGAATGAGCATTGAGAACATTATAACACTACTCCCCAATATTAACCCTGTTCCTGGTAGAATTGAATTGATAAAAAACAACTTAAATAAAAATATAATAGTAGATTATGCTCATACTCCAGATGCTTTGGAGAAACTCCTCATTATGGCAAGGGAAATAACCTGTGGACGAATTATTACCGTCTTTGGTTGTGGCGGAGATAGAGATACAACCAAGCGTGGGATTATGGGTAAAATAGCTGGCTCTTTATCAGATTATTGTATAATTACTTCTGATAATCCTAGAACTGAAAATCCAAGATTAATCATCGATGATATAGAATTAGGAATGTTATCTACAATGACTCCTTATGAAAAAATTATTAATAGAAAAAATGCTATAGAAAAAGGATTAAAAATACTAAAAGATGATGATTTGCTTATAATTACTGGAAAAGGTCATGAAGACTATCAAATTATAGGTAAAAGAAAATTTCATTTCGATGATAGAGACGTTGTTATAAATGCTATTAAAAACTTTTTAAAATAAGACAATATATTATTGATTAATGGCTTATGGATAAATTTCCATAAGTCATTATTTGTATAAGAAGAATTATAAGTGAAATAAAACACATACTAACCTAGAGGTGATAATATTGAAACACATATTAATAACTGGTTGTGGTTCTGGTCTTGGACGTAAAGCAGCTATAACCTTGGCCAGTAGAGGTCACTATGTTTATGCAACCACTCATACCGATGAACAGGCATACAAATTAAATATGTTAAATAGAAAATGGAAACTTCCCATTGAAAGCTTTAAGTTAGATGTATTATGTAAAGAGGATAGAGAAAAAGTAAGAAACTTACCTATAGACGTACTAATAAATAATGCTGCCATAGGAGATTCTGGCTCCGTAGCTGAGATAGATGTAAACAGATTTAGGGCTACTTTTGAAACCAATGTGTTTTGTCCTATAGAATTGACTCAGATTGTTTTAAAAGGAATGATAAAAAGAAGAAAGGGAAGAATTATATTTCTTTCTTCCTTAACTGGTCGCATGGCTATACCATTTTTATCTCCCTACTGTTCTACTAAATTCGCCCTTGAATCCATTGGGTATTGTTTAAATAAAGAACTTAAGGAACTTCCAAGAGTGAATATTCCTGTAATCTTAATTGAACCTGGTTCCTATGCTACAGGTTTCAATCAATTAAATATAAGTAAACAGTTTAATTGGATGAAGGTAAGCTCATACTTTAAAAATAGAATAAATAAATTACAGAGGAAACAATATCTATACTTTAAACTTACTGAATCATCTAATTTGGATAGCATAGTCATGAAATATGTATCTGCTACAGAAGAACCTCACCCTAAATTTAGATACATAGCTCCTTGTGTTCAGGGATGTGTTGTAAAAGCTAAAAACATATTAAAAAACTAATTATAAGGAGGCCCATAATGAATAGCAAATATAACAATAACTTTGAAGAAATTCTATTTAAGCCAAAAGATATTATTTCTTCTATGGATGATGATTTAGACTATGTAACTACTTTAAATAAAGATCTAGATCATATAAAAATTAATGATGATTTCTCCAACGAAGAACAGGTTAAGGATCAACATACAATTCAAACCCAAAACTCTAAAAATATACTAATAGATTCATTAGGTAAAACAGAAAAAGGTCAAGAAACCCTAAGTAATCTTAATAATAGAAAAGACTCTGTAAATCTAAATAGCTTACCTTTAATGAATAAATAAATGAAGCCATAAAATGACTATGTGACATTCATATCATATAGTCATTTTTATATTTATATGCTAATATTTAACTTTTTAAGGATGACTTTCTTCATTGGAATATTTATTAATTAAATCATATTTTAGTGTCCATAGTTCTTCAGATAAATCTACATAGTACTTATGAGGATTTTTAAGCCTCAAAGACTCCTCCCAGAGGGTTTCAACCTGTCCTTTGCAATACTCTCTAATTTCCTGAATACTAGGACATGAATACACACATTGCCCTTTATCAAAGATTTTCACTTGTAATTCTTTTACATAATAGTCTGTTAAAACAGTTTTCTTCCATGTATGAACAGGGTGGAAAAGAATATATGGCTTACTTTCATCTACAACTTCATTCCTTAAGGTAAGTAAATCACCTACTGCTTTATTAGTTTTCTTATGATAAAACCTATACAATTTTTTAAAACCAGGATTAGTTACCTTTTCTGGATTTTCACTTAATTTTATTTTAGACTCTAATTTGTTTTCATTTTCTATAGCTACTAACTTATATACTCCTCCAAATACAGGATTAGATTTAGAAGTTATTAGATTTTCTCCCACTCCAAAGATATCTATCTCAGCACCCTGTAGTAACAAGTCACTAATAAGGTATTCATCTAAGGAATTAGATGCAGTTATTTTACAATCTTCCATGCCAGCTTCATCTAACATTTTCCTAGCAGCCTTTGAAAGATATGCAATATCACCACTATCTAACCTAATTCCCTTTAATCTATTTCCTTCAGGCTCTAATATTTCCTTAGCAACTCTTATTGCGTTAGGCATACCACTTTTAAGAGTATTGTAGGTATCTACAAGAAGTACACTGGAAGTTGGATAAACTTCTGCATAAGCCTTGAAGGCTTCATATTCACTATGAAAGCTTTGAATCCAACTATGAGCCATGGTTCCTAGAGATGGAATTCCATATAATTCTTCTACCATTGTACATGCAGTTCCAAAACAACCTCCTATATAAGCAGCTCTTGCTCCTAATAATGCTCCATCATAACCTTGAGCTCTTCTAGAACCAAATTCTAAAACATTTCGCCCCTTAGATGCTCTAACAACTCTACTTGCTTTAGTAGCGATTAAACTTTGATGATTTATAGTTAAAAGTAGCATAGTTTCTATTAATTGACCTTGAGGAATTGGCCCTCTAACAGTTATTATAGGCTCATTTGGAAATACCACCGTGCCCTCTGGAATGGCCCATATATCACATTGAAATCTAAACTCTCTTAAATACGCCAAAAAATCTTCAGAAAATATTCCTCTTTCCCTTAAAAAGCTTATGTCTTCTTCAGTAAAACTTAAAGTATTTATATACTCTATAAATTGTTCTAATCCAGCAATTATTACATATCCCCCATCATCAGGGATTTTTCTAAAAAACATATCAAAATATGCTATTCTATCCTTCATCCCCTTCTTTAGATATCCATTCCCCATAGTCAATTGGTAAAAATCCGTTAACATGCTTAAATTTCTCTTTATATTTACGCAATCACATACTATAGTACTCATATGTTAACAAGCTTCCTTTCCTTAGTTTTCCTCTTAACCCTTATTAAATCAAAGACTTATAACTAAAAATAAATATATTATTCTTAGTTATTTCTTAATTCTTGGATTATTATACTAAGGACTATTCTAACAAATTCTTATTTATATTGCCCTAAAGCATTAACCATCTTTTAGTAATGCTTTAATCTTGTCCATACTAAAGTCTTCATCTACTATTTTATAATACCTTCTTTTTTGTCCTTTATAACTTATCATAATCTCTTTTTCATTAATCCAAGCTATATCAATTCTTATTGGACCTGTTGCCCCCTCTTCCTTATATGATCCTATAATTGTCATCAAATATTCCATTCCATAATCACTACTTCTATTTTCCTTCATTTTCACACTCTTCATATAATCTATAAATTTCATTGTCTTTTCTTCTTTATATATATTCCATGATTCAGATGAATCAATTCCTCCTTTTATAGGAAAAAAGGTTACACTAGTACAATTATCCATGTTATACCTATTTATAACAAACTCTTCAAAAGTTCCCTGTTTAGGATAAATGATATATATTATCCCTATTGCTACTATGACTAATATTCCTATAAATATCTTTCTTTTCATTTCTCCTCCTATATAAAATATTGATATGCTTTAAACAATTATTTTACCTATCCATAGATAAATTTAGATGTAATTCATGTTTGCTATATAAATTGTTCATACATACACCAATGTCATCCATTATATTCCTATATTGAGAATAATTATACACCATGCGGTACTTATATTCCATATAATTTATAATATAATGTAAACTCATTTATGTACTAGCAATACAAATAAAATGACAATTTTAAAAATTAAGCTGCCTTCTTAAACCACCCTTATCTGAAATCCATTACTTAATGGTACTTTCTATTTTTTTTCATTGAAATATTATTATAGTATAAGAATATAAATTTGAGGAGATGTATATATGAGAGTTGGAGTATTAATGGGTGGAATTTCCTTTGAGCGAGAAATATCCCTTTTATCTGGAGAAGAAATAATTAAAAACCTAAATAGAGATAAATATGAAGTAATTCCTATGATTATAAACTCTAAAAACGAAGTTATAGATAAAATTCACGACTTAGATTTTGCTTTTTTAGCCTTTCATGGGAAATTTGGAGAAGATGGTGCTATTCAAAGTATCTTGGAAAGTGTAGGAATTCCCTACTCCGGAAGTAATCCTTTGACTAGTGCCCTTTGCATGAATAAAAAACAATGTAAGCGAATTCTTAAAGCTGAGGGTATTCCTATAGCAAAGGGAATTAATCTATACAAACATGAAGGTGTAAATTTAAAAAAGATAGAAGAATTAAAATACCCTATGATAGTTAAACCTAACAGTGGTGGTTCAAGTATTGGAATTTCTTTAGTTTATAGCCGAGAAGAACTGAGGAATGCTATTTTAGAAGGATTTAAGTATGGTGATGAAATAATTATAGAAGAATATATAAATGGTAGCGAGTACACCGTTCCCCTATTGAATGGTGACACATTACCTATTCTATCTATAATCCATAGAGGAACTTTCTTTGATTATGAATCTAAGTACAATGATACAGATACCTTAGAGGAAGTAGCTATTCTTTCAGAATACCTTGAAAATGAAATCAATGAAATATCTAAAAAATGTTATAGAATCTTTGATTGTAAAGCCTACGCAAGAGTAGATATAATGGTGAGTAATTATAAACCCTATGTAATAGAACTAAACACTTTACCTGGTATGACCAAAAATTCTCTATTCCCCAAAAGTGCAAAAGCTACTAACATGGAATATTCAACTTTACTAGATAAGATTATTGAATTTTCGTTAATATAATAATATACGAGGTGAGTGATTAGCTCATCTCGTATATTATATCTTTTAATAAGGCAATTCTTAAAATTAATCCCCTACTCCAAAATCTGTATTTTCAAATAACACTTCAATTTTACTAACATCCTTAAGGAAATTATATTCCTTTTCAAACCAACTTATTAATTCTTCATCTCTCTTAATATCCGTAGTATTTTCTGTAAATATATTTATTGTTCCATAATGAAAATGACTTAATACTATATCAATATCTTTTTTAATCATTTCTTTACTTTGGCCTTTTATTCCTACCATTAAGCATACTGAACTAAAATACTTTCTAACTTCATTATAGTCTTTAAATCTAGCATTTTTATTTAACACTAAATTTCTAAAATTACTATCAAAACTTTCAACTCCAATTTTAAAAATAACTTCAATTCCAAAGAAATCTCTCATTTCTTGTAATCTACTTCTATAGCACCAATGGCTTTCTAAGAACATCTTTTTTATATTCTTTTCTATTACTATTTTTCTAATGCTTTCCAAGGTTTCAATAGGTAATTCAAAGCAACTTCCTGAATTAATCACTTCTAAGGTACCATATGTTCCTTTTACTTCCTTTAACACCTTTTTATTTATATCATTGATTTCTGAAGAGTTTGTTGAATTATCCTCTATATAATCACAAAATGTACACTTCCCCCAAACACATGGAAAAGCCTTTAGTAATACTATTTCTCTTTTATTTTTCCCTGTTATTATATTATATCTATCCATACTATTCTTCCTTAGCAATATTACTTTTAATATCTAATGGTAACATTTTAATAATTGTAAAAACTAATCCAAAGCTCACAGCTTTATCTAATAAATCTGTAAAAATCTGAGTAGAAAAAACTGCTGTAATAATACTAATTCCAGAGTTTTTAAGTATTGCAACTAAAATACTTGAACCTGAAGAAGTTACCCCTTGAAAAACAAAGGAAGCAATAACCGCTGCTGTTGCTGAACCTAAAACTGTAACTAATAATATCCTTAAAATCAACTTTAAAACTCCAACCTTCTTACCTTTAAAAAACAATCCTGTACCTATCCCCACTACTAATTGTACTGGTAAAAAATAAAATGAAATAGGATCAAAGGTCATACCATTAATAATTGATGATAATCCTCCAACCACAGCTCCACTTACTGGTCCAAATAATATTGAAACTAAAATAGTTCCTATAGTATCAATATAAATTGGAAGTTTTAATGATAATGCTATAAATCCTCCTACTAAGTTTATAGCTACTGCTAAACCCATAAAAATAATTCTCTTATTCTTTTTACTATTCATATTTCTAACCTTCCTCCTCTTAATTTAGTCCATATTTAGAATTATTCAAAATTGATATTATATCTTCTTTATGTTTTGGAAAAATTCTTGTTAGAAACATTTCCATAAAACCTTTTGAATTTACTTCTGTTAACACTAGACAATTTGGTTTTTCCCTATAAAAATCCCCTTCATCCACCAGTGTCATTCCTATGGCTTTTCCCTCTGTAACTATATCTACAAAATATTCCTTTCCAGAGCATAATTCAGGATTAATAAAATATGCTACTGCTAGCGGATCATTAATTACACATCCTAAGGTTCTTTCTTGGTTCCAATGAAAGTCCACATAAAATTTAGTTATCTTTACAATTAGCTCTCCAAGAGGTTCATTAAACTGTCTTATCATCTCAATATAATTTGGAGTTAAAACACATTGTCTAGTAACATCTAATCCCACCATGGTAATCTTCCTTTTTAATTCCTTAAAGACTTTTTCTACACCATGAGGGTCAACCCAGAAATTAAACTCTGCTACTTGAGAGCAATTCCCAAAGCTCTTAAAAGCTCCTCCCATAAGAACTAACTCCTTCATCTTTCTTGTAACTTCACAATCTTTTTCTAAAGCTTTTGCTATATTAGTTAAAGGACCCAATGCGATAATTGTGATATCCTCTGATTTTAACTCATCTAGAATAAAATTTACGGCACCTTCTTTATAGGTTACCTCCTCTACCCTTGGTAAGAAACTTTCTCCAAGTCCATCACTTCCATGGGTATCCTCTGCAGTAATTAATTTTCTTTCCACAGGTTCGCATTCCCCAAGATACACTGGTATATCTAACCTATTCAGTTCTTTAAGAATTTTCAATGCATTTTCTGCCCCTTTTTTTCCATGGACGTTCCCCGATACTATAGTTATTCCTTTAACATCTATCTCCTCTGATTTTAGTGCAAGGATTATAGCCAATGAATCATCAATTCCTGGATCACAATCTATTATTACTTTTCTCTTGTCCATCTTTTCTCTTCCTTTCTTAATGAAACCATAAAAAAATGCCTTGAGCTCCATCCCAAGGCATAAAAAATACAACCTAAAAAAGGTCGCACTAAGGGTATAGCACGACCATATAAGTCTTATTCCCTAGTTTTTTATAGAGGGATGGTTACGAACCTCTCCCACAGAATTCTGTGGATTTTTTATTAAATTCTTAATTTAACATATCATATTTTATACCTCATATCAACCGCTTATCTATAATTATGTATATTCTTATTTAAAGAGCATAACCACTAATCCTTGAACTATACCTATTGCAGCTCCTAAGATAAAGCCCAAAACTTCAATATGTTTTAATTCCTTTTTAGCTACATTTATAATAATTCTTTCAAGTTCTTGTAAATCCAACTCATTTATTTTTTCTTCAACCATTTCTTTAATATCTACTTTATCTTTGATATGATTAACAGCTTCACTTTCCATTTCCTTTAAAGCCTCATCAACTTCTTCCTCTATAATGTTATTAATTGGTCCTTGAACCATGATCCTAAAGGGTGCTGGCACAAAATCCATCTTTCCTGCCACTAAATTTCTTATTTTATTTTTAACTAACTGACTAAATATAACCTTATCCTCTTCTGTGATTGCATTTTTTATTATATCATCAATTGACAATAATTCCTTTGCCACCACTTCTCCAATATTTTGTGCTATTTCATTTTTTCTCTTTGGAATTAATCCTACTATCTCTAAATTTATTAATGGGATTTTAATTGGATTAATTGGTCTAAACATAAGCTTTATAGCTAATATGTTTGTTACCCATCCAATAACACCTCCTACTACTGCTAATAAAAATACAATAACTAAACTATTCATGATGTCCTCCTAAGTATTTCAAAATTTCTATTAATATTCTACAACAATTATTCTTGTTTTTCTATTGAAACTAACTTATTTTTCTAATAAACTATTTTTAAGTGATTCTTTTGTTTGGTTTTGTAAAGATAACCAATGCAAACTTGAATCTTTTTTACTTTGCATTCTTATGATAACTTTTATAAGAATACAATTAATAAAAAAATAGGTGGTGTTAAATATGATATTTTCTACTCTAATTATAAATAAGGATGAACCTATTTATATGCAACTAGAGACACATATCATTAATGGAATAAAAAAGGGTGAATTAAAAAAAGATAGTAAACTACCTTCCACAAGAGAAGCAAGTAAGCTTTTAAACATAAGTAGGAATTCTGTCATTGCTGCCTATGAAGAACTGGAAAGCAAAGGAATAATAACTACTAAGAGGGGTGTTGGTACCTTTATTTTAATGGAGACTGAAAACACTTGTGAAGAATATAATATTAATTTTATGAATATGATTAACAATTATGCTGATACCCTTAGAAATCTTGATATTATTAAAAGTGAACTTCCCTATAAAAACAATATGATTTCCTTTAAATCTATTGCTCCTGAACCTAGTCTCTTTAATATGGATGACTTTAAAAGAGCTCTCTTAGATGCTTGGACTTATGAGGAAGAAAACCTATTAAACTATGGATATGCTAAGGGATATGCCCCTTTAATCCAATACTTTCTTCAGTATATGGAGGAAAAAAGAGTTAATACTGAAGGTAGAGATATATTAATCACTAACGGTTTTACTGAAGCCTTTGATATTATTATAGGTTCTTTAACTAAAAAAGGAGATATAATCCTTTGTGAAGAACCTACCCATAATACAGCATTAAAAATTATGAAATCCCATGAAATTGAAGTTATCCAGGTAAAAATGAATGAAGAAGGTATGGATTTAGAAGATTTACAAATGAAGCTTGAAAAGTATAATCCTAAATTTGGATATATAATCCCTTCTTATAATAACCCTACAGGTATTGTAACCAAAACCAAACGAAGAAAAGAAATTTATAATCTTTTTAGACAGTACTCTGTACCTATAATTGAAGATGGATTTAATGAAGAGCTTCTATACTCTAGCTCTCCCATCGATCCCATAGCATCATTAAGTGGCATGGGTAATAGTATAATCTATATTGGCAGTCTTTCTAAAATACTCTTTCCAGGCCTTAGAATTGGATGGATTTTAGCAAGTAAAGATTTAATTGATGTTTTAGAAAGTGTAAAAAGAGGTAGAACCATTCACTGTTCTTTCCTTGATCAAGCTTCCTTTTACTATTACTTAAAAAGTGGAGCCTTTAGTAGGTATGTAAAAAATGTAAGAAAATATTATAGAGATAAGTATAATCTGGTTATGGAAATGATAAATGAATACATCCCTTATGAATATGTTACTGGAGAAGGTGGCCTTCATATATTTATTAAGCTTAAAAATAATATAGATGCAAGACAACTTCTAGATATATGTTATAAGGATAATGTGCTATTTATGCCTGGTGATATCTTTTATATAAATAGTGGCAAAGGCAAGGACTGCTTTAGAATAGGCTTTGGTAGAGTAAGTGATGAAGATATCAAAGTAGGAATAAAAATAATTGGTGATAATATAAAAAAGCTAAGTAAACCACCTTATCAATAAATCCTGTACTAACTGGTTCTTGTGATTTAATGTAATTATACTAAAATAATAGTATAAGGTAAGTTTCACTTGATATAACGAAGTAAATTCTTAATGAATATAACTAAAATAGCTTACTAGAAATAATGAAAGAAATTACGAGGTGTAACAATGGAAAAAATAATGAGACCTGTATGGGCTGAGATAAATTTAGATACAATAGCCACTAACACAAAAAATATAAAAAAATTAATTGGAGATAAAGAACTCATTGCTATCGTAAAAGCAGATTGCTATGGACATGGAGCTGTAGATGTTGTTCCTACACTTCTAGAAAGTGGAGCCTCTAGACTCGCTGTAGCAATGCTGACAGAAGCCATAGAGCTTAGAGAAAATAATATTAATGCTCCTATAGTAATTTTAGGATATACTCCTTTATACTTAGGCGAAGAGCTAATAAATTATGATATTGAGCAAACAGTATATGATTTAGATTATGCAAAGGAACTATCAAAAATAGCCATAAGCCTTAATAAAAAAGCTAAAATCCATATTGCCATAGATACTGGTATGGGTAGAATAGGATTTCTCCCTGGTGATGATACCGTTAAAACTATAAATGAAGTTTATAACTTAGAAGGTTTAGAGGTGATTGGAATATATTCTCACTTCTCCACCTCTGATGAAAAAGACAAAACCTATACCAATGAACAACTTTATAAATTTAAAAAGGTTATGGCGGATTTAGAAACTCTTGGAATTGAAATTCCATTAAAACATATTTCTAATAGCGGAGCAATTATAGATATGCCTGAAACTTATTTAAACGGCGTGAGACCAGGCATTATACTTTATGGTTATTACCCTTCTAAAGAAGTTTCTAAGGATAACATTTCAGTAAAACCAGCTCTAACTTTGAAAGCAAAGATAGCTCATGTAAAAGAATTGCATAAGGATATGTATATAAGTTATGGTAAAACCTTTAAAACTAATAAAAAAACTATTGTAGCTACACTACCAATAGGCTATGGAGATGGTTATCCTAGAGCATTAAGTGAAAATGCTAAGGTAATTGTTAATGGCAAATTTGCTAGTATTCTAGGTAGAATTTGTATGGATCAGTGTATGATTGATGTAACAGACATAGAAAATGTAAAAACTGGTGATGAAGTTATTATTTTAGGTGTAGAAGGAGACTTAAAATTTAACGCTGATGATATGGCAGAAGCCTTAGGCACAATAAACTATGAAATTCTTTGCAGAATTAAATCCAGAATTCCTAGAGTATATATTAAGAATAAAGAAATAGTTAAAGTCAGAAATAACATATAAGAAAAAAGTCTTGTCATTTAGAAGTGACAAGACTTTTTTTCATAGGTAATATATATCATGGACATTTAGTCCTAATAATTTACATATATAACATTAAACTATTTTTACCATTCTATATAAATACTGAGAAAAATACTTTTCTTCTTTTTCAAATTTATAATCTATGTTTTCATAGAACTTTCTTACTTTCTCATCCTTAGCTAGCAGTGAACAACCTTTATATCCTTTTTCTTTAGCTACCTTTTCTGCTAACTTCATTAGTTCTTTTCCTATTCCAAGACCTCTAACTTTTTTAGTAGTTGCTAAGTTTGCTATATATAACTCTCTATCTCCACCCTCTTTTAAGTACATTCCTAAAATAAGGTCCTTTATAAATTTTATTTTTCCTTTAATTCCTTTTATCATATGAAGTAATTCAAAACTAGTTTTTGTATCTAAATCAGATATTTCTTCACTGTTTAAAAGAACTATAGCTCCACAGGTCTTTCCATTTAGTTCTGCTACCTTTATATTTAAATATGAATATCTAGATTCCTGACTTAATACTAGCCATTGAATCCTATTTAAAATCTCCTCTTTAGTGCCCTGGCCCCAAATATGATCTGGTGTTTCCTCAGTATCATATATAAGACCAGCGATAATGGGGGCATCCACCTCCGTTGCATCTCTTAATGTTAAGTTTTTCATAAATATCCCTCTTTCATGAAATTTTTATTTAAATTTCTTAACTATATTATATTATTATTAGAAAAATTAATTAAGGCTTTAGATCCGCAGTATTTAGTACTTTTATGCTATTATTGAATTCTTACTAATTTATACAACTGTCCTATTAGTACTTATTAATGCCTACAATAAGTATTTTTTATCATATCTACTTCTCACTTCATTCTCTTAATTACAAAATCTTTACTAGGATTAATATGAGGATATGTTTAAAAGCAACAGTTATTTTATTACTTGTATTTACTTTTTCAACTACTATGGTATAATATTTATGTATATATGTAATAATAAATATATTGAATATTATTATATTTAAAATAAATTAATGCAAAGAAAGAGGTTGAGTCGAATTGTGTAAAATGGTAGTTCTTGTAAGTGTTTTAGGTTAATAACGGGATAACTGTGCCCTTTTTTACCTAAACATTTGAATAGAATTATCTTTTACAGGATAAGACTCTTTTTTAATACTCTAAATCATATAAAATTTAAATTAGTATCACTACACTATTATTTTGTTATAGCTAATATGAGATCTAATTTTTCACTCTACTATGATTTAGAATATAATTTTCACTGCATTAATTTACATGAAATTTAAGGAAAGAGCAAAGCCTCTTTCCTTTTTTTATTTTACGGAGGTATAAAGACATGAGTATATTAAATATTGAAAATCTAAGCTTTAGTTTTGGAGATAAAACTATTTTTAAAAATATGTCCCTTAGATTACTAAAAGGCGAACACGCTGGTCTTGTTGGAGTTAATGGTGCTGGTAAGACTACCCTGTTTAACATCTTAACTGAAAAATTAATCTGCGATGAAGGTACTTTTACTAAAGCTTCTTCCTGTAAGATTGGATATCTTAAACAAAATTCTGATATAAACGAAAATTTAACCATAAAAGAAATTTTAAGGGAAGCCTATATAAATCTTTATGAATTAGAAGAAAAGATCTTACTCATAAGTAATAAGTTAGCTACCGGAGATGTAGATGACTATGATAAATTAATCAATAAATTAGGCCATCTTCAAGATAGGCTGGATTCTAGTGAGTTTTATAATATTGAAAAGCATATTGAAACTATGTGTAAAGGGCTTGGTATAACTGCCCTTGGTATGGATACTCCCTTTAAAAATTTAAGTGGAGGTCAAAAAACTAAGGTTATGCTAGCAAAACTACTTCTTGAAGCTCCTGATATATTACTTTTAGATGAGCCTACTAATTATCTAGATAAAGAGCATATAGAGTGGTTATCTAAATATCTACATGACTATGAAAATGCTTTTGTGGTCATATCCCATGACACTAGCTTTTTAAACAAAATTACAAATGTAATTTTCAATTTAGAGTTTTCCTCTATAAAAAGGTATATGGGAAATTATGATAACTTCTTAAAACTACAAGATGAGGAAAGAAAAAGATATATAGCTGAATATACTGCTCAACAAAAGGAAATTCAAAAGCTTCAGAACTTTATTGATAAAAATAAAGTTCGAGCTTCTACTGCAAAAATGGCTAAGGGTAGACAAAAGGCTCTTGATAAAATTGAAAAACTAGAAAAACCAAAAATAATTTCTCCTAAACCTAGTTTTTCCTTTAATTTTAAAAGAACCTCTGCTTCCCTTGTGATGAAAAGCTCTAGTCTAACCATTGGCTACAGCTATCCACTTATAAAAAATCTTGATCTTACTTTAAAAAGAGGTGAAAAAATTGCCATTACAGGTTGTAATGGCATAGGTAAATCCACATTTTTAAAGACCATAATGGGAGTAATACCTCCAATAGATGGTGATATAAAGCTTGGAGATTATCTGTACCCAGCTTACTTTGAGCAACAGGTTCATGGTTCAGACCATACTCCTCTTGAGGAAGTTTGGGATTCTTTTCCTAAAAAATCTCAAAGCGAAATAAGAGCAGCCCTTGGTCGTTGTGGTATTAAAAATGAGCATATGAATCAAAAACTAAAAACTTTAAGTGGCGGAGAACAATCAAAGGTTAGACTTTGTAAACTTACCTTAACTCCAACAAATTGGCTTTTACTTGATGAGCCAACTAATCATTTAGATGCTATCTCTAAGGCTGAACTAAAAAAAGCTCTTATTGATTTTAAGGGTACTCTCCTTTTAGTTTGCCATGAAGTTGATTTCTATAAAGATTTAGCAACTCAGGTATGGAATATGGAAGAACTTTTAGTATAATAAATAAGGATCAGCTATAAATTTATAGCTGATCCTT
>NZ_DLCT01000005.1:1098978-1150786 GCF_002480755.1 Clostridium sp. UBA7791 | reverse complement strand
TATAGCTGATCCTTATTTATATATTATTATTCAGTTTTAGACTCTACTCTAATCCAAGATTCACAATAGCCTTTACCACTCTCTTTTTCATAATACATTTCTAAATCATAACCTTCTAATTTATTATAAGTTGATGTAGGTAGCCATTCAGTGTGTGCCCTCTTATTTAAATCTTGAAAAGCAGTACTAATATCATCAATATCATATTCCTCTGAAGTAAAAATCGCCCAAGTGGCTGATGGAATCTCTACTATTTTATAACCTGTGGTATCACTTTTATCACTATTTAAAGCACATATCATATATGGAAAAGTAGTACCACCAGTTTTCCTATAATCGCATATTGCATTTACTGGACATAACTCTCCTTGATTGTTTAAGTTACCTGTAGATTCAGCTAATTTGTCACATTCCCCATTACTTAATACTTCATCCCAAAAGTTGGGTATCTCTCTTAAATTCTCATCATAATTCGTGTCAAATATTCTTTCAATGCCATAAACTTGAAAAGCTTCTCTTGTTTCAATTCTATACTTCATTTCACTTACTCCTTTAATAGAAATTTGAAAGGATATACGTGAATATGCTTTTAGACTTATTCCCTTATTTCTTGCTGTTGTAGGAGTTATGCCATGCAAATTCTGAAATGCGCGGGCAAAAGCCTCTGGTGATTCATACCCATACTTTAGTGCAATATCGATAACCTTCATAGAGCTGTTTTGCAGTTCAAAAGCAGCCATAGTCATCCTTCTACGTCTAACATACTCTACCATTGAAATCTCAGTAATAAAAGAAAACATTCTTTGAAAGTGATGCACTGAATACCCAATTTCATTAGCTACTTTCTCATAATCAATTCTATTAGTTATATTACTTTCCATATACTCAATGGCTCTATTCATTTTATCTAAAAGTTCCATATCTATCCCTCCTTTAATAAAAGTATATCAAGTTATAAAGCATTAAACCTTGCAGTTCTTGTCCTCTTCTGCAAGATTATTTAACTTTAATTATATATTACACTAGAATATATTTCTATATTATTATTTCACTTATATAGATTAATTTATATACAAAAATAAAGGTATTAACTTAATATATAAAGTCAATACCCTTATTTTCACTGAAATATTTATATGTTAAGGATAAATATATTAGGGGTAAATTAGGGGCATATATTATCCTAGAAACATTTCTAAATCTTCATCCACAGTTCCTATGCCTGCTATTCCAAAATTCTCTACTAATACTTTTGCTACATTTGGTGATAAGAATCCTGGAAGTGTTGGTCCTAGATGAATATTTTTTACTCCTAAATAAAGTAATGCTAGAAGTACTATTACAGCTTTCTGTTCATACCAAGCTATGTTATAAGCTATAGGAAGTTCATTTACATCATTTAGTTCAAATATTTCTTTTAGTTTTAAAGCTATTACAGCTAATGAGTAAGAATCATTACACTGTCCTGCATCTAAAACCCTTGGAATTCCGCCTATATCGCCAAGATTTAATTTATTATAACGATATTTAGCACATCCTGCAGTTAATATTACTGTATCTTTTGGTAATTTTTCTGCAAACTCTGTATAATAATTTCTTGATTTCATTCTTCCATCACAACCAGCCATAACAAAGAACTTCTTAATAGCACCAGATTTAACAGCTTCTACTACCTTATCTGCTAAAGCAAATACTTGTGCATGAGCAAAACCACCTACTATTTTACCCTTTTCAATTTCTTTAGGTGATGGTAATTTTTTAGCATGTTCTATAATTTCACTAAAGTCTTTAGCTTTTCCATCTTTTCTATCTTTAATATATTTAAATCCTGGATATCCAGTAGCACCTGTAGTATAAACTCTATCTGCATAACTTTCCTTTGGTGGTACTATACAATTTGTTGTAAACAGTATTGGCCCATTAAAAGGTTCAAATTCTTCAGTTTGTTTCCACCAAGCATTACCATAGTTACCTACAAAATTAGAATATTTCTTAAAGAATGGATAATAGTGAGCTGGTAACATTTCACCATGAGTATAAACATCTACTCCTGTATCTTTTGTTTGTTCTAAAAGCTCTTCTAAATCCTTTAAATCATGTCCTGATATCAATATAGCAGGATTATTTCTAACTCCTATATTTACTTCAGTAATTTCTGGATTTCCATAAGCACCTGTATTGGCATCATCTAGCATTGCCATAGTATCCACACCAAATTTACCTGTTTCTAAAGTAAGGGCAACTAGTTCATCTGCACTTAATGTATTATCTAATGTAGCTACTAATGCCTTTACCATAAAATCATAAACTTCTTCATTTTCTTTTCCTAAATTTAATGCATGTTCAGCATATGCTGCCATACCTTTTACACCATAAATAATTAATTCTCTAAGAGAACGTACATCTTCATTTTCAGTAGCTAATATTCCAACTTCAATAGCCTTTGATTTTTCTAAAAGCTCTAAATCACCTTGTACTACAAAAGTAGCAGCATCATGTAATTCTCCTAAATTTATTCCTTTATCCAGTAATTCTTTCTTAACTTCTTCTCTAAGTTCTATAGCTTCCTTTATTTTTTCAACAAATGCAGAATCATCAAAATTAGCATTTGTAATAGTCATAAATAGTCCACTTACTATAAAATGATTAGCTTTAGGAAATCTTATACCTTTTTCTAATCCTTTTTGCTGAAAAATAGCAATTCCCTTTAGTGAATAAATCATTAAATCTTGTAAGTTAGCAACCTTCTCTGTCTTTCCACATACACCTCTTATTGTACAGCCTGTACCTTTTGCAGTTTCTTGACATTGATAACAAAACATACTCATTTAAAAACCTCCTTTTAAATTTTGTTTTAATTGGTTTTTTTAATCTATATTAATATAATATGTAATTTCACACTTAATTTCGGTATCTCAGGATACCATTGTTAGATATTTGTAAATTTTATGATTATTTATAGATTTATCAAAAGAGGCTTTCTCAAAATAGATTTTTCTATTTTGAGAAAGCCTCTCTTGAATAACTCGCTATCCTAGACATTCTCTTAAACCTTTTAGATCAATTATTCTAAAGGAGCTTCTGTGAAAATCTATAATTCCTTCTTCCTTCATATTTATTAATTCTCTTGAAAGGGAAGGTCTAGATACAAGTATATATTCAGCTAATTCATTTCTCTTTAAAGGTATATCAAAGGTAAGACTGTTATTAATACTATATTGCTGAATCAAGTATGTGCTAATTTTTTTTCTTATACTTTTTAATGAAAGAATTTCTACCTTTTCATTTAAACTAAGAGCTTTTTTAGCTACTATTTGTAACATATTCTGTATTAAATTTTTATGTCCTTCACAGGCTTTATTGCATACTCCTACAATCTTATCTGGGTGCAAAAATAGGATAGTACAATCAGTATATGCCTCTACAGTTGAAAGCCATCCATCCTTAGAAAAAGCATCTATCTCTCCAAATAAATCTCCTCTTTTTACTCTTGACATCATAACTCTATCCCCATCTAAAGTTTCCTTACTAACACTTACTTCACCCTCCAAAACTACTCCTATCCCAGTTAATTTGTCTTTTTCAATAGTTATTATATCTCTTTTTTTATAGGTTTTTATGCTAGACTTTAAACAGCTTAATACACTTTTAAGTTCTTCTTTTTCAATATCTTTAAATAATTCAATGGTCATTAACTGATTAATCCATTTTTCATCCATAAGACTTCACCATTCCTTACTTATCCTTTATTTCTTCATTTTGTAATATAATATCACATGGCACTATAAATTGCTGTAATAAGTGTTACAAACAAAGATTATTTCCTCATTTGCTTAACAATTTTAAAATATAAGTGTATTAGTTTACCTAAGAATATTTAACTTGTTAATAGCTAAATTAATCATTTTTTCATGGTCAAAAGCTAATAAGTCTGTATTTTCCATTGAAGGTTTTATATATACTTCTCTGCTTCTACCACTTCCTTTTTTAACACTCTTTTCTAATACTAAATATTCTATTTTTATTTTTCTTTCTTCATTATAAAAAATTAGTCTGTAGGTACCTTCTTCCTGACTAGAGTATAATAAGTTTTTTTCAACTCTAAACCAAGCCACCTCTGCTGCATCATCTCCAGCCTTAGGTTTTAATTTATCATAATCTACTAATGCAACATATGAAACACTTATAATCCTATCTCGTGGGTCTCTTCCTACGTCTCCAAAGGTATATAGTTGCTCTAGATAAACATCATCCACATTAGTTTCTTCTTTCAATTCCCTAAGAGCTGCCGCCTCTATATCTTCATCCATATTCACAAACCCTCCAGGAATTGCCCACTTACCTATACAAGGGTGATCTTTTCTCTTCACTAGCAATATTTGTAGTTGATTTTTTTCTTCATGCACCTTTTTCTCAGTAAATATTAAAGTATCCACCGTCACTTCAGGTTTCTTATATTTCTCAGGATTATACCTTTCTAAAAATTTTTCCAAGGTCTCACCTCTAGAATTTACTTTTTCTCTATGAATTGTCATAATTTACTTTTAGGCTCATTGCCTAAAAGTCACCACCTTTAATTGTTCAATTTCTTTTACATAACGATACTCTTTTAGCTCCTTACCAATATTAATTTCTCCTAGTATTTTTGCATCATCAATAGTAGCATAGCGTATATTATACATAAATATTCTCCTAACTATTTAAAATTTCTACTATTTAACTATGAAACTAGTTAAATAGGTAAATAGTTAAATAGTTGTTCTATTCATGCGGGTTTCAGGAATTTTGCTATATAAAAGCACCTGTACTAAAGATTCATTAATTTTGAAAATAAGCCTTATCTATAATTTTCTTCTTAAAATATGTCAAATATCATTTCCTTGAAATCCACATTTTCTATAATAAGATTTACAATTTCATTATTATTAACTTTAATTTCCTTTTTAAAATCAGAAGTCATCTTTATGGTTTTCCATAACGCCGTTGGCTGAAGTGAGCAGGGATTTTCTAAGTACTTTTCTCTTAAAACAACTTCAAAATTCAAATTAAAAACCTCCCAATGTAATTATCACTTTAAACCCACCTTTAAATCATAAATAAAAGCCTTAGCAAACTCTTGTTGCTCCCGATAGATCTTTTTTGCTTTTGGCAAATAACAAGTACCCTTACCAAGTATATTATCTTCTATATATTTAATCGTTTCTTCTAATGTTTGTCCTCTAACTGATCCTGTTATAAGTGATTTAACAATTAAATATGTTTTTCCACCTTCTATCATGTGTGCATCATGAAGAATTTTTCCTTCTATAGTGATAGCTTCCTCATCCTTTTGTGATTCTCTTGAAGCATTAATAATTTTCTTTATCATACTCTGAGACATATTCTGTGACTATAACCATTGAATTATATTTTTCTCACTATTATATATAAAGCCATGAAAGTATGCACCATATAATAAAATATCCATATCAACTTTATAATCAATGCTCTTCACTAATCTTTCAACATATTTTAGAACTCTTTCAATATGTGATAAGCCATGCATTATATCTTTATTTTTATAATAAGGAGCAACAAACTCTATTAACTTTTCTTTACTTATCATTTCATTCTGTATATTTTGCTCATCCACCATTAAGTACCTCTCTTTACCATAAAACATCTATTTAATTATATATCATAATAAAATATATTGTTATAATATTCTTTATTTTACATAAATTAATTTGCACATTCAACGCATTCAAGGCTATTATAATTTTTATATAACATAATTTAAAAAAGCATCCTATATTATTCTTTAAATAGTATAGGATACTTTTATTTTAAAAGATAATTACCTAATGTATTCTGTTACAAGATCCGTAAAGAGTATTCCATCTAAGTGATCAATCTCATGACAGAAACATTTTGCTAAGTCACCTGTACCGGTAAATGTAACCTCCTCACCATTTTCATCTAAGGCTTGCACTATAACCTTTGCTGGTCTTTTTAGTTTTCCCCAAGTATCTGGTATACTTAAGCAACCCTCTACCACATTTTGTTCCCCTTCTTTGTAGATTATCTTTGGATTAACTAATTTTATCAATCCTTGTCCCATATCCATTACAACTAATCTTTTTAATATTCCTATCTGTGGAGCAGCTAAGCCACCACCATTTTCTGTATTGTACATAGTATCTGCCATATCATTTAAGATTAATCTAATTCTATCATCTACCTTTTCAACCACTTTGCTTTTTTTCTTAATATCTCATCATTTGAAAGTCTAATTTTTCTTAATGCCATTTATTCTATACCTCTACTTTACTGTAATCTTGATTTTCTTCTAATATTTTAATAAATTTTTTCTCACTTAAGATATCATTTGTAATAAATTCTCCATTATAAAATAAACTATAGGTAGTAAATGGTGTTGGTGAATTTTGAGCTTCTTCTTTAGTTTCATATTTCTTAACCTGCATATTAATATTCATACTTTTAGCAATTTCCTCAACAAGAGGCACATACTTAGCTGTAAAAGGACATTGATTACTATAATAAAGTACAAATCCCATTTCATCTATTTTACCTTCCTTTGCACATGACTTAAATGAAGGTTTACTTTCTCCATCTTTAAAAGGTAAATATAACAGTTCATAATAAGGCTCTGCTCTATCTGCAATTAAGAACCCCTTATGAATCAGATATTTTTTATCTGCTAAATAGGATCTTTTTTTATCTGAAGATAGGATTACTAATCCCTTTTTTCCTTTGTTTTTACTATATATAATACATTCATTTAATAATTTATTCGAAATCCCTTGACCCTTATATTGACCAGATACCCAAAGACAATTAATGAACATGTACTCTTCTGCAATAATAGGACACCAAGCTTTCTCTGCAGGTATATACTCAATAAAAACTTTACCTCTTACATCACCTTTTTTGAATACCAATCCATCAGCGAACCTAGCCTTCATCCATGCTTTCTTCGATGACACTTGGCATTCACCTTTCTTATCAGCAATAGCACAGCAAATATGTTCCTTTTCAATATTTTCATTGTTTACAGTAATAATATTCAATGATTTATTCCCCTTCCCCAAAATAGTTAAATCTATTATCACTATTTAGTTTTCCAAATTTTATTTATAAAAGTTCCAACTTCCTTCCATGCCGCTTTACTTTCCGGAATTAAATCTCCTGCCATTTGAAACACATGAAACATACCTTCATAAACAGACAATTTAACTTTAACCTTTTCATTTCTTGCCTTCTCTGCCACGGTAAGAGTATCACTTAAAAGTACTTCATGGGTTCCCACTTGCATAAGCATTGGCGGAAATCCTGTAAAATCTCCATATACTGGTGATATATATGGGTTATGAGGATCATTATCTCCTAAATATGCTGAATCATATAGCATATTGTTTGTAGTCTTACCAAAAAGAGGATCAAGCTCATAATTTTCTATATAACTTGTACCACTATGAGTCAAATCATTCCAAGGTGACATAACTACAATTCCTGCCGGAAGGGAAATTTCATTATCCCTTAGGTAAAGACACAGTGCTAATGCTAATCCTCCTCCAGCAGAATCTCCTACTACCATGATTTTCTTTGATTCAAAATTTTTTTCTTCTATAAGCCACTGATAAGCAGCTATTGCATCTTCTAATGCTGCCGGAAATGGATTCTCTGGAGCTACTCTATAATCAATAGTTAAAACTTCTGTATTTTTACCTAGTTCTGAATAATTTACTGCAAATCTTCTATACACATTTTTCATGGGACCAATGTAGCCTCCACCATGAAGTTGCAGAATTACTTTTCCGTTAGATTTTTCTTCTGGCTTTAAGTATTCCATAACAAAATTATCTAACTCTATTTTTTCATATAAATATCCATTAGGACACTTCCAAGGTGGTTCTACAGGATGCTTTCTAAATTTTCCTGTTTGAATTGGTTCCCCCAAGGAAGTATCTGTAATATTATTAATTAATTCTCTAACTAAATTTCCACGAATACTAATCTTTTTCTCTTTCATCTTCTATCTCCTAGGTATTAAATCTGCGAATTAATTCATTTTTTACGCTTCTATCCCCAAAAACTATGGTACCAATTAAAATAAGAATTGAAATTCCACTAGTTAAAATAGCTAAAAACGGTCTATCTATTAATTTTACCCAAAATAGTATCAAAGGAATAAAGCTAAAAATAGTAATAGCAATTTGATACATAAAATAACTTTGCCAATTCATGGGATTAACTATCATAAGAAGCACAATTGCTAAATTAGCAAATAGTATCATTGCAGGGACTGCATAGTTCACAGACCATCCAATGTATCCTGTAACATTATCAATGACTACAACTAGTATTCCAGCTCCTATGGTTTGAACTAATATTTTAGAAGCCAAATTAGCATTATTCATAATGGAATAGGTAACTGTAACTCCAAAATATATAATTCCAACCACCGCAATTAAAGACCATATAACTCCTGAGTAGGTAATATAATTAATAAAACCTAAAACTACAGAAACTACAGTTAATATAAACAAAAAAATTCTTTTTATTTTGTTATATTTACCTATATCAAACTCAACATTAGGATACATTCTTGTGGATTCTTCATTCATTTCATCATACTCTAATACTCTCCTGCATAGAGGGCAAGTATGGGTTTCATCCAATATGTTTACTTGACATCTTCTACACCTTTTCATTTAATACACCATTACTTTCTATTGTTACACCAATTCCTTCTTTAGTTAAAGCTCTAAAGAAAGCTCTTTGCAAATATGTATCTCCTAACACTGAGGAAAAAGTCACTACCACTTTATCTTTATAAGAGCATACTCCACACTTCATTTTTTGTTTTTTAGATACACCTATAATAAAATGAAAGTTCTCTATGTACTCCTCAAATTCTGGGAGAACCTTTATATATCCTAAGTTAGATAGAGTCATAGTATTTCCCCTACTTATTCTTCCGTAAACTAACTGTAATGCAATATACTTAAGGACTAGTGGAGCAAATCTAACTAAAGTTTTTTTCTCGTTGGATACATTATAAGAAATAGTTTCTTCTAGCTTCTCTTTAGTTATATTTTCATCCATCTGCTTATTTACCATAAAAAGAATATCCTCAAAACTATGCTCTTTTCCATCAGATAAAAATTCTATGGCTGTTACAGCAAAGAAGTTCATAGTAGTTGTAGAATCAAAGAAAGATCTAAGATTAATAGGTAAATTAATTGATATAGGGTCTTCATGTTTTTGCTTATTTAAGTATTCCTCATAAATACACCATATCAATAACGCCAATAAGTATCTAGTTATACTTACTCCTTTTTCTTTACATTTTGATTTAAGTCCTGCTAGGTCAACATAACCATGAATAACACTTACTGTATCTAGATATAGTACTTCTCCCTTTAACTGATAAGCCTTTTTAGTACTATAAGGTTTCTTAGCTAACCTCTTATAATTTTTTAAATAACTATCCTCAGTATCAAGTATACATTCACTACTGGGTCTCCTTGTAACTTTTTTAGAGGAATCCTTGATTTTAAGTAGTTCTACATAGTGATAAGTAAGTTCCTTTAAAAAGTTAATAGCACCCATTCCATCTGTAATGGCATGAAAAACCTCTAAGTTAATTCTTTTTTCATAGTAAGATACACGAAATAAAAATTGCTGATTACTATGTGGGTCTATATACTTACATGGGTAAGTAGCTTCTTTTTCTACTATGGGCATTTTTTTATTAGTTTCAAAGTAATACCAAAAAAAACCTCTTC
The DNA here is from genome assembly GCF_002480755.1 of Clostridium sp. UBA7791. Classification (NCBI taxonomy): domain Bacteria; kingdom Bacillati; phylum Bacillota; class Clostridia; order Eubacteriales; family Clostridiaceae; genus Clostridium; species Clostridium sp. UBA7791. The sequence continues at coordinate 1,140,995 of NZ_DLCT01000005.1, read as the reverse complement.
TAAGCCTTACGTTAAATCCATCAAACCATGGAAGTACCTCTTCTAATGCTTGCTGTAAAATTTCTGGTACTACATCTCCCTTCAAAGTGACAGACACTCTAAATACATTACTTAAGTTTTCATTAGCAATGACAGGAAATATTTTTGCTGTATTATCTAATCGTCTCCACTTTGTTTGATGACTTTTTTTATTCATTTATCTTCACTCTTTCTTAACTATTGTTAATATAATAATTCCTAATTACTAATTATTATATCAAATTTAATCTATACTTTCATTAGCTTGCATCTAGCTAATAACTTTTATAAACATTTTATATGAAATTAACATAAAATTTAATCTAAATATATAATTAAAATTCTAATCTGCCTTTGTATTCTAGCCATATTAGTGAAAAAATATTAAACGGTATAGAATAAAAATTCTATACCTTTTAATCAGCTTTTATACCTACAGCTCGTCCTATAGTTCCACCTAACTTTTCCCATACATAATTATGATCCTTATCTGCCTGAGAGAAATCTCCTTTTTCCCATCTATTTAAAATATCTAACAGTTTTTCTCTATCCTCATAATCTATCTTTTCTACAATACTTTTTAAATTTTGAATTTCTTCTTTTTCCATGGATAATTCTCCCCAAATTTTATTATTCTCTGCAATTATCTTAGTATTAGCCATTCTATGCATTATATCATAAACATCTGCTTCTGGATAATAATCTGCTGGCTTCAATTCCTTAGAATCTTCTTTTGATATCTCTTCATTAATTGATTTTATTTCCTGTTGATTTTCTTTAGCTGTTAACTTTCCTGACTTTCTATCCATTAGATAATTTACCCCAAATACAGCAGCTATTATTACAAGAATTACTATAATAAAAATGATAACTGACTTTTTTCTAAAAAAACCCTTCATCCACTTACCCCCTTTTATCTTATATGTAAATAATTGTATCAATAACTCCATATACTTTTCAATGATTTTATAAAAAAAGCCTTATTTCTAAGGCTTAACTACTCTTATAATACCATAATAAATTAACTTTCCATCCTCCAAACTACAGTCACTGTATCTTCTACATCTATATCATCAGGCTGCAAATCAATGTTTGGAGCTCCTCCTGTAGAAATTAGATTCTTATTCATACTATAAATATCCCTATATAATTGAATATCACTCCCACTATAATCTATACTTAGTACCTTTCCTAATCTTACCCCTGCAGCCTCTGCCATTACTTTAGCCTTTGATCTTGCATCCTCTACAGCCCTTTCCAAAAGTAAATTCTTAACTTCTGTATCATCTTTAACCCTATACCTTATAGAAAACTCAGGTGTTGCTTTGCAACCTGCAAGAGCATTAAGGACTCTAGTTAACATCATGGCATTTTGCTCAAATTCAATTCTTAAGTTATTGGTAACTTCATATCCTACAAAAACTCTCCTATAATTTCCATTTGCATCAGAAATATTTTCATACTTAGTGTCCACTCTAAAATTAGTAGTCTTTATATCTTTTTTATCAAAACCTGCACTCCTTAAGCATAACCTCAATTCATCCAAGTCTCTACTAGCAGCATTCATAGCTTCTTCATAGGTAGGTTTTAACGTAGTTAATATCATATTAATTTCTATTGTATCTGGTGGTATTGATGCTTTACCCTTTCCTTTCACACTTATAACTCTTTCTTCCATAATACCCCTCCTAATTTAATAAATTTGTATAGTATAAATTTATTAAATTAGGATTTAAATATTACTAATAGCTATTATAAAATAAATAACATGCCACAGAGAACTATTATCTGTAGCACGTTATTTAAACATTAGTATATTATACTTCCATAATTATTGGGAATATAGTTGGTCGTCTTTTAGTTTCATCATATAAGAATCTCTCTATGGATCTTTTTACATTAGTCTTTAATACATACCATTCTATCTGATTATTTGCTAAAGAATTTTCAATTTCTTCTCTTGCTATATCTCTAATTTTATTGATCATATCTTCTGCTTCCTTGGCATAAACAAAACCTCTAGTTATAATATCTGGTCCTGCTAATATACTATAACTTTCCTTCTCTATAGTTACAACTACAACAACCATACCATCTTGACCTAAATACCTTCTGTCTCTTAGTACTATGTTGCCTACATCACCTACTCCTATACCATCTACAAGTACCCTTCCAGTATGAACCCTACCAGATATTCTTGCTTCATCCTCAGAAAGCTGAAGTATATCTCCAGTATTCATTATAAATATATTCTTATCTTCCATACCTAAACTTTTAGCCAGATCTTTGTGATGTTTTAAATGCCTATATTCTCCATGAACAGGCATAAAATACTTTGGATGAGCTAATGAATGTATTAATTTTAACTCTTCTTGACAAGCATGCCCAGATACATGGATATCTTCTAAAGCTTCATAGATAACATCTGCGCCTTTTTTATAAAGTTCATTGATAACTTTAGATATAAGCTTATCATTCCCAGGTATAGGAGATGCTGATATAATAAAAAGATCATCAGGCTCTAATTGAATCTTTCTATGATTTGAAAATGCTATTCTCGCAAGGCCTGCCATAGGCTCTCCTTGGCTACCTGTAGTTATTATAGTTACTTCTTCATTTCTGTAATTTCTTATGTCATCTACATTTATCATAGTTCCTTCTGGAATATGTAAATAACCTAACTCCATAGCTACAGTAGATATATTTTCCATACTTCTACCACTAAAGGCAATTTTTCTTTTGTACTTAACTGAAGCATCAGCTATTTGTTGCATTCTATGTATATTGGAGGCAAAGGTTGCAACTATCACTCTTCCAGTAGCTGTAGAAAAAATTCTATTTAAGGTCTGTCCTATAGACTTTTCTGATAAACTATGACCTTGTCTTTCTACATTAGTACTATCTGCCATTAAAAGCAATACCCCTTCTTTTCCCAATTCAGATATTCTTTCTAAATCCATAACTAAACCATCTATAGGTGTATAATCAATTTTAAAATCTCCAGTATGGACTATGTTCCCAATAGGAGTGTGTATAGCTAAGGAACAAGAATCAGCTATGCTATGGGTATTTCTTATGAATTCAACTTTAATATCTTCAAATTCTATAGTTTCTCCAGCTTCCACAGTTTTAAGGGTATATTCATTTTCTAAAAAATGTTCCTTTAGTTTATTACCTAATATACCTAATGTTAATCTAGTTCCGTAAACCGGAATATTTAGTTGTTTTAAAATATAAGGTAATGAACCAATGTGATCTTCATGTCCATGAGTAAGAACAAAAGCTTTTACTCTTTCTTTATTATCCATTAAATAAGTTATATCAGGTATGATTAAGTCAACCCCATACATTTCTTCATCTGGAAATGCTATTCCACAATCTATAACTACAATGTCTTTATCATATTCAATGGCAGTAATATTTTTACCGATTTCACCTAATCCACCCAGAGGTATTACTTTAACACATTTTTTTCCTTCCATAAAATCCCTTCCTTTTACATTAATTAATATACATTTATTATGTGTTATAGTATGGATTTAAATACTTTTATTAATTTAATTATTTTTTATAGTAAACAAAGAGACTATCTCAACTTTGAGATAGCCCTTATACTTTTTTATAGATTTAAAATACTATGTTCATTTTTTCTTCTTTAACTCATTCTTATTCTTAACTTTCTTGTCACCCTTCTTATCCTTGCCAGCATTCTTAGCTGTCTTTTTATCTTCCTTACCCCTACCTCTAGACATATCTTCCTCCTAAATTAATAATTTATATAGTAAAATATATTAATCTTCATAGAGAAATATACTGAATTTACTACTACAAGAAATAAAAACTAGTAAAATTAAAGTTAATAAAAATATCCCTCATTGCAGCTTTATTATCTGCAATAAGGGACATTTTTTAATTTTATGGGAAAATGTATATTTGATTTTTAAAATTTATCTGTTATTATTTATAGAACTCTTGAGTTGCATAAACTCTATTACCAGCTTTATATACACCTACACCTATACTTTCAAAATTAGTTGATAGTATATTTTTTCTATGACCTTCTGAATTCATCCAGTTAGTCATAAATTGATTAGCTAATGCAGTTGGGTCAGATACTCCCCCTATATATGCTATATTTTCTCCCCAAGCTCTATATGAAACTCCATCAGCCTTCATTTTAGTTGTTATAAGATTTCCACTTAAGTCTTGGTGACTAAAATAATTTTTATCTCCCATATCTTGAGATTTAATTCTAGCATATTTTTCCATAGTTTTGTTATAAGTTAAAGGTGCTACTCCAGCTTTAGCTCTCTCTTCGTTTACTTTATTAAATATAGCTTGTTCAACTTGAGCCATAAACTTCTCATTAACAACTGGTGCCTCTGGTACTACTGGTGTTTCAGGCACAACAGGTGCTTCAGTAACAGGAGTTTTAGTTGACGTATCCTGTCCTGTTGATGGTTGTGTCGTTGGCTTGGTAGTTGGTTCTGTTGTTGGTTGTTCCACTACTGGTTCCTTTACTTGGTCTTTTGACGGTGCACTTGGTACAGTAGTACAATTATTTTGATTTATTATAATTTTTTTCATAGCTTCAAAGTCAGTTGTAAAGTTTCCACTCATAAATTTAGTATAATCTACATTGCCATATTGATTGTTACTTATAGTTCTATAACTCACAGTTTTCACTTGATTTTTAGTCTTTACAGCAGCTTCAGCTTGTACTCCGCCTACGAATGTACTTCCTACTAATAATAATGTTAATATTGATAATGTTCTCGATTTCATTTCCATTCCTCCTATATTTGGACTTAATAACTTGTCCACTTTTCTAGTAGTTAATGTACTTTTACGTCTAACCACCTTGTCCTATATTTATAACATATAAATTTAAAATTTATAATGGTTGATAATTTCTAATGAATGATACATTATCCTCCAAAGGTAACCATTATCCATAATGGATTTATTAACCAAACCAAAAATAAGAATATTACTGGATTTCAGGATTTTTGTAAAAATATCCATAGATAAAATTACTAAAAATAATTTTATAAGATTTATGAATATCTGAATGTTTTTCATTATAATTTTCCACATTTTTTAAATATCTTTGAAGAATTAATAATAAAAAGGCGGTATTTATACCGCCTTAATTATACTAAATCATTAATTATTATATTCATTAATCCCAATTGCCCACTGTTCATCAATAACTTGAAAACCCTTGTATACCTTTTTCTCTATATTATTTAAGTATTTATCTCTTATAAAATTATATATTTTCATATCTATATTGTACAATGGTGTTTCCCCTTTTTCATCTATAAGTATAAAAATCATACTATCTTTAATAATATCATAATCAAAATATATCTTCTTAGTACAAAAATCCAAATTAGTGTCTACTAAATTAGTAATATAATATAATTTATATATTTCCATAACTCTATCATCTAAATTACAGTCTAAAATTTTAATTTTTTCTATTAAATCATAGTTACTAGTTACAATTCTAAGTTTATAATCATTACCAAATTGAGGCAAGATTTCATCTGATAATGCTTCTAGCTCTTTAGCTAATTCATCGTTATCTCTACTATAATTTGTTATTAAATATATCATCTCTCTTTTATTCATATCATGATACAAACAATCATATTCAAAGGTTGATACCTGTCCACATATAGGACATTTAAATTTAAAAAAGTCATTATCTAATACTTTCTCTTTTATTCCTTCATCTATAGTTACATTAATACTATTCCATAACTTAATGTTGCTTTTTATCAAACAATTTGGACAGGTTACTTCCACATTCCTCTTTAAAGCCATAAGTATCCCCCTCTTTTTATTAATAGCCTTAGAAAAAGTTTTATATCTATATTGTATATTTTATCACATTACGTTGTAAATGTAACTGCATTATTTTCTAAATATTATAACTTTTATCTCCAATTTTATTCTTTTTCTATAAATACAACAGAAAAAGCTACATCTTATATAGACATAGCTTTCAACTCCACTTGAACTGGTAGTCTTGGATTAAATATTCTTCATCTCCTTAATCCAATTTACTAACATTAACTCCATTTCTGCATCCCCTTTAACTGGATACTTCTCAGATAACTTTATGGCCTCCTCATAATAACCTAATGCTTTTTCATTATTATTATTATAGAAAGTTTCATAAGCCATCATTATTCTCTTTTTTCCTATCATAAATTTAGAAGCTTTTATATATTTTTTAAGATTTTTATCATATATGCTATCAATAAACTCCTTATTGCAATCACCTATGAGTTCTAAAAATATTTTTTCGCAATTTATTTCATTTCTATACAATGGGATTATCTTATTAATCCATGGTGTAAAATCTTCAATACACCTTCTTGCCCTTGTAAAATCCATATTATCCAAATACCAATTGTACTCCATAAGTTTAAGTGAAGAATTAAGTGGATTCACTAAGTTACTTCCTTCATTCAACTTAAATTTTTCCAATTCCATATCTTTAATTCGCATTCCTTGTGATTGTAGTCCATTAACCCTAAGTTGTAAATAAAACCCTCTTCTTGCATCTACATCTTTCAACATAGATATAACATTATACCCATCATTAGAAATTCCTCCAACCTTTAATGGAATTATGTTAGTAAGGGCTGCAAATATACCTGCTCCACTAATTAATATTAGTATTGTTGAAATCAAAACAGGAATTCCTTCTATTAAAACAACTAGTAATATACCCACTCCTGCTACTATTAAATTCATTATTCCTCCGCCATAGTTATACATTATGAAGGGATATCTTCCATCCTTTATTTCTGGAGGCATCATAAGACACTGCCCTGCTGTGCCTGGTATACCAAACTTTTTATAACTCATTTTATCTTTGTCTTTAATTATAGTTAAAGATCCTATCCTAAAGGATACAAAAGAATATCCTGTCATAAATCCAAATAAAAGATGTCCTGCTTCATGAATAATAATATGAACTATATACCCTAAGAAAAATATTAGTATAAGTCCATAGTATTTAAGTAATTCCAAAAGAAAATTATCACTTTTGATATAGGTATCCATAAAACTTTTAAAATAACTTGCAGATAAAAACCCTATACCAGCTCCAATAGCTCCACAAACTACTAAAAACATAAGCCCAGATAAAAAGTTGTTTTTCTTTTTATTTCCATTTTTAGTTATTTCTTTTTTTTCATTAATCATTAAAAACCTCCGTTTTATTAACATTTAATATGAATATAAGTTTGTATTCATATTAAATTATATATTATCTTGTCTACATATACTATGATTTATATAGATAATATATAGTACATATGTTTCTTTTAAAGTATATTATGTACTTTTAGTAAATAGCTCTCTTAAAATTTAAAAATATAATTTATAGATAATTTAGGCATAATTCTTTATTATTTTTATATAATATATTAGATGTGTATGTGGAGGTTATTTATGGCTAAAAAAACTAAACTCCTACTACTCCTATGTATATTAATTACTATTGTGCTACTCAACAAATGTTCAACTACTGATGGCAACTACAAAACTAGTAAAGCTAAGGAACACTCTTCAGATAGTTCTATAGAAATGACCTACAAAAGCTTTAAGGGTTATAAATATAAAATTCTTAAGTTAGACATGGATGACCAGTTAACTCTTAATATAAAGGTTGAAAATGAAAGTGGAAACTTGGCTATATTGCTAATTGATGAGGATGATCACACATTATATAAAACTGAAAACATAGATAATTCTTTAATTCAAACTATAGTCATACCTCATGATGGGAAATATAAAATACAAGTTGAAGGAGATCATAGCGGGAGTTTTAAAATAAGTTGGGATGTAGATTAAACTTCACATTCCGACTTTTTTTTCTTTAACTTAAACTATGCTACAACAATATAATATTTAAGAGGTGTTCTCTTAAGATATTTTATTGAAATTAGAATTGTAAATTTTGCTGCTCTAATGAAAATACCTTAATCTATATCCATTCATAGCAGTATCACCTAGCTTTTCTACTAACTTATAATTAGCTACAGCTCCTACTGCTCCTCCTATAACTGGTACAAGCTGAAAAAACTTAGCTAAATCTATATAATCCCTATACTCCTGTTGAAAGATCCTCCAATCAAAGTTTTCTTTATCCAAAGGCAACTTATCTGAATAGGATTTCCAATTATTTAATATGTGAAATACTTCTATTCTTCTTTTATCACTACAGAAAGCAATTTGAAATATGTAAAGAAGATGTAATCTTTCTCTATAATCTTTTGTGTCATAACCGTATATACTAGCAATCTCATATAACAGCTTAATTTTTATACTTAGCAAAATAGGAAAATCAGCTAGCCCTATAAAAAAACCACCAAATCCTGTGCTAGCTCCACTTACTGTTGCTACCTTTCTATATAATTGAATCTTTTCCTTTACTAACATTTCTCTTTCTATTATTGACATATATGTTATAGGTTCCAATGTAGTATATTCAGACCCTAAAATAACTACTTTAACCATATTTTTTATAACTTCTGTAACCATAACATGAAATTTTTCTGGAATAAATCCGTTCATTTTATCTTGTATATTTTTAGAAAGCTTATTTCCAATAGTAGGTTTCCTCATCATTTCTCTTTTCCACTCTATTAGCTCTCCATATATTATATCTTCGTACATATCCATCTCATCACCTTATTTCTTAAATATATACTTTATTTTATCACACTTCATATATTTTTAACCAATTGTAAAAGAGCAGATTACTCTGCTCTTATTTACGATTTCTTTGATTAGCACAACAATCTACTATGCTATCTACTAAGTTCTGAGACATACATAAAATTGTACACATTAACTGACGATTTGAGCACATCATGTAATTTAGCATTTGACTATTAATACATCTATAGTATTGAGAGTTTGTATATACATTTTGACAATAAAGAAGTATTAATATTAATATTAGTAGTCTATCTTCCTTTCTTTGACATCTAACTTCCTTCGCATCAACAACTCCACCTACTCCACCGTCAGTGGAATCACAATCACAATCACAATCGCACTCATAATTGCAATCATATTTACAATCATCGTTGCAATTGTCATTGCAATCACATTTATCCTTACAATTATAGTTATCTTTACAATTGTTCATTTAATAACTCCATAATTCTTGCTATATTTTATGTTATGTATGATGCTTCAAATAAGTCACACTATATTACAAAAAATAAATTTTATTTTGTTGACCTCGAACAAATGTTCTGTTATAATTCTTATATGGATTATCTATTTTATTGTAGAAGGTGAGTTTAAATGGAGATTAGTAAAAAGCTTAGGATATTAAGTGGGGCAGCAAAATATGATGTATCATGCTCCTCATCAGGTTCTAATCGTCGAGGAATCAAAGGTGCTTTAGGTTCTTCTGCTCCTAGTGGTATATGTCACTCCTTTACTCCAGATGGAAGATGTATATCTCTTTTAAAAATTTTATTAACTAATTACTGCATATACGATTGTGCCTATTGTATTAATAGGCGGACTAATGATGTAGAAAGAGCTGCCTTTACCGTAGATGAAGTGATAAACTTAACTATGAACTTTTATAGAAGAAACTATATTGAAGGATTATTTTTAAGCTCAGCAGTAATTAAAAATCCTAATTACACTATGGAACTATTAACATCAGTTGTAAAAAGGCTAAGAAATCATTTTAACTTTCGTGGATATATTCATCTTAAAGCTATTCCAGGAGCTGATGAAGATCTAATAAAAGAAGCTGGCCAATATGTAGATAGAATGAGTGTTAATATTGAACTTCCATCTAATAATTCCCTAAAACTTCTAGCCCCTGAAAAAAATAAACAGGATATATTTACCCCTATGAAATCCATAAAAAATAACATAATTATAAGTAATGGAGAGAGAAAGCTGTCTAAAAAAGCTCCTTTATTTGTACCTGGTGGACAAAGCACTCAATTAATCGTAGGTGCAACTAAAGAAGATGATTTAGATATTTTAAATCTTACAGAAAATCTATATAACAACTTCTTACTAAAAAGGGTCTATTATTCAGCCTACATTCCAGTGAATAATGGTAAAAATTTACCCAATTTCAAAACCCCACCTACCCTTAGAGAGCATAGACTTTATCAAGGAGATTGGTTACTACGGGTATATGGTTTTAAAGCTGAAGAACTTCTTAATAAACAAAATCCAAATTTTGATATAAATTTTGATCCTAAAACTAATTGGGCTCTAAATAATCTTCATATCTTTCCTTTAGAAATTAATACAGCTTCCTATGAACTATTAATTCGAATACCTGGTATAGGTATTCGAGGCGCTAAAAAGATAATTAGTGCTCGAAGAATTGGTTTTCTCACCTTTCAGGATTTAAAAAAATTAGGAGTTGTTTTAAAACGAGCTCAATACTTTATAATATGTAAGGGTAAGTATTACGGTTCTGTGGATTTAGATGAAGAAAAAGTAAGATCTGTGCTAAAACCTAAAATTGACTTAAACTATATTGAAAATGAAAGGTATGAACAATTAAGCTTTCTTGGCTTTAACTATAATAACAGTTCTATACCAATTTTAGGTAATGAATATAATAAACTTATATTATCCTCATCCTCCCAAGATGATATAAACTCCTTAGATAAAACTTTACTTCTAGAGGATAGAGGTTCCTATATAACTGGAGAACTATAAATATAATAAAGTTATAGGTGGTGTTACAACATGAAAGAATTTTTATACGATGGTTCCTTTGAGGGACTTTTAACTACAATTTTCTATGCCTATAGTTATAAAGAGGAAGTGAAAATTACCAAGTCTTCCTCATATGTTCCTAGCTTAATTACAACAACAGAAGAAATAACTACTGAAGAAGACAAATTTAATAGAGTATATTCTAGTATAAAAGATAACCTTAGCTACTTAACACTTAAAAATATATACTATTTATATTTAAGTGCTCTCCCCTCTTCTGAGGATTTAATATTTAAATACATTAAACTTTGTTACAAATTTGGAGATAGCATTAATTTAGCTAAAAATAATGACATTATCTTAACTGTAGATAAATATTGCAGAAGAGTCTCTTTAGAAGCTCATAGATTTACTGGATTTGTTAGATTTAAAGAAATAGCTCCCTTTACCTTTTACTCAGTTATAGAGCCTGATCATAATATTCTTCCCCTTATTCAGACTCATTTTATAGAAAGATTTTCTGACCAAAATTTTATAATTCATGATATAAAGAGAGAGCTTGCTTTAATATATAATAAAAAAGACGGTATTATCTCATCTTTTTCTAAAGCTAATGGTGAATATCTAGAAACTTCCTCTCTTAATGATAATTTTGAAAGCCTTTGGAAAGAATTCTACAATGCTATAAATATAAAGGAACGAGAAAATCTTAAATTAACACGTAGAAGTATGCCCACCAGATATTGGAATCACCTACCTGAAGTAAAATAAGGTCATATACAAAGTTTATTCTTTGTATATGACCTTATTTCCATGCAATAGAAACTCTACCTTCCATTACTTTATTTTTTCTAGAAATTTGTACTCTCCTTGAGCATGTACTTGTTCAAGTAAATTATTATATAAGTCTTTTAATTCTTCAGGAGTAGTCATACCTATTTTATCTATTTCATTGGTATGCTCCTTAAAATATAACTTTGTGCTTATATATTTACCATGAATACTGTCTAATACATAAAGTATATTTTTATCATCTAATTCTATTTTCATATTGTCACCCAGTATAGATAAATTTATATAAATTTTCTATACCATTTCCTTTCTATAAATTACTAATTAAAATCTACTTCTATTTAAGTTTATACTGTAATCTAATAATAATGTATATTCTATATAAATACTATTTTTCCTTCAATTTAATTTAAAGTATTCACACTTATAGTATTTTATTCTTTCACCCAATATTTTTTACAATCATTAGATCTGCTTAAAAATCCATATTCAATTAATGCTCTTCTTACAGTGGCATAGTCTTCATATATCCTAGCCAATATTCTATTTATTTCTTTCTCTGGATAAGTTTTTCCTATAGTAAAATTTCTTGTTATTTGCTCTAAAACTATAATCTTTTTCTTTTCCTTAGATGGATATCTTTTCAAACTACCATCTTCATTAATATAATTTTGTATAACTTGAAGCTTTTCTTCAGTAGTTATATTAAATCTATCATCTAAAGTAGTAGCAGTCTTATGAGCATCACAAATAATTCCCTCTTCTAATTTATTTATCTTCTTATTAGTACTTTCATTTAATAATTCCATCATTGCTAAATATAGCTTTGCCTGCTTTTCTTTTTCCCTTAACTTATATCGATGATTTCTTATAGTAGAAGTGGCAACTCCTAATCTACTGGCTATTTCTTTATCTGATATACCTTCTGCAAAAAGCTTTAATACTTCCCTCTGTGCATCTGTAACCCCAGTAAAAATTCCATTCATATTTAGTAGATATTCCAACATGGAATTATGAGCATTCTGAATATGAAGCTCTGCTGCTTTCCATGATTCATAAAATTCTTCATCTATTCTATATACTTTTCCATTTTGGAATGTTTTACTACAAATTAAACATTTAATAATATCTCCTTCTTGAATATATCCCTTTTTAAGCTCTTCCATGGTTGAATTCCAGAATATTTCATTAGATTTTACTTCTAAAACTCCACTGTTTTTAATATCTTTATTTTCTGTATCAACACTCTTTATATTACTTTTTTTTATATCTATTTTATTATTCATGGGTTTCCTCACTATTTCTCCAATATTCTGATCCATCCTTTTTTCTACATAAAAATTTATAATCTATTAAACTTCTACGCAGCAAAAAATAATCTTCAAAAGTATGCCATTTTTTAATAATATCATTAACTTCCTTCTCATTATATAAACAGTCATACTTAAACTTAGTAGCTAAATATTTCAGAATCTCAATTTTTACTTCTTTCTTCTTTGGCCATATTTTTATTCTACCTTCATCATCAATAAATCTATCCATCTTTTCCACTATAATACCTCCCTTAATCAAATATTATTCAATTATTCTATAATATAATAATATGATATATTCAAGTTTTTGTCTATGTATTTATAGATATATTATAATTTTGTTTGTACTTATACTTTTGTCTTATAGATTAAACAAACTATTATTAGGATTTATTGAAAAATAAACAGGCAGTTATACTAACTACCTGTTTATATAATACTTTATAAATATAGACCTTATTCTACTACTATGTCTTAATTTAATTTTGAATAATTTTTCCCTTTTCTCTAAACTCTCTAAAAGTAATAATCTCATCAATAAGTAAAATTATTAGTAAAATCGTAGAACAAATTGGCCATATTGGATAAATTATTTCATATGCTTGGTTTATCACTACCTGTAAATACTTTACTCCAATAAAGCTTAATAAAGTCCAAGCTATAGAAAACTCTAAACATATAATTCCCTTAAAATTATACTTAAGATCAGTATAGTCCCAGTAATTTTTGTTAAAATGATTTCTCATTATTATTCCAGTTAAATATTCCACAGTAGTTGGAATTATAAAACATAATGGTATTAAATAATAAACATTAATTGTAAAAGTAGATTCTATTACTACTAAAATGCTCATAGCTATGGCATACATAGGTTTAAATGGTCCACTTAGAAAGCCATCCTTTTGAAAGTGACCTCTAATACAATAGCAAAACAAATTCTCAATTATCCACCCTACAAATCCATAGAAAAAGAAATTAAATGTAAAACATAATAAAAAACTTACAATATCCATAAATACTCCTCCTTCGGTAGTATTTTTACCTACATTTATGAATTTATTCTAAGTTTTTCTACATTATTATTAAAATTTTTCTTAATAATCTTTCATTTAAAATACATACTATTAGTTAACACTGATAATATATTTTAAATATAAATATAAGGGAGGTTCTTAAGAACCTCTCTTGTTTTTAATATTACTATACATAAATCTATTTTTTAAATATATCTAATAAACTTTTAAAGAAACCTTTTTCCTCTTTAACTTCTTCTTTTACTACTCCCTTCTCTTTATCTCCCTTATTATCTGCCTCTGCTTTAACTTCCTCTGTTCTCATTACAAATTTAACTTTTCCATTCATAGAATTATTCATACCAGAAAAAGCACCATATTCCTTAGAAAGTTTTACAAGCTCATCCTTAGCTTCAACTACCCCTTGTATATCCTTTATAGCAGTATTACCTTTTTCATTTAACTTATCTAAGCCTTCTTCTTTTAATTTAACAACACCCTTATAAAGTTCTGTGTTTCCTTCTTTTAATTGATTTATACCTTTTAATAATTTCCCTGAATTATCATATAGTTCATTACTTCCATTTAATAATAATGAACCTCCATCTCTTAACTTATTAGTACCATTTACTAAAGAACCAATTCCTTGAGATAGTGCTGTACTTCCATTATACAACTCTGCTGAAGCTCCATTAAGTTTTGCTGAACTTTCCTTTAAAGTGTTAGTACCTTGTAATAAAAGTTGCCCTTTATTTTTAAACTCATTTGACCCCTTAGATAATCCATTTAATCCTTCTTCAAGGTCACCTGCACCAATAGAAGCACCTTTCATTCCTTGTTGTAGTTTTCCTATGCCATCCTTTTGTCCCTGAGATACAGCTTTAATTCCACCACTTGCCTTTGCAATATTATTTGCTAATTCAGGATTAACCTTTGCAACTGAAGCACTCATTGCATCTAATTGAGCTGCTATTGTATCTAAATTTGCTGTAGAATTATTTAGATTAGTTAAACCTTCATTACCTGCAGCTAATCCTTCTTTTAGCTTTGTTGAACCAGTTAAACATGAATTTATCCCTTTATCTATGGAATTATAGGCTGTAAATAATTTAGAAGCGTTGTCTTCATAAGTTTCTATTCCTTTAGAAAATTGTCCTTGAGCATCTTTTAATTGTGAAAGTCCATTTTGTAGCTTATCAGCTCCAGCTTTTAAAGTAGGAGTATTATTAGATAAGCTGTCTATTCCATTACTTAAATCAGCAACTCCATTTTTTAAAGTTCCTACTCCATCATTAAATTTAGCATAGTTGGAACTTAACTGCCCTTGACCATCTACTAGCTTTTTAGAACCTTCTAACAATTCATCCCCACCATTTTGAAGTTGAACAAGGGAATCTTTCAAACTATCTAAACTATCATCATCACTAATATTTTCTAAATCTAGTGCTTCTGTAGTTGCAACCATCATAATAGCTGGTACACTAAAGTTTGTAGTTGTTCCTTCTATTACTAAAGTATCTTTAATATCTAATATACTTCCTAAATTTAAAGACTCTTTTAATCCTGGTGCAGAAACAAAGGTAATTGATGAATTATTTCCATCTTGAATAAGTTTACCATTATCCACCTTTACGTCCTTAAATTTATCATTAGATAACATAATTTCTGAAACTGTGACAAAAGGAACATACAAAGTTCTATTTTCTCCATTGATTTTAACTGTTCGTGATTCATTATTTTTTACTGTTAAAGTTATTTTAAAATTACCTGATTGTCCTAAAGCTTCCTTAGGCTCTACTTTTTTTCCATTAATCTCATAGTTTAGACTAACTGATAAAGGTAATTCTCTCTTACTTTCTCCTTCATAATAAAGATCTTTTCCATCTACCTTCCAAGTTAGTTCCTCTCCACTTATAGTTGGAGTTTCTTCACCCTTAACATTTTTTATATTATCTAAATTACACTTGTCCTTAAATTCTCCTAGATTTTCTTCACCATTTATCCAAGTGGATACTATCTTTTGTTCTGGTTTTCCATTACTATCTAAAATTACATATACTGTTTCATCCTTATTTATTTCTTGTGCCATTGCCACTGTAGAAGTCATCATAGCTGCTACTGTAGCTAACACTATAACTCTCTTAGATAATGCTTTTCTTTTCATTTTTATGCAGCCTCCTCAACATTTTTTATAAAACCTTTACTTGTTTTTATTATTACTTTCTCACTAATTAGCAGAATTCCTGGTAATACAAATAAAATTACAAACATACTTATAATTGCTCCTCTAGCCATTAATGTACATAGAGAACTTACCATTTCCAGTTTAGATATAATACCAACTCCAGCTGTAGCCCCAAAGAATGTCAAAGCACTAGTAATAATTGATCTAGATGAGCTTTGAACAGCTATTCTCATAGCATCCATTTTGTTTGATGACATTTCAAGTTCTTCTTTAAATCTAGAGGTTAATAATATAGCATAATCCACTGTAGCACCTAATTGTATTGTTCCTATCACTATTGACGCTATGAAAGGAATTACACTACCTGTATAGAAAGGAATACCTAAATTTATAAATATAGCAAGCTCAATAGCAATAACTAAAATTATCGGCAAACTTAATGACATAAATACTAGTGCTATAATTATAAATATAGCTACTATAGATGCAATACTAACATTTTTAAAGTCTATATCTGAAATTTTGATTAAGTCATTAGTCAATGGAGCTTCTCCACTTACTAATCCATCAGAATCATATTTTTTTACTATGTCGTTTATTTTTACAAGTTGTTCCTTTACCTCATCAGTTGCTGCCTTATATTCTGAGTTTACTACAAAAAGCTCATAGCCTCCTGATCTTATCTTTTCTAATAAATCTTTTGGTATAAAGCTCTCTGGTACCCTTGGTCCTAATATTTTCTCTAGGGCAATTACTGAGGATACCCCATCTACCTGTTCTAGTTCATCAGCCATGGCTTTAACTTTATAGTTATCAAGGCTATCTTTAATTAAAATCATGTTTGTAGATGTCATTCCGTAGTCATTCTTCAACTTATTGGTTCCCACGATAGATGGTAAATCCTTTGGAAGGGACTCATCTAAATTGTAATATACTTTAGCATTAACCTTACCTATAAATGCAGGAATAAATACTAAAATTCCTATTAGTACACAGGCTTTATGGTGTTTTACCACAAATTCAGAAGTCTTCTCAAAGGTTGGTAGTAAAGTTTTATGTCTGTATTTATGAATAACCCTATCAAATGTAAGAATTAAAGCAGGTAAAACAGTTACCGTACATATAACTCCAAGTAATACTCCTTTAGCCATAACTAGCCCTATATCTTTACCAAGAGCTAAGTCCATTGTACAAAGAGCTAAAAATCCAGCTATTGTAGTTAATGAACTTCCTGCTACAGAAGTCATTGTATTTGCTATAGCATTTGCCATAGCTATTACTTTGTCCTTTTGAACTTCTCTTTCTTCATCATATCTGTGAAGTAAGAAAATTGAATAATCCATAGTTACTCCAAGTTGCAATATTGCTGACAGAGCCTTAGTTATATAGGATATCTCTCCAAAAATAATATTACTTCCCATATTATAAATTACTGCAATTCCTATACTCCCTAAGAATATAACTGGTATTACCACTGAATCCATAGTCAGTGCTAGAACTATTAAAGATAATACTACTGCTATTAATACATAAAATGGAGTTTCCTTATCTGATAAGTCCTTAGTATCTTTAACTATTCCAGCCATCCCACTTAGAAAGCTTTGTTCTCCAGCAACCTTTCTTATATCTTCTACAGCACTTTGTGTAATAATATTAGCACTACCTTCCTCTAGCATTATTACCATCATAGTTGAATCCTTAGCATAAAACACATCTTGTATGCTACTAGGAAGTATATCCTTAGGAATTGGTGAATCCAAAACATCATTTATCCATAATACCTTTTGTACTCCTTGAATTTTTTCCACCTTTTCCTTTATTTTTGCTACATCCTTATCTTCCATACCTTCTACTATCAGCATACTAAGTGATCCACAATCAAAATCTCTTTTTAGAATCTCTTCTGCTCTTACAGTTTCTAAATCATCTGGTAAATAGCTTAGTATATCGTAATTAATTTTAGTCTTAATAAACCCCAATACAGATGGAATAAGTAATAAAAATGCTAAAACTAAAATTATAACTCTACTCTCAGCTATCTTCTTAGATATCTTTGCCATAGTTCATGTCCATCTCCCTTTCATTAATATCTCTCAATTTTATACCGACCAGTCAGTTTCATCAATTGTCACTTACCTTAGTTTTCTTCAATTTTCCACTATTCAAAACGTTTTCATGGCATATTATCTTAATTTATCTTCACTTTTCATAGCATCATCTCTTTTTAAAGTAATATTTTTACAACAATGAATTTCTAATCCTATTTTCCTTCAATAAAAATTAACTTTATTCTTTATCTCCATTGAGAATCATCATTCTGATCCCAATGAAATTTTCTGAAAATTGAACCTACATTTCATATATGTAAATATATTCATTAAAAGGAAAAAATACATTAACAAATTATTTACTTATTAACAATTAGTAACAACATATGATTACTATTAATATCTATTTCCTTTATAAAAAATAAAAATAGCAAGAATTAATTTCTTGCTATTTTGCATACACTACATTGCCAAATCTATGAGAGAAGATTTAATTATTGGCATACCTTTTTCATTTTTCCCTTCTAATACCCCATAAATCCTAACTACATCTCCATCTGATATTTTTAAACTTTTAAAATTAAGTTTTCCTAATTCCCATGTAACTACATAAGACTTGGCCTCTTCTCCTTCATTTTGTGTGATTATGAAATTAGTTTTGTCTATATTCTCCCCTAAAGAATCTATTGAAGATACAACTCCTACTGCAAATACTTTTTCTCCTTCTAATTCTCCACTTTCTACTTGTGAACTTTGAACTTGTATCGCAGTATCTCTTATATCTATGTTTACATTATTATCTTCTACTGGTTCCTCAATTTGAGTTCCATTGCTTTCATCTTTGTTAGAGTTTTTAATAGACTTATTGCATCCTACCATGGAAGTAACGACAACACCTAAACACATTATAATCAACAATACTTTTTTCATTTTTTCATCTCCTATATTCTCTTTATAAGCTATATATATCAATGTCAACGTGAAAATAATACATTATTTTTAAAGATAAATTATGTATATGTATCATAAGGTTCATATTTTACAACTTTGGAATTAGATAAATATTCATATAAATCCTCATGGTCATCTATTGTAAACTTACGCAGTAAAAGCCTATCAGTATATAAATATTGTTGCTCCATTTTGTAACCCTCCATTTAAAATTATTATTACAATATTATGGTACCTAACTCCCACCGCTTGGTCAACATTTTTTTCTAAATTTTCTATTATTTCCATAAACAATTTTATACTCAATTTAAATGAAATAAAAATAAGGCTAGTAAGACTTTCTTCAGTCTACTGCCCTTAATTTCACTTTTGGTAAATTATATAAATATATTTTATAATTAAAACATTTTTAATTTAGCTAATTTAAAAATTTATCATGAAAATATGATAGTAGCACTTTTAGAATCACTAACCAACTCCTAATGCTACGTTTACCATTTTATTTGTCCTTGTAGATGCTGCTATTATCTTTTCATAGAGTTCATTGTCATTATATCCTTGATTTAAATATTTATTTTCGTAATACTCAAAAGGTAGATTAGTATTATTAATACTTAATTTTTCTGCCAACATTCTATCTGCCATTAGCTTTCTAGCTTGTGCTCTATACTTATTTCTTAGAAAGTGAGCTTGCTTTGCTTGTTCTTTTATTGATAATGATTTATCTATTTCATTAATAATGTTTTTATCACGTTTATTATACCATATTCTTACTTCTAAATTGTTTAATTTCCCTATTAATTCCGTGTATCTATTAAAATTATTTGCTGTTCTTACCTCTTTAACCTTTCTTATATATTTCATTCTTTACTATTATATAATATTTGTTAAAATCTTTCAAATTGCACCTTTATATACCCCCTTTACTCACATCACCTATAATCTGAATTCCTTCAAACCTGCATGAATAAAACAACTATTTAAATAGTTAAATAGTTTCCTATATAAATTATAAAGTCAGTTAACATTCATTTAGTCATTTCTTTGTACTACTTATAAATATCTAATGTAGTTTCTTTTAAAAACCACATATAAACTTAACATCTATATTTCATATTTAAAAGACTATGTCTCAGTATAGTTAACCTAATCTTTACTCATATAAAATACAATCCTATTAAAACCCTATATGTTGTATTATTTTACTACTCTTATACTCCTTGGAGATTCTTTTTTTCTTGTTATATACCCCTTTTCTTCAAGCTTATTTAAATGTGCATGAACTGTAGATGTAGATGTTATACCTACAATATCACATAACTCTCTAACTGTTGGTGAAATACTCTCCCTCTGTACATATTCATTTATGGCATTAAGAACTATCCTTTGCTTTTTAGTCAACATTTTATAACCCCATATAAATACATTTTGTCAAACATTTGTTCTCTTTTCAATTGTATATTTATAAATAGACTAATAAAGATTTTACTCCTTACTAGCCTTAAATATTATTTACCTAACTTCTTACAATAATCTATAGCCTTATCTAATGTTTCCTGTCTATTCTTCCCCTGGATAAGTACATTTGTATAACCACTCTTATTCTTAGCCTCTCCTACTGCAATAACTGTTTTATATTGTCCATAATGTGCATATGGTCTTAAACAGTTTATTGTTGGACAGTTAAGCCTATCAGCTATTATCTCAGCTATTGCCTGGTCTACTGCATTTGAATATTGTATAATATAATCCATTTTATTTTCATCTTTGCTATCTGTATTAGGTTTTGGTTTTTCTGGCTTAGCTATGTTATCTTTAGAATTAATTAATCCAGGATAATCAACATAGCAATAGTTCATATCTACATTACCACTAATGCCATTTACTCTTCCATCACTAACATATTGCCACATATCATGTTTACCTTTATAGGTACAAGTCGTATTATATTGAGCCACCCACTTAACCCATTTATTAAACCTGTTATCTGTTAGCTTATTATTAAACCAGGATGTATTAGCATAAATACCTGCCCAATAACCAGTCTTTTCTATAGCATTGCAAAATACCTCCGCCATATCTGCTATAAGTTTATTAGAGCACTTTCCTGTAGTCCCTGCATCTTCTAAATCATAATAAACTGGATATTTTAGTTCATATCCTTTTATTAATCTTAGGATATGATCCGCTTCACTTTTGGCTTGTGATATTGAGATTGCATAAGAATAAATATAAACTCCAAAGGGTATCCCAAGTCTAGTACATTCTTTAGCATTTCTATGGAATTGCTTGTCATCCTGGCTTGTTATGTTATCACCATATCCTACACTCAAGATTGCATAATCTATCTGACTTTTAACCCTATCCCAATCAATAGTCCCTTGGTGATGTGATACGTCTATACCTCTTAATTTCATAATCAATTCCTCCTTAAATATAAAAGAGTGAGATTGCTTCTATTCTGTAAACTAATTATTTAATTCTTTCTTTTCTCCATCCTTAAGCTGTGCTAGTGCATCCTTTATTTTTTCTGGTATAGGTAATCCGAGCCCTGCACAATTCTCTAGTAAACTAATCCCCTCATTGGCAATGTAGAAATAACATACAAGAGTACGAAAAACCCAAGTGCCTGTATTAAGTAATCTATCTAGCATTACAGCAACTATGAGAACTATAAATATAACTGCCTTTCTAGCTATCCCCATTAACCCAACATCACTAGATACTTCCTTGTTAATCCATGCTCTTAACAATCCTGTACCATAGTCTAAAACCATAAAGAGTATCAATACTACCAATGCAGTATCCCATGTTCCTAATAGCCATGTTATGCCTGTTCCTAATGCCATTACTATTACTTTAATGTAGTTTAAAATTTTATCCATATTACACCTTCCTTTTTTACAAAATAAAAGAGACCAGGCTTTAACCTAATCCCTTAATTTCATTAATTTCATTAATTTCATTTTTTAATTGAGTAATTTCTGCTCGTAGTTTTTGAATCATATGAGTATTTATAGAAATCATTTCCGTATAAGCTAAAGAATATTCATAATCTACTATTCTTTCATCTGTAGAGTAATCTACTATGGAAGTAGGGTCTATTTCATTACCTTTTGCATCCATGGGAGCTTTTTGCAATAATGCCATATCTTTATAATCAAGACCAGCTACATCCATGGCATCTTCTACATCTTGTGCGATAAATCCATAATGTTTTCTTCCACTGTGTCCGTTAATCAATTCATAACTTATTGGTTTTAAATTTTCATAAAATGTTTCTATTTTTTCATCATAAGCTAGAATATTATTCTTTTTCCTTCTGTCTGAACTTACGTCTGCCGCTTGTGTAGAATAAAGCTTTATGAATCGACCACTTGGAGATCCTAGATAAGATACTCCATTTAAAACATTAACTGCGTCGTTATACATTCTGACATATACATCATCACCACTTAAACCAAACCAGTAATTATTACCACTTGAAAATCCCCAACCCCTATTCTTTTTACCTCCGATTACAAGGAATCCACTATTTATAATAACATCAGCATCTGTAACAGTGAGTCCTGCTGGGTTGAATGTATACTTAGAAATTCCACCTTGATATATATCTGTTTTGTTAGAAGATATATATAAGTAGTTAGATGCGTCCCACTTAAGTCTTACTGCGGAACCTACTCCCAACTCATCTTTAGCAGTTGCATCTAAACTACATTTTCCAAATAATCTTATAATAGGGTTATTTGTCGCAGATTTTAAACGCTCTAAAGATATTGTATTTGTTTTAATATTCCCACCATCGATAGTCGTTTGACCAGCTGTACTTAGGTTCGTCATGGTAACATATCCAGTAAGATTTATTTTACTAGCACTTATTTTTATAGATTCGGCAGTTTGGTTAATACAAGAAATAATTTCATTGGAAGAAACTTTTGCTCCTAAATCATTTTTATAATAAGTAGAACTTCTAACCGTAGATACAATTGCGGTATCAGTAATCTTCTGTTCTGCATTAGATACCCTGTTAGTAAGTAATGTTACTTTACCATCTACGGTTTCGGTTGTTTGTTCTACACCCTCAACCCTAGTAGTAACCTTACCCAGGTCAAGTTCTATACTAGCGGCTTTTTTAGATACTGTAGTTATCTTATTTTCTACATCTTCTGGTGCTGGAGACCAATCTGTAGGTTTATTACCTTTTTCTAACTTTACATTTTTAATATACACTATTGAGTCTGTTTGAAAACCATACCCATAAATATAAAAGCTTCTTTCCCTTGTAAAATCTATAGTATCCAGTAAAGGTACTTTAGCATATACTCTAACCCACTTATTTACTGGAAAATTGTTTAAAGTGTATTGACCAGAATGAAAACCTAAGGAAATCCCACCAATTAAATAATGATGTATACCTCCAAATAGTTTTGTTCCTATTCCTGTAGAAAACACATCCATAGATACAACTAATTCACTAAAATCAGAAAGAGTCCTCTCAATATTTTGAGATATACATTTCCATTGTCCATTACCATCACTTTCATTAAACTCGATAACAGGATAATTAAAAGTAATGATGTCTATATGTGCATGGTATGATGTAGTAGGATTAGGCACTCCACCATTATATCCACTCCACTCAGTAGCATATAAGTTGTCATGTTTATCCGTTATACTACTACTTTTATAAGTGTTTTTAAAATCACTATTTAATACTAAATTCCTTCCACCAACTTCAATCTTATCTATAGCACCATTAACAATATTATTAACTTGTGTGGTTTCAACTTTTAAAGCTATAGAATCTTTCATTTGTTCAATAGTAGATGCTTGAGTTGTTACCGTTTCATTAAGCCCACTTATACTTGTAGAGTGAGCACTAACCGTTGATTTAGTTTTATCTAAATCTCTTATTGTATCATTAGTTTTATTTTCCACTCCTGATACTTGACCAGTTAAGTTATTTATAGTACTAGTATGACTACTAATTGTGCTACTTATAGATTCTACTGTTGTTACTGTAGAATTATAAGCATCCTTTAACTGCGTAATTACTCCATCCTTAACTATTGTAGTGTTACTTATTAATGCACTTATTTTACCTTGTTGAATGTTTAGAGCTGTTGTATTACTTTCTGTAATAGTTTTTACACCTTGAATGGATGCATCTATATCTTCTGGAGCTGGTGTCCAGTCGGTAGATTTATTCCCTAGTTCAACTTTTATATTTTTTATCCAATATTCATCTGTCGGTTTGAAATATAAATAAAGTCTACTATCCAAGTTTGGATCACCTACAACAGTTTGAGTAAAAGATAACCATTGCCATTCTGTTGTAGCATTAAATGTAAATGTATTAGATATAGTAGCAGTATTATATAATTGACAAGTAAAATCACTATTAGCTTTAGCTTTTATTAATATAGATAACGTAACCTTGTCTCCTACTTTTAGCAATCCTTTTGGTAAATATAATTCAGAACCATATACATACTGTTTATTAGTATGCAATACTTTACCATGAATAGTGTCTTCAACTATTTCAGATATAGATCCGGTACCACTTGAACTACTTGGTATATAATCTAATCTACTTTTAATCAATAAGTTCCTACCACCTACCTCAATTTCATCAACAGTAGTACTAAGTGTATTAAAGGCTATATCCAATGTTTGATTATTTTTATCTAACAGTACCTTTGAAGACTTTAAAGTATGGGTATTAGTATCTTTATTAAATTCTTCTATGAAACTATTATAATCTATCTGCTTACCACCTACAGAATTCTCAGAAATCATATTACCTTTTATGAGGTCATCACCTATAGCATTTTCCTTAATTCCTGTGTGGTCTATAAGAGTGGTAGTTCCATCTTCTCCTCTTAAAATAAAATTAAAATCACCTTTGATATCCTGTCCCATTTGTATTCTAACTCTATTATTCTTATCCTTAAACTGTTGGGTAGCACCTGTTATTTCAATTCCACCATTATCAGATTTTATCTTGAACTTATTAGTAGATATATCTCCGGAATTAATTTTACTAACATCTAGATTCTCAATCATTGCGTTTTTGATGAAGCCATTGTCTACAGTGACTTTATCAGATGTAAGGATTAAAGACTGGATATTGTTAGATGTAAGGTTTCCATTTACAAGAGTTTGTATATCTCCTACGCTACTTTCTAATATCTCTATTCTTCCTACACCAGCATTAAGTTCTATTATATCTGCTTTATCAGCCTGTAACTTTACTATATTAGCATTGGCTGCATCTAGTTGTGTTATTGTAGCACTTGTAGCCTCAAGATCACCAACTCTAATTTCAACTGCATTAAGGCTCTGTATGTCCGCCTTATTAATTGTAATTTTTTCTACTGTACCCTTTATAGCTCCTTCAGATATAGTTCCGTTACTGCTAGTAATATTGTTTACAGTTTTAGAAGTATCTTCATATTCCTTTTGCATATCCTCAAATGTCAATATAGTGTTTGCTATCTCACATGTATTTTTATCAGGTTCATCTGGATATTCTACCATTTTAACTATTCTTTGCTTTTCTTTAATACCTTCTTCTTTAGATATAAGAGTAATTATGTCTCCAAGACCATATGATAAAAGACTATACTTATCATTAATGCTTGCGAGATCTACTATATCAGCTCCATAACTTTTATAAGGTTTACTTAACTCTTCTAACTTTGCAATCGCATCTTCTCTAAGTGAATTTTCATCTGTATATTTTTCAGCCTTCCATATAATAGTTTTCTTTTTTGAAGAATATTGATAATTTTCTACTGTAACTTTTAAGTCGTTTTCTCCTATGGCAATAAGTCTTGTACAAAAATCATAAGAATTACTTTTTACATCTAAATCTCTTAAATTTAGAGAGTCTATAAAATAGACTCCCTTGTCATTTCCAAGCTTTTTGGCTATATTTATCCTTTTATTAAGTGTATCAAACTCCATTTCTACAAAATAGGTTTTCTTAATATCTTGGATTATATCCCACGTACTACAATTAATTTTTCTTATGGTTCTCTTTTTAGTCTCATTGCAATATCCTATTATCCAACCTGTTCCAGCTAGTGCAAGTGTCAAACATTCAGCTATAGTTTGATTAGAAGTATCAAAATGTTCCCAACTTTTCCCCTCTAAGGCTTCTACATTAAGAACTGCTTTAATAGATTTCCAATCTCCATTAGTTGAAATTTCTTTTATTACAAACTCATGGGTTTTAGTTCTTATATACCCCTCTTCTTTAATCTCATCGGAGAATCTAGATGGATATGAAAAAGAAAGTGTCTTATCTCCATTGCTAAGAACACTTTGTATTTTAAGGTCTTTATATAAAGTTAAATTACTTATTTTAACTTTGTTTAAGTCATATAATTGTAGCATTATTAATCTCCTTTCTCCGTATCAAGAGTTTTAGGGATTACTCCTCTATCATATAATCTATAAGCATTAACTCCATTGGACTCATAACACAATTAGAGTTTACAAGTTCATCTATTTGGAATTTATGAATATCTATTTCATTCTCTATATCTAATAGATCTTTAATATCTCGATTCCAGTCCATTATATATTCCTCTGCAATCCTTATATTATTATCTTCTATTAAAGGTTTTCCCTCTTCGTCTTTAATACTATACATATCAATAAGTTTTTGTTTTTCTTTGTTGTATAACTTAAGTTCATCTTCTATTTTTGCTATATTCTTAGCTAAAACATAGGAAACTTTTATAGGTAATTTTTTTTGTGATATTGCTCCTAAAACTGGAGCATCATTTACTATTCGGTTATTGTTTAATTTTATAATCATTATAAAGTACCTCCTAAAACCAATTTTTTTACCAAAATATAAATTTTTATAAAATTCAATCACGTAAGCAAATTGTAGATCTTCCATCTCATTATTTTTTGTGAATGCTAACTTCTTAGTTGCTTTTAACATATTGATCATCTTTTCATCTAGATATATCTAGGTTTATATTTAATATTTATATCTACATTATTTCTGCTAACAGTAATTGCATTAATTCCTGGTTTAAGTGTAGGAAATTCCCACATATCGCAATCACTAAACTTATTAATTCCATCAACTGTTACAGTATCTTCTCCTATTGTTACCCTTTTACCCCCTATTAAGTTTTTAATAATAATAGGGTTATCACTTAATCCATTGATTACTATATCTGCAATAGATATAGAAGGTATTATTTCAACTATAGCCGGTATTTCTATATCACCATCTACATTTATAGTTTTATTATTAATTCTATTCATGATTTCAATTTTCTCTTCTTTCTCAGCTACAACAAGCATAGTCACTTCTAGAATTTCATTTCCTTCTACTATATGCTTTGATGATGGAGTATCACTTATAAAACCCCTATAATAAATGTCTATATCATGAAATTTTATTGTTGATATGGCTAATTCCTTAATAAGAATACTCTTCATTATCTCTATCTCATCATCATTGCTGCATATTATATCTAAAGTAAGTTTAAGTACCTTATATTTATATCTAAACTTATTAGATATATATGGATTAAGTGAGTTAGCACTCCAATTGTTTATAATATCAATTTCAGCTGTTCCTATATTTCTATCTAACAATTTTGCTTTAAAGTTACTTATATTAATATTATTTATAAACACTATCTCACCCTCTTTCCAGCTAAAGCAAATTTACCATCAACTTTTTTATAAGTATACTCGGATATTTTCTCGCTATCCATATATACTGGAACTATAAATGTACTATCTTCTTGAATATCATCACTATTTAGATTAGAACTTATAGTACTTGTACCTTGATTATTTTTAGCAATTATACCTCCTGTAGTACTTGATACATTATAATCTACTGCCATTTGCATTCCGTATACTAAGTCAGATAAATCTTTTTCCATAGATTTTTTTATATTGTCTGTTTCATCAGTAAATCCTACACCTACACCTTGTGCCATATATTTACCTACTTGATCTCTGAAAACCCTACTAGGTGAATTAATATCTAATGCTGCTCTGGCTCCTCCAACTATTCCCTTGAAGAATCCACTTACTCTTTCACCTATCCAACTACCCATACTTGTAATACCTTCCCATATACCTTTTACAACGTTTATTCCTATATCCAGAAACTGTGAAGGTAAGCCTTTAACTGCATCAATAATATTTTTAACCATATCTGATCCTGCTTCAGCGGCTTTACTTCCTAAATTTATACCAAACTCTATAACTCTATCTATTGTATTGCTTAGCCATTCACCTATTCTACTTGGCAATGTAGAAAACCATTCTATAACTGCATTTATAGTATTATTAACTGTGTCAACCATACTGTTATATGTTTGTGTTCCCCAATCAGCTATATTGTTATAGGTATTAACTAGCCAATCCCATATTTTTCCGGGTAACTCTGAGAAAAATGTAACTACAGTATCTATCCATATTGGAACATTCTCTATAAAATAATCCAATACACCAATTCCCCACTCTACAATAGTAGTAAGGACATATCCTAAAACAAATCCTATCTTTTCTGGTAATTGACTAAACCAATCAATTATAGATTGTATCCACATTGGAATAACTTCAGTAAAGAAATCTACTATAGCTTGCCATCCATTTGCAAATACTTCTTTAATTATTCCCCATAATTCCAAAAACCAGCTGCCCACAGTTTCTCCTAATGATGATATTTGTTCGCCTAACCATTCCATAATAGATAAAATTCCTTCACCTATAAACTCCATTAATGTAGCAAATAGTGAAGCCACTACTTCAATTATTAAAGGTATTATTGTAGGTAGCATTTCTAATATTGCCTTTCCTAACTCTAAGATTAAGTTTAGTAGTAAATCCAATAAGTCAGGTAATAATTCAACTAATCCTTCAATAAGACTTACAATAATTTTACCAGCCGATTCAAGAATGCTAGGCAAATTACTCTTTATTCCTTCTATCAAAGATTCTATAATAGAAACTCCTATATCAACAAACTTAGGTAAACTTTCTGATATATTTGATAACATATTCGCAAATACATCTCCAATACTACCTGCAAGTCCTTCAAATCCACCTTCTTGGAATGCTGAAGATAGCTGTCCTATCATATCTGTTGCTGAAGCTGTTATTTCTTTTAATGGGGCATCTACGCTATCACTCATATCTTTTCCAAGACTCATTAGTGAGCTTTTAAATATAGTAACTTCACGGCCTAAACCCTCTTCCATAGTTGCCGCTGTTGCATTTAGCTTTTCTATTTCTGCTCCTGCATTTTGGCTAAAATCTGCTATTTTAGATACGCCTTGTGCAAACTGTTTTCCAGCACTTATTCCATAAGAGCCAACTTTTCCAATAGCTTTTGTAATATTGCTAAATGCCTTTATACTTGATTTACCAATGTCCATAGCTAAGTCTGACATAGTTTTACTATTTTTTTCTTTTACCTCATTAGCTTTTTCTTCAAAGTTATTTATAGTATTATTCATTGTTTGGTTTATGGTATTATTTATTTCTATATTTATTTTTGTTAAGTCAACTAATAGTTCTTTTCTATCAATTATAATATTTGACATAATATCACCTGCCTTTTATAAAGCAGGCTACGGCTCACTACTCTAGGGTGTGGCTCTAAGCTCTGGCTTTTCTATTTCTATATTTATTAACCTCTTACATCTACTACATTTTATTTCTCCTTTGATGTAATCAGCTTTAATTAATAATTTATTACAAAATGGACATTTTACTTTTACTATGCAAATCACCTACCTTTACTAATAAAAAGTGCCTAGTTTTATAAGCACTTTTTATTAGTTTTTATAGTTAGAATACTAAAATCAAAGTATTCCCCTTAAGTCTCCATTTTCCATAAGAGCATTTTCAATTTCTGTTACCTTTTGTTTTTTAGATTTACTCATTGGAATAGCATAAATTCTCTTCATATTACTATAAAAATCCTTTTGTTCTTTGCTCATATTGGTATTTATAGTCATAGATCTATATCCCATAATCTTAACTATTTCATTGTCTTCCTTTAAAGCTCTAAACATGGCTTTAAATTTCCACCAATGTAAATCTTCTATATCCTGAAGGTCTATGTCATATTGGGTTAGAAAAGCGGAGTAAATATAGTCATCGTCATATTCAAAACTATATGCTCTTGTACTCTTACCCATAGATACTCCACTACTTCCTTCATTAATATCTTTTCCACCTCTATAAAACCAAAGAATTTGTTTAATTGCTTCTTCTAAATTATCTGGTATTACTGGATAATATAGAAGAAGAGCATTATATATCTTTTCTTTATCATCAAGCTCATCATCCTGAATCATTATCTCAAACAAAATGGATGTACGAAAATCATAATTAATCTTATATTCTCTATTATCTATTTCAACTTTTCGAGGTAAAACATCAATTAAAATATTCATTATTTTTTAGAACGTCTTTGAATTCTATTAGAAGAATACTTATTAGCAATGAGTTCAATTTCTTTATTTTTCTCATTTATGCCTGTTATTAGAGCCTCAAAAGCCTTTAAACATTCAAGTAAGTTAACTTTATCTCCAAATACTCTTTCATGAGTACCTTGTCCAAAAAGTTCATCAAAAACTTTAAAGATGGCTTTGCACTGAGTTCTTATCCCTTCTCCAATTGACATACCCTTTGTTTCTTCTTCTATATTCATTACTTTTTTTATTGCTTTATCATATTTTTCTGCAACATCGGCATCAAATATATCTAATTCTAGCTCAATTCCATTAATATTCATTAAATATTCCTCCTACTAAATTGCAGTAAATGTTTTTGTTGCAGTATTGAATGTACCTTCTATAAAATCTCCTACTGCATTTAAGTTTCCTGATACCACAATAGTTTCTCCGCCTGCTCCAGCTAATCCAGCAACTTCACAACTTACTATAAATTTTCTAGCCTTATAAGTATTCTCACTTCCTTCTATTGGTTGAAATAGTTCAACTTTAACATAGTCAAATTGTGCATCTGCACCTGTAAGATGATTTCTTCCAACATTGTATAATGCCATTACTGCCCCTTCACTTTTAATTAAATCTGATGTGAATGGGAATTGTGTTTGGTATGACTTAATTGTAGTTGACGATGATTTATCGTTAATATAAACTTTAGTATCAAGTTGAGCTGCTGGATTTTCATCTAATGTATTAAATCCAGCTCCCATTAATTCATATTTTTCTACACCTGTTGATCCACCTATATTTATATAATCTGCTATTTGATGTCTTTGTATTGATTCTCTACTCATTATTTTTTCCTCCTTCTTGGTAATATACCAATCTACATTCTATTTTATATTGTGCTTTATCTAGATTTTTTTCGAAAACATAACCACTTGTTAATGCTTCTATTTTTTGTGCCACTCTCCCACTATCTAGTACTGGTAGATTATTAAGCTCTGATTGAAGTTCTAGCCACTTAGCAAAGTTTTCATAGAATTTACTATTAGCTATATTTTGTACTACATCTTGTCCGCATACTTCCCTACTGACAAACATGAAACAGTATTGTCTAAGACTAGTTCCATCAATATACTTTTTTAAAATTTGTTCTCTAGGAAGTTCTTCTATCATATAGGATACTGTATTTTCACCTAAGTAATTAATATTAATACCATCATTAATATTTGCTAGATAAGGACAGGTTCCTATATATTCTTTGATACTTTCTACTATATTCATTTCTACCTCCTCTACTGATTTATATATTTTTAATATCTATTAGCTATTTATTAAAATCATTGTCACAGTTTAAGACTTTGGTTACTAGTTTTTAAAATTGAAATGGTTTATCTAGATCCTATTTAGCTAATAAAATTTAAATATATATTTTTATTTACTTTAAATTAGAGGCTATTCTTTCTTTTTGAATTATCCTAATGTATTTCAAAGAATTTATAAATCTTAATATGAAAGTCACCGCATTGTTATCACCCCTTTCCTTTAGCTCCATTTCTTATTTGTTAATAAAACTTTTTAACCATAACTCATAGTGATAAATTAGTAATCTAAACTTTATTATTCTTATTTTAAAATTTAAAACTAATTTATTATCTTAAGACTCAACTTTTAATAACTTATCACCACTGCGATAATATTATTCTAGCACCGCTTTAACCCGATTATATAAAGAGAGTTTAAAAGGAATTTATAAAGAATTTATAAAGAATATATTTGCAAGAGATTTAATAGCTTTTGACTTTATTGCTGATACATATTCTTCTGTAATATAAAGCTTTGCTGAAATATTTCTATTACTTTCCTTCTGAAAATATCTCATTTCAATAATACTTCTTTCTCTATCTGTAAGAATTTCTAGAGCATTTTCAATCTTTTTTATTTCAGCTTCTTTAACTTTTATAGCATAATTTAATCTGTTAATTTGAGCCTCTTTTCTTATTATCATGTTTTCCACTGTTGAAGTAATTTTATTAGTTTTTCCTGTCTTCTCCACGTAATTTACACCAATTCCGTCATCATATTCATTTTCTAATAACTCTATATCTAGTTTTATATTTTTAATTTCTGCTTTCGTTTGATTAAAGTTATAAAGCATAGTTTCAATTTTTTTATTCATATTCATACCGATCCCCCTTGAATTTAATTCAATTTTTATTATTTGTTGTTAAAATATTATATTGATTTAAATTCAATATAATATTTCATTTGTTAAAGACATATTTCAGCCTGCACTCTAATTATAACGTGATTTACTATTATTGAGTTATTTCTCTAAATATACTTCATTTCTTATACAACCCCCATATTTGAATTTAATTCAATATTCATATTTTGATTTTATTGAATTAAATTCAAATTGTCAAGTCGTATTGAATTTTTTTTGATTTTATTTCAACTTATATTGATTTTACTTCAAATATGGTTATAATATAATTATAGGAGGTGTAAATATATGAATACACTGGGTATTAGGTTAAAAGAACTTCGAAAAAAACATGGATTAACACAAAAATCATTAGCAGATATTCTTTTAATAGATAATAGCTCAATTTCTAAATATGAGAATGATAAAGCAATACCAGAAAATGAATTGCTTCAAAGAATTGCCGATTTTTTTTCCGTATCTGTAGACTACTTACTTGGTAGAAGTGATATATCATCACCTAAAAAATCAACTTTTGATGATTTAGAATTAAATCCCAAAGATAAAAAAGATATTGAGAAAATTTTTAACAGTACCTTGGAGTCTTTAGAAAATCAAGAAGGACTTATGCTTTCCGGTAATCCTATTAATGATGAAGACTGGGAATTATTAAAATCTGCTATTCAAAATGGAATTGAGTATGCTAAGAAAATGAATAAGATAAAATATACCCCTAAAAAATATAAAAAATAATTTCAAACTTTATTTCGTAAAATTTGATGATGTTTTTGGGAGGGGAATATAATTTTGGAAATTTCAAATTTAGTAAATAACTTAGTAAAAAAATATAAAACTAATGATCCTCGAGAATTATGTGATGCTCTTGGAATAAATGTTATGTACGAAGATTTAGGGTCTATTCATGGATTTTATCAATATGCTCCAAAAAATAAAATAATTCACTTAAATATTAGATTAAGTGAAATGGATATGTTATTTACTTGTGCTCATGAACTTGGCCACGCTATATTGCATAGTAATTTAAATATACTTTTTCTAGAAAGTAAAACTACTCAAGTTAAAGGTAAATATGAAATGCAAGCTGATCAATTTGCAGCTGAGCTATTGATTGATAAATCAATAATACTTAATTATGAAGGTTTATCTATAAACACTATTGCTAAATGCGAAAATATAGATATAAAATTTTTAAAACATAAATTTTTATATAAATGAATTATTAAAAGTTCATCAATAAAACCATCAGGATATATTTAATCTCATATCTTGATGGTTTCTGTTAAATAGATTTATATAATAAATATCATATATTTTATACTAATTTTTGATTGAAAATATTATCTAACTCCAACTTCCTTACCTTTTTTTGAATTTCTTCTGACTCTAAAATATAAAGTTCATTATCCTTCATTCTCTTAAAGTACTCGGCTCCTGCAAAAGTATATCTATTTCTTCTACCTTCTGTAGTTTGAACCTTTTCATTAGCATAAGCTATAATGTCTCCAGTAGCTAAATTTCTTGGAAGGGTTAAAAGTGGCATTCCAAGCTCATTTCTAACAGCATTATGTCCTGCTAATGAACCAGTTGTTATGGCTTCTGTATGTCCTACAAAAAGCCCACTTTTTTCTCCAGCGCAGAATAAATTATCAAGTCCTACAACTTTCATCTGATTACTTCTTGGTGCAACTGATAAATATCTAATGGAGTTTCCTTTACCACCTGCATATGGATCTACAAATTTTGCCTCTTCAAGACCTTCAATTTTTCTAAGTTTATCTAAGGGATAATAAGAAGTCATTAACTTAGCATGACCAGTATCTAAAAGTACTATATTTTCCGCAAATTCCTTTAGTGCATATTGTTGACAAACCTTTTGCTTTAACTTATCCGTATTTATATCTTCTGGTGGAACCTTTAATACTACTACTCCTGTTTCATCTAACTGTTTTACTATTTTCTCTGATAAGCTATCCTTCTCCAACTTGCATGATCCACTGAAAGCACCAAATACATCTTCCTGTCTTTCACCTTTTATATCTTCTATACCTGCTCTATAACTAATACTTACTCTTGGTCCAAAGGCTGGGCATCTTAAAATACACATAGAACAACCATTTCCATAGCGTAAGCAATTTCCCATAGGTCCTGTAGAACCAGTAGTTTCTACAAAGGCATCTGCTTCTATATATTCACCATTACTAAGATAAATTCCCTTTATATTAATCCCTTCCATATTTACATCTACTACACGGCTTACAAATCTAACTTTTATTCCCATTTTTTCAATGTGTCTTCTTACCGCTGGCTCTATTCTATTTACATTGTAAAGCCATGCATGTTCATGTCCTGGAAAATCTATATTTTTGTGGAGTGTATTAGCATCAGTTATGTTGATTAAATCTCCAGCTCCTAGAGCTATAAGCTCCTCTGCTGCAGTATACCTTCCATTATTCCTCATAATTCCGCCAACATTTCCAAGTCCTAGTAATAAATCTGTTTTTTCAAATATTTCAACTTCAGCTCCGGCTTTACGTGCAGAAATTGCAGCTGCACAACCAGACCAGCCTCCCCCTATTATAACTATCTTCAATACAATCTTCTCCCTTCAAATATATATTTAGGACTGGTTTGCATCTTACACAGTCTTCTCAATTTTTCATCATCATTCATAATTGTACAGCAACCACAAACCCCTTCCCCACAACACATTTTTGCATTATTGGAACAAGAAAATTCAATATTCTTATCATAAGCTTCTACTATTTTCATGATTTGATGACTAAGCACATCTGCACTGTCACAATGCACTAAAGCAACATTACCCTTAGTTAAAATTCCTTCTAAAATCTTTCTACACTTACAATCAAGAATTCCACCCATAAGCAGTGTATTGGTTTTAATTATTTCTGTAGCAAATTTTTTCAATTCCTTTTCTATAAATATTGTATCTAAAGTTCCTTCATCAATAATTACTGTAATTGTATTTTCATTATTGTATAATTTCTCCATAACAGGTACCATAGGTGCTTGACCTATACCTCTACATACTAAAACACAATGATTTCTTTTAATGGTATTCACTGAATTAAGTCCTAAAATTCCATTCCAAAAAGGACCTTTAATTAAAACATATTCATTGATATTTACATCTTTAAGTATCTTTGTTTTAAGTCCCTTTAATTCAATAGCCAAGGTAATAACATCATTTCCCGTATCACTATCCATTACACAAATTGGGGTATCAAAGGCTTGTTCACAATCCTCTTTTCTAATAAATACAAAGGAACCAGGACCAACTAATTCGCTAGCTAGTTTTTGAGTAACTTTAATCTTTAATATCATAAGCTTTTCATTTATTAGTTCTTTATCTATAATTTGAAATCTTTGATGTTTCCTTCCTTCCTTTGCCTTAAAATTGTTTTGCATAAATTCCTGATATATACATACTCCATTCCAATTTACGCAATCACAAAAGTCTTTGCCATCTAAGTGAGAACAAAGAATGCAATTTCCTGACTCAGCTAAATGACATGGACAGTATTCACTTCCACAATCTATACAGTTATATGGTTCATAGCCCATTACCTGTGCCTCCAAAATTACTATATTATCAGAATATTTCACAATAAGTTATTTGCTACTATTTCCATGAAAAAAACCAAGGTTTTTACCTTGGTTTATATTATTTATTCTATTCATCTTTATTAATCATGTATTTAATGTAATCCCATATTCCAATTTTTTCAATATCTTCTTTGAGATGAAGGGTTATTGCGTATTTAGAGTTTAATTCATTGGTTATGGTAAGCATTCCTATATCATCTGTAGTTCTAATTGGTGTAGTTAACTCATAATTAGGTAGAACAATATCTTTGACTATTTTTTCTTCATTTCTAACAGGAAAAATTAAATCTTCTTCAGCAACTAATGGTATTCCCTTGTCTTTTCCTTTAACTTTTATATCTCCTATAACTTCACCAGCTTCTATAACTTTTTTATATTCATAATTATCTTTTACATATTCATAAATTCTCTGACTTTCTTTCCATCTTGGAACACAATTTAATGTTACTACAATTATTTCATTTTTATCTAGTTTAAAGGAACTAACAAGACATTTTCCAGCCTGTCCTGTATATCCAGTCTTAACTCCAGTACAATTAGGCTCTGAATATAAAAGTTTATTTATATTATTAAATTGTTTTGTAAATTCTATTCCTTCTTCTCCCGAGATTAATTTAGTAGACACAATTTTATTAAATTCTTCAATCTCCTTAGCTTTTTTAGTTGCTATAGCTAAATCATAGGCTGAAGAGTAATGGGAGTTACTATCTAGACCATGAGGTGATTCAAAATGACTATCTAACAAACCTATTGATACTGCAAATTCATTCATGACTTCACAGAACTTTTCTACAGTCCCACTAGTTCCTTCAGCAATAGCAATGGCACAGTCGTTACCTGACTTGAGCATAAGACCATATAAAAGTTCTCTTATGGTTACCTTATCTCCAGCCTTATATCCTACTTTAGAGCCTCTTATAGATGCTGCATTTTTAGATATTTCCACAACTCTATCTATATCTCCATACTGTAAAGTAACCAGAGCAGTTATTATCTTTGTTGTACTTGCCATAGGTATAACTTTATGGGCATTTTGATCAAATAAAATAGTTCCAGTAGCTGAATCTATAGCTATGGCAGATACTGCATCTACTCTTATTGGAGCTGCATCTACGTTTTTCATAGGAATACTCACTATAATAAATAAAAATATTAATAGGAAACAACATACTCTTCTTTTCATCCTTTTACACTCCCAACTTAAATTTGTGACTTATTCTCAAATAGTTTTATTTTTTTATTTACCATGAATATATAAATCATAGTTGGATAGAATTGCAGATATAAAACTATGGAGGTTTAGTATACTAATGAAATGTTTTTTATGGATTTTAGCCATAGTTACACTGGTCTTATTATTTCCTATTCCAATAAAAATAACACTTATATATGCTAATGAAATTTTTACCTTAAAAATATATAATAAAGTAATAATTCCATCAAAAACTAAAAAAAATAGGGCTAAAAATGAAAACAAATGGAGTGATTATGTAAAAACTCCTAACGAAGAAAAAATTTCAAAATTAAAATTTAAAGATTTGAAAGGAATAATAGAACTCTTTGTTAATTCTAAATTTAAATTTACTATACGCACTAAATTTAGAGTGGATTACTCTATAGAAGATGCTGCTATAAACGCTATTACTTACGGCTTTTTATATCAAATTACAGCATTTATTTCAACAATTTTAAATCTATTTTTTAAAGTTAAAAATTTTACTCCTACTATCAATATTAAATATAATAAAAATTTCTTTAAATTTGAAAGTACTAGTATAATTTTTATAAATATAGCAAAAATTATATACATGGTTATTGTAATTTTTTATCACCTTATCAAAGTACGAAAAACTTCTTCCTTTGATAAAGTGAATTTAAAGGAGGAATTTTAGATGGACGGTCATCCAATAGAAAATTTAATGAAGTCGACTATGGAAAATATTAAAAATATGATTGATGTGGATACAGTTATCGGTAATCCTGTAAGTGCACCTGATGGTACCACAATCATTCCAATTTCAAAGGTATCCTTTGGTTTTGCCTCAGGTGGAAGTGAATTTAAGGATACTAACTTAGATTCCTCTAACAGGCATCCCTTTGCTGGTGGATCTGGTGCTGGAATCTCCTTAAAACCAGTGGGGTTCTTAGTAGTACACAAAAATACCATAAGATTTCTTTCCGTGACTGAGTATAATCCATACGATAAGATAATGGATGCAATGCCTCAAGCCATTGATATGATTTCTGGGCTATTTAACAAAGATAAAGTCAATGGTGATAATTATTCTGAAGTCTATAACCCATGCGACCCTTGTGATTAACTCTAAGAAAAAAGGCTATCTTAAAATAATTCATTAATCTTTTTATAATATTGAGGTGTATTTTAATACTATAAGTACATCCTCAATATTTATTTAAGATTTAGATTTTATTTTAAATATAGCCATAATATTATTAGAACTTCTTTTCTTCAATATCCTTTTCCTCTAATTCTACTAGCTCTTCATCTTCAATAAAATTATCTAAAGATGGTAACTCTCCTAAAGATGTAAAATCAAAATGCTTTAAGAATTCGTCAGTAGTAGCATAAAGATTTGGTCTTCCTATAACACTTTTCTTTCCTGATTCCTTTATAAGTCCTTTTTCTACTAAAGTACTAATAGCTCTATCACTTTTAACTCCTCTTATGTCTTCAATTTCTATTCTGGTTATTGGTTGTTTATAAGCAATTATAGATAGGGTTTCAAGAGCAGCCCTAGATAAGGATTGTCTAATATTTGTCTTTAACAGCATTTGAAGATAATCACTATTTATAGGTTTTGTACCAAGCTGATAAGCCTTATTGATACATATTAGTTTTATCCCCCTAGACTCATCTCTTTCATATACCTTTTCTAAAACCTTTAAAAGTTCTGTAGCAAATTCTACTGAACATTCTAAAATACTTGCTATAGTGTCTACTTCCAATGGGTCTCCAGTTACATATAATAAAGACTCTATTATAGAAAAATATCTTTCATATTTAGATTCATCTATAAGATAATTTAACTGATGTTCTGATTCTTGAAGAACCTCTTCTATTTTATTTCTAGGATCAATATCTATGCTTCCATCTTCTTTATTTACTCTACTTAAAATTTTATCATTAACTTCTACATCTTCATGATTTAAATTAGTATGTTCATTCATCCCCCATCACTCCTTCTAAATATATTTCACCAAAGTTACCATGTTGAACTACTCGTACATCCTTAAGCTTTATTAACTCTAACAAGGCTAAGAAGGTTACAATGATTTCCGTTTTACTTTTGCTCTCCTTTATTATACTAGTGAAGGTAGTATTTTTACTATGCACTAATACGTCTTTTAAGTAATCCATCTTATCTTCTATTTTAAATAACTCAACCTGTACTCTGTCTTCTATGTTGAAGGTTTCATTCATCTTATTTTTATATATTTCCATAAGTTCAATATACATATTATATAAATCCATCATGGTTATGCCCTTAAGTAGCTCTTTGGCATCTTGCTTTTTTTCTCTGGTATCTTCAATTATTTCAGGCCTTTTAGTAAATATAATGCCTGTATTCATTTGTCTCTTGCCCAGAAATTCAGCTATATTTTTAAATTTTTTATATTGAACTAATTTATCTATAAGCTCTTGTGTATCATCAACCTCTTCAATCTCTGGTTCCTTATTTTTAGGAAGTAATACCTTAGATTTTAATTCAATTAATGTAGTAGCCATAACAATAAACTCTGATGCAATATCTAAATCCAATTCCTTCATTTCATTTAGATATCCTATATATTGATTTGTTATATCTAAAATACTTATATTATATATATCCATTTGGTTCTTTTTTATTAAGTGTAATAAAAGGTCAAAGGGCCCCTCAAAGTTTGAAGTTTTAATTGTTAATGCCATGGTTTCACCTTCCTTACAACAAATTTATCTGCATACTAAAAACTTCAATATATATTTTAGCATGAAAACACTCATTTTAAATTATACTCTAAATTTAGTTAAATTTACAATAGTAAAAACCACATCTTTCAATTATGACAATTATTATTTTGGAATCAAAAATTACTGTAGTTCATTTAAAAATAAAAAATCACCCTAAAAATTTTAGAGTGATTTTTTATATCAGCATTATACATTTGGGGTTGTATATTGTAACTGATAACTATAGCATTAAACTGAATTTTAAATTAACCTTTATATATATTTTTTACAAATATTTATTTTTTATTCAATATAAGTATATTAAAAGATTAAATATACTTATATTGAATGATCAAATATATTTGAAAATATATCTTTAACATTTTTAAAGAACTGAGATTGTTTTACTTCCCTATCACTATATAATTCTACTTTTCCTAGTAATTCATCTCCATTATAAACTTCACAATATCCAACAACATCACCAGCATTTATTTTTTTCAGTTCAGGATTAATATTTACTTTCTTTGTTAATTCTTCCTCAGTGCCTTTTTCTATGGTTACTTTTAAATCATCTTTTGCTTTTGCTATAAAGAAAGAATCACCTTTTTTATTTAATGGGATTTGTTGCACGTCTACATCTTTAGCTACTATAGTTTTACTTTGGTATTTAGAAAATCCAAAATCCATAAGCTTACTTGCATCTGCATTTCTTTGTTTATATGTAGGCGCTCCCATTATTACTGCAAGCATCCTTACATTGTCTCTAGTTGATGTAGCAGATATGCAATACATAGCTTCTTGTGTAAATCCTGTTTTTAGTCCATCACACCCTTTGTAAAATCTCACCAACTTATTATGATTAACTAATTCAATTGGTGTTTTTCTACCTTCTGATATAGTTTCCATATATATAGATGAATATTTTAATATGATTGGGTGTTTTAAAAGCTCTCTAGACATTATGGAAATATCTCTAGCAGTACTTAAATGTCCTGAAGCACTAAGACCTGTAGCATTTTCAAAGTGAGTATTAGTCATTCCAAGTTCTTTAGCTCTTTCATTCATTTTTACTGCAAAAGCTTCTTCACTGCCTTCTAAGAATTCTGCCATTGCCACTGCTGCATCATTTCCTGATGCTATAGCTATACCTTTTAGAATTTCTTCCACAGTTCTTACTTCTCCAGTGTCCAATATCATACTACTACCGCCCATAGATTTAACCTTTTCACTACAAACTATTTTATCTTGAAGAGTTATTCTTCCATCATCTAAGGCTTCCATAGCAAGTAGCATAGTCATTATCTTAGTAACCGAAGCAGGTGCAAACTGTTCATCTGAGTTTTTTTCATAAATAACTTTACCTGAATTAGGCTCTAATAGTATTACAGATTTTGCCTGTGGCTCAAACCCTATTACATTATCTGCAGGCTCATTTTTTATTTCATCATCAGCAAAGGCTGTTGGAAGGATTATAGCCTGCAATGAAAGTAGTACGGATAATAATAAAGTTAAAACAAATTTATTCTTTTTCATAACCGACCTCCAAAACAATTATTATGAGGTTATTTTTACCTCAATCTTAAAAATTATCCTAGAAATTTAGAAATTTTATTTTCTAAAGTTTCTTCTTATTTAGAGTTCCCTAATATAGAATTTATATCCTCAAGGTGCATATATTACTTTAAAAATAAAATGAAGCTATAT
>NZ_DLCT01000005.1:929961-1098874 GCF_002480755.1 Clostridium sp. UBA7791 | reverse complement strand
ATATAGCTTCATTTTATTTTAATATATACTAACTAATTACTTCATGGATTAGTGGTATATCATTTTTATAGCCTTCAACTATTTCATAGTTTTTTAAGATACCCTCATTAGCTTTTTCAATAAGGCTTTCATTATTACTATGAATATATGCTATGGTGTCACCCTTTTCTACTTTATCACCACGTTTTTTATTTAAAACTATTCCCACTGCTAAATCTATTTTACTTTCTTTAGTGGCCCTTCCTGCTCCAAGTTCCATTGCAACTATTCCTAAGTTTTCAGCATGGATTTTTTTAACCACTCCACTATTTTCTGCAATTACCGGTACTACATACTTAGCTTTAGGTAATAAATTTGTATTATCGATACAGTCTATATCTCCACCTTGAGCTTTAACAAATTCTTTAAGTTTTTCTATAGCTGCTCCTGAAGTTATAGTCTCTTTTAACATAGCTTCAGCTTCCTCAGCAGTACTTGCTTTTCCTGCTAACATTACCATACGACTTCCTAAAACTAAAGAAAGTTGTAATAAGTCCTCGGGACCATTTCCCTTTAATGTATTTATGGCTTCTTCTACTTCTAAAGCATTACCTATAGCTAAACCTAATGGTTGGTCCATATCAGAAATTACTGCCATAGTATTACGCCCAATATGTTTTCCTATAGAAACCATTTCTGTAGCCAATTCCTTAGCAGATTCTGTGTTTTTCATGAAAGCTCCATCTCCAACCTTAACATCTAAAACTATAGCATCAGCTCCTGAAGCTATTTTTTTGCTCATAATGCTAGATGCAATTAAAGAAACATTATCAACGGTTGCTGTAACATCTCTTAAGGCATATAACTTCTTATCAGCTGGTGCTAAGTCTCCAGTCTGTCCTCCCACAGCAATTTTAATAGTGTTAACATTATTAATGAATTTTTCTGTTGGCATCTCCACTGAAAAACCTTTGAAAGCTTCTAACTTATCTATGGTTCCTCCAGTATGCCCTAGGCCTCTCCCTGACATCTTAGCTACTGGTATCCCCAATGCTGCTACCATAGGTGTAAGCACTAAAGTCGTAGTATCTCCTACTCCACCTGTACTGTGCTTATCTACCTTAACGCCTTGAATTTCACTTAAATCTAACATATCTCCAGAATGTACCATTGCCATTGTTAAGTCTGAAGTTTCTCTCTTATTCATCTTTTGAAAATATATAGCCATCAAAAGAGCTGATACTTGATAATCTGGAATTTCTCCCTTTGTATAGCTCTCTACAAAATAATTTATTTCCTCTGTAGAAAGCTCTCCACCATTTCTCTTTTTTAGAATCAAATCATACATTCTCATAAATCACACCCCGCTCTATACCTTTATATTTAATTTTGTTTGTAAATGGTCCACTATTATAATTCTCTAACTATTCCTTTCACTAAAGAAACAAATTTTGATTTTACTTTAGCAGAAGTTTCTATTACTTCTTCATGATTTAATGGCTGGTCTAAGATTCCAGCTGCCATGTTAGTTATGCATGAAATTCCTAGTATTCTAAGACCACAATGATTAGCTGCAATAACTTCAGGAACTGTTGACATTCCAACTGCATCAGCACCTAGTATTCTTGCCATTCTTACCTCTGCTGGAGTTTCATATACTGGACCTGTAAACATCATATAAACTCCTTCTTTCAATTCTATATTAAGAGATGCTCCAACTTCTTTTGCTAGTTTTAAATATTCTCTATCATAAGCTGTAGACATATCTGGGAATCTTGCTCCTATTTCTTCTTCATTTTTACCTATAAGTGGATTTGTACCTGCAAAGTTTATATGATCTGTAATCATCATTAAATCACCTGGTACAAAGCTAGTATTAACACCACCACAAGCATTAGTTACTATCAAGGACTTAACACCCAAATATTTCATGATATGGATTGGAAGTGCTAATACGCTCATAGGATGGCCTTCGTAATAATGAAATCTACCTTGCATCATGATAACCTTTTTACCTTCTAAAGTTCCGCATACAAATTGTCCTGCATGACCTTGTACTGTAGATACCGGAAGATTAGGTACTTCTGAATACTTTACTACCACCCTATCTTCAACCTTGTCAGCCATATCACCAAGACCAGAGCCTAAGATAATACCTATTTCTGGTTGGAAGCTTAACTTAGCCTTTATGTATTCTACACTCTCATTAATTAATTTAATATCCATTATAATTTCTCCTCTTCTTCACAGTTATATAATTTTATTTAGTTATACTCTATATTATCAGCTTATTAATTTATCTTAATGTTATTTGTTTGACTAGTTAGTTAAATAAATAATATTAACAACAAATTACAATATATTATTACCTTTAAGGAATTTATATATTGTAATTTGTGTATTAAAATT
Organism: Clostridium sp. UBA7791; assembly: GCF_002480755.1. Classification (NCBI taxonomy): domain Bacteria; kingdom Bacillati; phylum Bacillota; class Clostridia; order Eubacteriales; family Clostridiaceae; genus Clostridium; species Clostridium sp. UBA7791. The sequence goes on along the minus strand of NZ_DLCT01000005.1, from coordinate 1,096,486 downwards.
TTTATTATTCTTATTGTCTTTATATTTTTATACTATCTAAAACTCTTTTAAACCTAGATTACTAGCTATACAATTAAATCTTTGAAGCTTTTTCCTACTAAATCATTTTCAATATCAAGTAAATCTAATACAGTTTTACCTATATCGCAGAATCCATTTCTAGTTCCAAGATTTATATCTTCCTTAAGATTTCTTCCATATACAAGTACAGGCACATATTCTCTGGAATGATCTGTACCTTCTGTAGTTGGATCACATCCATGATCTGCAGTAATGATTAATACATCATTATCTCCTAAAGCTTCTTTAATTTCTGGTAATCTATCATCAAATTCTTCTAAAGCCTTAGCATATCCTTCTACATCATTTCTATGTCCAAATTTCATATCAAAATCTACTAAGTTTGTAAATATGAATCCATTAGAATGAGACTTCATCATTTGTAAAGTTTTATCAACCCCATCCATATTGTCCTTTATAGATACTGATTCTGTAACACCTTTTCCTGTAAATATATCTTTAATCTTACCTACAGCTGCCATAGGTAAGCCAGCTTCACTGACATACTCAAGAGCAGTCTTATTAAAAGGCTCTAGTGCATAATCATGTCTATTAGCTGTTCTTACAAACTCACCTTTTTTCATACCTTTAAATGGTCTGGCAATTACTCTACCTACCATCTTATCTCCAACTAACATTTCTCTTGCAATTTTGCACATATTATATAATTCTTCTAAAGGTATTACATCTTCGTTAGCTGCAATTTGGAATACACTATCTGCAGAAGTGTAGATTATAGGGTATCCAGTTCTTATATGTTCTTCCCCTAATTCCTCAATGATGGCTGTACCAGAAGCAACTACATTTCCTAAAGTCTTTCTTCCTATCTTAGCTTCAAATTCATCCATAATTTCTCTTGGAAAACCATTAGGATAAGTTTGAAGAGGTGTTTCTAAAATTACTCCTGCCATTTCCCAATGTCCTGTAATAGTATCCTTTCCTTTTGAAAGTTCACTACATCTTCCATAAATTCCTTCTGGATTTTCGCACTTAATAAGGTTTTCCACGCCTTCTATGGAACCAATTCCTAAAGCTTCTAAGTTTGGAATAGAAAAACCTTTAACATGTTTTGCTATATTACCTAAAGTATTACTACCTTTATCTCCATAAAGCTCTGCATCTGGAAGTTCTCCAATACCAACACTATCAAGCACAACTAAAACTACTTTTCTATCCATGATATACTTCCTTTCTTCTTAGTCACTGATATATTATATTTTACCACAGTTGTTTCAAAATATATAACTAAATAAAATAAATTATGTGTCACTGCTAAACTTCCATCTTTTTTAGCAATGGCACATAATATAATAGTACATTATTATTGAAATATGTCAATTTATTAGTTGAATTTATTTATCTATATTATTCCTTTATCTCAATATGGAATTAAATATATGAATATAATTATATAATATTTCTAAAGGTTTTATTAGTTCATTGCCAACTAAAATACTATTTTCATAAATTCCAGGTTTATAAAAATAATTCAGTACATAATCTAATATATTAGGCAGTACTCCCCCCATAACAAATATAATTATAAAGCACTCTGCGTATATAATTAAGAACTTTTTAATGTCATCTTTCATACTTTTATACCCCTAACCCCTTTAGTGCAAAATTTATAAGTATAGGCGTTATAAAAGACTCAAATAAAAATCCAATGAACATAACTCCTGTGACAATTAAAAACATCATAGTATAATTTTTTACTGAACCAGTATTAGGTGAATATTTCTTTGTAAATTTTTCTTTTACTATACCTATAGAAAATTCAATAGATAGTACTGATAAAAATATTAAACATGGTATATATATAAGGTTTTGTGGTAAAACACCTAAAAGTGATAAGAGTAATCCTTTTTCTTTTAATCCATATATAAAAAAACTAAAAGTAAATCCTAAAGAAAATCCTTTGTAAATATTAATCAAAATAATTATTGGAAGTCCTACCACTGTTAATCCCAAGAACCAAAATCCAATTATAATGGGTATATTATTTTTTAAAGTACCCATTAATATTTCTTTATTAGATAATCCATCTAAGGTCGATGATGATCCAAAAGCAGTTATATAGTTAATTAAGGTACTCTTGTCCACATCCCCCATATATTTAACACAATAGAGACCTAGAATCATCCCAGTGGCAATAAATAATATTGTTAATAAATACATCCAAATATTTTCATAAAAATGTTTATTAAAACTATCTATTATGCTTCTTAATGTCATACATATTCCCCCTTAGTTTATTTAAGAATTAATTTATATTTATGCCTAACCCAAGGGTAATATTCCATTTTGTTTAATTTTTACAAGTATGCTAAAGCTGCAATGGTCTTTCCGTCTATAACTTCTCCACTTTTAACCATTTCTTTAATTTTATCTATACTATATAATTTTACATTTATAAATTCATCATCATCTCTATTAACTTCCCCTTTATATAACTCAGTAGCCTTATATAAATATATATATTCATCTGAAAATCCAGGTGCTGTAGCTATTTTACCTAAGAACTGAAATTTTTTAGCCCTATATCCAGTTTCTTCTTCCAATTCTCTAATGCCACATAGTTTAATATCTTCTCCCTTTTCTATTTTTCCAGCTGGTATTTCTAAAATTGCTCTATCTAATGCTTTTCTAAACTGTTCCACAATAAGTATAGTATCTGAATTCAAATAAGCTACTATACCAACTGCTCCTGGATGTTCTACAAGTTCTCTTTTTCCCACTTTTCCATTAGGAAGTTCCACTTGTTGCACTTTTAAATTTATTACTGTTCCTTTAAACTTATATTCTTCACTAATAGTTTTCTCAAAAAGTTTCATCATCACCACTCCCCACAATATATAATAACCTATCATACATAAAATAGACACCTTCAATTTTTTCAAATTAAAAGATGTCTATAATTTTTAATTATATATTGTTGGTGTAAAAACAATTTGTTGCCTTAGCTTTAATAATTAATCGACTTAAATTTTACTATAAACCTAATAATATTAAACTTCTAGCATACTTTATTTTTAAGTCTTAGCTTGTCTGCTACCATTGCGATGAACTCTGAATTTGTTGGTTTACCCTTTTCATTATGAATAGTGTATCCAAATAACTTATTAATAGTATCAACCTGTCCTCTACCCCATGCAACTTCTATAGCATGTCTTATAGCTCTTTCTACTCTACTTGCAGTAGTATTGTATTTCTTAGCTATTGCTGGATATAGTTCTTTAGTTACTGCTGACAATAATTCTATGTCATTTACCACTAAAGTTATGGCTTCTCTTAAATACATATACCCTTTAATATGAGCTGGTACACCAATTTCATGAATAATATTAGTAATTTCTGATTCTAAATCCATAGATCCACTATTTGATTTGGGTTTAGCATCCATCATTAATGATGAAGAACTAGTTGTATTAGTAACTGGTGTTTTTCTAACTGTATCACTTGAAATTGAATTATTAAACATATCTCTAATTCTATTAGATAATACGTCCATATCAAAAGGCTTAACTACATAATAATCAGCTCCTAAAGATATAGCTCTTTGAGTTATTTTGTCTTGACCTACTGCTGATAATATAATTATTCTAGGCATTGGATTTAAATTCATTGTATTTAATCTCTCAAGAACTCCTAATCCATCTAAATGAGGCATTATAATGTCTAGAACTACTAAATCAGGGTTAGTTTGTTCAATAAGTTCTAAAACCTCTACTCCATCTTTTGCTACACCAACTACGTTGATGTCCTTTTGACTTAAAAAATAATCACTTAAAATATTGCAAAACTCCTTATTATCATCTGCAATTAGCACATTAATGCTTCTTTGCTCCATTCCACAACTCCCCTTTTTGTAATTTTTACCATATCATAGATATATAATTTCGACAAAAGTAATAAAACTCCTTCTACTACCTAAAAAAAATAAATTTTTTTAAAATTCAACCTTTTCTTATATTATAACATCATTTTGAGTCAAATAAAAACAACCTATTGTAATTTTATATAAATAGATTGTTTTTATTTAATTATTTATGATTATTATATAGCCTTTTGTATTTTTTAAGTGTAATTGATAATATTTATTTATTTCCTAATGTCTGCTTCATTTATCATCCAATCCATATATATTCCATATCCTGTATCAGGCTTATTGACAAGAACATGGGTTACTGCACCTACTATTTTGTTATTTTGAATTATTGGACTTCCACTCATACCTTGAATAATCCCACCTGTTTTCTCTATGCACAATGGATCTGTAACTTTTATTATCATACTTTTACCATTTGGTTCTTGTTGATTTAATAATTTTTCTATTACTATGTCAAATAATTGAGGCTCTTCTCCATCTATAGTTGTAAGAATTTGTGCTTTTCCTACCTTAACTTCATCTTTAAATCCTACCTTCATAGGCTTATTATAATTATTGCATATTAAATTATCATTACCTTCTCCAAATACTCCAACAGGGGTATTTAATCTAATTATTCCTAAGGTCTTATTACTATCTGTAAAAATCCCCCTAAGTTCACCTGGACTACCTTTAGCTCCTTTCCTAACTGACACTATATTAGAATCTACAATTTCACCTTTCCCAACACTCATAATAGTATTGGTATCCATATCTGTTATAGGATGTCCTAGTGCTCCAAACTTCCCACTTTCTTTATGATAAAATGTTAAAGTTCCCACACCTGCCACAGAATCCCTAACCCATAATCCAATTTTATAGTTTTCATCCTTCTTACTGACCACTGGATTAACTACAAAATTCATTTCTTCGCCTTTTCTATTTACTGTAATTTTAACCTGCCCTCCCTTTGCTCTATTTACATAAGTAGCTATATCTTCGGCACTTTTTATTGTTTCATTGTTAATTTTTGTAATACTATCTCCTATAGCTATTCCAGAAATAGCAGCTGGGCTTTGAACCTTATTACCATCTACCTCAATATCTGACAAAGCAATAACAAGGGCTCCTTTTGTATTAATTTTAATTCCTAAAGGTTTTCCTCCTGGGTAAACCATTATGTCGGAGGTTTTAGCATAATTAACCTTTTTTAGACTAGTAGCTTCTGAAAAATTTAATTTATAGTCCATAGCACTTGAATAATTATTTATTGAAGGCACTGCTTCATTAAAATATCTATTAATTATATCAGTATAGCAATTTATAGATATTAGTATGAAGGTTGTAGTAAATATCAAGAATAAAATATTACTAAATTTTTTCATAATGCTTTACCTCCTGTAAAGAATGTTTAACTTTAATTTTCCCCTATGAGAAATTTTTATGTTAGAGTTCTTTTTCTTTTAAACCCAAAAAGATTTCCTAATTGAATTTTTTAGAACATGAAAATAAAACACTATAAACTAAAGTTATACTTAGTTTATAGTGTTAAACATTTTTATAGTATATATTCACATTTTAATTTTTATTTTTTAAAATTTATAATAAAATCTAAGAACTCTGTTTATTGTCTTAAATCACTTTTTATTTCTTTTGCTTTTGAAATCATCTCTCTTGCATTTTCAATAGTTATAGCCGTAACTTCGCTACCACCAATTATTCTAGCTACTTCTTGTTCCACTTCATCATCCTTCAGCTTCTTAACTTTTGTAAACGTATTTACTTCATCGCTGTTTTTTTCAATTAAATAATTCACATCTGCTAGTGCTGCAATTTGAGGTAAATGAGTTATACAAAATACTTGATGAGCTTCAGAAATAAGCACCATTTTTGCTCCTACTCTTTGAGCTATCCTACCACTTATTCCAGTATCTACCTCGTCAAATATTACAGATGGAATTTGGTCTTTATCTACAAACACAGTTTTAAGTGCTAGCATAATCCTTGATAATTCTCCACCCGAAACCACTTCTTCTAAAGGCTGTAATGGCTGTCCAGGGTTAGTGGAAATGTTGAACTGTATCTTGTCTCTACCTTTATAATTAAGATTATCTGTATATGCTACCTCTATTTTAAATCTACTTTTTTCAAGACCTACATAATCTAATTCTTTTTTTATTTCTTTTTCTAGTACTTCACTTATTTCTAATCTTAAATTATGTAATTCCTGTGCTATTCCTTCTAATTTTTCATATAACTTTTTCTTTTGTTTTAATAATTCTTCTATAATCTCTCCACTGTTTATTAATTCGAAATATTGTTCTTCTATATTATTTTTATACACTAGCACATCTTCTAAAGTAGGTCCATATTTCTTTTTACAAGCAGATAATTGATACATTCTAGAATTTATAAATTCCAATTCACCTATATCATAGTCTGTATTATCCTTTAAGTCACTAAGAGTTCTAGTATTATCCTCTAACAAGTAATATGATTCCTCCAGAGAATCTACTATGGATTTAACTTCTTCATGATGAGCTTCAATAGACTTAAGTTCTCTAATAACATACATTAAGGAATCTATAATAGAAATCCTACTTTCATCATTCTCTTTAAGTAGCATATAACTTTTTTCTAACGCCTTTTTGATTTTTTCTCCATTAGATAACATATTAAATTTTTTTGATAACTCTTCATCTTCACCTATTTTAGGTTTTATGCTATTAATTTCATCTATTTGAAACTTTAGAAAATCTATTTTTTTCTCTCTTTCTCCATCGTTTCCTTGAAGTCTATTTATTTTTTCTTCAACTTCACCATATTTTAAATAAAATTTATCGTATTCTTCAAGCTTATTCACCAATAAATCTTGGCCAAATGAGTCTACATAATTTATGTGCTTTGAACTATCTAATAAATTTTGGTTTTCATGTTGACCATGAATATCAATTAAAGTTTCACTAACCTGCTTTATTTTAGATAGCAATAAGGTTTTATTATTTACTTTTGCTATGGTTTTACCTGAGTGAAAGCTTTCCCTACTGAGTATTACTATTCCCTCATCAATAATATCTAATTCTTCTAAAATAGCCTTAGTTCTTTGATTTTCAATAGAAAAAACTGCTTCTACTACAGTTTTATCTTCTCCTACCCTTATTAAATTCTTATTAAATTTACCTCCAAGAACAAAGCTAATAGCATCAATTAATATAGATTTACCTGCTCCTGTTTCTCCTGATAAAACATTAAATCCCTTAGAAAAATCTATGGATAGTTTTTCTATAAGAGCAAAGTTCATAATATTAAGTTGTAAAAGCATTTATACCATTCCTCATTTACTTTATTAATTTTTCTATTTCTAATTTAAGTTCCTCGGCTTTTTCGTCAGTCCTTACCAAGATAAAAATAGTATTATCTCCAGCTATCGTTCCTGCAATTCCTTCTAATTTAAAAGAGTCAATTGCTTCAGCTGCAACTTGAGCTGATGCTGTAATTGTTCTAACAACCAAAATTTTATCTACTTTTTCAACAGATATAGCTGTATTTGAAAATATGTATGCCAATGCACTAATAGTTGAGTTGTTATTTGAATTTACTTGTGCATACTTGTATCTTCCTGTATGAGATAAGGTTTTAATTAAGTTTAATTCCTTTATATCTCTAGATACAGTTGCCTGAGTTACATTTATATTTTTAGCTCTTAATCTATCAGCTAAATCTTCTTGAGTTTCAATATCTTCATTTTTTATTATATCCAATATTATACTATGGCGATTTTCTTTCATATATTTTCTCCTCACAATCCATAGATCTTGAAATTATTTTCGTTCTTAATATTTTAAAATAATCATAATCCTTAAATTGAACAATCTTACACTTATCTTCAATTGTTTCAATTATCATCTCATTGTATTTATCTGATTCTAATTCTAAATGCCCATCACAGGTTAAGAATACGTTATCTTCATTAGTATTTAATATTATTTTTATCTTGTTATGAGGATCTAAAATAATCGTCTTTACTCCATTAGATATAGGACAAATAGGAGTTAAACTTATTAGCTCCATAGTTGGATAGATTATTGGCCCCCCCGCTGATAAAGAATAGGCTGTAGAGCCTGTAGGGGTAGATACTATTAACCCATCAGCTTTATAGCTACTATAAAAGCTTCCATCTACAAATATATTATAAGTCAACATTCTGCTTAGAATCCCTTTGGTTATAACTATATCATTTAAAGCTACATGGACATTTTCACTATCTTTTTTAGGAATAGTAACCTTTATCATCATTCTTTCCATGATTTTAAATTCATTATTTTTAAGTTTTTTAATAGCTTCACTAACTTCTGTTAGTTCTACACTAGTTAAAAAACCTAAATGGCCTATATTAACTCCAAGAATTGGTACTCCATATTTATATATCTTTCTTGCTGCTCTTAAGATAGTTCCATCCCCACCTAAGGTAACGAGTAAATCTAATTTTTTGTTTTCTTCTAGCTCCAATCCCTGAGCATCTTTAAATATGTGTAATTCACTTTCAGGAAATTCTTCCTTTATTAGATCATGAACATAGTTTAGTATTGTATTCTTCTTATCTTTAGATGAATTTATGTTAATACCTATACTCTTCATATATCCTCCACAGTAAGTTTTTCATGAGCATTTTTTACAATGTTTCCTATACTATTGCTGTTAAAATTTCCAATTCTATTAAAATCTTTAGTAAAATTAATCAGATATTCTATATTTCCATTAGGACCCTTAATGCCTGAATAAGTTAAATTTAATATATTAATGTGACTCTCCTTCAAAAAAGTTACTACATTTAAAATAACCTCTTCATGGATTTTACTATCCCTTACTACCCCTTTTTTAGAAACTTTTCCTCTACCAGCTTCAAACTGAGGTTTTATAAGTGCTACCACTTCTCCCACGTCCTTCAAAAGTGGAATAACATGAGGTATTACTTTATCTAATGAAATAAAAGATACATCTATAGATGCAAAATCACAGGATTCACCAATTTGTTCTATTGTAAGATTTCTTACATTTGTGCTTTCCATAGAAACAACTCTTTTATCCCCTTTAAGTTTGTATGCCAATTGATCTTTACCTACATCTATTGCATATACCTTAATGACTCCACTAGTAAGCATACATTCTGTAAATCCTCCAGTAGATGCTCCTATATCTAAGCATTTAAGCCCTTTAAGATTTATATTAAAATCTTTAAGGGCTTTTTCTAATTTAAGTCCACCTCTACTTACATAGGGAATTACTTCCCCACACATTTCAACTTCAGCAGTTTCTTCAACTTTTAGCCCGCATTTTCTTTCTTCTTTTCCATTGACATATATTTTTCCAGATAAAATATATTCTCTAGCTTTTTCACGAGAAATTGCTAATTGCTTTTTTACTACTAATAAATCTAATCTAACTCTTTCCTTTAACATGCTTACTCCTTAGTTAAAAATTCCTCTACACTACTACAAATTCCTTCTGGGTCTAATTTGTTAAGATTATATAATATATTAACATCTCCATGCTGTATAAATTTATCCTTAAATCCTAATGTTAAAATATTATTCTTAAGTAACCCTTCCCTATTTAAATACTCTAATATCTCACTTCCAAGACCACCAGATATCATATTATCTTCTACAGTAACTAAATCATATCCTGACTGTACTAGTTCTTTTATCAATTCAGTGTCTATAGGTTTTACAAAACAGCTATTTACTATTGTACAATCTATATTTTTCTCCTTTAACATTTCTTTAGCAATAATTACATTCTGAACCATTTTACCTACTGCTATTATTGCCACTTTTCCAGATTTATTACCTAAAACTTCCCACTTACCTTTTCTAAAGAAAGTCATAGGTGAAAGTTTAATATTAGATAAGTCTCCACCCCTTGGATATCTTATAGCTATAGGATAGTTTTGTGTAACTGCAAACTGTAGCATATACCTTAACTCTTCAGTACATTTAGGACTCATTATTGTCATATCTGGTATGTGTGTTAAGTAAGATAAATCAAATACCCCTTGGTGAGTTTCTCCATCTTGACCTACAATACCCGCTCTATCTATAGCAATTACCACTGGCAATTTTTGTATTGCTACATCATGAATAACTTGATCATAGGCTCTTTGAAGAAAAGTAGAATACACTGCAAATACAGGCTTTAATCCTTGTGATGCCATACCTGCTGCCATGGTTACCGCATGTTGCTCTGCTATACCTACGTCAAAAAATCTCTTTGGGAATTCCTTAGAAAATCCCTCAAGTCCTGTTCCCTCTGGCATAGCTGCAGTTATAGCTACTAATTTTCTGTTTTTTTCTGCTAATTTTACCATAGTATCACCAAAAATTTCTGAATAGGATTTGCTAGCCTTTGAAGGTTGCTGTCCATTTTCACAATTAAAAGGTCCTACTCCATGAAATTTATCTGGGAACTCCTCTGCATACTCATAACCTTTACCTTTTTTAGTTATTACATGAATAATTACTGGGCCTTCTACCTGTTGAGCTTTTTTTAGTACCTTACTCATCTCTTTAATATCATGGCCATCTATTGGTCCATAATATTTTAAACCCATATTTTCAAAAAGCATTCCAGGAACCATAAGTTGCTTTACAGAATCCTTCATCTTATTTATAGAATTAATCATACTTTTTCCTACCTTTGGTATCTTCTCCAAAGTAGCATTTACATCACTTTTAACTCTATTATAAGCATTTCCCATCCTTAAATCATTTAGATATGTGGATATTCCTCCAACATTTGGTGAAATAGACATTTGATTATCATTTAATACTACTATCATCTTAGTTTTATTATATCCTATATCATTTAAAGCCTCCATAGCCATTCCGCCAGTAAGGGCTCCATCTCCAATTACAGCTACCACATCATGTTTCTCATTTTTTATGTCTCTAGCCCTTGCCATCCCTGCCGCTGCCGATATAGATGTACTACTATGTCCTGTATTGAACATATCATACTTACTTTCTTCTGTTTTAGGAAATCCACTAAGACCTTTATATTGTCTAAGGGTATCAAATTTTTCTTTACGTCCTGTTAATATTTTATGAACATAAGATTGATGTCCTACATCCCAAATTATCTTATCCTTGTTAAAATCAAATACGTTAAATAAACTCATAGTCAATTCAACTACACCTAAATTAGATGATAAGTGTCCTCCCGTCTTGGAGACTTGAGTGATCAGAAATTGACGTATTTCTTCTGCAAATTCTTCCAATTCATTTATTTTCATGTTTCTTATTTCATTAAAATCTTCATATCTATCTAAATACTTTGACATTTGCCTTAACCTCGTTTTATAAAATATATTACTTTTGCAACTGCATATAATATATTATTACTATTTGTAATTGCGAATTTTTTTCCTATTGCTTTTCCACCAACAGTAGCTCCTGCTATCATTGCACTAATACCAGATGCTATTAATATTTCAGAACCATAAGGGTAAAGTTGCAATATTTTTGCTACTATTACTACACCTACAGCTCCACTTATAATACCACACACATCTCCTACCACGTCGTTACAAAAGTTTGAAACCTTACTTGCATTTCTTATCATCTTCACTGCTATCTTTGCTTCTTTTATCTTCTTTGCAGCCATGGCATGAAATGGAATTTCATTTGCTGCCGTAACCGCTGTACCTATCACATCAAAAATTACGCCTAAAAAAATAATCAACACTAATATGGTAAACGCTAACGAAGCATTAACCCTTGGAAGTGTAGATTCTGATAAAAGTGAAGCAGTTCCACTAATAATTATAGTATAAATTGTAATTTTAGTTATCCATAATGCTTCTTTTGTATTTTTTTTCTTACATTCTTTGTTTTTGGCTTTTTTATTCCGCCTACTACTATCGCTTTCCAATTTTACCCTCCAAAATAGATAAAGGTGGTAGCATACTAAGTAAAATTTGCGGCTTAGGTCTAGCAGGATTTCCCATAGAGTAATCAAGATGTCGCCATCTTGACGGTTTCCCTTTAATGCTCTATCTATAGTGTTTCCAACTACAGGGCTAGATTACCACTTAGTCCACACTGCAATCCTTAATATGCTTCACATGGAACAGTCTAGGAGATTTCCTCGACAGTTAGGTACTCTCTTATCCTCTTTTGCAACATGGGTTTTAGCAAGCAATAGCCCCATTACCCTGGCCGGGGTAACAAGATTTGTTCTCACCTCTACCCACCTCACTCAAGGCAGGCTACTCTGCACATAGCTCGTTTACCACAATGCAGGTTTAATCCAGTGCCGTACCGTGGGTATCTCTCCCAAAGCACAAACATTGGTCTCCACGATTGTAGGGTCGATGTCGCATGCCTTTGCGGTCGCCCCACAACCTTACTCCCAGCACAAGCCCACAACTGGGCGTTACAGGCCAGCACAAGGAACTTCATCGATGTGCCCTTCAACGGATTTTTAGCCCCGTCCTCAAAAGTACTTACCTGACTAGAATACTGCACCACCTCATTAAATTAATTATAGCATAACTATAATTAATTGACATTACTTTTTTTATTAACAGATTTCTTAACTTCCTTGAAACTTACTAACAGAATTCTAAGTGTCAATTAATTTGATACTTAGAATTCGTTGTCCTTTAGGAGAAATCGTTATCCAGAGACGTACCAGCTCTTAACTCCCGATTTGAAAAAGATGGGAGTATTAGAGCTGGTAGTCATCGGATAAAGTTAAATGTGCTTAGAGTCATTTGTTTTAGTAGATTAGTATTCTCTCTCCAACAAAAACTTAGTTATATCTTCTAGTTCTTTTGTATCTCTTTCTATGCTATTTAAAAGCTCATAACATTCTTGAGTTAAATTGTTACAAAACTCTTTACACTTATTAATTCCATACATGGTAATAAAATTCGCTTTATCATTTTCTCCATCACTTTGAGTTTTACCTAGTAATTTCGAATCTCCTTCAACATCTAAAATATCATCTTTAATTTGGAATGCAAGACCTAGTTTTTCTCCAAAAGATTTAAGAGTTTCCAAATCTTTTTCTGGAGCCTCTCCCATTGTAGCCCCTGCAATAATAGAAGCTGATATTAGCTGACCTGTTTTATTCTTGTGCATCTCTAAAAGAATTTCTTCATTTATTTTTTGACCTTCACTTCTTATATCTATAATTTGACCCTTTATCATACCATCTATACCTGATGACTTTGAAATAATCGCTGCTGCTCTAATTTTTTTCAATTCCCCACTTAGACATTGTGAAAACATAACATTCATAGCCTCATTTAGTAAACTATCTCCAGCTAAAGTAGCCATAGCTTCTCCATACACCTTATGATTTGTTGGTTTACCTCTTCTTAAATCATCATCATCCATACATGGAAGATCATCGTGTATTAATGAATAGGTGTGTATCATCTCCATAGATGCAGCAAAAGGAAGGATTTCATCTATAATATTATTATACATATTATAAGTACAAATCATAAGAATAGGTCTTATTCTTTTACCCCCAACCTTTAAGCTATATATTATAGGTTCTAACATGGAACTATCACCAACATCTTTAGTTTTAAAATAGTTTTCCATCCAACTTTCTATTTTTTCCTTATAGATATTAATATTCATATTTAATCCCTCACAAAATACAATTAATCTTCCTGATGAAAATCTTCTTCACCTTTATCTGTCAATATCTTTATTTTTCCTTCTGCTTCTTGAAGAGTCTTATATAAATCACTATAAAGCTTCATTCCCTCTTCATATTTACAAATAGCCTCATTTAAAGTAACTTCTCTATTTTCCATTTCAAGCAATATTTCCTCTAACTTGAGGACCTTACTCTCATAAGTTTCTTTTTTCTTAGCCATGTTATTCCTCCACCTGTTCTATTTTAAATAGTCCATGACCATCTTTCATGGTAATCCTTACAACTCCATACTTTTTCAATTTTTCTAAAGATTCTATAGGCTGATTCTCTGGACTTTTTATAATGCTATACCCCTTTTCTAATATGTTTAATGGGTTATTTCCAATTAATCTATGGCTTATAACCTTTAATCTATTTCTTTCCTCTTGAAGCCTTAACTCCATAGTAAACACTAGTTTACTTTTTAGATTATCTAACTTATCATATTGATTTACCACATAATTCTCAGGGCTATATAACAATAATCTATTAAGCATATTATTAAGAATATTAAATTTACCATTAATATTTTTACTTATAGCATATTTTATTTCTTCTCTTAATCCATTTAATTTTTCCTTAAAACCCTCTAAGCTGTATACTGCAATTTCAGCAGCATGGGAAGGAGTGGCTGCCCTTAAATCAGCTGTAAAGTCAGCTATTGTAAAATCTGTTTCGTGTCCTACTCCTGTAATAATAGGAATTTTAGAGGCTTTAATAGCCCTCGCTACCTCTTCCTCGTTAAAGGCCCATAACTCTTCGATTGAGCCACCACCTCTAGCTAAAAGTATCACATCTACATCCTCAATATTATTAAGAGCTTTTATACCAGCAGCTATATCTCTACTGGCATTGATCCCTTGAACTAAGGATGGATATATTAAAATATCAATGTTTGGGTTTCGTCTAGTTGCTACTTTAATTATATCCCTTACTGCTGCACCAGTAGGTGAAGTAATTACTCCTATTCTTCTTGGCATGGATGGAATTGCCTTTTTTAAATTATTATCAAAAAGTCCTTCTTTCTCTAACTTTTCTTTTAATAAATTAAATGCAATAAAGAGTTCTCCTTCCCCTTCTACCTCCATAGTGTTACAGTAAAGTTGGTAGGTTCCTTCTTTCTCATAGATAGATATATTCCCAGACACTACTACATTCATTCCATCCTTAGGTATAAATGTTAAATTCATGGCTCTTGTCTTGAACATTACACATTTAAGCTTTGTAAAACTATCCTTTAATGAAAAGTATATATGACCACTGCTATGGATTTTTACATTAGATAGTTCTCCTTTGATATTAGAATTTTTAAGTATAAAATCATTATCTATTACTTTCTTTATATAGCTATTTACTGCTGTCACTGTTAAAATTTTACTGTACATTTTTTAACCATGCCTCACAGGTATTCTTCATAAGCATAGTTGTTGTCATAGCGCCTACCCCACCAGGTACTGGAGTTACTAAACTAGCCACTTCTAATACTTCTTCAAAGTTTACATCGCCTTTGACCTTACCTTCCACCATAGTAGTTCCTACATCTATAACTATGGCTCCCTCTTTAACAAAATCTTTAGTTACAAAGCCAGGTTTTCCTATGGCAGAAACTAAAATATCTGCTTTTTTACAAACACTTTCTATATCTATAGTTTTTGAATGACATATAGTAATAGTAGCATTTTCTTTAAGAAGTAAAAAAGCTGCTGGCTTTCCAACTATGTTGCTTCGTCCAATTATTACTGCTTCTTTTCCCTTTATATCTACTTGAGATTTAATAAGTTCAATAACACTCCTAGCTGTACAGGGCATGAAAGATTTTTTATCTTTATACATCTTTCCTAGATTAAAATCTGTAAGTCCATCTACATCCTTTTCTACATCAACAGCATCTAAAACTCTTTCTTCATTTAATGCTTTTGGAAGAGGTAATTGAATTATTATTCCATCAACATAATTATCTTCATTTAACTCTTTAATTTCATCAATAAGCTTATCTTCCGAAATATTTTCTGAAAACATTTTTGTTTCATACAATATTCCAAGCTCCTCACTTACCTTTTTTTGTCCTCGAGTATATGAAATAGATCCTCCATCCTCACCAACAATTATTGATACTAGCCTTGGAGGTCTTTTCCCTTTTATTACTCTGCTTGCAATTAATTCTTTAATTTCGCTTTTATGTTGAACTGCCAAGTCTTTTCCACTTAATTTTGTTCCCATAAATACACCTACTTTTTAATTAAATTATTTAACACCCCATTTATAAATGATGGTGCATTATCATCTCCATACCTCTTTGCAAGTTCTATAGCTTCATTAATAGTAACTTTGTTTGGAATATCTTCATCAAATAAGATTTCATAAGTTGCCATTTTCAGTATAGCTAAGTTCATCTTTGGTAATCTTTCTAATTTCCATTTTACTAGATACTTAGTAATAGTTTCATTAATTTGAGCTTCATTTTCAGATACTCCCTTTAATACTCTTATTACATATTCAAAGTCTATATCCTCTATTTTTTCCTCTGTATTTTCGCGAAAATTTTCAATAATGTCTACATAACTCTCCTTGTTAATTGACATTTCAAATATTAACCTAGTTGCTATCTCTCTACTTTTTCTTCTATTCATATATATACCTCCATAAAATATCTCTTGTTTGTTATTTATCCTAATAAGTTTTTTGTAACCTTTTATAAATGAATTATCTATATAAAACCACTCAAATGGGAGTTTCTTATGTATAAGCTCCTTATATCTTCTTATTAATATTATGTTTTTAAAATTGAAATTAAACTCCACATCATGACATGGATAAGTTAATTTTACACATGGAAACACCCTCTTCACTAGAGGGTGTTTAAAATTACTCTATTTCCTCTTCTTTGTTCATCTTAGGAAATATAATATTCTGCACGTTAATATTAACTAATGATACATTTAAACCTGTCATAGTTTCAACAGTGTTCTTAACATTTTTCTGCACCTTTAAACACATATCCGGTATCTTTATACCATACTCCACGGACATATGTAAATCTATTACTGCAGAATCGTTATCCATAGTTACTTTAACGCCCTTTGATATATTCTTTTTACCAGTAAGCTTTTTACTTATATCTTCTACTAATCCAGCACTCATACCTGCAACACCTTCTATTTCTGATGCTGCAAGACTAGCTATTACACCAATAACTTCGTCAGATATTCTTACTATACCAACTTCTTCCTCTGTAGGAACTTCATTTAATATATTTTCTTCCATAATTCACTACCCCCTTACCAGTGTGATTAATAATATTCATATTATATCAGATAATAATTTCTTTTACAAATTTTATAATAGAAATACTCATTATTTTTATATTACCCACTTTTATAAATATTACCCTATAAACATATTAAAAACAGCAGATTTTTACTCTACTGTTTTTAAAACAAAATATGTTTAGTTATTCAGCTACTTTTATTTCTATATCTTTTATATCAGCTTTACTCATAACTACATCTTTAATTTGTCTAACTTGTTGGTCTGAAAGCTCTCCTTCATGTTTAACTACCACTGTAGCCTTTTCCTTATCTAAAGTACAAAGAGCTTCTTCAAATCCTTGAGCTTTAAGTGCTAATTCAATTTTAACTTCTTTATCAGATTGAAGTGCTAAATTCTTATATTCATCAGCAGCCTCTGCCTTTTGATCTTGTGGAGTATTTTCATCATCTAATAAAGCCTTTAAAGTTTGAAGAGTTTTAGTGGCATTGTTATCACGTTGTAATCTTGCTTCTGTAAAATAATTTGCATTAGTTGATGCACTAATTGTAGTTCCATCATTTCCCTTTGTATCATTTACATAAAGTGGGCCATTTACTTGAGTCGCTAAATAACCTGCAAATAAAATTAATACTACTAGTGAAGAAATAATTATAGTTTGTTTTTTATTCATTATAGTTCCCCCCGAATTTTTTATTTATATCACATTTATATGCTACTTTTTCATAGGATATACCTGTACTTTATTATCTGAAAGACCAAATAATTTAATTACTGCTTGGCGTATCCTTAATTCTGTCACTGAATTCCCTGCTCCTTCAGCTACTACACAAATACCTGTAATGGTTGGATTATAAGTTTTTGTTATAAAGGGTTGTTGCTGATTTTCCTTGTTTTCCATAACTACTGTACTCCCATCATTTTCTTGTGTTATCTCCCTTTGTCCCCCACCATTGTCCTTTTCACTAGTAACACTAGTTGAAGTTTCTTCATTAAATACTGGTACCTGTTCTTGTCCACTTTCAAAGTAAATCATAGAGTGGACTTTACCTACACCTTCTATTTTCTCTAATAAACTAATTAATTCTTGTTGCATCTTCTCCTTATAAGCCTTATCTACAGCTGAAGATGTAGTATCTGTATTCTTTTGTATTTCATCACCACCTATTGCCACTACATTAGCAGTTCCACTGTCACTTCCCTTTGGACTATTGTCCTTTGTAAACATACTTCCTACTATTAATAATAAAACTCCAACTAAAAATACTATGGCTAAATTTGTTAATAGATTAGAATTTATCACCTTGGGCTTTTTACCACTTTCTCCTATAGTAGTTTTAGAATCTTTATCTTGCTGTTTGTTCTCACCTCCTTTTCCCTTAAAAATATCTTCAAATATTTTTTTAAGATTATTTGACACTTTTATCCCCCCAAACTTCTATATAAAATTTATGTTTAATTATTATTAAGTTTGTATACATATATATTTTCCTCATCTATATCGTAAGTAGAGCTAATAAAATTTCTAACCTCCATTGATTTTTTATCTGTTGAAGAATCTTGATTGTCTACTTGAACTGACTCATCACCGATTTGTACCTTTTTTACCCTTTCCACTGAACCATCATTAATTCCTATCTCAATTCTTTCAATAAGAAAAATGCTGTTTTCATTGTCATAAGCTGCATTTACCTTTGCACTATACCGATCTCCCTTAAAATTTTTCTCTAAATCAGCTACACATTGTTTTTCTAAATTGTTTTTAAATCTTTCTAATGTACTATTTATGTTAGCCCGTCTATATTCTTCATAATTTCTCTCACCTCTATCATTGAATACTAAGTCTGCAGATTCTTCAATTATTTTGTTCACTTGTAGCTCTTCATTAAATATTTTTAAAATAGGACTTAATATAACTACAAAAACAATTAATCCAAGAACAAAATTACAATACTTTTTTAATGAATTATCTGGTAATATCATTTGTACTGCTGTAGAAAAAAATATTGCCACACATATGGTTATTATCCACTTTCCTAAAGCTTCTATCATTCCATCACCTACTTTTAACATAAATTAATCTAATATCTACATTAGAATAAATCCCTTACCTGTAGCAGCTATTATAGTAATCATTATAAAAAACATTACACTGACACATATAATGCAAGAACCAAGTAGCATCAAAGATCCTCCTGCAGCATCTATAATATTAGTTACTTTATTATCACTTACTGGTTGTAATAATGCAGAAGTTAGTTTATACATAAATCCCATAACAAAAATCTTTATTATAGGAAGTAAAATTATAGATATAAGAATTATTACACCTAATAGACTAACTGAGTTTTTCAAAAGTAAGGTGTAGCTGGCTACTGTTGCAAAGGCATCAGATAAAGTTTTACCTACTACAGGTATAAAACTGTCCATGGCAAATTTAGCTGTTTTTGTGGTCACAACATCAAAACTATTTCCTACAATTCCCCTAATTGTTATAATCCCAACAAAAATTGTTAGAAAAATACCTTGAACCCATAGAGCAAACTTTTTAAGTAAACTAGTTAAATTCTTAACGTTATATTCATTAGATATGTTATTTACAAAGTCTAGGACAAAACTCATACAAATTATAGGTATGATTATAGAAGAATAAAGCTTAGTTCCTAAGGTGCATACACCCATAATAATGGGGTCCATTACCACAGCTTGACTTACACTTCCTACACTTGCCAGTAACATTATAAGCACCGGCATTAGCGCTACCATAAAATCACTTATACTATTTATAACCTGTTGGGTTAATTCCACTCCTATATAAAATCCTCGAGCAATCAGTATAATCATCACAGAGAAGCAAGCAAAATATGCTACATTACACAACTTTTCATTGCTAAAGGCATTTTGAAGATTATTTAATAATGCACAAACTATAGCTATTATGATAAGTTGTCCTACTATTTTAAAAGATACTACTATTTCTTTAAATAAGTATCCCAAAGCCATCTTTAATATTTCTTTTCTTTCTAAGGAGCCTTGTCCATCTTTCATGTAACTTTGCACAAATTCCTTAGGCGACATATCCTTTAGTAATTCAGTTCCAGTATCCAGATTACTTATATAATCATATAGTCCATTTATTTTGCTCATTTGCTCATCATCTATATTTACTTCATCATTACCATAAGCTTTTATAGGAATTAAAAATATGATCATAACTATTAAAACAAATATACTTTTCTTCATATTTACACCTACATTATCTTTAATATTGTTTGCATTACAGCCATTAGTATTGGTATTGCAAGAGTAAGAATTAATATTTTACCAGCAAATTCAACCTTTGATGCAATACTACTCTCACCAGCATCCCTGCAAATTTCACTACAAAAGGATGATAAATATGCAATACCTAAAATTTTAAATACTGTATCCAAGTACACTATGTCTATATTAGCTTTATTAGATAAGGTTTGAAGGAAATTTACTATTATAGTTAGCTTGCTAACTAAAAACATAAATACTATTATGCCTGCTATTAAGCTAATTAAAAGTGCAATATCTGGTCTTTCCCTTTTTACCATTATCACAATAAGAAGAGTTATTAGTGCAAAGGATACTATTTTGATAATATCCATAGTTTCCTCCTAAAAGTAAAATAAAGTTTGTATTGCATTGAATAGCTTTGAAACCAAACTAATCACCAATATTAGTATTATTACTATTCCTGCTAAATTACTAATAACTGCATATTCCTTTTTCCCTCCACTATCTAAAACCTTATCTAAAACTATCATTACAATTCCAACTATACCAATTTTCACTATTATACTTATATCTAACAAAATCCACACGCCTCCTTACATTAAAATAATTCCTATCATGGCACCGAAGGAAAACCCTAGGTACCTATACATTTTCACGTTTTTATCAATGTTATATTCGGCATTCTTAATTGCTTTTCCCAAATTTTCTAGAGTTAGTGCAAACATATCATTATGTCCTTCTATATCCATCTCACCTAGGCTTTTAGTAAAATCTAAAAATATGCCTAGATCATCTTTAGTTAAGGATAATTTGTCCACTCTTTTATCTAGGCTATGAATAAAACAACTATTTACATCACATTCTTCGCTACTAATAATTAATTCTGACGCTTCCTTAAAAATTCCAGCTATGGGTTCTTCACATTTTTCATATACCTTATTAAGAGCCTCTGGAAGTAATGCATGGGTAAAATTTATTTCATTCTTTAATACATATACGCCTCGCTGAAATTCCTTTAACTCCCTAACTCTTTTTTTAAATTTTTCTCCATAAGAAAATCCTAAAATAGTAGATGAAACGACTATAAGAATAAACCCTATTACTTTTATCATTTATTACCACCCCCTTACTTTCTCACCTTTTGTAAAATCATATATATATTCTATGGTTGCAATGCCACACTTATTACTTAAAATTACAGCTCTTTGAAAAACTTTATTTTCTAAAATTTCTTTGAATACTGGTCTATTATAGAGATCCTTTTCACTAAATCCGTGGATAGTCGTTATTACATTTACACCTGAATTTAATGCTGCCACAATACTCTCCATATCTTTATAGGTACCTATTTCGTCACATACTATAAGATGAGGAGCCATACTTCTAATGGCCATGATTATTCCTTGACTTTTCGGGCAGTTATCCAATATATCTGTCCTAATGCCTACATCCATTTGAGGAACCCCTCTATAACATGCTCCAATTTCACTTCTTTCATCAATAATAGCTACATTTTTGCCACTTAACCCATATCTTGATAATCCATTAGATATCTCTCTTGATAAATCTCTTAATATAGTTGTTTTCCCACATTTAGGTGGAGATATTATTATAGTATTTAATATAGAATTATCTTTAATAATAAAAGGTAAGATTCCATCACTACATCCCTTTACCTCTCTAGCAATACGTATATTAATTGAAGATATGTGTTTTATAGTCTTAAGAGAGTTTTCTTCTAAAACACAGGTACCACAAATTCCAACTCTGTGACCACCTTGAATAGTTATATATCCTTGTTTGATTTCTTCCTCAAAGGCGTATATGGAGTAGCTACTTATCTTTTGAATAATTATCTTTATGTCCTCTAGTTTTGTATTATAACTTGTTCTTATCTCCTTATTATTGCTTATAAATATAAGCGGTTTGTTAACTTTCAATCTAATTTCTTGTAGTTTTCCACCATGGTCATAGTTTATAACTTCAGTTCTAATAGAAGGAGATAGTATATCCAAAACATCTTTAGTAATCATGCAACTCACCCTTTCTTACTTAATTGTTATTACCTTTCATAGATAATTATTACTATAATATTTTTATTTTTTTATTTTTTGCAAAAAAATAAGTGCTTCCTATAACGAAATATAATATTTCATTATAGGAAGCACTTATTAAAAACAGTATGTTTTCATATATCTCTGCAACCTATTAAATATGTATTCATAGAGCAAATAAAAACTAGCCTTCAATTATGAAAGCTAGCTCAATATGGACTAAACTCTTTCCATATATTCTCCTGATCTAGTATCAACTCTAATTGTGTCTCCTTCATTTACAAATAGAGGAACTGGAACTATTGCCCCTGTTTCTACTGTAGCTGGTTTTAACACGTTAGTTGCAGTATTTCCTTTAACTGCTGGTTCAGTGTTTGTAATTAATAGTTCAACGAAGTTTGGAGCTTCTACTGAGAAAGCTTCACCCTTGTAGAATTTAATTATTGCAAACATGTTTTCTTTTAAGAACTTTATAGCTTCTTCTACTTTATCGTAGTTTAAAGGAATTTGCTCGAAAGTTTCTTGATCCATGAAGTAGTATAACTCTCCATCAGAATAAAGATACTGCATTTCTTTTCTCTCTATTACTGCTTCTTGGAATTTAGCAGTTGGGTTGAAAGTTGTTTCTGTAACCGCTCCAGTTATAGCATTTTTTAATTTAGTTCTAACGAAGGCAGCACCCTTACCTGGTTTAACATGTAAAAATTCTACAACAGTGTAAACTTGTCCACCATCTTCAAAAGTTGTTCCTTTTCTTAAATCTCCAGCTGATATCATAATGTAACCTCCCAATATATAATAGCCTTTGTTAATAAAATTATTATAACCTATTTAAAGCACTTTAATACCTTATGTAGTTATTAATATGCATACTAAATTTTAGTAATAAACTAATTACCTAATTTAATAATTATACTTACTTACATTTACATTAACAATGATATTTTATCAAAACTATGTATTCTTTGCAAACAAATTATACCTTCATATTAAGAAACTTGCAATAAAAGTTTAAATATATTATTAAAAATACATATTATATCCATATATTCATATCTATTATATACATTTTGATAGATTTAAAACCCTGGAACAATAGCTCCTTTATAATTATCTTCGATGTATTTTTTTACTTCTTCAGAAGTGGCTGCCTTTGTTAAAGCTTTTATTTTATCCTTTTCTTTATCTTCAGTTCTAACAGCAATGATATTAGCATATGGACTATCTGTACCTTCAATTGCTAAAGCATCTTTCAAAGGGTTAAGTCCCCCCTCTAAAGCATAGTTAGTATTTATTACTGCTAATTCTACATCTTTTAGAACCCTTGGTAACTGTTCTGCATCTAGCTCTGTAATCTTAACATTTTTCGGATTTGAAGTAATATCTTTTGCAGTTACTAGATCCCCCTCTGAAATTTCAATTACTCCATTTTTAGCTAAAAGTTTTAAAGCTCTTGCTCCATTAGATGGATCATTAGGAATTGCTATTTCCGCACCATCTTTAATAGCCCCCATACCATCTAATTTTTCTGAATATACTCCCATTGGTTCTAGGTGTACCTTTGTTGTATAAGAAAGTTCATAAGATTTTTCCTTAACTGTAGCTTCTAAAAAAGGTACATGCTGAAAATAGTTTGCATCTATTTCACCTTCTTCAAGGGCAGTATTAGGTAGTACATAATCTGAAAACTCTACTACTTCTACTTTATATCCTTGATTCTCCAATAGTGGCTTTATAGCATTTTCCACTATAGCTTTATGCGGCTCTGGAGATACTCCTATAGCTATAACCTTATCTTCACCCTTAGCCCCTGAGCCTGCTTTCCCCTTAGAACCACAGCCTACTAAAGTCACCCCTAAAGCTAATGTTAACGTTAAACCTAATAATTTCTTTACTGATTTTTTCATGTATATATTCCTCCTTGATTATAAATTTCTAAACTTAAATTTTGAATACTAGCTTAGTTTCTTATATATGTAGTTTCCTAAGCTTTGAATAAGTTGAACAAATATAATTAAAACTACCACTGTAAATATCATAATTGGAGTATTAAATCTATTATATCCATAGGTTATAGCTGCTGCTCCAAGACCGCCTCCACCAATAGATCCAGCCATGGCAGAATAGCCTATAATGCTTATAATAGTTAAAGTAAGACCTGACGCAATAGATGGTAAGGCTTCTTTTATCATTATTTTAAATATTATTTGAGTCTTAGTAGCTCCTAAGGATTGAGCTGCTTCTATAACTCCTTTATCTACTTCCTTTAAAGAAGTTTCAATAATTCTTGCAACAAAAGGAGCTGCAGCTATAGTCAAAGGTACTATGGCCGCTGTAGTTCCTATGGATTTACCTACAATAACTCTAGTAACAGGAACTACTACCACCATCAATATTACGAAAGGTAAACTTCTTAAAGTATTTATAACCCCATCTAATATTTTATATATATATTTATTTTCCATTGGACCTTCTTTGGTTGTTAGTATTAAAGCTATGGCTAAAACCATACCAATAATTACTGCAAAGATCGTAGATATCACTACCATTATTAAAGTTTCTATTAGTGCACTACTAAGGATCCCTATAATTGCTTCTGCTGTCATAACTATAACACCTCCCATTGGAATTTATTCTTTTCTAAGTAACTAGTAACAACTTCCTTCCACTGTTCATCAACTCTTATGACTAATGATCCCAATATATTTTCCCTAAATCTTTCTAACTTGCCCCACACAATAGAAAAATTTACATTCAAATCTCTAGCCATGTTGGTTATAAATGAATTTTCACTTTTATTTGCCGGAAAATATATCTTAATATTGACTCCATCTTGAAATAAAATTTCTTCTTCTTCTCCTAAGAATTTTCTTAGAGAATATCCTGGTCTTAAGAACAGTTCATCTACATTTCCTTCAGCTTTAACTTCTCCTCCTTCTACAAGCACTATTCGCTGGCATATAGACTTTACTACTTCCATCTGATGAGTAACCATTACTATGGTAATCCCCATTTCTTTATTAATTTTAGATAACAGCTCTAATATGTCCTTTGTAGTTTTAGGATCCAGTGCTGAGGTTGCTTCATCACAAAGTAATATTTTAGGTTCTAAAGCTAAAGCTCTTGCAATTGCTACTCTTTGCTTTTCTCCGCCACTTAACTCTTTAGGCATAGACTTTATCTTGTGGAATAATCCAACAATTTTCAACAATTCTCCTACCTTTTTTTCTATATACTCTTTATCATATCCCCATAGTTGTAATGGTAATGCCACATTATTATATACATTAGACCTTTTAAGTAAGTTAAAATTTTGAAATATCATTCCAACATTTTTTCTAAACTCTCTAATATCTCTTTCTGTCATAGAGGAAACTTCTTTTCCCATAACTTTCAAACTGCCTTCATCATAACCTTCTAATCCATTTATACATCTTAACATGGTAGATTTTCCAGCTCCACTGTGACCTATGATTCCATATACTTGTCCCTCTTCTATGGTAAATGATACATTCTTTAGAGCTTTTAAACTCTCAAAGCTCTTATTGATATGTGATACCTCTATCATTATCTAGCACCGCCCTTTACTGTAGATATCCTATTTACTTTAAATCTAGATTTAATTATTTGGGGTAAAAATAAAAGCACTAGAGAATAAATCTCTAGTGCATAAAACTTCATGCATGCCAATTCATTCTCTTATCTTCCAGCTCAAAAAAGCTGCAGGATTTAGCACCATGACGCACATATAAAGATATATGATTCAATATATATACACAGGTTGCTGGGTTTCAAAGGGCCAGTCCCTCCACCGCTCGTGATAAGACAATATTTACTTTTACCTTGGCACTAATTATACATAACAATAAATAAATAGTCAACATAAAAATACCAAATTTTTTAGATTTTTTTGAATACAAGAATAAAGGTGCAAATATCTTCTTCCACCACCAAAGAGTTAATTTCTTTTATTTCATCCATCTTACCTAAATCACTAAGTAAATTTTTAAAAGTAGTAAAATCCCCCTTACACTTGATAGTTACTTCACCCCAAGAGTCATAAACAACAATGTTATTTAAAGAAATATCATTATAACTTCTTAATCTATTTAAAAATTCTCCAAGTTTAAACTCTTCCCTTTTATTTTCTTCTACAAGGTTACTTACAACTAAATTTCTATGATTTTTAGCATTATTTAAATTTATTTGTGTTTTACCATAGGCTATTAAGAGTATTATAGTTGCTATAACTATAGTAATATTAATTAATTTATATTTTCTAGTATCCATTAATCTTTACCCTAGCTGTAAAATATAGCTCTTCCTTCTCTTGAAGAATAGATGAAACTTCAACTATTGAAAACTTTTCTTCTAAAGTTTTAATACACATTGAATAATCTTCCTTATCTTTAATCTTTATATTAAATCCTATATTATTGTCATCTATATTCATAGAATTTATCTCAAGCTCTTCCTTTGAAATTATTTCATAAATATAGTTATATGCAAAGGTTGTAATACTTTTTCTGTCATTATTTAATTCTATGTTTTTGTTATACTGCACTTTACCTACAATATTTAATCTCTTATAATTATTCCCTAATATTCCCATGGGAATAATTATAAATAATATAGAGAAATATATCAAAGTCCTTATTATATTTTTCTTATAGATGTACCTTAAACTCTCTATATACCATTGAGGATAATATCCTTCTTTCATTGTCTCCCTCCCTTTCATAAATTAAGAATTTACAGGAAAACTCCTTTTCATCTCATATAAATTAGCGACCTTAACCTTTTCCTTTTTTTCATTTGTAATGATGTAAATTCCCTTATTATTATTATGTTCTTCTCCATTAATCTCTCTCAAAAATGCTAAGATTTCTATATTTACATTTTCTTTACTTCCATTTATAACTCTATTTGCTCTTATAGTCCCATTTTCTACTTCAATGATATAAACATATTTATTTCTATATATTATTAAAGTGAATTCTCCATTTTTAATCTTTTTGTTGTATTTATTTGTATATAACTGTTGTATAGGTATTATAGAGTTTATATTTGCTCCTAAAAACAATTCTCGATTCATTAAAAGTGAATCCTTTACATTTATGCAGTATATGGCTACCTCTAATTTTCCTCTTTTATTCCTAATAATTTCATAGTTAAATATTATATTTTCTATATCATAAAAAATTTTTATTACTTGATTTTTAACAATTAAATCTAGTTTATTTTTATTTACTTTAGGCACAAAAATATTATGTACAAATATCTCTTCTCCCTCTAAAATTATGTCCAAATTAAGCTTTCTTAAATTTTCCTCAACTGCTACATCAGTGTCTTTATAATTTTTCTTACAGCAATATGTGCAGTAAAAATTCTTATCCTTTTTTAAATCTTTAATCTTTTCTTTTACAAACTTTATTTCTTCTTCACTTATTTCAATCGTACACCTTTTCTTCATAACTCTCCCTTCTACTGTACTAAATTCCCCTTAAAAATATATTTAACTTCACTACCACTAATCTCCATAGCGAACCTATAAACTCTATTTAATCCATTGATTTGAAAATACTTATTACTTAAATCATAGGTTATATAACTATTATCATAGGTTATTAGTTTTTCACCAGCCTTCCTTTCAAAGTATTTCTCTGAAGTCTCTGCATTTATAGTTTCTATATTTTCTAGTACATAACTATTAAAATTAGCTATTAAGTGCTCCTTATAGCTATGGTCCTTATTTTCTTTCAAGTTATATTCCACATAATTTTTAATATAAGAATTTCTATTAATAAAGGACTTCATAGAATAACATATAGTTAGGGAAATAATCATTCCTACAATTACCACATAAGTTAATATCCATCCCCTATGAATTTTTCTATACTTGCTTAACCCTGTTTTATATTTTACCAATTGCTCTCTCTCCACTAATTCCTTTATTCGTAACTATTTTAATGAATAGAACCTTACCATTTTGCCTAACTTTAAATTCTCTCACATCATATAAAAGAGGCTGATTGGTGTGGCCTACTCCATGTTTATTCTTGAAAAAAAACCTAAGTTCATTCCCCTCTAAAGAAACATAACTTTCTCCTACAGATGTAGGTATAATTATATCCCCATCTTTTAAAAAACATCCTTCACCTCTATAATTAACATAATTTTCTATATACATAAGTGCTTCATAAATCCCTGTAATTTCACTAGAATAATATACGTTTTCCTTATAGCTTTTCATCCAAATACTATAACTGCTAATAATAACTGTAATTATTAAGGAGGAAATACTTAAGGCCGCTATTAATTCTAATATGGTAACCCCTTTAGCTTTTCTCATAATTACCCTTGTAAAATACATAATTTATTTCCTTTCCATCTTGAAACTTATATAAAACCTCTATTTTTATAATTTCTTTACCAGTTTCTTCAGTTCCCATTAACATTATAATTGGGTATTGCTTTACTTCATCCTTTATAATATATTTTATATTTATACTACCTAGAGCTTCCTCTGATAAATCACTAGTATTTATAAATCTAGTTTTTTCAACTATCTCTTTTTTAATATCACCATAATCCATATTGCATAAAATAAGCTTTTTAACTGCATCTATCTGAAAAGTGGCCTTCATTTTCTTTTGCTCTTCTTCTTCACACCTTCCCATTACACCATAAAAAGTAAGTGCTCCTATGAGAATAGTAGATATAACTAACATGCTTATTATAGTTTCTAACAGTGTAATTCCTTTATTTTTGCTTACTAACATAATCTGTTCCTACCTTTATGGTTATAACTTCTCTACGTCCATCTGGATCATATATATTTATAGACCTTCCCAAAGATGTATTTCCGTCAATATCTAATGGTATAGTTATACTAGCATCATTAGATATATGTATCCTTAGTGAATCTGGTAATAGATAACTGTGTACTTTTACAGTTCCATGATATAGGTTTAATTCTCTACTTTGGATAACTAATCTAAAGAGTTTCCTATTATCATAATTATTTCTTGCATACATCTTACAGCTATTTATAAATTCAATTGTGCCATTAACCCCATGTTCCATTTCCATGGCTAACTTCTTTTCATCATAGGAGTTTAAATGAGGATATATTATAAATGAACATATAGACAATATACCTAATACCACTATTAATTCTATTAGTGTAAATCCATTTTTCTTCATAGTTTTCTACCTTAATACCTTTTAAAACTTTGTATTGTACATATTAAACAATGGAATCATAATTGCAATAATGATAGATCCTATAAATAGACCTACAAAGACTATTAGTAGTGGCTCTATTAGGGATGTGATCCTATCTAATTTCCCTTCAAGTTCTTCTTCGAAAACTTCATTACAACATTGCAACACCTCTTCAACACTTCCATTAATTTCTCCTATATATATTGTTGATAGAAAATAATTTGAAAAAATATTGCACCTCTTAAGGCCCTCATAAAGGCTATCACCTCTTTCTAATCCTTCTATACATCTATTTAACCGCTCCTTAATGTAAATGGCATTTTCACAATTTCTCAGTAAGATTAAAGAAGATTTTATATCAATACCACTACCTATCATCATTGAAAGGGCCATAGTAAATTTACAACAAAATCTATTTTTCTCTAAATTTCTCGTTAGTGGATTTTTATATTTTAAATTATAGGTTATCCCTTTCCCCTTTAGATAGATATGTATAAAGCTTATGCCTATAAAAATCCCTATGCCTATTGGTACTACAAGTATACCTAGACTATTTATAACTCTAGATAATCCTAAATAAAATCTAGTTATATAAGGAAGTTTCATATTTTCTATATCCATAGAATTAAAAAATGTAGGTACTAACTTGTAAATAGCAATCATGCCCATAATTAATACAAATATAAATAATCCTATAGGATAAGTACTTACGCTAATAATTTTCTTTCGCCTTTTATATTCCTTCATATAGTACTTTTCCATGAAAGTTAGAATCTGCTGCAATCTACCACTTTCTTCTCCAAAATGAATTAATGTTATAAAAAATTCTGGGAATACACTTTTAAACTTCTCTAAGCTTTCTGAAAAAGATAAACCACTTTTTATATTATTTATAACTTTATTTAGAATTTCACATAACCTTTTATCCCCTAAATGCTCTTCTAATAGTTTCAAAGCATTAACTAAAGGAATTCCCGCCTTTAAATTATTCTTTAAATTTCTGCAAAAAGTAGATAAATTCTTTTCTGAAATCCTTCTTTTAAACAAATATGTATTTTCTTTATGCAACTCTTTGTAATTAATACAATATATTTCTTCCTCTTCTAATCTTTCCATTAAACTACAATGATCTTCTACTATAACTTTTCCTGATACAATTTTTCCCTTTACATTTATCCCCTTATACTTATACTCCATAATCCACTCCTAAGGCTTTTTCAATGTTATAAACCTGCATATTTCCATAATACTCTTCCACGGAAGTACTTCCCTCTACAACTAACTCCTTAAAATATTCATTCATAGTAACCATTCCCTCTTCAATCGCTATGTTTCTTAATATATCACTATCCCCACTATCCATAGACTCCTTTAATCTCTTTCCCATAATCATAATCTCATAGGCTACAGTTCTTCCTCTGTATCCAGTGCTATTACATTTAATACATCCAGTTCCTCTATAGCCTTCTTCAATCCTATCCATGGCTAGAAGCTTCTTTTCTTCCTTGGATAATTTATATTTCACCTTACACTTTTCACATATTAATCTTGTTAACCTTTGAGCAATTACAAGAACGAGAGAACTTTTAATTATATCTCCATCTATCCCCATGTTAGTTAGTCTATTTATAGCACTGCTAGCATCGTTAGTATGCAAGGTAGTTAAAACTAAGTGACCTGTTAAAGATGCTCTTATAGCTACTTCAGCAGTTTCCTTATCTATAATTTCACCCACCATTATTACATCAGGATCCTGTCTTAATACTGCCTTTAATATATTTCCATAGGTAGCACTACCATCTCCTAT
The DNA here is from genome assembly GCF_002480755.1 of Clostridium sp. UBA7791. Lineage (NCBI taxonomy): Bacteria > Bacillati > Bacillota > Clostridia > Eubacteriales > Clostridiaceae > Clostridium > Clostridium sp. UBA7791. The sequence continues at coordinate 1,065,225 of NZ_DLCT01000005.1, read as the reverse complement.
GGAAACTTGATTAATTCCCTCAACTTCACACTCCACCGGCTTTTCTACAGTGACTATATTCCTAGTTTCTTCGTTCAACTCATTTATCATAGAATATAAAGTAGTAGTTTTACCACTTCCTGTAGGACCTGTAATTATGATTAAACCTTGTTTGAACTTTAATATATTTTTTAAGAGTCGATAATCTTTAGGTGTAAAACCTAGCTTATTTATATCTAACAAAGGTGCATTTCTTTGTAATATTCTTATTACAAATTTTTCTCCATGAACAGTAGGCATTGTAGATATTCTTAAATCATAAATATTTTCCTTTACTTCAAGATTTATCTCTCCATCTTCTGGAGTATATTTATTAGTAATATCCATATTTGCCATAACCTTTATTCTTGTGGCTATAACCTCATAAAGATTTTTAGGTAAAGTACTAAAAATATTTAAAACTCCATCTATTCTATATCTTACAGTAATTGTATCCTTCCATGACTCTATATGTATATCACTTGCACCTTTTTCAATACCTTCTCTAAAAATCGAATCCACTAAAGAAATAATGGGTCCTTTTACTTCTTTATCACGCTCCTTTTTAGGATACTCTTCACCTTTAAGTCCCTTAACTATTTGCTTTCTATAAATTTCTTCATAATATTTATCTAAATAAATCTTAAATTGATCTATAGTACATAAGTTAAATACAATTTTTTTCTTTAAAATAAATCTTAATCTATTAATTTCTTCATTGGAATGCTCCGTAAAGGTAGCTAAATAAATCTCATTATTTTTTATGTCATAAGGTAAAATGCTATACTCTTCACACACTTCCTTGGAAAGCATAGACATAGCCTTAGTATTTATTGCTATTGAATCTAAATCTATTTTGTTGATCACCAGTTTATCTCCTTAAACATATTAAAAATATAGATTTCTTTTATCACAACTATAATTGTTACCATTTATTTCAAATATAATTCTATAAATAAATAAAAAAGGGTTTATATTAAAACAAATTTATAAATTGTTTAAATATAAACCCTTAATGTTCACTTATACTGCTATTTCACCCTTAAATACATTCTCCGCTGGCCCCGTCATCATTATTCCATCCTCAGTTATTTCTATAGTTAAAATACCTCCTGGAGCCATAACCTTCACAGATTTATCTACTAAATTTAATTTATTACAAACCACCACCGATGAACAACATCCTGTTCCACAGGCAAGGGTTGGCCCTGCTCCTCTTTCCCAGGTATTAACCTTTATTTCCTCTCTATTCACAACTCTACAAAAGTTAACATTGGTCCCCTGTGGAAATAATTCATGGGTTTCTATGGCTGCACCTTCTTCAACCTTAAACCCGCCCTCTTCAGTTAATAAAACAGTATGGGGAACTCCAAGTAATAATGAAGTTATATTATAGCTTTTTCCATTGGCACATATATCTTTTTTAATAATTTCTTCCTCTCCTAAGGCAGGAATAAACTTTGGATTAAAACTCTCTCTTCCCATATTTATCTTAACAGCTTTTACCTTATTATCTTCTATGAACAGATGACAAACCTTTATACCATCTCCTGTTTCTACGGTAAACTCACTTTTTCTTACCATGTTATTTTCATATACGTATTTTGCAAAGCATCTTATTCCATTTCCACACATACCAGCATAGGAACCATCACTATTTATTATTATCATTTGAATATCAGCAATTTTACTTCTTCTTACTACTAATATTCCATCTCCTCCTATGCCAAAATTTCTATCACATAACTTTTTAGCTAAAGTACCTAAATCATTGTATTTTACTTCCATATCTTCAAAAACCACAAAATTATTTCCTGCTCCCTGCATCTTTGTAAATTTTAAAATTTCCATAATATTCTCCTCTTAAAAGTAATTCTTAAGTATAACAGCTCTTATAGATTCATAATTAATTGTCTTAGGTAACTCTGCCTTTACCTTACTAACCTTATCATAGCCAACTCTTTCACAAACTTCCATGATAATTTTTTCTTCATCTTGGTTAAAAAACTTATTTAAAGGAATAGTAAACTTAGGTCTTCCATACTCCTCTATATACTCTGTAACGTATCCAAGTATAGTTGAAATTGATACCTCAATCTCTTCTGCAATATCCTCAATTGCAAAGTCTTCATTTAGCATGTCTAAAGCTATTTCCTTATTCTTTCTTTCATCTCCATCTATAACTAATCTTTTTTTCTTTTTTTCTTCCCATATAGGAGTTATTCCTTCTTCTTCTATATATGTATTTACTGCTTCTATTAAAGCCACTCCATATTTTTCTATCTTCTTAGGCCCCATACCTCCTATATCCTTTAGCTCTTCTAAGGTTTTAGGATATCTTCCACTTATCTCTTTTAGAGTATTTTTTGCTATGATATTCTGTTCCATGGCACCTTCTATCCTGCTAAATTCCTTTCGCACTAAAACTAACCTTTCAAATAGCTTTTTATCAGTATTTACATAAAAATCCCCTGATTCCTCATTAATACTACTAATTTCTTCTGATTTAGTTACACTAACTTCTTCATAGCTTTTGTCAGGGTTATTCTTTTCCTTAACAGTTAGATTGTTAGCTTCAACATACTCTATAATAGCACCTTGAAATTCCTTACCATACTTACTATACTTAGTTTCTCCCACTCCAGATATCTCTAAAAACTCCTCCTTATTTGTAGGATGCTTAACACTCATTTCCCTAAGGGTTCCATCACTAAAAATTATATATGGAGGAATTCCAGCAGCCTTTGCCATGTTATATCTAAGTTCTCTTAATATATCAAAGAGTTCATTTCTTACCTCTGCATTTACTTTAACTTTAAATTCTTTAAAGTGAACTACTTCCTTACCTCTAAGTACTTCCATAGACTTATTATTTAATGCAAGGACAGGATAAGTTCCTTCAACTTGATTTATATACCCATGAGAAATTAATGTATTTATAAAAGTTTTTAGGTTTTCACTTGAATAATCCTTCATTATTCCATAGGTAGATAGCTCTTGAAAATTAAACTGTGTAACCTTTTTATTTTTCGATCCTCTTAGTACATCTATAAGCATAGTTGCACCATAGTTTCGTTTCATCCTATATATACAAGATAATACCTTTTGAGCATCTACAGTTTTATCAACTATCTCTCCCTGATTTAAACAATTACTACAATTATTACAGTCATCTTCATAACTTTCTCCAAAGTAATTTAAAATATATTTTCTATAACAATCATTACTATAAACAAAATCCACCATCTGCTGAAGTGCTTTATACTGATTGTTTTTTCTCTCCGGATTTTCTATACTCATCTCTATTAAATACTTTTGAACATGGATATCTCCTGGAGAAAATAATAATATACACTGACTCTTCTCACCATCTCTACCAGCTCTTCCAATCTCTTGGTAATAACCTTCTATATTTTTAGGCATATTATAGTGAACCACATATCTTATATTAGACTTATCTATTCCCATACCAAAGGCATTAGTTGCCACCATAATCTTAACTCTATCATAAATAAAATCTTCTTGATTCTCTTTTCTTTCCTCATCAGATAAACCCGCATGATATCTAGCTATATTATATCCCTTACTAGAAAGCTCTCTATAAATATTATCTACTTCCTTTCTAGTAGCTCCATATATAATACCAGAGTTCTCTTTATTGTCTTCCATAAATTTAAGAAGATATTTCTTCTTATTCTCAGATTTAACTATATTTATAGACAAGTTTTCTCTATCAAAGCCAGTAATAAATATTTTAGGACTTTGAAGCTTTAAAAGTTTTACTATATCTTGTCTTACTTCTTTAGAAGCTGTTGCAGTAAAGGCTGTAACTATAGGTCTCACCATAAGCCTTTCTATAAAACCTGCAATTCTTTTATAACTAGCTCTAAAGTCATGACCCCATTGAGATACACAATGGGCCTCATCTATAGCTATCTGGCTAATAGGTATCCTAGAAATTACATTATAAAATTCTATATTATCTAATCTCTCAGGGGCTATATAAAGTATTTTATATTTTTCTTCCTTTATTCCATCTAATACTTCTTTAAAATCTTTACTGCTTAAGGAGCTATTAATATAGCTGCAAGGTATTCCCATGTCCTTAAGTGCATCTACTTGATCCTTCATAAGGGAAATTAAAGGTGAAATTACTATAGTTAATCCCTGAAGGATTAAAGCAGGCACTTGATAACATATAGACTTACCACTACCTGTAGACATTATAGTTAATGCATCCTCTCCCTTTAAAATAGATTCTATAACTGGCTGTTGACCTGTCCTAAAGCTTTTATATCCATAATATTTTTCCAAAATTTCTTTCATTGCTTCTTTCAAAACTACACATCCCTTAGCTTGTTTAATTTAGTAAATTTATCTCAAGTTTAAATTATATCTTTTGTAAAAAAGTTCTTATCATACGTACATATACATCATGACCTATTATAAGTGATTCTTCATTAAAATCAAAATAGGGATTATGATGTGGTGCCACAATAGAAGATGGAATTATAAAATAGATTCCCTTTCCCCCTTGCTTTTCCACCTCTTCTAACATATAAGTTATATCCTCAGAAGCTCCAAAGGAAAATTCTTCAATAATTTCTATAGGTAAACTTCTAAGATTTTTTATTACTATCTTAGAAAATTCATTATCGGTGCTATTATATGCCCTTGCAGAACCAACTACTCTTATATTATATTCCACATTGTAGGAAATTGCTGCACCCTTAACTACTCGACAAACCATATCCATGATTCTATCATTAATTTCGTTAGTATCGCCCCTTGTTTCCAACTGTAAAACTGCTTTATCTGCTATAACATTTTTTCCAGTTCCTCCATGAAGAGTTCCTACGTTAAGTCTTCCTACTCCTTTTCCAAATTGCACTTGGCTATGAAGATTTAAAATACAGCTTGCTCCTGCTAAAAGAGCATTTCTTCCCTCTTCTGGACAAATACCTGCATGGGCAGATTTACCTAAGAACTCTACCTCCACTTTATTAGTAGCAAGCAAATTTTTAACTTTAACAGCTATGGCATTATTTTTATTAATAAAGCCGATGTGACCAGAGAATAAATAATCTACATCTTTTAAAACTCCAGCTTCTACCATAGACTTAGCCCCTCTAACCTCTTCCTCTGCCGGTTGAAATATGAGCTTTATTTTTCCTGTTAATTTTTCTTTCATCTCTACAATAGTATTTGCAAGCTGAAGGCCCATAGCTATATGAGCATCGTGACCACAACAATGACATATTCCTGGATTTTTAGAAGAAAACCCCTCTTTAAAAGGTCTATGATTTTCCTTAGCTTCCTCAACCTTAAGACCATCTATATCAAATCTAAAAGCCATGGTAGGACCCTGAACTCCTGTATCTATACTTGCTACTACCCCAGTATAGCCTTGTAGAATTTCATCTACATTATAGGACTTGTTTTTAATTGCTCTACTACACTCTATCCTATGATTAGTAAGTATTTCTTCATCAGCCATACCCATTGGATTACTATGTATTTCCTTACCATATTGTAGATTATATCCAAGTTTTTTCAAGTAATCCATTATTTTTATGGTGGTTTCAAATTCTAACCACCCAGCTTCTGCACATCTATGAAATTCCCTTCTTAAGTTAATGATACTTTCCCTTAACTCCATTTATATCCACCCTGCCTTTATAATTTTTTCTATATATTCAACTCTTATGTAAATTCATTCTTATTACTTCTTAAACAACTACAGTTCCTTTAACTTAAATATTCCTTAAATGCAATATTACTTTTATTATATCATCTTCAATTAAGGAAATTATCCTTGTCCTAACTTATTTTGTATTTTATTTATAAAATAATAGTGATATACTGTAAAATATATGCTTAAATGAAAGGATGATTTATATGGCACTAGATGGATTATATTTGCGCTCTCTAGCCAATGAAATAAAAAACACTCTAATAAGCAGTAGAATAGATAAAATAACCCAACCTGAAAAGGATGAAATAATACTGAGCTTTAAAATAAATAGGAAACCTGTTAGACTACTGCTAAACGCTAACGCTTCTTATCCTAGAATAAACTTTATTGATTACTCTAAGGAAAGTCCACTTAAGGCACCTGTATTTTGTATGGTTTTAAGAAAATATCTAAATACTGCAGTTTTAAAAGATGTTACTCAATTAAATAACGACAGAATCCTACTTTTAGATTTTGAAAGTAGTGATGAATTAGGCTTTAACAGTATATATACCCTGATAATTGAAATCATGGGTAGACACAGTAACATTACTTTGATAAGAAAAAGAGATGGACTCATCATGGATTCCATAAAACATATTACACCAGATATAAATAGCTATAGAGTACTCTATCCTGGTATTGAATATGTATATCCTCCTGAAAGTAATAAACTTGATATATTCAACACTACCTTTGAATCATTTCAAGAAAAAACTTTTAGTCTCTATGAAGATGAAGAGCTAAATGAAAAATTCTTTACTAGAGTTTTAGATGGAGTAAGTAATCCTATAGCTAAAGAGATTTCTTTTAGGCTAAATAAAAGAAATATTCCTTTAAGTAAAAATAACCTAAAGGGAATCTATGAATTCTTAATAGAGTTTTTTGCTAAATCCAAAGATAATAATTATGACCTTTATAGCTATTCCATAAATGATGAACTAAAAGATTTCCACTGTATAAAGCTAGAGTATATTTTAGATTATGGTGGACAATGTGAAGAATATTCTTCTCCTAGTAGTCTTCTAGAAAGCTTCTATCATGCAAAGGATAAAATAAGTAGACTTCAAAGTAAAAGTCATGATATGCAAAAGCTAGTTATAAATAACATAGACAGAGTTGAAAAAAAATTAAACATTCTAAAAAAAACTTTAATTGAATGTGAAGAAAAGCAAAAATATAATCTATATGGAGAGCTTATAACTGCAAATATTTATAATATTAAAAAGGGTGATAAAGAGGTTGAAGCATTAAATTATTATAGTGAGGAAGAAGAATATATTAAAATTCCTTTAGATGTAAATAAAACCCCTTCTGAAAATGCTCAAAAGTATTTTAAAAAATACAGTAAATTAAAAGCTGCAGAAGAAAATGCTTATATCCAAATAGAATTAGCCGAAGAAGAGGATGAATATCTTCAATCAGTACTTAGTAATATTGAAAATGCTGATAACTATAAAGATTTAGAGGATATAAAAAATGAGTTAGTGGAAACTGGCTACATTGCTTTCAAAAAGTCTATGAAAAGTAAAAAGACTAAGCCTTCAAAACCACTCCACTTCATATCTAGTGATGGCATTGATATATATGTAGGTAAAAACAATCTAGAAAATGATTATTTAACTCTGAAGTTTGCTCATAACAATGATATTTGGCTTCACATAAAAAATATTCCAGGTTCCCATGTAATCATTAAAAACCTTGGAGAAGTACCTGATTCCACCCTTCTTGAAGCTGCAACCTTAGCCGCCTTCTATAGCAAGGGTAAAAACTCTACAAAGGTACCTATAGACTACACAGAAATTAGAAATGTTAAAAAAATGGCTAAAGGAAAGCCTGGTATGGTAACCTACTCCACAAACAAAACCATCTATGTAGATCCTATAAAACTTGATTTAAAGCAAGCTTAAAACAAAGACTATCTCAAATTTTTTTGAGATAGTCTTTAATTTATTTCTTCGGATTATATTGATAGTAATAACACTGAATTCTTCCATTATAAAGTTTTCTGTTTTTATCAGCCTTTTTTCCAAATACCTTTTGAAAGTCATCATAGGATGTTAGTACATAGCAAGACCAATCCTCTAGTCCTGCATACACATTAGAAAAAGTTTTGTAGAGATACTTAACCTCATCTTCATCTAAAAGTCTCTCTCCATAAGGTGGATTAGTTATTATCATACCACCTTTTTTTCTATTTCTTACATCCTTCATATCAAGTCTTTGGAAGTTAACATACTTCTCTACACCTGCTTTTTTAGCATTATCCATGGCAGTTCTAAGTACTCTTCCATCTATATCAGAGCCTTGAATAACGAAGTCTTTTTTATTAACACTTCTTTTCGCTCCTTCGCGTACCTGCTCCCAAATTTCTTTGTCAAAGGTAGGCCAAGTTTCACTTACAAAGTGTCTATTAACTCCTGGTGCTATATTTTTAGCTATCAGTGCCGCTTCTATAGGTATAGTTCCTGATCCACAAAATGGGTCTATTAAAAGCTCATCTCCATTGAATTTGGCTATCAAAACTAAGGCTGCTGCTAAGGTTTCCTTCAAAGGAGCCATTCCTGCATTTTCCCTATATCCCCTCTTATGAAGTCCTACTCCAGAGGTATCTACTGCAAGGGTTACCTTATCCTTTAGAATTCCAACTTCTATCTTATATACTGGTCCATCTTCACTAAACCAATTAGTATCATATTTTTCTTTCATTTTTTCTACTACAGCTTTTTTTACTATACCTTGACAGTCAGGTACACTATGTAAAGTAGATTTAACAGATTTTCCTATAACATGCATCTTACCATCAATAGGTATTAAGCTACCCCAGTCAACTTTTTTAGTTCCTTGAAATAATTCTTCAAAGGAGGTAGCTTCAAATTCTGCCATCTCTAGAAAAACTCTCTCTGCAGTTCTTAAATGGATATTACAGATAGCAACATCCATTTCATCTCCTTCAAAGGTTATCTTTCCATTTTCTATTTTTAAGTCTTCATATCCTAAATTCTTTAGCTCCTTGCCTGTAATAGCCTCTATACCAAAGGTAGTAGTTACAATTATTTTATACATAAATTTTTTCTCCTAATTATTCTCGTATAGACTTACAGAGTCCACTCCATCTTTTTCTACTAGTTCAACAGATATATCCTCTTTTCTTGAAGTTGGTATGTTTTTCCCCACATAATCAGCTCTTATTGGCAGCTCTCTATGACCTCTATCTACAAGTACAGCTAACTGAATCATTTCAGGTCTTCCTCTATCTATGATTGCATCTATTGCCGCTCTTACACTTCTTCCTGTAAATAAAACATCATCCACTAGAATTATTCTCTTACCAGTTATGTCTACACCTAATTCTATACTATTATGTTCCTTTAAGTTTTCAGGTTTTTTTAGGTCGTCTCTATATTTAGTTATATCTACACTCCCTACTTCTACCTCTTCACCTTCAAACATGTTGATCAGTTCAGCAATTCTATTAGCTAGTGGCACTCCTCTACTTTTAATTCCTAATATAACTAAGTTTTCTGTACCCTTGTTTTTTTCTATAATTTCATGAGAAATTCTCGTCAGAGTTCTCTTAATTGCTTTATCGTCCATAAGTACTGATTTCAGTTCCATAACAATCCCTCCCTAAACTTCTTTTCTTAATTTATCTAATATATCCTGAAAATATTCTGGAAGTTGTGAATCAAATTCCATATACTCTCCTGTGGTAGGATGTATAAAGCCTAAATTTTTCGCATGAAGTGCTTGACCTTGCAATTTAAACTTCTGTTTTTTATATCCATATACTTGATCTCCAATTAGTGGATGATGTAAATGAGCCATATGAACTCTAATTTGATGTGTTCTACCTGTTTCTAATCTACATTCCACCAAGGTATTACTTTTAAATCGCTCCAGCACTTTATAATTAGTAATAGCTTCTTTTCCATCCTTAACTACAGCCATCTTTATTCTCTCTACAGGATGTCTTCCTATATTGTTTCTAACCGTACCCTCTTCCTCCTTTACTATACCTTCTACTATGGCATAGTAAGTTCTCTTCATGGAGTGGTCCTTTAGCTGCATAGCTAATGAATTATGCGATTTATCATTTTTAGCAACTACTAATACCCCAGAAGTATCTTTATCAATTCTATGCACTATACCAGGTCTTATAACTCCGTTTATACCTGATAAGTCCTTACAATGATAAAGAAGACCATTAACAAGAGTTCCAGTATAATTTCCTGGGGCAGGATGGACTACCATGTCCTGTGGTTTATTTATTACTATAACATCACTGTCCTCATAAATTATATCTAAAGGAATATCTTCAGCCTCTACTTGAAGCTCCACTGGCTCAGCTAGTTCTACTCGAACCTGATCCCCTACTCTTAATTTGTAATTACTTTTTTTTATCTGTCCATTGACTTTCACTTGTTGTTTTTCAATAATTCCCTGGACAAAAGATCTAGACATATCTACTTCATTTTCACTTACAAATAAGTCAAGTCTCTTCCCTACATTTTCTTCTTCTATAATATAATTTTTAAAATCCATTAAATCTCATCCTTCAGTATACATATTAATAGAAAAAATGTTCCTATACAAACTAGCATGTCAGCCACATTAAAGGTTGGAAAATAATATACATCCCTATAATGAACCATAATAAAATCTACTACATAATTATAACTTATTCTATCTATAAGATTACCTATTGCTCCCGCAATTATCATAGCAATAGATACATATACTAATTTGAACTTAGGCTTATACTTTAATAAATAGAATATCATTCCTATAACTACAACTATAGTAATAACAATAAATAACCACTGCTTATTTTGAAGCATTCCAAAAGCAGCTCCACGGTTTTCTAGATAATCAAGAGTAAAGAAATCCTTAATTACAGTTAATCCTTCTGAACCCTTTAAGGTACCTATAGCCCACCATTTTGTTCCTCTATCTATTATTAGACCTAATACTACTATTATTATTCCTAAAGTCAAAACCACTCCCCCTTATCTTAACTCGGATAAAATATTTTTAATGGCATTAGACTTATTTATAATTTTTTTTAAATTTTCTACATTAATAGTTTGTCTTGCATCTGATACAGAATTATCAGGATTTACATGACTTTCTATAATTAATCCATCTGCACCAGCTGCCACAGCAGCTAAACTCATAGCTTCAACTAACTCACGCCTTCCAGTTCCATGACTAGGGTCCACAATAACAGGAAGTCTATAATTTTCCTTAATCACTGCTACAGAGTTTAAATCCAAGGTATTTCTAGTGGTAGTCTCAAAGGTTCTTACTCCTCTTTCACAAAGTACTACTTGATTATTACCTTCCTTTAAAACATATTCAGCTGCATAAATCCATTCAGCTACAGTTGCACTTATCCCTCTTTTTAGAAGTACAGGTACTTTAAGCTTTCCTAATTCCTTCAAAAATGTATAGTTATACATATTTCTAGAACCAACCTGTATCATATCTACATAAGGAAGAGAAATTTCTATATCTCTAGCATCCATTACCTCAGATACTACTGGCAAACCAAATTCATTTCCCACTTCTTTAAGTATTTTTAGTCCTTCTATACCGAGACCTTGAAAATCATAGGGAGATGTTCTAGGCTTGAAGGCACCTGCTCTCATCATATGTGCTCCCTGGTCCTTCAAAGCTCTTCCTATCTTTATCATTTTATCATAGTTTTCCACTGCACATGGTCCAGATATAAACACTAAGTCATCTCCACCAATGATTACATCCTTAACCTGTACTGTAATTTTTTCTCCACTATTTTTTTCTGCAAGTATTCTTTTCATATAATATCACCTTATAAAGTTTTTAACATATAACGTAATATGGTATTTGAATTTTTAACTGATATTTCTTTAAATTTTTCATAGTCCATATGTGCTCCATTATTAGCATTGTCAGAAATTGATCGTATTATAACAAAAGGTTTGTTATTAAGATAAGCTGCATGAGCTATACTTGCTCCTTCCATCTCACAAGATAGCGCATTAAACTCGCTTTTTAACCATCTTATCTTCTCTATATCAGCTATAAATTGATCTCCAGATACTATTCTACCAGTGAAAATATTTATATCTTTTATACCTTCACAAGCACTTTGGGCTTTTTCTACTAATCCCTTATCACATTTAAAGTCAAAGACTTCCATATTAGGAACTTGACCTGGTCTATCTCCAAATTTAGTTGTGTCCATATCATGCTCCACTAAGTCTGTTGCAATAACCACATCTCCTGGATATATATCTTCTCCAATACCACCAGCTATACCAACATTTATAACAGCATCCACATTGAAATCATCAACTAAAATTTGTGTACAAACTGCTGCATTTACCTTACCTATTCCACTTCTAACTATTACAACATCCTTATCATAAATAGTTCCATGATTAAATGTCATCATTGCTCTTGTAACTTTTTTCTTTATTTCCATATCAGCTATTAGAGAGCTTACTTCCTCTTCCATAGCTCCTATAATTCCTATCCTCATGCTAAAATCTCCTCTTTTCTTCCTAGGTACAAATAATTCTAGGTACTTTTCTTTAATACAAATTTAGGTCACCAATTATGTTAATACATATCGAAATATAATTTTTCACATTAATTGGGTACAACTACATCTATTATAATATACATGTTCCGGGATATGTCAATAGCTTTCAGCAGATAAAAAAATCTCACCCTAAAGTGAGATTAAAGAGCTGCTACGTCCCTGGATAATGATTTCCCCTAAAGGACAACGAATTATAAGTATGAATAAATTCATACTTATAGTTCTATTAATAACCTTCAGTGGGAGTAAAAACTCTCTCTAAAGCAAAGAACTCTGTTTATACATTAATCATATTTACCAAAAATTACACAATATATGTAAATAAAATTTCAATATTACTTATCTACAAAAAAACTTTTTATATCCTCTAATTCAGCTGTATTATATTCAAAGCTTTCTACATCCTTCTCAGAAGCAACTTCTAATACTGGCTCATGTACCTTCTCTTCCATTACAGTTGAAATATTATAATTTTTATCAAAATCTTTTTCTAGCGCTTCAAACATTTCCATTTGTGTAACTATAAAGTTTCTAAACTTGCTCCTAAACTTAGCAAATTCCTGTTTTGTTCTATCGAATTCATCATTGATATTTAAAACATCAGTGTGAGCTTTATCTAAAATTCTTTTAGCACTTTCATTTGCATTTTTAATTATAAGTTCAGCTTCTGATTGAGAACTTTGCTTTGCCTGTTCTGCAGCATTTTGTGCTAATAACAAAGTGCTTTGAATAGTAGTTTCCATCTTTGAATAATGATCTAATTTATCTTGAAAAACATCTAATTTTTCCTTTAAAATAGCATTTTCCTTATACACGGTTTCATAATCCTCAGAAATTTGTTCTAAAAATTCATCCACCTCATCCATGTTATATCCTCTCATGGCTTTTTTAAAATCTTTGTTCATAATGTCCATAGCTGTCATCTTCATATCCTTCACCCCGCATTAAATATATTTACCTATTAATAATTTAATTCGTCCCTTACTAGTTTCTCCTTCAATTGAATTAATTTTATACTTTCCAAATCCCCTTATGGTAATAGTATCCTTCATTTCTATTAATTTATCCTTTCTATTACATTTAAGATAATTTAATAATACAGACCCATTACTTATAAGATCTGTGCCCTTAGCCCTAGACATATTGCAAATACTAGGTACCACATTATCTAGTCTAAGGGATGTAACCATTATAATCTTTTCTTCAAATTCAATCTTTGGGATATCTTCACTATTTATATCTATTCTATCAATAGTACATGGACAATTTCCAATGTTAGTTAAATTATATTGAACATATTGAGAAACTGACCTTGTCATTGGAACAAAGCAAGCATCTCCTTTTACTACTAAGTCTCCAAATAAGCTTCTCTTAACTCCTAAAGCCATTATAGAGCCTAAATAATCTTTATGCTTAAGATCTTTAAACTTTGATTTATTTTTTATCTTTACAATATGAATATCATAGTCCAGAGTTTCATATGTATTAGTAGAAAAACATAACATCTTTCTCTCACAATCCGCAAACACACCAGTACCATGAACAAAAACCCCAAGTTTACTTTGGTTGTTTTTTATATTCATATAGATATCCGGAGTCACAAACTCCTTTGTATATATAGGAATTTCTATGTTCTTACATAGTTCTATGTCCTCATATATACTTGAAATATAATTTTTATCGTGGTCTTTAAATATATCTAAAAATGCCTTCTTCTCCATAGCTTTCCTCTAATTCATTATATATTATTATAATTCCTCTTAATACTGTTCATGTTTTTTAAGCTATATTCTACCACTCAAATATATATAAAATTAACCACGTAATACTTTACTAAGTTCGAGTACTAGACTTATTTGAAGGAACTAAAAATTCCTTTGTTTGTAAGCTCATTTTTTAATTCATTACTAACTTCAATATTAGATGGAGTTAATATAAATACTCCCTTTTCTACAGGTTGAAGTCCTCCCTCTAATGCGTAAATAGCTCCTATTAGGAAATCAAGTATTCTTTGACCTTCCTTAGGCTCTACTCCATTTAAGTTAACAATAACTATTCTTCTAGACTTTAAATTGTCTACAATAATTTTTCCCTCATCATAATTTGAAGGCTTACTAATTACAACCTTTGAGGATGATGCAGTATGAATATTAACTATTTTATTTTGCTTCTTGCTTACGAAAGGTTCAATTTCAATCTCCTCTTCACCTTCATCATAGTTTTCTTCCCTGTTCTCTAATAATTCTTCATCATCTTCTTCATCAAATCCCATCATTCTACTTATTCCTTTGAAAAATTCCATAATAAACCTTCCTCCTACTTTAATTTGTTATAATCTCTTTTCCCAAAAACCCCTTCACCAATTCGAATCATATTTGATCCTACTTTTAAAGCTTCTTTATAATCTCCACTCATTCCCATAGATAAAATCTCCATGGTAATATTTTTATAGCTTTTAGTTTTCAGGGTATCAAATACTTCTTTAGTCTTAGTAAAATAGTAATTACAACTTTCAGTATCTCCTTTTGGAATAGTAGCCATAATACCTTTCACCTTGACGTTTTTACACTGTTCACAAGCATTTATAAGTTCATCTAAATCCTCCATCATAATCCCAGTTTTAGACTCTTCTCTACCTATATTAATTTGAATTAATACATTTGCAATAAGTTCCTTACTTGAAAATTGTTTTTCAATCTCCTGTAAAAGTCTAACACTATCTAAAGAATGTATTAAATAAACTCGTCCAACTAAATATTTAACCTTATTTCTTTGAAGATGACCTATTAAGTGCCACCTAATATCCTTAGGTAAGATTTCTTGCTTTTCCATTAACTCTTGAACTTTATTCTCTCCAAAATTTCTTTCCCCTAAGTCATATACATTTTGTATTTCAGCTATAGATCTAGTTTTTGATACTGAAATCAATGTCACTTCTTCTGGCAACTCATTCTTCAATTTTATAAAATTTTCTTCAATAGACAATTTTATTCCTCCCGTCTCATATACAAACTCTAGCTTATAATGGAAAATATATGCCCATATAATTTATTCTCGATATAATCTAAAAAACCTTTAATATTATTAATTTTTTCTAGTTTTTTATTTTAATTTTAGATACTCACTTTTTAACTCTCCATTATAGGCTGGCAACTTTTCATCATAAACTGATTCAATATCTACATAACAGCCTCTTGCCTTCAAACTCTTAAGTTGATTTTGTTGATTTTCAAGAAAACTATTTATTACATCCTGATTTCCAATAGCTGTAATGTAAAAAGGAGCTATTACTTTTATCCCATCTAACTCTATGGTTGCTCCAGCACAAAGTCCAGCTGTTGAACCTATTATTCTATATCCATTAATAGCTATTGCCTCTGCTCCTGCAGCTCTTAAATCATTAACAACCATTGTTAAATCCGAATCATGAATTAACATATAAAGGGGTACATCTTGCCCTAAAATTGTAGCTTCCGGTGCATCATTTAAAGTAATCTTTACACCATTTCCCACCACTGGAAGCAAACCTAATGCAAGTTTATTTTTGCTTATCTCTCCAATCATCTCTTTTCTAACTTCATCCTCAGATATACTACTTCTTTCATATTTATTAATTTTATCATTAGTTTCAACATATTGGTCTTCTAAATTACTTATTTCATTTTGTAACTTTGTCCTACTATCATATGCCTTTTGATACTGCTCTACATCTAAAAATTTAGTTTTTCCTCCTAAATTTACATTCATAGCTATTAAAATACCAATTATAATGGTAGCTATAAGTAAAAATATATTAGCTTCATTAACTCGCATTTAATTATCTCCTTAATGATGTGTTTTTATTCTATCCATCAATAACCTTCTTATAACAGCAAAGTTTGTAAATATCCTCTGTCCAAATATTATAATTGCTGCAATATATACAGGTATACCCAGCTTATCCCCTAGATAAACCATTCCTGCTGCTAAAAATGCATTTCCAAAGAATCCTGATATAAATATATCTGGTCTAAAATCCTTATTTAAGGTAGCTCTAATAGCCCCAAAAGTGGAGTCTATACAAGCAAATATTGCAACAGATATATATGGTGATAATTTAAGTGGAAAATTTATGTTGAAAGCTATTCCTAATATAATTCCTATTATAAGTCCTATTAATGCAATCATTTCATCACTCCTACTTTTAGTTTTCTTGTACTTCTTTTATGTGTTCATATTTTACTGGTATACTTGCCTTTTTAATTTTAATATTATCCTTTGTTTCCGATGTAACCTCACAGATTCTTTTCACTCTATTAGGAATGAACCATCCCATAGCCCCTTCTAATATAGTCTTATTTCCTATAGCTTTTATAACTATACGCTCCTGTTGTGAAATTCTTTCACCATTAATTCTAATACTATTTCCTGCTATCCTTATACTGCTGTTTCCAATAAGTCTTATATCATTTATAGATACAGCTTCAGCCCCTGCAGCATATAATTCATTAACGATATACAGTAACTCATAATCTTGTATAGGATCATCTTCTACTTGTGGAGTGAATAAACTAGTTTTAGGATCAATATATATTGTAATACCTGGCCCCTCAACATTAGTTAATCCGGCTCTAAGTCTAGTATTATTTAGCTCTTCAAGGAGCCTTTGATTCTTTGTATCTTCTGTTGCTTCCTTTTCGTATTCAGCCGCCTTCACCTCTAGTTCCTCAACAGCCTTTTCCAATTCTTCCTTTTGTTTTTTTAATTGCTCATTTTCTAATAATATTTCTGGACTTTGTGAACCCTCAACTTTATCTGTACTTTGCTCTCCTATAGTATTAAGTTGAGTGATTATAACAAATCCAAACATTAAAAATATAAGTCCGGTACATAGCTTGGAAATAATACTTTTCACTTACCCTACCTCCCAATAAAATCTTTCTTGAACTATGATGCTTTTACTTTTTAATCTTTTGATCTATTTTTCCTTATAAATAACTGGATTGCCTTCAAAACTTACATCCACATATCCCTTCATCTCTCCAAGGGTCCCACTTTCTATTATGCTAAACCCCCTAGCAACTTTGCTATTAACTTTATCAACAGTTCCAAGTTTCATGTGTAAATTATTTACGTATAATTTTAAGTCTACAAAGTCATTAACTTCCAATTTTATTATGTTATATTTTTCAAACAAACTATTTTCTTTTATAAATTTATGAATATTGCAAATTGCCTTTATTTTATCTTCGTCTATATTTTTAATCTGTTCGCCTATTTTTAAACATGTTTCATCAATTCCTTCAATCTTTAAAGCTTCTATACCTTCGATAGATTCCTTTTTTTCCAAAACCACACCCTTATCATCAATCACATAGAAACCTCCTGATATTTCTGTGTAGAAAGCAATCTTTCTCTCATTGATAGCAATAGAGAGTTTGTTAGGATATTTTCTAATAATGGTTGCTTCTAATATGTAAGGGTTTTTCTCTAACTCTTTTTCTATTTTTTTTGTTTTTATCTTGAATATATTGGTACCCTTTTGAAGCTTTGTAGTTGTTTTAACACCGTCTTCAGATAAATTTACCAACCCACTAACTAAAATCTCTGATAAATTAAAAGTAGGTAAAGTTAAAGCCAAAGTTATTAAAATAGAAATCATTACTACAAGTAGTAACATGGTCTTTTTTAATTTAATTATTTTTTTCTTTCGCTTTAATATCTCTTCTTTATTATCTATTATATAATTACCATAACTCTGTTTAGTTTTTTTTGCCACATCTTCACCACCAAATTACAATATATGAACATGAAAGTAAATTAATACACCTTCTATCATACCATTTTTATATTACAAATTCATTACAAAAATATTAAATATTATGGCTCTGTTGAAAATTACAGTGATAGAATATACATGCTATGAGAATATTGGTGGACGTCCCTTAAAGTTCGTGCTGAAACAAGGCTTTGTGCCCCTAAAAAAATATAGGTGTAGCCTCATATTTTGACTCTATGTATTTAAAAAGAAACATATAATTACTAAGATACTTAGTTGAAACACCTTTATAGGGCCTCATAAAACTTTTTACCTTGCTATGAAGGTTATTAATTCTTTGGATATTATATGAACCTACTCTGCGAGAACCCGTAGGGATTGCTATATGTTTTGATTTACTATAGGAAGATAGTGTGCTTGTAACAAAACAGTGAATCTGTTACAAGCACACTATCTTTTTTATTACTCTTCCTAGTACTCTTAAAAGATCACTACTTTCTGGACGTCCCATACAGCTAGGCTCAATATTAAAACATCATTCATTGTTTTACTTATTTCTAAAATTAGTTTTAATCTTTCATTTTCTTTTACTTCTCTAGCTAACGCTAACACTTCGTGATAATTTGGCGAACTCATTATCAAACCTCCATAATTAATGTTCCTATAAATCGTCTCCATGATTTATCACTTTAATCAACAACAGAGCCAAAATAATAGGACTGAAGATGCTTTCTATTCTTCAGTCCTATTATTTCTATGAAGTTTTTTTATTGTTCTGCCGAGTTATATTAAGAAGTATTCCCATAAATAGCATATTAATTACTAAGGAAGACCCTCCATAGCTTATGAATGGTAGAGGAACCCCTGTTACTGGCATAGAGCCTGTAACAACAGCAATATTGATTAAGCTTTGAATAACTACTACAGAAGTTATTCCTGTAGCTAATAGGGAACCGTACATATCCTTTGCCTTAGATGCTGCAATAACTCCCCTCCATAGAAACAGTATAAACAATATAATTATAAAGGCACAGCCTATAAAACCTAGTTCTTCACCTATAACTGACAATATAAAATCATTATGAGGTTCAGGAATATAAAAACACTTTTGTCTTGATTGACCTATTCCAACACCAATAAGTCCTCCAGAACCTAATGCTAAGAGAGATTGTACCAATTGATATCCATCTCCTTGAGAATCACTCCAAGGATTAGTAAAACTTAAAAGTCTTCTAAGTCTATATTCCTCTGTTAAAATAAAAACAGCACCTAAAACTCCTACAGTTCCTATTAGTCCTCCCATATGAATAACTTTAGTTCCAGCTACAAATAACATTATAAGACTAACCACCATGGTGACTGTGGCAATACTAAGATTCTTTTCAAGAAGAATCATTCCTGCTATAAAACCTGCAAATAAAAGGTTAGGCACTACGCCCTTCCAAAACTTTTTTATATTTTGGGGATTGCTTGATATATATTTTGCTACAAAAAGCACTACCACGTACTTTGCAATCTCCGATGGTTGAAAGGATAGAGGTCCAAGTCTAATCCACCGCTGAGCTCCCTTTACTGGTGGAAATAAAAACACTAAGCAAAGGGCTATAAATGTAAAGATTATTAAAATTCTTGTATACTTTTTATACTTATGGTAATCGATATTCAATGTGATCATCATTCCAATAAGTCCAAGTCCAGCCCACTGAAGCTGTTTCCATAAAAAGAATTCTGCATCATCATATTTAAAGGCTGAAAAATATGAACTAGCACTATATACCATGACAACTCCCACTGTAACTAACATAATAATTACAGCAAAAAGTAGAAAGTCCACATCTCCCAATTTCATTTTGGGTTTTTTCATATTAAATTCCTCCTACGCCATTTTAATAAGTTAGTGCAAGGAATCCTATTAAACATAGTATAACTGTTATGATGGAAAATACTGCTACTATCTTACTTTCATGCCATCCCTTTAATTCAAAGTGATGATGTAGAGGTGCCATCTTAAATACTCTCTTTCCAGTAAGTTTAAAGGAAGCAACCTGAATAATTACTGAAAGAGTTTCTAATAAATAAACTCCACCTACAATTATTACTATAAGCTCTAGCTTTAATATCATAGCAATAGCTGCAACAGCTCCTCCAAGAGCTAATGAACCACCATCTCCCATGAAAATTTGTGCTGGATACGAGTTGTACTTTAAGAATCCAAGAATAGCTCCAGCTAGAATTCCACAGAAAATTGCTAAAGTATAATATGCCATGCCAAAACTTACAAGAGCAAAGAAAGTCATAATTAAAAGGGTAATAGAACTACAAAGCCCATCTAATCCATCTGTAAGATTAACCGCATTAGTTACTGCTGCAAAGTATACTACTATAAAAGGTATAAATAGCACTTTTAAATCCCAAGTTACTGTACCTAGGAAAGGTATCATAATATCCGTTCCTATTTTATCCTTAGCATAATATCCAAAGACTATAGATACTATTACCAAAAGCAACATTTTTTGATAACTTTTTAAGCCTTCATTCTTCTTCTTGATTATCTTTAGACCATCATCTAAAAATCCTATAGCTCCAAAGGCGATAAGGGCATAAAGAGCAAGCATTGCTTCATCATGAGGATTTCTAACCATTAATATCATAGTAATACAAGTAGAAATAATAAATATTATTCCTCCCATGGTTGGAGTTCCCTGTTTTTTTAAATGACTTTGTGGTCCATCTTCTCTAATGTTTTGGCCAAATTTCAACTTGTGTAATCCTGGTATTATAAATGGTGCTATTGCAAAAGATATTATAAATGCTACTAAAATAGAATATATTAACTTATTCATATTCCATCCCTCCCTATATATTTTTCTTTTGTAATTCTTTAATTATATTTTCAAATTTCATAGATCTAGATGCCTTTATTAATAAAATATCATCACTTTTAATAGTTTTCTTTAATTCTGCTATTAGCTCCTCCATGGAATTAAAATCCATAAAATTTTCACTGCCATAGCCCTTTTTAAAGTTCTCATTAAACTCTCCTAGGGTAAATAATAAATCTATGCCCCTTGCCTTTGCATAAGCTCCTACCTGCTCATGAGCTCTAGCAGAATCCTCACCTAGTTCCTTCATGGTTCCAAGTACAGCAATTTTTCTTCCATTATATTGTTTTAAGACCTCTAGAGCAGCCTCCATAGAATCTGGACTTGCATTATAAGCATCATTTATTATAGTATAGTTATCTAAATTTAAAACATCCAATCTCATAGATGTAGCCTGTAAATTTTCTATTCCTCCTTGGATTTCTTCATAGGTAACCTTAAGCTCTCTAGCTACAGCTATTGCCAATAATGAATTAAGCACATTATGTTTTCCTGGTACTGGTACTTTTATAGTAGCATTTACATCCTCACCATTTTCCTTAACACCAAACTCTATACTGTCCTTATTTATAATTATTCTACAACCTTTAAAATTATAATCACTATCTATACCAATTTTTACAATTTTATATTTATCTGTGTAATAATTGTGAAGCATATCATTATCTCCATTTATAATTAACACATTTTCTTCTGTAAAATTATTTGCTATTTCTAGTTTAGCTTTTAAAATATTTTCTCTAGTCTTTAAGTTTTCTAGGTGAGATGTACCTATGTTAGTTATGACCCCTATAGATGGTTTTGCTACTTTTGCCAAGGTATCAATTTCTCCCAAATCACTCATACCCATCTCTAAAATTGCAACCTGGTAAGTTTTATCTAATTTAAATATCATCAAAGGAAGTCCAATATCATTATTAAAATTCCCTTGGGTTTTAAACACCCTATATTTTTTGCTAAGAGCTGCTGCCATTAAATCCTTTGTGGATGTCTTACCAGTAGAACCAGTAATTCCTACCACCTTTATATCTAAAGTACTAATATAGTAGGATGCTAAATCAAGAAGGGCCCTCTTAGTATCCTTAACTAAAATTATAGATAAATCTTTTTCATCTAAATCTTCATATTGTTCTTTTTCATGTACTATACAAAGTTTAGCTCCACTATCTATAGCTCCCTTTACAAATTTATGACCATCAAAGTTTTCTCCCTTGATTGCTATAAAAATATCTCCCAAAGAGACATTTCTACTATCTATGGTTACATTAGAAAACTCTTCTGTAGCTCCACTAATTAATATTTCTCCGGATATAGCCTCAGCTATTTCCTTTAACCTTATAGTTTCCATCTAAAGCTCCAACTCCTCTATCAATTCTAATACAACTTCCTTTTCATCAAAATGAATAGTTTCATTTTTAAGGATTTGGTAAGTTTCATGTCCTTTTCCTGCAATTACTATAATATCATCTTTTTCCCCGAGGAGTAAGGCTGTTTTTATGGCTTCTCTTCTATTTTCAATAAGTTTATAGTTAGATTTCTCAACCCCAGCCTTAATATCTTCTAATATCATATAAGGATCTTCGCTTCTTGGATTATCAGAGGTTATTATGGCTATATCACTGAGTTCTGTTCCTATTTCACCCATGATAGGTCTTTTGGTTCTATCTCTATCACCACCACACCCAAAGATACAAATCAACTTTCCTTTAGTAAGTTCTCTAAGATTTTCTAAGATATTTTTTAAGCTATCTGGAGTATGAGAATAATCTCTAATTACTTGAAAACCTAAGTTCATCCCTAAAGTTAAGTTCTCACATCTTCCAGGCACAGTAACCTTAGAAAGTCCTTCAACAATAGTATCCATATCTATACCTTCATCTAAGGCAGCTCCAATACAACCTAGTGCATTGTAAACATTATATCTACCTGGTATAGGCAACTGAACTTTATATGTTTTTTCATTTCCTTTTAAATTAAATATAATTCCCGTAGATTCTAAATTAATGTCTATTCCCCTTAAATCACTTTCTTTTTCAATAGAATAAGTTGTTACCCTTGAATTTATTTTTTCAAGAAGCTTAATTCCATAACTATCATCTACATTTACCACAGAATGTTTACAAATTTTAAACAACTTGCTTTTTGCATTGAAGTAGTTTTCAAAGGTTTTATGGAAATCTAAATGGTCTTGAGTTAGATTTGTAAATATCCCTTGTGAAAATTCAATCCCATAAACTCTATCTAAGTCTAAAGAGTGAGATGAAACTTCCATAACACAATAATCTATATCACTGTCTACCATATCCTTAAAAAGCTTTTGCAATTCCAAAGATTCTGGAGTAGTTTTTTCTGTATGAATCTCCTTATCCCCTATATAGTTAGCTATGGTACCTATTAGCCCAACTTTATACCCCTTTGCCTCTAATATTCCCTTTAACATAAAGGCAGAAGTAGTCTTGCCATTGGTACCAGTTATACCTATTATTTTCATCTTTTTGCTTGGATTATTATAAAAGTTTGAAGCTGCTATAGCTAATGCCCTTCTACCATTTTCAACTTTTATAAACGTTATTCCTTCAACAAGAGTCACATCTTTTTCAACCACTACAGCTTTAGCACCATTTTCTATAGCCTTTGATATAAAATTGTGTCCATCTACATTAAATCCTCCTATTGCAAAAAACATATCTTCACATTTTATCTTTCTACTATCATATTGAGGATCATTAATTTCTATACTCTCATCTCCACTTAATACTGTATAGGTTGATCCCTTTAATATCTCTTCTATTTTCATCTTGCTCACATCCTTAAAATACTTTTCTTTCTAATTAAAACATTGTCCAAAATTTAATTTTTATACCTTATAGCATATAAAATCCGGTAGCACAAGTCAACCTGTAACTACCGGATAATCTAATCTACTAAGGTGCCAAGATGGAAGGTTACCGTGGTTCCTTTTTTAATTTCTTGGTTTCCTGCAACACTTTGTTCTACCACTAGACCTTCACCTATAAATTCACTCTTTAATCCTAAATCATTGAAAAGCTTTATGATACTTTCCTTTGTAAATCCCTTTAAATCAGGAATTATAACTGTATCTGCGCTTCCATTACTGCCTCCTGCATATAGGATTATCTCTTTACCTTCCTTAAGCGTAAACCCTGGTTTTGGATTTATATCTGTTATAGTGCCTCCACTACCTTCTACTCTAATAGTTAACCCTGCATCAGTTATTACTTTTTTAGCATCTGCAACTGATAGTCCCCTAACCTCAGGAACAATTACATCTGCTTTTAAACTTTCATCAACTTCCATATAGCTTCCATTAGGCTTCATTTCTGTATAATTAAACAAATCATTAAATAACTTTTGTCCAACTGGGGCAGCAATTTGTCCCGCATAGTACCAAGATGGATTTGGTTCATCAATAGATACAAATACTGTATACTTTGGATTATCAGCAGGAGCCATCCCTGCAAAGGATGATAGATACTTACCATTTGCATATCCACCATTAACAGTGTCTACCTTTTGTGCTGTACCAGTTTTACCAGCAATTCTATATCCATCAATTTTAGCCTTTGATCCTCCACCTGCACCAACTACTTGTTCTAAATGAGACCTCATTTCAGTCATAGCCTCTGGAGTAAAACGTTGTTGCTTTTCTATCTTATAGGTTTCATCAACTACTAGCTCTTTTTTATCATCATAATGATTTATTTCCTTCATTAAATGAGGTGTTATCAAATATCCACCATTGGCAATTGCATTGAAAGCTCTCATAAATTGAACTCCTGTAGTTGTATTGCTTTGTCCAAAGGATATAGTAGCTAAGTCTGTTACAGATATATCTTTTGTGGCTTTAACTATACCAGCTGATTCACCAGGTAAATCAATTCCGGTTTTATGTCCTAACCCAAACTTTTCGATATATTCGTTAAGATTTGCAGCACCTAATCTTTCTCCTAAAACCATAAATCCAACGTTACAAGAATTTTTTAATATTTCTTCAAAGGTTTGAGGACCATGACCTGAAGTCTTCCAACAGTGAATATTTCTTCCCCCAATATTAAGGGAGCCTCCACAATTAAAAGCTTCTCCCTCTGTAAGAATCCCCTTTTCTATGGCCGCCGTGGCTGTAACTACCTTAAAAATAGAACCAGGTTCATAGGCATCACTGACTAATCTATTTCTCCACATCTGCTGAATGTCATCATCTGATGTTCCCCCAACCCACGGATTATTAGGATCATAATCTGGCTTATTTGCTAAAGCCAATATTTCTCCTGTATTAGGATCCATAACCATAATTGATACTGCTTTAGCCTCATTATCTGCCAAGGCCTCTTCAGCTAACTTTTCTGCAAAGTTTTGTATATTTTCATCAATGGTAGTAACTACGTTTCTTCCATCAATAGGTTCTGTAAATTCTGAGATTGTATATGGTAATCCCTCACTCTTTTGGTCAATTTCAGCAACTTTAATTCCTGGAACTCCAGATAGATACTTATTATAATACAGTTCTAACCCTGTGAGTCCTTCTCCATCTGAATTAGTATGACCTAATATATGGGCAGCAAAATTACCATTTGGATAATACCTTTTCGTATCAGGTGATATTACTATACCATTTATGTTATTATTTTTACAAAACTCTCTTATGGCATCTGTTGCATCCTTTTCTATTCTTCTCTTTAATATTGCAGAGCCTCTAGGTTTTCCATTGGGAAGAGGATTAGTTAATATGTGTAACACGTCAGCCTGTTCTTCTCCAATTATTTCACTTAGAGTTGTTGCAACTTGTTCCATGGTCATTCCATTATTTTCTATATCTTTTCTTAAAGTGTTCAAATCTAAGTCCGCTCTATAAACATTAGCACTTATTGCTAGCTCATTACCATTTCTATCTAATATCTTACCTCTTTTAGCATTTATCCTAACATCACTGGTCCATTGCTGTTTCGCCAAAGACTTATAGGTTGATTCTTCAACAAACATAACATAACCTAATCTTATACTTAATCCTAGGAAAACTAAGAAGGCTAATAGCATAGCTAACATCATTCTCTTTTTCATTAACACCTTATCAACAAAATATTTCTTTGCCACCTACAATTACCTCACTAACTAATTAAATAATAAGTTTTTAATTTTACTTAATAAACTAACCCCTTTTTCTTCATTAGTGCTACTTGTAGCTATCTCTTTAATTGCATCAATATCACAATAGATTGCATTAGTACTCTTTGGTTCAATCATTTTTAACTCTTTAGTGGCAACTTCTTCTATGTAGGAAAAATTGTTAAACTTAAGTAGTTTTATTCTCAAATCTTCACTCTCTTCTGTTAGCGTTTGTATCTGCTCTTGAAGAACTATTATTTCCTTTTGATTATTATATATAGCACTGTATCTAGATACAATAATAGCCCCAACTAGTCCTGCTGCTACTATACTTCCATTAAGCTTTAAAAATTTTGCTATCTTTTGCTTCCTAACTTTTCTTAATTCTTCTTTACTTGGGCCTTGTTTAGTAGGAGCTTTTACCCTTTCTCTAGGTAACGGATTTACCTGAGAAGCTAAAGCTGTATTCCCACTTACCCTATTTTTTCTATTTTCTACTACCATTTTACTACCCCCATCTAGTTTTTAGAACTAAATCTTTTTACATCCCCTTAACTTGGCACTTTTACTTCTTGAATTATTATCAAGTTCTTCCTTAGTAGCTTCTATAGGCTTTTTGTTAATTAATTTAATTATTGGCTTTTTCCCACACACACACATAGGAAGATCCTTAGGACACTTACATGGGTCTACTAAATCTCTAAACTTATTTTTTACAATTCTATCTTCTAAAGAATGGAATGTAATTATTGCCATAACTCCATCCTTATTTAAAGCTTCTATGCCATCTCCTATGGCTCTATCTAAAATACTCAATTCGCTGTTTACTTCTATTCTAATACCTTGAAATGTTCTTTTAGCAGGGTGTCCACCCTCCCTTTTAAACTTGGCAGGTATGCACTCATCTATAATTTTTACAAGTTCAAGGGTAGTTTCAACAGGTTTTACTTTTCTTTTTTCTACTATCCTGCTGGCAATTCTTCTTGAAAACTTCTCCTCCCCAAAATCTCTAAGAATTCTAAAGAGTTCATCCTCACTATATTCATTCACTACATTATAGGCTGAAAAAGCTTCTTCCCTATTCATTCTCATATCTAAGGCCGCTTCCTTCATATAACTAAAGCCTCTTTCACCTTGATCCAACTGATAAGATGAAACTCCTAAATCCATGAGTATACCATCAACTTTTTCTATTCCTAAAGACTCCAATATGTCCTTAATATTATAAAAATTATTGTGTACATAGGTAATGTTATTAAAATCCTTTAGCTTTTCCTTTGCAGCCTTAAGAGCATCTAAATCTTGGTCTATTCCTATTAATCTTCCCTTTGGTGAAAGTTTCTTTAAAATTTCCTTTGAATGACCTGCTCCACCTAAAGTGCAATCAACATATATACCATCTTCTTTAATATCTAACATTTCTATGCATTCTTCTAACATTACTGAAAAGTGTTTAAATTCCATTATATATTCTCCTTTGTTTCGTCTATGGTTTATAAAATATAAACTATAGAATCCATTTATACACTTTTCATTGTACCATAAATAATTCTATAAGTTTACATAAATTCCTTTTAAATATTCCCTAAATGAAAAACTTTTTTTAAACAAATTTATAGATATATATAAAGAATCTCCAACTAATTTCAAATATATTACATTTATATAATATAGTTCCTTATTTTTCTACGGTTTTTTCCCTATTACTCTATATAACTTGTAGAATTATTGAAATTCCCTTTTCTGTAGAGTATAATTTAAAAGAATGAAATTTTTAAGTAATAAGCCACATGGTTTACATAGAAAGGACGAGTATTATATGAAATTAGGAATAGTAGGTTTACCTAACGTAGGAAAAAGTACATTATTTAATGCCATTACAAAAGCAGGAGCAGAGTCTGCTAACTATCCCTTTTGTACTATAGAGCCAAATGTAGGAGTTGTTAGTGTACCTGACAACCGTCTTGATGTATTACAAAAATTATATAATTCTAAAAAACAAGTGCATACTGCCATAGAATTCTATGACATAGCAGGATTAGTTAAAGGAGCAAGTAAAGGTGAAGGACTTGGAAACAAGTTTTTATCTCATATAAGAGAAGTAGCTTCAATTGTTCATACTGTTAGATGTTTTAAAGATGATAATGTTGTTCATGTAGAAGGATCTGTATCACCTATAAGAGATATTGAAACTATTAATTTAGAATTAATTTTTTCTGATTTAGAAGTGCTAGAAAGAAGAATGGAAAAATCTATAAAACTAGTACGCTCAGGGGATAAGACTGCAAAGGTTGAATATGCAATTATGGAAAAAATTAAAAAACATTTAGAAGACAATATGCCAGTTAGAACTTTAGAGTTTACAGATGAAGAAGATGAATTTGTTAAATCTCTTTTCTTAATAACTTCTAAACCTGTATTATATGCATGCAATGTAAGTGAAGAAGACTTAATGGAGTGTGGCGGAGAAAACGAAATGGTAAAAGAAGTAGAAGCCTATGCTGCTAAGGAAAAATCTGAAATTATCATAGTATGTGCTAAATTAGAAGAAGAATTATCTACATTAGATGATGAAGAAAAGAAAGACTTACTTTCAGAGTATGGTCTTGAAGAATCAGGTCTTGATAAACTAATCCATGCAAGTTATAAACTTCTTGGACTAATGAGCTACTTAACTGCTGGTGTTCAAGAGGTAAGAGCTTGGACAATTAAAATAGGTACAAAGGCACCTGCTGCTGCTGGTAAAATTCATACCGACATTGAACGTGGATTTATCCGTGCTGAGGTAATTTCCTTTGATAAGTTAGTTGAATGTGGTTCTGAAGCTGCAGCTAAAGAAAAAGGCTTCTACAGACTTGAAGGAAAAGAATATATAATGCAAGATGGAGATGTAGTAAACTTTAGATTTAATGTATAATTATTCTAAAATTAAATCCTTTATATAATTTGAAAATGTATGAGTGAAATTCACTCATACATTTTTTATATAATGTATTATTCAATTATAAACTTTGAAATCTCAAATTTTAAAGCTTCAGATAATTCATTTAAATTCTGAGTATATCTTGAAATTTCATCCATATTAGCAGTAATTTCTTCTGTAGAAGCTGATATTTCTTCTGTGGCTGAAGCAGTGCTTTCTGAAATTGATGTAACATTTTCTATTTCTTTTACTACATTAATTTTTTCATATTGAATATTCTCAATAGATTTTTTAATTTCACTTATCTTACTTGATAACTCAAGTACACTTCCAGATATGTTTTCAAAAATTTGTGAAGTTTCACTTACCATTTTTCCTTCTTCATCTACCACTTGTTGAGAGTTATTTATAGCAGATACAGCTAACATAGATTTTTCTTCTATCGCTTTAATCATAACATTTATTCTATCAGTTGAACTCTTTGATTGATCTGCTAATCTTCTTATTTCATTAGCTACTACAGCAAACCCCTTACCTGCCTCGCCAGATCTAGCTGCCTCTATAGATGCATTCAAAGATAATAAATTAGTTTGTTCTGTTATATCAGAAATTGTTTTAGATATAAGATTTATTTGATCCATACTTTCATTTACTTCTTTCACTATATTTCCAACAACTTCAAAAGTATCTCTTATTTTCGTTGAACTGTTTATTAGCTCTGAAACTATTTTACTTCCTTCAATACTATAATTCTTTGTATCTTTAGATATACTATCAATTTCTGTAGAGGAGTTTTCTATATTATCAATTCCTTGGGCTAAATCCTCCATATGGCTTGCACATTGAATAGTACTTTCAGCTTGATTAGATGCACCTGAAGCTATTTCATCCATGGCTATATGCGTTTGCGAAAGGGCAGTAGTAGTTTCAT
This sequence comes from Clostridium sp. UBA7791, assembly GCF_002480755.1. NCBI lineage: Bacteria > Bacillati > Bacillota > Clostridia > Eubacteriales > Clostridiaceae > Clostridium > Clostridium sp. UBA7791. Next base: position 1,035,266 of record NZ_DLCT01000005.1, on the reverse strand, counting down.
TAGACATTATAGCTAAATCAGCTGCAGTTTTTAATACCACCTGAGATGACTTGTCCACATTTTTCATTAACAGTGCAATTGATTCCATCATATTGTTAAAGTAATCTCCTAATTCTTTAAAGTCATCTTTGGACTTAATTTCTACTTTACCTGTAAAATCTCCTTTGGCAGCTTTAGATATTACGTTCTTAACCTTTTTCATATTTTTAGCGATGCCTTCTCCTAAAATTATGCTTATAATTATTGCAACTATTCCTATTACAATTATCCCTATTATTAAAAAGCTTCTAACTGCATTAGTATCTTTTAATAATTCTATTTCCGGTATAAATGCCACTAATTTTATGTTTTCTAAGGAATTCAAATTATAAACTATAAAATTTCTTTTTCCATTATTACTTAATTCTATAAAACCTGAATTATCATCTACTACAGATTTAAGTTCCTCATCTACCTCTATTAAATTTTTACCTATTAAGCCTTCATCTGTATGAGATATAATATCCCCATTACTACTACATACAACTACAACCCCTTCATCACCTATTTTTATGTTAGATATACTTGAACTAAAAACATCTAAAGATAAATCTAATCCAACAACTCCAACAACCTGTCCATCCTTTACCACTGTCCTAGCCAGTGTAACCGTAGTTTTTTGATCTTCAGCACTAGTATATGGAGATGTAATTATATAGGAGTCCTTATTTGCTGTAGCTAAAGTATACCATTCCTTCTCCTTATGATTATATCCATCTGGAAGATTAATTTTGTGGGAAGTATAAAAATCACCATTCTCTGTTCCATAAAACACTGTACTAATATTAGAATCTGATACTTCTACATTATTCATATGACTTATTATATCTTTAATGCTTTCACTACTATTGTCCAACTCAATAAACTTACTGTTAAGTGTTAGTGAATTTATTTGATTCGCTACTGTATTAAAATAATTTTCTATCCCTCTATTCACCTCTACCAGTGTTTGACCAGTGGAGTACTTTAAGTTATCCTTAAGTAAACTATAACATTCATTATAAACCAATAAGGCTATAAAAATTAAAGGGATAATAGATACTCCTAGCAACGAAATTATAAGTTTACTCTTTAAGCTGTTTAAATTCTTTTTCATATACCCATCCCCATTCAAAATTTATTAATATAAAGTTTTTCAAACTTTATATTTTAATTTTCGAAACATTCATAAAATTCTTTATATAGAATAATTATACTAATATACAATTATTAATTAGGTATGTAGTTGATTGAAGTTATAAAACTAAAATGGATGTTTCGAAGAGCAAAACCTATATAATTAAACTTCTCTTCCAAAGGCAATCGCTCTATTTTAAATAACTTAATTAAATATAAATGGAGGGTATTATTACAACTCATCACCTTAAAAGTTGCATAATACTCTCCACTTTACACTTATTGTATATTTATTCCCTCAATATTGAAAATATATGATATGCTAATACATTCCCATAAAACTAGCTAGTTATATAACAATATACCTATATTACTATTTCACTATATACCTATATACCTATATACCTATATTAATTTTTACATATATAAATAGTTATATATGAATATAGTTAACTATTTGTTCTATTCATGGGGGTTTCAAGGAATTTGCACCATTCCTTTACCATCATTTCTTCTCATATTCTATACACTGCTTACTTATTAACTCCATTATATTATCCATAGTAATTTCTTCAGCATCAAATATTAACTCCATGGCATCTTCCACAGTTTCTATAGTATATATTTTAAATTCACCTTCAAAAATTGCTCTCTCAACTTCTCTTGAAAGTACTAAATCATCTTTATTAGATAGAGGAATAACAACTCCCTTTCCTTCCGTATCATCCATGATTTTACACACTTCGAAGAATCCTTCAATTTTTTCATTTACACCACCTATAGGCTGTACTTGACCAAATTGATTTATGGATCCAGTAATTGAAATATTTTGTTTGATAGGAATCTTGCAAAGAGCAGATATTATAGCTAATGCTTCAGCTACTGATGCACTATCACCATCTATAACTCCATATAACTGCTCAAAGCTAAGATTGAAATCTACTGGTAGAGTTTTATATCCTCCATTGATATTATTAATATATCCTTTTAAAATATTAATTCCCTTAGTATGAATTTTACCACTTAGGTTGGATTCCCTTTGAGCATCAATGATTTTTCCTTCTCCCTTAAAACAGGTACAGGTTATTTTAACAGGTTTACCAAAACTTGTATATCCCGTATCAATGACAGAAAGCCCGTTAATTTGCCCCACCTTGCTTCCCGAAACATCTATTAACAATCTTTTTTCATCATATAACTCTAGATATTCTCTTTCTATAGGTTCTTTCCTATAAGCAATGTTCTCTATATTATCTCCATCAATAAACTCCCTTGCCTCTTCTGCTGCTTTATAATTAGCTTGTATTATAAGGTTTGATAATTCATCATGGTCAAAATGTATCTTATTTTTATTTTCTGCCTTTCTAGATAAAAATTTTGCAATTTCTCTTATGCCACTAGATGTTATAGGTTTAATATTATTTTCCTTAGACAATCTATTTATTTCTTTTATTAATACAGTTTTAACCTTATTCTCAGCCTTCAATACTCCTCTATAATCAGCCCTCGTCTTAAATATTGTTCTGAATTCTTTATCATAGTTATACAATGCGTCATAAATATCATAATCCCCAATTATTATTACTTTAGTATTAATTGGCATAGGTACTGGTTTTAAACTACTTAAAGTAAATAGTTCTATATATCCTCTGTTGTAATCCAAGTCTACTTTTTCTGATATTATAGCTCTTTTCAAATAATAATAAGACTGAGAATTACTAAGTAGACTACTGGCTCTAAGAATTAGGCATCCCCCATTAGCTCTTAAATAACTACCTGCTCTTATGGATTTTACAGTAGATACATATATATTATTATGATTTTCATAATCTATAGATCCAAAAAGGTTAGATACACTAGGATCTTCTTCAAAGATTACTGGTGGATATTCAATATCTGAATTATCAACAATTACATTTACATCATATTTATATATAATGTCTCTTATAGCTTCTTCATCATCCTCGTAGCTTATAGAATAGTTTTCCTCAAGTTCACCCTTAATCTCAGTAATTAAGTAATGAATATAAGCCTTAGCCTCACTATCATCATTAAATTCTTCTTCTATTATTACATTTAACTCTTCCATTTCTTCTTTAAAAAAGTTATCCATTATCTCTCTAATTCTATTTATTTCATCATTTTTCATATTTCTTAACTTTTCTAATATGTCATTAGCATTTATCTTTAACTCATCCACTTTATTTAATATTTCAAATTTTTCTTCTTCCTTAAGATTATCGAATTCATCCTCTGTCATTTCTTTTCCATCAACTAGGGGTATAAATGTAAATCCATCCCCACTAGTTTTTATATCAAAACCATATTCTTTAGAAAGTTTAATTAAATCTCCAACTATTTTGCTACGCCTATCTTTAATAGTACTAATAAGGTGCTCTTTTTCTTTATTATCTATACCATTATAAAATTTAAATATACTTTCTGCATAAAATTCTTGAATTTTGTCTACTACCTTTTTAAGCTTATTTCCATATCCATTGTTAACAAACAAAGGAACAGGTTCCTTTACATTTCCTTTTATAACATAACATATATCCTTTGGTGGCTTTCCATCCGTCAATATATGTTTTACATAGCTAATAATATGTTTTACTCTATCCTTGCAAAATTCATCAACTAAGTAAATATTATATCCTTCCCCATTTAAAAGAAGTGAGGTTTTTATTTTATTATATGCATCCTTATATTGTGGCAATATAAATTCGCCTTCTATTTCTCTATCTTCAACAATTTCAAAATCGTACAAAACTTCACTGGGTTTTAAAACTCTTTTCATACTGTCCTCCCAAATAAAATCATTTAGTATATTAATATTCTTATAAAAGGACTTTTGGAACAAAAACATAAAAATTCATATTATAATTTTAAAAAATTCATGATATATTTTTAAAAATTAAACATAAACTTGTTATAACAACTTAATTATTATATAATAATGATATTGTGTAATATTATACACTTGAATACAGTCAGATATTATACGTAGTTATTTATTCTTCATGTAAAGGAGTTATTCATATGGGATTCAAAGACAAATTATCACAAAGTTATTCTAATGCTTTTATAAATAGATATGGTGATAGAATAACACAAGTTCAAGGAAGGGCTTTATCTGTTAAAACAGAGGAGAAATCTTTTCTTGGAATTTTAAATACTATTATTGTTACTATTGTAGTGAAACAAGACAGTGCTAGAACTATAGCAACTTGTGTTTATAAGAAAAAGAGATGGTTTAAAAAGCCAGAATTCATTCCTGTATCTCAAGGCCATTCTTTATTAATCCAAGGTTTAAAACCTGATTATTCTAAAAAGAAAAAGAAGAAAAAGAAAGTTAAGGACTACATAAGCATAATGAACGTTATGAACCTTACTAATAAGAGAGACTTAGTTCCTGTTGAAGGTGGTCAAAAGAAGATACAGAGAGTAAGACAAGATAGAAGATTTAAATAAGTAATGAAGCTCCCTTGGCTGGGGCGTAATTGGAAAACTTAACTTTTTAGTTAGCACAGGATACTATTTGTATCCTGTGTTTTTTGACATACCTATAAAAAAGATGTACAATTCTAAATTGGTAGTACCAATTTAGAAAGGGATGTTTATATGAAGTATTTTCGTCAATTTGGAATTATTTTGGCAGTAACTTTTATTGGAGAAATATTAAAATATATTATTCCATTACCTATTCCTGCTAGTATATATGGTTTAATTCTCATGCTTATAATTTTAAAAACAAAAATAATTTCCCTTGAACAAGTGAAGGAAACTGGAACTTTTTTAATAGAAATTATGCCTCTTATGTTTATACCAGCAGCAGTTGGTTTATTAGTTTCTTGGGATGTACTAAAGAATATTTGGATTCCTGTTATTATAATAACTATTTTAACCACAGTTATTGTAATGATAGTGACAGGTAAGGTTACCCAGTTTATGATTAAGCTAGAGAGGATGAATAGAAATTGAAGGATTTATTATGTAATTCAGCATTTTTCGGAGTAGTGGTCAGTATTCTAGGCTATGAAATAGGGTTGTTTTTAAAAAAGAAATTTAATAATGGGATCTTTAATCCCTTACTTATTTCAATTCTTTTTGTAATGGCAGCTTTAGTTATTTTTAAAGTAGATTTTGAAAGTTACAATAATGGAGCAAAATATTTAAGCTATTTACTAACTCCTGCTACAGTATGTCTAGCAATCCCTCTATATGAGCAACTGGATTTATTAAAAAACAATTTTAAAGCTATTATAATAGGAATTTTTTCAGGAGTAGCAGCCAGTCTTATAAGTGTATTTTTATTCGCCTTGCTTTTTCAGTTTACCCATGAACAGTATGTAACCTTGCTTCCAAAGTCCATTACCACAGCTATAGGAATGGGAATTTCAGAAGAGCTAAATGGAATTGTTACAATTACAGTAGCTGTCATTATTGTAACTGGTATTATTGGTAATATCCTTGCTGAAGTTATTTGTAAGGTATTTCATATCCATGAACCAATTGCTAAAGGAATTGCCATAGGAACCTCTTCCCATGCCATAGGAACTTCAAAGGCAATGGAAATTGGAGAAATAGAAGGTGCTATGAGTGGTCTTGCAATAGCAGTGGCAGGTTTATTCACAGTAATTGGTGCCTCCATATTTGCTAATCTTTTATAATTGTTGGGCTCTGCTTAAAATTACAGCAATATATTTGTACAAGCTATAAGCATATAAATAGCCAAGGCATCTACAGTGATATGCTTCCCTTATGGTAGACAGTTTAAATAATAAAATTGTCTATTATAAGGATGAGAATATCAGAAAGTACCATGGCTATTTTTCACTTAAAATATTCTTAAGTTCTGTTTCCTACAAAAGTAGCAATGCTATTAATAAAGGATATTATTCCTGAGAAAAATACAATGATTGCCCACTGTCCAATACCTATAGACATGGTATGGAATATACCTTGTAACATAGGAACATATATTACTAATAAAAGTGCTGTCACTGAAATAATAACAGAACCCAATAAATACATATTGGTAAATGGATTGATTTCAAAGAGAGAATACTTTTCACTTCTACATTCAAATACGTGAATTAACTGTGAGCAAATTAAAGTTCCAAGGGCTAAAGTTCTACATACTCCTAATCCATATCCATAATACTTACCCGCTAAGAATGCAAGAACTGTACAAACACCAATTAATGCACCTCTAATTAATATCTTTTCTTTTAATCCCCTTGCAAAAACACTTTCGCCTTTTTTTCTTGGCTTTTCATACATTATATTTTTATTTGGTGGGTCTACTCCAAGAGCTATAGCTGGAAGTCCATCAGTAACTAAATTTACAAATAAAATTTGAATTGGAAGCAGTGGTACTTCTAAATAAAACAATGAAGCTAAGAACATAGTCAATACTTCACCTAAGTTACAGGATAATAGATATCTTATAAATTTTCTAATATTATCATATATAACTCTACCTTCTTCTACTGCAGTTACAATAGTAGCAAAGTTGTCATCTAACAATATCATAGATGCCGCTTCCTTAGTTACATCTGTTCCTGAAATTCCCATAGCTATTCCAATGTCAGCTTCTTTAATAGCAGGGGCATCATTAACTCCATCCCCAGTCATAGCTACAATATTACCTCTACTTTTAAAAGCTTTTACTATTCTTAATTTATGTTTAGGGCTAACCCTTGCAAATATTCTATAATCGTCTATGGATTTTTCAAGTTCTTTATCATTTATTCTATCAAGTTCAGCTCCTGTAATTACTTCCTTGCTTTCATTACATATATTTAGATCTTTCCCTATGGCAAAGGCTGTATTTTTGTGGTCACCTGTAATCATAACCGGTCTTATTCCTGCAACTCTGCACTTTAAAACTGCATCCTTTACTTCTTTTCTTGGTGGGTCTATAATTCCAGCCACCCCTACAAAAATTAAACCATTTTCCACCTTGTCTCCCTTAATTAAGTTATTATCTTTATATGCACCTGCAATGCATCTAAGCGCTCTAAAGGACATATCATCAATAAGCTTTTCTACACTTCTTCTATAAGGTATAGTTAATGGCTCTACCCTTCCATTTACTAATATATGTGAACATCTATCAAGTACTCGCTCTGGAGCTCCTTTAACATAACATACATCCTTCTTAGTAGTTACGTCCTTCACAATTACTGTCATCATTTTTCTTGTAGAATCAAAGGGGATATCAAAAATCCTCTCTACTTTACTATTAAATCTTTCTATTTCAGAAACCTTTTTAAAGAAGCCTTTTATTAAAGCAGTCTCTGTTGGGTCTCCCATTAAAGCCTTTTCCATGGAATTAGAAGAATAATTATAGTTACAATCATTACAATATACAAATATCTTTTTTAAAATATCATGGTCAAAACTTTTATCTTCATCAATATCATGAATTTTTCCATTATGAAGAAGTGCTGTTACCGTCATTCTATTTTCTGTTAAAGTTCCTGTTTTATCACTACATATTACAGAGGTACATCCTAGGGTTTCCACTGCTGGTAACTTTCTTACTAGGGCATTTCTCTTAAGCATTCTTGATACCCCTAAAGCAAGGGCAACAGTTACTATAGCTGATAACCCTTCTGGAATAGCAGCAACGGCTAAACTAACCCCAGATAAAAACATGTCATAGACATTTTCACCTCTATAAATACCTAAAAAGGTTACTACTGCACATATAGTTAAGCAAAGAACTACAAGTACTTTTCCAAGGGAATTTAATCTTTCCTTTAGTGGGGATGGTTCATCTTCTATAGAGTGAAGCATATGAGCTATTCTCCCCATTTCTGTATTCATTCCAGTTCCATATACCTTTGCTTTTCCCCTACCTGTCAATACGATAGTTCCCATATATATATTATTATCACTGTCCTCTGGATTCTTGTGCACTCCTACGGATTCACCAGTTAGAAGAGATTCATCCATCATAAGATTATTTCCTTCAACTAAAATACTATCAGCAGGTATCCTATCCCCACTTTCTAATATAACCAAATCTCCTGGTACTAAATATATGGAATTAATAACTTCAATTTTTCCATCCCTTATTACCTTAGCAGTAGGTGATGATAATTTTTTTAACTGTTCTAAGGATTTTTCAGTTTTATATTCTTGTACAAAACCTAAAATTCCATTCATTACTATAATTATTAGAATAGTTATAGCGTCTGCTTTATCCCCCATAAAACCCGATATAACGGTTGCCACCATTAGTATCCAAATAATCAAATCATTAAATTGTGACAAGAATATTTTTATAGGTGACACTTTTTTCTTACTCTGTAACTCATTTAGTCCGTATTCTTTCAGCCTATCTTCTATTTCATTGGTAGATAGCCCTCTATATTCTTTAGCACTCACATTTTTTCCCCCTTACAATTTTTTTATTTATAGTTAGAAATAATCTATCATTAAAATATATGTACCATCCTACCAGTATATGAAAACTTTAACTTTACATAAGGTAAATAAACCTTTAAAATACTAATTATAAATAAGAATAGATATTATAAAGGAAGGTTATTCATGGTAAATAAAGTATACATAACAGGTCATAGAAATCCTGACTCTGATTCTATTTGTGCAGCCATTGCTTATTCAGAGTTTAAAAATAAAACCCAACGAATCAATGCAATTCCAATTAGACTAGGGGAAATTAGTAGAGAAACTCAGTTTATCCTAGATTACTTTGGAGTTCAGCCACCACAGCTTGTTCAAACTGTAAAGCCTCAAATTATAGATTTAAAAATAGATACAGTAGCTCCTATTGCTTCAGACATATCCTTAAAAATGGCTTGGTCTATAATGAAGCAAAAAAACATTAAAACTCTCCCAGTTATATATCCTAATGAAAAATTAGCTGGAATTGTATCTGTATCAAATCTGGCAGCTAGTTATCTAGACATTTGGGATAATTACGTTTTAGCTAAAAGTAAAACAAGTCTAAGTAACATTTTAGAAACTCTATCCGCTAAAATTGTTTACTTATCAGATGAAAACTTAGAACTTAAGGGGAAAGTTGTAGTTTCTATGATGGAACCAAATGATAGAAATTTAATAGAAGCGGAAGATATTTGCATCTGTGGAGACCGTGAGTTAGTTCAAGAATTTGTATTAGATTGTAATGCTAGATTAATGATAATCACTAATAATACAAATCCCTCTGAAAAAATTATTGACCTAGCTAAAGAAAAAGGATGCACTATAATCACTACTCCTTATGACTCTTTTACTGCTGCTAGACTAATACCTCAAAGTATTCCTATAGAATACGTAATGACTAAAAATAATTTAATTACCTTCTCTACTAGTGACTTCATTGAGGAGATTAAAGATATTATGCTAGAAACTAGATATAGAAGTTATCCAGTTTTAGATGAAGATGGTTCCGTGGTTGGAAGCATTTCTAGATATCATTTAATAACCCAACAAAGAAAGAAAGTAATTTTAGTGGATCATAACGAAAAGACTCAGTCTGTAGACGGTCTTGAAGATGCAGACATTTTAGAAATTATCGACCACCATAGAATAGGAGATATTCAAACAGGTCAACCAATATACTTTAGAAATGAGCCTGTAGGAAGTACTTCTACCATTGTTGCTAATATTTTCTTTGAAAATGGAATTAGACCATCTAAGAAAGTAGCTGGATTATTATGTGGAGCTATTATTTCCGATACTCTACTATTAAAATCTCCAACAGCAACTATTGTAGATGAAATCATACTAAAGAGATTAGCTGAAATAGCAAGTATAGATATAGAAAAATTTGCTCAAGAGATGTTTAAAGCTGGAACTTCATTAGAAGGAAAAAGCTCAAAGGAACTTTTATACCAAGATTTCAAAATCTTTAATATGGGTAATTTTAAAGTAGGTGTTGGACAAATAACAACTACTTATATGGATGGATTTACTCCACTAATTAATGATTTAAAAACTGTAATGAATGAAAAAGCAAGTCAAGGAAAGTTTGACCTAATTATTCTTATGGTTACTGACATATTTAAAAGTTCTTCTTTATTCATTGTGTGTGGCGAACACAAAGAAGTATTCTCAAGAGCCTTTAACATTAAGTTAAACAATGGAACAGCATATATTGACCAGGTAGTTTCTAGAAAGAAACAAGTTATTCCACCTCTTACAGAGGTTATAAACCAAATTAAGTAATTCTTTAGCTCCAAAGGAGGCTGTCCCTAAAGACTGCCTCCTTTTGTTTACTGTACCACTAATTTTAGAATTGATCCCTTATTAATAATATAAATCCAAAATATAACAAAGAAAATAAAACACACTCCATATATCACAGTTAAAAAATCCTTAACACATAAATCATCAATCTTTCCTTGATACACCCCATAACTTTTTAGATAATGTACCCCCTTATCTTCTATGTAGTAAAAATTAACTGATTCAATATATGCAGCAAAAATATAAATGTTTAAAAGTGGATTAGTAAATAGATTTTTTAAAAAATCCCCCTTGAAATTAATTTTAAAGGTTTTATTTCTAATAATATAGACAATATATAAGAACATTCCACCTATTAGAGTTGGAATAATATTTAACACATTTAATATACCATTAATAAACTTTAGACTCTCATCGTCACTGATATAATATATTAATGTATATATTACTCCTCCTCCATTACCTATGATTAGAATATAAATTAAGGGTGCTAAAAAACCACAAATCAATGATTTGCTAATTAAGGATAAAGTATTGTAAAACTCCTTTTTTTCAGTGGATTTTTTAATTACTGTTTTTCTTTCACTATTGCTTATCTCAATAACGAAGAAAGCTACAATAGCATTAACAATCTCCCTATTAGATATAAGACTTATAATTATCCCTATGGTAGGTATAAGTATAAAGTATACCCATCGTAAAACTACTTTGCTTCTTATTTTAGCACTAAATTTCTCATTGACTTTTATTGCTAATCTATGTCTATCAAACTTCCAAAATAATATACTTAGCAAACATCCAAATAAATATCCTACCCCATAATATCACCCCTTCTATTTAAAATTTATCCTTTGTTAATGTTATATTATATGTTTGAAAATATAAAAAAAGAATGAAAAACTATGTCTTTCATTCTTTTCTATTTCCATTACTATCTTAAGTTATTTATCATTCCCCACATATCATCTGCAGTTTTTAATGCAGAGGAGCTTAATTGAAAAGCTCTTTGGGCTACAATCATGTCAGTCATCTCAGTAGACATATCTACATTAGATCTTTCCGTAAACCCTTGATAAATATCTCTATCCGTAGTCTCCAATACAGTAGCTCCTTCTATTGGAACAAATAAGCTTTGTCCTGCAGAAATAAAATCTGTATCACCTATGGTCTTATAAGTTTTAATATCTCCAACTTTTATAGAGTTTCCATCATTATCTAAGGATAAAGCCCCATTTGCATCTATAGAAAACTTATCTTTAGCAAAGTTAATTGGACCCCCTGGCACATTTATCTCATTACCATTAGCATCAGTTATAGATAATCTATATCCATTATTATCTACTAAAATTCCTGAAGCATCCACTTTGAAGTTTCCATTTCTAGTATAGGCTGCACTTCCATCTTGTTTATATACTTTAAAGAATCCTTCTCCATCTATAGCTAAATCTGTAGATATCTTTGTATTAGTTAAGCTTCCTTGAGTTTTTATTCTAACTTCATTAGTAGATTTAACCCCTGTACCAACATAAAGTTCAGTATTTGCATTCTTAGACCATGGTACTCCTAGTCTCTCTAATGAACTGGTATAAAGGTCTTGGAATGTAGATGTTACTTTTTTATATCCAATAGTACCGGAATTTGCTATATTATTTGATACTAAGTCTAATTTATTCTGTTGTGCTTCCATTGCACTTCTATTGGTGTAAAACATACCGTACATAAACTCACTCCTCAAATTTTTCTTTCTCTATTAATTCTATCTAGCTTTACCTATTTCATTTACAGCCTTGTCCAAGGTAGAATCTAAAACCTTTAAAATAGTTGCATTACTTTCAAAGTTTCTCATAACAGTCATCATGTTACTAGTTTCTTGAACTACGCTAACATTAGATCCTTCAAGGGATTTATTAACTACATAAGGATTATTAACAAAGGTAGGATTAACTCCTTCATAAAGATTATATGTAAATTCATTTAGATTTTCATATTTACCTTGGTTATCCTTTGGAAAATTAACTACAGCTAATCTGCCAGCGTCTCGTCCATCTACAGATATATTCCCAATATTGTCTGCAGAAATACTTCCTTCACCTATATATATAGGTGCTAATCCATTCCCACTCCTACTAAGAACCCTATCTCCATTAGAGGTCACTAAATATCCTGAAGTGTCTACAGCAAAATGACCATCTCTTGTATAATAATTTGTAGCTCCATTAGCGGTTTGTCTTTGAACTACAAAAAATCCTTCTCCCTGAAGGGCAAAATCAGTTGTTACTCCTGTATCCTTTATAGTTCCTTGTGAGAAATTAGTGGTTCGATCATTTATTTCTACTCCATTACTCATAGCTCCAATGGTTACTCTTTCATTGTTTTTTCCATCTTTATTAGAAATATATACCTCATCAAAACTCTTCATGGATAAAATCTGTGATTTATATCCTGTAGTGTTTATATTTGCTATATTATTCATAATAGCACTTTGATTTTTTTCACTGGTAATTATTCCTGAAGCTACTGTATACAATCCTCTAATCATTGTTTGCACCCGCCTTTATATCAATTTTAATCTGGTCTGGATAGGTCATTCCTAATTTTTTTGCTCTTATTTCAATTTCACCATCGCTAAGTTTATAATCTATTTTTGCAGGGATACTAAAAAATATTCCTAGTATTATGCCAATGCCTATACCAAATAAAATTTTTCTATCACTTAAAACTTTAATAAATTTTTTTATTTTAAATATAATTCCTTTATTAATAAGACCTCACCCTTTCCTATATTCAGCCGTTGTGCTATGCCTTCTTCACTTAAGCCTTCAGCTAATAAGGCTTTTACCTCTTCTACTTTTAAGCTATTACCCTTTATATCTTTTTTAGGATTACTATCTTCTTTTTCTTTTTTAGGATTACCGTCTTTTTCTTCTTCTTTTAAATCGTCCATTAATTCATCCATATATTCTCCTTGAAGAAGAATATCATCATCTAAGGAATCAATCTTATCTACCAAGGTATTTATGTACTCATCATTACTAATATTTTTATCTGAATCATCCCTTTTTTCTAATAATTCATTTTTAATAAATACAGTATGATTTACTTTTTTTAAGTCATTTATTTCTCTTTGTAATTCTGTAACTGTTTTAGCAAACTCACTTCTTATTTCAACAAGTCTCATGTCTACTTCATCTATATTAGATTCTGCATCTATCATAGCTTTACTAAAGTTATTTTCTTCTCTCATTATAGCCCTTATATTTGTAGCAATTAAAGCCACTCCAATAATAATTAATAAAATATACATATTCTCACCTATCTTCTATGACTTAATATCATATTGGAGTTTCTCAATTTCTTTTCTTAAATTTAAAATAGCTCTACTATGAAGTTGACAAACTCTTGATTCTGATACTTCTAACACTGCTCCTACTTGTTTTAAAGTAAGTTTTTCAAAGTAGTATAGATTTAGTATAAGTCTATCTCTTTCCTTTAGATTATCCAGGCCTCTCCTCAAGTACTCTAGCATTTCTTTTTCTTCCAAAGACTTTTGTGGAGAAGGACTTTTAGTATCCTCTATGGAATTGATTAAAGACATTTCCTCATCATCACCAAATAAAATAGTTTCTAAGGACATCATTGAAATATAGTTTACATAACCTTGTATATCTGTAAGCTCCTTTAAACTTATTTCCATTCTTTCAGCTACTTCAATATCTTTTGGTTCTCTGTAAAGTTTATTTTGTAATTCTTCCACTACCTTATTGTATCTATTAAGCTTATCGATGGCTCTTTTAGATATAGGACTATTTTTTCGTATTTCATCTATAATACTTCCATTTATTCTTATGGCAGCATAGGTGGAAAATTTCATACCCTTAGTGTCATCAAACTTATTTATAGCATCCATAAGCCCAATCATTCCATAACTTATTAAGTCTTCATATTCAACATATTTATTTTTTCCTACGATAATCTTGGAAGCAATATACTTTACAAGAGGTATATTTTTTTTAATTATTTCTTCTCTAACATCTACATCACAAGCTACAGACACATCATTTCCCTCCTACTTTGTTTTCATTAACTTTCTCATATTCTTAAAAATAAACTGTATTATATTTTCCCTTACCTTATCATCAATAAATTGAAATTTTACTCCATATACATATTCATTTTTATTTTGTGTTTCATCTCTAACGATTTTACCTAAGGCTAATATATCTTCGTTATTAATCTTAGTATTCAACATGACTAGTTGCCCTAAATTAAGACTTTCCTTTACCTTTATTCTAATACCTCCACCACTTAAATCTAAAGTTTGTCCTTCCCTATAATCGCAGTTTTCAATATCCCTGAGGACACTTTCATTATACTTATCTATTGGTGAATATTTCATAGCATTTATAAATGGCAATCTTACATAGTCTCTTCTTTGTACCTTATGCAATTCACTTTCTCTTTCCAATGTAATCAAGGCTATTTTATCAAATTTTCTCCCTTTCACCTTAGCTTGAAAATTATATATATTACCTTTTCCATCATTATAATTACACTTAACTGTGTCTCCAGTACTTAAGGGATAGCTTATGCCATTTAGTATAGGTGTAGCTATAGCTATATATATACCATCTTCATCAATATCCTGAATTTTTGATTTTGCTAATTCTCGATTTTTTGTATAAATCTCTATTTTATTATTGATTTCCATCATATTATTAGCTTTCATACTCTCCTCCTATGAAAAAATATTAAGCATTTTTTTAAATATACCCTGGATGCTATTGCCCTTATTATAAGATATACCTTCTAACCCCTTTGCAATAGACTCAATGTTTTCACTTACTTCACTTTTAGGGAAAGACAATACCACAGGTCTTTGCATCCTTACAGCTTGCACTAATTTTTTATCTTCAGCGATGTTTCCTAAATGCACTAGATTAGCTCCTAGAAATCTATTTGCTGAACTATTAAGTCTATTAAATGTATCATTTCCTTCTTCCTTGCTTAAAACCTTATTAACAATAATCTTTGCTCTATTTTTCACATTATGATTACATATGGTTTTTAATAAGCTATATGCATCCGTTAATGCTGTTGGTTCCGGGGTAGTCACAATAAAAACTTCATGACTACACTCTATAAAGGCCATAACTGTTCTATTTATGCCTGCTCCTGTATCAATTAATATATAGTCAAAATCTTTTATTTCTCCTAACTTATTAATTAAAACTTCTCTTTGCGACCTATTTAAGTCATCTAATCTAGAAAGTCCTGTACCTCCACATAAAATTTTTATACCTAAAGGTCCATTTATTACTACCTCATTAACAGATTTATTATTTAATATTATATCAAAAATGGTATATCTAGGTATAGTCCCTATTAAAACATCTACATTGCCCATACCTAAATCTGCATCTAGTACTAAGACCTTTTTCCCTAGTTTTTTAAGAGAAATTGCTAAATTAATTACCATGTTACTCTTACCTACCCCTCCCTTACCGGAAGTTATGGTAAAGATTTTAGTATTATTATTGCCTTCTTCCATAGTATCTTGCTTTTCAAATACCATTTGTCTTAATCTTGAAGCCTGGTCTAACATATACTATTTTCCCCTAACACCAATTTTATTATCTCATCCTCCAATGGTACCTTTATATCATCTGGTACATTCTGGCCTACAGTGATAAATTTAATAGGAACTTGAGTCCTTCTACATATATTTAGTATGGAACCATAAGTTGAAGTCTCATCTAGCTTAGTTAGTATTAGTCCCTTGTAATTTATATTAGAAAATCCATTAGCTATGATGTCCATGTCACCACTCTTAGTAGTAGCACTGACTACTAAATAAGCATTATCCACCTTAGCCCTATCTAGAAAAGCCTTCAATTCTAATACTTGCATAGTATTTTTACTACTCCTTCCAGTAGTATCTAATAAGATCACATCACAGTCTTTCATTGAGTTTATAGCTTCTTCCATCTCAGCTAATGAAAATACCACTTTAAAATCAATATTCATAATATCTGCATAGGTTTTTAACTGTTCTACTGCTCCTATTCTATAGGTGTCTACAGTAATTAAACCTACCTTTTTCTTTTTTACAAGAGCTAGTTCCCCTGCTAGCTTTGCTATAGTTGTAGTTTTTCCTACTCCTGTAGGACCAACTAAAGCTATGGTTCCATTTATTTCACTAGAATCTATTTTTATAATAGCGCCAAGTTCCTCTTTAATTCCATTCATGATTTCATCAACGGAAGACACTTGTTTATTTATTTTTATAGTTTCTATTAATTCTTCAATTATATCTTTAGATATATCTACTTCTCTAAGTCTTTCCTTGGCTTCTTTAAAATAAATTTCACTATTATTAGTCTTTTCTTGTTGCAACTCACTTTCTTCTTTGTTTTTGTTATCTAATTCTTCTAATTTAATTTCTTCATTTATAGAATTATTGCTTTGAGTAGAAAAATAGGAATTTATAAGACTCTTCATTGTTTCAACTTCTTGTCTTAGCTCCACTTCATCATTTTCCACTATATCTACTGGTAAAATACTCTTACTGTTTATTTCTTTATCATCCCAACTTAAATCATTAGATTTAGATTCAACAGCTGCGGTTATCTCCACTACTTTAGGAGAAAACAACCCTTTAATACCAGGCTTTCTTATAGCTCTCTGACTTATAATTACAGCATCTTTTCCTAACTCCTTACCTATCTTACTTAATGCTTCCTTCATGGTAGAAGCTACATATTTCTTTATAATCATTAGATAGATACAACTCCTTCGGTCCTTATCTCTACATCATTAGGTATTTCATTTAAAGATAACACTACAATGCTTGGAAATACCATTTCTATAAGCTTTCTAAAAGCTGGTCTAATTCTTGGAGAAACTAGAATTATAGGTATATTAGTTGGAAAGTGTGTACTTTCTAACATTCCCTTAATACTATTAAATATTTCTGTTGTAATATCTGGATTTATTGCTGGGAAAGAACCCTGCATAGATTTTTGAATATTACTTCCTATTAGTTTTTCTATATCTGGAGATATGGTTACTGCAGTAATTCTATGTTCATCATCCACTAGATCATTGCAAATAGTTCTACTTAATGAAAATCTTACATATTCCGTTAACATTTCAATATCCTTAGTATTTCGCGAATTATCAGCAAGACATTCTAATATAGTTACCATGTCTTTTATAGATACCTTCTCTTTTAAAAGTCCTTGTAACACCTTTTGAATTTCTCCTATGGTCATAAGGTCCGGTACAAGTTCCTCTACCACAGTAGGATACTTTTCCTTTACAGAATCTAAAATAACTTTAGTTTCTTGACGTCCAAGAAGTTCATAAGAATGAGCTTTAATAGTTTCTGTAAGATGAGTAACCATAACTGTAGTT
The DNA here is from genome assembly GCF_002480755.1 of Clostridium sp. UBA7791. Lineage (NCBI taxonomy): Bacteria > Bacillati > Bacillota > Clostridia > Eubacteriales > Clostridiaceae > Clostridium > Clostridium sp. UBA7791. The sequence continues at coordinate 1,017,473 of NZ_DLCT01000005.1, read as the reverse complement.
GGATCTACCACAGTAAGTCCCTTTATCTCTGCATCTTCTCTTTGATCCTTATTTATCCAAAGAGCTTCTATTCCAAAGGTAGGTTCTATGGTCTTTATTCCTTGAATATTTATATCTTCTCCAGAAGGATTCATACATAGAAACATGCTTGGCATTATGTCCGCTCTAGCTATCACTGTTCCTCTTATCTTTATTACATATTCATTATTTCTAATTTGCAGATTGTCTCTAATTCTAATAGGTTGAACCACAATTCCCATCTCTATAGCACATTGTCTTCTCACTGATGAGATTCTCTGCAATAAATCTCCTCCTGAGGATTCATCAGCCATAGGAATAAGTCCATAGCCTATTTCTACCTCTAATGGCTCAACAGAAATTAAATTCATCACATTTTCTGGCTCTCTACTCTCACTCTCTACAATTTCCTTTTCTTCTATTTCTATCTTCTGCTTAGCTTGTTGCTTTTCATCCTTATACATTAGATAAGCACTTGTTCCTGATGCTGCAGATAGAGCAAAGAATACTAGTGTAGGCATCCCTGGAATTATTCCAAGGATAAAAAGTACTAGAGATGCAATTGCTATAACTACTGGGAATGCTGTCAATTGTGATGATACCTGTGCTCCAAAGTTATCATCGCTTCCTGAACGAGTAACTAAGATACCCGAAGCTGTAGAAATTAACAGTGCAGGTAATTGACTTACAAGTCCATCTCCTATGGTGAGTTGTGTAAACTTAGCAGCAGACTCGCCTATGCTCATATCCATCATTACTGCCCCTATAACAATACCACCTAAAATATTTATTATAGTAATTATAATACCTGCTATGGCATCACCTTTAACAAATTTAGATGCACCATCCATAGCTCCATAAAAATCTGCTTCCCTTTGAAGGTCAAGTCTCTTTTTCCTAGCATCTTCTTCTGTAATCATTCCTGCATTTAAATCTGCATCTATACTCATTTGCTTTCCTGGCATTGCATCTAAGGTGAATCTTGCTGAAACCTCAGATACTCTTCCAGCACCACTAGTTATAACTAAAAACTGTATAATAACAATAATTAAAAATATTATTATTCCTACGAAATAGTTTCCACCAATTACGAACTCTCCAAAAGCTTGCACTATCTTTCCTGCATCTGCTTGTCCTAGAATAAGTCTAGTAGATGATACATTTAGTGCTAACCTAAATAGGGTAGTTACAAGTAATAATGTTGGGAATACTGATAGTTGCAATACATTTGTAGTAAACATTGTAAGTAACATTATAACTATAGATATTGAAATATTAATGGCAAAGAAAATATCAAGTATTCCTGGGGGTAATGGTATAATTATCATTAGTACAATAAGAATTACCCCAAATGCTACTATTATATCTAAGTTATTCTTAATACTAAATCCCTTATCTTTAAGCATAATTATCATCCTTTTTACATTATTTCTTCATTTTATAAACTAATACTAATATTTCTGCCACTGCCTTATACATATCAAAGGGAATTTCCTTATCTAAATCCACTTCTTTGAACATGAGTCTAGCTAATGGTTTATTTTCTATAATTGGTACATTATTTTCAATCGCCTTTTCCTTAATCTTTAACGCCACATACTCACTGCCCTTTGCCACAACTATCGGTGCTTTTCCACTATTTTCTTCATATTTCAAAGCCACCGCAATGTGAGTTGGGTTTGTAATTACAACAGTAGCATCTGGTACTGATTGCATCATTCTTCTCATAGCCATTTCTCTTTGCTTTTGTTTTCTTTTTCCCTTAACTATAGGGTCTCCTTCTTGTTGTTTATATTCTTCCTTTATCTCTTGTTTAGTCATTTTTAAATCCTTATTATGTTGGAATTTCTGATATAAAAAATCTATGCATCCTATTATTAATAAGGCTATCCCAACTTTAACAAAAACATTAATTATTAAACTAGCCAATTCTGTAAGTATTGTTCCTGTTTTAAGATTTCCAAAGTTCAAAAGACTATAGTAATTATCTATAACAAACTTATATCCTATATATCCTACAATAGAAACAATACCTAAATTTTTTACTAAATCCACTAAGGATCTTATAGAAAACATTCTTTTAAATCCACTTATAGGATTTAGTTTGCTAAACTTAGGTTTTAATGGATCTCCAGTATATATAAAACCAGTTTGAATTATTGATCCAATTACGCCTATAACCATAATAGGAACTGCCACTGGTATAAATATTTTAAATATATCTATGAATACCTTTATTAAAAGTCCTACTAAACTCTCTTGGCTTAATTGAAAATTTAAGTAACTCCCTAGATACTTTGTCATACTGGAGCTTAATACCTTTAGCACAAAGCTACTTAAGATAGCTATAACTAAAGTAGCTGCTAAAAGAGTTAAGGCAGAAGATAATTCCTTACTTTTAGCTACTTGACCTTTTTTCTTAGCATCTTGAAGTTTTTTAGGAGTAGGTTTTTCCGTTTTATCTCCACTATCATTAGATGCGGAAATTAATATAAAGGGCATCATAGTGAATATTTCCGAGAATATATGCTTAATAGCACCAAAATTTGAAGCTATAATTTTCATAATTAAAGGAATAGAAATTACAAAGGTTGCAAGTCCAACAAAAATCTTGATTGGCATTCCTAGTATCATAGCATTAAGCTGAGGCATAACTCTTGATACCAAGCCCAATACAATTTCCGTCATAAGTATTATAAGCATTATTGGCACTGCAATCTTAATCCCAATAGTAAAAAATTCAAATACAACTTGAATAATATATCCCAAAATTTCTTTATTAAAGGTTACAGTCCCTACAGGAACTGAAGTAAAACTATCTATAAGACACTGCACTAAAATAAGATGTCCATCAACTAACATAAATACAGCAAGACAAATCCAGTACATCAACCTTCCCATTACTGATATGTTTTCACCTGCAACTGGGTCAAATAGGCTCATCATAGAAAAGCCCATGGAAAAATCCATAATTTGTCCTGCCATTTGTACAACACTAAACAGTAAATTTACTATATATCCTAGACATATTCCTATAATTACTTCTTTACCTATAAGCACTATTAAAACAAACATATTACTTATTTCTGGTAATGCTTCAGTACTGATTATGGGAGATAAAATCATGGATATAATAAGTCCTACACCAATCTTTGCTATATTTGGTGTTCCTGTTGGGAAAAAGGTTGGCACTGTAAAAATCAAGGATGTTATCCTCATAAACACCATTAAAAAAGCTATAAACATTAAAATATCTACCAACGTTATCCCACCTAAGCTCCTATATTAGAAATTATTGAAAAAATTCTTTGAGTAAAACCTATCACTGTGTTTCCTATAAATGTGGCAGTAATTATTCCCACTATTGCCACAGCTATTATTTTAGGTACAAAGGTTAAAGTTTGTTCTTGTATCTGAGTTGTGGCTTGAAATATACTTATCAAAAGACCTACTACCGTAGCTGTAAGTAGTATTGGTCCAGCTGCCATTAAAGCTGTCTTCACCATATCCTGTAATATTGCAACCACCATAGTCTGTGTCATATTACATCACCTCTCTAAAATCCTAGTATTAAGGATTGACTTAACAAATTCCATCCATCTACTAATACAAATAAAAGTAATTTAAATGGCAGAGAAATCATAGCTGGCGGTAACATAAACATACCCATAGACATAAGAACACTAGCTGTTACAATGTCCACCAATATAAATGGTATAAATAACAAAAATCCTATTTCAAAGGCTGTTCTTAACTCACTTATAACAAAGGCTGGTACAATTGTATAAAGTGGAACATCATCATAATTATAAGTTTCCTTACCATCTGCATCCTTTTCTACTTTAATAGCATCCTCTACCTTTCCAGCTTCAAGAAACAACTTTAAATCTTTTACTCTAGTTTGCTTTAACATAAATTCCCTCATGGGCTTTATCCCTTTATCTATAGCAACATCCATTGTTATTTCTTCCTTCATATAAGGCTGAACTGCCTTTTCATTAATTTCTGAAAAGGTAGGTGCCATTACAAAGAAAGTTAAAAATAAGGACAACCCAACAATTATTTGTTTTGGCAGTGATGTAGCTCCTATAGCACTCTTAAAGAAAGATAGTACTGTTACAATTCTTATAAATCCTGTGGTCATTATAAGGATTGATGGAAGTATTGTAAGTACTGTTAGTACTAATAATAATTTTATATTGTCCACATATTCAGTAGGAGTTTTTGCATCCCCATCACCAAAAGATATATTTATATCTGGAATTGGCATGGTATCTCCAGTAGCATAAGCTACTTTACTACTAATTGAAATAACACAAAACACCAATAGTATTAGCGTTATGGGTTTTATAAACTTTTTTAGATCAAATTTTTTCATATGTATTATCCCTTTATTCCTAAAATAATATTTTACTTTCTCCATTTAAGATACTTGTCTTTAAAAATTTGTTTTAACTCACTACTATTCTTTAATTTAATCATTTCAATTTCTTTATAATCTTCCCCTGCAACTTCTTCTACAATTTCTATTTTTCCTTGAGCTGAAGTTACTAAATAATATTTATCTCTTATCTTTACAATGAGCAGAGAGTTATCCTTACTAATGGTTAGTCTCTCTACTACTCTCATTGTAGATTTTCTGTTTATGTGACTATATTTCTCAACATTCTTCCCTAGCCAAAGAATTAATCCTATAACTAATGGGAAAAATATTACAAGTTTTAATAAGGTTAAAATCAATTGACTATCCATAGGTCACCTATTGAACAATTATATCTGTGAAATAAATATTGGTTATCTTACCACTATTTAAAAGTTCATTTGCCTTTACGACTATCTCTTCTTTTAATAAAGCATCTCCCTCTGTTTTGAAATCCGTAGATTTCTTAGCTCTTAATACCTTATTTATACAGTCTCTTATTTGTGGAATCTTTGCTGTAAGTTCTTCTTGCAAATCCTTATTCTCTAAATTCGAACCTAAGGAAATTTTCACCTTTACAAATTTAGACTTTCCCTCATCACTTAAATTTACTAAGAACTCGTCTAAATTTAAGGTAGCTTCCTTTTCTACTACATTACTTTCACTAGTGCCATTATTATTTTTACCTACATTCTTTGTTGCAATGGTATATCCAACAAATACAGCTCCACTTATAAGTGCAAATATTACTATAGCGGTTACTATAATTAGAACTAATTTAGAACTTCCGCCCTTTTCTTTTTCTAACTCATTGCCATTACTATTTTTCTTGCTCATTTCCTTGCTCCTTTACATTAGTTACAACTATAATATTAACTCTTCTATTTTTAGCTCGACCTTCATCCGTATCGTTTTTTGCTATAGGTCTATACTCTCCACATCCCTGAGCTGAAAATCTTTGAGGATTTAAAATCTTTTTACTACCAAGAAAATAATCCAGTACGCTTAATGCTCTAGCAGAAGATAGATGCCAGTTATTTGGCATAGCTGGTGTGTTAATTGGTACATTATCTGTATGACCTTCAATTATAATCTTGTTATCTACCTTTCCAATTAAGTCACTAACCTTATCTAATACGTTTTTACTATCTGACCTTAGTTCTGCCTTTCCAGTATCAAAAAGCACCGAATCCTTCATCTGGATATTAAGACCTTTTTCATCTTCATATATTTGAACATCATTCTCTAAATCATTTTCCTTAATGTAAGTTAATACGTCCTCTAAAATTTCCAAGTCTTCATTTTCTTGAATATCCTCCACTGTAAGCTGTGGCTTTCCAACTATAGGTACATCACCACTACTTGAGTTAAATTCAAGTATGGACCTATCAGCCTTACCACTAAAAGCACTTTGCATGGCTACAGCTATCTGCTGAAATTTTTGTGAGTCTATAGTTGATAGTGAATAAAGTAAAACAAAGAAGGTTAATAGCAAAGTAACAGTATCTGCATAAGTAGCTAACCACCCATCAGTTTTTATGTCTTTCTTGGCCATAATTATTCACCTACTCTCCTTGATTAACACTACTTAAATACTTTACTCTATCCTCTGGTGATAAATATACTATCATTTTATCTTCAATTACCCTTGGGTTTACTCCTGATTGTATAGAAAGTACTCCTTCAATCATCATTTCCATTTGGTTTACTTCCTTAGATGTTTTATAATTTAGCTTTCCTGCTATAGGAAGTACAACTAAGTTAGCAAGCATTGATCCATAAAAAGTTGTAATAAGAGCCTTACCCATACCTGATGCTAAGTTGTCTGCATCTGATAGGTTAGCAAGCATTTGAATAAGTCCAATCAATGTTCCAATCATACCCATGGCTGGAGCATATGCTCCCCAAGTTGTGAACATAGATGCTGCATCTTCATGTCTTTTTTCTAATTCTTTAATTTCTAAAGTCATAACTTCTCTAATAGATTCAGGTTCAATACCGTCAACTATCATATTTAAGCCTTTTTTAACAAACTCGTTACTAATCTCTTGTATATCTTCTTCTAAAGAAAGTAGTCCATCTCTTCTAGCTTTTTTAGATAAATTAACAAATAGTGCAATATTATCTACCTTAGATGTTCCATCTTCTTTGAAAGCTTGTGCTGCAACCTTGATAAATCTTTTTATTTCATTCATTGGATAAGACATTAAAAGTGCACCGAAGGACCCTCCTACTGTTATAGCTAAGGATGGTACATCAAAGAATAGCTTTAACGATCCTCCATTTAGCATTCCATAAAATACAAGAACAATTGCAATCACAAAACCTATAGCTGTTAACATATCATTCTTCTTCATTGCTTTCCTCCAACCGTACATTTGCCCAGTATTTTCGTCTAAATTCTATAACCTTATCAACTATTTCTTTAGAACTTTCTTTAACTAAATACTTTTTTCCATTGACTAAGGTAATTACTGTCTCTGGGATTTCTTCAATTTTTTCAATGTGATTACTATTAAGAATAAATTTGTTTCCATTTAAGGGATTAACCTCTATCATATTCTCCTATACCTCCTATGATATAGTAAATTTACTTAAGCTAAGATCAATATAAGCACCGTCCTAGCCTAAGGAAAATCACATTTACATATTTAAATAAATTATCTTTTTAAATTTACAAGTTCTTGTAATATTTCATCTGCAGTAGTGATGATTTTACCGCAAGCCTGGAAAGAACGAGTTGCAACTATCATATCTGTAAACTGTGCAGATAAATCAACATTTGACATCTCTAAGAATCCATTTAAAACTTGTCCATAAGCCTTGCCATTGTCTTCTCTTGCACCTAAAGCAGCTTTATCAGTATATTTACCAACTCTAGCTAATGGATTTCCTGAGTTTGCTGAAGGAGAATACATATTATTTCCCTTTTGCTCAAGACCTTCATTGTTAGTAAATGACGCCATGGCAACTTGTCCAAGAACAGTAGTACTACCATCAGCAAGGACAGCCTTAATTAGTCCATCATTTTCTATAGAGAAACCTTGAATTCTAACATCTTCTCTTCTTCCTGTTGGATTTCCACCAGCATCTACTTCTGGATTTCCATCTTTATCAGTTACCAGCTTAGAAACAGTTTCTGGTATTTTAAGTGCTACTAATTCATTTTGATTAGCATTTAAGTTTTCGGATTCTCCATCTACATAATTAACTATTCCACCTAATGGAGATGTTGCTGTTCCATCACTTATAGCATAACCCATAATTCTATATCCATTAGAATTTAGAAGATTTCCCTTACTATCTACCTTAAATGAACCATCTCTTGTATAAAAGCTCTCTAAGGTTGTAGATTCCATACTTTGATCTGGATTAACTGTTATTGTGCCATTTTCTTTTCCTTTAGCTACTATAAAATATCCTGTTCCATCTACAGCTACATCATAAGGTCTTCCTGTTGGTTGCAGACTTCCTTGAGCCATGTTTGTTACTATACTTTGTATAGAAACTCCCATACCAACTCTAGAAGGGTTAACTCCTCCTAAGTTTAATCCTGGACCTGATGCTCCCTTATAACTTTGATACATACTATCCTGAAAAGTAACTGAAGATGATTTAAAGGAAGTAGTTCCTGAGTTAGCCACGTTATTTCCTATTACATCTAACTTTTTTTGATTTGCTCCTAAACCTGATATCCCTGAGTACATTGAATTTAACATATTATACTATCCCTCCGATTCTCTATTTTTTAATGTAATTTTATTAACCTTTTACTCCAATTACAGAGTCAAATAAGTAATCTCTGATTTCTATTTTTCCATCAACTTCAACTTCAACCTTAAGCTTTATGCCTTCTGCATCCCTATATACTTCTAGAACTTTCCCTGTAATACTCTTAGGCTTTACTGGCTTTTCTTCTTCCTTGCCATCTCCCTTAGGCTTTTCTACAGATGTATCTGCTGGCAATGCTATTTCAACAATTTTACCCATCAATGTTACTGCATTAGAGAAGGTTAAGTTATCCATATTTGGATCTCCCGAATCAATGACATCTGTAACTTGGCTATATTCATAATCTGTATATTTTCCATCTACACCTTCCACAGTAACATAAACGTCTCCCTTATGTTTATACACAGCCCTAACTACGCCACACTGAGGTACTCCATTAGCATCCAATGCATCTAAAGCTACAAATTTTCCAGTTAATCCTTGTGCAGATGAAAGAGTCATTGTAGAATTTAATGAACTCATCTGTTCAAGGGTTGTAAATTGAGCTAACTGTGAGACATATGCAGTAGTATCTTGTGATTGAGTTGGATCCTGATTAGAAAGCTCAGCAGCTAATATTTTAAAGAAAGAATTTTTGTCAAGTTCTGCCCCTGGTTTTACAATAGGCGTACCATTTTTAGTTTTGTTTCCTTCAACCCAAGGTGCTGTTGTATTATTAGTTGATATTGCCATTTCATCATCTCCTAAACTAGTAAATCTATCTCATTAGAGGCTTTCACATTAGCTTCAGGTATAACATCCTCTTCAACTATATTGACCTCTGACCCTTGTCTACCATTCTCACTACCTCTTTGTCCACCATTTTCATATGCTTTGCCTTGGTTGTTTCCATGAGCATAATAGGTAGTATCCTCTTCATAAAGTCCTATATCTACTGATTGTATTTTTATGTTGTTTCCATTTAGCTTTTCATTTATGTCCTTAAGTCCTAAAGCTAACATTTCTACAGTTTCCTTTGATGTAGCCTTAATCATTGCCTTTAAAGCACCTTGTTCCATACTTACAGATATGGATATTTCACCCAACTCTTTAGGATAAATCTTTACAGTTAAATCCTTAACCCCATTTTTATCCATGTATGATAAAGCTTTTATCACATCATTATTAAGATCACTCTTTGTAATAGCTATAGGCTTTTCACTAGATACTTCTCCTGATTTTTGTACACTATTTTCAAAGTATGACATAAAATCAGCAGCTCTTGTAACCTTTGAATCCTTCTCTTCACCATTAATTACTTTATTCAAAATAGCTGTTTCCTTTGAAAACTTACTATCTTTACTACTACTACTTTCTTCATTATCTTCTACTCTAGCTACTACACTACTTTTTTCTATAACATTAGCTTCCAGTTCTATTCTTCTAGGTATATTTAAAGGCTCCTCTTCTTTATTAGCATCTTTCATTGAAACTATTTTTTGTAACTGACTTATTAGATCATCATTATCTATACCTTCTTCTGCTGTTAATAGTTTCATAAGACTTTCACTACTATTGTCTAGCTCAGTAATATCTTCATTAATTAAAGTTAATAACTCTGTAAGTTTATTTTTCATGTCACTATTAATTGATGCTTCACTTAATAATTCTAATAAGCCATTTGCCCTTTTTTCACTTCCTAAAAGGTCTAATAAAGGTTGTAGTTCCACTTTACCTTCATTTCCACTGATAAGATCAGAAGAAACCATTTCATCCTTAGAAGGATCCTTCTTATTCAAAAGAGCTATTATTAGATTTATTAGTGACTGCATATCTTCTGAGGTACTTAGCTTTTCACCTTCATGAACTTCCTCAGAGCTCAATATGTAATCCTTCGAAGGCTCTTTAACTTTTTCTTGCTTAATAGAATTTACTGATTTAGTTTTAGAGCTTTCATTATCTGTACTGTAGTTTTTAAGTTCCTTGGAAAATTCCTTATTAGAATATCCTTTATTTCCTTCAGACTTTTTAACTTTATCACTAGTACTACTACCTTTATACAGGTCATTTCCAACACTAAATTGTGCCATTTCCATCAAATTTATCGCCTCCCACACTCACGTATAAATCCATAAAGTGCAAATTCATCATTTTGAATTTGTTCTATTCGATTTTCTTCTTTTATAAATGCTGCCTGATCCTTATCTTTTAATATGCCTACAATCTTTTTATTTACTTGAGCAGTAACCAATTCTTTCCTAGTGAGCTTCACTCTTTCTTCATCAGTTTTAAGCTTTTCTTGTGTAATATCAATAGTACTATTTAATAGATTTAAGTAATGATGCTGAATTTTTCTTTCAGTTACACTCATGTTATTATTCACAGTAGAGTATCTTTGGAAGCTATCCTCTAGACTTTTAAGTTCTTCTTCTACCCTGTTCTTATCCCTAAGGGCCTCCATAAAAACTATTTTTTTACCATCTTCTTCTTTTTCTCTTAAGTCCAATAACCTTTGTAATTTAAACTTATAAGTTTGTCCCAAAATTTACACCACCTTTATTTAAACATATTAATAAGCATGTCTTTACTAGCTTCAATTTCGCAACCTTCTTTTATCTCTTGAGTTAAAAATCCATTTATACTATCTATATATTCAATGGCCATATCTATTTTAGAATTACTTCCCTTTACATAAGCTCCTAGATTTATTAAATCTTCAGCTTCTTTATAAGAGGCCATTAAATCTCTAGCAAGTGAGGCAGCCTTTATATGGATTTCCTCTGCAATTTCTGGCATAAGTCTAGATACACTTTTAAGTACATCTATGGCTGGATAATGATTTTTAGTAGCTAACTCACGGCTTAAGACAATATGTCCATCTAAAATACCTCTTACCGCATCTGCAATTGGTTCATTAAAGTCATCTCCATCAACAAGGACGGTATAAAAAGCTGTAATAGATCCTTTATCAGACATACCGCTACGCTCAAGAAGTTTAGGTAACATTGCAAAAACCGAAGGAGTATATCCTTTAGTAGCTGGAGGCTCTCCTATAGCAAGACCAATTTCCCTTTGTGCCATAGCAAAACGTGTCACAGAATCCATCATAAGAATAACCTTTAATCCTTTATCTCTAAAGTATTCCGCAATGGCTGTAGCAGTAAATGCACCCTTTAGCCTAACAAGAGCCGGTTGATCAGATGTAGCACATACTACTACAGATTTCTTTAACCCTTCTTGACCTAGATCTTTTTCTATAAAATCTAAAACCTCTCTACCTCTTTCTCCTATTAGGGATATTACATTTACATCAGCCTTAGCTTCTCTAGCAATCATTCCAAGAGTAGTACTTTTTCCTACCCCTGAACCAGCAAAAATACCAATCCTTTGTCCTTCACCACAAGTAAGAAATCCATCAATGGCTCTTACCCCTGTAGGAAGAACTTCTTTAATTCTTCTTCTCTTCAATGGGTCTGGTGGCATAGCTTCCAAGGGATAATTCTTATAAAGTGACAATTCCTTTTCATCTAAAGGATTTCCAATTCCATCTAAAACTCTTCCTAAAAGTTCATCTGAACACTTTATACTTAACTGCTTTCCTGTTCTCTCTACTCTGCATCCAGGAGATATCCCTATTAGGTTTCCAAGGGGCATAAGAATCAAATTTCCATCTTTAAAACCTACTACTTCACAGACTATAGTTTTGTTTTCCTCATTATATATGTGGAAAATTTCCCCTACAAAACCCTTAACTCCTTTTACTTCAATGGTAAGACCTATTATGTTTTTAACTATGCCTTCCATATGATTAAAATTTGTTTTACTAATACTTTTTTCAATGTCTCCTATATTCAAATTAATCATAATACCATCTTCCTCTATGCTTCCATGAGAATTTCCTTTAGTTTCTCTATGCTCCCCTTAATAGTAAAGGTGGTTTTTCCATCATCCTTTTCAACAACTAAGGTTCCATAATCTAAATAATTATCCTGTAAAACCACAACTTCTCCTCTGATGCCCATACTATGCTTGAATTCTTCTATCTTTGTCTCTATTTCTTCTAAATAGTTAGGTGCTACCCTTATAATTATCATCTTGGCATTTTTTTCTTCAGATAGGATGTTGAAAAGTAATCCATTTAGTGCTTCCTTACTTTCAAGCTCCTTTTTAAGCATATTTTCTACGGCATTTACAATAATTTTTCTAATGCCCATCTCCTTAGACTTAAGAAATTTATCATACTCTTCCTTAGCTTGATAAAGAATAAAATTTGCATTTCGAATTATTTCTTCACCTTTTTTTACTCCTTCATCATAAGCCTTGTCATAGCCTTCTTTATAACCAATACTATGGCCTTCTTCATAACCCTTATTAAATCCATCTTCCTTGGCTTCATATAGGATTTCTTCTACTTTTGCATTTGCATTTGCAAGAATAGCTTCCCCTTCTTTATGGGCATTTTCAACTATTTCTTCACCCTTTTTCTTTAGTTTTAGATACTCCTCCATGCTCCTAGGATTAGTATCCTCAAGCTCTATAGTCTCCTCTACTATGGGAGCTGGCTCTATATAAAAGTCTGTATCTATTGCCTTGGTTCCACTTTCACATACATTAACACTTTTTATTACCCTATAAGATGAGTGCATCGTCTCCACCTCTTACAATTGTTATTTCTCCAGCTTCATCTAGTCTTCTAATTAAGGCAACAATTTTTTGTTGAGCTTTTTCAACATCCATAAGTCTTACAGGTCCTAAGAATTCCATATCTTCTTTCAATGTAGCTGCTGCACGTTTTGAAAGGTTTCTTGATATAGTTTCTATTACTTGTTCTGAAGTACCCTTTAGAGCCATACATAGCTCCTTATTATCAACCTCACGTAAAATTCTTTGAATTTCCACATCATTGATAGTAATAATATCCTCAAATACAAACATAGATTCCTTAACTTTATCTGCAAGTTCCATATCTTCCCTTTCAAGACCTTCTGTAATGTTTTTCTCTGTAGTCCTATCAACTTGGTTAAGTATATTAACTAAAGATTGAACTCCTCCTATAACACTACTTTCACTAGTAACCACTGAAGATAACTTACTATTTAATACCTCTTCAATTTCTTTCACTACCACCGGATATATATTACTCATAGTAGCAACTCTAAAAGCAACTTCACTCTGTAATTCAGATGGAAGTGCAGACATTATCTGTCCCGCTTTGTCCGGCTGTAGATGACAAAGTATTAATGCTATAGTCTGAGGATGTTCTCCTGAAATTACATTCATAAGCTGAGTTGCATCGGCTTTTCTAGCAATAGAAAAAGGTCTAAACTGCTGTGAAAACTCTGTAACTCTCTCTAGAATATCGTTGGCCTTTTGAGTTCCTAAAGCTTTAGATAAAACGCTTCTAGCATACTCTACTCCACCTTCAAGAATATAATCCTTAGCCTTATTTAATTCCATAAATTCATCTAAAACAGCTTGTCTGTCCTCAGCTTTAACTGATGACATATTAGCAATCTCATAGGTTATCTTTTGTATATCTCTTTCATTTAATCTTTTTATTATTGCTGCAGATGCATCTGGTCCCAAAGAGATAAATAATATTGCTGCCTTTTGAATACCTGTAAATTTTTCTGTTTTAGCCATTACTATCTCCCTTCTTCATCAGTCATCCATGATTTTATAATATCCGCTACCTGTTCAGGTTTCTTTTCTGCATATTTTTTAACTTCTTTCATAATCTTTTCTCTTTCAGTTTCTGCTTCTAAATCTAAATCTTTGTATAAATCCGCCACTGTTTCTAAAGTTTCATCTCCTATAACTACATCTAGCCCTTCTATAGCCTCTTCATCTTCTTCATCATCTTCTTTTCTCTTACTTCTAATAATAGAAACAACTACAATAATAAGTATAAGTGCTATAACTGCTCCTACTCCTAAAGCAATAAGCTTAATCCTTCTAGATTTTGCTTCTGCTTCCTTCATAGCGTTAATTTCTTCTTCAGCTTGTGTTTTATAATCATCATTAAATGTTAAGCTTTCAACTGAAATTCCATCACCTCGTGCCTCATCAAAACCAATGGCATCAGATACTAAATTTTTTATAGTATTCTTAGTTGCATTATCCATATCTCCATTTACAACAACAGATGTGGTAATTCTCTCCACTTGACCTGGTGCCTTGACAACTGTTTCTTCACTCTTAGTATTATTAAAATTTCTTGTTTCTTCCGAATAGCCTGCTTTTTCAGTATCTTTTTCTGCATCTTGCTCATTAGTCATATTATTATCTACAGTACTTCCTGAAGTATTTTCAGTACCCTTACTATTGTCTTTAATAATATGCTCACTTACTACTGCGGATCCCTTTGGATCATATGTAACATTATTCTGCTTTACAGCGTCAAAATTAAGCTGTGCATTTACAGATACTTTTACATTATCTTTATATATTGGTTCTAATACATTTAAGATTTTCTTTTCATATTCTTTCTCAACTTTTTTAGTTGAATCAATTTGATTTTCTGTACTAGTAGCTTGGGTCCCTTTTTCATTATCAAACAAACCTTCCGTTAATAACTTTAGATTGTCTGATACTATTGTAACGTCTTCCTTATCTAAGTTTTCCACACTACCTGTTACTAAGTGTACAATAGCTTTAACTTGTTCAGGTGAAAGTTCATTTCCTGGCACTAACTTTACCGTTACTGAAGCACTAGCAGGAGTTGGTTTAGTTACAAAGGCTGAGTTGGTTGGTAAAACTAAGTTTACTTTTGCAGCCTCAACTTCTTCAAAACCCTTTATAGTTCTTTCAAGTTCTCCAGAAAGTGCTCTTTGATACATTATTCTTGATTCTTCATCTGTGGCCCCAATGCTACCCTTATCAAAAAGTTCGAAGCCTTGGCTTCCTTCTGTTATTTGAACCTCTGACAGCATTTCCATTCTCAGTTTATCTACTTGAGACTTTTCAACTAAAATGGAATTTCCTTCTATTTTATACTTAGTTCCTTTGCCCTCTAGATTGGCTATAATCTTTCCTGAATCTTGGGAATCCATATTTGAAAATAAAACCGTATACTTTGGTTTAAGTGATACATAAAGTAGTGTTCCTACTGCTATAAAAGTCACCACCGCAATTATCACTAAAGCTATCTTTCTAGTTTTCGACATGGAATTCCACTTATCTTTTATCTTCTTCATTAGCTCCGATAGCTTACTCATCTAATCCTTACCCCCATTATACTTGCATATTATTAAATTCCTTATAAGCATCAACTAGCTTATTTCTTATTTGAATAGCAAGCTCTAGGGACATAGATGCCTCTTCTGTAGCTAATACTACTTCATGGATACTTTTTTCTCCTGCAATATATCCTGTTACATTGTTATCTGCTTCAACTTGTAGATCGTTGACCTTTTGCAATTCATCCTTTATAACAGCTGCAAATCCTGTGCCACCCGAAGTGCTATTCTCTTCAGTATCCTTTTCTTTTACCCCATAAATTTCCCTTAGCTCATTTTGAAAAATTGTTGCATTTGGTATGTAATTGTTCATCATAAAAGTACTACTCCCATCTTTTATTTACCTATTTCTAAAGTTTTTAAAAACATACTTTTTTGTGCGTTCATTGCATTGACATTGGCTTCATAAGCTCTACTTGATGCTATTAACTCCACCATTTCATTGGAGATATTTACATTTGGCATAGATACAAATCCTTCTTCATCCGCATCTGGATGACTTGGATTATATACTTTAATAAGTTCTGATTCATCATCTACAATGCCAACTGCTTTAACCCCATTTAACTTGTCCTCTACTTTTCCATTGCTTTTATTGTAGGCTTCCTTTAAGTTCTCTTGAAACATAGCAATCTTTCTTACATAAGGTTTCCCATCTTTTCCTCTAGTAGTTCCTGCATTAACAATATTAGAAGAGATAGTATCCATTCTTAATCTTTCTGCAGTAAGACCACTAGCTGAAATTCTCATTCCTCTAAATGCCTCCACTTTTAGTTCCCTCCTTTTATAACTCTACTTGTACTATTTAGCTTTCCACTGGCAAATCTAACTAAAGATTCATACATCATAGTATTAGCAGCTTGACTTGTCATTTCTGTTTCAATATCCACGTTATTACCATCTTCTCGCATAGATGCACTATCATCTCTTTTAACTTGTACATCTTTGCTTCCAATGCCTATATGTTTTTCATTTGTAGTTTTTAAATTACCATTAGCTGTTGACTCTTCCATAACCTGTTCGAAGGGAACATAATATCTCTTATAGTTTTTTATATTTACATTTGCAATATTATTAGCAATAACCTTATTAGCCTCAACAGTTACATTCATAGATTTTTTTAACAATCCATATACTTCATTTTGTGACATTTTATACCTCCATTTTCCACTTAAACATACTTAATGTTTATAAATTAGACATAAATACTTAAATCCCTTCTTTTTTTTGTTAGTTATACGATTTTTTATTTATTTTATACACTTTAAACTTACTTTAAATAGAAATAAATCTACAAAATTCATCATTAGTAAAAAACAGTATGGTAAAGATTGAATAATAATGGTTACATGTAATCTTATGTAAAATACTCATTGTAAAACATGAACCTGGGTAATCATTTACAATATGGTATATTTTATAAAGCCAATTGCAACTTTTATATGAAAAACTATAAATTTTATATAAAAAAAGCTACTCAAAAAGAGTAGCTTTTAATTACAACAAGGTTAAAATAAAAATATTATTTACTTCTATAATACCTAAAACAAAAAGTATACTTACTCTTTGGCAACTGGCTGGCATACCCTTAGGCTTAGCCCCTATAGCTTTGCGTCACTAACTTTCGTCAATTTTGCCTATTTAATTTTTTCACATATCTGCATTATATACTATATTTTTCTTCCATTCAACCTTTTAAACGTAAATTATTTACTTTTTACTTAAAATTCCTTATTTGCTACACGAAATTACTTTTTCTCTACCTATTAGGATATACATTGCTCAATATTTGTAGAATATCCTGTGGAAATTCATTACTTTGAGCCATCATAGCCATACCTGATTCCACTAAAATTGAGTTTTTAGCATATTCAACCATTTCTAGTGCTATATCAGTACCAGTAATTTCACCTTCTGCTCCTTCAACCTTACCTACTATTTCACTGGTATAATCTGCAGTAGACTCCATTCTATTACTTAGAGCTCCATACTTTCCTCTTCCAGAATTAAGCTTATCTATAGCATCATCTAAGCGTTCTAATCCATCATTCATATTCTCCACACTTATTTTATTGCTACCGTCAGCATTCACAAGTCCTAGTCCTGTAGATGTTAAATTATATGTTGGCAGTTTAGTTACATAGTCACTAGTTGCTCCAATAAGTAGATCCACTGTATCACCTGGATTATTTTTATCGGCTAACAGCTTTACACCATTCATCTCCGTATTATTAGCAGTATAAGTTATATGTTCTAGATTCTCATCTATTTCCTTTTGAATAACTGCTCTATCTTCCGGCGTAGTTGCTCCTCCAGCTTGAACCATAAGTTCTCTAGACCTTTGTAAGGCTTCACTTATACTTTGCATACCACCATCCATGGTTTGCATAAGACTTACACTATCTTGAATATTTCTAGTGGCCATTTGAAGACCTCTAATCTCTAACTTCAACTTATCACTCTTAGCCTTAGCATTAGGATCATCTCTATAGGTCTGTATCTTATTACCTGAACTAATACTACCATAAGCCTTAGATTGAGCTACTAAATTTTTAGTATAGCTATTAAATATCCTCATAGCGGACATATTTCTACTTAATCTCATTATCTCACTCCTCACAAAAATTACCACGGGGTCTGACCCCCAGGAATTTTTTTCCTTGGGGTCTGACCCCATGGAATAAAGTTCCATTTATTTAAACTATGTTGACAACTAAATCCATTTTACTTATCGTCACTTTTTATTAATTACTTTATGATTAGCAAAAGCATTAACAGCTATTTTTAGCCATTAATGCTTTTCCATTCTTTCACAAGTGCCCGTCACCTAGAAAAGATAACTTTCCCTACCCTATCTATATGTTCCTTTAATTCCTTATGCTTTAAATGTGAATAATCAACTATGTCAAAAAGTACGGCATAGGACTTTTTTCTTCCAGTATTGAATTAAGTTTTGATAAAATATCCAAATTTATATTTTCTCCATAGACAGCTATATCAATATCTGAGCCTGGCTTATAATTACCCTTAGCACGGGAACCAAATATAGATGCTTTTTCAATCTCATCAAATCCTCTTATAACACTAACTATATATTCTAAATCTAATTCTCTTAGCCCAAAACTCACTGTAATTCCTCCAATTTAGAATATAATTTTTTAATAATAGGATAATAGGATTTACGAATAAGCTCTACTGCTTCTTCAGCCACTTCTTCATTATAAGTATATGACATTAAGTTTCTCTTTTCCAATGCATCAATCCATATATGTCCATCTTCAATCAACTGAATTTGAAAAACAGTTTTTATCGTTCCCCTTTGACTTTTTACTTCAAATCCTTCTAATTCAAGATAATCTTTCATAGTCTTCCATGCTAATTCAAAAGTATATTCAAAACATTTTATTAAACCTTGAACTTCAAATTTATTAAGGTCACCTTTTTCTATAAACTCCGTTAGTTGTGATGTAGCCTTTTTATAATTAGAAAATCTCTGTTTCCAGCGAATATCATTGTTCATATAAAGCCACCTGTAAAGCCACCTGCTTTTTAATTATTTTTTCTCTTAAAACCATAGTATATTCATCTTCATACTATTTTATTATACCATGTAAAATGCAGGGATTGAACCATTCTTTTACAAATGCCTGTGACCAAATTTAATTGAAAAAATCACCATAGGGTCAGACCCCCAGGAATTCTTTTCCTCGGAGTCTGACCCCGTGGAATATTTATACTGTAAATTTATTGATAATACCTTGTAGTTCATCTATAATATTTACCAATCCTTCACTACCATTGGCTATTTCTTCGATACTTGCTGATTGTTCTTCTATAGCTGCTGAAGCTTCCTCAGTTCCTGCTGCATTTTCTTCTGCTATAGCAGATAGATTTTGCATTAAGTCTACAAGCTTTTCTTTATTTTCATTCATTTTTTCTGATGATTCATTAAGCTTATCTATAACATTATTAGTTATTTCTATAGAATTTGATATTCTATGAAATTTTTCTTCAGTTTTTTCTACACTTTCAGATTGGGAATCAATTATCCCTTTTACTTCTTTCATTCTATTTACTGCATTTTCAGATTTTAATTTTAACTCTTCTATTACAGTTTTGATTTCTCCTGTAAAATTATTAGATTCTTCAGCAAGTTTTCTTATCTCTTCTGCTACTACGGCAAAACCTCTTCCATGCTCGCCTGCTCTCGCTGCTTCAATAGCTGCATTCAAAGCAAGTAGATTTGTTTGTTCCGATATAGACTGAATCATTGTACTTGCCTTTTCTATCTTTTCTGCACTTTCGTTATTACTTAATATAATTTCATACACCTGTTTAGAAGCATTATTACTTTCTCCCGTTTTTAATACTAAATCTTTTAATATAATAAAACCTTCTTCTTTTTCCTTTTCTATATCCTTTGCTGCGTTATTTAATTCCTCTGTATATTCTTTATTCTCTTCTAGTAAACTACCCATTTCTTCTACACTTAAAGCTGCTTCTCCTGTATCTTGAGCTTGGCTACTTGCTCCACTAGCTATATTTTCTATAGTTCTTGATATTTCTTCAGAAGCTATGGCTGACTGTTCTGCTGTTGCTGTTAGTTCCTGGGAAGTTGCCACTACCTTTTCTGCACCTTCTGAAGTTTTTATAACAAAGTCTCTTACATTGTCCTCCATAACCTTCAGAGAATTTGCCATAATTCCTATTTCATTTTTCCTTTTCATATATTTTAATGTTTCATCTTTTTCATTAAACTTAAAGTCTAAATTTGACTGTTTTTTTATAGTATTAGTTAAAGCAACTATAGGTTTTGTAATTGATGCCCCTAAGCTATAGCTTATAGCAACAGATATAAGTAGTCCAATAACAATTACTATAACTACCGATTTTATGGTAGATAATACACCTTCATTATATATATCTAAAATTGATTCTACAGATTTTCCAACATAATAAATACCAATGACTTCATTATTATCACCAAAAATAGGTGCATATTTTGTCATATACTTTTCACCTAATATATCAGCTTCTCCAAAATATTCATTCCCCTTTGAAATCTCTTCATAGGCTTTACCACTAGCATCCAATTTTGTTCCAATAATTCGTTCCCCTTTATCATCTCTAATTGTGGTCAAAACTCTCACATAATCATCACCAGACTTAGCAAAGACAGTAGCAAGTATATCCATACCTTCCGCTAATTCGTCAATAAACTCATAGTCACCATCAATGGGCTTACCATTAGAGTCTATAAGTTTCCCATCATCATTAAGACTTAATGTACCAAACTGCTCCTTAAGATAAATATCTAGCACACTATAACCTGAACCTATTGCATCTTCTGATTGTTTGTTTATAATATTTTTAGTAACACTAAATGACTTAAAAAGTCCCATAAACATCATAGACAACGAAATAATTATAATAATAGTAAGAATAATAGTAGTTATTTTCCATTTTAAGCTTTTCATAAATTTAATCTCCTCTGTCACAAAATTTTAGTAATATATAATTAAAATTAATAATATTATCGATATTTAACATTATAACTTTATGGTTTTTTTTAAACTTTATCACATATAAAAAGCATTAACAGCTATTATTAGCCATTAATGCTTTTTACAATTATCTGTTTACAAAAATAATTCTGGTTCTTTTCTATGTATAAAATTTATTTCTAATTCTTCTTTGTGCTTTAAATATCCAATATCATCAAAATACTTTGCTTCTACAGGACATTTTTTAATACATGCACAACATTTAATACAATTTCCATTAACTTTAGTCACATCTTCAAGATCAACAGAGCCCATGGTACAAACACTAGCACAAAGTTTACAATCTATACAACTATCCTTAGTTTTGGGCTTCACCTTTCTTATATCAATAGGCTCTCCCTTTTCATCCCTAGGCATATAATAATTTCTATAAGGCTTTTGTTCATTTATTAATAGATCCTGTCCATCTTCTCCAGCAGCAATTTTACTATATATTTTATCAGCAAAATTCCTAACTATATCCATATCCTTTTCATCAGGTCTATTCTTAGCTAAGGTTTTAGAAAAAGAATGTTGTCCTATAAATGCAGCCCCCACAATAACCCTAAAGCCATCTAGTTCTAATATATCTCTTAACTCTATCAAAGCATCATCATAATTTCTATTTCCATAAACCACCACTGCGACAGCCAACGCACCATTACCCACAATAGAATTTATATACCTTAAAAGCACATTAGGCACTCGCCCTGCATAAACTGGAACTCCTACAATAACAATATCATCCTTTGAAAAAGATACAGATTTCTCCCTTATCTTTGGTAAGGTAAAATCAATACTATTTATGCTTTCCTTTAGGTTCATATCTTCCGAAAGTCCTTCTGCTATACCAGATATTACTTTCTTAGTTGTATCTGTAGCACTAAAATATAGTGTGTTTAGTTTATAATGCAAATTTATCACCTCTTAATGAATGAAAGACCAGTATGAATATTCCATAGCATTATGCTAAGTGATATTTGACCTCAACATAATTAGCTCAATTATATATTTTGGGCCATAATATATTCTGCAATTCTAAAATCTAGCTCTGTATCAATATCTATTGAGCTTTCTCTACTCATAATGTATGCTTTGCTTTTCTTTCCGTAGAAATCCCTTTCGCTTAAATATTTTTCAACATTAGATATATATATTGAACCATTTATACGATAATACTTTTTGTCATCTTGCCTTCGAGTTGCACTGTTTTTATTTATAAAACCTTCTAAAGATAAACTATCACTCAATGTATTATATATACTTAAAGAATGTTCAGCCTCACAAACACTTACTACAGAATCTAATTTGTTTTCTATTAATAAATCTAATGATTTTTTTATGTCTAAAGCTTTTCTTAGGGGTGAAGTAGGTTGTAGTAACATAAAATAATCATATACTTTCCCTAACTCCTTTAATCTTTGAATGGTATACACAATCATATCTGTACTACTAGCTATGTCGCTAGCTAATTCATCTGGTCTTAAAAATGGTATACTTGCTCCATATCGTTTAGATATATTGGCATACTCTTCTGAATCAGTAGAAACAACTATATCGGTAAATATATCACTTTCAATAGCAGCTTCAATGGTATATGCTATTAATGGCTTATCATTTAATAATTTTATATTTTTATGCCTTAGCCCCTTAGAACCGCTTCTTGCAGGTATTATTGCTAAGATTCTTTTATTACTATACATTTATACCTTTACCTTTCACATCATACTTATATCGTAAAAAGTTTTTTTTAACTCTATCTCTTTGCTTAACGCTTTTTTTATTTCATATAGTATTTTGTTAGATGTATCTCCATCTCCATATGGATTTTCAATCTTTGATATTTTATCTTTAAATTCTTTACTTAGTCCTCTTTTTATTGCTTTAATAATATCACTTTTAATAGGGTCACAATTGATTACCGTTTTAGCTTGCAATCTTCCCTTTTGTCTATCACCAATATTTATAGTAGGGATATTAAAGGAAGGAGCTTCTATAATTCCACTAGATGAATTCCCTATTACCATACTACAATACTTCATAGCACTTAAATATTTTAGTTGTCCCATAGAAACAAAACCAATATATTTCTCTGGGTTTTTAGATATAAATTCATCTATCTTTCTATTTATTTTTCTCCCCTCATTATCAGAATTAGCTTTTGTAATTATAAATTTCATATCATCAAATTCTTCTAAAGCACCTAATAACTCTGTAATCTGTATCTCTGCTAATCCTTGTTCTAGTGTAACTGGATGAAATGTAACAAGCGCAAATTTTTTATTCAAAACAAAATTTATACTTTTTTCTATCTCTTCCTGGGATAATAATTTTAATACTTTAATATTTTCTATTCCTATAGCTCCAACATTGAAAACTCTATGAGGCTCTTCCCCTAACTGCATTACCCTCTTTCTATAACTTTCAGTACTTGTAAAATGAAGATAACTCAATTTAGTTATGCAGTGCCTAAATACATCATCCTGTGCTCCCTCGGTTATCTCTCCTCCATGTATATGTGCTATAGGAACATTAGCTACCATAGCTGAAATACTTGCAGCCAATATTTCATATCTATCACCAAGTACAATTACCATGTCAGGCTTAGTTCTATTAATATACTCACTAAAGCTAATAATAGCTAATCCCATTGCTTTTGAAGTAGCTACATGTGAATCTGAACTTAGTAATATTTCTATTTTTTCATCAATAACTATGCCATCTTCTTCAATCAATTTATATGTAAGTCCAAATTCTGTTGACATGTGCATTCCTGTAACAACCAATTTTAAATCTATCTCTTTATCATCTATCATTTTCATTATTAACGGCTTCAGTAATCCATATTCAGCTCTTGTTCCAGTAATCACACATATTCTTTTTACCATTGAATTAGATCATCCTTTCTATAATCTTTTTTAGAAACCATACCAATTATAGCGTGCCACATCTTGGGGTTTATTCCACTTGCAGGTCTCTTAACAGTTAAATTTTTTTCTGTGAAAACTTCACCGCATTTTATATCTACACTAGCAACGATACTTTTCCTTACTATCTTCTTATTTTCTTTTTCTACAGTGGTGGGATACTTGATTCCATCTCCAAGAGCCTTTTCTATATTTCTAATAGACTTAATCATCATCCTAAGCTCATCTGGATTTAAACTAGCTAAATGATCAGGTCCTTCCATAGTTTTATCAAGTGTAAAATGTTTCTCTATTACCTTTGCTCCCATTGCTACAGCTGCAATTGAAACCTCTATTCCTTCTGTATGATCAGAGTATCCAACATCAACCTTAAATGCTTCTTTTATTGTCTCCATTGCTTTCAAATTTACATCATTCATATTAGTAGGATAATCTGTATTACAATGTAATACAATAATTTCATTATTACCATTATTTCTTAGAGTGCTTAAAGCAAATTCTATGTCTGATAAATCACTCATTCCTGTAGATAAGATAATCTTTTTACCTATTCTAGCTACCTTTTCAAGGTAAGGTACATTTTCTATTTCTCCAGATGGAATTTTAAATACTTCAATTCCCAAGTTATCTAAAAACTCTATACTTTCTATATCAAATGGTGATGATAAAAACATTATATGTCTCTTTTTACAATATTCTACCAACTCTCTATATTCAGCGTAATCCAATTCTAACTTTTTCAGCATTTCAAACTGCGAAGTCTCTTCGCTTAAATTTCTTACTTGATATTTAGCTTGTTTAGCATTCTTAGTCACTAAATTTTCCGCTTTAAAGGTTTGAAACTTAACTGCATCAGCTCCTGCTATTACTGCTTCATCTATTAACTTTTTTGCTACTTCAACACTTCCATTATGATTAACACCAGCTTCTGCAATAATAAATACCTTATTCATATTCTTTCCCCCTTGCTGGATTTCCATATACTTTAGATACTTTATCTATTGAATTAATTACTACGGATCCTGCTCCAATTACAGTACTTTTGACTACACTTATTCCCTCAATAATAGTAGCATTTGTTCCTACATGACAATACTTTTCTATGGTCACTCCTCCGCTCAGAGTTGCTCCTGGAGCAATATGTACAAAATCTCCAACTAGGCAGTCATGCTCAACTATAGCTCCTGTATTTATAATAGCTTGTTTCCCTATTATAGCTTCTGCATTTACTATAGCACCTTTTCCTACAAAAGTTCCTTCACCTATACCACATTCTTCCGATACAATAGCCGTTTTATCTATTATAGCTGGAAATTTAAATCCTATTTTACTTAGCATATCATATAAAGTAATTCTTAATTTAGGATTTCCAATACTTCCAACTGTAATAAATGCATATTCAACACCTTGATTATGCATATCTTGTAATATATAATCCGTTCCAAGTATCTTAACATTAAGTATCTCCCCTTTGTCAACAGGATCTGTAATACCTACTATTTCAAATTCATTTTTACTTCTTATGGAGTCAATGACACTTTTACAGTGCCCTCCTCCACCTACTAATACAATCTTTTTCATTAACCTTCCTCTAATCTTTTCATCATTTCTTGCATTTCATCTGGTTGTCCCATATCCATCCAAGCTCTCTCTGTTATTGGATAAACTCCAACTTTCATTCCTTTATCCATACATTCTTTTGCTATATCAGGTAAGTGAATAAATGTGTCTTCCTTTATTAATTGTAGTGCCTCAGGCTCTATTATGTACATTCCTGTATTAGTTAAAAATGAATACTCAGGTTTTTCTACCATACTCTGTATATTTCCTTCATTATTTAAATTAACTACACCATAAGGTATTACCATATTTTTAACTGCACATACCATAGTAATAAAGTTTTTATTTTCTTTATGATACTCATACATGGCTTCATAATCACTATCTATTAATATATCACAGTTAGATACAAAAAATGTGCTCTTTATTTTATCTTTAAGAAAATAAAGGCTCCCTCCAGTACCTAGCGGTTTATCTTCTTCTATATAGTATATATTATAATTCTTAACTACTTCTTCAAAATATGCTTTAATCATATTTTTCTTATAATTAACGGTTAAATAATATTCATTACATCCAAATTCCTTAAATCTATTAATTATTCTTTCTACTATAGGTATATCACCAATAGGTATAAGAGGCTTAGGTAAAATTTTAGTGTAAGGATATAACCTAGTGCCTAACCCTCCAGCCATAATTACCACTGGTATATCTAATGAAGGCTTCTTCTCAACACTAGACATATCCAAGTCGTTCCAAAATATTATTGATTTTACTTCCCCTTCAATACTAACTACAGGTATAGAACTAATTGAATATTTCTTCATAAGTCTTTTAGCTTTATATCTCTCTGTTTCTGTTATATATTTAGGCGAATAGTTAGCAATTTCTTTTACAGGTGCCGACAAATCCCCACTCTTTAAAATCCATCTTCTTATATCGCCATCTGTAAGTATAGCCTTTAACTTATTATCTTCTGTTATAAGTAAAACCTGCTTGGCAGTTTTATCTAAAATCTTAGCAGCTTGTCTTATACTTATCTCTTCATTTATTATTATATCCTGAATATTCATAGCTATATCTCCCCATACTTAATAATGCTTTAAATACTATTCAAAACATTAATAACATAATTAACTTCTTCTTCTGTTAAATTGCTACTACATGGAATATTTATCACATTTTCTAAATAATAATTAGCTCTATCTATTTTATAAGCTCTTGATTCTCTATACGGTTTTTGAGTATGAATTAAATTCCATATTGGTCTTACTTGTATATTTTTTTCTTTAAGATACGGAATAATTTCTTTAACTCTTAATGGATATATATCATTATTTATTAATAAAGAATAAAACCAATAATTGGGTTGTATATTATTATTAAAATCAAGCATTGTTAATCCTTTAGTATTTTTCAATCCATTATTATATAACTCATAATTTTTTTTCTTAATTTCTATAAATTTATCTAATTGTTCTAATTGCGCAACCCCTAGTGCTGCTTGTAAATTAGTCATTCGATAATTATATCCTATTTCATCATGTATATAGTAAAGTTCATCATCTTTAGCTTGCGTAGAGAGGTATTTTCCTTTTGCTAAAAGTTCCGGATGATTTGATACTATCATCCCACCTCCACCAGTGGTAATTATTTTATTTCCATTAAACGAGTACACTCCAAAATCACCTATAGTTCCCGCATACTTTCCAATATATTTTCCTGAAATGAATTTAGTTCCTAATGCTTCTGTTGCATCCTCTATAACTTTAAGGTTATATTTTTGTGCAATATCCATTATCCTCTCTATATTTACACTATTACCAAAAACATGAACTACAATTATGGCTTTTATATGCTTCCTATTAAGCTTATTTATTAATTTTCCACCAATAAATTCACACTCTTCTTCACAAAACATTTTTAGTTTATTAGCATCCATTGTTAATGAATCATCACAATCCATAAATATAGGTTCTGCTCCAATATATCTAACAGGATTTACTGCTGCAATAAATGTCAATGTAGGAACTATGACTTCATCTCCAGCATCTACTCCACTTAAAATTAACGATAAATGAATACCAGCAGTTCCACTTTGACAAGCAACGGCAGATTCAACATTAAGATATTTAGCTATGCTATCCTCAAATTCATTTATATATGCTCCACCAGTAGATACCCATTCTTTTTCTACTGCATCTACTACATACTTTAATTCATTTCCTTTTAAATTAGGTACTGAAAGCGGAATAAACTTCTTCACTTAGCCCATCTCCTTTAATTAAATATTATATATGTCAGCTTTATACTTAGCTAAGTTTTCTGGTTTTCTAAACCATTCTATAGTTTCTCTAATTCCTTCTTCAAAAGTATAACTAGGCAACCAATTTGTTAACTTCTTAATTTTTTCATTTGAACCTAATAATCTATTTACTTCACTTTTATCAGGTCTTAATCTTTGATCATCACATACGATTTTTGCATTTGGATTTATTTGTCTTATCATTTCCTCTGCTAATCTTCCTATGGATATTTCATCTTGAGTAGCTATGTTTATCTCTTCGCCTATGGTTCTATCTGATTTAGCAATTTCTATAAATCCTCTTGCTGTATCCTTAACAAAATTAAAGTCTCTTGTAGGTGTTAAAGAACCTAATTTTATTTCAGTTTCTCCAGATAATAATTGGGTAATTATTGTTGGAATAACAGCTCTAGCTGACTGTCTTGGGCCGTATGTATTAAATGGTCTAACAATAGAAATCGGCATATTAAAGCTTCTATAAAAAGATTCAGCTAACCTATCTGCACCTATCTTAGTTGCTGAATAAGGAGATTGACCCTGATATGGGTGCAATTCGTCTATAGGTACGTACTGGGCTGTTCCATAAACTTCTGACGTAGAAGTTACCAGTATCCTTTCAGTCTCCAAGTCTCTTGCAGCTTGTAGCACATTCAGAGTTCCTTTTATATTAGTATCAACATAAGAATCTGGTGAATGATAACTAAAAGGAATTGCAATTAAGGCTGCAAGATGAAATACTTCATCTACTCCTTTCATAGCTTCTCTAACTCCATTAGGATCTCTTATATCTCCTGTAAACACTTCAATTTCCTTTAACTTATCTTTAGACAATGTATCTAACCAGCCCCATGAATTAAATGAATTATAATATGTAAATGCCTTAACATCATAACCTTCTTCTAAAAGTGTTTCTGTAAGGTGACTTCCAATAAATCCATCTGCTCCTGTTATTAATACCTTTTTACTCATCTAATACACCTCATTAACTTAATTGTTCTATAACTTTATTTATTTCTGGTATAATCTCATATTCAAACATATCACTCATTAAGATTAAATCATTGTTTTTTAGGGCTTCTAATATCTCTTTAAGAATTTCATTGAATTTTTCTATATTAATACAATTACTATTTACTTTTATAGCTTCTGTCATGAATATTTGTATATATTCAAGTATACTTTCAAACACTTGAGTATTTATTTTACCCCCATTGTTTCTTGTTTCTTCATTATTTATACTAATAAGTTCTACTAAATTTTCTGCAAATTCCTTAATATTCACTGTAAGTTTCCCCTTTACATATAGATTTTCTTTCATTTTTTATATATTTTAATGCATATTCAGCTTCATTTAACAAGTTTGAATATAGTATTTTACTTTTTTCATATATTTTCTTAGCCTTACTTAACTCCGTATCTTCATTTCCAATTTTATAATCTGGATTATATAAAACGATATTAATAGTATCTGCAAATAAATATTCTATAAATCTAATTTCTTTAGGTATTTCTCTTATAAATTTATCTGTATCTTCTAAAATCTTTAATGAGCTCTTTAATATTTTATGTTTACTAGTAAAATTATCATAATACTTTTCATTATGTTTTATAGCTTC
This sequence comes from Clostridium sp. UBA7791, assembly GCF_002480755.1. NCBI lineage: Bacteria > Bacillati > Bacillota > Clostridia > Eubacteriales > Clostridiaceae > Clostridium > Clostridium sp. UBA7791. The sequence goes on along the minus strand of NZ_DLCT01000005.1, from coordinate 988,135 downwards.
TATTAATTTTATCTCTAACTCTTTTAAATAATTTATAGCACAATCAATTATATCTATAACTTTATCATCGCTTATACATCCAATCATATTTTCATAATTAACAGATATATGATTCTTATCTATTACATTATCAAACATAACTTTATTATCCATAAATTTTTTAATCTGTGTTCCCTTGATATTTGCTCCGCCTTCTGTGGAATTAATAAATTCTATTTGAGAGTTTTCCTTAATAATTTCCTCAAATTCTTCTCTAAAAAAATTTAATGTCATACTTGTTCTTACCTTATTTCCATATATATCTTCCACGTACGGACTAAAGTTATCAGCTACCTTAGTGATATCTTCTTTATCCTTATACTTTTCTTGTACAAATTCAGCATTTTCTGCATGAACCTTATCATCTGTATATGCTAAATCCTGACCTAAAAATATTATAGGATTACATCCCATATACATAGCTAATTTTGTACAAGTATGTGCAACAGATGAATGAGTAAAATTATAATTAGGATTTTCCACTATATCATTTATCCAAGGTGCATAAGGATAGAACACTCTATTTCCTTTATGTAATTTCAGAACTTTATTAGGCAAAATCTCTGAATGTACTAATGTTACCTCTTCTTTATTAATAACTTCATCAACCAATTCATAAGATAATTCATGGGCATCTATTATAGATAGAAAATCCGCCTTTATTCCTTCTTCTATTAGAGTTCTCCATGTTCTTCCTCCAGTAAAAATCACAGCCTTATCTTCAAACTGTTTAAGTTGACTTATGTTCTTGGATAGTGATGGTCCTGCTGATACTATAACTGCTGGTTTACCACTATATGCATTTTTCATATTCACTATATTTTTACTTTTACTTAAATATTTAAGATCAGAAATGGTAGATTCAAACCAAATCTTAGAAAAAAATATATTGGTGTTTCTATTAATAACTCTTCTTCTTGTGACGCTTCTAATAAGCTCATAAATATTATGAACTTCTGCAGGATATGCATTTCTATAATTAGGGTATTCTTGAACTACAAAGGATTTTAAAGCAATGCTTCCAATATACATTTCTAAATACTTTAAAAATTCATCTGTCATAGAAATTATTGCTATGTTTTCATACTTATTTTCTTTTCCATAGATATATTTATTATAAACCTCAATATTAGGTTCGATTATAATCAGCTTATTATCTTCTTTAATTAAAGGCTCTATTTCTTCTATGTACTCTCCAGTTCCTAATCCAATGATTATACTATGTTTATCTCCATTACTTAAAATAAAATCCTTTATTGAATCTATGTCCCTTTGAACAGAATATTTACTTCCTAAATAAATACTTTTTCCCTCAGTAAATATTCTTAGTATTTTTTTATTATCTTTACTTATTTCTTCATATACTTCATATTCTATAGCTTTATCTATATTATTTTGTGTTAATCTATTAATAGCTATATAAATCACTCCTTTTTTATGTCACTTTTCTATATATCACTATTATCGTTGTTTCAAACAAAAACTTAAATACTCTACACAAAAAAGGCACCGATAAATCGGTACCTTTTAAAAATAATCCAGTTCTAAATTATCTTAATAATTGAAGAACTCCTTGTGGTTGTTGGTTAGCTTGAGCAAGCATAGCTTGTGCAGCTTGTTGTAAAATGTTATTTTTAGAGAAATTCATCATTTCTTTAGCCATATCAACATCTCTAACTCTTGATTCTGCAGCTGTTAAGTTTTCTGATGAAGTATTAACATTAGCAATTGTATGCTCTAATCTGTTTTGCATTGCTCCAAGTTTTGCTCTTTCTCCAGAAACAGTATCTATTGCAGTGTTTATAGTATCTATCATTGCTGTAATACTAGCTGCACTAGTAGCAGATGATATAACTATTTTTCCAGCACTTACTCCTAAAGCACTTACTGTCATAGTTGCAATCTTTAAAGTAACAGTTTGTTTTGAGTTAGCTCCAACTTGTAATAATACTGAAGCATTGTTATCAGCTCCTGATAAAGATCCATTGATAAGTTTTTTCTTGTTAAACTCTGTTTGGCTTGCTATTCTGTTGATTTCATTTTGTAATTCTGTAATTTCTTTACCAATTTGAGCTCTATCATCTTGGATATTTGTATCACTTGATGCTTGAACTGCTAATTCTCTCATTCTTTGAAGAATGTTGTGAGTTTCATTTAAAGCACCTTCTGCTGTTTGAATTAAAGAAATACCATCTTGAGAGTTTCTTGAAGCTTGCTCTAATCCTCTGATTTGTCCTCTCATTTTTTCAGAAATTGCTAATCCTGCAGCGTCATCTCCAGCTCTGTTTATTCTTAAACCTGAAGATAATTTCTCCATAGATTTACCTGCTGAAGTAGTGTTGATTCCCATGTTTCTGTGTGCGTTTAACGCATTCATGTTGTGATTAATTATCATAATTAATTCCTCCTTGATTTTAACGGACATCCTTGTCCTTTTATATTTATAACTTCTTTGATAGAAGTATATAACTAGATATGTTTCTCATGAGTTTATTCTAATTTTATCTTCTAATATATTTATCGGTAGGTTCAAGATGAACTTTATACCTTTTTTTATTTTTTTATCAATTTTTCTTTTTTAATTTTATATCTCTTTATTTATAAAATTAATACCATTAAATTTATTTTCATATGCAAAAGCAGCCCTTTTACTTTTTTTTAATTGAAAGATTTCATCCTTTATTTTACTTCTTTCTTCATTAAGAATATTAAAAGCTTCTTTTTCCACAGTTAACAAATTTATTTCTTCTACTACTTTCTTTAATTCTTCTTTTTTTATATTCATACTGTTCATTTCTTCTATTATTTCTGTTCTTTCTTCTAGAAATTTATCGGCTTCTTCATCATTTTTTATAGCTTCAATAAACTTCTCTGTAATTTCTTTATACCTTAAAAGCAATTCCTTTAATTCCATAATATACTACATTCCTAATTGAGATGTAAGATAACTTTGTTGTGCATTAAGCTTATTCATCATAGATTCTATGGTTGCCCATTTAGAATATAGCTGCTGTTCTCTTTTAGCAAAATCCTTCTCCATATCTTCCATCTTTCTATCATATTTTTTTATAGCTTTTGTTATCTCACTATTAACTGATGAAGCTGAACCTTCTATACCAACTTTTTTAATTAAACTTGATGATATACTTACAGTTTCATTATATAGTATGCCTTTTAACCTTTGAGCAACGCCTGTTGATTTATTCTTTTCTAGAGCAGATAAACTATCATCTGATGGTGGAGTTGAAATAAATAATTTCATTACATCTTCTAAATTATTTTCTAAAGCATTAGTAAGTTTATCTTCATCAATAACAAAAGTTCCATTTTTAGTTCCTTGATAGTCTGCAACTGGTTTAATACCAAACTTCTCTAAATTTCCATCTACTCCATCTACAAGACCTCTCATAGCACTCTTCATAGAATTTGCTATTCTTGATACATCAGAATCTTTATATAACTGTCCTTGCTTAACCTTTTCATTCCAAATTTTTATCTCATTCTCTGACATTTCTTTCTTTTGCTCATCTGTTAATGGCATATAGTTTTTATTTCTTTTTTCTATAGTTAAGGTGTTAAGTTTTTCCATAAGCTTATTATAATCGTTAATAAAATTAACAAGCTTATCTTTTACCCCAGCAGCATCATTTTTACCATTTACACTTATCCCTTCTGCTGGTATTTCTCCTGTAAATTTAAAAGTCATTCCATCTAAAGTTAACGTATTAGAAATACCAGTATGGGTAAACACTCCACCTTTATCATCTTTTACTACTATTTCAGCGTCTGTGCCTTGTGATGACATTGTTGTACCATCTAATATACCTACATCAACTTTACCATCTGCTCCAGCTTTGGTAGAAGTAAATATAATCTTACTTGTATCAACTTCATCTAACTTAGCAGTTACCTTTATGTTTTGTTCTTTTAATACCTTATTTAAATATTCTACTTCTTGTCCATCAACTGCTTTAGATAAGTCAATAACATTTCCATTAATAGATATAGTTTTCCCTTTTATATCAGCTGCATTTAAAGTATTAGTAGTATAAGTAGCATTTATTCCACTAGTAAAAGTTCCAGTATTACCACTTATTTTGATATTAGGATCTTCAACTTTACTTCCTAATACTGTGCTACTAAAAGTAATATTTCCACTGTCATCAATTTCCGCAGTTAATTTTTTATCTTTCAATTTACTCTGTAATAACTTCTCTATATCATCATTAACATTTTCAGGTGTAATATCAATAGTTACTATCTCACCATTTACATTTATTTCGCCATTAGCATCTTTTAAATCCTGAACTGTAAAACCAGTTACAGTTGCGGCTGTTGCATCTATTCCCTCTACTATAGTTCCTACTAATGAACTTGTCCCACCTATTGTAAATGTACTATCCTTACCTAAAACTGTAGATTCAAAGATAAATCCACTTTGATTTCCAGCTTCTGTTCCTGCAAAATCACTATATCTAACCGATACATTCATTCCTGCTGCTTTTAATTCTTTATTTAAGTTTTCAGCCCTTGCTTTTGCTGTATCACCTTGTAGCGTAAATTCTTTTCCATTTATCACAAGGCTATTACCTGAATCTAGTCCCTCTGTCACTATTGCCTTAGCTGCTGTGGCTGTATTCCCTGTTACTGTGTAATTTCCCGGCTTTACATCACTACCACCAGTTACAGTTAACACATTCTCATTGGATGATTGAAATTTTACTGTTGACCAATTCTTGCTTAATAGTAAACTATCTGTTTTCGCAACATCAAAATACTTATCATAAAGTTCTTTAGACTCCTTAATTAAGTCTCTGTAAAGTTGTTGTTTTATCTCCATTATGTCTTTTTGTTGCTTCTGTTGTTGAATTTTAATTCTATAGGGCTGCATAGTTTCCTTGACTAATTGGTCCATATCCATTCCTGTGGCAAGTCCTGTTATTCTCATACTTAGTCCTCCTTATCTTTTTCCTTTTGAAACTTCATAAGCTTCCTGCCATGTGTTTCTTACTTCTTCTATAAGTGGCATAACTTCATCTATAATTTTTACATCCTTTTTAATGTTTGCCTGGAAAAGTCTTTCTTTTATAAACTCATATATCTTATACATATTCACTGCCCATTCACCGGCATTTTGATCTAAAGTAATCATAAGCTCTGTAAATATATCTTGAGTTTTCACAAGATTTTCATGACTACCTTTTACATCTTTATCTAATATAGCTTGTCTAGCCATTTTAGCAAATTTTACAGCTCCATCTAAAAGCATTAATAGCAATTGCTCCTTAGAAGCATAATTAACACTATTACTTTTGTACGCGTTATATGCATTAGCACCTGCATTATACATTTTATCTCCTCCAGTTTAGGCCTTTTTGTCTACAAGTATCCCCACCATTTCACACATTTTAGCAACCATATCTAGGATTTTTTTTGGTGGTACTTCGAGTAATACATCCTTGGTTTTATTATCTACTATTTTTATCATTATCTGATTAAATTTATCATGTATCTCATACTCTGCATGGATATCTTCGTCTTCCATAAATTTATTAAGTTTATCAACAGCCTTATGAATCTCTTCTAATTTATAATTTTGATTTTTATCTATAGCTTCCTGTGTCGTTGCATTATTTTGTGATATAGGTTGAACTTCTCTTGCTGGAGTTACACCTTCCATGGCTCTTCCAACATTAACTCTACTAACTTCCATATTAATTCCCCCAAATTATAATATTTTATAATAAATGTTTCGGTAAATTATATTAATTATCTTCCCTGATATATATACTTAACCTCTCAACCCCGCACTATGACAACAACTAGTTAACTATTTAACTAGTTATATAGCTATATAGTTTTATACTTATATAGCTAACTATTTATATAGTCATATAGTTAAAAGTGTGAATATTTAACTATTTGGGGGTTATGTATAAAATTATTTTTTTATTTTAGGTAATAGCTCCATGTTTATTTTAGAAGCATTGATGTTTTCTTCTCCTACTTCTTTATAAAGCTCACTTCTTAATATTTTAACTTCCTTAGGTGCATTGATAGATACCTTAACAGAGTTATCGTCAATTTTAACTATAGTTATCTCTACATTGTCTCCAATTTTAATTCCTTCACCTGGTTTTCTTGTTACCACTAGCATACTATCACTCCTTTATTAAGGGATGTTTAATGCTATAGTTTTCCCTATCTAGAATCATTTGATACCCTAAGTTATTTTTTGAATTTATTATAATAGGAGCCTTTAAATTAGTAGTTATCTTCTTAACATCACTATTAAGAGTAACCGTATTTAAAATCAAAACATCTTCAGGAGCTTCTATCTTAAGAGAATTTATAACAGCCTCTGTTAACTTAACTTCATAATCCACTTTGAAATCAAAGGGAACTATAGTAACAAAGCCAATATTCACATCCTCTGTAGACTTAAGGGTCTTAAAAGGCTCTGACCCTTCTATCTCCTCAAGAACAAAAGTTTTTAAACTCTCAAACCCCGGCAACCCATTATTAAAGGTAATAATATTCTTTTCTTTTTCCTCTACGGCCATAATGACACCTCTTATCTCTATTAATTACTGCTTATCTACTATCAACTTTTATGTGACTTTCTTATATTTGAAAATTCTTTGTAGTGACAAGGATAAGTGGTGCAGAAGCAATAAAATTTGTGATTCTCGAAACTCTTAGTTGTAGCGTTGTGAAATTACCGTAACTCTTGCCACTGACGGCAAGAGCCGAGCTCTGAGCCAGGATGGCCAATAGTGAGGATAGGTAATTTCACAAAAGCGTAGACTTAGAGTTTCTTAATTAAAAATATGCTTCAAACACTTATCATGTCACGGAAAAGAATTTTCATAGCCTACAAGTCTCTATAAAAAGTCTAGAATTGATGGCTGAAGGACTTTGGAGCTAGTTTGTAGGGATGCTACGTAGATGGTTCTTGCTACAGCCATCTCCATACTCTTTTCCATGAAATCTATATCTTCATTACCAGATAGTATTTCTGTAAGGTTTTCATTTTGTGCTGTATTCAGCTCCTTAGCACTTTCCATCCTATTTTGCACAGTACCAACCTTAGCACTTATACTAATCATATTTTCTATTACCTTATCCATCTGATCCAAGTTTTCTCCTACAACCTTAGACTTACCATTTACATCACTCAAGTTATGTAGAAGGTCATCAAAGAATTGTGTAACTTCAATATCATTACCTGCTTTGTCCTTAAACTTTAAAACTTCTACAGCATTTACATTGTAATCCACTTTAACACCAGAAGATATCTCTACTTTTAGAGATTTATTTATAATATTTTCATCTCCTGATATACTTATGGAATTTTCACCTGTTACCCCATCTAAATTTACTTCTACTGGTTTTAAAGCTCCATCTTTACCACCAAAGATATACTTTCCATCAAAGCTAGTATTTAAGATCTGTCCAAATTCTGCTACTCTCTCATTTATCTCTTCTTTAATAGCAGTAAGTTCTGATGAACCATAGGCAGCATTTCCAGAAGATACCATAAGTTCCCTTATTCTTTGAAGACACTTAGTACCATTGCTTAGAGCTGTGTCTGTGGTATCCATCCAGTTTATAGTATCCTTTATATTAGTGTTATATTGTTTATTAGCATTTATTTCTGAATACATCTGCATGGATCTTGCTACTTTAAAAGGGTCATCTGAAGGTTTTGAAAATACCTTACCAGTATTTAATTGCTTTTGTATTTTGTTTAAGCTATTTAAGTTAGTATTCATATCACCTAAAAAGCCACTAACCATTACACCATGAGTTATTCTCATTTTATCACCTCAACTTCTTATCTTTTTATCTAACTAGACCAATTACTACATCAAGGAGTTGATCTACCGTTGTTATTACCTTTGCATTAGCTTGGAAGGCATGTTGGAATTGTACAAGATTTATAGCTTCCTCATCTAAGGATACTCCTGAAGTTGAAAGTCTTCTTTCAACAAGTCCCTTTAACAAAGTGTTTTGGTTTTTAACAATTCTAGTAGCTTCCTCAGACTGAACTCCTAACTTATTTATAGTATTTTTAAAGAATCCCTCTACCTTGACTCCTCCATCTATAGTATTAAACTTTGGTACCTCTCCTCCAGCAGTAGTACCTAGATGTTCCTCTACAAAAGCTTTATAGTCATATACTGAGCCATCCTTCTTTTTACCACTTTGAATACTATCTATATTAAGTCCAAAGTCTCTTAGGCTTGCTAATGCTCCTGCTCTATCTCCATCAGTAGAACCTGAACCCTTACTTGCTCCAGCCTGAATTAGCATAACATTTTTTAGAATATCTGAATTCATTGTTATATTTCCTGCTGTAATACCATCGTAATCAAGAGGGTCATTTCCTGAATTAACAAAGAAGGCATACTGTTCACCTGCTGGAACTCCTTCTGTATGAATAGCATTTACTGCAAATGCTAAAGTCTTTGCCAAGGTATTAACTTGTTCGATGTAACTTTCAGCATCTTCGTGAATTGATTGAAGTCCACCTAGTCTTCCTGAGGATGGATTAAATATTTGATCATTATTTAATGCTCCACCTGTAAGATTCACACTTCCATCTTCTTCAGTAACAAGTACTCTTCCATTATTTAAATTTTCATATTGCTCATCAGAAATGGTAACTCCTGTTAATGTAACCTTATTTTTATCTGAAGTCATATCTCCATTTTTATAGTATTCTATATCATAACTTCCATCTGGATTTTTTGTTAGTTTATTTACAAATCCTAATTTATTAATATCTTGAGAATCTTTATTTCTTATTAGATTCATAGAGTCATTATCTTCTGGTTTACAAGTAATTCCATTAAGTATTTGATTTCTAGTATCGATACCAAACTTTGTACTTAGCTCATCTAAAAGTAAATCTCTGCTATCTAATAAGTCATTCGGATTGTTCCCTGCAATGGTAACAGTTATTATTTCTTTATTTATAGAATTTAATTGATCAAGAATAGTGTTTACTTCAAAAAGGTTGTTTTGTATTTCTTTAGCTGCATTATCCTTAGTATCATTTAACTTCTTATAAGTATGATTTAATTCATCTGCTAAAGCTTTTGCCTTTTGAGCTACTACTGTTCTAGCATCAGACTTTTCTGGATTTTTAGAAAGAGTTTGCCAAGCATCGAAAAACTCCGACATAAGTTCTGACATTCCTGTATCAGAAGGTTCATTAAAAATACCTTCAATTTCTGATAAGTAATCTTGTCTAACACCATAATTTCCAAGAAGAGAGCTTTCTTTTCTTATTTGAAAATCAAGAAACTGATTTCTTGTTCTTTCAATGGAACTTACTGTTACTCCTGTACCAATCTGTCCTACGCCCCCTGCTATGGTTTGAGGTCTTGCTGTTTGAAGTACAATATGTTGTCTTGAAAAACCTGGCGTATTAGCATTTGAAATATTATGGCTAGTTACATTGATATATTGCTGTTGAGCAAACATACCGCCCTTTGATGTATTTAATGTTGCAAATAATCCTGACATAACCTTCTCCTTATCTCTTTATTTTTCCATATCCATTATAAACTACCGGCTCTTTTTTAGGACTTATCATAGCTAACATAGAATTTGTATAGCTAAGACTTTGTTTTATTAGTAGTTCATTAGTTTCCTTTTGAATTACTAAAGCGTTAATAGCTTTAACCATCTCATCATATATATGAGTAATTTCCTTTTCATCTACTTCTTCTACTATTTTTTTAATAGATTCTTTACCTGTTAAGCTTCTTCTTAAACCTTCAGCTCTTGCTAAGTTTCTACTACAATCATCAATATCTTTAGTTATAGCTTCTAATTTAAACACATCTTGAAGAACCAATAGTTCATGTTGAGCTTCTAAAATATCTATAAGAGCCTTTATTGCCTTTAGCTCTTCTTCTAATATTCCTTTAAGCTGGTTTTTCATCTATTGTCCACCTTTCCCATATGCCATCATAGCCTTAGCCAAAACCTGTGAATCCACAGTATAGGTTCCTTTAGAAACTCTACTTTTTATCTTTTCTACTTCTTTATCACTGATACCAACACTTTCTTCTTCTAATGCTAATTTATTCAAGCTCTTTCCTAAAGTTGAAAGCTGACAAGTATCCTTAACCATATCCTTGTTTGATTTAGAATTTTCTGCTTTAGCATTTTCTTTAGTCTTATAGCTATTTACATATAGAGCGTGAATATTTCCATTATTAATTTTCATGTTTTCACTCCCAACTACTTCTCTCTACCTTTATACTCGAACCTATTTAATTAAAGTTTATAGGGTTTTTTAGTAAATTTTTTACAAACTTGTTATTGCCTCATTAATAGAAAAAAAGTCTTTACTTAGAAAGACTTTTTACTCTATCCTCTCCACTAGCAATTTCAGTAATTTTAACGCCAAAGTTTTCATCTACTACAACTACTTCACCATGGGCAATTCTTTTACCGTTGATAAAAATGTCTACTGGTTCCTCTGCTAGTTTGTTTAATTCAATTAAAGAACCTCTAGTAAGAGCTAGAATATCTCTTATATTCTTCTTTGTTCTACCAAGCTCTACTGATAATTCTAATGGAACATCTAATATTAAGTCTATATTTTTAGGCATTTCTGCACCTCTAATTTCTTCTAGTTGTCCAAAGGATGCTTGCTTCACGTTAACAGGTTCTTCATGATTTTCTACAATTCCTTGACCTTGAACACTGTAATTATTTTCATTTCTATTAGTGTCTTTTGAAGCTATTTCATTAGCTACAACTTCATTATTCATAGAAATTTCTTTAGGCTCAGCTACAACTTTCACTTCAGTTGATGCCTTTGTAGATTCTGATACTGGTGCACCTTCCTCAGTTCCCATCATAATACTTACAATTTTCTTTGCTGTAGCAATTGGTAATATTTGAACAATATTACTATCTACTAGATCACCTATAGTCATTCTAAAAGAAACATTCACTATTTCTTCGTCTGCAGATATATCTGTAGATATTTCCTCTGAATTTTCATCACAAACAGAAGATATAGGAGGTGATATATTTACCTCTCTACTGAACATAGTTGCCATGGAAGTTGCTGCTGAACCTATCATTTGGTTCATAGCCTCCTGAACAGCACTTATTTCTAATTCAGAAAGTTCATTTGGCGGCTCTACAACACCATCTCCACCCATCATTAAGTTTGCTATAACAGCTGAATCTTCAATATTTATTATAAATAGATTTCCCCCAACTATTCCACTGACAAATTGAACATCTAATACTATATTAGGTGTTTTAAAGCTTTTTTTCAGCTTATCTAATGTACTAAGAGTTATAGTTGGAGTTGTAATATTTACAGGTTTACCAACTACAGCTGAAAGCGCTGTGGCTGCTGTGCCCATAGATATATTTCCTACTTCACCTAATAAATCCTTTTCTAAATCTGATAATTCCTCAGCTGGTTCATTAACTGGTTCAGTTTCCGAAGAACCACCATCTCCATTTAGAAGTGCATCTATTTCCTCTTGTGAAAGAAACGAATTATCCATCATTCTCAACTCCCTTGTCAATATATTCAATTATTTGAACTGCCTTATTCTTACCCTTTAATCCTGGTTTAGCTTTAAATAGAAGTTCATCTTCAACATAAATATCAACTGTACTATCATAACTTCTATCTAGGGTAACAATGTCTCCTGTAAATAAATTCAAGAAGTCATTTACGGAAATCTTCGTTTCTCCAAGGACAGCCTTCATTGCTACATCTACATTTTTTATAGTTTTGTTTATATTTGCTTTTACCTCTTCACCTTGTTCATTATCTATGGTGCTGAACCAATTTTTTATAACCAAGTTGTCTAAAACTTTTTCTATGCTTAAATACGGAATACATATATTTATAAGTAAACTTGTATCAAACATATCTACACTAAAAGTTACTAATGCTACAGGCTCATTAGGAGCTAGAATTTGATTCAATGCTGGATTAGTTTCTATACTATCTAGAATTGGTTCTACTTCCATTACATCTTCCCAAGCTAACTTTAACTTAGAAATCATCTCCTGATTAACATGCTTAATAATGTTTTTTTCTATATCTGTGAGTTCCTTAAATTTAGGCTTTTTGTCTCCACTTCCTCCAGCTAGAACATCAAATATTCTAAGGACAAATTCCTCGTTAGTCTCTAATATTATTTGACCATCAAGGGGAGGCATTCTAAACAAATTAAGCACAGTGGTGCTTGGAATAGAATGTATAAATTCTTCATAGGTTATTTGTTCTACACTTTCTATCTTCACCTTAACATTACTTCTAAGCTGAGCTGTTAAGTAGTTAGATACTATCCTTGCATAATTATCGTGGATAACTTCTACTGCTCTAATAACATCCTTAGAAAACTTTTGTGGTCTTTTAAAATCATAATTTTTAATTTTAACGTTTTCTTCATCTTTTTCAATGTCACTTGGTTCTAAGTCACCAGAAGACAAGGCAGATAAAAGTGCATCTATTTCACTTTGCGATAAGGTTTCTGCCATATTCTACCTCTTTCTACCCAGTGGGTCTATTGTAGTAGTTTATCAATATCAATCATAGTTAATATTCTATTTTCAAGATTTATAAGTCCTTTTATAAAAGGCTTATTTTTATCTTCATGAACTCTTTTAATCATATCTTCTTCCACATTCATGACTTCTTCTACATGGTCTACAGTTATTCCAACCTGCTCACCATCTAAATCTATTACTATAATGTTATTATTGTTTTCATCACTTACATTCATACCTAAAAGAAGATTAATATCTAATACGGAAAGTATACTTCCCCTTAGATTTATAAGTCCTTTAATATATTTTTCCGCTTTGGGAACCTTTGTGATTTTCATTAGTCCGTTTATTCCTTGAACTTTGCTTGTCTCTACTGCGAATTCTTCGTCACCTATTGTAAAAACCACAACTTGCACTAAAATCCCTCCCATATTATCCTAATACTTTTTTTATAGCTTCAAGTACCCTGTCTGCTTGGAATGGTTTAACTATAAAATCCTTTGCTCCAGCCTTTATAGCATCCATAACCATGCTTTGTTGTCCCATTGCACTACACATAACTATCTTTGCACTTGGGTCAAATGCTTTTATTTGTTTAACTGCTTCTATTCCATCCATCTCAGGCATTGTAATATCCATGGTCACTATATCTGGTTTTTCTGCTTTATAGATCTCCACTGCCTTAATTCCGTTATTAGCTTCTCCAATAACTTCATATCCATTCTTCTCTAAAATATCCTTAACCATCATTCTCATAAAAGTCGCATCGTCTACTATTAATACTCTTGCCATTTTCTACATAACCTCCGTTAATTTAATCCTAATGATTCTAATATTCTTTCCAAAGACCCTGGCGCTGGGATAAAATAAAAATCACCTTTTAAGTCTTCATTCTCCTGAGAAAATCCTGTTTCTATATCTAATACATAGTCATTAAATTGACCAGATTCAATGAAAGTTGTGGAAAGCACTGCTGTAAGCATGTCCTTTGCTACTGCCGGTACCGACGGGAATAGCCTTAAATTAGTCATTTGACTTATGGCATTCATATAGGTTGCAAATATTATGTTACCTATTTCTCCAAGGGCTGAATAACCTAGTTCATTTAACTCTTCTCCCTCTTGCTTTCCAACTAACATTTCTGCAATCTTCATCATTGTAGCTGTATCAAACATAAATAATATATTTCCTGGGGCTTCACCAAGAACTCTTGCAATTACCGCATAAACTACAGTTTCTTCATCTACCCTTTCAAAAATATCCTCTAAGGAAATAACATTTACCCGGGGAACTGATATTTGAATCTCTTTCCCCAAGATTTGCGCCATGGCTGTAGCTGCATTTCCAAGACCTATATTGCCTATCTCTCTCAATGCATCTATTTGTAACTCGGTAAACTCCATAGCTCTCCTCCTAAATAAGTGCTGCTACATCTAAAATTAAGGTTACTAATCCATCACCTAATATGGTAGCTCCAATATATTCTTTTGTCGATTTTAGTATATTTCCAAATGTTTTAATAACTATTTCCTTTTGTCCTAATAATGAATCAACTAGTAAGGCAACTTCTTTTTCGCCAACCTTTGCAAGTATTACGTATTTTTTTCCATAATCCTTACTTTCTATATCTAATTTATCATTAATTCTTACTAATTTAAACACCTTATCATTATATACCACAATTTCTTTATTATTTGTTCTTTTAATTTCCTCTGGATTATATTCCATAACTCTATCTATAAATCCTAAGGATATAGCCATAGTCTCTGTTCCAATCTTAACAAGTAAGGATTGAATTATTTGTAGAGTTAAAGGCAACTTTATTATAAAGGAGGTTCCTTTTCCTTCTTCACTGAATACATCTACGGTTCCTCCAAGGCTTGAAATTTTTGTTTTTACAACATCCATTCCAACTCCTCTTCCTGATATATCAGTAACTACTTCATTAGTACTAAACCCTTGAGAGAAAATAAGATTTTTTATATCATTATCACTCATTCCTTCAGTATTAATACCAACTTTCTCTGCCTTAGCCTTAACCTTTTCTACATTGATACCACTACCATCATCTTCTACCTTTATAACAGCCTTGGTACCTTCAGAATAGGCAATTAATTTTATCTTTCCTGCTGCTGGCTTACCTTGACTAATTCTTTTTTCTGCTGACTCAACTCCATGGTCTGCAGCATTTCTAAGTAAATGTATTAAAGGTTCACCTATCTCTTCAATTACAGTTCTATCAAGCTCTGTATCCTGTCCTTGAATTTCAAAATCAATCTCTTTATTTAGTTCCATTGATAAATCTCTTATCATTCTTGGGAATCTATTAAATACTACATCTAAAGGTAACATTCTAATCTTCATAACTAAATCTTGAAGATCAGTAGTAGTTCTTGCTACTTCTTCTAAGGTTTCATTTAATTCCACAATCTTATGATTAGCACTTATTTGCTCTAATCTAGTTCTATGAATTACTAGCTCAGATACCATATTCATAAAGTTATCTAATCTTTCTAAATCCACTCTAACAGATTGTCCAACACCTTTATTTTTATGTTTTACTGGTTGTTTTTTATTTTCCTCTTTGGTACTAGGTGCTGTTTCTACAGTTTTTGCCTTAAGATTATTTTTTGAATCCTTCAGCTCTACTACTTTGTTAGAACTTTCTTTGTCTTTAGCAATTTCAGCAGTATTTGTAGCCTTAGTACTAGTAGCTAAAGCTGTGGCAGCAACTTCATTAGCTCCTTTAGCATCGTTAATACTTTTACCATTTATAACCAAGCCACTTATATCTCTTACATCTACTTGCCTTATTTCAGATATTCCATTAATAGAATTTCTTATTATGTCCTGAGATGTTTCTGTTACAAATACTAAATCAATATCAAAATCAAAATTTTCACTTTCTAAATCTTCAAGCTTTGGATTTGATTTTAGGATTTCTCCATTCTCCTCTAAAGTCTGAAATAAAATAAATGCTCTAGCAGATTTTAAAATAGTTTTTTCATCAAGTCCAACATGAACATGGAAGGTATTGAAATTATTCTTTAAAGCTTCCTTTAAGGTATCAATATCATATTCATCAAGACCTAAGTCTACAATCTCCTCACTGCCAATTATATCTTGTACCACTTCTTTATCTTTATTCTGAGTTACCTCTGATGAATTTTCTTCCTTTTGGATGTTTTCATTTCCCTCTGCTATCTTTACTAGCTGAGTTACAATGTTATTAATCTCTAAGTCTCCATCACCTCCATCAGTAATATCACCTACCATGGATTCTAAAATATCTAAACAATTAAACAATACTGTTACCACTTCATGGGTTACTTTAAGTTGTCCCTCTCTAAACTTAGAAAGTACATCCTCCATCTTATGGGTAAGTTCTGCCATTTTAGTATAACCCATAGTAGCAGCCATTCCTTTAATGGTATGTGCAACTCTGAAAATCTGATTTAATATTTCCATATCTTCCGAATCATTTTCTAATATAAGTAATGACTCATTTAATAGTTGTAGATTATCACTTGACTCTTCTAAAAACATAGATAGATATTGAGAAGTGTCCATGTTACCCCTCCTTAAATTTTCTTATAGATAAATGTTGAAAGTTTCTCAAAACCAAAATTTTTATATCCATATATACTTTCTGTAGCACCTATAAATAATAAACCTCCTGGATTTAATGCTTTAGAAAACCTTTCATAAATTTTTTCTTTTACTTCATTAGTAAAATATATAACCACATTTCTACATACAATTATGTCAAAGCCACCTTCATAGCTATCTAATATAAGATCATGTTTTTTAAAGGTTACTAGATCTTTTACTTCCTGGTTAATTATAAATTTTTCCCCCTCATGTTTAAAATACTTATGAAGCTTAACTTTAGGTATGTTTTTAATATCTCCACTTACATACTCTCCTGCTTTTGCTCTTATTAAGATGTTAGTATCTATATCCGTAGCTAATATCTTATGCCTAACACTAGGAGTCATCTCCTTTAGCATCATAGATATAGAATAAGGTTCTGCACCAATAGAGCAAGCTGCACTCCATATTTTTAGTGGTCTGTTATAGGATAATTCACTTTTTATAAAATTTTCAAGTTCCTGAAATATTTGTGGGTTTCTATAGAACTCTGTTACATTTATCGTAACATAATCCAAAAACTTTTCCCTTATGACCTTATCTTTTTTTATTAATATCATATATTCATCTAAATCTTTAGCTCCAGCTCTAGACATAATAGTAAGTATTCTTCTATGTAACTGAGCTGATTTATAGCCAGACAAATCTAAATTAAACTCTCTTAATATAAAACTTTCAAACTTTGTAAAATCCATTAATTCTTCACATCCCCCAGTACTATATTAGCTATTCTTTTACTAATATCATAAAGTGGAATAACTTCGTCTATCATATTAGTTTCATAAGCTGCTTTAGGCATTCCATATATTATACAAGTAGACTCATCTTCTGATATAGTGGCTCCACCTGCTTTTTTAACTTCTATAATTCCATCAGCCCCATCTCTTCCCATGCCAGTGAGGATAATCCCTAATAAATTCTCTCCATATACCTTAGCTCCTGATATAAATAGCTTGTCTACAGCTGGCCTCACTCCCCACATTGGAGGTTCTAAATTTAAGGTTATAGTTTTGTTTCTACTTATCTCCATATGTTTACCACCAGGTGCTATATATACAACATCCTTTTCTATGGACATACCTTCCCTGGCTTCCACCACCTTAACCTTAGAAAATTTATCAAGTCTTTCAGCAAATGCTTTTGTAAAGCCTTCTGGCATATGCTGAACCACTAATACAGGAACTCCTAATTTTTCTGGAAGATTTGTAATGACATTAAATAATGCCTTAGGACCACCTGTAGATGCCCCCATTACAATTGCTGAGATTTTTTTATTACCTATCTCTTTACTTCTTATAGCTTTAGGCATTGAGTCTCTTTCTCTTATTTTCAATACTGTAGAAACTCTATGTATTTCTCTTTTTTTATCTTCTTTAATGTCAACATCTTTTGTGTTACTAATGGAAGAAGTCTTTCTAACAAATCTGATGCCTCTTATTTTTGAAACTAAAATTTCTCTAACTACATTAATGTTTAAAGAAATTGAACCTGATGGTTTTGGTACAAAATCTATAGCTCCATTTTCTAAACATTCCATAGTTTCCTCGGCACCATCTTGTGTTAAACTACTAATCATAATAACTTTAGTAGGTATCTTTAACTCCATTATTTTCTTCAAAGCTTCTATTCCATTCATCTTTGGCATTTCAATATCTAAAGTGATAACATCTGGAACCTGCTTTTTTAACTTTTCTAAAAGATCTTCTCCATTTCTTGCAATTGCTATCACTTCCATGTCATCTTCCATATTTATCATGTCTGATATCATCTTTCGCATTAAAGCGGAGTCATCTACAACCATAACTGAAACCTTTTGTACCATATGTAATCACTCCAATCATTAATTTCTATATAATTTTAATACCTTCTCCTACAGTTTTTACATATAGCTCCCCTGTTACTGTATCAAAGGTTATTGTTCTTCCTTTAGTTCCTCCAATTTCTTCACTATCTATAGGTATCTTTCTAGCCTTTAATATCCCCTTAACTGCTAGGCTATTTCTAGCACCTATATCCATATTAACCTTACTGTCTGCAAAGTTAAACATAGACGCTCCACCAGCAATCTTAGCTCTTAGATCCTTTTCTTTTGCACCATTTTCTACCATTTCTTTAATCAGAATAGGTATTGCAAGATTAGCAAACTTTATTTCATTTGCTATCTTATTAAACTTTTCACTGTCTGGAAGCATAATATGGGCAAGGCCTCCAATTCCACTTTTTTTATCTATTATGGCAATACCAATACAAGAACCTAGCCCAATTGTCATAAGTCTATCTGGACATTTGGCTATTTTATAATCTGCAATGCCTACTTTTATCTCCTTGTATTCCATAGCTTACCTTTCTATTTTCTCCTTTTCATCCTTTGAAAGAAGTTCATTTAAATTTAAAAGTAAAATAATAGTATTTTTGTTCTTGTCTTTTATTATACCCTTCACATATCGCTTCGATATATTAGAAGATATATCTGGTGTGGGTTCTAAATCCTCAACTTTCCTAGATATAACTTCATTAACAGCTTCTACTATAACTCCCATGGCACCATCTTCGTTTCTAGCAACGATTATTGAACCATCCTTTTCTTTATCTTCCAGATTATATATTCCAAATTTTTTAGCTAAACTAATAACTGGTAATATTCCATCTTGATAATTTATAACTCCCTGTAAAAAATCTTGTGAATCTGGAATTTTTGTTGGCTCTTCATAGTTTAGAATACGTTCTACCTCTCTAATATCTGCTGCAAAGCACTGGTCTCCTAATCTAAACACAAGTAATTTAAATTCCTCTGCCACTTTTACCCCTCCTAAATTTTAAACTTATCAACAATTAAATCTCGATTTTTATCTATATATACATGAACATTTTTGCATGTTTCATCCATTATAGTTTCCATATTTCCAACTATAAACTTAGTATTTAAGTAAGCAACATCACAATAAATATGTCCTTCCTTACCTACTACGACCTCCGTCATAACCCCCGAAGGTGAACCTACTACCTTAGCCTTAATTTCACTTTCCGCCTTAACTTTTCCACCTCGAAGCTCGCATTGACCTTCTCCTGTAAAATATATACCCTTTTCTGCGTAAACATTGGATTTATAAATACCTTTTCCATTTATTGTCAAGCCCCCAGAGCAAAATACTGTACAATCTTGAATGTACCCTATTGTAGCATCTGAATTAATATCTTTCATAGCTTCTATGGCCTTTATTTTCTCTTCTGCCAAAGTTTTAACCTTAATTAGTTCTTCTACACCACTTATTAACATGTAGTTCTTATTAGCATATTTAATCTTTAACACTCTAAATAATTCATTGTTATTATCATTAATTTCAACCATTGTATTTAATACTTTATTAATTATCTTTGTTATCAAAGGAAATTTACTCTTTATAACAAGGGCTATAATATCACAATCTCTTATATTCCCCTTTATATCTCCACCTTCTTTAACAGCTATTACAGCCTTATACAAGCTATGAAAACTATCCACTATGGCAGATAACTCTTCTAAATATCCTTTAAACTCAGAGAACTCACTTCTAATCTTTATGGTAGATGAAATTGCACTACCAATAATTTGCATATCTCCCTCTGACCAAAGACTACATCTTACTGCATTTCCCTTTATAATTATGGTATTTCCTGATTTAACCTTCATACCTTCTTTAACATCAGCATTAATAATTACATCGCCTATAAAATTAATATCCCCTGTAGTTATATCTACATCACTAAGAACCTCATGAACATTATTAACCTGAAAAATACATCCCTTTACTTGAGGTTTTCCCTCCATTGTAGACACTATAGTATCCTTATCCTTAAATTTGCATCCTGATTTTACCATCATGTCCTTAACTTTTCTTTTCTTTGGTTGGATAGGTTGTGAAAATAGGTTAATACCTATGGTACCTTCTTTTCCTACAGTACGCTTTGCAAGGATATCATCTTTCTTCACACTTGTTATACTACCTATAGATTTAAAATCTACATTACCACTTTGGTCACTTTTAAATCCTTTATGGGTACTAGTATCAAAATATACTTCTAATACATCATCTATAGGTTCAATAGGTTCCTTTCCTCTAGCAACTACAACATTTTCTATCTTGTCCATATTTTTTATGTCATCTAACATCTTATTGTCAATCCCATAAACTATGTTCTTATCTTTAAGTTCTTTTAATAATTCATCTCTTGTATATTTAGGTGGAAATTTCTCTCCTTTTACCTTTGCATTTAATGTAATAATAGGTGCTTCTGGTGTATCTTCTAAAGTATAAATTACTTCTGGACTATAGTTTATTGATATACTAGCTGTCATTTTGTCTTCACTAATATTTATATTCAATTCTCTTATTGCCTTAGATTCATTAAAAATTATATCTATCTTACTTTCAGAGCTAACTCTAGCTCTTCCTTTTACTTCTTGTTCATCTACAAATAAACCAACATCCTTGCCCTTTACAATCCAAGGACCCTCAGAAATATTTTCTTCATCAGTAATAATCAGTTTGCCATCAAGTACTTTTGCAGTTCCCCTTAATGTCTTATTTTCCACATTATCACCCCTAATACATAATACAGATCATTTCCTTCTAAAATACAAAAACAATACTATAATATATTATCGTATTGTTTTTGACATACTTTACTATTTACTTGTTTTATAATTCTTCAAGTTTCTTGTAATTAATTCTTCAAACTTATCTTTTATATCATAAATTCTTTGATAAATTTTATCATATTTTATAATACCTTCAACTTCATTTATAGGTAGCACCTTAGGAGAAGTTCCAGATATAAATAATCCATCTAAATTTTTTATATGTTCATAATGAATATTTTCTTCTCTTACCTTTAAGCCCAATTCTTCACAAGCTTTTATTATCTCGCTTCTAGTTATTCCTGGAAGTACCCCTTCTACTGGGGCTGTAATTATTTCATCACCCTTGATCATAAATATATTGGACTTGCTTCCCTCTGTAATGTACCCTTTACTATTTACTAAAATAGCTTCATAACTGCCACTAGCATCTATTTTTTCATTAACTTTTCCCCTAAAGGAATTATCTATAACCTTTGCATTAGGATTATGTCTTTCTCCAAAATAAAGAATAGTCTTTACTCCATTACTATACATATCCTTAGTTGGATAAGAATGCTTTATAAAAAATATAAATAGATTATCCTTATTTATTACAAGCTTTAAATTACCATTTTCAACTCTGTTTAGAGTTATTAACTTTCCTATGTACTCCTTAATCTTATCCATAGATATAAGTTCTTCTTTTTTTTCTAACTTTAAAGAATTTTCAAGCCTAGCTAAATGTTCATCTAAAAATAGAGGAGCTCCATCTATAACCCTAATAACTTCATATATGCACTTACCTTCTACCACATATATATCTTGAAATTCCTCCCTTTCATAAGCTTCATCATTTTTTATAAAGTAATCATTTATACAATTCTCCATAATTATCGCCACCTTAAAATCTCTAATTCATGATTCTTCTTATAATTTATTAAATATCCCTTGCCAACTAACTTCAAAAGAGGTAAATCCGAAAGAGAATCAGAAAACATATAGGAATTTTTAAAATCCACTTCTATATTGTCTTTTATTAATTCCTCCATTAATCTTTTTACCTTTGCTTCACCTTTGCAATTTTCCCCTAAAATTTTAGGATTAAATTTTCCTTCATCAATATGAAACTTAGTTCCAATAACCTTATCTACTTCTTTTATACTATAAAATTCATTAACATAAAACTCAGGAGAGGCAGAAATTAAATATATCTTATAGCCCTTTTCCTTAAAGTCCTTAATTGCTTTAATTGCATCTTCATACAATATACTCTCTATCTTTTCCTTATAAAATCTTTTCACTAGCTTCTTTAAGTCTTCCTCACTGGTTCCTGCTAAAAATCTTAAAAAATTCTCCTTAGTTCTTCCAGCATTATAAACCTTTAAACCATAAAAAATACCAGTTATTATATGTGATGGTAAGTACCTAAGTAACTTCCTATCCTTCTTAAGCATATATTTATATAATTCTATAGAAGTCTCCTTTTTAGTTAATGTATAATCAATATCAAATATAGCTAGTTTTTCCATGTGAAATTGACCTACTTTCATGTTATTCTTAACCATTGATCATCCATTCCATATCCTTCTTAATATATTATTTCCATAGGAGAATATGGAGTAGCTAAGCATAAAAGCCGCTATATAAATAGCGGCTCTTAAAAGTTTAATTAGTTTTCACTATTTTCATTTGCAAGTAATTCTTCGTAATATGCTTTTGCTGCATCATACTCTGAATCTTCTGGTACAACAAGTTCTCCTACTTCATCATCACCAACTACTTTAAATAAGTATATTGAACCATCATCTGGATTTTGTACTAAGGCATATTCATTTTCTTCAAATAAAAATCCATCAACTATTTCACATTGAGTTACATTTCCTTCTTCATCTTCTAACTCAACGAACATTGCTTCGTGCTCTCCGCAGCCACAACCACACTCTTCATGCTCATGTTCATGGTCGTGTCCTCCACAGCAGCATTCATGACTTTCTTGCTCATGTCCTCCGCAGCATCCTGTTTCTTTTTTATCTTCATTATTTCCACAACAGTTATTTCCCATATTAATAGCCTCCTTAAATAATACTCCTCTTCATTGTACCCTTAATCTTCATATTTTAGAAGTGTTTTATAATATTTTAATACAAAGTTTTTATTTTCATCCAACAATTATCCTAATTTTGCATAAAGAAAAGGGCTGCCCCAAAACGGAGACAACCCTTAAATTATTTAAAACTATTGTTGAGCTGCAAGTTTTTTATAAGATTCTAATCTTTCTTTTGCATCTTGTTCAGTCTTAACAAATAATTCCTCAGCTACTTCTGGGAACATTTTTTGAAGTGATGCATATCTTACTTCGTTTAATAAGAAGTCTCTGAAAGATTCAGTTGGCTCTTTAGAATCTAAGCTAAATGGATTCTTACCTTCTTCTTTAAGAGTTGGGTTGAATCTATATAATCCCCAATATCCGCAAGCAACAGCTTTTTTAGATTCTAATTGAGTATTACCCATTCCTGTCTTAATTCCATGGTTGATACATGGAGCATAAGCAATTATTAAAGATGGACCTGGATATGCCTCTGCTTCTCTTATAGCTTTAAGAGTTTGAGCTTGGTCAGCTCCCATAGCTATTTGAGCAACATATACATAGCCATAGCTCATTGCCATCATTCCAAGATCTTTCTTCTTAGTTCTCTTACCTGAAGCTGCAAATTTAGCAATTGCTGCAGTTGGAGTAGCTTTAGAAGATTGTCCACCAGTGTTAGAGTAAACTTCTGTATCAAATACAAATACATTTACATCTTCTCCTGATGCTAGAACGTGGTCAACACCGCCATATCCAATGTCGTATGCCCAACCGTCTCCACCAAAGATCCATTGAGATCTCTTAACGAAGAAGTCTTTGAATTTATATAACTCTTCCATTGTTTCGCAGCAAGTTTTGTTTGCTTCGATTAATGGAAGTACTTTCTTAGTAGCAGCTTTTGAAGCTTCTGCATTATCTTTATTCTCTAACCATTCATTTAAAGCAGCTTTTAACTCTTCATTACAACTTGTTGATACTGCTTTTTTAACTAAGTCAGTAAGTTTTTCTCTTTGGTGATTAGCACCTAAGAACATACCTAAACCGAACTCAGCGTTATCTTCAAATAATGAGTTAGCCCAAGCTGGTCCTTTACCTTCTTGATTCTTAGTGTATGGAGTTGAAGGAGCACTTCCTCCCCAAATTGAAGAACATCCTGTAGCATTAGCTATCATCATTCTGTCTCCAAATAATTGAGTTATAAGCTTAGCATATGGAGTTTCTCCACAACCTGCACAAGCACCTGAGAACTCTAGAAGTGGAGTCTCAAATTGGCTACCTTTAACTGAAGCAACACCTAATGGATTTTCAGGTTTTTTCATTTTAACTGTGAAATTCCAAGACTCTATTTGATCCTTTTGAGTATCAAGAGGTTTCATAACTAAAGCTTTTTGTTTAGCTGGACAAACTTGTGCACAGTTTCCACAGCCTGTACAATCTTGAACAGCTACAGACATTGTGAATTTTAAGCCTTTAAGTTGTCCGCCTTTTGCATCTGCAAGCTTAATAGCTGCTGGTGCATTAGCAAAATCTTCTTCTGTTCCAATAGATGGTCTTATTGTAGCATGAGGACATACATAAGAACATTGGTTACATTGGATACAATTTTCTGGAATCCATTCTGGTACGTTAACAGCTATTTCTCTCTTTTCATAAGCAGCTGTTCCATGGTCAAAAGTACCATCTTCTCTTCCTTCAAAAGCACTTACAGGAAGTTTGTCTCCTTCTTGTCTATTCATAACTTCAACGATGTTTTTAATGAAGTCAGGAGTATCCTTCTTACATTCATTTTTATCTTCTGCATTTTTCCAAGCTTCTGGAACGTTAACTTTAACTATAGCATTAACTCCAGCATCTATAGCATCGTTGTTCATTTTAACAATTTTTTCACCTTTTTTACCATAAGATGTTTGAACTGCATCTTTAAGGTATTTAATAGCTTCATCTACTGGAATAATTTCAGCTAATTTGAAGAAAGCAGCTTGACAAATCATGTTAATTCTTCCGCCAAGACCAATTTCTTGAGCAACTTTTACAGCATTTATTGTGTAGAAGTTTATGTTATGCTCAGCAATATATCTCTTCATTGATGCTGGTAAATGTTCTTCTAAATCTTTTTCATCCCAAATACAGTTTAATAGGAATGTACCACCATCTTTAATTCCAGCTAATACATCATAGCTATTAACATAAGATTGGTTATGACATCCAATGTAGTTAGCTTGATTGATTAGGTATGGAGATTTAATCTCTTCTTTACCAAATCTTAAGTGAGACATTGTTACTCCACCAGATTTTTTAGAGTCATAAGCAAAGTATGCTTGAGCATACATGTCTGTATGGTCTCCTATAATTTTTATAGCACTCTTATTAGCTCCAACTGTTCCGTCAGATCCTAATCCCCAGAATTTACACTCAACAGTTCCTGCTGGTGTAGTAGCTATAGTTCTTGTAATGTCTAGTGATGTATTTGTAACATCATCAACTATTCCTATAGTGAATCCATTTTTAAGTTCTTTTTCTTTTAAGTGATCGAATACAGTAACTATTTGAGATGGAGTAGTATCTTTTGAACCTAATCCATATCTTCCACCAATAATAACTGGTCTTTCAGCTCTATCATAGAATGCATTTCTAACATCTTGATATAGTGGCTCTCCAGCAGATCCTGGCTCTTTTGTTCTATCTAATACAGCAATCTTTTTAACTGTTGCTGGCATATGTTTAAAGAAGTGTTCTAATGAGAATGGTCTATATAAGTGAACTTTAACTAGTCCAACTTTTTCTCCCTGAGCTGTTAAGTAATCAACTGTTTCCTCAGCAACATCACATACTGAACCCATTGCAACAATTACTCTCTCTGCATCTGGTGCTCCATAGTAATTGAATAGGTGGTAATCAGTACCAATTTCTTTATTGATCATTTCCATATATTTTTCTACAACTCCTGGAATTGCATTGTAGAATGGGTTTGAAGCTTCTCTAGCTTGGAAGTATATATCAGGGTTTTGAGCTGTTCCTCTAGTTACAGGATTCTCTGGGTTTAAAGCACTTGCTCTATATGCATCTACTGCATCCCTATTTAAGAATTTTCCTAGAGTTTCATAGTCCCAAGTTTGAATTTTTTGTATTTCATGTGATGTTCTAAATCCATCGAAGAAATGTAAGAATGGAACTCTACCTTCAATAGATGCTAAGTGAGCTACTGGAGCAAGGTCCATAACTTCTTGAACGCTATTAGTAGCAAGTAAAGCAAAACCTGTTTGTCTTGTAGCCATAACGTCTTGATGATCTCCAAATATGGATAAAGCTTGTGCTGCTAATGCTCTAGCACTTACATGTAAAACACCTGGAAGTAATTCTCCAGCAATCTTGTACATGTTTGGAACCATAAGTAATAATCCTTGAGATGCTGTGAAAGTAGTTGTTAATGCACCTGCTTGTAGTGAACCGTGAACTGCTCCAGCTGCGCCTGCCTCTGATTGCATTTCCATTATCTTTAGCTTTTGTCCGAATACATTTTCTCTACCTTGTGCTGCCCACTCATCACAGTGTTCAGCCATTGGTGATGAAGGAGTAATTGGGTATATAGCTGCTACATCAGTATATGCATAGGCTACGTGAGCTGCGGCGGTGTTACCGTCCATAGTTTTCATTTTTCTCATTGTAAGCAACCCTCTTTCTTCTATAAATATTTTATTAGCAAACTCATAATCTTATTTTTTCTTTGTGAAAATGCTATCATGAATTCACTTATATTTAGCTATTTCTCTAAGACATATTAATGCCAAACTAAAGGTTTGGTAATGTTTAACATGACCTTACATTTAAATTATACCTTAATTTTATTAAAATTCAACCCTAAAAATTAACACACTTTGTTAAGTTTTTAATTAATTTCTAAGGGAAATTCATCCAAAAAATCCGGTATAACCACGGAATAATTTTCACTTTTTAATTTATTAGTGAAGGATTCAATATTTTTTCCTTCACCATGAACTAGAAATATTTTCTTAGGTTTTTCCTTCATACTACTTACCCAATTATATAATCCTGCCTTATCTGCATGACCTGATAGTCCATCCATATAAAAAACTTTTCCTTTAACCTCAATGTTCTCACCTTGGAGTTTAATTCTTTTATTTCCTTTTAACAATTTATTTCCAATGCTCTGGTTCCCTTGATAGGAGGTAATTAATACGCCACACTCTGGTCTAGGAAGATTATTTCTTAGATGGTTAGCTATTCTCCCCCCATCATAAACTCCTCCAGCTACAATAATTATGGATTTTGACTTAACTTCATAAACCTTTTTTCCATCATCACTACTTTCAACAAAATGCAGTCCTTTAAAGTTCAATGGATCATCACCTTTTTCTATAAGAGCCTTAGCCTTCTTATCAAAGTATTCTTCATACTTTCTAAATATTTTGGTAATTCCTGCTGCCAAAGGACTATCTATATATACATTACAGCCCTGCACCTGTCCACTTTCTATAAAAGTATTTAGCATGTATATAATCTCCTGGGTTCTTCCTAAGGAAAAACAAGGAATTATTAAATTTCCGTCACCCTCCATGATATCCTTTACAATTTCTAGGAGTTTTGCATAATTATCTTTTTCTTCATGCATCTTATCTCCATAAGTACTTTCAAGGATTAAAAAATCTCCCTGGAGTTCTTTTTCTGGATTATTTAAAATATCTCTATTAATATTTCCTATATCTCCAGTATATATCAATTTAATCCAACTTTCACCACAATTTTTGATTAAAATTTCACATATTGCAGAACCTAATATATGACCTGCATCTCTAAAAATAACTTTTATATCCTCTTCCAATAGGATTTCCTCATTATATCCGTAGGTATAAAAACTTTTTAGAGCTAGTTCCACATCCTCTTCATCATATAGTGGACTTAAAGCTTTAACTCCTTTACCATGTCTAGAAAGATTTTCAAAATAAGTTTCCTCCTGTTGAATCCTAGCAGCATCCTTAAGTAAATACCCACATAATTCCTTAGTAGGCTCAGTACAAATTACCTTCCCTTGAAATCCTAACTTAAAGAAAATAGGTATCCTACCACTATGATCCACATGACTATGAGATAACACAATATAGTCAATTTCCTTAGGGTCCACATTCAATATATCATTACTATAAGACTTCAAATCATTACTTTGAAATAAGCCACAATCTAAAAGTATTTTTTTATTATTAACAGTAAGTAAATGACTAGAGCCTGTAACACACTTAGTAGCTCCTAAGAACTTTAACTTTATCTCCATTGAAACTTCTCCTATCTTTCCTATGTTTAATATATTTACTATTATTCACTAATGCCATAGGATTTTATGTATGGACTATTTATATATTTATCATTTTCACTATATAAAAATATCCCTATATAACTATTTATATAGGGAAAATTTTATATATTTAACTATAAAACTATTTAACTAGTTAACTAGTTGTTGTCGTAGTGCGGGTCTCAGGGTTTTTCTTATTTTCTTTTACAGCTTTCAATTAGATCTATTATTTTTCCAAGGCTGTCCCTTTGTTTGCTTTTGCTCATGTTTTTAATATAAGTTTCTTTATCTCTATTAACTTCATCAATAGCTTCTAAAAGAGTCAATGCATTTAAATTTTCTTCCTCTATAACTTTACTATATCCTGATTTATTAAAAGACTTAGCATTTAAAATTTGATCTCCTCTACTTGCCTTAGCTGATAGGGGTATTAAAATATTAGGTTTCTTTAAAGCTAAAAGCTCAAATATAGTATTAGACCCTGCTCTAGAAACTACTATATCTGCCAATTGCATTAAATCTGATAACTGTTCTTTAATATAATCAAACTGAGCGTATCCCTCAACTACATTTAAACTCTTATCTAAATTACCTTTTCCACATAGATGTATTACATTAAAAGTTTTAAGTAGGTCCTGTAACGCTTCTCTAACACATTCATTTATAATTCTTGAACCTAAGCTGCCACCAGTAACTAAAATTACAGGCTTATCATCTTTAAATTTACAAAATTCCTTAGCCTTTGTTTTGCTGCCCTTAAATAGTTCACTTCTAATTGGTGAACCTGTAAGTACAGCTTTCTTTTTATTAACATGATCCATAGCCTCTTCAAAGGTAACACAAATCTTTGTTGCATAGGGCATGGATATTTTATTTGCTAGACCAGGTGTAATATCTGACTCATGTATTATAATTGGAATTTTATTAAAATAAGCTCCTAACACCACTGGAACTGATACAAATCCTCCCTTTGAAAAAACTATGGCTGGTTTTTCTTTTTTTATAATTGACTTTGCTTCAAAAACCCCTTTAATAACCTTAAAAGGATCTGTAAAGTTCTTTACATCAAAATATCTTCTTAACTTACCACTAGAAATACTATGATATTTAATTTTTTCTGCTTCTATAAGTTTTCTTTCTATTCCATGTTCAGTACCTATATACTGTATTTCATATCCTAGCTCCTTTAGCTTGGGCACAAGTGCGATATTGGGAGTTACATGTCCAGCTGTTCCTCCACCTGTCATAATGATTTTTTTGTTACTCAATTTAAAAGTCCTCCTAAAATTACCTAGTAAAAGCTTTAATAGCTTTGAAATATTTAAAATAAAAATATCTAAGCCTTAGACGAGTATATGTAATCTCGCTAAAGCTAAAAATAATGTTATTACTATATAGATTTTATTATAATATGTTTTTTATTATATTAGATATATTATGCTCCTTATTAAGTTATGCCACATATGAAGACAAATGTAAATATAAAATATGAATTTTATATTAAAAACTATTGAATATATACATAAAAAGGTAATTGCTCATAATCTTTCATATGTTTCCACCCATTCTCTTAAATAATCTTCTTATATCCGGGTACAATACTATTATCAAAACAAAGGAGGTGAAAATACATGTCAAACAATAATAATAATTCTAATCAACCAGCAGTACCTCAAGCTAAAGCAGGTTTAAACAAATTTAAAATGGAGGCTGCTCAAGAAGTAGGAGTTAATCTTAAAGAAGGATATAACGGAGACCTAACTTCTAGAGAAGCTGGATCAGTTGGTGGTCAAATGGTTAAAAAAATGGTTGAAGCTTACGAAAAAAATCTTTAATCAAACATTTGTAAGTAGCGTGTGGTAAGTTTATTATTTAAGAAGTTAGCAAAATTTGTTTAAATAATAAGAGGTTCACATTAATATGTTTGTTGACTTCTACTAATTTATTGGAGGAGGAATATAAAATGACAAGCAAAAGTAGATTATTAGTACCAGAAGCTAAAGCAGGTTTAGACAGATTTAAGATGGAAGCAGCTCAAGAAGTTGGAGTTAACCTAAAAGAAGGATATAATGGTGATTTAACTTCTAGAGAAGCTGGATCAATCGGCGGACAAATGGTTAAAAAAATGGTTGAAGCTTACGAAAGAAATTTATAGGATATATTAATATCTGAATAAATTATTTAATAGTAAGTAAACCCTAAATAGGAGATGCACCTTATAGGTGCATCTCTTTATTAATGGGATTTTAACTTTTTAACTGACTTTCTTATATAAAACTTTTAATTACCTTTTACATCTTATACTTTTAGTTGCATTTTATATCTTTAAGTTTTAATTGCACACTTCTTCTTCCCATATATTCATTTATATCTGGCTGAAATAATATATTTAGAAATAGACCCTTCGGTCTTATATACCCACTTCCAATATCTCCATATTCATCTCCATAGACATCTTTTAAAATCTCAATAACTTCATCTCTTTTATTGAAATATAAACCATCTATCAGATTATTGGTACTTTCCACATTAAATCTAAATTTAACATGCTGATATTCACTTCCTAAAAATCTTATATCTGCCACTAAAACTCTATTAGCCTTTAGAATTGGCGTTGGATTTCCCTTTCCAAAGGGCTCTAATAACTTGAATTCTTCTACAACCTGTTCTGTTATATAATTTAACTTTATGGGAGAATCTACTCTCATTTTAGAAGCAAGATCTTCCTCACTTAAATAGCAGTTTTCATTTAATAATTGTCTAAACTTTGAAATATTTTTTTCTTCTATGGAAAGTCCTGCTGCCATTGGATGTCCACCAAACTTGCTTAGTAAATCCTTACATTTTAGCATTTCTTCAAACATATTATATTCTTCAATGGATCTACCTGAACCCTTTGGCATATCTTTTCCCTGGGTTAAAATAAAGGTTGGCTTACCATACCTTTCCTTAACTCTGCCTGCTACAATTCCTGCAATACTCTCATGGATATGCTGGTTATATACTACAAGTACTCTATCATTTATCAAAGAAGACCCTTCTATGTCAGCACAAACTTGTTCCACACTTTCTGTGGTAAGGTCTTGCCTTTCCTTATTAAGATTAAAAACCTTTGTAGCAATATCCATAGCCTGACCCATATCTTTACAAAGTAGTAGATCTAAGGATAGCTCAGCAGTTTCTAGCCTTCCTGTAGCATTGATACAAGGACCAATGTTAAAGCCAACATTATAACAAGTTACCTCATCCTTTATATCAATTATATGTTTTAAAGCTTTTATTCCTAAATTTCTTGTATTAGAAAGTATCTTTAGCCCTTCCTTTGCAATGATTCTATTTTCATCCATTAAATCTACCACATCGCATATAGTGCCAATGGCAGCTAATTCTAGAAGATCATCAGTATTTTTATCCTTCATATTCATAGCTCCATATAAAGCTAAAGAAAACTTATAAGCCACACCGGCTCCACATAAAAGTTTAAAGGGATAATTACAATCCTCCTGCTTAGGGTTTATTAAGGCATCACTACTTGGAATTACCATCTTTCTTTCTCCATCTATCTCCTCAAAGGGAAGTTCATGATGATCTGTGATAATAACCTTTAATCCAAGTTCCTTAGCTCTTTTTACCTCTTCTATAGCAGAAATCCCATTATCGCAACTTATTATAAGATTAAAGCCTTCCTCTGCTATGGTCTCTATTCTAGAAATACTCATACCATAGCCTTCATTTTCCCTATGTGGTATATGATAAGCTACTATTCCACCACAGCTTTTTATAGCCTTATAAAGAATGGCAGTACTAGTAACTCCGTCTGCATCATAATCTCCGTAGACCATAATTTTTTCCTTATTATTTATAGCCTCCACCATAATTTCTATGGCCTTATCCATATCCTTCATAAGATAAGGGTTATATAGCTTATTCAAAGAAGAATTTAAAAATTCATCTGCCTTTTCCTTAGTATCTATTCCTCTATTCATAAGCACCCTAAGCGTAATAGGAGTAACCTTTATATCCTTAAGTAGCTCCTTTAAAACCTCCATAGAGCACTGACTATCTTTCCAAACAGTATTCACCAAATCACCTTACCTTTAATTCCTTATGATTCCTATTGTTTCCTTAATAAATACCTTATCTATTACACTAAGGATTTCTTCTTCTGTGCAATTACTTAGGTTATAAAACTCATTTAAAAGTAATTCTCCACCACTGTGCATTATTTCATAGACAGCTAGGTGCATAGATAAAACTATGGATTTCTCTAGAGCTAACATTCTCTTTAAATTTTGACTCTTTATATATTTTTTAAAGAAATCTTCAGTAAATATGCCCTTTAAAGCTTTTACTTTATCAATGTTTTCTTTAATTATCTCTTTAACCAAATCAATATTTTCCTTAGATGTAGATAAAGTTATGGTATATAGTTTTATGCCCTTTTCTCCCTTAACCTTTCCTTGAATATCATATACTAAACCTCTCTTAGTTCTGATTTCATCATAGAGCAAGGAGCTAGTGCCCCCTGCAAAATATTCATTAAATAATTGAAGTAAGGTAACTTCCCTTTCACTTAGGTTATGAATGGGAAATATATATTGAACCTTGCATCCATTAATTGAGAGATTCTCTTCAATATACACTCCAGCCTTGGGATTCTCGTAAAGGGAAAAAGTCTTTTCTTCTTGACTTTCCCTTGATGAAACTCTTTCAGAGCTCCTTTGGGTGAAGGATGATTTTACCCCTTCCAGGACTTCTATTTCACAGGTGTTATGCGTTAATAAAGGTTTTGTCTTATTCAAGGATGCTATTTCACCTTCAATAATTTCAATAACCTCACTTAGGTCTAAAGAAGTTACTACAGAAACTACACAGTTATCTAGGGTGTAAAACTTCTCATGGTACTCCCTTATCTCTTCTAAGGTTAGAGCCTTTATAGTTTCTTCTCTGCCTATGATTAACTCCTTTATTCTTCTTTTTTCAAAGGTTTCATAGAATAAAAAATCTTCACAGTGCTGAACTACATCATCACTCCACTCCTTAAGTTCCTCTATGATAACTGCCATTTCTTCCTTAAAACCTTCTTCTCTAAAGGCTGGATTAAATACTATATCAAAATATATATTAAAGGCATTTTTAAAATCTTCCTTTAAGGAGCTTCCATAATAAACTACATAGGGATAATTAGTCATAGCATTATGAAATCCTAGGTACTCATTGCATATCTCATTGATTTCCTTCTCGCTTTTACTATGGGTACCCTTAAATACCATGTGTTCTACAACATGGGCAATGCCCAGATTATTAGAATGTTCACTATTAGCTCCTGCTTCTAACCCTATGGTAAAAGAAGTTATATTTCCTGGAACTCTTTCATAAAGCAACCTAACTCCATGTTTTAAAAATATCTTATCCATGCTACCCCCACTTTACTTCTATTACTTAATTAGCTCTACCTTTTCTATAAAGTCATCATCCATAAATACAATGACATTTTTACCTCTACCAGCTCTATTTTGAATTGGTAAGGCTCCTAAATCCACTATGTTCTCTTGACCATTTTGGGTAGTTATTTTCAGGTTTTCTTCAAATAAATCTACGCATAATTCATTATTTTTATTTGAAATAGCACCGTTTCTTGCTTTTGCAAAGATAACTTTATCATCATCCTTTAAGCTAATTCCCATAACTCCAGTAGCATTTTTCCCCATGACATTTATAGCTTCTAAATCAAATTTAAGGCACATACCCTTTCTTGTGAAGAGTAACCCTTCTCCTTTGTCAGCTTCAACTTCTACTTTAATTAGCTTATCCTCCGGAGTCTTAAATTTATATGCTGAGATATTAGTAAACTCACCAGTGAATTCTTCTATACTAGTTTTCTTTACTACACCTTTTTCAGTAAAGAAGTAGAAATTTTCTTTAGAGCTTCCTTCATTATCCACAGATATTATTGCAATCACTGGATCCTTAGAATTATAACCTTCAAATAGCTTTTCCAGTTCAATACCCTTTTTATCTATGTTTTGTATCATTAAGGCTGACATTTTAAATAACTCTCCACCAGCTGTAAATAGGAATAACTCACCGTTAGAGTTTGATGTAGTTATAACCGGTTCTCCGCTTCTTCTACTGGAAGTTCTTAAGATCCCCTTTTTATTAACAGTTATATAGAACTCTTTATAATTAAATTCATCTACATAACTACACTGAGTTATACTATCTCCATGGGTTAAATTAACTATAGGTTTTCCAACTATACCTCTATCCACTGGCTCAACCTTAGGCTCCTGTGCAATGAAGTTTAATCCCTTAGCAGTAGTTATTTCAATAAATCTTTCTTCTCTATCTTTATCCACTAATTCAGCACTTATCAATTCTTCATCCTTTTTAAGCTTAATACCTTGAAGTCTTGAATTATTAGTAATAAACTTGCTAAGTTCAGTTTTCTTGATAAGACCTCTAGAGGTCATAAGAAGCACATCCCTAGTAATAGAGAAATCCTGTACTACAAAGGCATTTACTATGAGTTCCTTATCTAAATCTAGAGTTCTAATAAATCCTTGAATTCTCTCACCCTTATCTCTCCACTTAAACTCAATTAAATTTGCAACCTTACATTGATACATATTTCCCTGATTTGTAAAGATACATAGGGTATCTCTGGTATTACATTCAAAGAAGAATCTATTAAAGTCTCCTTCTCTATATTCTATATCCTCAGTATTTTGTGTTGTTCTAATAAAGGATTTTAAAGCAGTTCTCTTAATATATCCATCCTTAGACATGGTTACTACCACATCTTCCTCTACTATAAGTTCTTCTAATTGAATATTAGCATCACTATCATCTTCTAAAATAGTAGTTCTCCTTGGGTCATCATATTTTTCCTTAACCTCTAGAAGCTCCTTTTTAATAACTTTAATAAGCTCCTTTTCACTACTTAATACCTTCTTAAGTCCCCTAATCTTAGTCTCTAATTCCTTATGTTCCTTTTGGAATATCTTAATTTCAAGACCTGTAAGTCTATAAAGCATCAACTCTAAAATAGCTTCTGCTTGAGGGTTAGTAAAGCCAAATTTGCTTATTAAATTTTCTCCTGCATCCTTTTTAGATTTAGATGCCCTAATAGTTTTAATTATTTCATCCATGATTCCAATAGCTTTAATAAAGCCTTCTACAATATGGAATCTCTTTTCTGCTATTTCTAGCTCTCTTTTTGTTCTTCTTGTAATAACTTCCTTTTGATGTTCTATATAGTATTTAATTATAGTCCTAAGTCCCATGGTCCTAGGCTTTCCACCAGCTAAAGCCACCATGTTAAAGGATATATTACATTGAAGCTCCGTTCTCTTAAATAGATATTTAAGGACTCTATCCGCCGTTTCCTCTGTAGTGTTTTTCTTAAATTCTACAACGGCTCTAATACCATTTCTATCAGATTCATCTCTAATATCCGCAATAGATTCCACTGCTTTGCTATGCTTTTTATCTCCTGTTAAATCAGATATTGCTTGAAGAAGCTTAGCCTTATTTTTTCTATAAGGAAACTCTGAAATAACAAGACCAAGTCTACCACTTTCCAAGGTTTCAAAATGAGTTTTAGCTCTTAAAACCACTTTTCCTTCCCCAGTTTCATAGGCAGCCACTAAAGAATCCTTTCCCATTAATATTCCACCAGTAGGTAAATCCGGTCCCTTTATGTATTCCATAAGTTCTCTAGTGGTTATTTCCTCATTATCTGCATAGGCAATGGCTCCATCAATAACCTCTCCTAGGTTATGGGGTGGAATATTGGTAGCCAATCCTACAGCAATACCAAAGGCTCCATTAACTAAGAGGTTTGGATATTTTGCAGGTAAAACTGTAGGTTCCTTTTCTGTATCAGAGTAGTTATCCATCATATCAACTACATCTTTATCAATATCTTTAAGCATTTCTAAAGCAATGCCAGATAGTCTAGCTTCTGTATAACGCATGGCAGCTGCACTATCTCCATCTATAGATCCCCAGTTTCCATGACCATCTATAAGGGGCTTTCTTGTAGTAAAATCCTGAGATAAAATTACCATGGCATCATAAACTGATGTATCTCCATGGGGATGGTACTTACCTAGAATATCTCCTACTATTCTGGCAGACTTATAATATGGCTTATCTGGGAATGCCTTAAGCATATAAGCTCCATATAAAATTCTTCTATGAACAGGCTTTAGTCCATCCCTTACGTCTGGAAGAGCTCTATCCTTTGATACTTCTACAGCATAGGGAAGATAGTTCTCTGGCATAGCCTCATCTATAGAAACATCTATAATATTATTATCTATTGGAATTGGTTCTTTTTTCTTTGCCATTGTAACACCTCCTAAAATTCACCGTGATTGTACATATAGTTTCTTCTTGGCTCTACCACATCTCCCATGAACAAGGAAATCATCTTTTCAGCCTTAGCAGCATCCTCAATGGTAACCCTTTGAAGAGTTCTAGTAGCCGGATTTAATGTAGTATCCCAAAGTTGGTCTGCATTCATCTCTCCCAACCCTTTGTACCTTTGAATTAATGCACCCTTACCAATTTCCTTCTTAGCCTTATTTAGCTCTTCATCATTATAAACGTACTTACTAACCTCACCATTTTTAGTGATTTTATAAACCTTATAAAGAGGTGGTAATGCAATAAATAAATTTCCATTTTGAATAAGTTGTCTCATATATCTATAAACATAAGTCATCCAAAGGGTTCTGATATGATATCCATCCACATCGGCATCACTTAGTATAATTATCTTTCCATACTTTAATTCCTCTGGTTTAAAGTTTTCTAAAACTCCAGTTCCTATGGCAGTATTAAAGATTCTAAGTTCTTCACTTGCAAGAACATTTTCTAATTTTTGTTTTTCCGTATTCATAATCTTACCCTTAGAAGGCATTATGGTTTGGAATCGTCTATCCCTTGCTTGTTTTGCAGAACCTCCCGCAGAATCTCCCTCCACCACTATAAACTCAGTAAATTCTCTGTCTTTCAAAGTACAGACAGCTATTTTTCCTGCCAGTGGTGCAGTACCATTTCCTATCTTTTTCTTCTCCGCTTCATTTATTTTCTTAATTTTCTCTCTTCTAGCTGCAGCTGAAATAGCATTATTAATAATTACAGTAGCTAGTTCTTTATTATCCTCTATCCATTCACCTAGCTTAGTATAGGCAAGGTCATTCATTGCAGAATAGGCTTCAACATTTCCTAGCTTAGTTTTAGTTTGACCCTCAAAGACTGGATTTGTAATTCTTACCTTTACAATGGCAGTCATACCTTCTCTAATATCGTCCCCTTCAAAGTCCTTATCCTTTTCCTTTAAAAGATTTAACTTCTTACTACCTTCTTTAAAGGCTCTAGTCATACCAGTCTTAAATCCTGTTTCATGAGTACCAGCTTCTTTTGTGGGAATATTATTTACATAGCTAGCAATATGCTCTGCCGTAGAATCTGTAAACTGTATGCATATTTCTCCCGATACCATAAGTCCATTAATTTCTCTTTCTCCTTGGAAAATTATTGGCTCTTTGTGAAGGACGGTTTTACTTTCATTTAAATAATCTATAAAGTCTAAAAGGCCTCTCTCTGAATGATATACTTTTTCTACAACATCATCTTTCCTTGCATCTCTTAGAATTAAGGTAATCCCTTTATTTTGAAAGGATAGCTCCTTTAATCTTTCATCAATTATTTCAAACTTATAATCTACATTTCCGAAAACTTCACCATCTGCTAAAAAAGTTACTTTAGTACCAGTTTCATTAGACTTTCCTACAATCTTCAAAGGTGTAGCTGGGGTTCCCGGCATGTCCCTTTTAAGTTCTTTGTCATATCCATAGTGAAATTTTTGCAGATAAATATTTCCTTTTTGTTTAACTTCTACCTCTAACCACTTAGACAGAGCATTTACAACAGCAGCTCCAACTCCATGAAGTCCTCCTGAGGTCTTATAGTTATTATTATTGAATTTACCTCCTGTGTGAAGTTCTGTATAAACCATCTCCACCCCAGATTTATTTTTAACAGGATGTATTCCTGTAGGTATTCCTCTTCCATTATCTTCTATAGTAACGGTTTTATCCTTACTTAAAGTAACTATTATCCTGTCTCCAAATCCATTGGCAACTTCATCAATAGAGTTATCTAGTATTTCCCATATACAATGGTGCAGACCCTTAGTACCCGTTGAGCCAATGTACATTCCAGGCCTAACCCTTACTGGCTCTAATTTTTCAAGAGATGTGAGATCTGTAACTTCATAAGTACCTCTATTATTCTCCTTTTGCGCCATATTATCCCTCCTTAAAAGTTGAGTTACATTTGTTATTGTATAACTTTATTCCAAAGGAGTAAAGTTTTTTCTTGAAATTCCAAAACAAACGTTCTTATTTTTGCGGTATTTTTTTATTATTTTTCTAATTACTTGAAAAAATAAAATTCTATCCCTTTAATGAACCGCAATGTTCTTTATTTAAATAGTAAATATTAAAATTTTACATGAAAAAGCCTATAATTACTGTTCTGCTATGTTTTCGTAAAATATATTGCTAATCTTATATGGAATATATAGCATGTGCTTTAATATTATTGTTAGCGAATAATATTAGTACGTGCTTAAGGTTTATTTAGATTAGTTTATTTTACAAAAGTCTCATAAACATTAATTATAAGCTTTACTTAATATACATATTTTATTCTTCACATTTTAAATTATTTATAAAGCTTTTTAATTCTTCTACTCCTTCATCTATGGAGTTTATCATAAGCTTTTTGTCATATTCATACTTATCAGAGCTGTGAGTATATAGTGGGTCATAATACCTTACCATAAGTTCCTTAACCACTTCTTCATACTGATCATTATTAACCATATCACAATATATTTCTATGTTTTTTTCACTGATGTGTTTCTTTAATCTTCTTAGTGCATCACAAATTTCTTCATTACAGCTATTATTTTTAGTGTATTCATCAATTATTATCTTACTTCTAAAATCTATTGGAGCATCTACAAATATGTGAAGTCCCCTTTTCATATCAGAATGTATATATTCCGGAATTAAAACCCTTCCTATCCTTCTACTTTCTGCTTCAATGAATACATATTTACCCTTAACAGCCTTTAATTCCTCATAGATATTAGATTCAAACTGCTTTTGGCTAGTACCATCTCCAAGGCCTACAGCACCTAATATGGAGCCTCTATGATTAGCACATCCTTCTAAATCCAATACATCATATCCATCAGCTCTAAGTTTTTTTAAAATCTCAGTTTTTCCAACTCCCGTATTACCATGAAGTACTATATAGGTAACTTTTTCATTAACCTTAGGCAACTCCTCATTTATGAAGGCTCTATAGCCTTTATAACCATCCTTTATTCTGCTAACTCTCATGCCAAGGGCACCTAAAAGATCTGTAATAGATGCACTTCTCATGCCACCTCTAGCACAAAATAATACTACATTTTTATGTTGTTTTTCAAGCTCATGAATTCTATCATATATATAAGGTAGTTTTTTAGATACTGTCTCTACCCCTAATCTCTTTGCTTCCTCAGTACTTTTTCTAGTATATATGGTTCCAATAATTGCTCTTTCTTCATCATTAAAAAGAGGAATACTTACTGCACCGTTAATAGTAGCCTCATTAAATTCTCCTGTACTTCTCACATCAACAAGGACATAGTCTCCAGTTAGATCTTTATATTCTATGGTTTTTGACATAATCATTCCTCCAAATTAAGTAACATCTTTCCATAAGAAGTCATTTGTTTTACAATGGCAAAACTTCCTATAATTTTCTCATAAACAACACTTGCAAACCATAGTAAATTCAAATAACTACAACTCTATCTATTCTATATTGTAATGATTAATATGTCAAACTAGAGATAATCCTACTAATCTAATTATCCCCTTTAACCCAGCTATTTAAACACGCCTTAATATCTTCTGTAACCATATCCCTATTTATTTCATTTAATATTTCATGTCTTCCACCTTCATATAGTTTATAACTTAAATTTTTAATACCTAAACTTTTAAAAGTATCAACTAGAGATAATATTCCCTTGCCATAGTTTCCTACTGGGTCCTTATCACCACTAAACATGGTTATAGATAAGTTCTTTGGTATGCTAGCAAGATTGTCCTTTTTATGTATTGCCTTCATTCCCTTTAAAAAATCATAGAAAAAGGATACCGGAAACACTCCTCCACAATAGGGGTCTAGAATATATTTTTCTACTTCCTCCTCGTCCCTACTTAACCAATCATATTTAGTTTTTTGATTTTCTACTAGCTTATTGTAATTTCCAAAGCCTAAATCATCCATTAACTTTCCACTAGATCTTCTACCCCTAAGATTCATTATAACCTTTGACAAAAATATTCCCATATTCATTGAAGTATTAGGTTTACCACCAGTTCCAGATAAAATTACACCCTTAACAGTGTCTCCATATATCTCCATATACCTTTGTGCTATGAAAGACCCCATACTGTGACTAAAAATATAAATATCTAGTGATGGGTTTTCTTCTTTTATAAAATTATTTATTTCACGTTGATCATGAACCATGTCATGGAATCCATCATTATCGCTAATATATCCTAAAGCACTTAGGCTTTCTGCAGATTTTCCATGGCCTCTATGGTCATCAGCATAAACTATAAAACCATCCTTAACCAATTCCTTTGCAAATCTATCATATCTGCTACCATATTCAGCCATACCATGAATAAGTTGTATAACTCCCTTAGGTTTAACACCTTCATCTAGCTCCCATTTGTATAAATAAATCTCTTTTCCATCTCGCATTTTTAAATTCATTTCTTTATATGTCATAATATACCCCACCCAAAATATTTTATTTAAATAATTTTCAAATAATTCCCTTATAATAAATTATATATAAATTTTTTTCGGCTGACAACAGTTCACTAAAAAAATCGGTATGATAATTGCTAAGCAACACATACCGATACACAAAGAATTATATAACTATTTCTACACTTTCCTTAGAAACTTGATTTACTATATTATTTATCCACTTGTTACTTCTATATCTTCTAACTACAATAATACATTTTACAATTTCCTCTGCTGCAGTAACTGAAACCACCAAATATATTGGTAGATGTAATATAAAAGCTGCCACAAAAGATAATGGGATTCCGATGCCCCATAGAGTTATACCCTGTACAATGGCACCATATTTAGCATCACCGCCTCCTCTTAAGATTCCAACTACCAAAATTACTGTAAATACTCTAAGAGGCATTAGAGCAGAGTATACATATAGAATCCTTAAAGAATTTCTTAGCACTTCCTCAGAAACTTTAAACACAGTTAAAACTATTGGTGAAGTTATAGCTAAAACTACAGCTAATATAACTCCTGTAATCAAAGAAATTACACATAGTCTTCTAGCATAAAGTAATCCTCGCTTTTCTCTTCCAGCTCCAATTTCCTTACCTATAACTACCACCGCCACATTGGCAAGTCCAAAGGTTATAATCATAAATAGATTAAAGATGGTTGTACATATTTGTATAGATGCCGTAGCTTGAGTTCCTATTCTTCCATAAATTACTGCGTAGGTTAGGTTCCCCAACCCCCAACAAGCTTCATTTAAAAGCACTGGTATCATAGTTACAAATACACTTTTAGTCAGCTCTCTTGTAATATTAAATAAATCTTTAGCTTTGGCAGCTAAAATATTCTTAGAAGTATAGGTATATAAAACTAAAAGTGCACATTCTGAACCTCTAGCTATTATGGTGGCAATAGCTGCCCCCCTAACTCCCATTGCTGGAAAACCTAATAAACCAAATATAAGGACAGTATTAAGAACTCCATTTACAACTAACCCTAAAAAACTAGCTAACATTGGAAGTACAGTATTTTCTACACTCCTTAAAGCAGCTGCATAGTTAAAAGATATAGCTGTAAAGATATAACTAAAACAAACTATTTTTAAATAGCTAGCCCCTATATTAATAACTTGAGGATCTATGTTGAAAATTGAAATTATTTTCTCTGGAAATAATACTCCTACTAAATTAAAAACACTGGTTATAAGAACACTACTTATAATTCCTATACCTAAAACCTTCTGTATATTATTTTTATCTCTCTTCCCCCAAAGTTGAGCTATAAAAACTGCACATCCTGAACTTATTCCCATTATAAATAAGCTAAATATAAAATAAAATTGATTAGCAATACCTACTGCTGCTAACTCAACTTCTCCAACTCTTCCTATCATCAAAGTATCTAGCATATTTACTGAGGATGCTATTAGATTCTGCAATATAATTGGTAAAGCTAGAAATAATACCATCTTATAAAATTTCTTATCATAAAATAATTCTTTTAAAGTTTTCTTAGTCATAGATATTCTCCTTTCCGGCAAAAAAAAATACCACTTTGAAGGTTATCAAAGTGGTTTGCTTCAGCACTTGTATAATTTTAAAAATTACACTTCTATTTAGTTTTACAAAACTTAATTTCCTATAAAATTATAGATAATTTAAACCATACTGTCAACTATTACGAGTTAAAAATTTATCCCTTACAAGTTAAAAATTCATCCTTTTTACTTACACATCATCAAATTAAGGATAACTCTGTCTGCATCAGCCATTCCAACTACCCCTAAATCTGCCATATTCTTTATAGTTCTCTCCACATCCTCATGAACAATTCCATCATGAGATGATACTTCTACCCCTTCCAATGCAAGGGCTGCACATAGCACTGATGTACCTACTGCTGTAGAAATTTTTAGAGCACATCCTGGCTTTGCTCCATCACAGACCATACCAGAAACGTCTGCCACCATATTTTTTATAGCTTTATTTATAGCACATAGTTCTCCTCCTAGCATATAAACAATGGCACAACTAGCTCCAATTGAAGCTGCAACTCCACATCCACATAGAGCTGAAAGTCTTCCTATAAAGCTTTTTACATGAATAGTTATAAGATCACTAAGGGCTACGGCTCTAACTAAAGTATCATCACTAACTCCTAGTTTTTCTGCCGCTGCAATTACAGGTAAAGTAGCTGTTAATCCTTGGTTTCCACTACCTGCTGTACTCATTACTGGCAGTGTACATCCATCCATTCTAGCATCAACGCCTGCAGCAGTTAATCCCATGGCATAGGTTTGAAGTGAATCTGCAAACATTTTACTGTTCTTTCCATCTAATAAAATTTTTCCTGCTTTAAGTCCATATTCTTCTTTTCTTCCAGCCTCTGAAACTCTACGATTCATTTCTATACCTTCCATTAAGAACTCTATATCCTCATAGGGTACAGTTTTTATGAATTCATATATATCTTTAACAGATAACTGTTCCTCGTCTCCATTATCCTCTGTAGCTACAGTTTTAACCTCTTCGATTTCAAACAATATC
Organism: Clostridium sp. UBA7791; assembly: GCF_002480755.1. Classification (NCBI taxonomy): domain Bacteria; kingdom Bacillati; phylum Bacillota; class Clostridia; order Eubacteriales; family Clostridiaceae; genus Clostridium; species Clostridium sp. UBA7791. The sequence continues at coordinate 944,450 of NZ_DLCT01000005.1, read as the reverse complement.
TCTTCATTTCTAGTAATTAAAACTATATTGTTATGTTTATTTTTAATTATTACAGAAGAGCTATCATGGCCCTTATGTCCAATAACCTCTACATAAAGTTTTTCCGGCGCTTTAGTAAGGTCTATTGTAACCTTGCCCTCTGCTAAATATTCCTTTGATTTATCAATATCTGACTTAGTAACATCCTTTAAAACCTCTAATCCAGCCTCTGCATTACCACCAATAGCTCCAAGGGCTGCTGCAATATTTAAACCAACCATTCCTGTACCAGGTATTCCTACTCCCATACCATTTTTTAGAATATTACAGCTAACAAGAACCGTAACCCTATCTGGAACTCCTCCTAAAGCTTGACTACATTTCGCCGTTGCAAGGGCTAGAGCTATGGGCTCTGTACATCCTAAGGCTGGTATAACTTCTCTCTTAAGAATATTTATGTATGTATTTTTCATTATTAACATCCTTCCTTAATAGACTGTTTTTAATTTAAACAGCTCTTTAATTTAAATAGTACATTAATATTTAGGCTCTGTTGAAATTAGGTAATGGTTTACATTATGTGCTAACCTTCTCCATTAGGTTTTAAAGTTTTTTAACATCCTAATTATATCAAAGGGAGGGCTTTATTTCAATATTATTAAAGCCCTCTAAAATATTCTGGTTTAAAGTTATTTTGTCCTGCTAAAAAACCTTCTATATCTGAAAGTAATCTTTCCTTTTCTTTACCTAATACTGCAGCTAGTGGTGCATAGTTTGATGCATGATTGCTTCTAAATATGCAGTTTGTAAGATCTAGTTCTTTAACAAGGTGATAAACCTCCTCCATTACTTCCCTAGGATTTAAAAGCATAAGAGCTCCTCTTTTTATTTCTTCATATATAGGTGCATCTTCAGGAGTCATAAGAGTTAAAAGGCCTAGATAATCTGGATTTATGGCATTAATAACCTTTGCTGAGTTTAAAGCATGATTTTTCCAGTTTTCTAACCCACCTAAGCCACTTATTAGAGTGCAAGATAGTTTTATTCCACTATCCTTAATTTTTCTTCCAGCCTCAATAAGTTCCTTTGAGGTTGCTCCCTTATTCACTTTAAGCAGAACCTCATCATCTCCGCTTTCTATACCTAGATATACCATTTCCAAACCCTTACTTTTTAAAAGCTTTAGTTCTTCTGGAGTTTTAAGTAAAATAGACTTGGGACTAGCATATACAGTAATGCTTTTACATTCTGAAAATAATTCTTTAATTTTATCCAAAATTGTAATAAGTCTTTCTGTAGGCATAATAAGAGCATCACCATCAGCTATAAATATTTTTTCTATATATCCATACCTCTCCCTAGCCCAAACTAAATCCTCAATTACTTCTTCTAAATCCCTCATTCTAAACTGCTTTGCCTTATACATATTACAAAAACTACATTTGTTGTGAGAACAACCAATGGTAGCTTGAACTATTAAACTTCTTCCTTCACTAGGTGGTCTATAAACTGCACCTTCATATCTCATAAATTTTCCTCCTTCATATATAGAAATCCTTATCCTAGGATATAGAAGCTCTTTCCTCCACCTTTAAATAAGATGGGAATACTAGAGCTGGTAGTCATGGAATAAAAAAGGAATACATCAAAATTTAACTAACCTTAATAGTTAGCATTTAATTCTGATGGATCCCTTAATTTTTTAACAAATAGTCATGGTATACACTACTAATCATTAATATGTTCATGATTTTTCAAGTGATTCATGCAATATTCCTTATGTCCACTACATTTTGAACAATATCTAAACTCCATATTAGGGTCATCTCTTTCAGTTATTCCACATACAGTACATCTATGACGTACATAATCTTTCATCTCTATGACTTTAAATTTTTCCTTATTCCTCTTAACTTTCTTCTTAGTTTTAAATAACTCTATAAAGTCTTTTCCAAAGAAAATAAAGTAGTTAGCTAAGGATGCAAGGATCATGAGTTTTATTCCAACTCCACCCATTATAAACTGTTGTGCCAAAAGCACTGCATTTAAAATTCCTAAATACTTAACTTTAACTGGTAAAATGAAAAATAGTAAAACTTCATGGTTAGGATATATGGATGCAAAGGCTAAAAATAAAGTTAGATTTATAAATACCCCTGTAGCAGGACTACCTCCAATTAAAGATACAATTATAGTAGCAATCATCCCTACTAAATAATATATATTAAATTTAAAGCTTCCCCAAGCCTGTTCTAACCCCATACCTATAATATAATAGAAATAAAGGGTAAAGAGTATCCAAAAGGCACTAGTTGCTGGTGGAATTAAAATAAAGGTAACTAACCTCCACACTTGACCTGCCATTACTGCCTGAGGTATTAACATTAGGTTTGCCTCTAACCCTGGATTTATAACCTCTAATAAAAATACAGCCAAATTAGCTGCTACAATGTATTTCATCAATCCACTAATGGCATACCTGCCATATTTTCTCTCTAATTTATTTAACCACTTCAATATAATCACTCCTATAAAAATGCAATGAAATTTATCAGCTTTCTTACATTTTACCATATTTTCTCTCTATAGCCTATTCCCTAATAAAATCTTTCATGTAAACATATTATTAAGTTTGTAATTAGTATTGGCTATGAAAAAAGGTATGGAATATAACATTTTTTATATTATATCTCATACCTTAATAATATACCATAATCTATTATTATATACTAAATTTATTTTAACATTCCAAGGAAGTTATCAGCAAATTCATCTGCTAGCTTAAGTTCTTCTTCACTTGGTACAAAGTTAAATTTAAAACCTGGATCAATTACATTAAATTTAAGGCTCTTTAATCTCTCTGAAAGCATAGGCACACTTTCTCCACTCCAACCATAAGATCCAAAAGCTCCAGCAATTTTACCTCTATTTACAATAGCACTAACATGAGCAAGTAAATTCCAAGCTGGCTCCACTGCATCTTGATTTATAGTAGGAGAACCTACTAATATACCACTTGACTTTTCTACAAGAGATACAAGTTCCTCTAAAGGTGTAGTTGTAATTTCATGAACTCCAGCCTTAATTCCTCTTTTTTCAATGGCATCCTTTAAATGATTTGCAACCTTTTCTGTATTTCCATAGGCAGAAACATAGAATATTTGGATGTTTTTTTCTTCAATAGCAGCTTCCTTAGCCCAAGTTTTATATAAATTTTTATAATACTCTCTATCATCAATATGAATTGGACCATGGCTAGGAGCAATAATTTCAGTTTCTATATTTTCAATCTTATCAAGGGCCGTATTAATAAATTTTTTGAAAGGTCCCATGATAACATCAAAATAATACTTCATTTCAGTTTCATAGTTTCCAGAACAACTATCAGTAATGCACCCACTTGGTGAATAGTGACATCCCATAAAATCACATGTAAATAATATCTTTTCATCTGCTAAGTAAGTAAATATACTGTCAGGCCAGTGAAGATTTGGTGCATTTACGAATCTTAATGTCTTCTTTCCTATAGATAGCTCTCCTGAAGCATCTATAGACTTAAATTCCATGTTTATAATTCCTCTAAGATATCTTACTGCAGCCTTTGATCCAACAACCTGAGCTTCTGGATATTCCTTTAATAGTTCCTTTAATGAACCACTATGATCAAGTTCTGTATGCTGAACTACAATATAATCTATTTTTTTATCACCAATAATAGATTTAATATTCTTTAAATATTGTTCAAAGTATCCATCCTTAACTGTGTCAACAATAGTGATTTTTTCATCTTCAATTAAATAGGAATTATATGTAGTTCCCATTTTTGTTTCCATTATTATGTCAAATACTCTAAGTTCAGGATTATTAACCCCAACCCAATGAACTGAATTAGTTAATTTTAAAGGTTCCATTTCATTACCTCCGCATTCATATTATCTTCCATACTTACATATTAACAAACAATTATTATCTATTGCAAGATATTCTGAATTATTTTAAAATTTTTTTATAATACAGAAAGAATATATTCAAACCATTTAAATCTCTTATCTTTTGATAATATATATTATTCTGTTTTAATTATCAACTAATACAGTATATCAATATCCTGTATATTTCTCCCTTGTATATTTCCCTTATATATATTGTTCCTCTTTCACTATATATTATAAGAAAACATATAAATATAAAATTAAAATTTTAATCCAGATATTTTTATTCAAATATTTTGTTCAGATATTTTTTATCCAAATATTTCAATTGTATATTTACACAAACTAATGTTTGTGTTAAAATTTTTTTATCAGTTATATTTCCACTTTTTCAAAAAAATGCATATATATTATTAAAGTATTTTAGGGGGTTATATCTATGGATTATTCCAATTTAAAGAATCTTATATTAAAAGCAAAAAATAAAGACCAAAGTGCAATGGAAGAATTGATTAATGAATACAAATACCTAATAATTAAAGAAGCTTCAAAGGTTCATGTCCGAGGCTATGAAATGGAAGACTTAATTCAAATGGGAAACATAACCTTAATGCGTTGCCTTGAAAAATACACTCCGGAAAAAGGCAATTTTACAGCTTATATATCCTATGCAATAAAAAATAACTTTAATTACCTAATAAGGCAAAGAGCAAAAGATAATGAAGTACAAACCATCGAAGCTCCAATTGAAACTAACCTTAGAATAGAGGATACTTTAATAGCTGATGCATCAACTGAAGATAGTTTTATAGAAAAAGAAATGTATAAACTTATAAAAAGAGAAGTGGACAACCTCCAAGATAACTTAAGAGATCTAATAACCTTCATATACATAAATTGTGAAGGCAACCTAAAAGATTATTCAAAATCCAGAAACCTTAACTATTCAACAGCAGCAAAAAGAAGAACCGTAGCTCTTAACAAGCTAAGGTCCTCACTTAATTCTTTATGTGTATAAATACTTTCAAAATAATAAGCAATTTAAATAATTCCTATTGAAAATTCTTATTCATGACAAGTTAATCATTTGAAACCAAAATTTAATGGTTTCTGCATTGATTAACTTTTGTCATTTCTAAGAATTTTCATCTATATCACAAAACTACAATATTATTATGCATATCTACTTTAGCATATCTACTATGTGTATCCACTTTAGTATATCCTACTTAAATATCTCCTTTAAACCTTCGCTGATAGTCTTGGCTACTTTTTCATTTCCAGCTTCATTTAGATTCATATTATCTACAGTATAATCAGCTATGTTTTCTGCTTCTATGCCACTTTCATTAAATAAGTCTATTACTGGTATAGAATTTTTATTACATACTTCTTTAATTGCCATGGAGTAATCCTCTAGACCAAGATCAATATTGTTTTTATCAGGATAGCTTGGCTGTCCTTCAATATATCCATGCTTTAATGGAGTTAAAAATACAAGTTTTGCCTCAGGCTTAGCCTTTTGTGCTGTATTTATAACCGCTTGCACATCTCCGTAAAAAGATTCAACTTCTCCCCCATCATCTTTAGTTCCTAGAGCTCTTCCTTTAGTGTAGTCATTAGTACCTACCATAATAATTATAATATCTATATCCTTGAGGGCTTCTCCATTAATTAAGTTAAGCATACTACTCATAACTAAGCCATTATTAGAGTTATTTGTTACACTTTTTAAATTCAAAAGAGTTTTTACCTTTTCTTGATATGTACTTCCTTTTGAAACTCCATCTCCAAGAGAAAGTAGAGTTTTTCCTTCCAAAATGAACTTTTCTTCACTTCCTTTGGTTTCTCTCTTAACATTACCTTCTTTTTTCTCTTCTTCCAGTTTAGATGTTAGATTTATTGAGCTTTCATATAGTTTCTTACTTTCTAAAATCTTTTCTTTTTCCTTCTTAGATCTATTTATACCTAAAGCTAAAGTAGCAATTAACGCAACGGATAATACTATGCATAATATGGTTTGTATCCTATCTTTTCTCATATATTCCCCTCCTTACCAGTATATTATATCCTATATTTGTATGTTTTCAAAGTAATATTGAAATTTAGAACTCCTATCTTCAATTTCTATAGGTTTAAGCTTCATTAGTTAACAACTTAAGCCTAATTTTTTTGATTGTTTAAGTTAAAAAATTAGTATTATTTGTATAAAATATTTTAATTCTGTTGTTTTATAGGATAATTTGTTATAATATGAATTGGAATACAAACTACATATTTTGCAATATTTATTTTTAAAGTAACCTATTTACACTATATTGCATCTAGCATGTTATAAATATCTACTCTTAAGTAGTAGTTATTAAAACCAAAATCTATAGATTAATTAAATGGAGGGATGAAAATGAAAAATCTAAAAAACTTTAAAAGGAAGTTTAAAATAAAAAGTATTAAAACAAAATTAGTTATCTACTTCTCTGTGCTAATTTTATTATCATCAATTTCATTAGAGATGATTTCTACGCAAAATATTAATATTGCTCTTACAAAAGAAGCAGAAAAATCTCTAGTTTCACTAGCAGCCGAAGGAGCACGAGTAACAGAGAGTAGAAGTGAGACTCAAGAACAGTGCTTAAAAACAATAGCTCTATTAGACAAAATTAAGAGCATGGATTGGACATTACAACAACCTATACTACAAAGACAAGTAGAAGGACTAAATTTTCTTGATATTGCTGTGGTTGATCCTGATGGTACTGCCCGTTATTCAAATGGATCAACTAACCAATTAGGTGATAGAGAATATGTAAAAAAGGCTTTAAATGGCGAAGTGAATGTATCCGACTTATTAATTAGTCGTGTAACCAATGAAATTGTTTTAATGTATGCAGCCCCTATTGAGAGAGATGGTAAAGTTATAGGTGCTTTAATAGGGCGTAGAGACGGAAATGCTTTAAGTGAAATTATAGATGATATTGGATATGGTGATGAAGGATATAGCTATATTATTAATAGTAATGGAACAATAATTGCTCATCCAGACAGGGAAAAAGTATTAAATCAGTTTAATCCGTCTGAAGAAATGAAAAAAGATAAAAGTCTAACCTCAATGTCTACGCTACTTCAGAAAGCATTGAAAGATAAGAAAGGAGTTAGCACCTATTCCCTTGAAGGTAATGATTTATATGCTGGATTTGCTCCTATTGAAGGTACTGATTGGATATTTATTACTACTGCCAACAAGAGTGAGGTTTTATCTGCAATTCCTAGGCTACAAAAAACAATTATAATAGTTACTTCTATAATTTTATTTATTAGTATTGCTATTACATATTTAATTGGTAAGTCCATTACTAAACCTATTATAAAAACAATAAAACATTCAGAAAAAATAGCTAATTTAGATATTACAGAAGATATTTCTGAAGACTATCTTAAAAAAAATGATGAAATTGGAGCCTTAGCCCAAGCTCTACAAGGCATAATTAAAAATCTTAGGGATATTATTGACAAAGTCAGTGATTCTTCTGAACAAGTTACTGCTGCTTCAGAGGAGTTGATGGCTACTTCACAACAATCAGCCATAGCTGTAGACGAAGTATCAAAAACAGTAGAAGAAATAGCAATGGAAGCCTCTGAACAATCACTAATTACAGAAGAAGGTTCTTCAAAAGCTACTATATTAGGAGAAATTATTGAAAAAGATCAGAAAAATGTGAGAAATTTAAATACTGCTTCAATGAAGGTAGCAGAAGTGGTTAATGAAGGTTTAAATGACATTGATACCCTATCAAAAATAACAGAAGAAAGCAATGATGCAACAAAAGAGATATATGAAGTTATATTAAAAACTAATGATAGTTCTAATAAAATTGGACAAGCAAGTAATGTCATTGCCTCTATAGCAGAACAGACTAATTTATTAGCATTAAACGCAGCAATAGAAGCAGCAAGAGCCGGGGAAGCAGGTAGAGGTTTTACAGTGGTAGCAGATGAAATCAGAAAATTAGCCGAACAATCTTCAACTTCTACAAAAGAGATTGATGGAATGGTTAATGAATTGCAAAAAAATGCTAAAAATGCTGTAAATACAATGGAAAGGCTATCTAATATATCTAAAGAACAAGCTAGTAGTGTAATTAATACTAGAGATAAGTATATGTTAATTGCTGAATCAATGAAAGAATCTGGAAAAGTAGTTAAACAGTTAAATGTTTCAGGAGAAAATATGGAAAAAACAAAATATGAAATACTAGATATTTTAGAAAAGCTTTCATCCCTTGCTGAAGAAAGTGCGGCTGCAACTGAAGAAGCAACAGCATCCATGGAAGAACAAGTTGCCTCTATAGAAGAAATTGCAAATTCTAGTGAAAACCTATCAAATTTAGCACAAAACTTACAAACAATTATTATGAAATTTAAAGTTTAAAAAACAAAATTTATAAAATTTTTAAACATGAACTTCTGGTTTCTTTTGCCTCACAGCTCAGCATACATACTAATGATTTACACATAACAAAAGCTGGTGTGAAATACCACACCAGCTTTATATTCGAGTCTAAGAAATAGTAGTATCCTCCATACTTGGACTCTATTACTTAATTACTGTTGAATGCAACTTTTTAAAGAATTTACTGCTTTATCTGCAATTCCGCCACCAGTTCTTATGATTATATTTCCAAATCTCTTATCTAGTACAGTTTTTTGTTCTGTTGTTAAGTCATCATCTGATAAAACCACTGGTGATCCATTAAGGGCTGCAACTGGACCTGCTGCTAGAGCATCTATTAATTCATATCCTTTTGCTATATAAGTTTTATTTACAACACTTCCATAGAATTTATCTATAACCATGGCATTAGTTGCATATCTATCTTTGCCACCTAATCTATTCTTTGTTATATTTCCTGAAGTGATTCCATTAACCTTACTTAGTACATTATCAGAAACTACCCCAGTACCACCTATGATATAGGCATTTTGTAGAGATTCTGATTGTAACCAACTATAAACTTTCGTTGGAATTGTATCCTTTTCTACTAAAACTATTGCCATCTTATCTCTACCTGCTACGGAAGCTATGGATAGAGCGTCTGCTTCACCATGTCCATTACTTATAACTACTTTACTTACTTCATAGCAATTTTTATCAATATACTTAGCAATCTCTAAAGATGTCTCATATCTATCTTTTCCACCAATTCTCTCCACGTTAGTTACACCTAGTGCTTTTAAATCCTTTATTACACTGTCATTAACTACTCCACTTCCACCTACAATAATAGCATTTTTTGCACCTAATCTCTTTATTTCACCTTTAGTTCCTTCTGGGAGACTACTTGCTTCTGTTAAAAGTAAAGGTGCTTTTTTAAAGGTTGCTAGTGGTGTAGCAGCTAATCCATCTGCTAAAGCTCCACCATTTGCTATCATTACAGTGTTTGCAGTTGTAAATTGACCCTTACTTAGTCTAACTGCTGTATCGTATCTATCAGTACCTATTAATGCATTAATTTGTACATTTCTAGCAACAACATTAATAACTCTAGGTATACTTACCTTGTTTCCATCGCTATCTGCTACTGTATAAGTTAAAGTGTATTTACCTACTTTATTTGTATTTATGGTTCCACTAACAGCTATTTTTGAAGTTAAGCTTCCGTCTTCAAGATCTGCAGCTGTAACTCCAGCTTTTGTATCAAACACATTTCCAACTGTTGCATTCTTAGCTGTAGCTCCTGAAATAACTGGTTTCTGTCCTTTATATGCCACTCCAGTTGAAGCAAAACTATTCTTTATTACAGTGATCTCATTAGATCCTTTTCCATATAAGTCAGCTGCAGCTTGTACAAGGCAGTATGCTGCTTGTTGAAAATTAGTATCCGCATGCATGTACTGAGTTAATGCTCTGTAATATATCTTTGCAGTCTTATCCATTCCTATACTTTTAGCTATATTATATGCTGCTTTATTTGGAATCCCTGAATTACTATGAACTCCACCATCATCATCTGTCTTAGGAAGATCCCAATAATTATCCATATGAGCTGGTTGACCATATATGGTAGGATCTGCTAAACTTCTTAAAGCATCCCCTTGAATGTTAGGAGTATAGATGTCATCTCCTACAACCCAATCAGCTGAGTTAAATTTCCAAGTTCCTCCATTAGCAACATTATACTTATCATAAGTTGAAATAAGTACTCCAAACACATCAGCCATAGATTCATCTAATGCACCTGGTTGATACTCATAGACAAGTCCAGCTGTATACTCTACTAATCCATGAGTCATTTCATGACCAACTACATCTAAATCTCCGCTTAGGTATGTAAATTCTTCTCCATCTCCATCACCGTAAAACATCATATCTCCAGCCCAAAAGGCATTATTGTAATTTGAGCCAAGATGAGTAATTGATTCTATTGCCATGCCCTTATTATCTATACTATTTCGATTAAATAAATTTTTATAAAAATCTATTACCTTATCTGCATTATAGTGAGCACTTACTGGAGCTTTATGTTCTTCAGCTGTAAACTCCTTAGTAGTATTTGAAACTAAAAACATATTAAATTGCTCCTCAGTGCTGTTTTTCGCATCATAGGTAGCTATAGCTTCTGTGGCTACATTTGTTAAATCTACCATTCCATATTGTACTTTATCTTCAGCTTCATCTTTATATTCACTTAACTTTAGCTCTCTAGTTTTTCCTAGAACATCAATACCTGTTCCAGTTACTGAAGTATTATATCTTATCTTATTTTCTGTTTTTATTACCTTACCAGAATTAACTTCAATATAAACATCGTAACATCCTATGGTAGGCTCCATAAAGAAAATATTTATTTTGTAAACTTCATAGTTCACACCATCTTCAGTTATTACTAGCTTTTCAGCCTTTGGCGTCTTTTTTAATTTTTTAAATTCAAATTGACTTTTTGCTATTTCAATAGCTTTCTCAGGAGAAATAACCTTACTACCAAGAGTAGTGATTTCTTTATTTTCTTCAAGGTTACCGTTAACACTAACTATAACTCCATTTTTATCATAGTGCACATTTATTAAACTGTTATCTACTTCTGTTCCCTCAATAACTTGTGCAAACTTTACAAAAGTATCTCCTATGTCATCTTTATTTACTTCAACAACCTTTAGTTCCTCTTTTGTATTGTCAATTCCAAAGAGCTCTTTGTTTTCCTCTAAAAATTTAGTTGCTGAACCCTCGCCTGGAACTTCTTTATCAGAAAGCTCTCCTGATAAAAAGACTTGTCCATCATTTTCCTTTAGTTCCACTGTTTCATCACTTAGCTTTTCAAGTTTCTCTATAGCTTGTACTTTTTTTGCTTCTTTATCTACCTTTAATTCTGCAGCAAAGGCAGGTGCCGAAACAGTACAAGTTAATGATAAGCCTAAAATAAGTGAAATTAGTTTTTTTCCCATAATTATCCCCTCATTTCTCTAGCGAATGGTCTGACTTTAATAATTCAGTCAACACCTATTTTTCATATTACCATAAATATTAAAAAATTGTAACTATTTTGCTAAAATTTATAGGTTGTTTTTAGGATATTTTGAATTTTTTAGGCTAATTTAAAAATCCTTTAGACTTTATTGACCTTTATAGCCTGATATATAGATCTATATCTAGTATTAATTTCACAAAAATTTCAACATATCAAGCTAATAAATAATAATTTAATTGGTTACTCTATATATGGAGGTGAAATTTATGAAAGTAAAAGAAATCATGTCAAAAGATGTTGCTTGTTTAACCCCAGAGGATTCTATTGAAAAAGCTGCTCAACTTATGAAACAATATAATGTTGGCTCCATACCAGTATGTAGTAACAAAATGGTAAATGGTATTGTTACTGATCGTGATATTGCTTTAAGGTCTGTAGCCTCAGGTCAGTATTCAGCTCAAACAAAAGTGAGAAATATCATGACTTCAAATCCTACTGTAGGGAACCCAGAAATGGATGTTCATGATGCTGCTGAAATAATGAGTAGAGAACAGATACGTAGACTTCCAATCGTAGAAAATAATAATCTTGTAGGTATTGTTTCACTAGGAGATATTTCCCTTGAACCTATTCTTTCTGACAATGCCCAAGATGCTCTTAAGAGTATATCTGAACCAACAGGTAACCAAATGTAATTTAAAATTGGGGTTAGCCCCCCCTCCCATAAAATGAGAGGGGGGCTAACCCCGTGGTATTAAATAGGCTCCGTTATGCTGCATCCACTTACTATAAGTACAACAATAATTGTGAACAAGCCGTGAATATGTCTTATTTTGCCTCAGCAGGCTTAGGGAGTTACTTTTGTACCTAAATTGTTTACTATTTCTACAATAAATGATACAATTGTTAATGGAATTTATACAATATTTTAATTTTAAGGGGGATATATACATGTTTTGTTCAAAATGCGGGAAATCAATTCCTGACAATGCCATCTACTGTCCTGAATGTGGCAATAATACAAATCCAACTAGCCAACAACAATCAATGGGAAATATTCAAAATACATATAACAATGGGCAACCAATTGTTAACGATGAGCCAAACACCCTTGCAAACATAGCAAGTTGTTGCTTTCCAATAGTTGGACTAGTACTTTATTTAGTTTGGAAGGATACAAAACCAAAGAGTTCAAGTGCAGTTTGCAAATGGGCCATCGGTGGGGTTATTGCCGTAGCTATTATATACATACTCTGTATTATATTAGGCTTAGCTGGAAGTTCATTTTCTTCTTACTAGAATAACTGTAAACTTTTAATTATTTTTTACATTATAATGTTTTGATTAAAGTAGTAGCTTAATATATTAGCTACTACTTTAATCAAAATCCGCATAAAATCATAATTGTATACATATTATTCATTGTGTTTAGGCTAGCAACTAATGGGTTTTAATGAGAAAGGAAAAAATCAAAATATGAAAATACTTGACTATCTTTTTATATGTCACAAGCTACCTGAGCGTTCATTCTTTTATAAAGGAAAGCAGTTTCCTATTTGTGCTCGTTGCACTGGTATATTAATTGGATACTTAATAGCATTACTAATGGCATTTTTCATAGAAATACCCTTGATGTTTAGTTTTGTTCTATTGATACCTATCGGAATTGATGGTATAGGACAATACTTAGGAAAGTGGACAAGTACAAATACAAGAAGGCTATTCACAGGTATTTTAGCTGGCATTGCTACAATATATATTATTATTTTTATTGGAAAACTTGGTTATAGTCATGGAGTCAAATTACAAAAAATTTTGAGGGGCCTATAATATATGCCTCATTGGAGGAATTAAATAGAATGATTAATTATGATAAAAAATCCATTAATACTAAAAAAATAATTTGTCTTGCCATTGCCACTTCCATAGCTATAATTACATCTTTAATTATAGATTTTGTACCTTTTAATGATGTACTTTATGAAGTTATATTATGCTTCCTCTTAGCAATTCTAGTGTTTATAGGGTATGCTTCCTCTAACATCTTAGACGTGGGATTAAGTACTTGCATTTTTTTATTTCTAGGTCCAATTTTAGCTATACCCATAAATATGTTCAAAAATGATATTAGCATAGATAATGTGCCATTCTTATTATTAGAATTATGTTATTACGGAATATATATTATTACAATTCTAATATCATACTTGATAAGTTCATATTTCAAAAATAAATCTAAAACTATTGACTTAGTTATACAAATATTATTAATAACCCTTGGGATTATAGCATCATTTTCATTATACTCTTTTATCAGATGTTTTGTATTGAGTATGGCTTTTAATGATAATTATTTTACTGGCTTGGGTGATTTCATTTTTGGAAACCTTAAATATTCTCCAATACTTATATTGTTTGTTTCATTAACTTTATTTATTAGTAAATTGATATTTAAAAAGAGAGTTATCACAAATTCTATAAACTTTAATGAAAAACTTGTACTAAATAATCTCGATAATGTTTGTAGAAACTGTAAAACTCCACTTAACCCTGACAGTAAATTCTGCACAACTTGTGGTACTCCTATAGTGAGGGATACAAATGCCATTTCAAATATGGATGAAAATGAAACTCTTTGTAATAATTGCAAAAAAGTAATAAGTGTTGATGCTAAATTCTGTATACACTGTGGTAACCCAAAAATCAAATAAAAAACTAACTTAATTTTTAAGGAGGATTCGCATATGTATTGTTCTAAATGTGGAAAAGAAATTCTAAATAACGTCACCTTCTGTCCTGAATGTGGCAATGCTATAAATCCAAATAACCAGCAATCAATGAATAATAATTCATATAATTATGGCCATCCAATAGTAAAAGATGAGCCTGACACCATTGCAAATATAATAGCTTGTTGCTTTCCTATAGTTGGAATAATAGTTTATTTTATGTGGAAGGATAATAAACCAAGAAGTTCAGATGCTATAGGTAAATGGTCATTGTTTGGATTCATAGCTTCAATTATTTTTACCGTTGCTATATATATATTCTTCTTTATAATTGCACTAGCATGTAGTACGCCTTACTAATAATATAATATAATAAAATGTAATGG
>NZ_DLCT01000005.1:885284-929784 GCF_002480755.1 Clostridium sp. UBA7791 | reverse complement strand
CCATTACATTTTATTATATTTAACTATTTAAAATTTTCCTTAGGAAACTATATAAATATAAACCTATTATGTTGTTTTTAATTGCATCAGCCATATTCTCTTCCATCTGGGGAACATGCTTATGAGCAGCAGCATGAAATACCACATCAGGTCTATACTGGCAAAATACCTGATCCATTCTCACCAAATCCCTCACCGAAGTAATTATCACACTTTTACACAGCTGGGGACAGTCTCTATTAAGCTCCATTTGTAAATCTGCGCATTATATATCCAAAATTATATATATTTACATTTAGTCTTTGTAACCACATTATACACTATTGCAGAATTGCACTTTAATAAACTTACTATCTAGATTTTCTTTGGTATCAAATATACCATTTTACCATACTTTCCGTCCTATATTAACATTCTATTCACATCCCCCGAGGGTCATTGCAAAAGGCTTGCCTTGAGCTTCCTAATTATTTAACTTATACTGTTTTTATTTATATCTTAGACAATAAAATTAGGACTAGTAAATCAATAACTAGTCCCATGATAATGTATATTATTTACCTATCGCAACTTGTCCTATACCTAGTTCCTGTTTTATTTTAGTTGTTGATATTTCAGGAGTTCTGCCTAAATATATAACTTTACAGTATTCTTTAAGAAAATCAAACTTTCCTTCCCAATCATCTCCAATGACAAAAGTATCTACATGAAATTCTTTTATATCATGAATTTTTTGTTCCCAATTATTTTCTGGAATAACTAAATCCACATATCTAATTGCTTCTAATAATTTTTTTCTCTCCTCATATGAAAAATAACACTTCTTACCTTTAACTTCATTAAACTCATTTGTCGATAAAGCTACTATTAAATAGTCTCCTTGCTCTTTGGCTCTCTTTAATATGTTTATATGACCATAATGCAATAAATCAAATGTGCCGTATGTAATTACTTTTTTCATTATTAAATTCCTCCCAAAAAATAAATTGCTTTATTTTTTATATTTCCCTTTATTACTTATTATAATACTATATATGGCAATCAGCAACTGTCTGGAATAATATTGACAAGTGCTATTACATAATTTCTAATTATTTTATCATTATTAAGGGATTTATCTTAATATAGCTTCCCTCCCCCTCGGAACCATCATAAGTTTTTAATTCTAACTCCCTTACTACATTACCAATTAAAGTTACTTTATTCATAAAACATTACCTCCATAAGTTAATTTGCTAGTCTCTTAACCTTTGTCACTAACAACTAATCTTATTTTCTCAGAAGATGTTTCTAGAAATAAATCTAAAGTTATCATTTCAGATTTGCATATAGCTATAATTCTTTTCCTTACTAATTTCCTTTGATAAAAATCATGAGTATGTCTATTCCTAAGTCTCACTATTCCTTGAAGTTTCTTAGAATCCTCTGAAGATATGAATCCAAAGTTTGATGATAATTCTATTATATCAACTCCTGATTTATTAGGTATATAATTTTCTGTTGCTACTAAATATGTTTCACACATATCTAATATAAATTCACAGAAAGAATTAAAGTAAGATATCATGGCTTCATCTACTATCTCATCATCACTATTTGGATTTCTCTTTAAACACTCTCATATTCTGACTAAAAAGACTTTACTTTCTACAAGCTTTTCTTCTAGCTTTTCTTTTTTATATTTATAATATCCTCCACGCTCTAAATCTACTTATTTATATTATAACCAAACTCATTAAAACCTGCACTAGATTTCATGTTTTTATGTTCTTATGTTCTTCCCGGTGTAAACCCTTATTACTACTAAAGTTAAGTCTCCTAGAAACAAATTAGAGACTAACTTTAATTTGCTAGTCTCTTAATCTTTTTACTTCTTCTATTGTTAAGCCTGTTTTCATAGAAATAGTTTCATCATCTAAAATATCTAATAAGTTTTTAGCTATCTCTATAGCTTTATTTTTTTCGCCTTTTTCGATGCCTTTTTCGATACCTTCCTCTATTCCTTTTTGAATTCCTTCTTCTCTTGTTTTTTCAAAAGTTTCTTTTATTGTCTTTGAAATGTTAGAAGTCATGATAGCCACCTCCTCTTTATTTGCAATTAAAATATCTTCTATTCTTTCTCCTAATTTATCTTTAATTTCATCTGATAAAGTATTCTTTAGCCAACGCCTTAACATGATTTTTTGTTCTTCACTTAAGGTATTAAATCCTATGGCAATATCCTTAACTCTACTTATAAATTCTTCAATGTCAACTTTTTGATCTAATAAAAACACTGCTGATGCTATATTCTTTAGTTCCATTAATTGTTCTTTTTCATATTTATTTATATCTATTAATATATACTCAAAATCGATTATGTTATTTCCAAATAATTCACTTTTACTTATAACATTTTTAAACTTTTTCTCTACTGTCCACTTATATTCACCATTATATAACACTATAGGTACTATTGCTGGTAATTTAAAGTCTTTGCTTTTTACTTCTACTTTTTTAGTGTTTTTTAAAACTTCTCTCCATATTTCTGTCATATATAAAAATAATCTTATAGGCATACTATAATCCACATATGACTGAAATTCTAACAAAATATAAAATATAACTTCTTTATTTTCTATTGTAGCCTTATAAACTATATCAGATTCTAACTCCTCATAGTCTGAAAGAATATATGACTTATTTACTAACTCAATATTATCTTTTGTAATATCTTTTCCCCATGAACTTTTAACAAAACTTTGAACCATATTTATTAAAATTTCTTTATTAGAAAATAAATCCTTATAACTTTTATCATGTATATGATGTATTTCTTTTTTTATCTTCATTTTGTTCTTCACCTATCATTTTAAAATATATTTACTTACTTATATTATAACCAAACTCATTAAAAACTGCACTATATTTTATGTTTTTAGTTTCTTCTATTAGCAAGCCCCGGTGGGGAAGCTAAATTCTTTCAGCCTACCGGCTCAGCATAAATGCTGATCACGCAAAAAAGAAGAATACATAAATATTCTTCTTTCATTGAACAGAGTCTGTGTAATAAAACTATATAACTAGTTAACTAGTTGTTTACGTAGCAAGGGTTTGCGAGATTTCAGCTATTGGGGATACCCCGTAATCTAACCCCATAGGGTAGTAAGTAGGAACCTTTTCTTTCATTAGTTTTATAATTTCTTCTTTAGACATATTGTCTACGTTTTTAAATTCTTTTATAGATGATTCTATGAAGGTTATATTTGCTTCTTTAGGTTTTTCTACAAAGATTTTATCGTGTTCTGTAGAAGTTAATGCAACTTCATCCATGAGTAGTTCTTCATAAAGTTTTTCTCCAGGTCTTAGGCCTATATACTCTATCTTTATATCAACCTCTGGCTTATAGCCTGAAAGTGATATTAATTCCTTAGCTAGCTCTACCATCTTAACTGGCTTACCCATATCAAGGACAAAGATCTCTCCACCCTCGGCAAAGCCTCCTGCTTGAATTACAAGCTGAGCTGCTTCTGGTATAGTCATAAAAAACCTAGTTATCTCTGGATGTGTTACTGTGACAGGGCCACCTTTTTCAATCTGCCTTTTAAATAGTGGTATCACAGAACCATTACTTCCTAAAACATTTCCAAATCTCACTGCTACAAAATCAGTTTGACTAACTTCATTAAAAGCTTGTACTATAAGTTCACAAAACCTCTTAGTAGCTCCCATTATATTAGTAGGATTCACAGCTTTATCTGTACTTATTAATACAAACTTATCTACTCCATACTTATGGGCGCACTTAACAACATTATAGGTACCTATTATGTTGTTTTTAATTGCATCAGCCATATTCTCTTCCATCAAAGGCACATGCTTATGAGCAGCAGCATGAAATACCACATCAGGTCTATACTGACAAAACACCTGATCCATTCTAACTAAATCCCTCACTGAAGTAATTATCACACTTTTACACACCTGGGGGCAGTCTCTATTAAGCTCCATTTGTAAATCATAAGCATTATTTTCATATATATCTAAAATAAAAATTTTCTTTGGTGAAAATTTAGTTATTTGCCTAATTATCTCTGAACCAATACTTCCTCCACCGCCGGTTACAAGAATAACCTTATCCTTGATATACCTATCAATGTGCTCTGATTTAAGTTGTATTGTATCCCTACCTAATAAATTCCTAATATCTATATCCTTCATATTTCAATCTCCTAGTATTTTAAAATAATCCTCTATATAATATTCAGATACTCCTCCAAACTTTCTTCCCAGCTCCTAGTTATATCTCCAATACTATTTTCTAATGCTAAATTTCTAAGTACTGAATATTTAGGTCTTTTAGCTGGTCTTGGGAACTCATCTGTTGTACAAGGAATAACCTCTGTATCTATATCTTTTAATCTAAATATCTCTTTAGTCAAATCATACCATGTACATTCACCTTTACACGTGCAATGATAAAGTCCATAAGACTTGTTTTCAATTAGCTTTATTATAACTCTAGCTAAATCTACTGTACTTGTAGGTGTTCCTTTTTGGTCATTTACTACTTTTAAAACCTTATTAGTTCCACTTAGCTTAATCATTGTTCTTATAAAGTTATTTCCATCACCATATAACCATGCTGTTCTCACTACATAATGCTTAGAATTATTTTCTTTTACTAAGTTTTCACCTTGTAATTTTGTGCTTCCGTATACTGTTTGTGGATTCATTTTATCTGTTTCAATTAGTGGAGTATTACCTTCTCCATCAAAAACATAATCTGTAGAAACTTGTACTATTTCTGAACCTATTGCACTGGTAGCTACCGCTAAATATTTAGGTCCTAATGCATTTAATTTATATGCATTGTCCCCATCAGTTTCACATTTATCAACGGCTGTATGGGCAGCACAATTTATAACCACATCTGGTTTATATTCATTTAAAACTTTATTTATGTTAGATTCGTTAGTTATATCTAAACTTATTTTCTGTATTGTATTATTTTCTTTAAAATTGTATTTAGTTGTATCAAAATCACCAATATCAGTTAAAATTAATTCTATATTCTTCTGATCTAAATATTGCTTAGTTAACTCTCGACCTAATTGTCCATTAGCTCCCGTTATTAATACCTTCATTTTTTCACCTCTTATGAGAAAACTCTCAGAGCCAGCCCTAAGAGTTTATAAATTTTATCTATTGATACATCTTCTCATAGTATTTTTGATATTCTCCTGAAGTAACATTTTTCATCCAATCTTGGTTATCTAAATACCATTGTATAGTTTTAACTATCCCCACTTCAAAAGATGTTTCAGGATACCATCCAAGCTCTTCTTTAATCTTAGTTGGATCTATTCCATATCTTAAATCATGACCTTTTCTGTCTGCTACATATTTAATTAAGTTTTCAGTAACTTCTTTATCTACATGTTCATTGATGTAATTTATAACAGTTTTAACTATTGTAATATTAGTTCTTTCATTGTGTCCACCTACGTTATAAACTTCACCTAACCTACCATTGTTAATAACTATGTCTATTGCTTTACAGTGGTCTTCAACATAAAGCCAATCTCTAATATTCATCCCGGTACCATACACTGGTAAATCCTTATGATTTAAACAGTTGTTTATAAGTAATGGTATTAATTTTTCTGGGAATTGATAAGGACCATAGTTGTTTGAACATCTTGTAATATTAACTGGCATTTTATATGTATCTGCATAAGCCTTAACCATTAAGTCAGAACCAGTTTTACTAGCTGAATATGGACTATGAGGATCAAGTGGTGTACTTTCTATAAAGAAACCTGTTTCACCTAATGAACCATAAACTTCATCAGTAGATACATGAAGGAATTTAACGCCTTTTTTCCATCCATCAGCTGTTTCCCAAGCATTTTTAGCACAGTTTAATAAATTAACTGTTCCTAATACATTTGTCTTTGCAAAAATTTCTGGTTCTTTTATACTTCTATCCACATGAGATTCTGCTGCAAAGTGAGCAACATAATCTATTTCGTACTTTTCAAATAAGCTTGATACTAATTCATTATGACATATATCACCTTGAACAAATACATGTCTTTCATCATTTTCTAAAGCCTTAAGATTTTCTAAGTTTCCTGCATAAGTTAGCTTGTCTAAATTTATTATTTTTATATCCTCATACTTATTAATCATATAAAGTACAAAGTTTGATCCTATAAAGCCAGCTCCACCAGTTACTAAATAAGTTTTCATAATAGCTTTCCCCTTACTTTTATTATTCAAATATAAAAGGTACATCTAATTCTGATAGTCTCTTTTGTACCTTATCTTTTTCTGATAAAAGAATTTCATCTATGTTTTCTAGTGGCCACTTTATACCCACTTTCTCATCATTCCATAAAAGACCACTATCATATTCAGGTGCATAAAAGTCTGTACATTTGTAATTAAAAGTTGCTGTATAAGACATAACTAAAAATCCATGAGCAAAACCCCCTGGTACATAAAACTGTTTTTTATTTTCAGCCGTTAACAGCACACCTTCCCACTGTCCAAAAGTAGGAGAACCTTTTCTTAAATCTACAGCAACATCAAATACTTCACCCTCTGTTACACGAACAAGTTTCCCTTGAGTATGCTTTGTTTGAAAATGCATGCCTCTTAAAACACCTTTTTTAGACCTACTTTCATTGTCTTGAACAAATTCCATAGTAAGCCCTGCTTCATAAAAATCTTTTTTACTATAAGTTTCAATGAAATAACCCCTATTATCACCAAATACTGTAGGTTCTATTATATATAAGTCTTTTATTTTAGTTTCTATAAAATTAAACTTTCCCATAGTTACCTCCATATCCACTATATATTTTCAGTTGTAGCTACCTCAGCTTGAACTTCTTTATAATCATTAGCAATTTGAACTAAATATTTACCGTATTCAACCTTCATTAATGGCTCTGCAAGTTTTATAAGCTGTTCTCTCGTTATAAAATGTTTTTTATAAGCTATTTCTTCAATACAAGCAACATATAATCCTTGTCTTGTTTGAATTGCTTCAACAAAGTTAGCCGCATCTAAAAGCCCTCTGTGTGTACCAGTATCAAGCCATGCCATACCTCTACCAAATAACTCAACTTTTAGTTTTCCTCTTCTTAAATATTCATTATTAACAGCAGTAATTTCAAGCTCACCACGTTTTGATGGTTTAATTGTTTTAGCTATTTGAATTACATCATTATCATAAAAGTATAACCCTGGTACTGCATAATTTGATTTAGGAAATTGAGGCTTTTCTTCTATAGAAACAACATTATTTACATCATCAAATTCTACTACTCCAAACTCTTTTGGATTACTAACATGGTAACCAAAAATAGTAGCCTCATCCCTTTCTACTGCATTTTTAAGTCTTTCACTAAATCCATAACCATAGAAAACATTGTCTCCTAAAACTAAAGCAACTTTATCATTACCTATAAATTCTTCTCCTATAATAAAAGCTTCCGCTAGCCCATTAGGGGCAGCTTGTACAGCATATTTAATATCTAAACCTACATCACTCCCATTACCAAGTAATTCTTCATAGCAAGGAAGATCTCTTTCAGTTGAAATTATAAGTATCTCTTTAATGCCTGCAAGCATTAAAACTGATAATGGATAATAAATCATTGGTTTATCATATATAGGTAAAATCTGTTTCGAAACAGACTTAGTTATTGGATAGAGTCTAGTACCGGAACCTCCGGCTAAAATTATACCCTTCATGCTAATTCTCCTTTTGAAATACATCAATATCTACGATTTATAAATATAAGTTTTTTCTTAAAATTTCTATAATCTCCAGTAAACAAATCTTTCTTTATCAATACTATCTTTATCCATTATACCTTTAACATCTATAAATACATTTTTTTCTTCTACTTCTGTAGTTGCTGCTACTTCACTTAAAACATTCTTTTTATCATATAACTTGCTAAAATTATTAATATCCATGTTTCTATATTGACTATGAGATACTGCTAATATAACTGCATCCATATTATTTATATTTTCAAGCTCTTTTAACTCTAAACCATATTCTTCTCTTAACTCATTCTTATCAGCAACAGGATCAGTAACAACAACTTCTATTTCATATTCTTTTAATTCATCTATGATATCTACAACCTTAGTATTTCTAGTATCAGGACAGTCTTCCTTGAATGTAGTTCCTAATACGGCTACTTTGGCACCTTTTACTCTCTTATTAGCTTTTATTAAACTCTTAGCAGTATTTTCAGCAACATATTTAGCCATGCCATCATTTATTCTTCTACCAGCTGCTATTATTTGTGATTCTACACCTATTTCTTTTGCTCTATGAATTAAATAGTAAGGATCAACTCCAATACAGTGTCCTCCAACTAAACCTGGATTCATTTTAATGAAATTCCACTTACTTCCCGCTGCATCAATAACAGCTTTAGTATCAATTCCCATCCCATTAAATATCATTGATAATTCATTTACAAAAGAAATAATCACATCTCTTTGACAGTTTTCAATTAATTTAGCTGCCTCTGCAACTTTTATTCTCTCTGCTCTATACACACCAGCTTCTATAACTAATTCATAAACTTTTGCCACAGTATCTAAAGTTTCAGCATCCATACCTGAAACTATTTTTACTATGTTCTCAAGTCTATGTACCTTATCCCCTGGGTTTATTCTTTCAGGTGAATACGCAACTTTGAAATCTTGTCCACATTTTAATCCTGATTCTCTTTCTAATATAGGTACACATATTTCTTCAGTTACCCCTGGGTATACTGTTGATTCATATACTACTATAGAACCTTTAGTTAAATTTCTTCCTATTATTTCACTTGAACCTTTAACAGGTCTTAAATCTGGTGTTTTATCATCATTAGTAGGTGTTGGCACTGCTACAATGTGAAATTTACACTGTTTTAACATTTTTTCATTACTAGTAAAATGCACTGTAGAATTCTTAACTCCTTCATCACCTATTTCATTTGTAGGGTCAATTCCAGATTTGTAAGTTCCTACTTTTTCCTTATTAATATCAAATCCTATAACATCTAATTTTTTGGCAAAAGCAACCGCTATAGGTAATCCTACATATCCTAAGCCAACTAATGATAGTTTTGTTTTCTTATCTAATAACTCTTTATATAAATTCATAATTAATTTCTCCTTATATTACACAGTTATATTAATATAATATTTTTTATGAATGTAAACTTTAACTGCAGCCTTTGCAAGCAACTAAAAAAACACATAATCTTTATAATTCTTCACAAACCTTCAAGCATAGCTACACATACCTACTATACTTCATTTAGCAACCTAGTTAAGTTCAATGGGCGCTTTGAAAGTATCGGCATAGCAGATGGCAACTACTTGCTAAACCTAAATTAGTATCTAACCCCTTAGCTTAAATACTCCTTATACCACTCAATTGCTAATTCAAGTCCTTTGTTGATATCATAAGATGGATCATATTTTAATAATTTCCTTGCCTTACTTATATCTGCATTTGAATGTTTTATATCACCTATTCTATCCGGTCCCAAAATTGGTGTTACATCTTTTCCTAAAAGTTCATTCAATTTATTGTATAAATCTATTAAATATTCTCTTCCCCCATAAGCAATATTAAAAGCTTCACCACATGCTTCTTTAGGTGCTAAACATGCTTTTAAATTTGCTTCAATAACATTTTCTATATATGTGAAATCTCTTGACTGTCTTCCATCTCCATTAATAACTGGAGCTTCATTATTCAAAAGTTTTTTAATAAAAATAGGTATTACTGCTGCATAAACTGAATCCGGGTCTTGTCTTTTACCAAAAACATTAAAATACCTCAAACCTACAGTTTCAAGATTATAAAGTTCATAAAAATTACGACCATATAATTCACATACTTTTTTTGTAATAGCATATGGTGATAAAAGTTTTCCTTCTCTGCCTTCTGCTTTTGGTAAATTTGGCTCATCTCCATAAACTGATGATGATGATGCATAAACAAATCTCTTAACATTATTATCCCTTGCTGCTATCATCATATTTAAAGTTCCAGTTGTATTAACATCATTTGACGTTCTTGGATCATTAATAGATCTTGGCACTGATCCTAAGGCCCCTTGATGAAGAACATAGTCTATATCTGAGCAAGCCTTTTGACACGATTCTGTATCTCTTACATCTCCAACAATCATTTCAAAATTAGGATTATTCAAAAATTCTTTTATGTTTTGCCATTTTCCTGTTGCAAAATTATCTAAAACTCTAACTTTATAACCTAATCTTAAAATTGCTTCAACAAGATTAGAACCTATAAATCCTGCTCCTCCTGTAACTAAAAACTTTGTTTTATCTTCAAATTTAATATTTTCATATCCCATAATTATAACCTCCAACATTTTTATCCATTTTATCTAGATTCTTGTTTATTAAGCATATCTTTTACATAAATTAATACATTTTTTTTGCTGAACAGCACCTGTTGTAACTTCATTGAGTTCATTGTAATTATTAAAAAGTATCCTTTTAACTTTCTCTATAGTGAATTTACTAAACTTACTATGTGATACTAAAAAAATAACTGCATCCATCCCTTTTATTTCTTGTAAATTGCTCAATTAAGTCCGATACATAAGCTATACTTCCCTGGTTTCAGAAATGGGATCATATACTTTCATATCAATATCATATTTCTTAAGTTACTATATAATTATCTTTAATTTCTAATAACATCAGTGCTATTAGGCAATGATACCTAATTGTATAAAGCTGTGTAGCAGATCCATATGCTAAGGGTATTCCTTTTATTGCTTAATATGCCTATCTATTTTCAATTAACAATGCTTGATATTTTTAATACCCAATATGTTTCATTAATATTTCACCAAATTGCTATGTTACTTGCTAGCAAAAGATATTTTCACATCTGTCACAAGTTTTAACGGTTCCCTCAATAGTCCAATAACAAACGCCTTAAGTGTAAGTCCTAAATCTTTACTTGATAGTAAAGGCCAATACCAATTGTTAAATGCTAGGTTACTAATAAGACCACTGAGAATCACACCAAAAATGTTAAAAGAAGTAACCTTGACAAATACAAGCTGCAATACAATTGTTCCAATAGATGTAATGATATATGACTTGTACATTGGAATTCTATTCCCTGTTGCTATATATGCGCCTGAAAGCGTATGATTGTTTATCAACAAGTTTTGGATCAAAAGTACTAATGATATACCTATTGGCAGTATACCTGTGTCTGAATTTATCAATTCTAGTAAAAAGGGCATAACCAAAATAGATATCACTCCACCAAACAGGATAGTATAAAAAGAGAGTCCTGTTGCCTTTAGAAAATAATTCTTAAGTTTTTTCTTGTTCCCATTTACTCTTTCATATGACATTGAAGGGATATACGTATTAAACAATGCATTTCCAACTGACATAATTATATCGAATATTTGCTGCGTTAATCCTACTGCTGACGCCATTTCAAGCCCTAAATATGCAGAACTAATTAACGTACTTGCTCTTTTTTGAATAAAATTTGATAATGATATCAAACCTTGTTTATATGCGTTAGGCCATACAGTAAGAAACAAATCTTTCTTTTCTTTCATTGGTATCTTAGTTGTTTCGAACTGAGATAAATTATAATTAACATTTTCATACTTGTTAAATAAATAGATTGCTGCTAATCTCATAACTAAATTGCTAACAAAATAGGCTGCCGCAACAGCAATCAAACCATATCCCATAAACAATCCAACTATTGTTAAGAATAGTTGTACTAATTTTGATATTACTACCACCTGATTGCTTTCTTTGATAGCTCCTATCCCCTTTAAAAGGGGTATCCAATATGCAAAATAAATATTTATTACTACTGATAGGAGATAAATTATCCATGCAATCATGTAATCACTTTGCGCTATTTGCTCTTTTGCAGACTCAATTATAAAAAGTGTACCCGCGGTAGAAAGACCGAAAAATACAACCGATGCTAAAATCAGATAGATAGTTTTGGATGTTCTTATCAGTTTGAAAAGCAGGTAATAATTCGGTTCTATATTTTCAGTATTCTGAGTAAAACCTTCTTTTGAAATTTCTTTAGCTCCACACCATACAAATGTTACATTTCTTGATATAGTAGTAGAAAATCCAAAATCTATTAAAGCAGCTAAAGACCCAAATGAAGTGAATACATACCAAAGTCCCATCTCATTAGAAGACAGATTTTGAAGTATGAATGGTAATAATATTATATTTATTGCTGTTGTTAAGAAAAGATTTGTATAATTCCAAACAATATCCTTTCTAGTTACTTTTATACTCATTGGTCACCCCACAAAATTCGTATATTTATTTGCGATATATCTAATTTGATTTCATTCGCATTGATTTAAAAAAGTAATATATGAAAAACGGTATAAATACAATAATAAAAACATTTCTAGTTATCTCTAAGAATGAAGCTCTTACAATGTTAATTAGTATATAAAAAACAGAAAAATACTGTGCTGTTTTAAGAGAACTATTCGTTCTGTTAAACTTAAAGTACTTCCCTAGTAGACTACCAAAGACAAATGCTAAAATTAGACTTAGCCATCCAAAATTTGCATATAATTCTCCTGGTAATGATGCCCCTACCGGATAACCTTCAATTTCATAGAGTCTTCTAAAAATTGAAACCCTATAAAAGAATTCAGGAAAAATCCATCCGATTGGTAGAATAGACGGTACTGCTCCCCAAAAGCTAAATCCCCTTTGAAAAGGGATTAGTGTAGGAATATTTTTAACTGCAATAACAACAGTCATAAATGACAATCCAAATTCACCGAATATTTTATATATAAAGTCAAAGGAAAAAAGTTTTGACCAATATTCACTAAAAAAAGCTGGAATTGAAATTAAAGACTTTTGTCTGATCTCACTTATTTGTGTAAGAATATTTAAACCTATAATTCCTAAAATTGAAAAAGTTAATGTTTTAGATACTTTTAATTTAATTTTATTAACGTAGAAGTAATTGAGCATAACTATTATTATTCCTATAAACTGATATCTCCGGTCTCCTGTCAGCACCATAATCAATGTAGAATACACAACAAAAACAATCACCATAACACTTTTCTTTTTCTTACTTATTGATGAATTCAGTATAAAAATTATTGACGGTACAAATAACATAGCTACATCATCAGATATTCCCGATTGCGATTCTAATGCATAATAAGAACCAACGCTTTGTGCTGCTATAATGTTTCCAATATCAATAATCACTCTAAAAGGAGTCGAAATAACAGCAATAGCTATTCCTATATATTTTACACCCCTATCATTCAATTTAATTCTATATTTACTCTTTAGATTTCTATTTTTCTTGTTTGTAAAAATGACAATTCCTAGATTTAACGTCTGTAAATAACACAATATAAACAATGCTGCCTCAAACAAAAGATTTGCATTATATCTGTGAATTAATCCCCAAGATATAAATTCAGCTTTATCAGCAGCAATTAAATAAATATTACCAAACATGAAAATATGACTAAATAAAAAGAAATATGTAACAAAATCATAAATCCCAAAACCTAATCTACGTTGACTTATGAGCTGAATGATTAGAGATAGGATTGAAATCACACTAATAATAACAGTCCAATTTTGATTTACATTATTAATGTTGGAATATGCATATATGAACATGAAAAAAGTGATAAAAACATTTAAAAATACTATGATTAACTTATTCATACTTTTCATTGCGATCCTCCTTTACAGTATTATAGTTGTAACTATACTCTAACTACTCTTGCCTTTGGTCCAACAACTACTGAATTTGGCATAACATCTTCAATTACACATGCATTAGCTCCTATAGCAGCATTATCACCTATTTCAACTCCACCAAGTATGCATGCTCCACAACCAATAAATACGTTATTTCCTATTTTGGGAACTCCTCTTCCACCCCTTCCACCAATTGTTACATTTTGATATATATGCGTGTTGTTTCCCAATTCGGCTTTCTCGTGAATTACAACGCCTAATCCATTATGGTGTAGTTGAGAACCCTTACCAATTTTCACTGTCATAGGTAACTCACATGCGAATAAAACTCTAATCATTCGCTGAATAATTGCAGGAAGCAATGGTATTTTTTTTTTGTTAAGCCAATGCCCGACTCTATACATTCTTAAAACAGCAGATTCTTTCATTATGACACCTCAATTAATTATAATAAACTCATAAAGAAGCCCGTTGGATCTTTATCGTAGTCATACGTAGTATTAGTACTTAATTTTCTATTCAAATCATCCATGTTATCTAATACATATTCAATCTTGTAGGCTATTTCACTACCACTCATTCCACAAATAAATCCATTAACATTGTCTGTGATCTGTTCCCTCACGGTAGTATAATTAGTAATTACAATTGGCTTCTTTAAATACAACGCCTCATCTACAGCGTTTGATTTTCCCTCAGATCTTGAGGGATGCACAAAAACATCACACCTTTTAATATACTCGAAAGTATTTAGCTTAAACCCTAATAGAAATATATGATTCTTTAAGTTCCTATCTTCAATTAATCTTTCTACTTTATCTCGATATTTTCCGTCCCCAAGGATATACCATTTGAAGTCAACACCTTTTTTAATTAATGTTTCACAAGCATCTATTGCCATATCTAGGCCCTTATCTGGATCAATCCTTGTAACTGTAAGAAATTTTATAGATTGATCTTCTGCAATTTCATTAGTATTTGATGCTGTACGTTCATAAAATTTGATTGGTAAAACATTATAAAAAACTTTCATTTTCCCTTTCATGAAAGGGAAAATATTATCAAAAATATCAGCACATTCTTTTGACACTGATAAAGAGCCATCAACTTTACTAAAATAATAATCGTCAACATTTTTATCTATAGATGTTCTACTATAATCGCCGCGTACCCAATGATACTTCTTTTCTGATTTAATACAGTCTACAATAAAATATGTTGATAGGCCTGAAGACACTCCAAAAGACGCATTAAATTGCTGTTTTATCCTAGGCAGTTCTTTACTATGTCTTTTCCAAAACCTTTGACGTTCTGGATTCATATCTCTATTTAGTAGATACTTAAGTAAAATCAACAAAAAATCTATTGCTGCTAAATATTTTCTATGCTTTAACATAACTTTAAAGTAATAAAAAGTATTTTTTGATGGAAGTGTGTATGCTGTAAACAACTCACTTACTTGAATTAATTTAACATTATCATTTAAATATTTTATTAGTGTACCATCTGACTCTAATGATACTAAGGATACATCAAATAGATCATAGTTTATATTATCCAACAATGCTAATAAACTTTTTTGAGGACCACCTATGTTAAAATTGTTTACAACGAAAAGTAGTTTTTTCATGATATAACTCTCCCTTTTAGAATCTTCCTATATACTCGATCTACTGCTAAGTAATATGAATTTGCTAACAAGGCTACTAAAAAACACATCCTGTTCTTCAGAAGAAAAATGAATATCTTTTTCTTCATTGGTGTCTTTTCCCAGTCAATCAGATTAGCTACATTTATTAAGTCATAATAACTCGCAATTTCTTTAGTGTACTTGTATTTTTTTAGAAAGCTATTCTTATTGCCATCTCTGTAAATATAAGAAATAGAGGATAAAATGCCATGTAGTTTACTCAACTCTAATTGATTCGAAAAATCGTACTCATTAGATTTCTCTAATAATTGCTTCAAATAATTGTTCATACTTAAATAATTATCCCAAGCCTTATGTAAGTGCTTGTGAGTTCTCGATTCAAAGTTTTCACGATAATAATAAAGTGACTCATCTTTTAAATAATAAAATGAACTCGCATGATACATTGCTGTTACAGAAAAAACAAAATCCTGAGCAGCTCTTAACTCATTTTCAAAACCTATGTTATTCATAATTAGAAAATCTCTATTATATATTTTTGTAACCATTCTCATTGGCCACTCTTGCTGAGACAAACTTGATGAATTTATGAGTACTGGAAATATTTCTTTTCTAATCTGATTTCTATTGTATATACCTCCTCTATTATTACTTTTTTCTATATATCTTTTTCCGTTATTTTTAACATGAATTAAATTACATGATACTATATCTAATTTATTTGGGGCACCGATTAACATAAGCTTTTCAAACATATCCAATTCTATCCAATCGTCTGAATCAATAAATGCAACATAATCACCTTTTGCTTGTTTCAGTCCATAATTTCTTGCATATGCAGAACCACTGTTTTCAATAGAAAAAAACCTGATACTTTCATATTTACTAGAATATTCTTTGCATATGTCATATGATTTATCTGTAGATCCATCATTTACTATAATCATCTCAATATTTACGTATGTTTGATTAATTACACTTTCTATGCAATCAGCTATAAATTTCTCACTATTATAAACTGGAACAATAACGCTTAATAACATTAATTTCCCTCCATAATTCTATTCATTTCTTTTATTATCTTCTCCAAAGTTTTTGTAAAGTAAGTTACTGAAAACATATCTCTATACACTTTATTAACCTGCTTTCGATATGTACTATTGTCAACGCTAATGCTTTGTAAAATAATATTGTTATTGGCAGTCAAATTGACTCCGATTCTATACTTCTCAACAATCTCTGCAGTATCAGCAGGAATATTATTTATGATAGGAAGTCCATGTTGGAAATAATCAATTGACTTCATCGTTAAGCCAACACAAACACTATCTTTCATAATATTTAATCCAAAATGGCACTTATCAAAAATGTCTTGCTTTTCTTGTGAATTATAAATTTTTCCGTGATCTTCTACTTTTG
Source organism: Clostridium sp. UBA7791 (assembly GCF_002480755.1). Taxonomy (NCBI): domain Bacteria; kingdom Bacillati; phylum Bacillota; class Clostridia; order Eubacteriales; family Clostridiaceae; genus Clostridium; species Clostridium sp. UBA7791. The sequence continues at coordinate 912,911 of NZ_DLCT01000005.1, read as the reverse complement.
CACCGCCTGCTTTTGCTGAATCGATAAGCTCTTCTTTACTTTCACCATCACCAATAATGTGAAGCGTCACTGGCTTGACTACTTTAATAGTTTCAATAATTTCTTTTATCTTTGGGATATTAATGATGTTATTTATTGACCCTAAGTAAGCTAAATGTATCTCATCATCACTTAACTCTGGATTGCTAACCACATTTATTTCCCTTTTCGCTAAATAGACAGTCTCTGCCTTTACGCCTTTAAGCGCATCACTCAAAACAGTTTGATATAAGTCACATTCAGTAATCACAAGATCCGCATTATTTATACTCTTATCTCTCATTGCGCCCCAAAATGTAAAAGGTGAAAACTTCTTAACCTTTCCTATTGGCATTGTTTCAGGCCATAAATCTATAAGATCAAATATAAGTTTTACTTCTTTATGCTTCTGCTTATAGTCCGCTGCAAACTTTGCCAAAGAATTAGGTGGTACAAATGTATACAATAAGTCTGGTTTTATCTCTTCAACAATCTTAAAAGCATCACTTGAGTATTTATAGTGTGATATAAGTCTTGCTACTGACAAATTCTTATAATACGGCTTTGAATTAACAAAAATAAAACCTTCTTTAGGCTCTTCTCTATGCGTTTTTTTAAAATGTCTAAAACCTGATTGAATAACTGTTACATTATACCCTTGTTCTTTGAAAAACTCATGAACTAAATCAGCTCTCTCCTCATAAGTATCAAAGCAATTAACAATAACTGCTTTCATCATTGCCCACTCTCCAATTCCGTCAACTCAATAGATTCTTTAAATGATCTTATTCGGTAATTCGCTTTATCGTAGCCACTCATGGACTTCTCATAAACCAAATTGCCAAAGGCCTTATTAATAATCCCTACAAAATTCCCCATTAACTTTAGAATTGGATTAAACAGTTTTGTAAGTACTATTCTCTTCCCATGAGCTTCAGCCACAAGCTTCACTAATTCACTCGTTCCCACATACTCTCTATTTTGTGGAAAGAATATTTCTCTTTCTTCATTTACAATCATTAATCTGATAAACTCACAAAGGTTATCTATATGAAGCATACTTCTTTCATTCTTAACATCAGGAAATATCAGTAGCTTCTGAGCCATCTTCGCAAGCTTAGGATAATTACCTTTAGACCCTTTTCCAAATATCATAGGCGGTCTTATAACTACTACATTGAAATTATCATCTTGAAGTGGAAGTATTCCTTCTTCAGCTTGAAGCTTACTTCTTCCATAGAAGTTACTTGGCTCTGGTACTGTATTTTTATTAATAACTCTTTTATGATTAATATGGCTACTATCACCATATACAATAATGCTACTCATAAAAATAAACTGCTTTACACCTTCTGTCTTTGCCTTCTTTGCAGTTTCTATAGTTAAATCACGATTAACCTTATAATATAGTTCTTCCATATTGGGATCTGTAGAAACATGAGCAATCCCCGCCACATGAAATACTACATCATATCCTGAAAAGTTCTTCTCTCTCCAAGTTCCATCTATCATATCCACAGTATCAACTAAATAATCTCCTGGCCATTGCTTTACCCACTTTTCAAAGCTTGTACCTATATAACTATTAGCACCTGTTATAAGTATTTTCTTCATCAGCTAATCACCTTCCTATATCAAAAGGACACCGAATCCCTCTGCACCTCAACTTCTTTTCCCTTCACTGCTTCCTTAACTCCACCTTCTAGTACCCCGTCTCTCTTTAGTACAGAAATAACTGTTCCAAAGAAGCATTTTGCATCCATTTTTACTCCCAAATTTTCAACATAATTTCCGTCATATCTTGCCTTGTCTTCAATGGATACTGTATCTCTTCCATTGATCTGTGCCCATCCAGTGAGACCAGGACGTATGTTATTAGCTCCATACTTGTCCCTTTCTGCTATTAAATCATATTGATTCCATAGAGCAGGTCTAGGTCCAACTATCGCCATGGAGCCAGCTATTATATTCAAAATTTGTGGCAATTCATCTAAACTAGTCTTTCTTAAGAATTTACCTACCTTAGTTATATATTGCTCTGGATTTTTAAGGAGATGGGTTGGCATATCCTTAGGTGTATCTATTCTCATGGTGCGAAATTTCAGAATATTAAAGTGAATTTTATTAAACCCTACTCTCTTTTGTTTAAAGAAAACAGGACCTTTAGAGTCAAGTTTTATAGCTATAATAATTATCAAAAATAATGGTGATAGTAAAATTAATCCTATAAGTGCAAGTATAAAGTCAAATAATCTTTTTACTTTTAAATACATATCAATTCCTCCCTTAAGTTAAAGTAATATTATGATCTATTACTTCATCCCGTTAAATTATTATATTCTATAACCTGACCACTATTAATTTTAGATAAGGCAGCAATGATGCAGTTAGACTTTACCACTGCTCCACAGTCTACATGACATCCATAACCAATGGTGGCATCATGATCAATAATTGTTCCAATACTTATAATAGAACCCTTTTCAATCTTTGAGTTTGTATTTACAACTGCTTTAGCTTCTACTACTGTACCTAAAGATACTGTAGCTGATGGACTAATATATGCTGTAGGATGAATTAAAATTGGAATTTGAAATTTATTCTTTTCAAGTTTTTCAATCCACTCCATACGTAGTTTATTGTTTCCAAAGGCTGGTATTGCATAGGTGTATTCTTCTATAAATTTCGAATTTTCAGAGCATAACCCTATGGCTTCATTAGAATTATCATCTAAAAAGTCTATTTTATTAAATATCCCCATAGCTTCTGCAACTTCCTTAACTACATGACCATGGCCACCAGCACCTAGAATTATTAAATTCTTATTTGAGTTATGATTTGCCATATAATAACCCCCTAATATTTCATTTTCATCTTTATACTTTCCTTTATTAAGACTGCCCACCAATTCTTAATTTATAAAACCAGATAAAAATAACCCACCGCTATCTTTCACTAACTCATATACCATAAATTTCCCCTTCAAACTTATAGTTACCCCGAATTAATAAGATAAAGGTGGGTTGCGCTACTAACTCCCTGTAGTCCAAGCGCCCAAGTACAGACTACAGTTCATAATTCCCTTTAAATTTAAGTTATTTATGTCGAATTTTATTTAACCCCTATCGATTCTAAAAAGTTCCCCCAATTTCCCGACTTTTATATAACCGATACACCCAGTTTAAATTTATGTATATTGAACAATGTTCAACTTATCTTTTAAATATATTAAAAATTCCACCTTGTTTTCTAATTCTTTCTCCTCTAAATTCAACCTTATTATTCATTAAGATTTCCTGAGAAATGTTCTCCATCTCCCTTGCATATCCAGGGTTTATTTTTTCTATAGCTTTTATCCCTGCTGTCATATCTATGGTTCTAACTTGGGACCTATGACCATCGGAACCTATAGTGCTATATATTTTATGTTTTACAAATAGTTTAGCAGTCTTTTTAACTCCACCACCAAAATCTCCTGTTATGCTCCCTGTGTTTAGTTGAAATAAAAACCCCTCTTCAATAAACTTATTTATCAATTCTGGGGCTTCTATAAACTTTTTATACCGCTCAGGATGAGCGATGATAGGTACAACTCCCTTTAATTGAAGTTCATAGATGTCATTTATAACTTCATCCACAGAAAACTCTCTTAAAGGAAATTCTATTAACATATATCTACTGTTTTCTATGGTACCTATATCACCACATTGAAAGCTTTCTAGAATTCTACTAGTATAGTAAACCTCTTGCCCACAATATATTTCTATATCTATATCCTTATTTTTAGCTAAAATTTTCAATTTAGCTACTTCTTTTTTAATTTCTTTATAAGGTACTTGAAACCTACCCCTAAAAAAATGGGGAGTGGCAACAATTCCTGTGGTTCCTGACTTTTTTGCTAATTTAAGCATGTCTACAGTCATATCTTCATCTTTAGATCCATCATCCACTCCATGAAGTATATGGCTATGAAAATCTACCATAAGCACTCCTCCAACCTTTAAGTGAAATTTTATACATTATTTATCACCATAATAGTAATAATAGGTATTTCTTTTAGTGTCTACTCCATTTAATATGGTACCGATGATATTTGCATTAACCTTTTTTAAAAGATTAATAGAATTTACAACAGAATCTTTTTTTGTTTTTTCTGCTCTAATGACAAGTAATGTTCCATCGGCTCTAGTAGATAGTATTTGCGCATCAGTAACGGCTTGTACTGGTGGCGTATCTAATATTACATAATCAAAAACCTTTTTTAAGGCATCTATGAGAGCCTTCATGGATTTTGAACCTAACATCTCAGATGGATTAGGTGGAATCTTACCTGAGGTCAATACGGTAAGATTATTATTATATCTATGTCCTACTACAGAAATACTCTCCTTCCCAACTATTACATCAGAAAGTCCTGCAGTATTAGATATTTCAAATTTTTTATGTAGTGATGGTTTTCTTAAGTCACAATCTATAAGTACCACCTTTTTATCTCCTTCAGCTATAGATAATGCTAAGTTTCCTGCTGTAGTACTCTTTCCTTCTCCTGGTTCTGCACTAGTTACTACTATTACTTTATATTCCTCATCAAAGGATGAATATTGCAAATTTGTTCTTAGAGTCCTATAACTTTCTGAAGCTATAGACCTGGGATCTTTTTCTACTATAAACATTAATTTCTCTCCTTAAGTAAAAATCTAATAAGATTATCTGCTGTAACTTTCTACTGCTCAGTGTGAGGTATAGTTCCTATTACAGGAATATCTAATTCCTTTTCTAATTGTTCCCTATTTTTATATGTATTATCTAAAAACTCAAGTAAAAAGCTTACTCCTACACTTACCATTAATCCTAATAAAAAGGCTATAGCTATATTCATTTTTTTATTAGGGCTCACTGGTATTTCTGGAACTTTTACTGATTCTATAACTTTTATATTACCATTTGGCACCAAAACCTTAGATGTAGTTACAAACTCATTGGTTATAGCTTGTACCATAGTTGCTGCCATATTAGGATTTTTATCATCAATTTTAATTTGAAGGATTTGTGTATCAGCTACAGTTACCACTGTAAGCTTCTTAAGAACTTCATCTTCTGTTAGATTACTGTTTGCAACCTTTATAGCTCTACCAACTAAATCTCTAGTTTTTATGGCTTCAGAATAAGTCTTCATTAACTTTTGATACATGGCTATCTCATTTTGATCATAACCTGCCTCTGCTCCTGCTTCTTTACCTATAAATAACTTAGTACTTGCTTCATACTTAGGACTTATTAAGAAAAAGCTTACCAAACCTGATACTAAAGTCGCTAATAAAGTTACTATTAGTATCAACTTCCACCTTTTCTTTAACACTTCTAGAATTTCTCCAAGGCTAATTACTTGTTCTTCCAAAATTATTATTCCTCCGTTTCCATCTTGTGTTAATCATCCCACTTAAGATTTTATAGGTCTATCTTTGGTATTATCCCTAAAACTGGTATGTTTAATTCTTCTTCTAGCCTATCTTTATTTTTATAGGTGTTATCCATAAACTCTATAAGGAAGATAACTCCTATTCCTATAAACACTCCCAATACTATAGCTATTATAAGCCCCATACTTTTGTTAGGACTTACTGCTCTTAATGGAAATCTAGGTTCTTCTAGGACTTGTACATTTCCATTAGGAACTAATTCTGTTGATAATTTAACAAATTCATCTTTTATAGCAGATACTAACTTTACAGCTTCTTCTGGTGAGCTACTCTTATACTTTATTTCAATAATTTGTGTATCAGCTAGGGATACCACTGTTAAATTTCCAACTGCCTCTTTAGGCTTTATTTCGAATCCTGTTTTATCTATAGCTTTTTTTACCAAATCTTCAGTTTTAATAATTTCAGCATAGGTCTTTAATAATTTTTGATACATTTGTATATCTAAAATATTATATCCTTCCTGCTGACTTTCTTCTTTACCTATAAATACCTTAGTGGTTGATTCATATTGTGGAGTTATTAGTAAAAATAATGCTATTGATGCTACTAAAGTAGAGGTCAAAGCAAATACCAATATAATTTTCCACTTTCTTTTTAAAATTTCGAAGATGTCATTTAAACTAATAATATTCTCTTCCAAATTAATTCTCCTTACAAAATCAATTTATACATATTACAACATTTTATGTATATTTTTACCATGTAAAAATATAATTTGAATACCTAGTTGTAACATCCGTATAATAGTACATATTTCTTTATATTTCAATTGCATACATAACTGTCACATTTGTATAATATCATATTTCCAGTAACATTACTAGTAAAAAACCAATGTTACTAGTAATATTATGTATAATTATGAATAATAACCTAATGTATTCTACAATATCCTTGATTTTGCGCCTATATATACTATTATTTTTATTATTAGTTCATAATTATATCATCGTATCATGTTCATAAAAATTTATAATAAACTTCATGGAATAATTGACCATTATGCTTTTCTTTATATTTACACCTTTAACATATGATGATAGAATTAGGTACAGAGAGGAGTGTAACTATGTCACAAAACAGAATTGATCCTGAAAAAAAGAAAAATAAAAGAAGAAAAAAGAAAAAACGCTCACTGGGATTTAAAATTTCAATGGGAATTCTAGGAGTGTTGATATTTATAATAGCTATTGGAGGAGGATATTTTTATTCATTATATAATAAGATGGATAAAGTAGAGATTGACAAATCTAAGTTAGGTATTGCTTCAAAGGATGCCTTTAAAGAATACGACAACCATGAATCCATAAAAAATATAGCTTTATATGGTATTGATGCAGAAGAAGGACAAGCTGGTCGTTCTGACTCCATAATGATAGCTACCATTGATTCCGCTCATAATAAGGTTAAAGTAACATCTATTATGAGGGATTCTTATGTTAATATCCCAGACCGTGGTATGGATAAAATAAATCATGCCTATGCCTTTGGAGGGCCAACCTTAGCTTTAAGAACCTTAAATGAAAACTTTGGCCTTAATGTAGAGGATTTTGTATCAGTAAACTTTTCTTCATTGCCAGAAATTATTGATATCCTTGGTGGAATTACAATAGATATTACTGAAGAGGAAGTATCTCATATTCCTGGAGTAAGTTCTACAGGCCCTACCTTATTAACAGGTAATCAAGCCTTGGCCTATTCTAGAATAAGATATGCTAGTGGTGGAGATTATGAAAGAACCCACAGACATAGAAATGTAATGTCTGCAGTGTTTAATAAAGCTCTTGCTGCATCTCCTACATCTTATCCTAGTATTCTAAATAACATCCTTCCTTTAGTTCAAACTAACCTAAGTTCTGGTGATTTTATATCTCTAGCAACTAAGGTAGCCGGTTTAGGAAATGGGAATTTAGAGCAAGAAAGATTCCCAAGAGATGGAGATGGAGCTGGTGATATGAGCACTGGAATATACTACCTAAAGTTTGATATTGAAACTGTTAAAAAACAAATGAGAGATTATATATTTGCCGATAAAAAATAATAGTAAAAACACCGAATATCTAAGATATTCGGTGTTTTATTTATGTTGTTTATTTTTTATATTACAATCTCCAGTAAACCACAGAATCTGTATCTACACTATGTCTATCAATGATGCCTTTTACATCTATGAACACATCTTTTTCTACTTCATCCTTAGCTGCTGCTACTTCATCTAAAGCTTCGCTTCTATATAGTGGAGCAAAGTCTTTAATGGTCATTTCTCTGTAATTATGATGAGATACAGCAAGTATAATAGCATCTACCTCTTTAATATCTTCCATAGAAACCATATCTATTCCATACTCATGTTTAATTTCTTCTTTACATGCTACAGGATCTGTGGCTAATACATTAACTCCATAGTCTTTAAGTTCATCTATAATATCCACTACCTTTGTATTTCTTGTATCTGGACAATCTTCCTTAAAGGTAAGTCCAAGAACTGCTACCTTTGCATTTTTAACTCTCTTATTAGCTTTTATTAAACTTTTCACTGTGTTCTCTGCGATATACTTAGCCATTCCATCATTTATGTTTCTTCCAGCAGCTATAACCTTTGATTCAACACCAACCTCTTTAGCTCTGTGGATTAGGTAATATGGATCTACTCCTATACAGTGTCCTCCTACTAAACCTGGGTTTAGCTTTATAAAGTTCCACTTACTACCTGCAGCATCTATTACAGCTTTAGTATCTATACCCATTCTATCAAAGATCATAGCAAGTTCATTAACGAAGGCTATGTTAACATCTCTTTGACAGTTTTCTATTAATTTAGCTGCTTCTGCAACCTTTATGCTTTCAGCTCTATATACTCCAGCTTCTATAACTAGTTCATAAGCTTTAGCAACTGTATCTAGAGTTTCTTCATCCATACCAGATACTATCTTCATTATGTTTTCTAATCTATGAACCTTATCACCTGGGTTTATTCTCTCTGGAGAATATCCTATTTTAAAATCTTGTCCACAGATAAGTCCAGATTCTCTTTCTAGTATTGGTACACAGATTTCCTCTGTTACCCCTGGATATACTGTAGATTCATATACTACTATAGAACCTTTAGTTAAGTTTCTTCCTAAAATTTCACTAGCACCTATAACTGGTCTTAGATCTGGAGTTTTATCTTCATTAGTTGGAGTTGGTACTGCAACTATATGGAAGTTACATCCTCTTAGTTTTGTTTCATCACTTGTAAAATCTACAGTAGATGCTTTAATAGCCTCATCGCCAACTTCATTAGTCACATCTACTCCGCTTAAGTACTTATTTATCTTTTCCTTGTTTACATCAAATCCAACTACAGGAACCTTTTTAGCAAAAGCTACTGCTAAAGGCATTCCTACATAGCCAAGTCCTACTAAGGATATTTTTAAATCTTTCATTATATCGTCTCCTACTGTTCAAATTAGCAATTACTATTTTAATAAATATTGATACTTTTTTAACAATTAATTAGGTTTATCCAACAACCTGGTTGTTGTTGGATAAACAAAGCCTTTATTAATTATAAAATTCTTTTATACATTCACATATATATTCAACTTCTTCATTAGTAAGCTCTGGATATATAGGTAATGCAAGAATTTGCTTACACATCTTTTCAGTTACTGGGAACTGACCTTCTTTATATCCTAGGTATTCAAAACACTTTTGTAGGTGTAATGGCTTTGGATAGTATATACTAGTTGCCACACCTTTAGATTTCAAGAATTCCGCAAGACCATCTCTGTTTTCAGCAAAGATATTAAATACATAATAAACATTCTTTTGGTTTGCAGCCTTAATTCCTTGAACTTTTACACCTTCTACATTTTTTAATCCTTCAGTGTAGAGCTTAGCAACTCTTCCTCTATTTTCTATGGCATTGTTTATATATTTAAGTTTAACCCTTAAAACAGCTGCTTGCATAGCATCTAATCTTGAGTTATAGCCTACATAGTCATAGTGATATTTCTTTGATGCTCCATGAACTCTAAACATACGGCACATATCTGCTAGTTCATCACTATTAGTAACTATCATTCCACCGTCACCATATCCACCTAATGTTTTAGTTGGGAAGAATGAAAACACACCCATATCTCCAATGGTTCCTGCATGTCTATATCTTTCTTCACCTTGCATCTGCCATCTCATTCCAAAGGCTTCAGCAGCATCTTCTAGCACCTTTAAATCATGTTTCTTAGCAATTTCCATTATCTTATCCATATCACACATTTGATTGAATAAATGTATTGGAAGTACTCCTACAGTATTATCATTAATAGCAGCCTCTAATTGAGCTACATCCATACCACAGGACTCTTCATCTATATCAACAAATACAGGTTTACCACCATGCTTTGCAAGACAAGATGTCGAAGCTAAAAAAGTAAAAGGTGTGGTTACTATTTCCTTATTATCACTAAAACCAAGGATATCTGATGCTATAACTAAAGCATCCGTTCCTGATGCCACTCCTATGGCATGTTTAGCTCCAGTAAAATCTTTTATTTCTTCCTCAAAGATTTTAACTTCATTTCCTAATATAAAAGCTCCACTATCTATTATATTTTTTATAGCTCCATCAAACTCATGTTTTTTTTCTTTATATTCTCTTTGTGATTCATAAAAATTGATCTTCATTCTTCTTCCTCCTATTTTTACACATACAATTGTACACCAATTTATAAAAAAGTAAAATATTTTTTTCTTATGTTTAATAAAATTTCATACTAAACAAATATACCACAAATTAGGTATTATATCATCTATTAATATATTATCAGTTTTTTTCTTTAAGATTATGATAAAATTCTTAATAATTTTGATGTGTGGGGTGTAAGAATTAAAATTTTATTATTAATATAAGTAGTATAAAATAATAAAACTACCTTAGAAAATGTTTAATTCTAAAATAGTTTTATTTATATATCACTTATAATCTATTAATGCGTTATTTATATCCTCAGCTAATTTGTTACTGCGTATCTTCTCACCTTCACTATTCAAATGATATATAGTATCATACATATATTTAGTATCAAAGAAATACTCTGTGGGATTTGATATATATTTAATATTTAACTCTTTTTCCACTGTATTAACCATATTACTATACTTATAACTATCCGACCTATTAGAAGACTTCATTATAGGAGCTGCGGTAAAGAATATCTTTGCACCCTTTTTCTCTACAAATTTACGATAATTAATCAAAAATTTCTTAGTATCATCATAAATTTTAAAGTCATCTATATTTATATTACCATATTTTTTTTCATCATACTTTTCTGTTATAATCGACTTTTGTCTATCATAAATCATTTGCCCTTTATCATTAAATGAGCTTGAAGAATATACATCTTTTTGTATTTCATCTGTACTTATTCTCTCGGCTTTTTTATTTGCATACTTAAAAATATAATCTATAATATCATCATAATTTTGAAATCTAATATGCTTATATAAACTTATATGATTATCTATTCCACTCATAACTAGGTCCACACCTAGTTTATCAAATGCACCTTCTTCAATCCATCCATATTCATAAGCCAAAATAACTATATCTCCATTATTAATGTTAGCTTTTGATAACTGCGTAGGAAAATTACTTCCAAAGCCTGCATGTAACCCTAAGTTAACTACATCATAACCTGTACTCTTACTGATAATCTCTTCATTAATTCCAAATGCTGCACTTGAACCACCAATAATTATTATTTTAGGGGTGTTAGTAGTAATTAACTTATCATATTTTCTCACTATTACAGATTGGTATGTATCGGCAAATCCAGAACCCATCACTTCAACTACTCCAATAAATATTGTACTCATTATAGCAATTACTAAAGCTATAATAATGGTAATCTTAATAAAAAACTTCTTCATTGTGCCTCCTTAAAATTGAAAATATATAAATGAAGAATCTCCAGCAGCTTGTCCACTAACCCAATAAAAAATCAAAACGACTATAACCACGGAATATATGCTATACCTAAATATACCATGCTGATTTTTAATAAAGTCTCGAATGCTGTGATTTCTTCTATATAAAGAAACTAGAACTAAGCATAATAAGCTTATAAATAAGTAAAATAATTGATAGGTTGTAAATCCTAAATCAAAGATCTTATTGCTAAATAATCCAATTAAATCTATTGAGAATATTTTTCTTATAATTTCTATAGCTATTTTTGCTGATGGAGCTCTAAAAAATATCCATGCAAAACTTGTTAAAATGAAAACCCATGTAATTTGTGAAGCTTTATAACCAAAGGATCTCTTATTAATATTTAATATATTAATAATTTTAATTCTAATTGGCTTTAAAATATCTCCTACAACTTGGTATAACCCATGCAATCCTCCCCAAATAACAAATCCCCAACTTGCTCCATGCCATAATCCACTTGCCAAAAACACCATCATTATGTTTCTATATTTTTTAATTGTTCCTTTTCGATTACCTCCTAGTGGAATATACAAATACTCTCTAAACCAAGCCCCTAAAGTAATATGCCATCTTCTCCAAAATTCACTTATACTTTTAGAAAAATATGGTCTATGGAAATTTCTAGATAATTTAAATCCCATTACTTCTGCAGACCCCATAGCTATATCTGAATAAGATGAAAAATCACAATATATTTGTAATGAGAAGCAAATAGTGGCTATAATCAAGTAGAATCCACTGTATTCAGTATAGTTATTATATATATTATTTACTATAATAGCTAATCTATCAGCTATTATTAATTTTTGAATGAAACCCCAAACCATTAGTAGTAATCCGCTTTTAACTCTTTCAAACTCAAACTCATGAGTTTCTTGTAATTGAGGTAATAAATCTCTAGATTTCTCAATTGGTCCAGCTACCAATTGAGGAAAAAATGAAACAAACAACGCATATCTAAAAAAATTATATTCAGCCTTTATATTTCCTTTATATATGTCTATGGTATAGCTTAATGCTTGAAATGTATAAAAAGATATACCTACTGGTAAAATTAAGTCAAATCCCGGTGTAGCTATTCCTATATTAAATTTATTTAAAATTATATTCATATTGTCGAATACAAAATTAAAATATTTAAATAAAAATAGTATCCCTAAATTTATAGCAAAACTACTAAAAACAAAAAGTTTCTTCATCTTAACTTTTTGCTTATATTTTTGTATCAGTATTCCACTTAAATATGTAATTAAAGTAGATATTAGCATTAATATTGCATATTTAGGATTCCATGACATGTAAAAATAGTAGCTACTAATTAGTAGCCATATATACTGCACTCTTCGTGGAATTACAAAATAAATTCCTAACACTACAGGAAAAAAAATCAGGAAATCGTATGAATTAAATAGCATTTTAGCCTCCCCTATAAAGTATAGTAAATACGAAATTTTCCTTCTAATTCTATTTACTATAATATATCTAGATAATATTAATTATTAGTTTCTTATACTAAATATAAATTAATTTATATTTAGAATTACCTTACTATCAGAATACAATCAATTATCGCTAGTTAAGGATAAAATATTATGATTCTAAATAAATTTAATAATATTACGAACCAATAAAATTGAATTTTGATTAATAAAAACTTTAGTTTAGCACTCCTTTATACTATTTTTCTCCTAAATCTATTTCAACTATTCCATGTCTATTATATCTTTTGTCTTCCGGTGGAGGGGTCATATAATCTCCATAAAAATATATGAGATATTTATCATAATCTTTCGGAACTAAAAAATTATATCCTTCAAATTCAACATAGGCTAAATTACTTAACCATTCTTTTTTTATTGTTTCTTTATAATATCCATATGAGCCACCCAAAGCCACAACATATTCTGTATCAATACTATTATACTTTTTAAATTCTTTTTCTATTAATTTCTTTATCTTGTTAGTTGAAATAAATAATGTTATAAACTTTATAAATTTATAAACTAACATCTTAACTACTTGTTCCTCTGTCCAAAGTTGATATCCTAATTTACATAAAAGCAATCTTTTTAACATATAAGTTTTAGTACTATGAAATTTCTTAGAAATATCATTTGTAGGTACATTATCAAATGGAAATATATCAATAAATATACCTTGATGACCTTTACTTCTACATGAGTTTTTTTCAATATACTTAGTATTATTTATTCTTATTTTAGTAAATGGTAATCCATAAAATTCATCTGTATTCACATTTTGCAAAAAATATTTTTCCGACAAATCAGTTTTTGCAACTAAAATAAATCTTTCATATTCTTCTCTTAACATCCCAATGTCTAAGTCATCATCCCAAGGTATAAAACCTTTATGACGAATAGCACCTAGCAATGTTCCAGCTACTAAAAAATACTTAATTTCATGCTTATCACATATTCTTTTTACTTCCAAAGCTAGATCTAATTGCAGTCTATGAACTTGTTCTAACATATTGTCCATTTTAATCTCCTAATTCAAATATTTTAAGTTTATTCTATGTTAATATAGTTAACTGTCATTTCTCTATTTTAATAATCCACCTAAAAATTTTACTTCCTTTAATATTCTTTTAGCATGTAACCCAAAAATAATAAGCGATACAGGGCAATAGATTAATAAATTGGTAGGTGTTGGTATAAAGTAATTTATAGCAATAAATATTATAATAATATAAGTCATGTTATTTCTATTATCATTACTCCAATTGTTTATCTTAAATAACTTTCTTTCAGTATATATTGTAATTAAAAAGTATGATAAAAGATAAGCAACAACAACTATACCAATACTTTTATTAAAATAAAATCCAACTGAAGTTAATATCATCATTAATCCTAAACCAATTATATTATTATAAAAAATTTGTTTTTCTAGCCTAAATACTTTATAAAACAGAGTTATTAGCATATTATTTTTTATATTAAATAGTATTACTGGAAATAATATCATTAAGAATTCTAATACTAAAGAATATTTTGGTATTATATATATTATAAAAAATACTGCTACATAATAAGCTAATAAAAGTATTCCAGAAATATCATTTAGTATGTTATTCAAGCTTTTGTAGATACCTTTTAATTTTTTAGTTTCTATTCTTCTCATCATAGGATATAAAACTGTAGAAATTGATACTATAGTTTGTAAAACTAATGAAAGCATTGAGGTTGCAAAAGCAAAATATGAGAATTCCTTTATTCCAAAATTTCTTTCAATAAAGAACTTTATATAGTTACTCATCATCATAGAAATAATTGCTGAAAACATTAAAAAGAATCCAATTTTAACATTAGTTATAATCTCATCTCTAACTTTATTTAGCTTATATCTTTGACCAAAAACTATTTCTTTACAGTTATATGAAAAGTAGCATATAACACAAATTCGAGCAATAAAATCTGCACATATATATATTTCATAATTATTTATAGGTAACACTAACGTAAAAACTATAAATGTGACTAATAGTATTCTCTCTAATGATATACCAATAGAATACTGCTTGAACTTACCAGTTATTTGACAAATATGTATAAAAAACCCTTGAATATTAAATAAGGTTATATTTACTGCAAATCCAATATATACAAATAAATTAGGGCTATCTGAAAACAACCATAATAGAGTTAATATCATAGCTAATGATACAAGTATTGTATATATGATCAGATATTTAAATTCAGTTCTGAATAACTTAAAATCTAAATCTTCATATTTATATCCACCATATCTTAAATTTACGCCATCAGAAAAACCAAGTATAAAAAAACCACAGTAGCTAGTATATAATACGAATAACTGCCAATATCCAAATCCTTCTGTAGATAATTTCATGGGTAAAATAAAAGTTAGCATCACACCTAATATTAAAACCAATAAATTAGACGATGAAACTTTTAGTACATTTCCTAGAAAGCCACTATTTAATATTTTTTTCATTTTTTAAACCTCTAAATTTAAAAATTGGAATTTCTAATTTTTTTCTTTCAAAAATTTTAGTTATAAACCAAATAAACACTAATCCAAAAAATGCAACACATGTAGTTGGAAAATTAAATATTTGATTATTAGCTGACATATATAAAAACATAGTTCCAAATAACGTTAATATGCATAAAGCAATGGGATTATTAGTTTCAATAAAAGATAACCATATCTTAGCAAATACATATCCTATAATAAACATAACTCCTATTACTCCAACAAAAGAAACATCGTTTGCAAACCACAAATACATAGTATGCCAGTTAACTGTAGAACTCCATCCGAATTCTTCTAGTTTTACTAAGTATGTTCTTGAATATAAGTCTATACTCAACATTTCTTTGGAATTAGCCATTAAGAAATTAGAAAAACCAATACCATAAGTAGATGTAAAAGGTAAATTCAGTGCCATTGAAAGTGCATAATATCCCTGACATAAATAAGTACTAACTATTAAGATCATATTAAATATACCAGTAGGTAATATTGATTGTAATATACTATTTTCTTTTACTTTCATTCCTGCCATTATGCTACCTAAAGAATGTCCCACATTATCAGATATTCTACTGCTAATATTATTTGTAAAATATACCAAGAAAATGATAATAGCCAATACTGATGCACTTATTATAATTTTATTTTTTTTAAAGAATTTCTTCATATTTACTTCTCTAATATGTTTAATCTTCTTTAAGAAAATTACTATAAAAATAATAAAAAACAAATCAAATATACCTTTGTTAGTCCCCTTTAATATCCACTTAGACAATTCAAAAAATACTAAAATTATAAATGTTATCTTTGCATGATATTTTAGATGTTTAAAATAGTAAGTACATAATGGTATTACGCAATAAAAAGCAGGTGCAAGTAATACATTGGTCCAAATTACTAATTTAAAATATATGTTAGACTTAGGCTTATATGAATAATAAAATTTAGCTGGATTCTTAATAGCCTCTATTAATGTTTGAAATAGGTTATCAATTCTAACATCAAAATCCAAAAAAAATCCACACAATGTTATGGCAAGTAGTATATATAAAAATATAGTTAATATTTTTATTATATTAATGTCGTATTTACTATAATCAATATTAACATACTTGTGTTTTCTAACAGAAATAAAATATCCAAAAAATAAAGCTAAATTTAATATTATTAAATATGAATAAAATTTACCTGGATTATTTATATTCCACTCCCAAGGTGATATTGCAAACAACAAAATTGTAAATGTTGAATATGCAAGTACTGTGAATATCGGCAAATATTTTATTGAGGTTTTTTCTTGCATCTAAAAAATCTCCTTTTCTCTATATTGTGTTTAAAAAGTCACTTAGTCGATTACCTTGTTTTAAATTATTTTTTTCGTTTAAAACAAATTTTCGAGCACTATCTCCTTTTTTTGAAAGTATATTTTTATCATTATTAATCATAAATTTTATTGCATTTACAATTCCATTTTCTGACTCATCCTCAATATAGTATATATAGTTATCATATTCTGAAGGAATTCCTTTTAAACGCGTAGTTAATACTGGTCTTCCTGTTAACATATATTCCATTGTTTTTGAAGGAAAAGAATATTTAGTATATTCTTCATTGGTTGGTCTAGGATTAACTAAACAAAAGGCTTGCTTTTCTATCTTCATTAGTTCATCATTGCTTATGCTACCTTTATAAAATATATTTTTATGTTTTTGAGAAACTTTTTCTATGTAATCTATTTGATTTCCTAATCCAAAAAGCCACAATTCATATTTAGAGTCTATTTTAGTAAATGCGTCAACTAACGTTCTTATACCATACTGTTCTTGTAACCCTCCAGCGTAAATAAACATATTTTTATGCTCAGGGGTAAATTCATCTTTATTTTCTTCGTAGGGTACTAGTCCCTCAATAATTACATATGGCTTATTCATAGTATTAATAAGATCATTAGTTTGTTTAGTGATTAATATAAACCCACTAACTTTATATTTTAACTTTTCATATACTTTTCTACAAAATTTTATTTTAAAACTTTCATTGTCAATATTTTTCAACTTTGCCATGTAATTATATACATCTAATACACTATATACTATAGGGGTTTTAAAAAACAGATTACCAATATGAACGGCTATGATTTCTGAATAGTACGATCCATCAATAATAATAACTTTATCCTCTTTAGCATTTTTAATATTCCAATAAACTATATATATCAAAGATTTTAATATGATAGTTAAATGTTTTATACCTGGAAAATTAAAAAAACCTAACATTAAATAAGTCTTTTTACCTTCAATTCTTTTACTTCCTTTAAAATACTTATATGAAAACGCATTTTTTGAAATAGGAGCTCCAATTAATGAAGTTACTTCTTTTATATTTCTATCTTTACTTAGTCCATCAATTAACAGATTGTTATATTTTGCTATAGGTTCTAAACTATTTGAATTTTTACTTACTCTTCTTTTTATTATTTCTTTTATCCTAGTAGGATCTACTGCTGAAGATATATATAGCACTTTTTTCATATTTTATCCCTACCTTTTTCATAAAGGTCTACATATTTATTATATGCATGATGTTTATCATAAACTCTAGATTGTTTAACACATTGCTCACTAGATAAATTTTCTTTACCTAAATCTATAATTTTACTTACTGCTAAATCTATATTTCCTTTTTCAATAATTATTCCACAACCCTCATTTAAGCTTTCTCCACTTCCACCTGTATTAAAGGTTATAACTGGAGTACCACATGCAAGTGATTCTAAGTTAGTAGTTGGAAAATTATCTTCTAAAGTAGGATTTATAAATACATCTGCAGTGGAATAAATTTCAGCTAATTCTTGTACATTACTAGTTCTTGTTATTCCTATAATAGAGTTAGGTAGTTCATTTTTTTGTTTTTCTGTTACACCAACAATAACAATCTTATAACCAGAGTTTAATTTTTCTGCTAGTTGAACTAAATATTTTAAGCCCTTTCTTTCTTCCCATACACTTGCTACACCTAGAATTACAAATTTATCTTTAATATCATACTTATCTCTAAAATTACCTTCTACTGGTTTAAAAACATCCAAATCTATACCATTATTAATTACCTTAACTGGATATTTTCCTAAAAAAGAATCTTTTACTAAATCACCTAACCATATAGATGGTGTAATAATAGTTACATTTTCTAAGGAAGTAAATATTTCTTTTTTCTTTTTATAATTCCATTTAGTATTATCAAGTAATTTAGATGATGGATATGTTCCCTTTTGCTGACAATCAATACATCCTACTCTCCACTTTTCACATTGAGCATAATCAAAATAGGAACAGTGCCCTGTAAAAGCCCAACAATCATGAAGAGTCCATATAACCGGCTTATTTACTTTTTTTAAATATTCAAATAGCATTTCTATATTAATATAATATCCATGTATATTGTGAAGATGGATTACATCTGGATCATATGCTTCAACCTTTTTTATAAATTCTTTAGTAGCTTTAGTAGATCCAAATCCATGCTTGTCAAATATTCTTGTTTTAGCTACATGCATATAATTATCCAGATTCGTACCTATTTTAATAGATTTTATACTTTCTGGTGCAGTACCACGACCATAAGCTATTAAACACTCATGGCCTCGTTCTTCTAGTACTTTATAAAGATCTGTAGCTATTCTTCCAGTACTTCCAAATCCACATACTGAATTTATCTGTAAAATTTTCATTTTATTTTCTCCATATAAATTTATTTATTACTGATGTATATCCTTGAATAGCATTTACTACCTTCATTCCTACATTTACATCTGTATAATCATGAACTTTTACTGTCTCTTCACCTAATGATTTTTGCTTAACTATAACTTCCATTGCTTGAGTTATGCTATCAAAAGTTATTCCACCAAGAACTATTGAACCTTTATCAATGGCTTCTGGTCTTTCAGTGCTTGTTCTTATAGATACTGCTGGGAACCCCATGATATTAGACTCTTCTGCTAAAGAACCACTATCTGATAATACGCAGAAAGCATCCTTTTGAAGTTTATTATAATCATAGAATCCAAAAGGCTTTAATTGTTTAATATTCTCGTGGAACTTGATGCCTTTATCTTCAATTCTCTTCCAGCTTCTAGGATGAGTTGAATATATTATTGGCATATTATATTCCTCAGCTATAGCATTTAAAGCATCTGTTAAACTTTTAAAGTTTTCATCATTATCTATATTTTCTTCTCTATGAGCACTTACTAATATGTATTTACCTTTTTCTAAAGATAATCTTTCTAAAACATCACTAGCATCTATATTAGGCATATACTTTTTAAATACTTCTGGTAATGGTGACCCTGTTACAAAAGTATATTCCTTTCTCATACCCTCTGATAAAAGATATCTTCTTGCATGTTCTGTATATGCTAAATTTACATCACTTGTGCAGTCAACAATTCTTCTATTTATTTCTTCTGGTACATTTTGATCAAAGCATCTATTTCCTGCTTCCATATGGAATACTGGAATTTTTAACCTTTTAGCTGAAATAGCACTCAAACAACTGTTAGTATCACCTAGTATTAGTAGTGCATCTGGTCTTTCTTTAACTAGTATCTTATAGCTTTCAGCTAATATATTTCCCATAGTTTCACCTAAATCTTCTCCCACTACCCCTAGGAAGTGATCTGGTTCTCTAAGCTCTAGCTCTTTAAAAAACACATCATTTAAAGTATAATCCCAGTTTTGTCCTGTATGAACTAATATATGTTCAAAGTATTCATCACACTTTTTTATTGTCTCAGCTAATCTTATAATCTCTGGTCTTGTTCCAACTATAGTCATTACCTTTAATTTTTCCATCTCTATACCTCCAAGAATATTGTATCAGGAACCTGAGGATCAAAAACTTCATTAACCCACATTATGGTTACCATATCAGTATCACCAGTATTAACAATACTATGAGTATATCCTACTGGAATATCTACTACTTCAAGCTTTTCTCCACTAACTTTATATTCTATTATTTCTTCACTACCAATTTTTCTAAATCTAATAAGTCCAGTTCCACTGACCACAAGAAACTTCTCATTTTTTGTATGGTGCCAATGGTTTCCCTTAGTTATACCTGGTTTAGATATATTTACAGATACTTGACCTCTATCTGGACTCTTTAAAAACTCAGTAAAGGAACCTCTATTATCTACATTCATCTTTAGAAGATAACTAAATTCCTTCTCTGGCAAATAACTAAGATAGGTACTATATAACTTCTTAGTAAACCCATCCTTCATATCTGGAACCATTAAATTCTTTCTACTATCTTTAAAGGAATTTAAAAGTTCTACTATTCTTCCTAATGTCACTTTATGCTCTACGTCTACTGAAGCATATCCTATTACTTCTTCATTAGATTTCATAGAGTTTATAAAGCATCTTACTACATCATCTATATAAACTAAAGTCATTTCTTTACTAGGATCTGATACCCACACTTCTTCACCCTTGGCTATGTTATTACAAAAAGTAGCCACAGCAGAATTATAGTTAGGTCTACACCATTTACCAAAAACATTTGGTAATCTATATAGGAAAACTCTTGCTCCTGCAACTTCCTTATATTTTAACAATTCCTCTTCAGCCATTTTTTTGCTTTTTCCATAAGCATTATCTAGCTCTGCTTGAATAGATGAAGTTATTAAAATAGGAGTGTTTTTATTATTCTCTAGTAATAATTCTATTATCTCCCCTGTTAACCCTGAATTACCTTCAAAGAACTCTTCTTCCTTTTCAGGTCTATTTATTCCAGCAAGGTGAAAAATAAAGTCTGAAGTTAATACCCCTGACTTTAACTCTTCTTTAGAATTTTCTTTATCTATGGATAGTATTTCATATCCACCTATTTCTTTTAACTTTTCAATTAGATTTTTACCTATGAAACCATTTGAGCCAGTTACTAATACCTTCACTATCTATTCCTCCATGCTTCCAATTCTTCTTTAATATAATCTAGTGTTAAAAGTTTTGCTTTTACTTCTTCTACATTTAAAAGTTCCGTATTATTAGAGTTATATTCTTCAAGTTGTGTTCTTCCTTCATTTCCATCAGTAAAGTACTTATCATAGTTTAAATCTCTTTTATCTGCTGGTACTCTATAGAAATCTCCCATATCTATAGCATTTGCACATTCCTCATTAGTTAAAAGTGTTTCATACAT
Organism: Clostridium sp. UBA7791; assembly: GCF_002480755.1. Taxonomy (NCBI): domain Bacteria; kingdom Bacillati; phylum Bacillota; class Clostridia; order Eubacteriales; family Clostridiaceae; genus Clostridium; species Clostridium sp. UBA7791. The sequence goes on along the minus strand of NZ_DLCT01000005.1, from coordinate 891,194 downwards.
CTTTTCTCCATGACGAATCCCTATTATTTTTGTTTCAGATTCTACTCCAAATAACTCTTTTACAGCTTGAGCTAAAACTTCAATTGTGCAAGCTGGTGCCTTTTGAACCATAATGTCTCCACTTTCTGCATTTTCAAAAGCAAAGGCAACTAACTCTACAGCCTCTTCTAGACTCATTATATACCTTGTCATCTTTGGTTCTGTTATTGTAAGTGGCTTTCCACTCTTTAATTGCTCTATAAATAGAGGAACAACTGAACCTCTTGAACATAGAACATTTCCATATCTAGTTCCACAGATTAAAGTCTTCTTTGGTGATACTGTTCTTGATTTAGCTACAAAAACTTTTTCCATCATTGCTTTAGAAGTTCCCATAGCATTTACAGGATAAGCTGCTTTATCTGTAGATAAACATATTACCTTTTTTACTCCAGCTTCTATGGCTGCTGTAAGTACATTATCAGTTCCTATAACATTTGTTTTTACCGCCTCTAAAGGAAAGAACTCACAACTAGGAACTTGTTTTAATGCTGCTGCATGAAATACATAATCTACATCATACATAGCAGCTTTAATACTTTGTAAGTCTCTTACATCACCTATGTAAAACTTTATTTTACTATTATTGTATTTTTTTCTCATATCATCTTGCTTTTTTTCATCACGAGAAAAAATACGAATTTCTCCAATATCAGTATTTAAAAATCTATCTAATACAGCATTTCCAAAGGATCCTGTACCCCCAGTTATTAATAATACTTTATCTTTAAACATAATTAAAACGCCCCCGTTTATATTCATTTTGTAATTACATTATAAAACTTTCGAGTTACTTTTTTTCTTTCATAACATGAATTAAATACAGTTCTAACATTAGAACAAATTTCATCATATAACAATTTATTATTTTTTATATTATATATAAATTCCGTAATTTCTTTTGATTCATTACTGCTAAATTGTCTTCCTAAATTATATTTGTTAACCATATTTCCTATTTCGCTATCTTTGTTCATTATGGCTATTAGCGGCTTTGCCACTGACATATATGTGTATGTTTTAGATGGTACGCCTAGTCCTTCTATACCTTTCTGCAAAGTAGTTATAAAAACACTGGCAGAGTTTAATAGATTATTATACTCTTCTCCATACATATAATCGTAAACTTCAACGTTATGTAAACTTTCATTTTCCTTAGCTTCTATAATATAGTCCCTTCTATTACCATTGCCAACGAATATAAATTTTATTTCTTCATCATCTTTTAATTGCCTTGAAACATCTAATAAAGTATCTACATCATGAACTTTACTTATATTACCCGAGTAGACTATATTAAATTTATTTTCCATTACAGAGTTCATGAAGAATTCACTACCTACGTTTTTTTCATAAGTTACTTTTGAGTCTGCCCAGTTTGTTACAATTTCTATTTTATCCTTATCTATACCTTTATTTACGATTACCTGTTTCATGTCGCTTCCCAAGGCAATTATTTTGTGGGCATTATTATAAACTTTATTATTTATACGATTCATAGCCTTAGATATAATACTATTTTCCTTTATAACATTAAGTTTCTCTGCTACATCAGGATATATATCGTGAACAAGGTATATATATTCCTTTTTTTTAAGTTTCTTCATTATATATCCAATATAAGGTACCAACGGCGGATTAGATACAAATAAAATCTTATCATAATCTTTTTTTAACAACAAATTTATAAACACATTCCATGTAAATACAGCATAACTAATTATCCTTTTATATTTACTATCCCTATCTCCATCAGTGGTAAATATACGTTTTATATTGATGCCTTTATACGTTTCATATTTATCCAATTTTTGTTTTTCTTCCCTACAACCATTTTTCGTAGTTAAAACATCTACTTCCAATCCATATTCCACAAAATCCTCTGATAACTCTGTTAATATTTTTTGTGTTCCCGTTTTGTAAGGATAAAAAAACTCTGATACAACTACTATTTTCATTCTACCACCTCTAATATTTGCTATAGTTATCTTAATTATCTAGCTCCATCTCCTGTAAAAACCACTGCAATAGTCCTAAACAAAACTTTAATATCTATCATAATGCTTCTTATTTCTATATATTCTATATCATATTTAAGCTTTTCTTCTGGCAATAAATCGTAGCCACCATTTACCTGTGCCCAACCTGTTAAACCAGGTTTTACAGCTAGTCTATCTCGAAAGTTTGGTATAGTCTTTTCAAATTTTCTATAGAAAAATTCCAACTCTGGTCTTGGTCCTACTACACTCATATCGCCTTTTAAAACATTTAGCAATTGTGGCAATTCGTCAATCCTAGTTTTTCTTATAAATTTACCAAAGGTAGTAATTCGACAATCATCCTTGCTTGCCCACTTAAATCCTTCAGATTCTGCATTGTAAACCATAGATCTAATTTTATACATAGTAAATTCCTCATTATTAATCCCAACTCTCTTTTGAGCAAATATAGGGCTTTTAAAATCTTGGAAAAATACTATGAGCATTGATATTATAAGTATTGGACTAGTAACTATAATTACTATTATGCTAAATACAATATCAAACCCTCTTTTTAATAGATTATAAATAAATAAACTTGATTTCTTTTCGGTATAATCTAAATTTTCTTTATAATTTACATTAATTTCTTCACTATGCAAGCTTGCCTTTTCCATAGTTCTTACCTCCAAACAAAATAATACTAAACTTCCCTTATATAATATACGATATTAAAAGAGACATATTACTTATAACACCATATATTTCATTTCATCTTCTGTAATGAGTTTTATTTTCTATATTTTATTTATGTACAACCAATAAGCTTGTCTAATTTTTAAGCTCCACGAATCTTTGTTAACCTACACAATTACTAGCTTTCGTTAACAAGAACATTTTATTTCTGTCGTTACTCAAAAAATTATATCACAATTTATAATAATTTGCCATATATTTTACTGTTTACCCGCGAGGTTATATCCAAATATATCCTTTAATTAAATCTTTTATATAAACTTTAATATATTTAAAACAATACTATATTCCTATGTTTTAATATTCTTAGCTTTTTATGTTTTTATGTCCTTCCTTGTTTAAACCCTTGATAGTACTATGATTTAAGCTCCTAGGAGATACTCTTTTCTTTATAAAAATATATCTTAATTCTACCATTGTTTTAATAAATTTTTTTAAATTTTTTTAAAGATTTTTTATAGTTAAAATTATTTTTTCATAAAGCAAAAGACTAGGATTGGGGGAAATCCTAGTCTTTTTATGGTATATACAAACACTACGAGGCATATATTTAGTGCTTGTAGGAAATGCTTATTGTTTATTAGATTTTAGGGATTTTTTATTTACTATTATTAATAAACCTATAGATACTATTGCTATTCCCACAAATATTATTTTTATGGAAGCTATTATAACCTTATCTTTATCACTACCTTCTTCCATAGCTACATCCTTTGATGAAGCCTCTACGTCATAAGGGGTATATTTCTCTGCAATTTGGTTCATCAATTTATCTATATTGTATAGTTTACCATTTTCAAAACCTAGCACTTCCGCATTGTTACTAAAAGGAATTGCAAACTCCTTATTATCCATATTTATGTAAATAATATTAGTAACATATAAATCTGTTCTGACAAATTTCATTTCATCTATGTTTTTTATTTCATTATCCTCAAGAAGCTCTATTATCTTTTCTTTATCTAGTAAGAAGGAATATCCCTCTGTAGCTAGTCCATCTGAAAAACCAGCCATGGACCAACCTTCACCTTCAGTCTTTTTTATAAAGTTAACTAAAAGAGTTTTATTATCCTCTTGAAAAGCTGGTGCAACCCACCTATACTCATCTGAAATATTCTTTTTAAACTCCTTATTTTCTTTATAGTGTTTTACAATATCACTATCCTGAAGGTTATATATTTTTATAAAGCTTTCCACTTGAAAATATGGTGCCTTCTCTATCTTTAATATATCTTTTATCTCTTCTGAAGCTTCATCTAAAATACCCTCTATGCTACCTCTATCGGAAGATACCTGCAATGATTCTTCACTTAATAATGTAGATACATCTCTATCCCCATCTACGGCAAAAACTGTTATTGATGAAAATAACAGAACAATTATTAATGATAAGTTTAAAAATTTTATACCTATACCCTTCATAAAATATCCCTTTCCTTTGAGTTTTTAGTAAACTCTATCTTCCATAAACAGTTTCTTCATATTTTCTACTATTGTAACTTCCATCTTTAAATGCTTGATATGAACACCAATGGGTAGTTGCATCCCATGGATCTACATAACGAAGAGTGTTACTATATTCATATACTGCATCAATTACTACAAAGTGACCACCATTTCTATTTCCATAGTAATCATAATATCCGCCTAGAGTTATTAGAGGGCTCTGCTTGTCCATTATCTCTGAACGAATAGAATTAATGGTCCATGTACCTCTGTCTACATAAAACCTCTTTTGGTTCTTTGATACATAGGTAGCTACGGATGCTGCAGCATTAGATGTGTTGGGATAATTTTCATATCCTCCTGTAACATAATAAACTCCGTCTGCTTGAGTTCTAGTAGAGCTTGGATTTACAGCTTTTCCTGCCATTTCTCCCGATGCTGCCCAGCACCATTGTGTTTTTTGTTGTCTTATAACTGGCACTCCTACATAATACCAATTTTCCGCAAAAGCTACAGTTGTCATTGAGAAAAGAAAAATAGCTAGTAAGAATATACTTAATAGACTTTTCTTTTTCATTATTATAACCTCCCCTTAAATAATATTATTAAAGATTAAAATCTTTAATTTCAATTAAGTCTTTTTCATTTTGTAAAGCTATGTAACTATTTCGAAACCAAATTTGAAGTTAATTGTTTCATTTTCATGCAATTTACTAAATTTTCTTTATATTAGTATAATATAACATATTTAAGAATTAGGAAACTTCATTTCACTTCATTTAAGGCTATTTATGTAAAATAACCTTATTTTCCTATATATTACTACATTTTTGTAGCTATTTCAAAGATTTTTACTGATTATTTTTATTATATGATACATTTTATTTTATATTAAGTTTCATTTTGCAAGAATATATTTTTCCTCCATAAGGTTAATACTCAATTCTGATGAAAAATAAAAATCTTATTCTTTCTAATTGAAAGAATAAGATTTTAAAAAGTAAATTATTCACGATTTGTTCAAAAACGCTAAAATAAAAACACTAAGTTCATACCTTAGTGTTTTTAATGGATCGAGTAAGTCTATAAGCCGAGTTCTGTGTTAGACAACCATCTATCTAGGCCCATTATTACTAATGGGCTCAAGCGATACACCCGGGAACGGGACGGGCAGCCCCATAATGTTCCACTTTCGATCTTGCTCCAGATGGGGTTTACATAGCCGCAAAGTCGCCATTGCGCTGGTGAGCTCTTACCTCGCCTTTCCACCCTTACCCTAAATTAAGTGAGAGTCTAAATCTAAGATTTAGTCCCTCGAACTTATACATTCTAACAAGTTAGAATGTATTCCTTAAGGCGGTATATCTCTGTTGCACTTTCCTTAAAGTCGCCTTCACTGGGAGTTACCCAGCACCCTGCCCTATGGAGCTCGGACTTTCCTCTCCTGATTTCTCAGCAGCGATTGTCTGGCTTACTCGCAAAATTAATATTAACATAAATCTTTTATCATTGCAACGCCTTTAAATTTTCTATTTTTAGTTATAATACCCATATATGAAACTATTTAACTAGATTAATAGATAAATATAAACCTATATACCTATGTTTATATTTACCTATGAAACTATAGAAAATTTTAACTATATGCCTAGTTAAATATATAAAATTTAAACTAGTTAACTATTTAAAT
>NZ_DLCT01000005.1:842441-885090 GCF_002480755.1 Clostridium sp. UBA7791 | reverse complement strand
AAATAGTTAACTAGTTGTTGGCGTAGTGCGGGTTTCAGCGCTTCCCCCTCTATTCAGGCTGTTTTTATGGGAGTATTAGAGCTAGTATTAATTAAATAAAATTATATGGATCTCTAGTAGCGTTTGATATAATAACCTCCACACCCCTAGGCTCTAATATTTTTTTAATCTTTTCTGATAAACTCATTACAAGTGGCCATTCTGAATTAAAATGTCCTATATCTATTACAGAGAGTCCCATCTCTTCATAGTCAGATACAAAGTGATAGGTAGTATCCCCTGTGATTAATAGTTCAGCACCTAGGTCATAGGCTTGCTGCAAGTAATCTTCTCCACTTCCATTGACTAAAGCTATAGTTCTTACTTTTTTATTTAACTCCCCCGAGTATCTTAAATTTTGTATTTTTAATTTATCTTTAATGCCCTTTATTATTTCCTCTAGGGTAGTCTCTTCCTTCAGCTGAACTATTCTTCCCACTCCTGCTGTAGGTTCTGATGGCGCCACTTCAATGATTTTACTTTCTTGAAAGCCAAGAATCTTTACAAATTCATCATTTAAGCCACCCTTTACAGTATCCCAATTAGTATGACTAGAATATAGGGCTATACCATTTTCTATTAACTTCATTAGCTTTTTACCTTGGAGACTATCTGTGGTTATGGTTTTAGGCTTTATAAACAGCAATGGATGATGAGTTAAAATAAGCTGAGCTCCTAGTTCCTTTGCTTCCTCTATTACCTTTATGGTGCAATCTAGAGCAACTAGGACCTTTGTTACTTCCTTCTCTCTATCTCCAACCATAAACCCAACGTTATCGTAGCTTTCTTTTAAGTTTAATGGGGCAAGGCCCTCCATTATATTAATGATTTCATTTATTTTTACCATAAAAATATACCTCCGCCCATTTACTCAAGCAAAAAGCCCTTTATCCTTTGAATTTTATCCCATAACTCCAGCTTTCTTTTTCTTGAATTTTCTGTGTCACCCTTAAGTTCTTCATGGATTCTTAAATACTTTTCTAACTTATAATTTAAATATTCCATATAGGTATTATCTTTCTTACCTAAAAGCAGCTTACTTATTTCATAAAAAATAGGCTCAATAACTTTAGGCTTATCTCCCCAGGATATTTTCATAATTTCATAGTATTTTTCTTCATCATATATAATCCACTCATCTAGGATGTTACACCCTGAGGTATAAAGATATTCCCTTAAGACTTCTGGATTTTGTACTGGCTGAACTATAACATAGTCTAACGCTTTAAAAACAGCCTTACTCTCCTCTAGGATATCTCTTATCAAGTTTCCTCCCATACCGGCAATTACAGCTGCCTCTACTTCTCTAGGAGTTACAGTTGTAAGTCCTCCTCCAAGTCTACATTGTATCTTATGTTGCAAATTATTATCTCTAACATTTTTTTTAGCCTTTTCCACGGGACCTTTATTAATATCACTAGCTATGGCAAAGTCTATTTTATTTCTTTTTAAAAGTTCTATGGGTACATATCCATGGTCTGTTCCTACATCTACCATAGATTTAACCCCTGTGATTAAATCACTTATTAATTTTAATCTTTTGCTAATTATCATATTTTCACCTAACACCTTATTTATATAACAGACATAATAAGTCTCATTTGAATATATAGGAATACTATTGCCACTAAAAGTGAAATATAGATATACCTATAAGCAGACTTTTTATCATATTTTGCACAAAAGTGAGCTGCATAATACATACAGAACATCACTGCCATATTTAATAGACCATAGAGCATCTGGGCAAAAGCAAATTGCTTGTCTGTACCTACTTCTCCCGCTTCTTTGGACACGTTAATAACTAATGGCATTACATCTGGAAGTTTATTTAGTATATATAAAACCATTGGAAAAAAAGTTGTAAATAAAATTATTGTACTAGTTAAAATCAATGGATACATAAACTTTTTATCCTTATGTAGTCTACTTACCTTATTATATTTCTTTGTCCAAGTATTTTCTTCAATACCTAGGTTGTTTAAAATTTCTAGGAATTTTTCAGAGTTCTTAGGTGACACAGCATAGCTTATGTCTTGAGTTTTTAAATATATAACACCACTTCCGCTTGTTACAAACATTCTAGCGGTTCCTAAATTTTTTACTGCAATTCTTCCTATGGCAAATTTATTAGAGGATATACCCGAAAGGCTTATACCTCTTATTTTTCCCTTTTCCACAGTGTAGCATTCTACATCACTTAAGGGTAAAATTACTTTTTTAAGTCCTCCCAGTGCACTTATTCTCACTTCACTATTTGTTATTTCATACTTTACAGTTAACCATACTCCAATATGATATAAGTAGAATATATTACAAATGACCAACATTACTCTTATTAAACTCAACATAAGATAGGAATCTATAACATAGGCAGACCAAACCCCTATTACATTAAACATAACAAAAGTGAATATAGTTGGAATTATTTCTAGTTTCTTATTGCTATTGAAACTATTCATGGATTACCTCCTTATAAATTGTGTATACTTTTATTTTATATTATACTAAGGGATTTTGTCTATTACAAATTTTGTATATATAACAAAAGAGCTGCCAAAAGACAGCCCCTCACTAATCTAAATAATCCTTAAGTTTTTTACTTCTACTTGGATGTCTTAACTTTCTTAACGCCTTCGCTTCAATCTGTCTAATTCTTTCTCTTGTTACATTGAACTCTTTTCCAACTTCCTCAAGGGTTCTAGCTCTTCCGTCATCAAGACCAAATCTAAGTCTTAACACCTTTTCTTCCCTTGGAGTTAAAGTTCTAAGTTGACTTATTAATTGTTCCTTTAACATGGTGAAAGCTGCTGCTTCTGCAGGAGCAAGGGCATCATCATCAGGAATAAAATCTCCAAGATGAGAATCTTCTTCTTCACCTATAGGTGTTTCTAAAGATACAGGTTCTTGAGCAATTTTCATTATTTCTCTAACTTTATCTACGCTCATATCCATATGTTTTGCAATTTCTTCTGGTAATGGCTCTCTTCCTAATTCTTGAAGAAGCTGCCTTGATACTCTAATTAACTTATTAATAGTTTCTACCATGTGTACTGGTATTCTAATAGTTCTAGCCTGGTCTGCAATAGCTCTTGTAATCGCCTGTCTAATCCACCATGTAGCATAGGTACTGAATTTAAATCCCTTACTGTAGTCAAACTTTTCTACAGCTTTTATAAGTCCTAAATTACCTTCTTGAATCAAATCTAAAAATAACATACCACGACCAACATATCTTTTAGCAATACTTACAACTAATCTAAGGTTTGCTTCTGCTAATTTCTTTTTAGCATATTCATCACCATTTTCTATAAGCTTAGCAAGTCTCATCTCTTCTTCACCTGATAATAGGGGCACCTTACCAATCTCTTTAAGGTACATTCTAACTGGATCATCTATGGCAATTCCTTCTGGAATTGTTATGTCAACCTCTATTTCTACTTCTTCTTCATCCTCAACTTCTGGCTCTAAACCTATAACGTCTATGCCCATAGATTCTAGAACTTCATAAATCTTTTCTATTTGCTCTGGAGTTAGTTCTACACCTTCTACTTCTTCCATTATCTCTTTATAAGTTAAATTCCCTTTTTTCTTACCCTTTTCTACTAATTTTTTTACTATAGCAACTTTTCCTGCTTTGTCCTTCATTCCATTACCTCCTCTCTTCTATAGTTTTCCCATTTCCTTTTGTATATCCATAAGCTCTCTAGCTAACATCAAAGTTTCCTCAACCAACCCTTCAGACTCACACTTTCTAATTTTATCCATAATTTTCTTTCTTGACTCCTCTAACTTGTATTTTTTTATGTTATTCACGCAGTCACTTACCATTTTGTCTATGGATCCTTCATCTATATCAACTTTATATTCTTGAATTTTTATCCATTCCTTTGTGAATTCACTATCCTGCATAGTTTGCAGGTTAATAATCTTTATCAATTCTTCCTTAGAGCACATATTATTTTCTTTAATGATTGTATAAATTACTTTATGTGCCTTTAATATAAGGTCATCTTCATTTACATTACTAAATATTTTATCACTTAGCCTTTTATCAAGGGCAAGGCTTAATACCGTTCTTTCAGCCCTAACAAACCCAGGCTCTAAATATAATTTTTGCCCAAACTTCCTATTTATATTATGATTTTTGCTATTTTCTATAGATTTATTGGGATTTTTATCTAAGGACTCCATTATAGCTTCTTCACCTATGCCACTTTTCTCTGAAACCTGCTTAGTATATACAGCTTTTTCTAGTGGATCAAGATCCTTTAGCACGCTAACTACTCTCTTTAGGTATTTAATCACCATTTCCTGTTTTGAAAAGTCAATTCCCTTTTCTGCCATCCTTAGTTTAAAATCTATAATTGGTAGAGCCCCGTCTACTAGATTTAGAAATTTTTCCCTGCCGTAGGATCTAATAAATTCATCGGGGTCTTTTCCGCTAGGAATTTGAAGAATTTTAAGGTCAAATCCAGATTTTTGTAATATTTCTAAGCCTCTTATAGTAGCATTTTGACCTGCTACATCTGAATCAAAGGATACTATTACAGTATCAATATATCTCTTTAATAATTTACATTGACCTTCTGTTAATGCAGTTCCTAGGGTGGCAACTACATTTGTTACTCCTTGTTGGGAAAGAGAGATTACATCCATGTAACCTTCAACCATGATAACTGTTCTAGCTGGATTATTCTTTATTGCTAAATTTAATCCATAAAGATTTGTTCCTTTATGAAATATTGGGGTTTCGGGAGAGTTTAAATATTTGGGTTTAGAATCATCTAAAACCCTTCCACCAAAGCCTATTACCCTACCACTGACATTAAATACAGGAAATATAATTCTATTTCTAAATCTATCGTATATATTTCCCTTTTCATTTTTTGTAGTAAGTCCTAGTTCTAATATTTCTTCTTCACTAAAGCCTCTTTGTTTTAAATAGGAACGTATTCCCTGCCAATTGTCTAGTGAAAAACCAATACCAAACTTTTTAATAGTTTCATCTGTTATACCTCTTCCCTTTAGGTATTCATAAGGAGCTTTAAATCTTTTTAAATTAGTATAAAAATATCTGGCCGCTTGTACGTTTATATCATACATTCGCTTAAATTTTTCATTAGTTGCTGAACTTTTACCTGGTGAATCTGCATCATCTACTACAATGCCTACCTTTTCTCCAAGAAGTTTTACTGCTTCTGGGAAAGCCATGTTCCTAGTTTTCATAACAAAACTTATTACATTACCAGCCTCTCCGCATCCAAAGCATTTATAAATTTGTTTTTCACTTGATACAGTAAATGAAGGTGTTTTTTCATTGTGAAATGGACATCTTCCTAAATAATTTTTCCCCGTTTTTTTTAAGGTTACTACCTCTGAAACGATATCCACTATATCATTTTCCTCTTTTATTTTTTGTATTATTTCTTCAGAAAACATTATTAACTCACCTCACTCTCAAGTGATTCTAAACTTAAAGAAACCTACTAAATATATTATTCATTAAGTCTAAAAGAATTTAACTTTACGTACAAATTCCTAGCTCTTATAATTCGACATATATCTCTTAAATCCTTTTTTTTAAAAGTTTTTTGTAATATAATTGTATTGTTTGTTATATATATATTCTTTATAAGATATAGTTTTCCTTCATAAAGAGTTACTTTATTTAAATATTTATATAGATAAAATCATTATTTTAAATAAATATCCTTAACTAGGTATATATATGTCCTTAAACAGATCTATACAGTATTCATCACTCATTCCTGCTATGTAATCAGCAACACCTTGATTAAGTCCTTCTTCCTTGGCTATGGACTTGTAAAATTCAGGTAGCTTTTCTTCATGAAAATAAAAATATTTATAAAGCTGAATAAGAATAAACCTAGCTTTATCCCTTTCTTCTTTTAGAAACTCTCCATTATAGACTTCTTTAAACATAAAATCTCTAAGCTTTTTAAAGTTATAATCTATATCTTTAGATAATGACACTTGAATATCATTGGAATTTATATTGCTTTTTGTTCTATAGATACAGTCCTTAACTAAGGTATCTACTCTCTCTCCATGAGTATTCCCTAAAATCTCAAGTATATCCTTTGGTATATCCTTCATAGATAAAATTCCTGCTCTTAGGGAGTCATCAATGTCATGATTTACATAAGCTATTTTATCGCTATACTTTACTACTTGACCCTCTAAAGTAAAAGCCTTGCTACTGTTATTAGAAAAACCACTATGATATAGTATTCCGTCCAGTACCTCCTTTGATAAATTTAACCCTTGTCCATTATTCTCTATATATGTTAATACCCTAACACTATTTTGGTTGTGGCTAAAACCATTGGTAAGTATTTCATTAAGCACTTCTTCTCCACTGTGAGCAAAGGCAACATGTCCAATATCATGACCTAGGGCTATGGCTTCTATTAAGTCTTCATTTAGTCCTATGCCTCTACCTATAGTTCTAGCAATTTGCGCCACTTCCAAGGTATGGGTAAGCCTGGTTCTATAGTGGTCGCTCCAGGTTTTAATATATACTTGAGTCTTTCTCTTTAGCCTCCTGAAGGATTTACAGTGTATTATTCTATCTCGGTCAATCATATAGGCAGTTCTAACTTCATCTAATTCTTCTCTTCTAGCCCTACCCATAGAGTTTTTAGATTTTGAGCCTTGTGGTATTATACTATACTCTTCACTCTTTTCTATGTTTTCCCTAATATTCATCATTGCACCTACCTTTATTTCTTGTTGAATACTCAAAGTTATGCTTAGATGTTGAAATTTAGCTTATAAAAACTTTTATATTATAACATAAACTATTGTTTTATTTCTACAACCTTTAAGTATTCTATATATTTAAAATATTAAATTTAATCCCTTCTAATTATATTTAATAACTATATTATGTATGTATATAATTTCTTTATTATGTATATAGTTTCTTTACTATCCATGAATATTCCTTTAATGGACCATAAATTTTTTTCAATTTTTCAAGGAACTGATATATTTATCATAAATTTTTCATAAATATAATTATAGTAGAGATATTTAGTATTATCTTATAGTATTTTTAAGGAGAGAAGTACAATGAGTAACGCAATAGCAGATAGTTCTAGTTCAAATTTACTATCGCCAAGTAATATTAAGAAAAATGTATTACCTTATTATAATTTATCTAGTAACTGCAGTATATATCAGGTGAAGTTTAAGGATACAGATAAGCAAAGAGCTGTATATAAAATAGAAAGTGATTCCCATGAGTATTGTTTGAAAAAAGTATATTATGATGTAGATGAACTGCTTTTTATTTATTCAGCCATAGAATGGTTATATCGCAATAATATAAATGTACCTAGAATACTATCTACTACTAATCATGGAAGATATGTAAGGTATAATGATATGTTATTTATTCTCACAGATTGGGTTAAAGGAGACAAATGCGATTTTGATGATATAAATAATGTAAATATGGCAAGTAGAAATTTAGGACAAATTCATGAGACATCTTTAGGATTCTCCCCAATTTTAGGTAGTAAACATAAGGAAGGTTTCACCAATCTTACAGACTCTTTAAATAAACATACTCTTCAACTTGTTAAAAATGAGAAGCTAGCATTAAAGTATAAAGATTATTTTTCTAAAATATATAGAGTTAGTTTTACTAATAGCATGTGCCTAGCAAATTTATCAACTAACGTAGCCAATACTATAGACTATGACAACTTATCCATATCCATTTGTCACAATGATTATGTAAGTAAAAATCTTATTGTAAATCAGGGTAAAATTTACGTTATAGACTTTGATAAATGTAGATACGACTATTCAGCTTTTGATATTTCTTATTGTTTAAGGAGACTTATGAGAAGAGAAAACACTTGCTGGAATGGAGATTTAGCCATAAACTTTTTACAGGAATATGAGAGCAGTCACCCTTTGACCTTTGATGATTATAAATATATCCTTGCCTACTTAGCCTTTCCACAGAAATATTGGAAATTATCTAGGGATTACTATAAAAACATATCAAAATGCAATAAAAAAGCCTTTATTAATCTTCTTAATAAAGCTGTAATCCACAATGATATCCATATTGATTTCAGTTATAAACTACTGGATTATATTGAAAATAAATTTAGCACTAAAATTTCCTTTAAATAAGACTCTTAAAGATATATAAAGAGGTTATCTGAAAATATTTTAATTCTTTTCAGATAGCCTCTTTGTTAATTATTATTTTTTATTTTATTTGCATCCACAGCAGCATTTTTTTCTTGGATTTTTAACTTCAGCTTGAGCAGCTGCAAGTCTTGCTACTGGAACTCTGAATGGTGAGCATGATACATAGTTTAATCCTACTTCGTGGCAGAATTCAACGGAAGATGGATCTCCACCGTGCTCTCCACATATTCCAAGTTTGATGTTTGGTCTAGTAGATTTTCCTAGGTCAGCAGCCATCTTAACAAGTTTTCCAACTCCAACTTGGTCTAATCTTGCAAATGGATCAGATTCATATATGCTCTTGTCATAGTAGTGTTTTAAGAAGTTTCCAGCGTCATCTCTTGAGAATCCAAAGGTCATTTGTGTTAAGTCATTAGTTCCAAAAGAGAAGAACTCAGCTTCTTTAGCTATTTCATCAGCAGTTAAAGCAGCTCTTGGAATTTCTATCATTGTTCCTACCATGTACTTCATATCTATGCCTGATTCTTTTATGATTTTATCAGCTGTTTCTGTAACTATGTTTTTAACATACTTAAGCTCTTTTACTTCTCCAACTAATGGTATCATAATTTCAGGTACTATATCATAACCTTTTCTAGTTTTAACATCTATAGCAGCTTCTATTACTGCTCTTGTTTGCATTTCAGCTATTTCTGGGTAAGAAACTGCAAGTCTGCAACCTCTGTGACCCATCATTGGGTTGAACTCATGTAATGATTCAACAGTATTTTTTAGATCTTCAAAGGTAATTCCAAGTTCTTTAGCTAATTCTACTATTTCATCATCTTCATGAGGAAGGAACTCGTGTAGTGGTGGATCTAAGAATCTTATAGTAGCTGGTCTATCTTGTAACTCCTCGTAGATTCCTATAAAGTCACCCTTTTGCATTGGTAATAATTTTTCTAGAGCTGCTCTTCTTGTAGCTTCATCCTTAGCAACGATCATTTGTCTTATAGCCATGATTCTCTCGCCTTCAAAGAACATGTGCTCTGTTCTACAAAGTCCTATTCCTTCTGCTCCGAATTTAACTGCTTGAGCTGTATCTCTTGGATTATCAGCATTAGTTCTTACTTTCAAGGTTCTTAGTTCATCAGCCCATGCCATGAATATTCCAAAATATCCACTTATTTCAGGATCTACAGTTTTAATTTGTCCTGCATATACATTTCCTGTACTTCCATCTATTGAGATGTAGTCTCCTTCTTTATAAGTAACTCCACCTACTGCAAAGGTCTTATTTCCTTCATTTACTGTTAAGTCACCACAACCAGCAACACAACATGTTCCCATTCCTCTAGCAACAACAGCTGCGTGAGAAGTCATTCCACCTCTTACTGTTAATATACCTTCAGAAGCAATCATACCTTCAATATCTTCTGGTGAAGTTTCAAGTCTAACTAAAACTACCTTTTCACCATTTTCATGGGCAGCTTTTGCATCTTCTGCAGTGAAGTAAACCTTACCACAAGCAGCACCAGGAGATGCTGGAAGTCCTTTAGCTATAACTGCTGCAGCCTTAAGTGATGCTGAATCAAAGGCAGGGTGTAATAATGTATCTAATTGTTTTGGTTCAACTTTAAGAATCGCTTCTTCCTTAGTAAGCATTTTCTCTTCTACAAGGTCAACAGCTATTTTTAATGCAGCTTGAGCTGTTCTCTTACCGTTTCTTGTTTGTAGGAAGTAAAGCTTACCTTCTTCTATAGTGAACTCCATATCTTGCATATCTCTGTAATGGTTTTCTAAAGTGTTTACAATATCCATAAATTGTTTATACACTTCTGGATTTTCTTGTTCTAATTGCTCTATTTTTTGAGGTGTTCTGATACCAGCAACAACATCTTCTCCTTGAGCATTCATTAAGTATTCAGCAAATATTTTCTTTTCTCCTGTAGATGGGTTTCTTGAGAATGCAACCCCTGTACCAGAAGTATTTCCTTTATTACCAAATACCATTTCTTGAACGTTTACTGCAGTTCCCCAACTACCAGGAATATCGTTCATTCTTCTGTATACTATAGCTCTAGGATTGTTCCAAGATCTAAATACAGCAGTGATAGAAGCTATTAATTGTTCTGTAGGGTCGCTTGGGAATTCTTCTCCCTTAGCTTCTTTGTAGTAAGCTTTAAATTTAGCTACTAATTCTTTTAAGTCTTCTGCATTTAATTCTGTATCAAGTTTTACGCCTCTAGCAGCCTTCATCTCATCCATGATATCTTCAAAGTTTCTCTTTTCTACTTCCATAACTACATCAGCAAACATTTGAATGAATCTTCTGTATGAATCGTATGCGAATCTAGGATTGTTTGTTTTATTAGCCATTACTTCAACGGTTTCATCGTTTAATCCTAGATTAAGGATAGTATCCATCATTCCAGGCATAGATGCTCTAGCACCAGATCTTACTGAAACCAATAGTGGATTTTCTAAACTTCCAAACTTTTTACCTGTAAGTTTTTCAAGTTCAGTCATTTTTTCATGAATTTCGTCAACGATTTCTTCTGCGATTTTCTTTCCATCATCATAGTATTTATTACAAGCTTCAGTTGTTACTGTGAAGCCTTGTGGCACTGGAATTCCTATGCTTGTCATTTCTGCAAGGTTTGCACCCTTTCCACCTAGTAAATTTTTCATGCCGCCGTTGCCTTCATTAAAAAGGTACACATATTTTTTCTTTTCCATGTTATACAACCCCTTAACTCTTAAATTATAGTTATATAGTCAAATGAATAAAATTATTCATTTTCACCCAATTTTACAAATATCATAGAAATTGTTGTCTTAGATATTTTTCCTACAATTTTCGGAACTTCTTTTCCCCTTAAAAGTTCTAGCCTTACAACAGGTAAGGAATCTACCTGATGCTCAATTATTTTTTTTGCAGCATCAAAGGCTGAATCTTCCTCTGATACACTAACAATATTCGGCATTCTAGTCATGATAATTCCAACGGGTACTCTATGCATATCAGCTGTTCCCATAGCCATCTTTATAAAGTCTTTTCTAGATACAGCTCCTAATAGTGCTCCTTCATTTTCAATGAATAAAGTTCCTGTGTCATTTAAAAAAAGTGTTAGAATGGCCTCATAAACTGGTGTGTCTTCCTTTACTAAAACAGGTTCAGACATTACATCCTTAACCTTTATATTTCTAATTTCACTGTTTTTAGGTCCTTTATTTGAATTTTTAACACACACATATCCAACTTTAGGTCTTGCTTGAAGTATACCGGTCATAGTCAATATAGATAAATCTGGTCTTATGGCGGATCGCGTAAGCCCTAACTCTTTTGCGATAGCTTCACTGGTTATTGGTTCATTTTCTTTAACTAATTCTATTATTTGTTCCTGTCTAAGCGAGAGTTTAATGACAATTCGCCACCTTTCAAAATTCTATTATTCACTCCAAATTCTATAATTTTAATTATATCACACATTGGGGTGAGTAAGTGTTATTTTTAAGTTATTTTCTATTATATTGTATAAGAGATTTATTTAATTTGCAACTTTCTCTAAAAATTTTTAAAATATTTCGTTAATTCTTGGGTAAATTTTATTCTAAATAAAAAAAGATGAGTATATGCTCATCTTTAATTAATATCCAAATATATAAAATTTATGTTATCTTTTCATATTATTCTTTGCTTCAGAAATTTTTTCTTTAATCTTTCCTGAGGTTTCAGAGAAGATCTCTTTTAGATCATGGGTTACTTCTGTAGCTTTCTTTGCAGTTGTTTCCATGGTGCTCTTTACAATTTTATTAACTACTTCTACAGTTCCATCTTCTTTAATTATATCTATTTCTAGATCAATAAATACTGCAGTTGCAGCTCCTAAAACTATTAAAACTGGTTGCAATAATAATGCTATACCCACCACAATTCCTGCATTTACAGGAATATTCACTAGGATAGAATCATCCTTTCTAATGATAATTCTAGAAACATTACCAGCCTTTATCAGCTCTTTTATATAGGTTACAAATTCACTTTGAGAAATTTTCTCATTGAAATTTCTATTATCCTTTTGTTTTTCTCTTTCACAATGAATTAATGCTTCGATTAAGTCCCCATTGAATCTTTCTAATAATTCCTTAGCTTCTTCTTCAGATAGATTAGCTCTTTCTTTTAATATATTTATCTTTTTTAATGTAGCTTCATCCATAAATATTTCCTCCCTAGCAATATTTAATACTTAAGTATATTATATCACTTATATACTAAAACTTTTTAAGTAAGGACAGGCTATTAGGTTTTTTTCTATAATTTAGACTTATAAAGGTTTCTAGGATTTTTCCTATTTGTTCCTTTGTATTTATATCTAAATTAAGTCTTCCTACCTTCTCCAGCTCCACTTTACTTAGAAACTTTAATCCATTATATGTGGCAGCAGATACTTTCGTACCATATTGTTTTTCACATTGGTTACAAATTCCACCATAGAACTGAAAAGAAATATAGTCTGTGGTATTTATCTTATTTCCACATAGGGCACAGTTTTCTAACGATATACCATAGCCTGTAGCCTTTAAAACCTTAACTTCAAAGGCTCTTGCTAAAAGATCTAAGTCTATAGCCTTGTTTCTCATAAGATAAAAGCATTTCACTAAATCTATAAATATGGGATGACTCTCACCTTCTTCTATGGCAATATCTATGAGTTCATTAAAATAAGAACCATATATTAAGGTATCATAGTCATTTAATATATCTTGAAAGGAATCTATAATTCTCCCTTCATTTAATGTATATAAAGTTCTTCCTTTATATAGTACATACTCACCAAAGGAGAAAGGTAGGGTATTTGAAAAATTTTTATTTTTACTTTTTCTAGCTCCCTTTGCAATGACAGTTACCTTTCCAAACTCCTCTGTAAATATCCATAGTAATTTATCATTTTCTTTGTATTCTTGGGTTTTTAAAACTATCCCTCTAGTCTTGATAGTATTCAATGAATAACACCTGCAATTCTACTTATAACCAAGTTCCTTGAGTACAAATGCACTATCTCTCCACTCTGATTTAACCTTAACCCAAATCTTTAGGTTTACTTTACAGCCTAGGAACTTTTCAATATCTTGTCTTGCATAGGTAGATATTTTCTTCATCATAGCTCCATTTTTACCAATTATTATACCCTTGTGGGAGTTCTTCTCACATAGCATATTTGCCTCAATAAGATAACTTCCATTTTCATTCTTCTTCATGGTTAAAATTTCTACAGCAATACCATGAGGTACTTCTTGAGATAAAAGTCTTAGGGCTTTTTCTCTTATAGTCTCCATTACTATAAATCTTTCTTGCTGATCTGTTATCATGTCTTCTGGGTAATACATTGGTCCCTCTGGTAACTGATCAACTACTAATTCTAATAATTTTTCGGTGTTCTTTCCGTTAATAGCTGAAATAGGTATTATTTCTTTAAAATCTAAAACTTTAGTGTATTCTTCTAGAGTTTTAGCTACTCTATCAGCAGGGTTTTCATCTATTTTATTTACTACTAAAAACACTTTAGTATTGCACTGCTTTAGTTGTTCTAAAATATGAAGGTCTGCCTTGTTTATCTCCCCTTCTGGTGTTGTTAAAAATAGCACCACATCCACATCCTGCATGGAATCTTTAGCTATCTTCACCATGTACTCACCTAACTTATGTTTAGGTTTATGCATACCTGGTGTGTCTACAAATACTATTTGAAAGTTACCCCTTGTAAGTATTGTTTGTATATTGTTTCTTGTAGTTTGTGGTCTACTTGATACTATAGATAATTTCTCTCCCATTAAATAATTTAAAAGGGTTGATTTACCCACATTTGGTCTTCCTATTATAGTTATAAATCCTGATTTAAACATATATCTCTCCTTATTTAAGTAAGTCCTCTTTAGTAAAAGCTCCTGGTAGTATTTCTTCTAAAGTTTTTACTATATACTCATCTTGATTTTTAATTAATACTATTTCTATATCTTTAGCTGCAAACTCAGCAATAACCTGTCTACATATTCCACATGGAGCTGTAAATGCTAACATATCTCCTACTATGGCAATTTTTTTCATTATAGTATGTCCTTCAGATACAGCCTTAAATATAGCCGTTCTTTCAGCACAGTTAGTAGCGCCATAAGAAGCATTTTCTATGTTACAGCCTGTAAATACACTGCCATCTTCCATTTCAATTGCTGCTCCAACTTTAAACTTAGAATATGGCACATAAGCTTTTTCTCTAGCCTCTATAGCAAGTCTTACCAATTCCTTTATATCCATTTTATCTTCCTCCAACCTAATTACTCAAATCTATCCATGGTTTATAATAATCACACATTTCTTTAGTTTTTTAGTTTCTTAGTTATATTAGTTTACCATAGAATACGAATTTTATCACATTATTTTTATTGCTTATATTTTATTTAGCTTCATTCATTTAGTAATTACCCAATAAGCTGATATAACAGTAAGGTCAGTAGTGATCCAAAGGCTCCTCCAAGGACTACTTCAAGGATGGAGTGTACGTTAGAATCTACTCTGCTTTGGGCTACTATGAAGGCTAATAAAAATGCCAATATCATTATTAGTGGCTCTGTGGTTAATAGTGTAATGGTGGTTGCCACAGCAAAGGCTATGGAACTATGACCACTTGGCATTCCGCCTCTTAAAGGTGTACCTTCATCATATACAGCCTTTACTACTACAGTGGCAATACTAACTATTACTAACATTAAAAATATCATGTGAGGGTCAGAATTTTTAATTTTCAAAAGAATAATTATAGAAAAAGGTAGAACTTTATCACCAAAAATTATATAGGCTACTAAAACCGCATTTATTGCAGTGACTAATACTGCTCCTGCAGCTACATTTTTCGCAATCTTTGCTAGGGGATGATAAAAGTTGGTGGTGGCATCTATGGCACATTCCACTGCTGTATTTATCATCTCTGCAACCACAACCATTGTTATTGTAATTGCAATTACCAAAAGTTCCATCTTTGTCATGTCAAAGAAAAAACAAGCTGTTAGTATTAACATAGCTATTATCATATGTATTCTCATATTTCTTTGAGTTCGTATTGAATAAATTATTCCCTCTATAGCATAGTTAAAACTATCCACTAGCTTCTTTACCTTCATAATAACCCCACCTTAATTAAAGCTGATATAACCTATATATAATCTATTATCTTTCAATGTTAAACTTACTTAGAATTTCTTCTTCTCTAGCTCTCATTATTACCTTATCATCATCTTCCATGTGATCATATCCAAGCAAGTGAAGAATGGAGTGAGTTACTAAGTAGCACACTTCTCTTATAAATGAGTGTCCAAACTCTTCACTCTGCTCCTTTGCTCTCTCTAAGGATAACACAATATCTCCAAGGACTAAATTTCCTTCATTTAAATCAATAATTGAAAATTCATGTTCTAAATAGCACTCCTTGAATACTTTTTTCTCATCATAGTCTAGCATGGGAAAGGATAGTACATCTGTAGCCCTATCTATTCCTCTTGTATCTGAGTTTATTTCTCTTATGGCCTCATTATCTACAAAAATTAGACTTACTTCATAGGGAATCAGAACCTGTTCCTCTTTTAAAGCATAATCTATAATTTCTTTAATATTTTCTTCTAAGTCTTTTTCAACGGAAATAAGACTTTGCCTATCGTCCATATAAATCATATTTTATCTCCTATTTATCCTATATCTGCTTTTCTTTTTCAACTTCTTTAGTTTGTATAACTGCTTCTGGCTCTTTTAACTTAAACTGTTCTTCCTTAGTTGATACAACTTCTTTATCTTCTTCAAGGTTTTTTTCATTGTTTTCTTTTGTTAAATTAATCTTGTCTTTAGGATACTCAATTCTTTCATGGTAAATTCCAGATAGAACCTTTAGAAAACTCTCTCTTATTTTCTCTAAATCTTTAAAGGTTAGGTCAGAGTTGACAAACTGATTTTCATCAATTCTACTCTTAATTATGTTATTTACCATTTCTTCTATCTTCTTTTTGTTAGGCTTATTAATGGACCTTACAGAGGCTTCAACCCCATCTGCTAACATTATAATGGTAGATTCCTTTGATCTTGGTGGTGGTCCACCATATCTATAATCTGCCTCATTTACCTCATCGGGATTCTCACTTTTATTTCTCATAGTTATATAAAAATACTTAGCGAGAGAATCTCCATGATGCTCTCTCACAACATCAGTGATGCCTTCAGGTAAGTTATATTTTTCTGCTAATTTAACCCCATCTTCCACATGGGATAGTATTATGGCAGAGCTCATAGCTGGTGACATATCATCATGAGGATTTACTATACCTATTTGATTTTCCTTAAAATAATAGGGCCTTTCTAGCTTTCCAACATCATGATAATAGGAGGCTACCCTAGCTAGTATTGGATTGGCTCCCACACTTTCAGCAGCCATCTCTGCTAAGTTTGCAACTAACACACAGTGGTGATAAGTGCCTGGTGCTTCTAAAAGCAATCTCCTCATTAAGGGATGATTAGGGTTAGCTAACTCTAGAAGTTTAATATTAGTTAATACATCAAATATATTTTCTAAAACTGGCAGTATTCCTATGGCTAATATTCCTGATACTATAGCAGATATTCCTGTAAGCATAGCCTTATTGATTATACTAGTCACATTAGTGCTTAGGAAATATCCCATGGCACCAGTAAATACTACATTTATAGCTCCAATGAGCAAGGAAGAATACAATATGTCATTTCTTTGCTGAACCCTTTTTAATACCATTGGAACTATTACTGCATTGACCATAGCTATAAGAGTTAAATCTACTGAAAATTTAACAATAAAGGATATAAATATTACATTTAATATTCCTATGGTTACAGAGGTTTTGCTATCAATTAGTACAGATAATAAAATTGAAATACAAGCAAAGGGTATAACATAAGGAGATATGAGAATAGATATCCTAGCTAATACTACAGTTAGTACTGTCAGTAGGTTTATCAGGATAACCTTACTATTATCTTCATATATGTCTCTGCGCTTTTCTTTTATATATCTCCACTGTAATCCTAATACTCCTACAACAACTAGAAGTAAAACTAGGTTCATATAAATGCCCGTAGATTTATCATTACCTAAGAGGCCTAAGTCATTTAGAAGCTCAATTTGTGATTCAGTAATAGGTTGACCTTCTGCTATTATAGTTTGATCCTTTTTATAGATTACAGGTGTTACATTTTTAGTTATGTTTTGTCTCGCTTCTTCTGTCTTTTCATGATCTACAAAATAGGTAGCCTTAGTTTGCGAATAACCTATGGCCATGGCTAGATCCTTAACATTTTTAGCATAGCTAGTATTATTAAAGAAGGCAGTTATATATCCTTGTGCTGAAACTATATCCTGAGGTTTATTCTCGTATATAGGGGTAGTATCATATAAATTATTCATACAATCTACTATCTCTTCATTTAGGCTATTTAATCCAGTCTCATTTAAGGATAAAAGTAATCCATAGTTTTCAGTAGAAAGATTTTTTATAACACTTTCCTCTTTTAACTTTTTCAGCTTTATCCCATTGATTTTTTCCTGTTCTGACTTAATTTTTTCATTATCATCTTCACTGGAAGGATTATAAGGAGGATTTTCAGAATTTATCTTTTTAACTAATTCAAAAAGTTTATTTATATTATCTAAAGCACCCTTTCTTATATTAGCATCATAGGTATAGGTTTCTTGTACGTGTTTTAGCTCTTCTTCAATACTCTTTTGAGTTGCTACCTTATCTTCCACATCTCTTGGTGCTTTAATATCAAATTTAGCTATTTCACCTACTTGAAGGTTATATTTTTTACTTACTACTACAGTGCTTAAAATCAAATAAACTATTAAAGTTGTAATTATAAAAGTAATATAGGGTTTTATTCTTGGAAATCTTATCCTTGATAATCTTTTTTTATGTCCCATATTTACACCTCTTTTTAAGTCTCAGGGGATTCATCTTCCTTTTCTCTTTCTGTTTCTGTAACTACAACTTGGCTTTCTGCTATATCTTCTTCTACAGTAACTAATACTCTAATTTCATATTCCTTCTCTTGCTTTTTAACTTCTGGAGTTATATCTAGTATTTTAACTCCTCTATCTAAATTTAATGTAATTTTGTTTTGTAGTTCCTTTATTACAGTGTCAGTGTCAGTAGCTTCTTCCACCTCTTCTGTTTCATAATAAGTCTCTTTTATAAAGATGCCCCAGTTTTCTTCTATTTTATCATAAGTTGTATAGTTATTTAATGATTTCTTAATATAAATTTTATTATTGTTTACATTTACTCCATATCGTACCTGCTTATTTCCCGTTCTTCTTTTTGAGGTAATAGATATAGGTACTTTTGTAAATTCTTCGTAAAAAGTAGTAGCATATATTTTTCCTTCAGCCTTTACAGAGAACTCCATGCCTTCTTTTCCTTCTTGACCTTTTACAATTAACTCACCTTTGTCAACTACTGTGCCAAGTTGTTTCACAGGAGTTCCAGCACTAGTATATATTCTATTTATAACTCCACTTTTTTTAGCTACTAAATCTCCTGTGTACTCCTTTTCTTTTATCTTTGGTGGTTCTTGCCTCTCCACTATATCTACAGTGAGCATAGAGCCTTCAATTCTAACTTTAACCCACATTATTTCATCTATATCAGCAACTAACTTTTCTTCAACTTTTAGAACATCTATTGAACCCTTTTTACTTCCAACCATTATTCCATAGCTTTTCAGTATATTTCTAACTTCAAGGGGAGCTAGATATTTATCTGTATTTATATCCACACTCCAAATAAAGCTACTCAAATAGTATAAAATAAAGAAAAATGCAGCAATACCTGCAATTAAAAGTTTTCTAGCACTTAATCTAAGATAAAAAAAGTTTATCCCTTTACGATGCAAAATCTTTACTTTTCCCTTTACTTTTTTAACAGCTTCTTTTAAATGAAGATAATCTGATACTGATATTTCTAGTGTAATAGAAAAGGCATTATTTCTTTTTATATTTTTTACACTAACATTTTTATTCCAAAGATAATTGAGAATTTTTTCTCCTTCAAGGGAATCTACTTGAACAGTTATATAGCTTTTATTAAAATTATTAATCTTCTTCATAGTTTTCATACACCATAGAGCTAAAATATCCACTTAAAGTTATGGTGGTACCTCCTACAAATATAATTTCAAAATCCTTACCTAGAATTTTCAAAGGTCCAATACTTGTATTTATAACTAATTCACTGTCACTAAATTTTATTATCCCTTTATGATTCTCTACCGTTACCTCTTTTCTTGCTATCACTATTATTTTAGGTAAACTAAGGGCTACATCTACTGGTAAGTCTAATCCATAAATGACCTTTTCCTTTACCCTCACTAATTTATCACTCAACTTCATCACCTCTAAATCATAATTTTTACTTACAAAGTTTCTCTTTTAAATTTTATGATTTCTTTTCATGATAAATTACTTAAAATAAAAAGAACTCAGTAAACTGAGTTCTTTATTTATTCAAATATTCTTTTACTATTTGACTAACTACTTTGCCATCTGCTCGACCATTTACCTTAGGTCTAACATCTGCCATAAGTTTTCCCATATCTTTAATGCTACTAGTACCAAGTTTTTCGGCTGACTCCAGAACAATTTTTCGGATTTCTTCTTCCGTTAACTGCTGAGGAAGGTATTGTAATAAGATTTCGATTTCAGCTTTTGTTTGATCAACCAAATCTTGTCTATTTCCTTTATCAAACTCAACCAAAGAATCTCTTCTTTGTTTAACTTCCTTTGCTAAAATTTCGATGACTTTACTATCATCTACTTCTCCTGCCCCTGATTTTTCAACCATTAAAACAGCAGCTTTAGCCATGCTTATTACATTTGCTTTAAACTTATCTCTTTGTTTAATAGCATTTTTCCAGTCGTCCTGTAATGTTTCCTTAATGGATGACATTAATAAACCTTCTTTCAAATTCTACTTAAATTTTCTTTTTCTAGCAGCTTCTGATTTTTTCTTTCTCTTTACGCTTGGTTTTTCGTAATGTTCTCTCTTTCTAACTTCTGAAAGCACACCTGATCTTGCACATTTCTTTTTAAATCTTCTTAATGCATTCTCTAATGATTCGTTTTCTCCAACTTTTATCTCTGACATTTATATCCCTCCCTCCGCTAGCTCAATTTAATTTTAATTAAAAGTAGCCAATGCGAGGCCTAAATAGCACATTTTCAATTATACAATTCACATTAACTTATGTCAAGATTTTCATTAGTTTTATTTACATATTTTTAGTCCTTATTTTTAGCCTGGTGGCCATTTTAAATTTCTTCCACCTAACAAATGAAAATGTAAATGTGGAACAGTCTGACCTCCATGGTCTAAAGTGTTAGTTACAACTCTATATCCACTTTTATCTATTCCTAGTTTTTTTACCAGTTCTGGTATGGTGGCGAAAATATGAGCTATAATGCTACTATTCTCATGATTTATATCATTAACGCAGCTTATGTGCTCCTTTGGGATTATAAGAATATGCACAGGTGCTTCAGGACTTATGTCATGAAATGCTAATATCTTATCATCTTCATAGACCTTATTTGAAGGAATCTCACCCTTTGCAATTTTACAAAATAAACAATCTGACATTTTTTCACCTCCATTCTCAGTAGTAAAAACCTACATTTATAGTTTCCTATAATGTATAATATGATTTCTCATATCTTATATTATACTCTAAAAATTCATGTTAGTGTATCTATATTTTGTATTATTCTATGATTCCTATCATGTTTTCTTGTTTTACAGCTGCTAGTTTTGTAGGCACTATTTTACCCTCTAGGTTTTCATCACTTTCTGTTATTACTTTTATATAGTTCTCTGTATAGCCTACATAAGTGTTTTCTTTTCCACTTATAGCTTCCTCATAAAGTACTCTCATTTCTCTTCCAAGGAATTTCTCCATGAATTCTACTTCTAAAGCATTATTTAGTTCTATTAACTTTTTACTTCTTTCTTCCTTTATAAGACCATCTACTTGGAAAGGCATTTCCGCTGCCTTAGTTCCTGTTCTTTTACTATACTTAAAGATATGCATTTTACTTAGTTTTATCCCTTTTAAAAATTCATAGGTAGCTTCAAATTCAACATTAGATTCCCCTGGAAAACCTACAATTATATCTGTAGTTATAGATACGTCCTTCATATACTTTCTAAGATTTTCTACTACATCCTTATATTCCTGTGCTGTATATTTTCTATTCATTCTTCTAATTGTTGCATCACAGCCACTTTGAAGGGATAGGTGAAAATGGGGACACATCTTTTCTAGGTTACAAATTCTCTCTATTACCCCTTCAGTGAAGAAGGTTGGATCTATAGAGCCTATTCTAATTCTCTCTATTCCTTCTATTTTATTTATCTCTTCTAGGATTTTAACTAAATCCCAATTACCTTCTAAATCCACTCCATAGGAAGCAGTGTGAACTCCTGATAAAATTATTTCTTTAAAACCATTTTTACTTAGTTCTTTTACTTCCTTTAATATTTTCTCAGGTTCTTTACTACAAACTCCCCCTCTAGCAAAGGGAATTAGGCAGTATGAACAAAATCTATTACATCCATCCTGTATCTTTAAAAAGGCTCTAGTTTTATCCTGATATTCATTGATAGCTAGCTGTTCAAATTTATTGTTTTTAAGTACATCTTTAACTTCTACTACTTGCTTACTTTCTTCTCTTGCTCTATTAACCCAGTAAACAATGTCTCCTTTATTTCTACTTCCCAAGACTACATCTACACCTTCAATTTGTGCTATTTCATCGGAAGCTATTTGTGAATAGCATCCAACTACTGCTATTATAGCCTCTGGATTATGACGTCTTGCTCTTCCTATCATCTGTCTTGACTTTTTATCTCCCATGTTAGTTACTGTACAGGTATTTATAACATACACATCTGAAAATTCATCAAAACTTACAACTTCATATCCCTCTTTTATGAATTTTTCTGCCATGGCTTCTGATTCATAAGAGTTAACCCTACATCCTAGTGTATATAGTGCTACTTTCATTTTAATTTCCTCCTAAGTCACCAAGCTCATACATAATTAAGCTAAGAGCTACAAAGCCAGCAGTCTCCGTTCTTAGTATTCTAGGCCCTAAGGTTACTATAAATGCTCCAGCATCCTTTAATGCCTGAATTTCATCCTCTTCAAAGCCACCCTCAGGTCCTATGATAATGGCTGCTGTTTCTATATTTTTATCTGATACTTGGTTTTTTACATATTTTATTCCTTGATTTTCTTGATTTTCATAGGGTACTATGACTAAATCAAAGTTCTTTATCTCTTCCTTTAGGTTATTAAAATCTATAGGTTGGTTTATAGTTGGAATTATACTTCTTTTGCTTTGTTTGCAAGCTTCTAATGCAATTCTGTTCCATCTATCTACCTTTTTAAATTCTGAGGACTCATTGCCCTTAACTACAACTCTCTCTGTAATTATAGGGGTGATTTCACTGACTCCTAGCTCAGTACACTTTTGAGCTATTAAATCCATTTTAGCTGCCTTTGGTAATCCTTGAAAAAGCTGAACTCTTAAAGGACTTTCATTATTTAAAGCAACCTTTTCAATTAGGTTTACTCTTACTTCTTTTTTATTTACCTCTAAAATTTCTCCTATATATTCAACACCCTTGCAGTTATTGATATTTACTTTATCCCCTTCTTTAAGTCTAAGCACCTTATATATATGCTTAACATCATCGCCTTCAATGATGCACAGAGATTCATTTATGCTATTATCTTCCACAAAAAATTTATGCATTTTAAATATACTCCCATCACACAATTTTACTTTTTAGCAATAATACAAATCCATTCTCCATCTTCCATGACTTCTTCAATTATAAAGTTTAGGGTCTTTAACTTGTCAGCAATTTTATCTCTTTGAGTGTTTAAGATACCAGAAGCTATGAAGTATCCCTCATCTTCTATAAAGGCTCTGACACCTTCACTTAAAAACATGATTATATCAGCTAAGATATTAGCTACTACTATATTAGCTTTACCTTCTACTACTTCCATTAAATCTCCATAAAGAATTTCGATGTTATTTACTTTGTTGAACTCTAGATTTTTCTTTGCAGATTCTACAGCTACTGGGTCTAAATCTACTCCTACTACATGTTTTGCTCCTAATTTAGCTGCAGCTATAGATAATATTCCTGAACCAGTACCTATGTCAAATACAGTGGTATCTCCCTTAACTTTTTTCTCTAGAGCTTTTATGCACATTCTTGTAGTTTCGTGGGTTCCTGTTCCAAATGCCATTCCTGGGTCTAGCTCTACTACAACCTCTCCAGGTTTTTCTTCATAATCTTCCCAGGTAGGCTTTACTACAATGTGCTCCCCAACCTTAGCTGGTTTATAGTACTGCTTCCAATTATTTGCCCAATCATCTTCATTTACCTTATGATAAGTTACTATGCCTTCACCTTTATCAAAGCCAAATTCACCTAACTTATCTACACTTTCCTTTATGTAGTTTAGTGTATTCATAAAGTTTTCACTATCCTTAAAGTACCCTTTAACCATAGCTCCTTCTTCAATAGTTAAAACTGACTCATTTATAAAATCTGCAAAGCCCAGGTTTTCCTTCTTAAATTCCACATCTGCCACATCTTCTATGGAAACTCCTTCTACATCACAGTTATAAAGAAAACCAGCCACAGCTTCTGTAGCCTCACTGCTGGTAAGTACCGTTACTTCAATCCAATCCTGATCCATTTCTACTTCCTCCATATCTATACATTAAATTATACTTAAGTTATATGAACAATAGTTAATAGGTTTTAATTAATATTATTGCCATCATTTTAAAAGATGTCTATGGTATTATACACTAAATAATCTTTATTGTGTAATTATATATCACATATTACAAAATAACAAAATAACTCTTCCTTGGCAATAGTGAATCTTTTCTATTGCAAGAAAGAGTTTTATTTGGCTCTATAATTTTTATCGACCCCTAATATTCTACTGTTCTATAGATGCTTAGTCAATTAGGTTATCTTTAAATCCAAGACCAAAGGCTTCATCAAAGGAAGAAATCATAGTCATAGCTGTTGGGTCTATGGTACTTACAATTCTACGCAAATTATATACCTGAGATTTACTGCAAGCACACATTAACATTTGACGACTCTCTCCTGAAAAAGCACCAGTAACATTCATTATAGTTACTCCTCGTCCAACTTCCTTTCCAATGACATCTGCAATTTCCTTTCCATGATTAGTTATTACCATTGCCATTTTTCCTGCTTCAAAACCAGACATAATCTTATCTATTATTGTTGATGTAGCTATAGTCATAATAATTCCTAATAATACAGCATCAATAGTTCCAAATACTAATCCACCTAGAAGGATAACACAACCATCAATAGCAATTGTAATCTGCCCAATAGATAGGTGAGGTGCTTTTTTTCTTACAGAAAGAATTAAAAAGTCTGTTCCTCCAGTAGATGAATTTCTCATATATATGAGTGCTAGTCCAGCTCCAGATAATACTCCTGCAAACACAGCTGCCAGTATAGGATTTCCTGAATAAATTGGGATAAGTGGAAACACTACATCCATAAAGAAGGCTGAAATTACCATAGTTTTTAGAGATTTAACTAAAAACCATTTTCCAAGCACCTTATAACTAATTATTATTATTGGTATGTTAAGTAATAAACTACATACACCTATTGGTATTTTAGTAAAAAAGTTTATAATTATTGATAAACCTGAAATTCCACCAGGAGCAAAGTTAGCTGATAATGCAAAGGTATAAATACCAGCAGCATAAAGTATACTACCAATGATGTCATAGAAGGTATCAATGGTAATGTCATAGATCTTTTGTTTTTCAATTTTCATGTTATTGCCTCCAACCTTTTTATTAAAGTTATATCTTATGATTTCGTAGAAATTAACATGATTCAGACATGACTAAAAGGTTTACATGTGCTAAAAAATTTAACTTCTACACCACTAGTAATAAAAGCGCAATAAACCCTAAAATATCATTAAATTCTACAGTAATATTATAAATATTTTGTCTAAAAAAGTCAATTATTAAATTTTTAAAATATTCATATTGTTATCTATATTTTGCCAATGATCAATTTTACCATTAATATACTGAAATTTAAGATTTTAATATAAATTGGCTCTGTTGAAAATTACAGTGATAGGATATATAAGCACTAAAAATAGCTAAAGTCCTATACTAACTATTACAAGACTTTAGCTATATTAAAAATATTTGTGGGTTATATTAATTTTTTTATTACTTTCCAAATATTCCTTTTTTGTGTTTTTTCTTTTCCACAGTAGTTTCTGGAGCTTCTCCACTAGCCTCCATAAACATTCTTAGAGCTTCTGCCTGTTTCTCATTAAGAGATTTTGGTACATCCACTATTACCTTAACATAGTGATCTCCTCTACCTACAGAGTTAACTCTAGGAACCCCTTTAGCTTTTAATCTAAATACAGTTCCAGGTTGAGTTCCTGCTGGAACCTTATAAGTAACATCTCCATCCACTGTTGGAACCTTTATGTCTGTACCAAGAGCAGCCTTTGCAAAGGATATATGGGTTTCCATATGGATGTCAAAGCCTTTACGTTTAAATATATTATGAGATGTAACTCTTATATTTATATAAAGATCTCCTGCTGGACCTCCATTTTCTCCTGCTTCACCTTGTCCTCTTAGCGGCATTACATTACCTGTATCAACACCTGCTGGAACATTCACTGTTAAATTTCTAGTTTTTCTTTCTTTACCAGTTCCTCTACAAGTTGAGCATGATTCCTCTATTATAGTACCTTTACCTCCACAAGCATCACAAGTTGTAGTTGTAGAAATCACTCCTAATGGAGTTCTTCTTTGAACATTTATCTTACCTCTACCGCTACACTTAGAGCAAGTTTTAGGAGTAGTACCTTTTTTAGCTCCTGTGCCTCCACAAGTTTCACACTTTTCTCTTCTAGTAACTTTAATTTCCTTCTCACAGCCAAATACAGCCTCTTCAAAGGTTAAATTTAAATTAAATTCTAAATCTGCACCCTTTCTTGGAGCATTTTTATTAGATGAAGAGGAAAATCCTCCACCAAAGATATCGCTAAAAATATCTCCAAAGCCTCCAAAGCCTCCACCGAAATCAAATCCATCAAAACCTTGGGCTCCATTAAAGTCTGCAGTACCAAATTGATCATATCTCTGTTTCTTCTCTGGATCTGATAAAACTTGATATGCTTCATTTATTTCTTTAAACTTTTCTTCTGCTTCAGCATTTCCTTGATTTCTATCTGGATGATACTTTAAAGCAGCCTTTTTAAAAGCTTTTTTTATCTCATCATCACTGGCACTTTTATCTATACCAAGTACTTCATAATAATCTTTATTAGCCATATTTAAAATTCACCACCTATTTTACTTCGAATAATATATTAAGATATATTATGTATAATTGCAACCATGTATTAATGGGAACATTAAATTTTCACATTAAAATTTAACATTAAAATCAGTTTTAAGGGATGAGTGTTTCATCATCCCTTAACTAATTTAATGAATATTATTCTCCATCTACTTTAAAATCTGCATCTACAACATTGTCATCATGTGGTGCATCTTGAGCTCCTGCTCCTGCTGCTCCACCCATGTTGTTTGGATCAAAACCTTCTGCTCCTGGCTGTCCGCCTTCAGCTTGGTATACCTTTGAAGATACAGCGTAGAATTCTTGTGTTAACTCTTCTGTAGCTTTTTTAATAGCTTCTATATCTTCTCCGTCTTTAACTGATTTTAATACTTGGATTCTTTGTTCTACCTTAGCTTTATCATCAGCAGATACTTTATCTCCTAGGTCAGTTAAAGTTTTTTCTGTTTGGTAGACCATTTGATCTGCAGTATTTTTAACTTCTATAGCTTCTTTTCTCTTCTTATCTTCTTCTGCAAATCTTTCTGCTTCATTTACTGCATTTTGGATTTCATCATCACTTAAGTTAGTTGAAGCTGTGATAGTTATATTAGCTTCTTTTCCAGTTCCTTTGTCTTTAGCAGAAACTTTAACTATACCGTTAGCATCTATATCAAAAGTTACTTCGATTTGAGGAATTCCTCTTGGAGCTGCTGCAATTCCAGAAAGAGTGAATCTTCCTAAAGTTTTGTTGTCAGCTGCCATTTGTCTTTCACCTTGAACTACGTGAATCTCAACAGATGTTTGACCGTCTGCTGCAGTTGAGAATACTTGGCTCTTCTTAGTTGGAATTGTTGTATTTCTTTCGATTAATGGAGTAGCAACTCCTCCTAAAGTTTCAATTCCTAATGTTAATGGTGAAACGTCAAGAAGTAATACATCTTTAACATCTCCTGTTAAAACTCCACCTTGAATAGCTGCACCTGCTGCAACACATTCATCTGGGTTAACTCCTTTTGATGGTTCTTTTCCTGTAAAGTTTTTAACTGCTTCTACAACAGCTGGGATTCTTGTAGATCCACCAACTAATACAACCTTGTCAATTTCTCCTATTGAAAGATCAGCATCTTGAAGAGCTTTTCTCATTGGCTCAATAGTTCTTTGTACTAAATCATGAGTTAATTCATTGAATTTAGCTCTTGTTAGGTTCATATCTATATGTTTTGGACCTGTAGCATCAGCTGTGATAAATGGAAGATTGATGTTTGTTTGAGTAGAAGATGATAATTCTATTTTTGCTTTTTCAGCAGCTTCTTTTAATCTTTGAAGTGCCATTTTATCATTTCTTAAATCAATTCCATTAGAAGCTTTAAAATCTTCTGCTATATAATCCATAACCTTTTGGTCAAAGTCATCTCCACCAAGACGAGTATCTCCATTTGTAGATTTAACTTCGAAAACTCCATCTCCAAGTTCTAAGATAGATACGTCGAAAGTACCACCACCAAGGTCATATACAAATATCTTTTGGTTTGTATCCATTTTGTCAAGACCATAAGCAAGAGATGCAGCTGTTGGCTCGTTTATAATTCTCTTAACATCAAGACCTGCAATTCTTCCTGCGTCTTTAGTTGCTTGTCTTTGGCTATCATTGAAGTATGCTGGAACTGTGATAACCGCTTCTGTAACTGTTTCTCCAAGGTATGCTTCAGCATCTGCTTTTAATTTTTGAAGTACCATTGCAGATATTTCTTGTGGAGTATATTCTTTTCCATCTATATTTACTTTATGATTTGTTCCCATTTCTCTTTTAATTGAGATTATAGTTTTATCTGGGTTTGTTATTGATTGTCTTTTTGCTACTTGACCAACAAGTCTTTCGCCATCTTGTAAGAAAGATACTACTGATGGAGTAGTTCTAGCACCTTCTGCGTTTGGTATTATAACTGGATCTCCACCTTCCATAACTGATACACAAGAGTTTGTTGTTCCTAAATCAATTCCTATAATTTTTGCCATTGTAATTTCCTCCTATAAATTAATACACTTATTTTCTTCTAATTTACTATATACATTTATTTTTAATTAAAGATTAAAATCTTTATAAATCATAGATTAATTTGCTACTTTAACCATACTATGTCTTAATACTTTATCGCCTTTTTTATATCCCTTTAGGAATACTTCAGCTACTTGATTTTTTCCTAAGTTTTCATCTTCTATATGCATTACTGCATCATGGAAGTTAGGGTCAAATTCTCCATCAGATGAGATTTCTTCAACGCCTAGCTTTTCAAAAGAAGCTGTAAACTGATTTATAGTTAATTCAATACCTTTTTTAAGATCTTCTGCACTACCATCTACTGCAACAGCTCTTTCTAAATTATCTAATACAGGTAGTATTTCCTTTAATACATCAGCACAAGCCTCTGTATATATATTTTCCTTTTCCTTAGAGGTTCTTTTTCTAAAGTTATCATATTCAGCTACAGTTCTTAATAATTTATCTTTCAAAGAATCATTTTCTTCTTTAAGCTCTTTAATTTCTTCTTTGCGATTTCTGAATTTTTTCATCTCATCTTCCTTATCATCTTCCTCTTTAACCTCTGAGGTTTCTTCACCGGAAGTGCCTTCCTCTTCATTTTGTTCTTTTTCAGAAGGGTCATTTTCTAAAATTTCATCCGCATTATCTTCCATATCTTTTTTATCTAGCTCTTGGTTTTCTTCCATATTATTTTCCAATGCTCTTTCCTCCAATCTAAATGCTTATCTCATTTACTTTGAATTTTGAATATATATAAACCCATAGTTAATCTGGATCATATATGCTAGAGATCTTGTCGTTTATCTCATTAACCACAGTATCAAGAACAGCTATAACTTTATCATAATGGATTCTTGTAGGTCCTATAACTCCTATGGTACCCATAATACGGCCATTACAACTATAGCTAGCAGTGATTATACTGCACTCCTTAGCGCATTCCACAAAGTTTTCTTCTCCTATACTAATAAATAAAGATTCCTTGTTTCCTTTGCTAAGAATTTCATTTAGGTTTTCTTCATTATTTACTAACCCTAAAAATGCCTTTGCCTTATCGATGTTATTATATTCAGGATAGTTAAATATATTTGTAGCACCCTTAGTATAAATTTCACCATAATCTCCCAACACTAGCGTTTCATGAAGAACAGGAATTATACAGTCAAATATCTCTTCGTAACCAACTAATTCATTTTTTAAATTAACAAGGAAATCTAGAGTAATTTGTTCTATGCTAATCCCTACAAGTAGTCTATTAAGAGCATTATTCACTTTTACTAGCTTATTGTCATCTACTGGATTTGTTACTCTAATAGTATTATTTTTTATATTACCATTGTCTGTTATTATTGTAGATAAAATTATGTGCTTTTCTATTGCTAATAACTTTATATACTTAATACTTGACTTTTTAACAGAAGCAACTTTTACTACAGAAGTTAGTCTAGTAATATTAGAAAGTACATCTATAGCACCCTTAATTATACTATCTATTTCACTTATAGATGTGTCCTTTATCAGGTCATGTCTTATAGTTTCATGCTCTTCTTCTGTAAGTCTGCTAGGGGTCATAAGTCTATCTACATAAAGTCTATAACCCTTATCAGAAGGTCGTCTTCCAGAGGATGAATGGAGTTGTTCTAAAAATCCCATTTCTTCAAGATCAGCCATTTCATTTCTAATAGTAGCTGAGCTTATTCCTAAATCGTATTTTTTAGATATGGTTCTTGAACCTACAGGTTCTCCGTAAGTTATATAATCATTTATTATAGCCTGTAAGATTTTAATCTTTCTTTCATCCATATCCATGTTATCACCTCTTTGTTAGCACTCACTACTCACGAGTGCTAATGACTATATTTAATATATATCATTTATAAAATTCAATGTCAATATGATTCATAAATTATTTACAAAATTAAATCTGACATCACTTGATTACTCAGTTCTATACCTCTTTTAGTAAGGTATAATCTATCTCCTTTTAAATTTAATAAATCCAACTTTACATACTTATATATAACTTCTTTATATTTTTCAAAAATGGAGATGTTAAACCTTCTCTTAAATTCTTCTATACTTATACCTTCTATTTTTCTTAATCCTAAGAACATGAACTCTTCTATATCATCCTTTAAGGAATTTTCATTACTCTCTACCACTGCAGATCTTTTATTTTCCATAGACATTATATAGGTTTCTATTTTTTCTTCATTTCTATACCTAATGCCATTAACATAGGAATGGGAAGATGAGCCACAACCAATATAATTTTCTAAATTCCAATATATTTTATTATGCCTGCACTCTAATCCATCCTTTGCAAAATTGGAAATCTCATACTGGTGATATCCTTTTATCTCTAAAAAATTAATTGCTTCAGCATACATGTCTCTTTCTACATCTTCATCAGGTAAAATCAATTTATTCTTTTCATAAAGATTATAAAACTTAGTTCCTTCTTCTATGATTAAGCTGTAGCAAGAAATATGCTCTGGCTTTAACTCTACAACCTGACTTAAAGTTTCCTTCCACTGAGCTAAACTTTGATCTGGAAGTCCAAACATTAAATCTACATTTATATTATTGAAACCAAAATTCCTTAACATTTCATAGCTATGTTTAAAATCCTCAAGGGAATGGATTCTTCCTAGTGAAGTAAGGTGACACTGTTGCACAGCTTGAAGTCCCATAGAAATTCTATTTACTCCCATAGCTTTAAAAATTTTTAGTTGTTCCTCATTAAAAGTCTTAGGATTTCCCTCTATAGTAAACTCAAAACCTTCCTCTATCCTGTTTAATCCCCTAAGGGCTTTTTCTATAATTTTCCACCCTTCAATGCACAAATAGGTGGGAGTTCCCCCACCTATAAATATGGTGCTTATAATTTTATCCTGGCAAGAAACTTTAATTTCCTCACTCAATGCCTTAGCATAATCCATCATTAAACTTTCTTTACCACTATAGGAAGGAAAATCACAGTAATGACATTTCATCTTACAAAATGGTATATGAATATATAATCCCACTGTATTTAATCCTACTGTATCCATTTTTCTTCTCCTTTAATATCCACTTCATTAACTTCTAAAAATTCATCTCCATGACAAGGTTAATCGCTAGGAAACTAAATTTGATTAAGAAATTTATGATTGTTTCTACGCCGATTACCGATTGTCATTGCGAAGAATTTTCATGACATTAATAAATTAATTATAAGTACTACTAACTAGTCAACTTTAAGTACTGCCATGAATGCTTCTTGTGGAACTTCAACGCTTCCTACTTGTCTCATTCGCTTCTTACCTTCTTTTTGTTTCTCAAGAAGTTTTTTCTTTCTTGAGATATCTCCACCGTAACACTTAGCAAGTACGTCTTTTCTCATAGCTTTTACAGTTTCTCTAGCTATTATTTTAGCTCCTATGGCTGCTTGAATTGGAATCTCAAACATTTGTCTTGGAATAATCTCCTTAAGCTTTTCTACCATGGATCTTCCTCTGTGGTAAGCTCTATCTGCTGGAACTATCATAGATAGTGCATCCACTACATCTCCATTAAGAAGTATGTCAAGCTTAACAAGTTGAGTTCTCTTATATCCTTTAAGTTCATAGTCAAAGGATGCATATCCTCTAGTTCTAGATTTTAAAGCATCAAAGAAATCATAGACTATTTCATTAAGTGGAATATCATAGTTAATTACAACTCTAGTTTCTTCGATATATTGCATATCTATGAAGGTTCCTCTCTTCTCCTGGCATAACTCCATGATTGCTCCTACATAATCTGAAGGTGATATTATTGAAGCCTTAACTTCTGGTTCTTCCATATAAGATATTTCACTTGGCTCTGGTAGGTTAGTAGGGTTTGTAATCTCTATAATTTCCCCATCAGTTTTAGCTACCTTGTAAACAACGGAAGGTGCAGTGGTAATTATATCTAGATTAAACTCTCTCTCTATTCTCTCTTGAATTATCTCCATGTGAAGTAATCCTAAAAATCCACATCTAAATCCAAAACCTAGAGCTATAGATGTCTCTGGTTCAAAGGATAGGGCTGCATCGTTAAGCTGTAGCTTTTCAAGAGCTTCCTTTAAGGTTTCATACTTAGCTCCATCTACAGGGTATATTCCACTAAATACCATAGGTATAGCTGGTCTATATCCTTCTAACGGATTAGCTGCTGGTCTTCCTGCTTCTGTGATGGTATCTCCAGCTCTAGCATCTTTTACATTTCTAATAGCTGCACTTAAGTATCCAACATCTCCAGCTCTAAGTTCATCTACCTTTAATGGACCTGGAGTAAATACTCCTACCTCAGTTACATCGTACACTTTATTAGTATTCATTAATTTGATTTTAGTTCCTGGCTTTACTACCCCATCAAATACTCTGATGTAGGTTACTACACCTTTATATGAGTCATAGTAAGAGTCAAAGATTAAGGCCTTAAGAGGAGCTTCTTCATCCCCTTCTGGTGCTGGTACTTTAGCTATAACCGTTTTAATTACATCCTCTATATTTAATCCTGTTTTAGCAGATATTAATGGTGCATCATCTGCTGGAATTCCAATAACATCTTCAATTTCTTGCTTAACCTCATCAGGTCTTGCACTTTGAAGATCTATTTTGTTTATAACTGGAGCAATTTCAAGGTCATGATCTAAGGCTAAGTAACAGTTTGCAAGGGTCTGTGCTTGTATACCTTGAGTTGCATCCACAACTAATACAGCTCCTTCACAAGCTGCTAAACTTCTAGAAACCTCATAGTTAAAGTCTACGTGGCCTGGAGTATCTATTAGATTTAAAATATACTCTTCGCCCTCTTCTGTTCTATGTATAAGTCTTGCTGCTTGAGCCTTGATTGTAATTCCTCTTTCTCTTTCTAATTCCATGTTATCTAGTACTTGGGCTTCCATTTCCCTAGCTGTTAAAGTACCTGTTTTTTCAAGTAATCTATCTGCTAAAGTAGACTTGCCGTGATCTATATGTGCTACTATAGAAAAATTTCTTATGTGTTTTTGTCTGTTAGTTTGCATCTACTCAAATACCCCCGTAAATTTATATTAACTCTTTATTAAAGTCACTGTTTCTAATCTAATTATCAACTATACTTAGTTAGATAATAAACCAAAG
Organism: Clostridium sp. UBA7791; assembly: GCF_002480755.1. Classification (NCBI taxonomy): domain Bacteria; kingdom Bacillati; phylum Bacillota; class Clostridia; order Eubacteriales; family Clostridiaceae; genus Clostridium; species Clostridium sp. UBA7791. Next base: position 851,169 of record NZ_DLCT01000005.1, on the reverse strand, counting down.
TAAATTATACCATAAAATAAAGGTTCCTTGTCAATATACTTTATAATGTTAACTTTTAAGTTTCATTAGATGGCAATGCTAGTTCCTTAATAGTATCTCCTATAACCTTAGTGCCTTTAATAAAATTCCTAAAAGGCTGACCATTAAGGATTATATTAAATTCCCCTATTTTTATATTAACCTTCGAATCCCTGTCATTAGAGCTTACATAAAAACTAGAGCTTTGTCTCACCACCTGAGGTAAATTCATATTTACCACTAAAATTCCGTATATCATAAATCCTACTGAAATTATTATTAAAAACTTGCATAATCCTGTCCTTAGTGTCTTACTATTCATCTTATCTATTCTCCTTTACCTATAGGTGCTCAAAATAAAAAAAGTACCTCACATTTAATGATGTACTTTTTCTTATATTTTTATTCTTTCTTAGGCATCTTCAAAAAATAAATAAGTCAGAATGCTCGTCTATTTATTTATTTTCAGATGCCTTACTTAGAATTTAAATATTGTGCAAAAACTGTACTCATATATTTCATTGAGTTTTTAGCTTCTTGTAATTTGTTGGTATCTGCTCCAACCTCCATGAGTATAGCATTATCACTTAAATCTTGGTTATAAAATAAAATACCTCCATGGTCATAGGCTATAATGCCCCTCTCTCTATACAACCCAGGATAAAGCTTATTTGCTATAGCAAATATGGATTTAACATTTTCTATATGCTTAGGATATTTAGGGTCCTGCATGGTTGTTACTAAAGTAAGCTTTGCAACATCATCTCCCTTTATGTTTCCAGTAACATCTTCTTTTCTAGGACCACCATCTCTATGAAGATCTATTATTAAATCAAACTCTCCATAACTACTTATGTTTTTACTTATGGTTTCTCTAGACGCATGATAAGCTCTATTATAATCAGCCTTATCATGTATTGTTTTATCATGGACAACTGTAAAGCCTAATTTCTCTAGTTCAGAAGTAAGAACATCCCCAACTCCTGCTACGGTGGTAGATAATCCACCGTTTCCTTCTGCATAAGCTTCATTAGTATGAGTATGATATATCAATATCTTCTTTTTAGAATTATCTTTAGGATCACCAACTACGTCTACCCCTTCTTGAAATTTATTTATGTCTGTATCTTTTAGTTCGAAAGGATTTATTGTAATTTTCTGTACTACCTTAGCATGTTCCTTCACATTCTCAAGAGCAGTTTTATCCCTTAAATTTTCTTCGTCTAAAAAGCTTATTTCCTTTCTAACTATATCCAAAGGATTCAAGGTAAAATTACCTACAAATTTTGTATCATCCTTATTTACTGCTGGCTTTAAAGTACTGACACTTTGCCCTATGAGCTTCATAAAAAAGTTAGTTCTATTGATACTTTCTAAGTTATCATCATCTAAGGCTTGGGTAGACCTAGATAAACCTATAGATATTACCATGACTACTGCTATTATAGCAAGGATAGCTCTAGAACAATACTTTCCAGCATCTGTCTTACTTTTGTTATTCACCGTATCCCCCCCTGTTTGAGTTATACATAGGTATAATTAATTACTCTAATAATTTATATGAGGAGGGAATAAATTTTATTACTTTAGTTTAAATAGGTATTTATATCATCTAAGGTTAAAGCTGGTTGAAGGGCTATGTTTATGCCATTGGCAATTATTTTAGATACACTATCTATTACTTTATCAATATCTTTAGGAGTTACTACCATGCCCCCTAATTCTGGGTCTAAAACCTCTCTAATCAATGTTTGTCTTTCATCTCTGTCAACTTCCTTAAGCATGCTATAAAAGGCACCACCCTTAGTTGAAGACTTGATTAAGCTTTCTAAAACTAAGTCTATGGTATCATTAGCTATAGTTCCTGCATCTACCACTGTAGGCACTCCTATGGCTATTACAGGGACTCCTAGGGTCTTTTCACTGAGCTCTAATCTTCTATTTCCAACTCCTGCTCCTGGAGATATACCTGTATTACCTAGCTGTATAGTTCTATTTACCCTCTGTGTCTTCCTAGAAGCAAGAGCATCTATACAAATTATTACACTAGGTTTTACCTTATCTACTATACCCTTTATAATTTCGCTGGTTTCCATACCTGTAAGTCCTAAGACACCAGGGGATATAGCACACACTGGTCTTACCCCCTCATCAATGCTATCTGGAACATATTCTTTTAAGTGTCTACTTATCATTATCTTTGACACTACCTTTGGTCCTACGGCATCAGCGGTGATATTCCAGTTACCTAACCCTACCACTAAAGCTACCATATCTTCATTTAGATTAATCAGCTTTGATAACTCTTTAGCCATAACTTCACTTACATCTATTATTCTCTCACCATCATAGTATACGAATTCTGGAAATTCTAAGGTTATATATTCACCAATAGGTTTTCCTATGTTTTTAGCTCCTTCTTCATCTAATATTTTTACTGCAGTAACTCTAACGTTATTATCTATGTATTCCTCCGATTTTACTCCTGACAATTTTCCAGGATTATTTTCACTATAAATCTCTTTAGCTTCTAAAGCTAAATCTGTCCTTACACTGTAAACTACTTCTTCTTTATCCTTAGACTTGTTTTTCTTCATCATAATTATCACACCTCATTTATGGTATTTTTCATATTATTCCTATATACATTAGTATGTATATTTATCTTTTCCCAAAGTTTCTTTCATATACTAATATGTTAAAGGTAAATTCTACTTGAAGTACGCAAAATTTAATGTTATAATAGCTTTTGTTATATGAAACTCGTAAGCAGACTTCCCCAAAGCTGCCGCTGAGAGATTGATAAAAATACAAGGGGGTGAATTAATAATGGCAAACATTAAGTCAGCTAAAAAAAGAATCAAAGTTACTCAAGCTAAGACTATGAGAAACACTATGATAAAGTCTTCTTTAAAGACAACTATAAAGAAATTTGAAGCTGTTCTAGCTAGCAATGACGTTGCTGCTGCTCAAGAAAGCTTTAAAACTGTAGTTAAAGCCCTTGATATGGCTGCTTCTAAAGGCATAATACATAAGAATAAAGCAGCTAAGAAAAAATCTAGATTAGCAGCTAAGTTAAATGGATTATCTGCTTAATAAATAAACCGGTGTATTCACCGGTTATTTATTTTTTTGCATATATTTAGTTTAAAACTTTTTATTTATTCATCATGGTCTTTACCATAAGCATTTCAATGGCATTCTTTTGATCTACAGATTTACTTTTTATTTCACTTTCCGTTTCAATGCAATTTTCTATATTCTTCTTTAGAGCTTCCTGAGAAAACTTTTTGCTTTGAACTATCATCTTATCTGCAATATAGGGATTTAGGTTATATTCCTTTACTATGTCTTCTTTTCTAATCCCTTTTCCAACCTTTATTCTTATGGCAAATAAAAGCTTAAATTGACGCTCTATCATAGATAATATTTTAGGTGTTTTTTCACCCCTATATATCAATTGATTTAAAGTATCTATGGCTGCCTTTATATTTCTTTCTGAAAGATAGGATACTAAATTAAATATATCATTCTCCTTTTCATAGGGACACATCTTTATTATATCTTCTCTAGTTATCGCCCTTCCTTCAGTGTATAAAATAAGCTTCTCTATCTCGTTATCTACTATGTTCATGTTATTTTCTATGATGGAGCAAAAGTATCCAACTTCACTTTTCCCTATGGACTTTCCCTTCTCTTCAAAGATGGCTTTTACTTTACTTTGAAGGCCCATGCCCTTTAGTTTGTCAACTTTTACAACCTCACATACATTTTGAAGTTTCTTAACCTTATTACTAAGTTTTTCTCTATCATCTTCAAATACATAGTACATAATTAAAAAGGTATAGGGAGGAATATCCTTAAGATAGTTTCTAAGGCTATCTATATCTTCTCCCTTATCTCTTAAAAAGTTAGCTCTAAAGATTTCTACCATTCTATATTCGCTCATAAAGGGTATAGTTTCGCAATTATTTATTAAAGCATCTACATCTAATTTATCTCCAGAAATTCTTGTATAGTTAAAATCAGCAAAACTTTCATCTATCTTTAAACTTCTTATTTTTTTTATAGCTGTCTTTATAAGTCCTTCATCAGAACCACAAAGTATATAACAATTTTTTAGTTTATTTTCTTTTATGTGTTTTTCAAGTTGTTCTAAGGTTATCAAGAAAAATTCCTCCACTCTTTAATTCAGTATAATACTTATTTCAGCATAATACTTATTCTAGTGAACATAATTATGATATAATTCTCCACCTATGAGTTTATAGTTTTCATAATAATGTCCTAGAATAATTCCTTCTCTTTTTCTGTTAATCCTTATTATATCACAGTTTGGACTTGTTGATGAAAAATTGCTTTTATAACAGCATTGAGTGGCTTCTTTTTCATATTCCTTGTCTATAATTATATTGCTAATTTTACCCCTATGATTTATTTGTAAATAGAGAACTCCATCCTTATCTTCTACATCTATAATGCAATGCTTTGATAGTTTTAAGGTTAGCTCTTCTTCAGATTCATCATAGATTCTATCTAACCCCTTATAATTTTCATAGACATATTTCAACTTCACCTTTTGATTACATACCATTACTTTTCTGGTACCATAGTTTATTTCTACAATATCAGCCTTTTTCCCCCCTATAAAATTTATTTCTGGGTAAATTATATATTGCTGCTTTATAGTTAAAAGAAATAGTAATATAGGCAAGTATCTTAAAGATTTCACCCCTCTTCTTATAAGGATATAACTTATGTATAATATGAGAATCATAACCCCTTCTATGTAAGTAAATTCTAAGGGTAATGGCAAAAGATTAACTAAGAAAGCCTCCATGGTATCAATTATAAGCAACACTGAGTTAGTAATGAGAGACAAAAGATTAAACACCGTTGGAACCTTAATAAATAGAAGCAGAAGATTACCTAAAACTAATAGAAAGGTGTAAAAGGGAATCAGAAATAGATTAGAAATTAGTCCACCTAAACTCACAGCATTAAATCTCATTATTATATAGGGTGTAGTAAAAATCATAGAGCTAAAGGTTAAACTAAGGGAGGCAGCTATAAAATTGGGGAGCTTATAAAATTTCCTTTTAATTTTATTATTTAAAGTGAAGATTCCTAATACGGCTAAAAAGCTAAGTACATAACCTATATCTAATATGTAGTAAGGTTTTATTAACAGAAGTAAAAATGCTGCAAAGGCTAAGGCTGATATACCTTCATAGGTCTTTTTCACCTTAGGGCCTAATACTAGTAAAAATATCATTATAAAGGCTCTAAAGGTAGAGCTTTTTCCTCCAGTAAATATAACATAAAAGAAAAGAACTATTAAAGCTAGTTTATATCCAATTATACTTTGAAGTACTCCATAAATTAGTGATACATGAAGTCCTGATACACTTATTATATGGGATATACCTAAAGCCTTAAACTCTTCTCTTTTATCGTAATCAATATAGCTATCATCGCCACCACTTACTGCCAGTATAATAGCAGCTCCTTCTTCATCTGTAACAGCTAAAAGCTTATTATAAAGATGACTTTTTATCAAGTATCCCTTATATATTAAATCTTCCTTTAAAGGCTTTGAAGCTATCAGGTTATACTCTCCTACAATGCCTTTACTATAATCTACCTTTCTATGAAATTCTCCTTTTAATATGTACTGCCTTCCCAATTGAATATCCTTGTTCTTAGGAAAAATTTTAATTCTTCTATTTTGAAGACTACCAATATAGTAATCCTTCCCTTCCTCTACAATTCTGCACTTAATATTTTCCCCTAGGTCCATGGAATAAAAATATATAATGCAGTTTATAAAAAACAACATAGAAAACCCCATAACTATAAAAGCTAGGGGTTTCTTAAAATCTTTTTTAAGTAAAAGTATATAAATTACTATAAAAACTACAGCTGGTAAAATTCCCATGTAGCTATATAAAAAATATATAGTACATCCAAAAATCCCTGCCAAGCATATCTGAACCATTGATTTATCCATAATATCACCCTGTAGTATCATTGCCAAAGTAATAAATTGTAATTCAATTTTATAACCAATTTATATATATTTCTTCTGCTGGCATTGGCTTTGCAAAGTAATATCCCTGAATCTCATCACATTGTAATTTTCTTAGACATTCCAATTGTTCCTTTCTTTCAACCCCTTCAGCTATTACAGGAACCCTTATTGCTTTAGCAACGGTAATTACAGCCTTAACGATTGCATAATCATAGTTATCTTTATCTATTAGGTCTACTAAAGGTTTGGCTATTTTTATCCTATCTACTGGTAACTGCTTTAAATAATATAAAGAAGAATATCCAGTGCCAAAGTCATCAACAGCTATTGAAATACCCATTGCATTAATCTTTAACAATGTATCTTTAACTTTTATATCTTCTTCCAATTCTAAAGTCTCTGTAATTTCAATTTCTACTTCTTCAGGTGCAATATGATATCTTTCCATGGTTTCTTTTAATTTTATAATGAAACTATTATCCTTTAACTGTCTTACAGAAACATTAATTGCCATTCTAAGGTGTTTATTAGTTTTTTTCTTCCACTGGGATAGCTGTGCCATGGCAGTTTCCATAACCCAATATCCTATGGGAATTATAAATCCTGTTTCCTCTGCAATGGGAATAAATTCACCAGGAGAAATGAATTTTCCATCATTTCTTTGCCATCGCATAAGTGCCTCAAAGCCTATAATTGTTTCATCTTCAATGGAGACTTGTGGTTGATAATACAATTGAAATTCTTCATTAAAGTCAGCTTTTTTAAGCATAATTTCAATTTCATTTTTAGCAAATGCTAATTCTCCTAGTTTTTGGGTAAAGACCATTGCCCTATTAAATCCTAATAGCCTAGCTTGTAGCATAGCTATATCTGCATGTTTAATCATTTCATCTCTATTTTTTGCATCAAGGGGATATATAGATATTCCTACATTTAAAGTAACTCGTATATCATACTCTTCAATGGTAAATATGTCGCTACAGGCATGTATAAGATTTTTAGCCATTTCTAATCCATCTTCATAGGTATATGAACCTTCCTTAGCAAAAACAAAAACATCTTCACCAAAGGAAGCTAAAATATCTTCTTCTCTGTAAACATACTCTTTAAGTCTCTTTCCTATTTCCACTAATACTTCTTCCCCAATATAATTACCAAACATGGTTTTTAGCATTTTATATTTATTTAAATCAATGTAAAAAAGAATAATATTTTCATCTTTCTTCAGATTATTAATATTATTATCTATCTGCTGAAGAAAATATCTCCTACTATGTAATCCTGTAACTACATCTTTATTTATCAAATCATTTAACTCTTTTGTTCTTTCCTGAACCTTGCTTTCCAACCTTAAGTTTAATTGCTTTTCATTTTTTAATAATTCTTCTTTAAGTATATTGGTTTGAACATGATTTGAATGTATATAGTAAAAGGTAATAACTATAAGCATTAATAATAAATATTCTAACTGCACTCCTTTAAATAGGATTAAAATTATTGGAGCAGTTAATAATAAAAGCCCCTTTTTATTTCTACCACTATTCATGAATTCAGTACGTTCTATCTTATGTTGAGTTTTAATTTTAATAATTGACCCTATAGCTGCCACTCCAAAAGCAATTACATATGCAGCATCTAATAATGAATTCGGCTCATATAGGCTGTAAAAATATTCATAATAATAAATAATATCAAAAACTATATAAAGTATATATGAACCAGCTGTAACCCTTAAATATAAAGGTATTTTCCCTTTTCTTATAGACAAGAACCAACTAGCAACCCATATAAATATTAAAAAGTCTACAAATACACAAATCATAAAAATCCAATCACTTTTCATAAGTATTGCATTTTGCATATCAGTATTAAAAAATATAACCCAAACTAAAGTCATAGTACAGATTGTTATTGCAACAGTATCTATTAAAACCTGGGTTGCATTCCATTTTTTAAATTGATGATATCCACCTATAATTAAGGAACATAGTAACAGTACATTAGTTAATAAATACCCACTTACTATAGCACTAACTTGTTCTGGATTAATTTTCAGAATTATAGCTTCCACTGCCCACATAACATCACAAACAGCCCAGTTTAAAATACTTAGAGCCAAAAATAGTCCTGAAGTTTTTAATGTCTTATTTTTCTCCTCCATATAAAAACCTTTAAAAACATAATAAGCTGCTATAAAAGTTACAATGGGAGATAAAATGTTCCCAAAAAAATTCGATTTTACAACGGTTGCTCCGAAATAGGATAAATATAAAATTGCTATTAATACCACTGTCAAAACTTTCTTCATAATCCATTTCTCCCTTACAATCGTAGAAATATAATATATAACTTATTTCCCATATAGAATACAGGTTTTCTATTCTTAAATGTAATATCTATTATTCTTTTTTTAGGATGAAAATCCTTTATTTATATAATAAAATTCTTCATTTATAATTTCATTGAAGTTAATATAGTGAATGTAAATATAAAATTGTATGAATATATCAATGAAATCATATGTAAATATAGAAATATTTGTATAGGTAACTATATGACTATTTCTATAGTTACCTATTTACCTATAAAACTATATAAATAGTTAACTAGTTAACTATTTGTTGTGTTCATGCGGGTTTCAATGATTATTCCAAAAAAAGTAACGGGGTCAGACCCCCT
>NZ_DLCT01000005.1:719588-842195 GCF_002480755.1 Clostridium sp. UBA7791 | reverse complement strand
AGGGGGTCTGACCCCGTTACAAAAAAGGAATGGAGTTTTACTCCCTTTTAAGTATTTATTTTAATTAATCTATTCCCATTTAATATTAAAATCACCTTCATGATTTTTTCCTTCTATGACAATAGTATATTTTTCATCTTTGTTAATCTCCACATCTTTTTTAAAATCATCTGGTTTTTCTACTGAAAAAACTTCATTTTTTTCTTTGTCTATCAATTTAATATTTATGTCACCATTTAAAGTTTCTGAATCAATATGAAATTTCACTTCTTCCGTTTCAAATTTTACACTATATTCATAATATCCGTTGTATTCTTTATAAGAACCTTTTATCCCATTATTATCTTTACTTATGTCTCCACTATTAATCTTATAACTTGAATTCTCTGTACTATAGTTATTACAAGCTACCAATGACATAAATGTTAATGCAATGATAAAAAAACATAATACTAACTTTTTCAAAATATACCTCCTAAAAATAAAACAAATATTCTTAAAATTTTAACTATACCTCCTGTCTGATAATTATATTGTAATACGTCACTCGTATTATAATATAATTATTATATCATTGTTTTTGTACACCTTCAATACCAACCTTACTTTTTCTGTATATTTTACTTGTTATTTCATTTAATTATTTATCTATTTATCTATTTACTGATTAGGTTTCTACTTTTGGACTTTTTTCTTATAATATAAACTTTTATATCCCCAAAAAACTGTGAATATAAATAAAACAATTGCAATAATTATCTTTAATTCTAAAGTATTATAGTTTCCTTTCCATAGAAGATCATATAAAACTAAAAGTAAAAATAATGATGGAATTAATGTAAAATATCTAAATAAGGAAACCATATTAGAGTAATATTGATTAATATCCTCTACATCTGTATATATTTCAAATTTATCTTCATCCTTTTCCTTTGGTTTTTCCAAAATTAATAATTCCCTATTTATATTTTTAGAAGTTGCAACTCTAGATTTACTTTCTTTAATAAATGGTCTAAGTTTAAACTTTCCAAAAGAATACTGTCCAAGGTTACTTCCCTTTATAAAACATTTAATTCCAAAATCATTTAGTTCTTTTATATAATTGTCAATATACTCATTACTGTGATTGGAAACTAATTCCACTGTGTAAATATAGTGGTTATCTTTTTCCTTTGAAAATGTATATAAACATCCCCTTTGAGATACACTTTTTAGTTTGTATCCTTGTTTTGCAATATTGTTTAACCACCTTTCCTGACCTTCAATTGGGTCTAAAAAAAGCCTAAATTTTTTAATCACTTTTTTACCTCCCTTTAAATTTATAACTTCTTATCAATAAATCTTTCTCCAAAGGTATAGATTTCTTTTATTCTTTCATATTCATTCTTAAGTACTTCTTTTCCCTCATCTGTTAACTCGTAAGAGTTTCTTTTGTCATTCTCATCATCTTCTATAGGCGTTAAATAATTCTTTTCATTCAGTTTATTTATAATTCCATATAGAGTACCAGGTCCTAAACTAATTCTACCATGAGTTTTATCTTCTAAAAACATTTTTATAGCATATCCATGTTTTTCATAAAGAAATGCTATCATTACATAATAGGTTGATTCTGTTAATGGTTTATACTTATCTTCCATCTTTAATTTTTATTATTAACCTCCAATTCCAAATATTAATTACTCCGTTATTGCCTTTAAACTTATTGTTATGTATTATTGTAGTAAAACTACAACCAGTATTACTGATCTATTGTTGTCTTTAGATCCTTTTATAGTAAACTTTTCTATAATAAAAAGATGTACTACACATTACTTAATATGTTCTACGTAGTACATCATTTTAATACTCTATTGAATTAAATGCAAGTGAAAAATTTATATTACCATAAACAGATTTCTTAGTATCCTATTGTGATACATGCTAATATACATCTTAGTATCAGTATTATTGATATCTACTAACAGAGTTCTTAATATCAGTATTTTTGATACTCACTAACAGAATTTTCAGTATCAATATTTCCATACTAATAGGTTGTTGTCCCTTAGTGAAATACTTAACCACGGACGTAGCAACTCTTTATTCTCATTTTAAAAAATATGGGAGTATTAGACTTGTAGTCATGGTTTAATATCTAAAAATCTCAAAAATATTACTTATTAACAGAAAAAACATAATCTGCGATTTCTCTTATCTTATCATCGTGTGTAACTATAATTACTATCTTATTATCTTTAACTTCATATAAAATCTTTTTTAACGCATTCATTCCATCTTCATCTAAATATGTTGATGGTTCATCTAATATGAGACAATGCGAATCTTTTAAAAGTGCTCTAATTAATGAAACTTTTTGTTTTTCTCCACCAGATATGGTGTCATTCTTTTTATTTACTTTTTTTTCGCTCAAATTTGATCTAGACTCTCCATTATATAATTTGAACGCTTCTACATAATAATTTAAAAGCTCAAAGTCACAATTATCTATTGAATATTTCAAGTTTGCCTCCAAATTACTTTCAAATAAAGCAGGATTTTGTTCTGCAACTGAAAATAAATCTCTTCTGGCACAAAGCATATCTATATTTTTTATACTTTTATTATTTATAAATACTTCGCCCTGATAATTATTATATATATTTAATATGACATTAATTAAAGTACTTTTTCCACTTCCATTTTCTCCAACAATACAGTATATATTTCCTTTTTCAAATAAATAACTGATGGGCTTAAAAATATTTCCATTACCATTATAGCTAAAAGAAACATTTTTTAACTCTATTTCATCAATGTGTCCTATTAGTTCGCTTCCATTGATTTCCTTTTCTAAAGTACTAACTTCTCCTATTCTATTAAGACATATTAAAGCACTTTGATAGGTTTTTCCTAATTCTAAAAAGTAATTTATTGCTCCAATAAAAATAGCAAAATAACTGCTCATTATTGTAAATTCTCCAATAGTTAAATTATCACTTATAATTCTTACTCCACCTATAAATATAAGTGCTATTTTGGCTAAATTATTTATTGTAGAACCTAGCGATGAAAAAATATAAGCTAGTTTAGTAAATTTCATAATGATATTATATAACTTTTCATATTTTTCACGTACTTCAGTTAATATATTTTGATATAAAGAATTTAACTTAATAAAATAAATATTACTTATTTTATAACTTACATCTGAAAAAAATATATTTTCTTCTTCTTTTACTGAATATCCTTTCTCATATAAAGGCTTTTTAAATGCTAAATAAGAAATAATATATATAGGAACAAATATCATTAATACTAAACTCATTAACCAATCTATTTTAAAAAGCATAAATCCTACAATTATAATACTTAATACCTGTATTACTATACCTATTGAATTAGTTATAAAAAAACCTGATATCTCTTCTGTATCTGAAAAGATTCTTTGACTTAAATAAGCTGCATCTTTTTTCTTTAATTCAATTTGACTTGTTTTCGTCAACTGTAATAATAACTTTTCTTTTAAATCATAAGATATATTAGTAACAATTTTTACTTTTTTCATGTTTGATAGATATGAGCTTATTATTGCAAAAATCGTAAGTACAATAGATATTAATGTAAAACGATATATATTTTCCATTGCTTTTACATTTATTAAATTATCAATATAATCTCCAATAATATAAGGCATTATTATATTAATACTCCATGATAAAATACTTAAAATCAAAAATGTAAAAAACTCAGATTTTCTTTTTGATAGACTAAATTGAATTAAACGAAATATTTTCATTAAACTCACTAACCCTTATTTATAATTTCTGAAAAGTAACTCTTAACTTGTTCTTCTACTATCCCCTTTATTTTAAAGCAACCTGAATCTTCATACTTCTCACTTTTTCCATAGCTAACTGATCCACATCCACCTCCACATGCTGGAAGATATACACAATCTCTACACTCCTCTACATTTAGTGGATTTCTAGTCATCCATTCAAAGTATTTATATGTTATATCTTTTATATTGCCATCTGCATCTAACTTACCAATTCTATGTTCTTCTTCACCAGTATGTTCCCAGCACTTATACATTTCTCCACTTGGCTCAATGGTAAAATTATTATCACAATTAAGTCCACAGTATGTCCATTTTCTCATTGGTCTTCTCTTAACATCAAAGCCTACTTTACCTGCCTTTGTCCACAAATTGCTTAATAAATCACCTAATTCTTCCTCTACATAACAGTTATCTTCATAGGATGAACATGCATCTGTTCCACCTCTTACTATTCCAAAATCTATACTTAATTCATCAAGCCCTTTGCTATGAAAGAAATCCATAAGTTCATTCATATCTTTTATATTAGTTTTGTCTACATTTACTCTAATTACTGTATGCAGCTTGTCCTTGTATTTTTTTAGCAACTCTAAGCTTTCTATTATTTTATCAAAGGTTCCTTCTCCATTTTTTCCTATTCTTCTTGTATTATGAATTTCTCTCGTTCCATCTATTGTTATTTGTACATACTTACAATTATATTTAACTAATGATTCTACTATTCTTTCGTCTAACAATGTACCATTGGTTATAATTGATGTTACAAGTGTCATATTGTTTTCTTTACAAAATTGGCTAAGTTCTTCTAGTATGTGTTCTCCTGCTTTATAATTTACTAGAGGTTCTCCTCCAAAAAGTATAATGTTTACACTTTTTGTTCCTCTTTGAAGAGATTCATTTTTTATATGTTTTATTATAGAATTAGCTGTTTCTATTGTCATTGAATTACTCTTTGCCTCTCCTGCACCTTCATAACAATATACGCATCTCAAATTACATGCCCATGTCAATAAAATTGTATAAGATAAATTATTATTTCCATACTTAGCTTTATTATGATAAAAATCAAAATATCTATTTTCATCTATCTCATCTGGTACTATTAATTTTTTCTCAATCATTTCTTTTTTTAGCTCTTCGTCTATTTCACTCATATCATTTTCTTTCATTTTTCCCATAGTCTTATCATCAACTAAAAAACTATTTCCTGATAATGTATTAAATAAAATATTTTCTTCTTTGTTGTATGGTATTAAAAGATTAAATTTTGAATACTTCATTAATTAATATCCCTCCAATATGTAGAGCATTAGATTACAGTAAAATCTTGCTCTCTAATGCTCTTAATTTTTTTTACCAGAACTTAAGTCCGCAAACCTTAGCTCCACAACCGTCAATCCAACAAGCTGTTTCTATAGTTCCCTTGTAATGATCTCCCTCTGAATATAAATTTCCAATAAACATATAAACACCTCCTAATTTTCACCAGTAGTTGAAAAAATATCGATCCAACATCCGTCTACAGGACAAACATCTACTGCACATGCTTCAATTCCACATGCATTTCCACCACATGCGTTTCCGCCACATAATTTACCTGCACATCCATCAGCTCCACAAGCCTTAGCTGGACATCCATCTACTGCGCACATTGGGCTAATTCCACCTGAGCCATAGGCATTTCCAATATACTTCATAAAATCTCCTCCCCTCCAAATAAAATATAGGTATATGTAGTACGTGTTACGTATTACATATACCTATATTACCATTTGAATTATTTATTTTCAATATTTTTACTGTATTTTTTTAAAACATTTTACTTTTTATTACAACAAATTTCATCGATATTTTTCAATTTATCCGATGACTACCCGCTCTAATACTCCCATCTTTTTCAAAGTGGGAGTAAAGAGCGGCTACGACCCTGGATAACGATTTACCCTAAAGGACAACGAATTCTAAGTATCGAAAATACTGATACTAAGAATTCTGTTAGTAACCTTCAGAGGGAGTAAAAACTCCCTCTGAAGCAAAGAACTCTGTTTATTCTCGCAGCCTACAAACATATTTCTAGTTTTTTAGTCATAAAATAAGGACTCAAAAGTTATTTACCGTTGGTATTACTAACTTTCAAGTCCTTATATTACTTTGGCGGGAATATGTGAGAATCGAACTCACCCGTCGTGGTCTTAGCACGGCAACTCGGTTTTGAAGACCGGCAGGCACACCAGCACCTATCTACTCCCATATTACTTCCTACACTTGGTATTATAAGATGTAATAGATAAAAAATCAAGTATTAAAACCATCAATACTTGATTTTTTTCACTATTAATACATTACTCTATCATTTTCTACACGTTTAGTGAATTTTATACTATCTAGATGTTCTAGGATAGCTATGGTATATTTTCTGTTACTTTCAAAAATTTCCTTAGCTGTAGCTGCTGATATAGAGCCATTTTCAAGGATATAATTTCTTACCTTATTCTTAGCTTCTTCATAATCTTCCTTAAGAAGAGTGCAGTCTTCATTTAATTTAATTAAAATTTCCTTATCTATTAGAAGTTCATATACCATCTTAAATCCAGCTCTATCTTTTTCCCCTTGGCCTAAGTCTACATATTTAGGAGGGGTAAACTTTAACCTTTTATATTCATTTATTATAAAGTTTTTCATTCTTTCTTGTTCTTTATTCAAGGTTACATTAAAATCATATAAAGCTATAAACTTTTCACTTACTTTTAATGTTTTCTTTTCTACTAACATGTTTAATATCTCATCATAATTCTTTTGTTTTAATTTTTTAGTAAATATTTTATTTTTAGCTTCTTCCTTAGACATTCCAAATTTTAATGGATTCTTTTTATGGAAATCTTCTATGAGTGCCTTTAATTCTTTTGTTTTATCCTTTAAGAAATCTTTATGGATGAATATGCTATTATCCTGTCCTCCTAGTCTTATTATGGTTTCTTGATCTTCTAAAGCTTTTAATTCCTCTTCTATGTTATCCATGTTTTTACCAAGACTCTTTAATATAGCTAAAGAATCTGGATAGGTATCGCTTAAATTTTTCACTGTATTTTCTAAAATATTAGTAGATTTACCACTTTCTTTTAATTTTAATTCTTCTAAATACTCAGCAGTAACCTTCTTAGATTTTTTAGCATTAGGCTCTATTATTATACCTCCTGCTATGGTATTCATAGGAGAATAGCTTCTTATGATGTAGCGGTCATTTCTTTGAACTGTAATAGGCTTTTCTAATCTCAGTTGAACGTAAGCCCACTGTCCAGGTTTAATTTCTTCTTTATCTAAAGGTATAATTCTACAGATTATTTCTTCTGTACCATGATATAGCCTTACCCTTTGTCTATTTACTATAGACTTTTCAGCGGTTTTTATATGGTACAACTTACAATCTATGATTAAAGAGGGCTCCATAATATCTTCCTTAGCTACCACATTACCTCTTTGTACCTCTGACACCTTAATATTGGCAAGATTTATGGCACAACGCTGTCCTGCTTCTCCAAGTTCTGAAGGCACATCATGTACTCTTATTCCTCTAACCTTGGCCTTAACCTTACCTGGATATATCTCCACGGTATCACCTAGGGATACCTTTCCACTTATTATAGTTCCAGTTACCACTGTACCAAAACCACTTATACTAAAGGATCTATCTACTGGTAATCTAAAATGACCTTCTGTATCCTTTGCTTCTACTTCTTCTGTTAATTTATCTATATCTACAATTAATTCTTCAAAACCCATTTTAGTCTTAGAGGATACTGCGTGAATAGGTGCATCCTCTAAAAAAGTATCCTTAAATTCTTCCTTTATGTCTTCCTTTATCATATCTAACCAATCAGCTTCCACTAAATCTGACTTGGTTAATACTACTATGCCTTTTTTTATATTTAAAAGTTTTAATATTTCAAAGTGTTCCCTGGTTTGCGGCATTATTCCTTCATCGGCAGCTATTACAAGTAACACCACATCTATACTACTTATTCCTGCCAACATATTTTTAATGAATTTTTCATGGCCTGGTACGTCAATTATTCCTGCTCTTCTCCCTGAAGGTAAGTCAAAATAGGTAAATCCTAAATTTATAGATATTCCTCTATTTTTTTCTTCTTGTAGAGTATCTGTTTCCCTTCCTGTAAGAGCTTTAATTAAGGTAGTTTTACCATGGTCAATATGTCCAGCAGTACCTATAATTATATGCTTCATCTATTTTACTTCATCCTTTCAAAGCATCTGTTTTATAATAGAGCAGGTAGGTAGTAACCCACCTGATTGATCTAATCTACTCTATAGCCTTAAAACATTGTACTATTTCATCAAAATCTTCTTTAAATAAGGTTCTTCCATCTAAAACTAGCTCATCATTATAAATCCTAGCTATTAGTGGAGTTTCCCCTAATCTAAGTTTTCTCTCCATATCCTCCGGAGAAAATTTTTCACTGGTTACTTTAACTACATAGGTTTCAATTTTTTCTGTAGGCATAGACCCTCCACCTACCATGGATTCGCCTTTGTCTATATAAAATTTAAAGTCCTGAGTCTTACTTTGTAGCTTTCTCTTTAGAAGTATACATTTTTTCTTAACTTCTTCCTTAGGCATCAAAATCATATTTAAAGATGGAATGTTATCTATAGCTTCTTTTTCATCTATATAATATTTTAAGGTACCTTCTAAGGCTGCTAAAGTCATTTTGTCAACTCTTAGGGCCCTAGTTAATTGATTCTTTTTCATTCTATCGATATATTTCTTTTTCCCAACAATGATTCCCGCCTGTGGACCACCTAGCATTTTATCTCCACTAAAAGTTACTACATCAATACCTTTTTTTATGCTATCTTGCACGGTAGGTTCATAGGTAAAACCATATTTACCAAAGTCTATAAGAACTCCACTACCTATATCTTCTACCACCGGAATTTCATGCTTTTCTCCCAGTTCTACAAGCTGCTCTAAGGACACTCCTTCTGTAAAGCCTAAAACTTTAAAGTTAGAGGTATGAACCTTTAAAAGTACTCCTGTATTTTCTCTTATATTATTTTCATAATCATATAGATGAGTTCTATTTGTAGTTCCTATTTCCACTAGCTTAGCTCCACTAAACTTCATAACCTCTGGTATTCTAAAGGAGCCACCTATTTCTACTAGTTCTCCTCTAGAAACTATGACTTCCTTTTCCTTTGCTAAGGTATCTAGGACTAACATTATAGCTGCTGCATTGTTATTTACTACCATGGCAGCTTCTGCTCCAGTAACCTTTTTAATAATTTCTTCTATGTGAGAATATCTAGAACCTCTTTTCCCACTTTCTATGTCATATTCTAAATTATTATAGCTACCTGCCACTGTTATCACATTTTCTATAGCTTTTTTTCCTAAAAGTGAACGACCTAAATTAGTATGTATAACAGTTCCTGTGGCATTTATCATCCTTTCTAGGTGCATTTTGTTTTTGCTTTCTAGAGTATGAACTGCAAAATCTAGTACTTGCTCTGTATTTAAACTATCTACATTGCCTTTTAATATACCATTTCTATAAAATTCTATGGCTTCCCTTAAGGATTCTAAAACTATGGTTCTAGAATTGTCTTCTATTAACTTATTTACTGATTGAAGTTTTAAAAGTTCATCTATCTTAGGTAATTTTCTTAATAATTCCTTATTCATTTTACTTCTCCCATGCATTTTAATAAGATACAACTTATGTATGGCTATCTATTCCACCACTAGGGGTACTTCACCCTTTTCAATTACTTCACCAATAATAGCAGGTTTTATATCTAACTTCATTAATCTTTCCATCATAGACTGAACTTGATATTGAGGAGTAGATATTAATAAACCTCCTGAGGTTTGTGGATCAAATAAAGCATCCTCTAACCATTCTGGAATATCCTCTAATTTATACTTGCCATCTAAATATCCTTTATTGTTATAGGTTCCTGCAGGCACTAACCCCATCTCAGCATATTCTCTAGCACCTTTAATCACTGGAATTTTATCTTTAAATAACTTTATAGTGATATCAGAAGCTGATGCCATCTCATATCCGTGACCCATTATTCCAAAGCCAGTAACATCTGTGCATGCATTTATGTTGTAATCTACTATAATTTCACCTGCATATTTATTTAAGGTACTCATAACCTTTACAGCTTCATCATATACTTCCTTTGATGCTATTTCTGCCTTTATAGCTGTATTAACAATTCCTGTACCTATAGGCTTTGTTAATATAAGTACGTCTCCCACCTTACAACCATGATTTTTAAGGACCTTTTCAGGATGTACTATTCCCATAACAGATAACCCATACTTAGGTTCGTCATCTTCAACAGTATGTCCACCAATCACTACGGCACCTGCTTCTATGACTTTATCAGCGCCACCTTTTAAAATTTCTCCTAATATATCTATATTAAGGCAATTAGGAAAGCAAACTATATTCATGGCTACTGTAGGCTTTCCTCCCATGGCATAAACATCACTTAGGGAATTTGCAGCTGCTATGGCTCCAAAGGTATAAGGATCATCTACCACTGGTGTAAAGAAATCTAAGGTTTGAATAGCTGCTATATCCTCTGTTAGCTTGTAAACTGCTGCATCATCAGAAGTTTCTATTCCTACTAATAGGTTTTCATTTGACATTTTAGGTAATTTGTCTAGTATTTTTGAAAGGGTCTCCGGCCCTATTTTCGCTGCTCATCCAGAGGTCTTTGAAAGTTCTGTTAATCTTTTTGACATGGTTTTACCTCCTTATTTTATAATAAAAACAAACACTATTTTTTATTAAATTTAACTTTATTTAGTATTAAAAATTATACTAATTCTTTAATAATTCTATACTAATACTCATTTTATGTCTACCTTATCTCTCAATTTCTCTAAGGTTTTTACTCCTATACCCGTTATATTTGTCAGTTTATCTACGGATTTAAATTTTCCATTTTCATTTCTGTAATCTACTATACTTTGAGCTTTTACTTGACCAATACCTGGAATGGTCATTAGTTCATCCACCGTTGCTTTATTTATATTTATTTTTCCTTTTGAATCTACAGCTCCTGTATCCTTTTCCTGCTGTTCTTCAACTTCAATTTCTGAATCTAATACTTCTTCGCCTATTTTATATATTTTAATACATTGTTCATCTTCTAGTATTTTAGAAAAATATATCTTTTCCTCATCTGCTTCTGGTGTCAGTCCCCCTGCTATTTCAATTAAGTCTCTTACTCTAGAACCTGCTTTTAATTCATATTCTTTAGGAGCTTTCACTGCACCTTTTATATCTACAACTATTTTATTATCATTTATATTTTCTTGATTTTCACTATCTTTTTTATTACTATCTTTATTACTATCTTTATTCTCAGTATTTTCATTTTCTCCATTACCTTTTGAATTTTGGCTTTGAAAATACTGTTGTTCATCAAGGAATACCTCTTTATATTCTTCTTCTTTATTGTGATTAATTATGTATCCTGCTACCAAAAATATAATACTAAGTATTAATATGGATAATGCTCCAATTATTTTTTCTTTTAATTTCACTTTAATACACCTCTCAATTAACATCTTATCCATATTTTTTATAAATTATTATCGTACTTCCAACTTTTTTTTGATATAATTATGTATTATGTGTTAAAAAAGTTACTAGATAAAAATTAAATATGTATAGTAAGGAGATTTCTATGAAAAAACTATTATTTATCATATTATCATTTTTTGCTATAACCCTATTAAGTTATGGTAATGCATATGCATACTCAGACCCACCTTCAATAACTGGTAAAAGCGTGGTAGTTATGGATGCTAATACTGGGGCAGTGGTCTATGGTAAAGATGAAAATAAACCTTATCCACCAGCATCTACAACAAAACTAATGACAGTACTTCTAACTCTAGAAAATTGTGATCTAGATGAAGTTGTAACTGTAGGTGAATTTCCTCCTACCATTGAGGGTTCAAAAATCTATGTAGATGTGGGAGAAAAGATGACTGTAGAAGAAATGTTATATTCAGTAATAATGGTTTCTGCAAATGATTGTGCTGCTGCTCTAGCAGAGCATATCTCTGGCTCCATTGAAGAGTTTGCCGTATTAATGAATCAACGTGCAAAGGAACTGGGCTGTAAAAATACCAACTTTGTAAATCCTCATGGACTTTATGATGATAAACATAGAACTACAGCTTATGATTTAGCTCTTATGGAAAAAGAATTATTAAATCACGAAAAATATATTGAAATATCTAAAACTAAATCTACCTTCTTACAGCCTACAAATATTTTTAAAGAAAAAAGACCTCTTTGGAACGATAATAGACTACTTCACGATGCTTATGAATGCTATTATCCAGATGCCATTGCTGGTAAAACAGGCTATACTGATGAATCTCGTCATTCTTTTGTAGCTTCTGCTTGTAAAGGGGATAACAAGTTTATAATAGCAATATTATTTGATGAAAATAAAGCCTATTATGATGAAACTCCTAAACTTTTTGATTGGGCCTTTAAAAACTTTTCCACTGAAAAAGCTTTTTCAAAAGGTGAAGAAATAGGTACTTACGAAACTACTAATGGTTCGATTATTCCTTTATTGGCTGATAAAAACATACTATATACAAAGGATAATAGTTCTAAAGAAAAGCCATCAATAGTAATTAATAAGGATACTCTTAGTAATAAATTTTTTAATAAGGGTGAGCCTATTACTACTGTTGTAGTCAATTATAATGATCAAAGCTATACCAGTGAGGTTTTAAGTGGTAGTGATTACGAAGAAGAAGTGCTTCCTGTAGTTGGAAATTTAGTTACTACAAAAGATAACACTATAAGCTATAAAAATCTATTTATGATTATAGGTGGAATAGTTTTAGGAATTATTCTTCTAATATTGGCTATTATATATATTATTAAGAAAAGAAGATTAGCCAAAAAACGAAAAAAACTTTTCTCTTCTTATAATTCATACAAAAATAAATATTAATTTACCAAAATATAAATGGTGCTGCATTATTAACTAATGAAGCACCATTTCTTTATCCCATGACTTCCAACTCTAATACTCCTATCTTTTTCAACATGGGAGTAAAGAGCTGCTAGGTCTCCGGCTATGAATTTTCTATTTGGATTGAAGGTTATGTATAAGCTTTGTCATATCCTCTGGCAGAGTACTTTCAAAGTTTAAAATCTCACCACTTCGAGGATGTGGCAATGTTAGAGCATAAGCATGTAGAGCTTGACGACTTATTAATTCTTCATCATTAAAATCACTATAGAGTTGTTCTCCATATATAGGACATCCTACATAGCTTAAGTGTACCCTTATTTGATGGGTTCTTCCAGTCTCCAAGACCAATTCTACTAAAGTTCCCTCTTTATAGCTCTCTTTTATCTTGTAATGAGTAATACTTCTTTGACCATCTTCTAAAACTGCTCTTTTTATTGTTTCATCTGTAGATCTTCCTATAGGTAAGTCTATAGTACCTTCTTGATTTTCAAGGTTTCCATGAATTATAGCTAAATAAGACTTTTTAATTAAATTCTTCTCCATGGATTTTGCTAAATTCATGTGAGAAAATTGATTTTTAGCTATCATAATAAGTCCAGAAGTATCTCTATCTAATCTACTAACTAATCTTACTATTGAATTATCATTATTACTTCTAAAATGATGAATAACTCCATTGGCTAAGGTTCCCATAGGATGACTTTTAGTTGGGTGAACTACCATAAAAGAAGGCTTATCAACTATTAATAGATCATCATCTTCATAAATAACCTTTATGTTTAAATCTTCACCTTCTATATTTTGGCTTTCCTCTGCATTAACAGTAACTTCAATAACATCATCTTCTTGAAGTTTATAGTTAAGCTTTACTTCCTTACCATTTACTCTTAATCTTCTATCCATAGCGGAACCACGAATGAATCTACCGGAAAGATTTAAATTCTCCTTCATGTAGTCTCTTATCTTCACATCCTGGCCTTCTTTTCCTACCTTATATGTAATAAAACTCATCTTCTAGTCACCTCTATTTATAAATATTTAAGCCTCCTTGTGTAGGAGGCTTAATCATATACTTAATTATTCTACTATTGCTATTACTTCTATTTCTATTAAAGCATCTTTTGGTAATTTACCTGGTTGAACACAAGATCTTGCAGGTGGATTTGCATTGAAATACTTTCCATATACTTCATTCATGGCTGCAAAGTCATTCATATCCTTTATAAATACCATAGTTTTTACAACTTTATCTAAGGACGTACCAGCCTCTTCAAGAATAGCTTTAACATTTTCTAAGCACACAGCTGTAGCCTTTTGTATATCATCATTTACTAATTCTCCAGCTTGATTTATTGGTAATTGACCTGAAGTGTATAGTAAATTTCCTACCTTTACTGCCTGTGAGTATGGTCCTAAAGCTGCAGGTGCTTTTTCAGTGTTGATTATGATTTTATCCATTTTTTTGCCTCCCCAAATTAAATTATTATATATTATTAGATAATTTTTACCTAGTAATATCAGTTTCTTTTAGTAACTAACAAATAATTTCTAGCTTTAATGGTATCTATATGCATTATTGAGTTTCTAGATAAAATATACATTATAGTATCGTCAAAGGATTTTAAAAGAGCTTTATCTAAATCCTCATAGGCTAAAGTTCTTAATTCTTCCACACCTTTAAAATTTCTTGAAGGCTCTATACAATCAGCAATATAAACTATTTTTTCTAATGTTGACATATTTTCTCGTCCTGTAGTATGATATTTTATTGCATTTAAAATATCTTCATCTTCCACATGGAACATTTCCTTTGATATGTATGCTCCAATTAAACCATGTAAAAGCTGAGGAGATTTGTAATATATATCTGAAATAATTATTCCATTACTCCTTGCTTTATTAATTAAATCATTGGCAGAAAAATTTTTAGCACAATCATGACAAAGCCCAGCTATTCTACCTTTATTAGGATTTATACCATAATGTTTTGCAAGGTCTTCACTAGTTTTCATTACACCTAAACTATGGTTATATCTCTCCTTGGTAAGATGAATTTTTATATAATCTTTTATTCTATTTTCCTGCCACATACCTTACACCTTATTTCTATATAAATTATATTGATTAATTACCTCCTCTACCCCTTTGGGAAGAAGGTAATTAACCATTTTATCTTCTGAAATTTTCTTTTTAATTTCTGTAGATGATATATCTAAAAGAGACATTTCTAACAAGATTATCTCTTTGCCATACTCTTTCTCTAAATCCTTTTTCATTTTTAATACATCATCCATAGCATATCCAGTTCTAGAAAACACAACTAAAGTGCAGTTATCTAATATTATGTGAATATTTTTCCACTGCCTTAAAGTCATTAAACTATCTACTCCAACTAAGAAATACCATTGAGTATAAGGTTCTCTATGGTTAAACTGCATTAGAGTATTATAAGTATAACTTAAACTGTCACTTTTCATCTCAAAATCACTTATGGAGAACTTTTTCTCACCTTTTATGGCCTGATAAACCATTTTATACCTAATTTTCTCTTCTGTCACAGCCCTAGCCCTTTTATGTGGCGGTCGACCATTTGGCATAAATATGACTTCATCTAGGCTTAAATTATATAGTGCTTCATAAGCTATATGAATATGTCCTATATGTATAGGATCAAAAGTTCCTCCAAAAATCGCCTTTTTCATGCTATTACCTCTTTAAATTATAATACCATATATGAAGTATTTTACCAACTGCAATTGGAATACTCGTTTAAAAGTTACATATATTTAAAGGTTTCTAAAACTCTATTAAATGTATATTATTTAGGAAGTTCTATTTTAGGATTTTTCTTAGATTTTCGATAGATAACTAATTTACTTCCTATAGCTTGAATTCCTTCACAACCTAATTCTTCACATAAAATTTCTGAAGCTTCTCTTGCTGTAATCCCACTATTATTTAAAGTTTTTATCTTGATTAGCTCTCTTGATTCTAGAGCCCCATCTATCTGCTTAAGAAAGTTTTCTTCTATGCCACCTTTTCCTACTTGGAATATAGGTGCTAATTGACTTCCAAGAGATCTAAGATAGCTTCTTTGTTTTGTTGTTATCATGTTATTTATTTCCCCCTAATTTTATAATAAGAACTCAAATTCAAAATCATTTAATCTTACTAGGTCACCATCTTGTATTCCCATATCCTTTAACTCATCGATAATTCCTTTGTTTCTTAAAACTTTATGGAAGTATCTTAATGAATCTGGCTCATTTACATTTACACTAGTTAATAATCTATCTACAAAGGATCCTGTAATCTCAAATATACCTTCTTCGACTTCATTTATTTCATATGTAAATCTCTTTTCTTCAGGAATAAATTTATCCTCTTCTGAAATCTCTAATTCCTTAACAGGAATTGTGCTAAGCATTTCAGCTGCAGCCTTCATAAGATCATCTACACCTTCATTGGTAGCTGCAGATATCTTATATATCTTATCATAGCCCATAGCTTGTAATTCTTTTTTAAAGTTTTCATAAACTTCTTCATCATAGAGCATATCAGATTTATTTGCTGCAATTATCTGTGGTCTATCCCATAGCTTTATGCTATATTTTTTAAGTTCTTCATTAATTCTTTTAAAGTCTTCTATAGGATTTCTTCCTTCAACTCCAGAAATATCAACTACATGAATAAGCATTCTAGTTCTCTCTATATGTCTTAAGAACTCTAATCCTAATCCTACTCCCTCTGCTGCTCCTTCTATGATACCTGGTATATCAGCAATAACAAAAGGTTCTATACCCTTCACAGCTACTACTCCAAGGTTTGGTTTTATAGTAGTAAAGTGGTAGTTAGCTATCTTTGGTCTAGCCTTAGATACCATGGATAAAAGTGTTGATTTTCCTACATTAGGGAATCCTAGAAGTCCTACATCTGCTAAAAGTTTAAGTTCTAACTTAATCCATCTTTCTTCTCCTGGCATACCTGGCTCTGCAAAGTTTGGCGCCTGTCTTGTAGGAGTACAAAATTTTGCATTTCCTTTTCCGCCTTTTCCACCTTTACATACTACAAATTTATCGCCATCATGAGCTAAGTCACACATAACTTTATCTGTTTCAAAGTCTTTAACTATAGTTCCCATTGGAACTCTGATAATAATATCTTCTCCACCCCTTCCGTAGCATTTAGAGCCTTCACCCTTTCCTCCATTCGGAGCTACGAATTTACGGTGATAAGAAAAATCTAATAGGGTAGTCATATTACTATCTACTACTAATATGACACTTCCACCGTCTCCACCATCTCCACCATCTGGTCCACCTAGTGGAGCAAATTTTTCTCTTCTAAAATGAATGGAACCATTACCACCATCTCCGGACTGTACAAAAATCTTGGCTGTATCTATAAACATTATTATTTCACCTTCCTAACAAAATATCCTTTGATATTTTTACGAATTAAGTATGAGTATATTATTATTATTTACAAAAATAATAATTTTACCTATGTTTTATTTTAAAACTAATTAACACCTAGGGATGTTTTTTTATAACATAGAATAAATAATTGCCCTATGAGTAAATAATTGTCCTATGTCATAAAAAAGCACCCTTACGGGTGCTTAATTAACTATTCAGCTATTGCAATTTCTACATCGATTGGATAAACACTAGCTTTTTTCTTGCTTTTACCCATTCTTTCAAATCTTACAACTCCATCAACCTTAGCGAAAAGAGTGTCATCTCCACCGATACCAACGTTTGTACCTGGGTGAATTTTTGTTCCTCTTTGTCTTACAAGGATGTTTCCTGCAAGTACAAATTGTCCGTCTGCACGTTTAACCCCTAATCTCTTAGATTCACTATCTCTACCGTTCTTAGAGCTACCTACTCCTTTTTTATGAGCACATAACTGAAGGTTTATTAGTAACATATCACTGCACCTCCTCTACTACAACTTTGATATATTTTCCATAACTAATTTCTAAATTCTTTAATCCCAATAACATCGTTTCTAGTAGGACTTGTGTACTTTCTATTTCCACATGAGATAACTTAGATACATCTAAAGCTATATTTCCCTCTTCCGCGATATATGTAGGTTTTAACTTTAGCACCTCTAACACTCCTAAGATTGTTACCTGGGCTAAATTACTTACAGAACCACAAACAACATCATCATAAACAGTTGTATTTTGCTTAACATCAAAATACTCAGCATGCCCATATACATGAAATGATACTAACATGCTCTTTATTCTCTTGAAAGTTACCTTAATCATAATTAAGCTTCAATCTTCTCAATTACAACTTTAGTAAATGGTTGTCTATGACCTTGTTTCTTTCTGTAGTCTTTCTTTGGCTTATATTTGAAAACTATAACTTTCTTAGCTTTTCCTTGTGCTACTACTTTAGCAACAACTTTAGCTCCTTCAACTACAGGCTTTCCAACTACTAAACCGTCTTCTTTTCCAACTGCTAAAACTTTATCGAATTCTACAGTTGAATCAACTTCAGCTTCAAGTTTTTCAACGAATAAAACGTCTCCCTCTTGAACTCTGTATTGCTTTCCTCCAGTAAGTAAAACTGCGTACATTAAATACACCTCCTCAATCCAGTCTCGCCATCTCAGGTATAACTTACAAATTCTTTACAAAATTTTATAAGTTAGTTTAAAAACCTTATGTGTGCGGTCTACAAATGACATTTTAACACATACGCTGATGATTGTAAAGCAACTTATGGTATTTTTTTATTGATGACTATCACCTCTAATACTACCATGTTTTTCAAAATTATTACTTATATCTAGTTTTTGCAGAAAATACTTTTAATTCTTGCATAGCTTCAATTTGGCTATGAAAAATTAAAGATTCAACTTTAAAATTATCTAGATTTTCCTGAAATCTAATAAAAATATCACAGTCTAGCCCATCTAATTTCTCCACAAAAGTTACAATATCATTGTTTATTTCATTCTCATAGTTTCTATCTAGTTCTATATAGATATTTTTAATTCCCTGCTCTGATTTTATTTTTTTCACTTTACCTTTTAAAATGCTTAATATATATTCTAAAGATACTTTTTCTCCTGTACCTTTACAATAAACACAGGAATTAAAAACATAATCACATATGGATTTGCCATATTTTTTTCTAGTTATCTGAACTAAATTTAATTCTGTGAAAGGATATATTTTAGTATTATGCTTATCATCCTTAAACTCTTCTTGTAAAACTTTTAAAACTTCAGCTTTATCTTCATGAGATTTCATATCTACAAAATCTACTACTATTATCCCACCTAGATTTCTCAGTCTTATCTGTTTTACTACTTCCTTAGCAGCCTCCATATTAGTTACTAAAATATTTTTTTCCTTTAAGGATGGCTTTATGTTTTTAGCCGTATTTACATCCACCACATTCATGGCTTCAGTACGTTCTAACACAATGTTACCACCACTGGATAAGTTAATTTTATTATGTCTTAACGCTAAAATTTCTTTTTCTATGCCATAATTATCAAATATGGATAAAGCTCCTTCATAAAAACTTAGATGAAGATTTTCTAAGCGCTTTTCTTTAATTAACTTTTCATAGTAAAGGTAATCTTCATAATTATCAACTACTATCTCAGCTCCACCTTCAGTATAATTTCTTAAGACCCTACTTAGAATCCCATTATCTTTATAAAGAGCTCCTACTTTAGATGAGTAAGCAAACTTATTACATATTTCTTCATATCTATGTATTAACTCACTTATTTCTTCCTTTAAAATGTTTATATCAATATTTTCTGCTTTTGTTCTAATTATTATTCCAACATCCTCAGGTTTTGATATATCTTCTTCTATTAATTCTTTAAAATTTGGTGTTTTAATCTTTTTTGAAATTTCTATATGGCTATGTTCTTTAGTAAGTACTGCATAGGCTCCTGGTAAGGAGATGTTTCTAGTTACCTTTGGACCTTTTTTATCTATCTCTTCCTTTACTACCTCTACCATAACTTCATCACCTTTTTTTAAGGTGTTTATATGCTGATTTTTTTCTAGGGAAAGATATCCATTTTTTTCATAACCTATGTCTACGAAAGCACCATGAATAGAAGGTACTATATTTTTAATTACACCTCTATATATGTCTCCTACCTTAGGACTTTCTGTATCTTCTTCTATAAAGCACTCTTTAAGAATATCACCATATTTCACTGCAATCTTTAATAATGTATTTTGTCTTTCAATGAATATTTTTTTCATTAAATCAACTCCTAGTACTGTGCAAAATACTCTTGAAGTGTAAGTAGTTCTTTTCCTTTAAAAGCATACATTTCTACTCTTTTTATATCAACAAAGGCATCTTCCTTAATTCCCTTTACATGAGTTTTTATAAATTCACTAAGTAAACTTGCTGATAGGTTTTCTCTGCTTCCACAACTAAGAAGTCCTTCTATAGTTAACATTTTATTATCTATGGAGTACTTTATTTCTTTAACTAAAGGCTTAATATCTGTTTCCTTTTCTCCTGATTTAGATTTCTTTAAAATTGTCCATTGACTTAAATCCAATAAAGAATCTATATCTAGTGCAGACTCATCCTGAAGTTTAAACTTTATTATATATTTAGCTGCATCTATGGTAGCCATTGCTTGTTGATTTTTCTGTCCTTCTTTTCTGGCTACCTTGGTAACGGATAAAAATTTAACTCCACCTACTGTATTTTCATTTAAAGTCTTTAGAATTTCATTTTCATCAAATGCTTCAATAAACACTGCATCTAAGTATTCTCCTGTAGAATATACCCCTACTGATAGGGGTTGTGCTATAGATATGCTCATATGAGGATTAAACCCCTTAGAATACTCTATTGGTAGTTTTGCTCTTCTTATAACTCTTTGTATAGTTCTCATTAAATCTAAATGAGATAAAAACTTTATTTCACTTTCTTTAGTGTATTTTATTAAATAACGCACCATGAAAGCACTCCCTTTCCTTAAAGCTAGTATTAATTCCACATCCTGTACATCTCTCTCTACAGTCTGGTGTTAAAACCATTTCTTTAGCTTTTTCATTTTCACTTATTAGATAGCTTTTACTTACTCCTATATCAATGAAGTCCCATGGTAAGATTTCATCATAACTTCTTTCTCTATAAGCATAGAAATCTCCATCTACCCCACATTCTTCAAAAGCTTCTTGCCACAATTCAAAGTTGAAATACTCGTTCCAGCCATCAAACCTAGCGCCCTTTTCAAAGGCCTTCACTAGAACATCACAAAGTTTTCTATCCCCTCTTGCAAATACTGCTTCTAGGTAGCTAAGTGCCGATTCATGCCAATTGTAGTTAATAGCCTTACTTTTTATAGCATCTCTAAGACTTGAAATTTTTTCTCTCACTTCAGCCACTTGATTCATTGGAGCCCATTGGAAAGGTGTAAATGGCTTTGGTACTAATATAGAAGTACTTACTGTAACTCTTAAGCCCCTCTTTCTTACATCCCTAGGTACATGGAAGTATTCCTCTACTACCTTTTCTGCTAAATGTGCAATTCCTTCTACGTCTTCTACGGTTTCGTAAGGAAGTCCTATAACAAAGTATAGCTTTATAGTTGACCAACCTGATTCAAAGGCATTTCTAGCAGATCTTAATAAGTCTTCTTCTGTTACCCCTTTGTTTATTACATCTCTCATCCTTTGAGTTCCAGCTTCTGGAGCAAAGGTTAATCCTGTCTTTCTTACCTTTTGTATCTCCTTTATTAAATCTACAGAGAAGGCATCTATTCTAATTGATGGTATAGATACTCCTATTTTTTCTTCTCCATACTTTTCAATTAAAGAAAATATTAAGTTTTGGATATTAGAGTAATCACAAATACTTAAGGAACTTAGAGAAATCTCCTGATAACCTGTGTTTTTTACTAGAACATCAATTTCTTCCATAAGCTTTTCTGTGGTTTTTTCTCTAACTGGTCTGTATATCATTCCTGCTTGGCAGAATCTACATCCCCTTGTACAGCCTCTAAAGGTCTCTATAACTATTCTATCATGGATAATTTCTGTATAAGGAACTATGAATTTTTCTGGAGAATTGTTAGCATTAAAATCTGAAACTATTCTCTTTTTAACAGTTTTAGGTACATCCTCATACTTTGGAGTCATGTCCTTAATAGTGCCATCTTCATTGTAATTTACGTCATAAATGGATGGTACATAAACTCCTTGAATCTTTGAAATAGCTCTTAGGTATTCGGCCTTTGATTTACCCTTCATTTCCTTATAAACATCTAAAACATCATGGGTAACTTCTTCTCCTTCACCTAATATGAAGACATCAGCTATATCATATAAAGGCTCAGGGTTATAAGCACAAGGACCTCCCATCATGATGATAGGATATTCTTCTCCCCTTTTTGAAGCTCTAACTGGTATATTACACATATCTAACATATTTAAAATATTAGTATAGCTCATTTCATATTGAAGAGTGAATCCTAAAATATCAAATTCACTAAGGGAATCCTTAGTTTCAAGAGTTCCTAGTGGAATGTTATTTTCTCTTAGTAGTTTTTCCATATCTGGCCAAGGTGCAAAGCATCTTTCACAGAAGGTATCCTCTCTCTCATTCATAAGATGATATAGAATTTTTGTTCCCAAGTGGGACATTGCCACTTCATAAACATCTGGGAAACAAAAAGCATATCTAATATCTACACTGTTTTTATCTTTATTATATGAGTTTAATTCTCCACCTATATATCTAGCTGGTTTCTCAACTCTGTACAAAATATCGTCGGAAATTTTATTCATTGAGTATCCTCCTTAAGTTAATTCAACTTAGCTTAAGAGGATTTTACATCCGCTAAAGCTAAGTTTCATTTTAGCACAACTATATAATATTTCAAGTAACTATACTATTTTTCATAGCTTTCTAGAAGTTCTTCAAGAGTTATATTTCCCAATTCCTTAATTCCATTTAATATGTCCTCTTCATATAAAACTCCTATCATGTTCATTTCATCATCAAGTACAGTAAATACATTATACTTGTTTTTATCTATTAATTCTATTAATTGTAATATATTTATTTTGTAATAAACAGAAATACTTTTATTTTCTAGGTATCCTCTACCTATTAGCTTTTCCTTTTTTTTGATGATATATCCCATTATTATATAAGCTATCCTCCCTTTTTCCTTATAGGAAATCATTAATATAAATATAGAAAAAAAGGCAAAATCTAAAACCAGTCGCTCCATGCATAATCCCATTAAAAAGATTGCTCCAAATATATATCCTATTACTATACTTATATTTAGCGCAATCTTATTAGCTTTTTTATATATGAGCTTAATATTAAGAATATCTCTTAATATACGACCTCCATCTAAAGGAAATGCTGGTATAAGATTAAATATGCCTATAACTAAATTATAATTGCAAAATTCAATAAAATTAGAATTAGAAAAATATCTGCCTAAAAAATAACTAGTTAAAGCAATTAAAAAATTCCCTATTGGACCACTTAAGGATATAATAATATCTTCCTTAGGAGTTGCCTCTTCTAGCTCCTTTAATTTTAGTGTAGTACCTATTGGTAATATATCTATAGAAAATCCTGAATAACCTAATATTCTTGCTGTTATTAAATGAATAATTTCATGGATGATTATGATTATAAAACCTATAATTAACTCACTTTTAAATCCTATAATCAATATTAAAATTATATAGGGTATTAAGTATTTGCTTATTCGTATCAATGATTTCCCCCTAATAATCTTGCTATATCATAGTTTCAAAATTAAAGCATTTCTCTGGGTTTAAAATATTTCCCATATAAAATACTTCTATACTTAATATATTGCCTTCATCTCCCTTAACTGTACCGATAACTTCTCCTGTATCAACAGCATCTCCAATTTTAACTTTGCTACCGCTTAGACCATAATATTTCATCTCAATACCATCACCATAGTCTAGGATTAAAGTAATTTCTTTTCCTTCAGTGACACTCTTTACCTTTCCTGGAAAGGATGCCTTTATATCACTTTCATTAGTTAGGCTTAAAGAAAGTCTATTATCTTTTATAGTGATTTGATTTTTATCCTTTATGGTTATGGGGTTTACATAGTTTTCTTTTATATAATTTTCTTTCTTTTCTTCAAAACTAACCATAGACTTTACTTCATTAAAAACTTCAGTTATTTTTTCTTCCTTAAATACATCCAATATATTTTTCTCTTTAAATGCTTGGACTATATTTTCCACAGTAATATTTTTTTCCTTCAATAAACCATTATTTATAATTGCTATACTCTTATCATATACCTTATTAACGTAACTGTTAGGATATGTTCTAGCGAGAAATAGTCCAGCTAGAAGAACTAGAACTATTACGCATTGAATAATCAATATATTAGCAAAGCCTTTCCCAAAAATGTTTAAATAAATGGGGAAGGTATTTCTTCTACTATTTAATTTATTGTTACTACCTTTAGTACTATTTCCACTATATTTTGTAGGTTTATACTCACTGGTTCCTGTTTGTTTTTTCATATTAGAATAATATTTTTGATAATATTCATTATAAATTCCCATAAAATATCCCCCCATAATTTATTATTACTAATTTATATATATTAAAAAAAACTAACTTTATGATGGGTATGAAAATTTATTTTCATAAGAGCATAATAAAAAAAGGCTGTCTCAGTATATGCCAATCCTAAAATAATGTTAATCATGGACTTATATTAAAGTACAAATTCAACATTTTAAAAAGATTGACAAATTGTCTTGAGACAGCTTATTTTATTAATATTATTATTAATTTTATTATCTGTTTTTTAAAGCCTTCATGAATACTTCTGCTGTACCTATATTAGTTGCAAGAGGTATACAGTGAACATCTGAGAGTCTTATAAGGGCTGTTACATCAGGTTCATGGGGTTGAGCTGTAAGAGGATCTCTTAAAAAAATTATCATATCCATATTTCCTTCTGCAAGTCTTGCTCCTATTTGTTGGTCGCCGCCTAAGGGGCCTGATAAAAATCTATATATAGGAAGACCAACTATTTCATTTATAAGTTTCCCTGTAGTGCCTGTAGCATAAAGTTCATGATCCTTTAGCACATCCTTATATCTTTTAGCAAAATCAATGATGTCATCCTTCTTTTTATCGTGTGCAACCAATGCAACTCTCATTTAAATCACTCCTAAAAATTAATTTTATTCTTTCTCATACCTATATTTAAAGCTAATCCTAAAGATATAAAATAAGTTAACATAGAACTTCCACCATAACTAACAAAAGGTAATGTTATACCTGATATAGGAAGTAATCCAATGGTCATCCCGATATTTTGAATTATTGAAAATAGTATAGATGCTATTACACCTACCACTATAATACCTCCAGCTATATCTTTTGAGTTCTTTGCTATATTTATAAGTTTGCATAAAAGTATTCCATA
The DNA here is from genome assembly GCF_002480755.1 of Clostridium sp. UBA7791. Lineage (NCBI taxonomy): Bacteria > Bacillati > Bacillota > Clostridia > Eubacteriales > Clostridiaceae > Clostridium > Clostridium sp. UBA7791. The sequence goes on along the minus strand of NZ_DLCT01000005.1, from coordinate 816,856 downwards.
TAACATCATAAGTACTAGAGCGCCAACTAATCCCCATTCTTCACCTAATACAGCAAAGATAAAGTCTGTATGGTTTTCTGGTACAAACTTATATTGTTTTCCATTCATAAATCCCATACCAAATATTCCACCAGAACCTATGGCTATTTTAGATTGAATTAACTGCATCCCTTCTGTTTGTGCATAGTCTTCCGGGTTAATAACTGCTAAAAACCTTAATTTCCAATATGGTTTCATAAAAGGTGAATAAAAGAATCCTACAACAGCAGCTGTTAATGCAGTAAGTCCTCCAACTATGACCTTCCAATTTAAGTTTGCTACAATCACTATACCTAACATTATAAAAAACGAAACCATGGTAAGTCCCATATCTGGTTGTATTACAATTAGTATCACTGGAATTACTGCATAAAATAAAACCTTAAAAAATGTTTTTAAATTATTTATATCCCCTTCAGCATCTTCTATAACCTTTGCAACCATAAGAATCATACCTATTTTGGCAAACTCTCCAGGTTGAATGGCTCTATTTCCTATTTGAATCCATGCATTAGCTCCATTTACCGCTTTACCGGTTATATCATTGAAAAGCAAAAGTATAACCGCTGCCCAATATATAACAGGGGCATAATTTAAAAGTTGAACATAGTCTAAAGTTAATATGAAGTATATAGTTATCATACCTACAATCATCCAAGCAAATTGAAGCATGGCATACTTAGCTCCAATGGCAGAATAAATATTAACTATACCAAAGGCTACAATTAAAAATACTACAATTAAAATACTAAAATCTATATTTTTAATTAACTTATCATTAATTTTAAATTTTTCTAATAATTTATTCATTTGCATCTCCCTCCATACCTGTTCCTATTATATCATAACAAGGAAAAAAAGCTATGAAAACATAGCTTTTTTGATTACCTTCTCTTAACTTTTTTAATAGGTATACTAGCCACTAAAGCTGGGGAGTTCCCATCATATTCATCACTAGTAGTTATTCTTATTTCAATCTCTTCTCCACTTTCAATTTCTGCATAATTAGATATAGTCTTAAGCAACTCCATTTTAATATTCTCTAAAAAATCTGGCGAAACGGTAGCTCTATCATGGACTAGAATAAGTTTTAATCTATCTGCAGCAATATCCTTTGAAGATACTTTGCTTGAAAAAATTTTAAACAAGTCCATATCTAATTTCTACCTCCTCCAAATAATTTTTTTATTGCACCCATAAATCCTTTTTGACCGTATAATTCATTAAAATCTAGGAATGGTACTTCTTCTCCTAAAATTCTACTTCCTATATTCTTAAAGGCTTGACCAGCATAAGCAGAACTGTCTAACACTATAGGCTCACCTTTATTAGTAGATATGGTTACTTTTCTATCATCTGGAACTACCCCTATAACTTTAATAGCTAAACACTCCTTTATATCTTCTATAGTCAACATTTCCCCATTCTTAGCCATATCAAAGTTCATTCTGTTAACTATAAGTTCCTGTCTTTCTATCCCTTTCGCATCTAATTTTCCAATAACCCTATCTGCATCTCTGACAGATGTGATTTCTGGATTTACAACAACAATAGCCCAGTCTGCCCCTACAATGGCATTCTCAAAACCTTGTTCAATACCCGCAGGACAGTCTAAAATTACATAATCAAACTCTTGTTTTAACTGGGTTACTACTCTTAACATTTCATTTATATCTACATCATTTTTATCTCTTGTTTGTGCTGTTGGAAGAAGAAATAAATTGTTAAACCTCTTATCTTTTATAAGTGCTTGTTTCAATCTACACTTTTCTTCAATAACATCAACTAATGTAAATACCACTCTATTTTCAAGTCCCATGAGAACATCTAAGTTTCTTAATCCTGTATCTCCATCGATAACAACTACTTTTTTATCCATTGATGCTAAAGCTGTACCTATGTTTGCTGTAGTAGTAGTTTTTCCTACTCCACCTTTCCCAGATGTTATAACTATAGCCTCTCCCATTTACTAATACCTCCGATTAAATATATTTATTTATTGAATATGGTTCTAAAACAATATTTCCATTTTTAATTCTTGCCAATTCTGGATACCTAGGTTTGTCCATATCTTCTGGAGATCTAGTGATAAGATCAGCAATTTGCATTATTTGTGGTGTTAATGCAAAGGCTGCTATTATAGCACCATTATTACCATTAATCCCAGCATACACACTACCTTTAACAGAGCCTAATACCACTATATTTCCTGCGGCATATACCTCTGCTCCAGAATTAACATCTCCTACAATAACTATGTTTCCTGAATATTCAAATCTTTGACCACTTCTTATAGTTTTTCTGACAAATTTAGTTTTTCCTTCATGTATACCATTAAAAACCTTTTTATTACTATCTTCTAAATTTATAAAGGAGCAATCCTTTATCATAAATTCCGTTGATAAAAAGTCTCTTATTGCTCTTAAATCTCTAGATTCCAACTGCCTCATATCTACAGTTATTTTAATGGAGGCACCCTTATAGAACCTTCTACCCTTTCGAAGCTTTACTCTCAATGCTTCAATTAAGCTTTCTATAGAGCTAAAGAGTTTAATATTTACAACTAAATTAAGTCCATCTTTTTCGCCTTTAAATTTTATACCATCATCTTGCATATGCAACCTCCACATATCGAGATATTCTTACTATTTCAACGTATAGAGCCTAAATTCCTTCTTTATATTGAGAAAAAATAATTTTTTTGTTGAAATACTTATTATATAACAATATTCCTTTAAAAAAATAACAAATGGTAATCCATTTGTTATTTTCTTTATTTATATTTAAATTCATAATTAGGATTAGTTTTTAATATTTCTTCCTTAAAATAAGCTTCGAACATTGCCTTGGCAATAGTTCCATCACCATGGGCAGCATCAAATACTATAGAACATACTACAATCTCTGGATTATCAAAGGGTGCAAAGCCTACATATACAGAAGCTGCATCCCTTCCAGTAGCTTTTTGCATCTCTTCAGTTGATATTATATTAGATGTACCTGTTTTACCTCCAGTACGTATAGGAAACCCATTGAATACTGTAGATGATGTACCATCTTCTCCTTGAGTAACCTTTCCCATTCCCTCTTTAATAATATCGATATTTGCCTTATTGAAACTAGCTTTACTTATAAGTTTTGGTTCTATATCTTCTATTACTTCTTTAGTCTTACTATCAATGATTTTATCAACTAGCTTTACTTCATATCTTTCTCCACCATTTAAAAGGGTAGCAAGGTAACTAGCTAGTTGTAGTGGTGTAAATTGATTCATACCTTGACCTATGGATGCATCATAGGCATTAGCTGCGGATTTAATATATACATTAGTATCATTTATAGCATTATACATTGCACGAACAATATTATCTATATCTGCTTCAGAATATCCTAATGCCTTTATATCTTCGTTAGTGTTAATAATATCTTCAACTAAAGGCTTCAATATTTTCATAATACTATCATAGTCAGATCTTTCATCTTTTTTCATTTCACCCCTAATAGTATCCACTAAAGTCTTTTTCTTAGAGTTAGTAAGTTTTATTTGTTCTAATTCTTTTCTGCTACCACTCTCATCTTGTTGAGTAATATCAAAAGGCTTGTAGTGAGATGATGCATTCACTGAGCTAATTCCTTTTTGTAAGTCTTCAGCCATTCGATTTATAAATGTATTGGCTTGAACATTTTTACTTGATTCATAATTATATATTTGACCAAAATTTTCTTCAATTTCTATACCTGTAGAAGCTTTTAAATCGCTACCTTGCGGTAATCCTAGCCCTAGTTGCCAACCATATTTTGCTATTAAATCTAAAGCATTTTTAGGATTATTCTCTGCTCCGCCTTTCACAAAAAGACGATCAGCTACGTCATAGAAAAAATAGTTGCACGAAACTTCTAAAGCTTTTTTCACATTTGTACGTCCATGAGAGCCACCATGCATATTATATATCCAACATGCTCCTTTATAACTTGAATATCTCTTAGTATAATATCCATCATCTATAACTGTAGTGTCTTCAGTAATAACACCTTCCTCTAACCCCGCAAGCGCAGTAGCCGGTTTAAAGGTAGATCCTGGTGGAACTAACGATAAGGTTCCGTAATTATAAAAAGGTTTAGGGAATATATCATATCTATCTTCTCTTCTTGTAGTATTTCCTGGTATACTTTTATCTATTGGGAACATTCTATCAAGCAATAGTTGTTCTCTTTCTGCTAAACTTAAAGTTAATTCCTTATCTGTTAAAATGCCCTTTATATTTGCAAGACCTCTTTTTTTTATATACTCTTTTCCCATAGCTTCTAAATCTGGGTTAAAATATTGTTGTGACAATTCAGTAGTTAATTTTCCAGGGTCTGTGAATATATTAGGATCAAAGCCTGGTTTACTAACAAGGGCTAACACTTCCCCCTTAGTACTTATGGCTACAGCTGCTCCTCTAGTGGCGTTAGTACTATCTCCATAATAATTTTTTCCACTCTTTTGAAGATTAGTCATCACTTCATCTAGTGCCTTTTCTGCAGCTCTTTGTACATCCATATCAATATTTAATTGCACAGTTTTTCCTTGATAAGCTTCTACCTGTCCTAGAGTTCTAACTCTACGTCCCTGCTTATTAATTTCTATACTCTCTTGTCCCTTAGTTCCCTTTAAATAGGATTCATAAGCTGCTTCAATACCTGCTTTTCCTATGTCATCAGTACTTACATCATAACCCTTTTCTTCATATTTTTCTTGTTCCCAAGGGTTAATTTGAGACATGTATCCTAGAAATGCAGAACCCAACTCTCCATTAGGATAAGCTCTCATAGGCTGAGTATCAACTATTATACCTGGCATATCTGGTTGTAGTTGCTCAAATACAAAGGCTGTTTCTTGATCTAAAGTGTTTGCAATTACTACTGGGCTATACCCTGAAAAACTTTGCATCTTCATAGCATCTTTTAATAGTAAAAATCTTCTTCTTTCATGAAGGGTTAACTCATAGTATCTATCTACACCATAATCTTTCTCTAAAGTTTTATAGGCCTCTTCTGCAGTTATCTGTAATAACAAAGCATCCATATTTTTTTTTTGTTCATCTGTAAGCTCTGAAACCTTCTTACCCTCACCATATTCTTTCTTTACTACCTGCTCTAAAAAACCTCTATCCTTTTTAAATCTAAGTTCTAGCCATTTTCTGCTTGATTCATCGGTAGCTTTAAAGTTATATTCTAGCTTTCCTTCATTATTTATAATTATAGGAAATTCATCTACAATTGGTATTTGCTTTTTATCTAATATTTCAAAAACTCTAGACATAGTTTTAAAGAAATGTTTTTTACTTTCTTCAGTTTCACTAAATTGTAATACATAATTTTGTACACTTTCGGCAAAAACTTTACCATTTCTATCTACTATATCTCCTCTAGCTGCTGCAACGGATACTGTTTTATATTTATTGCTATTTGCTCTTTCTCTATAATCCTCTACCATTACTATTTGTAAAAAAAGTAATCTTGAAGTAATTCCAATGAAGATAACTACCATAGCTATATAAAATAAATTATATCTTGAAAAACTTTTTTTATTTTTTTTATTTTTTTTATTTCTAATTATTTTTTTATTTTTTTTCATACTTTTTTTAGAATCTCCATTCCTTTTTTATAGTTTTGGTTTCACTAAACTTAAGTATAATCCTATATATCAGTAAAGCTATTATCATCTCATAAATAGCTTTATATATGATTAAGTGTAAAAAATTATTACTAGCTCCTATTAATATAAATATAGCAAAAATAGCAATACTCTTTAGTAAACTTAGTAGGAATGTTGAAAAAATAGGTATTATAACCTTATCCTTAAAAATTCCTTTTCCAATTTTAGCTGCCATTAAACAAATTAACATGTTTATTAACATGTTAATTCCCATGACTCCCGGAAAATAAATATCTTGAAGAATCCCTGTTATAACACCAATAATTGTTGCTTCATCATATCCATTTATCATGGAATAACAAACTATAAATACAAAAAGAACGCTTGGATATATATTTTTAATAGCAAAAAAAGTTATAATGGTATTATCAAAAATAAAAAGAATGGTGATTATTAAAAATAAATATAATATTTTTTTAAATTTATTATTAGTTTTTAACATCTCTTTTTTCCTTTGGCACTATAATTACAAGTTGCTCTACCTTATTAAAATCTACTGCAGGCTTCACAATTGCACTCTTTACAACCTTTGCTCTATCCTCATAAATTTCTAGAACTTCTCCTATTTTAATTCCTTTTGGATATATGCCACCTAGTCCAGAGGTTAGTATAGTGTCCCCTTCTTTAATTTTTGAATCTAAGGAAAGTCCTGTAATTTCCGTAAGAAATTTATCTTCATTTCCCTTATAACCCTTTACAATACCATTACTTTCTTCAGTGCTCAATACATATCCTGCTACAGCCATATTCTCATTACAAATAGATTGAACTATACTCCAATTACTACCAACGCTAGTAACTTGACCAACTAGTCCTTCTCCTTCCAATGCAATCATACCTTTTTCTATTCCATCTTTTTCGCCTTTATTGATTACATATCCATCCAAAAAATTATTTCCAACTAAACCCAAAATATCTACACCTATATAATTATACTGACCATTTGCATCAGCAAAGTTTAACATGCCTCTAAGTCTGTCATTTTCTTTTCTTAAAATATCATTTTGAATAGCATTAAATTTCAACTTCTCATTTTGTTTTTTTAACTCATCATTTTCACTTTTTATATTTCCTATATTAAGTACTAAACTAAAAGAACTTTTTATTTTACTACCTATTTTATAAACAACACCTTGAACAGAGTTTATAGCACTTCCTACACCATTTTCCACCATGGACATCTTGTCTTTTTGAACTGAATAACCAATTAACCCCAAAAAGGACACTGACAGTAGTATAACTATTACTGCCAGCTTATTCTTGAATATCTTCATTTTTTATCTTCTACTCATAATATCTACATTATCTAATGCTTTTCCAGTTCCTACAGCTACACAATCTAATGGTATTTCTGCTATATTTACTGGCATATGGGTTTCATGGGCTATTAGTGCATCTAATCCTTTTAATAAGGCTCCTCCACCTGTAAGCATTATACCTTTATCCATAATATCTGCTGCAAGTTCTGGTGGTGTTTTTTCTAGTGTTGTTTTTATAGCCTCTATAATAGAGTATACAGGTTCTCTTAAAGCTTCTCTTACTTCATCTTCACCTATTTCTACTACTTTAGGAAGACCACTTATTAAATCTCTTCCTCTAATTTGCATATTCTCTGCCTTTTCTTCTACCTCATAAGCTGAACCTAATTGTATTTTTATATTTTCTGAAGTTCTCTCACCAATCATTAAGTTATATTGTTTTTTTATGTATGCTATAATCGCTTGATCTAATTCATCACCTGCAACTCTTAATGACATACTTGTAACAACTCCACCTAAAGATATTATTGCTACTTCTGTAGTACCTCCACCGATATCTACAACCATGCTTCCTGTAGGTTCTCCAACTGGAAGTCCAGCACCTATAGCTGCTGCCATTGGTTCTTCTAATAATCCAACTTCTCTAGCTCCAGCACTCTTAGTTGCTTCTTCAATCGCTCTCTTCTCTACTTCAGTTACCCCAGATGGGAAACAAACTACGATTCTTGGACTTTTAAAGGAATTTTTACCTCCAACTTTTTCAATAAAATGTCTAAGCATTTTTTCAGTTACATCAAAATCTGCTATAACTCCATCTTTCATTGGTCTTATAGCTACAATATTTCCTGGTGTTCTACCTATCATATTTTTAGCTTCATTACCTACAGCTAAAACTTTTCCTGTATTTTTATTTATTGCTACAACGGAAGGTTCTCTAAGTACGATACCTTTTCCTTTAATATATACTAATGTGTTTGCAGTTCCTAAATCTATTCCAATGTCTCTAGTACTTCCAAAAAAACCCATAAAAACTCTCCTCTCAATCTATATAATACCTTTTTCTTTTAAGCTTATATAAGCTTCGTTACCAATAATAATATGATCTAAAACTTCTATTCCTAGTAATGTTCCACACTCCTTTAGTCTTTTAGTTATTAGTATATCCTCTTTGCTAGGTGTTGGATCACCTGATGGATGATTGTGACACAATATCACTGATGCACTACTAAGCTTTATAGCTTCTATAAAGACTTCTCTCGGATGAACAATGGAACTATTTAAATTTCCTATAGAAATATCTTTAACTGATATAATTATGTTTTTAGTATTTAACATAATTAGCTTAAAATATTCTTTTTTTAAACCTTTCATTTGTCTCATCATATAATTAGACACATCTTTAGGACTACTTACAATATGCTCTTCACCGGATTTAAAAGAATTAAATCTGGTAGCTAGCTCTGCAAGGGCTAAAACTTGAGTAGCTTTAACCTCCCCTATTCCTTTTACCTGCTTTAAATCATTAATACTGGGGCTGGAAATTCCATTTATGCCTCCACAATGAGATAATAACCTATCACATAGATTTAAAACACTATCTTCCTTTGTTCCAGTCCTCAATATAAGGGCTAAAAGTTCAGAATTAGACAGGTATTCTGCCCCATACCTTAACATTTTTTCTCTAGGTCTTTCATTTTTAGGTAAATCTTTAATCTTTAATTTATAGTTCATAAACTAACTCCTTTATTGATTTACCCCCATCTCCCTTAGTGATAAATATAAAGTATTTAAAGGCAATCCTACTACATTGTAATAACAGCCATTAATATTCTCCACAAAAATAGCAGCATTATCTTGTATCCCATAGGCACCAGCTTTACCATTACATTGACCTGATTCAATATACCTAAGTATCATATCCTCAGATAGGTTCATAAATTTAACTTCAGTACAAACGCTTTTTCTTATTAATTCCTTGGTTTTACTGTTTATTAAAACTAGCCCGGAATAAACTTTATGTACATTTCCACTGAGTGACCTTAGCATTTCAAATGCATCTTTATCATTTATTGGTTTCCCAAGAATTTTCCCATTTAAATATACTACAGTATCACAGCCTATGACAATACTATCTTTCTGCACTTTATTCAAAATATTTCTAGCTTTTCCTTCAGCTAAATCACACACATGTTTATCTATATCACCTTGAAATTCAACAGAATACTCATCAAAGTTACTAATCTCTATTTTAAAATTATCTACTAACCTTTTTAATAATTCCTGTCTTCTTGGTGATGCAGAAGCTAATACTATATCCATAACTTCCTCCTAGAATCTCTTAAATAATACTATTGCTAAAACCATACCTACTATAGCCATTAAATTCAAACCAAATCCTAGTCCAAAAGTTAATTCTAAGACCTTTAAATCAATGACTAAAGGATTTTTTAATCCTATAAAGTAGTTTTTTCCTAAAAAATCTAAGGCTTTAAAAGTATTTCCTAAAAATTCTCCAATAAAGCTTCCAGAAATAGCCCCCAGAAGAGTTATAAATACATACTCTTTAGCGGTTTTATATGATTTTCCCATAAAAAACATCCCCCAGTATATTTAAAATGTGCAATATACTATTTGTATTAACCAATATAACATTTTATATCTAATATAGTGTAACATTTAATATTTTTTTACACAAGACTATAACAAATTTTTTAAACTTTTTTTATAAATTAAGGCTATCTGTGAACTTTTGTTCACAGATAGCCTTATATCAACTTATTAAAAATAATATATACCTTATTTTTTAAACTTTATTAGCTGGTCATAAACATATTTTAATACTTCTCCATCCTTATTTTTATCTACTTCATCTGGAAGAGCCTTTATATATTCCTTCAAAGAATTAACTTCATTGTATTGTTTCATGTTCTCATCTATTTTCTCCAATCCATCTATCCACTTTTTAAGTTCACTGGTATTAATAGATTTTACACCACTTTCTGAAGTCTTATTTACAACTTGCAACAAACTATCTACAATTTCACAAAATTGTTTTGTAGAATTATCTTCCATAGGTATATTTATAGTTACTTTAGTATTATCTATTCCCTTTTCTTTTAATATTGAAGCTCCATTTTCTATGTTTTTATCAGAATACATTCCAAAATACACCTTAGATAGCTCTCCCTCTTGCCCTATAAAAGGATTACCAAAGGCTGATAATTTATTTAATGTTTCATTAGCGTTACTTTTAACTTTAAATACACCACACTGTAGTATATAAAAATTATATTCTGACACAGCTTTTTCTTCCTTTATTCCAGTTGAATTTCCTTCTTCCTTTACTTCACTTTTACCAGGTACTTTACCACTATTTTGTTGTTGTTCAGAATTATTTATATCTATACCCTTAATAAAGCCTATTTTACCTGAGTCTTTAAGTACAAATTTAAATATAAAAGTTCCTAATAGTAATGCCAAAAGTAAGGTTATAGCTAAATAAAATAAAAAACTGTTACTACTCTTTGGTTTAGATTTAATATTGTATCTTGTGTACTTCATTTTATACCCCCATTTCTAATTAATAAACATTAATTTATAATTTAAAATTTAAACCTTAAAATAATGTGTCCTATTAATTTATATATATAATTAAAGGTAAATATTACTATATAATTTATTATAAAAATTAAAAAAATCGACATAGTCGATTTTTTTATTCATGTTATTCATTATAACGAATTGATAGCCTTACTACTCTTCTAATAAATTTTTTTGCCTTGTCATAAGGCATTCCATTAACTTCTAAAAATTTGAATACTCCTAGATTATTTCTTTCTATGGATTTAATAACTTTTTCTATCCTCATAAGTTCATCATTATTATCTTCTTTTGATGAAACCGGTGTAGAATTAAAGTCTTTTTCATCATCAAAGTCTTTCAATAATCTATTTCCATTCTCCTCTACATATCTCTCTACATCATCTTCAAAGTCTTCATCTAAATAAGTCTCCGCAGGAATATCTATGTCCTCATTAGTTTCTTTTAAATCTATAACTTGAGCCAGCTCTTTTTGCATTGGATGTATAAAATTATTTCTTGGCATTATTCCCATCATACCACATACAGATATGAAATCTTTCATTTCATCGGGCAAAGAATTATGTGTCATAGGCGCCAAGGGTACAAATTCATATTCATTATCAAAAGCCATGAACATACCTCCATTTTTTATATTACATTAAAAATGTATGCCTTTAGCCTCTAATAAATTCCTATAACTTTATATTATATCCATATTATCTCCTGGATTATCTTTAAGCTTGTCTATAGAGTGAACATATCTATTGGTAGTAGCAATACTACTATGAGCTGCAAATTCTCTAACTTTTTCTATGGTAGCTCCTTGAGTAATGGCCATAGTTATAGCTGTATGTCTAGTGGAGTGAACTTTTAATTTTTTATTTATATTGCACTTACTACATATATTTTTAAGCATATAGTTTAAAGTACTAGGATTTAACTTCTCTCCATTTCTATTATTAGAGGAGTGTCCTATAAATAAATAACTATTGTTATACTCTTCTTTATCTCTTCCTGTAACTAAAATGTATTTTTCAATTAAACTTTTCACCTTAGGTTGAAGCTTTACTAAATCTTTTTTATTTCCTTTTCTAGTGACTTCTATAACATCATACTCTCCATACTTTTTTATATGACATATTTTTATATTTATCATTTCTGATTTTCTTAGTGCAGTGGTGAGTGCTAATGCTAATATAGCTTTATTCCTAAGTCCTAGTACAGTTGTAGTATCAATACTTCCCAGTAAAATCTTACTTTCTTCCTCAGTCAAAAATTCTGTAACTTTATTAGTTACAATAGGTTTTTCTTCCTTCACATTAGCAAAAGGATTATACTTAATAATTCTTATATCACTGTAATTATCTTCATACTTCATAAGCCACTTATAAAGAGCAGAAAGCGATGATATCTTTCTATTAATAGTTGCAGAAGATAATCCTTGATTTTGCAAATCAAGGATAAATTTTTGAACATGAAATATATTTATTTCTCTTATATTTTCTATGGTTATTTCAGTTACATCAGACTTATTATAAAAATCCTTTATGTCTTTCTCATAGCTAATAGCTGTATATTTACTTCTTCCACCCTTAATATCTAGGAAGCATTGAATAAAATGTTTATTTTTTTCTAAATAAAGTTCCTTTTTACTATGTAATATTATTTCATTCATAAAATCCTCCTCCTTTACAAAGGCTACTATAGAACAAAAGAACTGCCTAAGCAGTTCTTTTATTTGAATTATAATCCTTCTACAGTAGAAATGATTTCTGTAAGTGCAAGTTCCTCATCAGTTCCGTTAGTTATAATTTTTACTGTATATCCCTTATTAACTCCTAAGGATAATACTCCAATGAGACTTTTTGCATTAGCTCCTTTACCATTACATTCTATAGTAACTTCACACTTAAAAGTAGTAGCCTTTTGAACTAATAAAGTTGCTGGTCTTGCATGCAATCCCTGTGGATTATTAATGATTATTTCCTTTGTTAGCATATTATCACCTCATTTACGAGAAATTATTTTATGCCATTAACAAAGTCTTCTATTCTATTCAATCCTTTTTCTATGTTTTCCATAGATGTAGCATAAGATAATCTTATAAAATCATCTACTCCAAAAGCAATACCAGGTATTACTGCAACCTTCTCCTTCTCAAGAAGTAAGTCACTGAATGTAAGAGAGTCTTTTATAATCTTTCCGTCCACTTCCTTATTTAACACCTTTGATATGTTTACCATAACGTAGAATGCACCTTCTGGTTTAACACAGGATAAGTTATTTATAGAATTAATTTTATCTACCATAAAATCTCTTCTCTTTTTAAATTCCTGTTTCATTTTTTCAACTTCGCTTTGATCTCCATTTAAAGCTTCTACAGATGCATATTGAGATATTGAACATGGATTTGAAGTAGTGTGACTTTGTATGTTTGACATTAATGAAGTTATCTTTTCACTAGCTGCTGCATAACCAATTCTCCATCCAGTCATAGCATAAGCTTTTGAAACCCCATTTATTACTATTGTTCTATTATAAGCATCTTCAGATAAACTTGCTATAGAAATATGACCACTTTCTCCATATAAAAGTTTTTCATATATTTCATCTGATATAATTATTATATCATGTTTTTGTGCAAAAGTTGCAATTTTCTCTAACTCTTCTTTCGTATAAGCTGTTCCTGTTGGATTATTAGGGCTATTTAGTATCATAGCTTTAGTTTTTTTAGTTACTGCTTTTTCTAAAGATTCAATTGTTAGTTTAAAAGAATTACTTTCTTCTGTGTCAACAAAAGTTGGAACTCCATCAGCCAATTGTACAAGTTCTGGATAACTAACCCAATATGGAGCACCTATTAAAACTTCATCTCCCGGATTTAATATAGCTTGAAAAATATTTGCTAAACATTGTTTAGCTCCTGTTGAAATAATAATTTGAGAAGTTTTATAAGTTAAGTTATTATCTTTTTTAAACTTATTTACAACTGCTTCCTTTAATTCAATTATACCTGAAGCCGCTGTATATCTTGTTTGACCTGCTTCAATTGCCTTTATAGCAGCTTGCTGTATATTTTTTGGAGTATTAAAATCTGGCTCTCCTGCACCGAAGCCTATAACGTCAATCCCCTCTGCTTTCATCTTTTTAGCCTTTGCTGTAATTGCTAATGTAAGTGATGGTGAAATTTCCATTGCTTTTTTTGATAGCATCATTATAACTACCCCCATTAATATTTATTCTTTACAATATAAAATAATTAAAACTATCCAAATAAAAGAAATATTATTTAAACCTTTTCATTCAATTATATTCTCAAAAATATAATAAACGAGTTGGATATTCTACATCTAATGAATTTTAAAATGCATTAGAACTTCATATGAAAGATATACTTCATATCTGTATAATAACACTTATTCTATATAGTGTAAAGATTATATGGTAATTTTAACTTACTATTATTATTCTCATTTTTTATATTTACATACTAACTTTTTATAACATTTGTCCAAAGTTCTGAAGCTTATTTACCTACATATAAAGACTAAAGACATGAAATTAAATTTTTAATTTCATGTCTTTATAACCTAAAAATTATTTTTAGATTGTACTATCAATTTAATTGCAGTTCTTTCTTCACCATCAATTTCTACATCTGTAAATGCTGGTACACACACCAGGTCCATTCCACTGGGCGCTACAAATCCTCTAGCTATAGCTACAGCCTTTACTGCTTGATTGATTGCGCCTGCTCCTATAGCTTGAATTTCTGCCCCACTACTTTGTCTTAGTACTCCTGCCAGAGCTCCTGCTACTGAATTAGGATTAGATCTTGCTGAAACTTTTAATACTTCCATATTAAACCTCCTACTACTATTACTACTTATTAAACTAATATTATTAGAATCCTATATATTATTTCTACATTTAATTGAAAATTCCTTTTATTGAAAATACAATTTTAGATTATTGCAAATTATAGTTTCACTTAATATAATAGACAAAAATAAAAGCCTCCTATTAAATAGGAGACTCACCTTTTTCATTACCTAATTTTACTTTGCATATTCTACTGCTCTTGTTTCTCTGATAACATTAACCTTTATTTGGCCTGGATATTCTAGTTCTGATTCTATTTTCTTCACAATATCTCTAGCCACTTCAATAGCACCTGCATCATCAACATCATCTGGTTTAATCATAATTCTGATTTCTCTTCCGGCTTGAATTGCATATGACTTTTCTACACATTCATATGAGTTTGCGATTTCTTCTAATTTTTCTAATCTTTTTATATAGGCTTCTAGAGTTTCTCTTCTGGCACCTGGTCTAGCTGCTGATATAGCATCTGCTGCTTGAACTAGTACTGCTTCTAGAGATTGATACTCTACATCTCCATGATGAGCTGCAATAGCGTTTACAACTATTGGAGATTCATGACATTTTTTAGCTAACTCAGCACCTATTAGTGCATGTGGTCCTTCTACTTCATGATCTACAGCTTTGCCGATATCGTGTAATAATCCACACCTTTTTGCCATGGTAGGATCCATTCCAAGCTCTGACGCCATAAGACCTGCTAAGTATGAAACTTCTATAGAATGTTTTAATACATTTTGACCATAACTAGTTCTATATTTCAATCTTCCTAAAAGTCTGATTATTTCCACATGTAATCCATGGATACCAGTTTCGAAGGTGGCTTGCTCGCCCTCTTCTCTTATGTCATTCTCAACATCTTTTTTCGCTTTTTCAACCATTTCCTCAATTCTTGCTGGGTGTATTCTTCCATCAACTATTAGTTTTTCTAAGGCAATTTTAGCTACCTCTCTTCTAATAGGATCAAAAGCTGAAAGAATAACAGCTTCCGGAGTATCATCTATTATTAAATCAACTCCAGTTAAAGTTTCAAGGGCTCTTATATTTCTACCTTCACGCCCAATAATCCTTCCCTTCATTTCATCGTTAGGAAGTGATACAACATGTACTGTAGATTCAGCTACATGGTCTGCTGCACATCTCTGTATAGCATATGTTATAACTTCTCTTGCCTTTTTATCGGCTTCTTCTTTAGCTTTAGCTTCAATTTCTTTAATCATTATTGCTGTTTCATGTTTAATTTCTTTTTTTACTTCGTCTAATAGTATTTGCTTTGCTTCTTCTGAGGTTAATCCTGCTACTCTTTGTAATTCTTCTCTTACACTATTATATAATTCTTGTATTCCTGATTCTAATGTCTCAACCTCTTGTTGTTTTTTAGATAATACTTCTTCTTTTCTTTCTATTGATAGGGTTTTCTTATCTAAAGTTTCCTCTTTTTGAAGAACCCTTCTTTCTAATCGCTGAATTTCATTTCTTCTTTCTCTGGACTCTTTATCAAAATCAGCTCTTAATCTATGAACTTCTTCTTTAGCTTCAAGGATTGCTTCTTTCTTTTTAGATTCTGCTTCTTTTTGTGCCTCACCTAAAATCTTTTTAGCATCTTCCTCTGATTTAGATACATTAGCTAAAGATATATTCTTTCTTGTATAAATAAAAACAAAAATAGCGACTAAACAAACAACTAGCGCAATAGCTATTATTAAAATAATTTGACTTGGTTCAGTCAATTTCCAACACCTCCTTTGCTTTTTTTATGACATATATTAGCAGTAAAATGAAAGCTCGAAAAGGTGCATATTCTATTCAATTCCTCTTATATTAAACCAGTATTTGTATTCATTTTATATTACTTTAACATCATTGTCAAGGTTATTACTAAATACTACAAATTCTCTCAACTTAGCTCTTAGGCTCGACTTGAACCTTTAAAAAAAATTTTTTAATTAGAATATCACCTTTAATTTTTACATTAAAATATCACATACTTTAATTATACATTTATTTGTATATTTCATACACAATATTTAAAATTTTAATTAAAAAAGATATGTAAAGCTTAAGTTATATATTTTTACTTAAAGCTTCACATATCTTTTATCTGATTTAATAAAGTAATTTACTTTTCTTCTACTTTATTCTCAACTTTTACTGGATTGTTATTTAATGGCAAAGAGTATTTTTCCCTTATTTTATTTTCTATTTCATTGGCAATTTCTGGGTTTTCCTTAAAAAAGTTTTTAGCATTTTCTCTTCCTTGGCCTAGTCTTACGTCTCCGTAGGCAAACCAAGCGCCACTTTTTTGGACAATTTCTTCTTTAACACCAATGTCTAATATATCTCCAACCCTAGATATTCCTTCACCATACATAATATCAAATTCTGATTGTTTAAATGGTGGTGCAACTTTATTCTTAGTTATCTTAGCTCTAGTTCTATTTCCTAAGAAGGTTTCTCCTTGTTTAATAGTATCTATCTTTCTTACATCAATTCTTACAGAGGCATAGAATTTAAGAGCTCTTCCTCCTGGAGTTGTTTCTGGATTTCCAAACATAACTCCAACTTTTTCTCTCAATTGGTTTATAAATATAGTAGAGCATTTTGATTTGTTTATAGAACCTGTAAGTTTTCTTAAAGCTTGAGACATAAGTCTAGCTTGAAGACCTACATGGGCATCTCCCATTTCACCTTCAATTTCAGCCTTTGGAACTAAGGCTGCAACAGAGTCTATAACTACTATATCTATTGCACCAGATCTAACTAAGGCTTCTGTAATTTCAAGAGCCTGCTCACCTGTATCTGGTTGAGATACTATTAAGTTATCTATGTCTACGCCTAATGCCTTTGCATAAACCGGATCAAGGGCATGTTCTGCATCTATATATGCTGCACAACCACCGTTCTTTTGAGCTTCTGCAACTACATGTAAAGCTACAGTAGTTTTACCAGAGGATTCTGGCCCAAAAATCTCAATTATTCTTCCTCTTGGAACTCCGCCAATTCCCAGTGCAATATCTAGCCCTAAACATCCTGTAGATATGCAGTCTATATTTAAAGTGCTCTCTTCCCCTAATTTCATTATTGAGCCTTTACCAAATTGCTTTTCTATCTGTCCCATAGCTGCTTCTAATGCTTTTAATTTATCGTTATTCATAAATTCCCCTTTAGGGTTCACATCCTTCCATCACGAACAATAGTTCTTATATGTTTATTATATAGTATTTAATTTATCAGGTCAAGTGTTATAGTAAAGAGTTCCTTTAAATTTCTTTCAAGGAACTCTTTACCATTTTTGACATAGTTATAGAATTATAAACATTATTCATTAATATTTATAATATCTTTTCCTTTAATAAAATAATCCACTCCAGATCCAATAGTTATAACAGCTGCTAGGTATATGGTAACCTGGGTTGTAATATTAAGCCACCCTGGATTATATACTAGAGATAATAGTCCCATTATGATAGCTATCATCTGAATTACAGTCTTCAGCTTTCCCCAATTACTTGCAGCTATTACCACGCCTTGTGAAGCAGCTAATGTTCTTAATCCTGATACTATAAATTCCCTAGCAATTATTACAACTACTACCCAGGCAGCAACAATTCCTTTTTCAACTAAAAGTATTAGAGCACAGGTAACTAAAAGCTTGTCTGCTAGAGGATCCATGAATTTTCCAAAGTTAGTTATCTGATTTCTGCTTCTAGCTATATAGCCATCTAATTTATCTGTTGCTGAAGCTATAATAAATATTGATAAAGCAATAATATTAGTTGCGGTGGTATCAATCATTGCACATATTAAGAATATCGGAACTAACATTATTCTTAGCACTGTAAGCTTATTTGCAAGATTCATCATTAACATCTCCTACTCCTGAAATTTAACAATCCTATAATCTGTTTACCTAATTAAAATTTACTTCTTATTGTAAATAGCAAAAACAAATTTTCTATAATAGTAATTATTTTATCTTATACAAACATTATACAATAAAATCTAAAAATTATTTAGTTTATTAATACTAATTTTACTTTATATCCTTATCTATATTATTAATTAATATTTTTTTATTATAAATATATAAATCTAAAAATTATTTAAGGATTTCTCCTATTAAATCATACTCTAGTGCATCTTTTATTCTTACCTTAACAAAATCACCTATACTTAATTTATTAGATTTTACATAAACCTCTCCGTCAATTTCTGGAGCCATTTCATAACTTCTTCCACAATATGTTCCTTTTTCTTTACTTTCAATCAATACATCATAGGTTCTACCTATTTTATTTTCATTTATTTCTGTTGATATAGTTTGTTGAGCCATCATTATAGAGTGAAGTCTTTCTTCTTTAATATTTTCTTCTATTTGACCTTCCATTTCTGCAGCCACAGTACCTTCCTCTTGAGAGTAAGTAAATACTCCTAGCTTATCAAATTTAGTTTCTTTGACAAAATTTAACAATTCTAAGAAATTCTCTTCTGTTTCTCCTGGAAATCCTACTATAAGAGTAGTTCTTATAGTTATATTAGGAACTGCATCTCTAAGCTTTTTAATATTTTCAGTGATTATTTTCCTTCTTCCTTTTCTTCTCATAGCCTTTAAAACGTCATCGCTGATATGTTGTATAGGAATATCTATATACTTACACACCTTATCATTGATAGCTATTTCATTTATAACTTCATCAGTTAGCTCTTCTGCATAACAATAAAGAAGTCTTATCCATTTTATACTTTTAATTTTACCTAGCTCTTTTAAAAGAATATGTAAAGTTTTTTTTCCATATATATCTACCCCATAATTAGTAGTATCTTGCGCTACTATAATTAACTCCTTATATCCATTTAAAGCTAACTCTTTAGCTTCTTTAAGGATATCTTCCATATCCCTACTTCTGTATCTTCCTCTTATTTTAGGAATTGCACAGTAGGCACAAATATTGTTACACCCTTCAGATATTCTTATATAAGCAGTACTTCCTCCTGTTGTAACCTGTCTATTACCAATGTTTATATTGGTATCACTATAAGTTGTAATACAGCTCTTTTCTCCGGTTTTCATAGATTTTTCAATACATTCATGCAATTTATCATAATCATTTACACCTAAAATTATATCTAGTTCCGGCATAAGTTCTAAAAGCTCACTACCATATCTCTGAGTTAAGCACCCAGTAGCTATGAGCACCTTGCATTTATCTTTCTTATATTTTGCCATTTCTAATATGGTATCAATAGATTCTTGCTTTGAAGTTTCTATAAATCCACAGGTGTTAACTAGCAATATGTCTGCCTGCCTTTCATCTGTCACCGCTTCATATCTACTCTTCAAACTACTTATTATAATTTCTGCATCTATTCTATTCTTGTCACAACCTAAATTTATTACTCCAAATTTTAATTTTTCCACCTTTATCCTCCTAAGTGATCTATATATTATTTAAAACCTCTTCTTTTGTGTTGTAATGAAAGTTTCATTAAGAAGTTATTGTCTCATGGTATCATCTCTTCCAAAAACCTGTCTTGGCTTGCTTCCATTACGACCAGAGATAATCCCTTCAGCTTCCATTTCATCTATAATTCTAGCCGCTCTATTATACCCTATTTTTAGCCTTCTCTGCAACAAGGATGTTGAAGCTTGCCCTTCTTCTAATACAATTTTAATAGCTTCATCTATTAACTCATCACAATCTTCTCCACCTTTAGATTTGGAAACACTATTTTCTATTTCATCCATGATTTCTTTTTTATACTCTAATTCCTTTAATCCATTACGAATAAATTCTACTACAGTCTCTACTTCTTCCTCAGACACAAAGGCTCCTTGAATTCTAAGTGGCTTCGATTCACCTACAGGATAATATAGCATATCCCCTTTACCTAAAAGTTTCTCTGCTCCTGAAGAGTCTAGTATAGTTCTTGAGTCTATTTGACTTGAAACAGCAAAGGATATCCTAGATGGTATATTAGCTTTAATTACCCCTGTAATTACATCTACAGATGGTCTTTGTGTTGCTATTACTAAATGCATTCCTGCAGCCCTAGCCATTTGAGCAAGTCTACCTATATATTCCTCAACATCATTTGGACATACCATCATTAAGTCTGCTAACTCATCGATTATTATTACAATCCATGGAAGCTTTTCTTCTATTATCCCCTTTTCTACAAAGTCGTTATATCCTTCAATATTTCTTACGTTATTATCTGCAAAGAGTTTATATCTTCTAGTCATTTCATTAACTGCCCAATTTAATGCTCCTGCAGCTTTTTTAGGTTCTGTAACTACTGGAATTAATAGGTGTGGTATTCCATTGTATATATTAAGTTCTACCACTTTAGGGTCTATTAACAGCAATTTAACCTCTTGAGGTGTATATTTATATAATAAACTTATTAAAAGAGTATTAATACATACACTTTTTCCTGACCCTGTAGCTCCTGCAATCAAAAGGTGAGGCATCTTAGATAAATCTCCCACTACACAATTACCTGCAATATCCTTTCCAAGGGCAAAGGCTAAATTTTTCTTAGCAAGTGTAAATTCTTCACTTTCTATTACCTCTCTTAAAAATACTGCTGATAAATCTTTATTAGGTACTTCTATACCTACTGCCGCCTTTCCTGGGATTGGAGCCTCTATCCTAACTCCTGAGGCTGCTAAGTTTAGAGCTATATCATCTGCTAGATTAACTATCTTGCTAACCTTAACTCCTACATGGGGTTGTAATTCAAATCTGGTTACAGATGGACCTTTTGTAACCTGTATCACCTTAGCTTCAACTCCAAAACTTTCTAAAGTTTCTTGAAGTTTATTAGCACTATTAAGGAGGTCTTTTTTATCGCTATTTTTACCTATACTACTTAAATTTTTATGAAGGAGTTCTGGTACAGGATGTTCATAAGCATATATTTTGTTTCCATCACCAAAGGAAATGTCAATATCTATATCCTCTATATTATTTCTATTTTCTTTTGACTTATTAGGTTGTTCTATACTTGTTTCTATTTTTCCTTCAAATCTATTCTCTTCTTCATCCATCTTCATAAAATCTATAATTTTAATCTTCGACTCTTCGCTGCTTCCATTGTCTCTAGTATTCCCATCTGCTGATACATATTCCATAGCCTCATCAATTGCAATATTTGTTTGCTTCAAATCCCTTGACTTTTTTTTACTTTCTACCTTTTCAAAGGTAAATAACTCTTTTATAGTAATATTATTAATTAACACTAAAGATATTATATATAAAGCAAATAAAACTATATAGCTACCTACCTTTCCTAAAAGTGAACTTATAGGAACAGTAATTACTAAAGATATAATACCTCCATGAAGTACAGACTTAGATTTAAATTGATTTATAATAGCACTTGCCATATTACCTTTTACGTAGTAAGAAGGTAATACTATAAGCTCAACAAAAATCATGGTAGTAACTATAAACATTAAAATTCCAAGGGATTTTTTTGTTACCTTTAAATATTTATCTATTTTTATGTAACTTACTCCCATGTATATAAGCACAAAGGGTAAAGCATAGGCACCAATTCCAAGAAGTCCTATAAAAATTCTATTAATAAATACTCCCATAGAACCTGCCAAAGATGTTGGGTCTGAAAACATAACTGATAGTAAAGCTAAAAATATTAAAACTCCTATGGTTATCAGTATAATTCCATTAAAATCAAAAAGTTTATCCTTTTTCTCTCTCTTAGCTTTTGAACTATTATTTTTAACAGTGCTCTTCTTACTACTGTTTTTCTTTTTTAAAGGCTCTTTTCCTTTAGTCATAGTATCTCCTCCAAAACTCTTCCTAAGATTCATGAAAATAATTTCCATTTATCCATCTCAATATATTGTACATTGAAATCCACCTATATTTCAAATTTTTTTACAAATAAAAAGTTGCCAACATGATTTTGCTGACAACTCAATGGTGAATTGTTAAATTTTATCTATTTCTTCACTAATATTTTCTTCTGAACTTACTTCTAGTTGATTTTTTTCACCTTCACTTATTAACTCTTCTAATTTATCTAAGGCTTCTCTAATTCCACCTACTTCATCAATAAGACCACATTCTACGGCTTGATCCCCTATCAATATAGTTCCTATATCATTTAGTAATTCATCTGTTTGACTCATAAGCCTTCTAAAATCGTCTGAATCAATTTTTGAAGTTCTAACTACAAACTCAACTATTCGCTCCTGCATCTTTCTAAAATATTCAAAGGTTTGAGGTACACCTATAACAAATCCATTCATTCTTACAGGGTGCACTATCATTGTAGCTGAAGGAGTTATAAAGGAATAATCTGATGCTGTAGCTAATGGAACTCCTATAGAATGTCCTCCACCTATGACTATGGATACTGTAGGCTTACTAAGACTAGTTATCATTTCTGCAATGGCTAAGCCTGCTTCTACATCCCCTCCTGCAGTATTCAATACTATGAGTATACCTTTTACATTACTATCTCTCTCAATAGCTATTAACTGTGGAATAATTAACTCATATTTAGTAGACTTAGTTTGATTACCAGAAATATTATGACCTTCAACTTGACCTATTATAGGTATAACTTGAATCCTGTCATCAGCCTTTGCTACAGACATGACCCCTACTTCTTTTAAGTTTGCAACTTCCTTACTTACCCCTTTAGAGTTATCATCTTCATTTTGTTCATCATCATTTTCTTCATTTATTATAACTTTACTTTTATTATTTTTTTTGTATTTAGTATCTTTATCTTCCTTATGTTTTTTATTTTCCGCTTCATTAATCATGGAAAAACACCTCCTAATGTTTCTTATTCTGTGCATTAAGAGGTGTTTATATACTATCCTAATTTAAATTCATTATGAAGTAAATTTATAGCATCTTTGACTTTATTACTTTCTACAAGACACCAAATAGTTGTATGTGAATCAGCAGTTTGAAGAATATCTATATTGCCTTCTTCTAAAGCCTTTAGAATTCTAGACATAACTCCAGGTATTCCTCTCATCTTTGAACCTATTATAGATATTTTGCTACAACTTTCTGTATACTGATAATCAATTTCATAATTAGCTGCTATATTTTTAAACTTATCTAAATCTACTTCACTTATAGTAAATATTTTATCATTTATAAATACACTTATCAAATCAATACTTATTTCATTTTCAGCTAAAATATGAAATATATTATTGCAGTGCTCCTTTGAGCCTCCATTAATTCTTATTTGAACTCTATTACTCATATGAGTAATTCCAGTGATAATTCTTTCATTGTCCTCACCATAAGAAGAAATAATAGTCCCTTCACAATCACTAAGAGTATTTTTAATTACTAATGGAATATTATATTTTCTAGATATTTCAACAGCTCTAGGATGTATTACTTTAGCTCCTTGATCAGCAAATTGGAATACTTCATCATAGCTTATACTCTCAATTAATGAAGCCTTAGAAACTATTCTTGGATCTGCTGTCATTATACCATCAACATCTGTATATATTTGAACTTCCTTTGCCTTTAGTGCTGCTCCTAAAATTGCCCCTGTAACGTCACTTCCACCTCTTCCTATGGTAGTGATGCTCCCCTCTTCACTTATACCTTGAAAACCTGCTACTACAGGTACTTTTCCCTGCTCTAATACCTTTAGTACATTTTTCGGATTAACATCTAAAATAGATGCATTATTAAAATTATTATCAGTCCTTATACCAGCTTCTCCACCCATAAGTGGAACTGCCTCTACACCTTCTCTTAATAAATCATTACACATTACCACTGTACTTAAAGTTTCACCACAGGACAAAAGTAAATCTAAGGCCCTTGGATTATTTATCTTAAATTCTTCACTAACTAAAGATAATAATGTATCTGTTGCATAAGGAGATCCTTTTCTCCCCATAGCTGATACTACTACTACAGGTTTATATCCATCCTTTATAGCTTTTTTTATCTTTTTTGTAACTAATATTCTATTATTTTCACTAGATACTGATGTACCACCAAATTTCTGAACAACTATATCCATACTTACCTCCATATTATATATGGGATTTTCTTAGTGTTTCCCCATCAACATCGATGATTATAGTTTTAGAGCCTATCTTCTTTACATAATCCCATGAAACTTCCAGCATCTCATTATTTCTAAAAAACATCTTACTAGACTTTCCATCTCCAAGTAATAGTAGCTTTAGCTCACCATTTTCATTTATAACTATATCATTATTGCCCAGGACACTATACTTATCTCCATCATTAATGTTTATTATTTCATATCGTTCCATTTCACTTAAATATCTATATTTTTCTTCCATCACATATCACCTCATACATAATTATATAAATTACTATGATTAATATGTTTTCTATTATATATTTATGAGTAAATTAACGAAACTTAATACAATTATAATATAATTTATGAAATTATACACTAGTATGTTCTTATGTTTTATAATAAAAAAAATAAAAAGGTATTTTACCTTTTTATTTTAACTTCTATTTACTCTTCTGTTTTAGACTCTTCACTATCTTTTAATGCATCTTTTCTTGAAAGATTTACTCTTCCTTGAGAATCGATTTCTGTTACTTTTACAAGTATTTCATCACCTATAGCTACTACATCTTCCACTTTATTTACTCTTTCGTTAGCTAATTTAGATATGTGTACTAAACCTTCTTTACCTGGAAGTATCTCTACAAAAGCACCAAAAGCCATAATCTTAGTAACTTTACCTAAGTATATTTCTCCAACTTCTACTTCTTTAGTGATTTCCTTTATAATTCTTAATGCTTCATTAGCACTTTCACTATCAGTAGACATTATAACTATCTTACCATCATCATTAGTATCAATTTTAACACCTGTATCTGCTATTATTTTCTTAATAGTTTTTCCACCAGGTCCTATTATATCTCTAATTTTGTCTGGTTTTATATTTATAGTGTACATTCTTGGAGCATATTGAGATAGCTCTGCTCTTGGCTCAGCTATACATTCATTTATCTTATCTAAGATATATAATCTAGCTGTTCTAGCATCTTCTATAGCTGTTCTTATACAATACTTAGATAATCCTTTTATTTTTGTATCAACTTGAATTGAAGTTATTCCTTTTTCTGTACCAGCAACTTTAAAGTCCATGTCTCCAAAGAAGTCTTCGATTCCTTGAATATCTGTAATTACAGCCTCTTCACTTAAATCTTCACTAGTTATAAGTCCCATGGCAATTCCTGCTGCTGGCCTCTTTATTGGAACTCCAGCATCAAGTAATGCTAATGTACTTCCACATACACTGGCTTGAGATGTAGATCCGTTAGAGCTTAAAACTTCTGAAACAAGTCTTATAGCATATGGGAATTCCTCTATAGAAGGAATTAGTGGTTCTAAGGCTCTTTCAGCTAAAGCACCGTGTCCTATTTCTCTTCTTCCTGGTCCTCTAAGTGGTCTTACTTCTCCAACACTGTATGCTGGGAAATTGTAGTGATGCATATATCTCTTGAAGTCTTCTTCTCCAATACCATCTATGATTTGAACATCACCTAAAGCTCCCAATGTGGCTACAGTCATTACTTGAGTTAATCCTCTTGTAAATAATCCTGTTCCATGAGTTCTTGGAAGGAGTCCAGTTTCACAAGATATAGATCTAATTTGATTAAATTCTCTTCCATCTGGTCTTCTCTTATCTCTAAGTAACATGTTTCTTACAATTTCCTTTTGAATATTGTAAACAACTTCTCCTATGTCACTTCCGCCCTCTGGATACTTCTCAGAAAACTCTTCATTTATTCTAGCTTTAATTTCACTTACTTTAAGATTTCTTTCATCTTTATCAGTGATATACATAGCTTCTTTTAACATATCAAAAGCAAAGTTTCTTACTTCACTTTGGATTTCTTCATTCACTTTGTATAGTACTGGCTCAGGTTTAACCTTTCCAAATTTAGCTCTAGCCTCTTCCTGGAACGCTATAATAGATTGACACTGATTAAATCCAAAGTCTATAGCTTCAATCATAGTTTCTTCTGGAATTTCATCTCCACCAGCTTCTATCATCATAACTCTGTCTTTAGTAGCACATACAGTTAATTGCATTGAGCTTAATTCTCTTTCTTTAGATGTAGGGTTAACTACAAACTTTCCATCGATTAATCCAATTGATACTGTAGCTACTGCATCAGTAAATGGTATACTTGATAAAAGTAATGCTATTGAAGCTGCATTCATAGCTAATATTTCTGGAGAATTATCTTGGTCTACAGATAATACCGTACAAACCACTTGAACATCATTTCTATATCCTTTTGGGAATAGAGGTCTTATAGGTCTATCTATAGCTCTACAATTTAGTATAGCTTTTTCTGATGGTCTTCCCTCTCTCTTTAAAAATCCCCCTGGAATTTTACCTACTGCATATAGTCTTTCTTCATATTCTACACTTAGTGGGAAAAAATCTATTCCTTGTCTTGGTTCTTCAGACGCATTTACATTTACAAGGATTACAGTCTCTCCATAACTAATAAACATAGCACAATCAGATAACTTTCCAATTTTACCAATTTCTATCTTCATTTCTCTTCCTGCTACAGAAGTACTTAACGTATTTGTCATTTAATCTCCTCCTTTCGGTTATTAAAAAAATATATATATAGATATATACTTATTATTATCTTTTTTTTGCTATTTAATTAAAATAATAGAGCGGCTTTGCCGCTCTTAATTATTTTCTAATTCCTAATTTAGCAATTATAGCACGGTATCTTTCGATATCTTGCTTCTTTAAGTAGCTTAAAAGTCCTTTTCTTTGTCCAACCATCATTAAAAGACCTCTTCTTGAGTGGTGGTCTTTTTTGTGAACTTTTAAATGCTCAGTTAATTCTTTAATTCTTTCTGTTAATAATGCTATTTGTACTTCTGGAGAACCTGTATCTCCTTCTGTTCTTGCAAATTGTTGCATTATTTCTTGTTTTCTTGCCTTTTCCATATTGTATGCACCTCCAATAGTTAAATCGCCATATGCCATGTACCCCGTTGGCATTCAGAATACATAGCATAAGGTTCATATGAAATTATATCAAACTAAATTTATTTTGTAAATAGAAAAACTAATTAAAAATTTGTAAAAATTAGTTATTTAGGAATTTTATCTATATATATAGAATAATCCTTGCCATTTACATAATTTTTATCCTTTGATAGTTGATTCTTCAGTTCATCAATGGATCCGAATCTTTTTTCTTCTCTTATTTTCTCTATAAAATATAGTTTAATTTCTTCTCCATATATATTTTTATCAAAATTTAAAATATTAGTTTCAATACTTAATTTACTACCTTCTAGGGTAGGATTGTATCCAATATTAGTTATGGCTTTATAAAAGCAATTTTTATACTCTACAATAGTTCCATAAACTCCACCCTTAGGTACTACGAATTTTTTATCATAATTTAAGTTTACAGTAGGGAATCCCATGGTTCTACCTATCTGCTTACCCTTAATTATATTTCCACTTAACATAAATGGTCTACCAAGAAACTTATTGGCTCTTTCTATATTTCCTTCTTGAAGATTATGTCTAATGGCAGAGCTACTTACCACTTCTCCATCTGAAGTTATGGGCTCTACTACAAAAAGTTCATAGTCTAATATT
Source organism: Clostridium sp. UBA7791 (assembly GCF_002480755.1). Classification (NCBI taxonomy): domain Bacteria; kingdom Bacillati; phylum Bacillota; class Clostridia; order Eubacteriales; family Clostridiaceae; genus Clostridium; species Clostridium sp. UBA7791. The sequence continues at coordinate 788,727 of NZ_DLCT01000005.1, read as the reverse complement.
TCACTATATTTTTTAAGAATCCCTACATCACCTAAATTTTTATATCCAAAACGATAATTAAAGCCAACTACTATACCTTTAGCATTATAATGCTTCTTTAAACTATTAATAAATTGTTCTGGTGAAATTGACATGAATTCCTTATTAAATTCCATAAAATTTAATATATTCACTTGAAGTTTTTCAAATAAAATAGCTTTCTCTTCATTGCTCATTATTAGTTTTGGACAAATCTCTTTATTAACAACAGACAAAGGATGATTTTTAAAGGTACATACCATGACCTCTACATCTTCTATATTTTTAGTTAATTTAATCTTCTCTGCTAATTCCTTAGCACTATTAATTAATTCTCTATGACCACTATGTATACCATCAAAACTTCCCAGAACAATTATACTAGGAGTTTCAATGACTTCATTAAAATTATCTTGTATAATTTTCATAAATATATCCCCTAAAGAAAAAGTTTTATTAATTTAAATCCTGAATCGCTTTCTGTTCCAATTCCTATAAGCTTATTTGAATTGTTGTATACTGCATATTTGCAAAACTTTTCAATTCTATTTAAAAGAGTTCTATCATTTATGGTTACACCATTTAATATTAACCTTTCAAACTTTTCATTAACTACAAGTTTAGGAAACTTACTAAATACTTCATCTAAGGAAATAATATAATTATTTATATTATCCTCTGTTAAATCTTTTAGTTCCACACTCCTATCTATAGTAAAAGGACCAGTAGCTGTTCTCTCTAGCTCCCACATCATAGCTCCACAACCAAGTTCTTCTCCTATATCATAGCATAAACTTCTTATGTAAGTTCCTTTAGAACATCTAACTTTTATGTGGATTATAGGGCTATCTATGGATAATATATCAATACTATGGATAGTAACTGTCCTTGGCTCTCTATAGACTTCTTTTCCTTCTCTAGCTAACTCATAAAGTTTTTTCCCATTTTGTTTAAGAGCAGAATACATAGGTGGAACTTGAGCAATAGTTCCTACAAATTTATTTATAACCTTAGTAATTTCTTCTTCTGTAGAATCTACCTTACTCTCACGAAGTACTTTTCCTTCTCTATCGTAAGTATCTGTTACAACTCCTAACTTAACCTTTGCTATATATTCTTTCTCGCCTTCCATGATAAAGTCTATGGCCTTTGTTGCTCTTCCTATACATACTGGAAGCACACCACAAGCTTCGGGATCTAAGGTACCCCCATGTCCGACCTTTTTCTCTTTAGCTAGCTTTTTTATTTTTCTCACTACGTCAAAGGAACTAATGCCAAGAGGTTTATTTATATTTAAAACTCCAAAGGGTTTATTATTTTCTATCATAATATATCAACTCTTCTTCTAATATTTTGTATATTTTATCCTTTACTTCAATGATGGAACCCTCACAAAAAAGACCAGAAGCTCTTTTATGGCCTCCACCATTAAAATTTTCTGCTATTTTACTAACGTCAACTATTTCTTTAGACCTTAAGCTTACTTTTATTCCACCCTTACTTTCTTTAAATAAAGCTACTACTTCTACTCCACTTATCATAGTTCCAAAGTGAATAACCTCGGAAGAATCCATGGATTCTAAGCCTACTTCATTAAGCATAGCATCATTAATCTCCATAAATACAACTTTATTATTAAGGTGTAATGTCAAAGTATCGATGACTTTCCCAAAGAACTTAACTTTATTAAATTCTTTATTTTCAAAGACTTGTCTTTGAATTTTATTAAAGTTAACTCCAGTTTTAATAATTTCCCCAGCTATCTCATGAGTTCTACTTGTAGTATTAGAATGCTTAAAGGAACTTGTATCTGTTAAAATAGAAGTATAAATTGATTTACCTATATTCTTTGTAATATCTACTTTTAACTGATTTAATAGGTCATAAATTATTTCTCCAACTGCTGAAGAATTTATATCCACATAATTAAAATCACCATACTTTTCATTACTTAGATGGTGATCTATATTTACAAGCTTATATTGCCTATTCTCTGCATCTAAATTAGCATTTATTCTCTTGAAATCTCCACAATCTAATACAATTATTAAATCTGTACCATCATTTACCTGTTGAAGTAATCCTGTTATTTCCTCACTACAAGGCAAATACTCAAAAGTATCTGGAATTTTCTCCTTTGAAAGTATATATGCTTCTTTATTAAGTGCCCTTAGCCCTTGAAGTAGGGCTGTGGCACTTCCTAGAGAATCACCATCTGGTGATTGATGAAAAGTAATTCCTATGGAATTACTTTTCTCTATGATATCTACTATATTGCTAGTTATCATTAGAATCATTCTCCTTTATCTTTCTAAATAAAGACTCTAAATGATTAGCTTTATCTAAAGTTGTATCTAACTCTATGATAACTTCTGGAACATGTCTTAACTTAACATTTTTTCCTATCTCTTTTCTTATAAAACCTGTTGAGCTTTTAAGAATTTTAAGAGCATCTGTCTTTTGATCCTCTGTACCAAATATACTAACAAATACTTTAGCATAGCTTAAGTCTCTTGTTACTTCTACATCTGTTACACTTACCATTGCTGTAAGTCTAGGATCCTTTATTTTGTTTTGAATAGTGTTGCTAACATCTTTTTTTATCTCTTCATTGATTCTGCCGCCTCTATAGTTAGCCATGGAGATCACTCCTTCCTATTACAATTGTTTTGGTTTAATTTCTTCCATGATATAGCCTTCTATAATGTCTCCTTCTTTTATATCATTGAATTTCTCAATGCTAAGTCCACATTCGTATCCAGCTGCTGCCTCTTTAACGTCATCTTTAAATCTCTTTAAAGATGCAAGAGTAGATTCTGTAATTACTATACCATCTCTTAGTACTCTGACTTTACAGTTTCTTGTTATCTTTCCATTAAGAACATAACATCCTGCTATAGTCCCAACGTTAGAAATTTTATATACCTGTCTTGCTTCACAACGTCCAGTAATAACTTCTTTGTATTCAGGTTCAAGCATACCAATCATTGCTGATTTAATATCATCCAAAGCATCATAGATAATTCTATAAGTTTTAATTTCTACATTATCTCTTTCTGCAACTGTAATAGCATTATTGTCTGGTCTTACGTTGAAACCAATAATAATAGCATTAGAAGCATAAGCTAGAGATACGTCTGTTTCAGTTATAGCTCCAACTGCTCCGTGGATAACTCTAACTTTTACGTTATCTGTAGAAAGCTTTTCTATGGATTGTTTAACCGCTTCTGCTGAACCTTGAACATCAGCCTTAACTATTACGCTTAATTCTTTAACCTTACCTTCTTGGATTTGGTTATATAGATTTTCCATAGACACTCTATTAGAGGTTTGGAAATGATCTTGTCTAATCTTTTCTTTTCTTGACTCTGCCATTATTCTAGCTGTCTTTTCATCTCTAACAACAGTAAATCTATCTCCTGCTGCTGGAACTTCTGAAAGTCCTAATATTTCTACTGGCATAGAAGGGCCAGCTGCTTTTGTAGTTTTACCTTTATCATCAATCATTGCTCTGATTCTACCATAAGTAGTTCCAACTATTATAGAATCTCCTGATTTTAAAGTTCCATTTTGAACTAGTATACTAGCTACAGGTCCTCTACCTTTATCTAATTTAGCTTCTATAACTGTTCCTTTAGCTCTTCTGTTAGCATCAGCTTTTAATTCTAACATTTCAGCATTTATTGTAATCATTTCAAGAAGATTATCTAAGCCTTCCTTAGTGTGAGCAGATACTGGTACACATATAGTATCTCCACCCCAATCTTCAGATACTAATCCATATTCTGTTAACTCTTGCTTAACCCTATCTGGATTTGCACTTTCTTTATCCATTTTATTTATAGCTATAATCATAGGTACTTCTGCAGCTTTACAGTGATTTATAGCTTCAACAGTTTGTGGCATAATTCCATCATCTGCTGCTACTACTAATATAACTATATCTGTAACTTGTGCTCCTCTAGCTCTCATAGAAGTGAAAGCTTCGTGACCTGGAGTATCAAGGAAGGTAATTCTCTCACCATTTACATCTACAGTATAAGCACCTATGTGTTGAGTAATTCCACCAGCTTCTGTTGCTGTAACTTTAGATTTCTTTATTGCATCTAGTAATGATGTCTTACCGTGGTCAACGTGACCCATTACTGTAACTATTGGTGGTCTTTTAGTTTCTTTTGCTTCTGATGATTCGTCTTCTATCTCATCAATCTCATCCTCTTGTTCTTTAGCAATGTCACCAACATTTTGCTCTTTTAATACTGCAATAGATCCAAAGCTATCTACAAGCTTTTCAGCTGTGTTAAAGTCAATCTCTTGGTTTACACTTGCCATAACTCCTTGGAATATTAAAGCTCTTATAACTTCTACCACTGGTTTTTTTAGCTTATCAGCTAAGTCTTTTACAACGATAGTTTCTTCCATTTCGATTACTTCATCTGGAGTTTCATCAACCTTTTCTTCGTTTCTCTTATTTCCGCCTTTTCTCATTTTGCTATTTTTTCTTTGCTGCTTACTTATATCTTCATTGATTTTTGATTCATATTCCTCAATGATTTCTTTCTTTTCAGCTGCTTCTTTTTTTTGTTCTTCATATAGCTCTTTTATAAGATCAGCATCCTCTTCATCGATGACACTCATGTGATTCTTAGCTTCCACACCGAACTCTTCCATTAATACACTTATAAGTTCCTTGTTTGTAACTTCTAATTCTTTAGCTAACTCATATATTCTTATTTTCGACAAAACTTTCACCCCCGAATTTACATTCCGTAATTCTCTTTCCATAACTTTATTAAATTTTCACAAATTTTTTTATCTCTTACTGCTAATACATTGATTTCTTCTCTACCTATGGCCATACCCAATTCATTTTTAGGTATATTTCCTATTACAGGCACTCTTCTGTCATCACAGTATTTTTCAAATTTTTTCTTAGTGTTTTCTGAACACTCTAAGGATAAAATACATAGATGAATTTTATTTCTTTTTATCTCTTCTTCACATCCATTATATCCTTCTACTAAGTTTCTAGATTTTTTTGCAATCCCTAGAAAACTTAAAAATTTATTCTGCATTAACTATCTCTTCCTTTAGTTTATCATATATTTCATCATTTATCTTAGTTTCTAGATTTCTTTCTAGTCTTTTAGTCTTTACGGCTTTTTCTAAACATTGAATATTTCTGCAGATATAGGCTCCACGACCAGGTTTTTTACCATGTAAATCTATAGATATCTCATTTTCCTTATTTTTAACAACTCTTATAAGTTCCTTCTTAGGTTTCATTTCCATGCATCCTGTGCACATTCTTTGAGGTATCTTTTTTACCTTCATAAAATATCACCTACCTTTAAAGGTTACTTTCTTCGTTTTGTAAGCTTTCAGCTTGACTCTTACTCTTAATATCTATTTTCCATCCAGTAAGTCTTGCTGCTAATCTAACATTTTGACCTTCCTTACCTATGGCTAATGATAATTGATTATCATCTACTACAACCTTAGCACTCTTTCCATCCTCATCTACATCAACTGATAGAACTTTAGCTGGACTTAGCGCATGAGCAATATACTCTTCTGGTAACTTACTCCACTTTATTATATCAATCTTTTCATTTCTAAGTTCATTTACTATGTTTTGAACTCTAATTCCTTTAGGTCCAACACAAGCTCCCATAGGATCTACCTCTTCATCATTAGACCATACAGCTATTTTAGTTCTTGAGCCTGCTTCTCTCGCTATACTTTTTATTTCTACAATTCCACTGTATATTTCCGGAACTTCTAACTCAAATAATCTTTTTACAAGGCCTGGGTGTGTTCTTGAAACTACAATTTGTGGTCCCTTAGAACTTTTCTTTACTTCTACTATATATAGCTTTAATTTCTCATTAAATATATAAGATTCTCCTGGCATTTGCTCATTTGGGCCTAATACAGCTTCTAGTTTACCTAGATCTATAAATACATTTCCTCTATCTTTTCTTAGAACTATACCTGTTATTATGTCAAATTCCTTAGTTATAAATTCATTATATATAAGAGTTCTTTCAGCTTCCTTAATTCTTTGAATAACAACTTGCTTCGCAGCTTGAGCCGCAACTCTTCCAAAATCTCTTGGAGTAACCTCAATTTCCGCAATATCTTCTAAGTTATATTTGGCACTGATTTCTCTAGCATCCTCTAAGGATATTTCTATTACATCATCATATACTTCTTCTACAACTTCTTTTAATGAGTATACATGAGTTTCTCCTGTATCTCTATTAACCCATACTCTTACATTTTGCTCCTTGGCATGAGACTTTGCAAAATTTTTCTTATATGCTGCTACTAAAGCATCCTCTATAGTAGTAAAAAGCATTTCCTCACTAATTCCTTTTTCAACAACTAGTTGTTTTACAGCATCTATAAATTCTTCCTTAAATCCGGTGCTCATTATATTTATATCCTCCTTATAAAGTTGGGTTTAACGTAACTAAAGAAACCTTTGACATTGGTATTGCAACTTCATTGTCATTGATTTCTAACATTAAATTTTCGCTATCAAACCCCTTCAATATCCCTTCATATTTTTTCTTTCCTTCAAATAATGCTGAAAGTTTTACAGCTACATCATGATTTATATACTTATTAAAATGTTCTTTTGTATATAAGGTTCTAAATATACCTGGAGATGATACTTCTAAATTATATTCTTCTGTTATAGGATCTTCTTTATCTAGCATTTCTCCAACAGCCTTACTTACTTCTACACAGTTATCCAAAGCAACGCCTTTTTCATTATCTATAAAAACTCTTAAAATATTTTGTCCGCCTTCACGTACATATTCTAAGTGATAAAGTTCAAATCCGAGTTTTTCTACTATATTAGTAATTTTACTATGGAGTTTTTCCACAACACCGCTACTGTTCATAATACATTTCCTCCTTTTTATTATATTTACTTTAAATCTTTAGTAATAAACTTAATATTTTTTATTGCTACACAACTTCCATCTTTTTATGAAGTTGAAAGTATTTGGTCAAATAGTCATGGGATAATATTTACATTACCACAGTACCCTTTAAGGTATGAGTTCAACTAGCTTTAGTGAGATGTAAAACCTTAGTTCAAACTAAGGTTCACTTTATAATTAAAACGCAACTTGGGGTTGCGTTTTAATAAATAGAGAGTAGGCATAAATCCTACTCTCCCTCAAAGATTATCATAATAACTAGCTCATTAAGTACAATTATATCATAGCTATTTTCAATATGCAATGATTTTAGCTCCTTTGAGGTATTTATGCCGATGACTACCATCTCTAATACTCCCATTTTATTTGAAATTGGAGTAAAGAGCTGCTACGTCCCTGGATAACGCTTTCTAAGCTTCAAAGAAGCTAAGAACTCTGTTAATGAAATGGCACCTAACTTAAATTATTTAAATAAACAGTTGTTAAAAAAGACTTAATTGATTTGTTTCTGGTAAATCCCCTATGGCTCCGTGATTTGCCAAAGCTTCTACTACAGTCTTTGTAGCTTTACTTCTTATACGAAGATCTTCCTTAGATATAAATTCTCCATGATTTCTAGCTTCTGCTATAGCCTTTGCTGCATTTTCCCCTACTCCAGTAAGTCCACTTAAAGGAATTCTTATATTATCTCCTTCTATTGTAAATTTTACTGCCTCTGATTTATATACATCTACAGGTAGAAATTTTATACCTCTTTTGTACATTTCATAACAAAGTTCTAAGGTGGTAAGAAGACCTTTTTCTTTCGTACCTATATTGTTCCCCAAAGCATTTAATTCATCCATAGTATCTTTCATTGCTTCTTCACCCTTTATAACTAAATCACCATCAAAATCGTCTGCTCTAACAGTAAAATAAGTTGCATAATAAGCCTTTGGGTGATGAACCTTAAAATAAGCTATTCTCATAGCCATCATTACATAGGCAACAGCATGACCTTTAGGAAACATGTATTTAATTTTTTTACAGGACTCTATATACCAATCTGGAACATTATGTTCTCTCATTATGGCTTCAAACTCTTCTGATACACCCTTTCCTTTCCTAACCTTCTCCATGATGGTAAACGCAGTCTTGGGCGGAAGTCCTTTATATATAAGATAAACCATAATATCATCTCTGGTAGATATACAATCTTTAAGGGTAGTATATCCTTCTTTTATATAATATTGAGCATTATTAAGCCATACGTCAGTACCATGAGAAAGACCAGAAATTCTAACTAGGTCAGAAAATGTTTGTGGTTTTGTATCTAATAGCATCTGTCTAACAAATTTAGTTCCAAACTCTGGAACACCATAACATCCAACTTCACAACCCAGTTCTTCGGGAGTTATGCCAAGAGCTTCTGTCCCTGTGAAAAGACTCAAAACCTTTGGGTCTGATAAAGGTACACTTTGAGGACTTATTCCAGTTAAATCTTGAAGCATCCTAAGCATAGTAGGATCGTCATGGCCTAGTATATCAAGTTTTAAAAGCCTACCACTAATAGAGTGATAATCAAAGTGAGTTGTTATTATATCTGATTTTGGATCATCTGCAGGATGTTGTATTGGACAAAAATTAAATATTTCATTGTCACTAGGTACAACCATAATTCCTCCTGGGTGTTGCCCTGAAGTTCTCTTTACCCCAGTACATCCAATAGTTAATCTTTCTATTTCTGCATTAGTAGTATTTATATCTCTTTCATCTAAATACTTTCTAACATATCCATAGGCAGTCTTATCTGCAATAGTTCCTATGGTTCCTGCTTTAAAGGTATGACCTTTTCCAAAAAGAACTTCTGTATATCTATGAATATCACCTTGGTTATCCCCTGAGAAATTTAAGTCTATATCTGGTTCCTTATCTCCCTCAAAACCTAAGAAAGTTTCAAAAGGAATATCGTGACCATCTTTTATATAAGGAGTTCCACATTTTTCGCAGTTTTTATCTGGTAAGTCAACTCCCGAACCTATGGATCCATCTAAAATGAATTCACTATTTTTACAATTAGGACATACATAATGAGGTGGAAGCCCATTAACTTCTGTTATATCTGACATGGTAGCTACAAATGAAGATCCAACAGATCCCCTAGATCCAACTAGATATCCATCACTGATAGACTTTGCCACTAATTTTTGTGCTATAAGATAAAGCACCGCATATCCGTTATTTATAATAGAGTTTAATTCCTTATCAAGTCTTTTCTGAATAACTTCTGGAAGATTATCTCCATATATGGATTTTACTTTATTTAAAGTCATGTTTCTAATATCATCCTCTGCACCCTCTATTTTAGGAGCATAGGTTTCATCTGGAATTGGTTTAACCTCTCCAACTAAGCTTTGTATATACTCAGGGTTTTCCACCACAATTTCCATGGCCTTTTCTTCACCTAAATATGAAAACTCTCTTAACATTTCTGTAGTGGTTTTGAAATATAGTGGAGGTTGATTATCAGCATCATCAAACCCTTTTCCAGCCATTAAAATTCTTCTAAAGACTTCATCTCGCGGTTCTAAAAAGTGTACATCCCCTGTGGCAACTACTTTTTTATTATAGAAATCTCCAAGTTCACATACCCTTCTATTGAGATCCCTAAGTCCTTCTTCATCCTTAACCATGTTCTTCTTTATTAAAAATTCATTATTCCCAATGGGTTGTACTTCTAAATAATCATAAAACTCCACTATATGTTCCATGTCCTCTAGGGACCTTCCTGCTAGAACCCCCTTAAATATCTCTCCAGCCTCACATGCAGAACCAATAATAAGTCCCTCTCTATATTCTTCTATTAGACTCTTAGGAAGCCTTGGTCGTCTTTGATAATAGTCTAAGTTAGAAAAGGATATTAGCTTATATAGATTTTTTAATCCACTCTGGTTTTTGGCTAAAATTATTACATGGTATGTAGGAGCTTTTTTTACATCAAAGGATTTTAAATATTCCTTATTAACTCCATCTAAATTATTAAAACCCTTCTCTCTTAACATATCAAAGGATTTTAAAAGAATATCTCCAGTAGCCTTAGCATCATCCACAGCTCTATGATGGTTTTCTAAGGATATCTTTAAGTATTCACATATTACATTAAGCTTATGCTTTTTAAGTTGTGGAAATAAAAATCTAGCTAAAGGTAATGTATCTATAATTCCATTTTTAAATTGCAACCCAAGATTTCTGCACTTAGACTTAATAAATCCCGTATCAAACTCCGCATTGTGAGCTACTACTACAGAACTCCCTACAAAGTCTAAAAACCTAGGAAGAACATCTTCTATGGTTTTGCAACCCTTCACCATATCATTACTTATACCTGTAAGCTCTGTTATTTTATATGGAATGCTCATCTCTGGATTTATAAGTTCATTAAAGCTATCAATAACATGTCCATTCTCTATTTTAACAGCTCCTATTTCTATAATGCGATCTTGGTGACTTGAAAATCCTGTAGTTTCAATATCAAATACTACAAAGGAACTATTAAAATCTATTCCTCTACATCCGGTAGCTATACCTACTCCATCATTAACTAAATATCCCTCTATTCCATATATAATTTTTATATTATGTTTCTTCCCTGCATCCATGGCCTCTGGAAAGGCTTGAGCTACTCCATGATCTGTTATGGCAATTGCCTTATGTCCCCATTTAGCAGCTTTAGCAATAAGACTTGAAGGTGTAACCACTGCATCCATGGAGCTCATGGTAGTATGAGCATGAAGCTCTATCCTCTTAACTTCACAACCATCCATTCTTTCACTAGGTTTCAACTTTACAATAGACTTTGCATTAATCACTAAATCTTTAGAAAATCTATCAATTTCTACTTCCCCATAAACCTTGCAACATACCCCTGGTTTTAACTCTTCCAGCAGCTTTTCTACTTCTTCATTACTTCTTGGATATATTTTTATAGTTATAGAGCTAGTGTAGTCAGTAATATATAAAGAAGGATATATTTTTCCACTTTTAGCTTCAAATATATTTACCTTAAATACATCTCCAGCCACAGCTACTCTCCCGGAGCCCATATTTAATTCACACATTTCTGTGGTTTCTTCATTTATATTTCTATTACCATATACCACATTGTCATCTAAAGGCTCTTTGCTCTTTCTATAATTCTCCTTCCAAGGACTAGCTTTTTTATCTCCCTTAGTTTCTTTAGGCTTTTCTTTAGCTTTATCACTAGATCTACTAGAAATCTTAGGACTATTTGCTATAATATCACTTACTATTCTCTTTTCTTCAATTTGCTTTTCTAGAATATAATCTTCTTCAATAGCCGATTCATCATAGTATATTTTTACTTCTACTTTAATGTTGAACATATTATAAATTTCGCTTTGTATTAATCTATCTATATTCTTATGACAGAGCATCTTAGATATAAATTCATTGGATATACCTATATTAATTCTGTCATTTTCTAGCTTTTTAACTGCTTTTAGTAAACTAGTCTTAGCAGAAGGAAAAGATGAGGCAAGAGAGTTAATGACATCTATCCAATACTCCCCCACCACATCTTCTAAAGCAACATGTTCTACATCTCTATACCACAAGATATCTATAGTCCCTAAATCACAAAGTTTATCCTTAATAAGATTACATATATTCTCCTTCATAGGATCATCTAAGGGACTCTTATGTTTTAATACTACCTTAACCATCTCGCTTTGTTTTAGATATTGAACTTTATTTATGATGATATCTTCATAAATAGGCAATCTACTATCATATCCTAGTAGTTCTGACAATGTCATTTAGATTCCTCCTATCTATAAACTTTCAATCTCCTTAATCAATTCATCCAGTAAATCTTCTTCTTTTACTTTTCTTACAATCTCACCTTTTCTAAAGATAAGACCTTCTCCATTACCACCAGCTATTCCTACATCTGCTTCTCTAGCTTCTCCTGGCCCATTAACTACGCATCCCATAATAGCTACTTTTATATTTTTATTTATGTGACTTAATCTTTTTTCGGCTTCTTCTGCTATACTAATAAGATCTATTTGAGTTCTTCCACAGGTTGGGCAAGATACAAATTTTATTCCATCCTCTAACATGCCAAGGGATTTTAATATTTCTCTTCCCACCTTAACTTCTTCAACCACATCTCCTGTAAGGGAAATTCTTAATGTATCTCCTATGCCCTGTGCTAAAAGTGCTCCTACACCTACGCTAGATTTAACAGTACCTCTCCATGTGGTACCTGCCTCTGTAACTCCAATATGCAACGGATAATTAACCTTACTAGAAACTATATTATAGGCCTCTATCATTTGAACTACGTCAGAAGATTTTATAGATATGATTATATCTTCAAAATTTACTGCTTCTAGAATTTTCACATGATTAAGAGCACTTTCTGCTAAAGCCTCACTACACACTCTACCGTATTTATTTAAAACTTCTTTTTCTAGAGATCCAGAGTTAACCCCAATCCTTATTGGTATATTTCTTTCTTTTGCAGCTTTCGCCACCATCTCAACTCTACTTATGTCACCAATATTTCCTGGATTAATTCTAAGTTTAGAAACTCCATTTTCTATAGACTTTAATGCTAATCTATAATCAAAGTGTATATCTGCAACTAAAGGAATGTGAATTTGTTTTGCGATTTCCTTTATAGCTTCTGCAGCCTCCATATCGGGAACTGCACATCTTACTATATCACAACCACTTTCTTCAAGTCTTAAAATTTGCTCTACTGTGGAGGATACATCTCTTGTATCTGTATTAGTCATGGATTGTACTGTAATTCTAGAATCTCCTCCAATGTATATATCTCCAACTTTAACTTTTCTTGTTTCTTTTCTCTTCATAATTTCCTCCTAAAACTGAATAGGATTTATAATATCTTTTAGCAATACCAAAACCATAAGAGACATCAATGCTAAAAATCCATAGTAATTAATTGTTGCAACCTTTTCTTTATTTACTTCCTTACCAGTTATGATCTGGAATAGTAATAGAAATATCCATCCACCGTCTAAGGCAGGGAAGGGAATTACATTAAATATTGCTAGTTGAACACTGAATAAGGCCATAATATTTAATAAGGTAAGAATTCCTTGCTGAGCAGCTCTTCCTGAAATTTTCATAATGCTTATAGGACCTCCTACATCATCAGCAGAAACATTTCCTTTAAACAGTTGACCAAAAAAACCAAAGGTCTGTCTTATGGTGCTTCCCGTTTGATTAAGTCCATATTTTATAGATTCAATAAAGTTAGGCTTTACAACCTTAGAATATATCCCAACTTGAAATCTTTCTTCTCCTTCATTATAGGATGGTACTAAATCAAATTTTATTTTTTGTCCCTCTCTCTCTATTTCCATATTAACGGGCTTTCCTTCTCCTGTAAAAATCTCAGTAAGAAATTCTTCCCAGGTAGTAACCATCTTACCATTGACTTCTGTAATCTTATCTCCAGCTTTTATTCCCACTTCCATGGCTGGTGAATTTTCTATTACTTTATCTACAACGTTAGTAGAATGTCCTTGAATACCTCCTACTAAACTAAAGAATAGTATAGCTATTATAAAATTCATTATAGGACCTGCTGCTACAATAGTTAACTTCTGAAAGGAAGTCTTATTAGAAAAAGCCTTGTCATCCACTACAGTTACATCATCTTCTTCTCCATACATTTTTACATAACCACCAATTGGAAGTGCTTTAATAAGATACTCTGTCTCCTTCCCCTTAATAGAAAATAACTTTGGTCCCATACCTAAGGAAAATTCGAGGACCTTTACACCATTAACTCTAGCCATTATAAAATGTCCAAACTCATGACCTATAATTAATACACTAAATGCAAGTAAAGCCATTAAAAAATACGGTATATTACCTATAATACTTTGCAATATTTTTCTCCCCTTCCACTCTATTCACTTATACATATCTCTTTAAAACATATTCCCTAACCTGCTTATCTATGTCTAAAACTTGCTGTAAATCTGGATTTTTCACATGCGGAAACTTATTCATGGCAGCTTCTATTATTTCTTCAATCTGTAGATACTTAATCCTTGCATCCAGGAATAATTCTACTGCAATTTCATTAGCTCCATTATAAATTGCTGGCATATTACCACCAAGTTTTCCTGCTTTAAATGCTAATTCTAAGCATCTAAAAGTGTTTATATCGGGCTGTTCAAAGGTTAAGCTTGAAACGGTTTTAAAATCTAACTTATCTGCTATAGCTGTCCTTCTATCAGGATAGCTTAAGGCATATTGGATAGGTAACCTCATATCTGTGCTTCCTAATTGAGCAATAATTGAACCATCTTTATACTCTACCATGGAATGTACAATACTTTGTGGATGAACTATAACTTCAATGTCATCATATCCAACTCCAAATAAAAAGTGTGCTTCTATAACTTCTAATCCCTTGTTTACCAAGGTTGATGAATCTATAGAAATCTTTCTTCCCATGTTCCATTTAGGATGTTTTAAAGCCTCTTTAGGGTTAATTTCCTTCAAATCATCTCTAGTTTTACCTCTAAATGGCCCACCTGAAGCAGTAAGTATTATCTTATTTATATCTTTTTTTTCATTACCCTGAATACATTGAAATATAGCTCCATGCTCTGAATCCACTGGAAGAATTTTAACACCATTTTCCTTTGCCTTTGCCATAACTATATCTCCAGCAACTACTAAGGTTTCTTTATTAGCTAATGCTATATTTTTCTTAGCTTCAATAGCCTTAATAGTTGGTTTCAATCCTGCAATTCCTACTACAGAAGTCAAAACCGTATCTATTTCTTTTAAAGTAGCAACTTTTTCTAGCGCTTCTTCTCCACCAAATAGGTTTACTTGTTTATTTTCTCTTTCACAATACTCCTTTATAGCTTCATAACATTTCTCATCTGTTATACCTATATATTTTGGACTAAACTCTTCTATAATATCCACTAATCCTTTAAAGTTTCTATGAGCTGTAACCCCTATTAGGTTTACTTTATTTTCTTTATTTCTTATTATATCTAACGCCTGTGTTCCAATGGAACCAGTAACTCCAAGTATGCTTATGTTTTTCACTGTTAACGCTCCTTTAATTTTATCTAAAAACATTATACCCTATAATATGTAATAATACAAAATACTAATAATTAAATTAATTTTAAAGAAGCAAAAATTAAAAAGGGATTTCCCAAAACAAACTAATCTTAAGCAAATGTCGAGGATCACTTATCTTTTTCCTGCTCAGTACTTAAAGACTTGTAATTTTTTTGAGAAATCCCTTAAATTAATAATACCTTAATAATTTCTTATAATTACGCTACCAAAATATTAATATAATAATATACCACCACAGATACTAGCAATATACTATCGAACCTATCTAATATACCACCATGTCCAGGAATCAAATTTGAGTAATCCTTAACACCCGCATGTCTTTTTATTGAAGATGCCACCAAGTCTCCACACTGTCCAAAAATTCCACCTAATAGACCAATTATCATATAGTTATATAGTGGGACTACTACTCCAAATTTAGTTATAATATATCCATAAATTGTACATCCTAAAATACTTCCTATAAGTCCGCCTATGGCTCCCTCTATGGTTTTTTTAGGGCTAACCCTTGGATTTAATTTGTGTTTTCCTAGATATCTACCAAAATAATAAGCTAAAGTATCACATCCCCATGAGGATATAAATATAAGCCATATGAAGAAGTTTCCATTTTCCATATTATTAAGTAATAATATAAAACTAAAAAATATGCCTACATAAAAACAAGGTAATATGGTCAATGCTACATCAATGAAGTTTCTATCAGTATCAAATACCGGAACTATCATTAAAAGGAATACTACAAGGATAAATACACCCACAGCAACGTTTAAATTAAATCCATGTCCTAAATAGATATAATAAAGTAAACATAATAAATATCCTACTATAGATATAGGTTTATATCCATCCACTTTGCTTACCTTATAAAATTCATACATTCCACCAAGGGATAATAAAACTACAGAAATCTTTAAAAAATACCCCCCTAAAAATATAAATAGTAATAGAGGAGCTAATATCATTGCCCCTATATATCTTTTATTCATTTGCCTCACCTCTTACTATACTCCACCAAATCTTCTATCTCTCTTTTGAAAATCACTAATTGCTCTTCTCAAATCTTCTTTTGTAAAGTCAGGCCAATTTATATTGGAAAACCAAAATTCAGAATAAGCACTTTGCCA
Source organism: Clostridium sp. UBA7791 (assembly GCF_002480755.1). Lineage (NCBI taxonomy): Bacteria > Bacillati > Bacillota > Clostridia > Eubacteriales > Clostridiaceae > Clostridium > Clostridium sp. UBA7791. The sequence goes on along the minus strand of NZ_DLCT01000005.1, from coordinate 772,475 downwards.
TAATAAATAATTACTAAGTCTTAATTCTCCACTGGGCCTTATAATAATATCAGGATCTGGCATACCACTAGTATACAAATGGTCTGATATGATTTTATCATCTATGTTATCTATTTGTAACTTTCCTTCTAATACTTCCTTAGCTATTTCTTTAACCCCTTTTACAATCTCATCTCTTCCTCCATAATTTAAGGCTATGTTAAGAGTTAAACCTGTATTATTTCTAGTTTTATACATTGCATCCTCTACGGCAGCCTTTGATTTCTCAGGAAGTTTACTTATATCTCCTATAGAATTAAGTTTCACATTATTTCTATGTAGCTCCTCAAATTCCTTATTTATAAACTCTACTACTAAGTCCATCAAAGCTCCCACTTCTTCTTTTGTTCTCTTCCAATTTTCTGTTGAAAAAGCATATAAGGTTAAATAGTTAACTCCCAGATTACTAGACTCCTCCACCATCATTTTAATATTTTTCATACCAGCTCTATGCCCCATAGTTCTTGGAAGTTTTCTTTGTTTAGCCCAACGACCATTCCCATCCATAATTATAGCTATATGGGCAGGGATTCGCTCCATATCTAATTGTATTTTTTCTTTAATTGCGTCTTTTTTAAACTTAAATATATCCAAAATATATCTCTCCATTTCAAGTAATCATGATGCTATTATATCACAAATACATAATAATAAAACCTGCAATATTTGCAGGTTTTATCTTACATATTATACTGACATTATTGACTTTTCTTTTTCTTCTATAGCCTTATCAATTAATTTGATAAACTTATCAGTTTCTTTTTGAATCTGATCTTCAGCTTTTTTAGATTCATCTTCACTGATTTCACTATTTTTCTTTAAGTTTTTAATCTTATCATTTGCATCACGTCTTATGGATCTGATAGCAACCTTAGCATCTTCACCACATTTTTTAACTGATTTAACTAAATTTTTTCTAGTCTCTTCAGTTAATTCTGGAACAATTAGTCTAATAACCTGACCATCATTACTAGGATTAATACCTAGATCTGATTTTAAAATTGCTTTTTCTATATCTTTCATGCAACTTTTGTCCCATGGTTGAATAAGAAGAACTCTTGGCTCTGGAGCAGATATGTTCCCTACTTGGTTAAGAGGTACCATTGTTCCATAACTTTCTACTAATATTCTATCAAGCATTGTAGGGTTTGCTCTTCCAGCTTTTAATGTTCCAAGCTCATTTTGTAAGCTTAAAATAGTTTTGTTCATTTTCTCATCAGCATTTTTAATGATATCTTTTACCATAAAATTACCTCCATCAATTATTTACATATATTAGATGATACTAAAGTACCAATATTTTCACCTTTTACCGCTCTTATAATATTATGAGGCTCATCTAAACCAAATACTAGAATAGGTATTTGATTATCCATACATAGGGATGTAGCAGTAGAATCCATAACCTGCAATCCTTTTTCTAATACCTCAATATAAGATAAATTATTAAACTTAACTGCACCCTCATGTTTATGAGGATCTTTATCATATACCCCATCAACTTTTTTAGCAAGCAAAATAACTTCAGCTTCTATTTCTGCTGCTCTTAAAGCTGCTGTAGTGTCTGTGGAGAAATATGGATTTCCTGTTCCTGCTGCAAATATTACAACTCTTCCCTTTTCAAGATGTCTCATTGCTCTTCTTCTAATGTAAGGCTCTGCTATTTCTCTCATTTCAATAGCTGTTTGAACCCTTGTATTAACACCTATAGCTTCCAAGGAGTCTTGTAATGCTAAAGCATTTATACATGTAGCAAGCATACCCATATAGTCCGCGGTAGTTCTATCCATGCCTTCACCACTTCTACCTCTCCATATGTTGCCGCCACCAACAACTGCACCTACTTCAACACCCATTTCAACTAACTTCTTAATTTGTAAAGCAATAGTGTTCGCTGTATCAAAATCAATGCCATACCCCTTCTCTGACGCTAATGCCTCTCCTGAAAGTTTAAGCATGACTCTTTTATATTTCGCAGTTTCCATATATATATTATACCTCCAACTCAATATATTTACACCATATTTTTGTATTTTACCAACCAATAACCAAAATTAACCATAGAAATTACATTAGATACTTCAATATAAATATGACTTTCTCTAGTTATATAGTTATTATAATACATGTAGATTTTAAAAAAAGAGAACCTAGGTTCTCTTTAATATTATCTTGTATTATTTTCCTTGCATTTGTCTTTGAACTTCTTCAGCAAAGTTTTCTTCTTTCTTTTCGATTCCTTCGCCTCTTTCAAATCTTGCAAATTTAACAACTTCCATAGTTGCTCCAAGTTTCTTTCCTTCTTCTTGAAGATACTTGCTTATAGTGTAATCTCCATTTTTAACCCATACTTGATCTACTAAGCAAACTTCTTTGTAGTATTTGCTTATTCTTCCCATAACCATTTTTTCAACTATGTTTTCTGGTTTTCCTTCGTTAAGAGCTTGAACTCTGTAAATTTCTTTTTCTTTTTCTAAAGATTCATTATCTACTTGATCTTTGTTTAAGAATAATGGGTTAGCTGCTGCTACTTGCATTGCTACATCTTTAGCAACTGTTTTTAATACTTCATCTTGTTTTTCACAAGCTAATTGAACTAAAACACCTATTTTCCCATTTCCATGGATATAGCTTTGAATTATTCCATTGTCAACTACAAACTTTTCAAATCTTCTAACAGACATGTTTTCACCTAATTTTGCAATTAGAGCTGTAACAGCGTCTTGAAGAGTTATGCTTTCATCTCCAACATATTTTTCTGCTAATAATCCTTCTACAGTAGTTACATTAGTAGTTGCTGCCATTTTAGCTACATTTGCTGCTAATGCTTTAAAGTCATCGTTTGCTGCAACGAAGTCAGTTTCACAGTTAACTTCTACTACAGAACCTATTTTCATATCTTCTGATATATAAGTAGTAACTATACCTTCAGCTGCTATTCTTCCAGCTTTTTTAGTTGCTGCTGCTAATCCTTTTTCTCTTAAAACTTCTACTGCTTTTTCCATATCTCCATTTGTTTCGCTAAGAGCTTTTTTACAATCCATCATTCCTGATCCAGTTCTTTCTCTTAACTCTTTTACCATTGCTGCTGTTATCATCTTTATTCCTCCTTTAATTTCCTAACAAAAAGGTAAATGAAAGATTTCTCTCTCATCTACCTTTAAAATTTCATATGTTTTACAACCATAGATGAGGCTGTTTGAAATTTACTTAGAAAGTTGCTATATTATTCAGCTACTTCTTCACCTTGTCTTGCTTCAATTATAGCATCAGCTAATCTTTCAGTTATTAATTTAACTGCTCTTATAGCATCATCATTTCCTGGGATTACATAGTCAACATCATCTGGATCACAGTTTGTATCAACTATTGCTATTACAGGAATTCCTAATGTCTTAGCTTCAAGTATAGCATTTTTTTCTTTTCTTGGATCAACTATAAATAAAGCTCCAATATTCTTAGCATCCATGTTTCTAATTCCGCCAAGGTTCTTTTCTAATTTTTCTCTTTCATTTTTAAGTTGAATAACTTCTTTTTTAGGAAGAACATCAAATGTTCCATCTTCTTCCATTTTATCTAAAGCTTCAAGTCTACCTATTCTTGTTTTAATAGTTCTGAAGTTAGTTAACATTCCACCTAACCATCTGTTGTTTACAAAATGCATGCTTGATCTGATAGCTTCTTCTTGGATAGCTTCTTGAGCTTGCTTTTTAGTTCCAACAAATAATATATCTTTTCCTTCTTCTGATACTGATTTTATGAAATCATATGCTTCATCAATTTTCTTAACTGTTTTTTGTAAGTCAATGATATAGATACCATTTCTCTCAGTGAAGATGTATGGAGCCATTTTAGGGTTCCATCTTCTTGTTTGATGTCCAAAATGAACACCTGCTTCTAATAATTGTTTCATTGAAATAACTGCCATTTTAATATACCTCCTGGTTTTTTCCTCCACTACCATCATTTTTATTAAATACTCCTTAAAGCACCTTTTAATAAATTCAGTAGTGTGTGTATTTTCTTACCTTGTGTATTATATCACATAGAAAATCAATGTTCAACAAATTTTTTTCTAAATAACAAGGTTAATTTTAAATTTTTATTATTTAAAATTCTGTTAATACAATAATTATAATTTTTCATAATTAATATATATTAATTCTAGAATTTTAAAAGATAAATCCCTGAAATCCGCATGGATAGAACAAATAGTTAACTATTTAACTAGACAACTATTCATATAGTATCCTAGAAAACTTTTAAAATACATGTGAGTATTGAAAGAATCATCTTTATTAAAAATAAAAATCCTTTATCAGGATTTTTATTTTTAATATTTTTCTACATATTGTATTAAATTATTTAAGCTTATTTAATTCATCTATTAATTTCTCATTTAGAATCTTTATGTGAGTACCCTTCATTCCTAAAGACCTAGATTCTATAACTCCAGCACTTTCAAACTTTCTAAGAGCATTTACTATAACAGATCTAGTTATTCCAACCTTATCTGCTATTTTAGATGCAACTAAAAGTCCCTCACTACCATCAAGTTCGTTAAATATATGTTCTACAGCTTCTAACTCTGAATAAGATAATGTTCCTATTGCTAATTGAACTATAGCTTTTTTTCTTGCTTCTTCTTCTATTTCATCAGTCTTAGCTCTTAACATTTCCATTCCCACAATAGTACCACTATATTCTGCAATAACTAAATCATCTTCAGTAAACTGGTTAGAAAATCTTGATAACAATAAAGTTCCCAATCTTTCTCTATTCCCATTAATAGGAACTATAGTTGATAGCATATCTTTAAAGTCACATTGAACTTCTCCATTAAATACACAAATACCACTGCTTGGCATATTTGCCTTTGTCTCATCTATATTTAGCAGTTTAGCATTATATTGCTCTGGAAATCTTTTATTTTCAACTACTTGTTCTTTAACTTTATCGCATTCAAATCCATAGGAAAGATTATATCCTAAAACTTTCCCCTTTCTACTAATAACATATACATTACAATCTAACACTTCACTTAGAAGTCCACATATATCATCAAAAACTACTGGTTCTGAACCTGACTTTTGTAAAATCTTGTTTAATTTTCTTGTTTTTTCTAATAATGACATCACTATTCCTCCTTCTTCTTTTTTCATTTTTCATAATGCTATTTATCACTGCAACCTTTTAAATAATTCAAAATATTCTTTTCTTTCACAAATTTTAGAATTGTTTCGTTGCCATATACCATCATAACATATAGAATTTATTCTATCAACATGTTTTTTATTAATTTTCGACATATTTAACCTATTTTTAAATTAAATTTTACTTCAAGGTAATTTTTAACTAATATAACCCATTTTATTTATTATCTGTTAACTCCTTATGTTTACATTCTGAGTTAATACATTCTAAATAATCACCTTTTGCTTTGCTATACCTTTTAGCCATTACACTTCCACACTGAGGGCACTTCTTTTCTGTAGGTTCATGCCAACTTACAAAATCGCATTGTGGATAATTTCCACATCCATAAAATATCTTACCTTTTTTGCTTCTCTTTTCTAAAACATTTCCTCCACACTTAGGACACTTTACGTCTAATTCTCTAGCCATGGTCTTTGTATTTTTACACTCTGGATATCCTGGACATGCAAGAAACTCACCAAATCTTCCTTGTTTTATCACCATAAGTCTTCCACATTTATCACATGGTATGTCAGATACCTTATCTTCTATAGTTATCTTAGCTATTTCTTTTTCGGCTATTTCTATAGCTTCCTTTAGTGGTACGAAGAATTCTTCTACTACAGATTTCCAATTAGCATTTCCTTCTTCTATGCTGTCTAGTTTACTTTCCATTTCAGCAGTAAATTCTACATCAACTATTTGTTTAAAATATTCACTAACTATATTATTAACTATGAATCCTAATTCCGTAGGAAATAATACCTTCTTTTCTCTATCTACATATTTCCTGCTTAATAAGGTGGTAATTGTAGGTGCATAAGTACTCGGTCTACCTATTCCATTTTCCTCTAAAGTTTTAACTAAGGATGCCTCTGAAAATCTTGCTGGAGGTTGAGTAAAATGTTGTTTTCCATCTACAGATTTTTCTATTAACTTTTCATCTGTATTTAAAGTTGGTAATTTTGCATTTCCATCCTCATCTTCATTATCAGTGGCATAGATTTTAGTAAACCCATCAAATCTCACCTTAAATCCTGAAGCTTTAAATAAATAATCCCCATTGCTTATTGAAATTGATGTAGTATCAATTATTGCAGACTCCATTTGGCTAGCTACGAATCTATTCCAAATTAAAGTGTAGAGCTTTAATTGATCATTGCTTAAGGTTTCCTTAGCAATTTTTGGAGTAATCTCTACATTAGTGGGTCTTATAGCTTCGTGAGCATCTTGTGCTCCCTTCTTACCTTTGTAAGCTCTTTTAACCTTTGGTGCATATTTATCTCCATAGATATTTTTTATAAATTCAAGAGTAGCTCCCTGAGCCTCCTCTGATACTCTTACTGAGTCTGTTCTCATATAAGTAATAAGACCGATAGTTCCATGTCCTTTAATTTCTATACCCTCATACAACTGTTGTGCTGTTGCCATGGTTTTTTTAGTTGAAAAGTTTATTTTTCTATAGGCATCTTGTTGAAGAGTACTAGTAGTAAATGGTGGTAGTGGATTTTTAGATTTAGCTGTATCTTTTATATCTTTAACCACAAATTCACCTTGCTGTACAACTTTTATAATATTATTAGCTTCTTCTTCTTTATTTATAATAATTTTTTTCCCTTTTTTACTATGCAATTTCACTGTAAAGGTTTTTGTTTCTGCTAATTTAGATACTTTTGCTTCCACAGTCCAATATTCTTCTGGTACAAAAGCTTGAATTTCCTTTTCTCTATCGCATATTATTCTAAGAGCTACAGATTGTACTCTTCCGGCACTTAATCCCCACTTTATTTTTCTCCAAAGTATAGGACTTATCTCATATCCTACTAATCTATCTAATACTCTTCTAGCCTGTTGAGCATCAAATACATTTTCATTTATCTTTCTTGGAGATTTTATGGCATTTTTTACAGCACTTTTTGTGACCTCATTGAACTCTATTCTACATGACTCTTCAGTGTCTATTTTTAATATGTTAGCTAAATGCCAAGATATAGCTTCCCCTTCTCTATCAGGGTCAGTAGCAAGATATATTTTTTCACTTTTTTTAGCTTGCTTCTTAATCTTATCTAAAAGTTCCCCTTTACCTCTAATAGTTATGTATTTGGGTTCATAATTTTTTTCTATATCTACCCCTAACTGACTTTTAGGTAAATCTCTTACATGACCCATAGATGCTTCTACTACATAATTTTTTCCTAAATACTTCTTTATGGTTTTCGCTTTTGCTGGCGACTCAACTATGACTAATTTTTGCCCCATTCTAACCCCTCCATTATAGCTTATAATTTTTTATTTTATTACATATTTATAAGCACCATGCAGATTTCTCATAATCTTTTTATTATATATAAAATTCTACATCCTACTATATTTTAAAATATTATTATCTCATTGCAAGTCATAATATACAAACCTTATTAAATATTTCATAAATTTTTAACTATTTATTAATTCTAACATAAAAGTTTCCACTTAAACATAAAATCTCCTCTTTTACTTGCAACTCAAATAATAACTTATATAATCGATTAATGTCAACATCAACTAATTTAATTATTTTATCAATGTGTATAGGATTATCATCTATAACTTGATATATTCTTTCCTCTAATTTGCTTTTTACAGTAGTTATATTTTTATTATCTATGGAAACTCTAGAAATATTCAATAAATTCAACACATCTTCTATGTCTGTATAAACATAGGCACCATCTTTTATTAATTTATTAGTCCCTTTACTTTCACTGGAGAATATACTCCCTGGCACAACAATTATATTTTTCCCTTGCTCTAAAGCTGCTCCTACAGTAATTAGCGTCCCACTTTTTTCTCCGCCTTCAGTGACAACTAACAATTCACACATACCACTAATAATTCTATTTCTCATTGGAAAATTTCTACTTAAAGGTGGTGTTCCCAATGGGAACTCACTAATTATACAACCACTGTTTTCTAAAATTTCATGGTAAAGTCTATAGTTTTCTTTAGGATATATAACATCAATGCCACTACCTAAAACTGCAATTGTATTAATGTTGTTCTTTATTGCGGCCCTATGAGCTACAGAATCAATACCTTTAGCCATACCACTTACAATATTTATTTCATAAGGACTTAACTGTTCCACCATACTATTAGTTACGTCTATCCCATATCTAGTACACTTTCTAGAACCCACAATAGAAATATTCTTTTTTTCATTAACCATCGAAATATTACCCTTGTAAAATATACCAAAAGGTACATCCTCATACTGCAGTAAACTTATAGGATAATCTATATCATAAATAGTACAAATATGTATATCCTTAATGGATTTGCATTCTTCAACAGCCAACTCTTCAATTTTTATATATGACTTTTGAAACTTTTCTACAATTTTTTTAGGCAATAGTGTCATATTATCATTAATCACCATTTTTCTCAAGGTATCAAAATCATGATATTCATCATAAATGTATTTTTTCATATTATTAGATACTTCCGTAGTAATAATCCATAATTTAAATAAATCGACCATCTATACTCTCCTAATTCCTTATATTATATCTTCCCTTATGTACTTCCTATATTGAAGTGCTTCAATAATATGATTTTCTTCTATGGATTTATTACCATCTAAATCCGCAATAGTTCTAGCTACTTTTAAAATCCTATTATAAACTCTAGTACTAAGTCCGTATTTTTTGTAGGTATACTCAAGAATCCTATTAGAATCCCCATTAAGCTTACAGTACTTTTTTATATGACTAGAAGACATATCGTTATTATATTTTATATGTTCATTCCTAAATCTTTCACTTTGTATCTCCCTTGCTCTTTCTATCCTAAGGGCCATAACCTCTGATTTTTCTTCTTTTTTATCACTATTTATAGTCTCATAGGATATGGAGTTTACTGGAGTGAAAATATCTATTCTCTCTAATAAAGGTCCAGATAATCTAGATAAATATCTTTTCACTTCGCTATCACTACATTTACATAACCTTGTTTCACTTCCATACATCCCACAGTTGCACGGATTCATAGCTGCCACAAGCATAAAATCCGCTGGATAAGTTATTGTTCCATTTACTCTTGAAATTCTTACCCTCTTATTCTCTAAAGGCTGTCTTAGAACTTGAAGAGCCCTTTTATCAAATTCTAATATTTCATCTAGGAATAACACTCCATTGTGAGCTAAAGATACTTCTCCTGCTGAGGGGTTTCTGCCACCACCAATTAAAGCAGTACTAGTAATTGTATGATGAGGATTCCTAAAGGGTCTATTTCCCATTAATCCCTCATCCTTAAGCTCTCCACTAATACTATATATCTTCGTAACCTCTAGAGCTTCGTCATCGGTAAGAGGCGGCATAATAGAAATAACCCTCTCTGCCAGCATAGTTTTTCCCGATCCTGGAGTTCCATACATAAGTACATTATGATTTCCTGCTACAGCAACCTCCAATGCTCTTTTAGCTGCTTGCTGTCCTATGACATCTTCAAAATCTAATGGACAATTATTATTTTTATACTTTTCTCTACTGGTAAATGTATAGGGTTTTACATCCTTATAAGTAAAAAGATGAATTACCTCACTCAAATTCCTAATAGGATATATATTGGCTTCTTCAATACAAGCACATTCATCTTTATTTCCAATAGGTACTATATAGTTCTTTACTCCATGTTTTATACCTTCAATTACAATGGGAAGAGCCCCTTTAATTTTATTTACATTTCCATTTAAGGACAACTCACCCATAAATATAAAATTATCTGGCTCTTCTAAGAAAAGTTGATTAGTTGCTAAAAGAATTCCTACAGCTATAGGTAAATCATAGTGTGAGCCTTCCTTTCGTATATGAGCTGGAGCTAAATTTATAGTTATTCTACTAATTGGAAAATCTAAAGAAGAATTGGTTATAGCTGATCTAACTCTATCCTTAGATTCTTTTACAGCAGTATCCCCTAAACCTACAATATTAAAATTAGGTAACCCATAGGTGATATCTACCTCTACATTAATTAATATACCTTCCACTCCAGAAAAGGCTGCAGTCTTTATTTGAATTGACATAATTTCACCCTCTAAATATAAATTTCCAACTTTAATAGTGTAAGTATTGACCATTGAATTTAGAATAAATCAACTTTGTAAAAATTTTAATTAAATCAAAGTTTAGCTTTGGATTGTATTGTCTAAGATGTAGACAGAGTTCTTTGCATTAAAGGGAGTTTTAAATGAAGATTTTAAATAAAACTATAGGTAATTATGGAGAAAATCTAGCTAGAGAATATATTGAAAAAAAGGGATATATAATATTAGAAGAAAACTTTTTATGTAAGTTAGGGGAAATTGATATTATAGCTAAGGATAATAATTATATTTGCTTTATAGAGGTAAAAACTCGATATAGCAAAAGATACGGTACCCCATTAGAAAGTATCACTAATGCTAAAAAAAGAAAATTGTATAAAACTGCACAATATTATATTTGTTTAAAAAATATACATAAATCTTATTTTAGATTTGATGCCATAGAGGTAACACTGATTTCTTCTGGTGAATCCCCTAATATTACACTGATTAAAAATGCTTTCTAAAAAGTAAATACCTGAATAAAAAAGTAATTAGATAACTTTTTTATTCAGGTATTTTTTATTTTATTAATTATTTGTTAAGTATATTTTTCAGAAAACTTTCTCTATGAATTGGACAGCTACCATGACAAATTATTACATCTATATGTTCTTTAGTACCATATCCTACATTTTTATCAAAGTGATATTGTGTATACTTCTTACTATACTCTTCCATTAAATTATCTCTATATACTTTAGCTATTATAGAGGCACACGCAATGGCAGCACTTTTAGTGTCTCCTTTAATTACAGCTTCATTTCTAATGTTAAATTCTCTTATAGTATATCCATCTGATAATACTATATCAGGAGTAACTTTTAGTTCTCTCACAGCCATCTTGAAAATTTCATTGTTACAAAATCCTATGCCTTCTTTATCTATTTCTCTGTTGGTTTTTAGGGCTATAGAATAACTTATTGCTTCTTTTTTTATTATATCACTTAACTCTTCTCTTACTTCTTTAGTTAACTTCTTGGAATCATTTATTCGTAATATTAAATTTCTTGAATTATTGTCAAGAACTACTGCAGCAGCAACTATAGGCCCTGCTAAGGGACCTCTTCCAACCTCATCTACACCAGCTACAATATCATATCCATAGCTTTTATCAAAATCATATAATTTTTCTACTCTAGCATATTCATTTTTATAATGCTCCACATATTTTCTTAGGGTTTCTCCTAAAGCTCTTACATTTTTCCTATGATCATTGTTTAATACTTGATATATAGCTTCATAATCTGCCTCATGGCTACTTACATCTTTTAATGACATAAACCCACGGACAGAAGATTTTATATCGTTAAATCTCATAGTTTTAATTTCTTTTAAAAAATTTATACTACTCATATTTATTTTCTGTATCAGGTACCTCTAGTGAAATAGGACCTAACTTTCCCCCCCTAAATTCATCTAATAGCATTACAGCTACTCTATTATAATCTATGTTGCCCCCTGAAATTATAGCACCTCTTTTTTTACCTATGTTATCCATATTAGTAAGAGGATTTTCGTCTAATTCTTTAAGCTTATATCTCTCCACTAGCCTTGATCCATGTGTACTTTGAAGTCTTTCTATAAGCTTTAATGCCAATTCCTCAACATCCATTATTTCATCCTTTATAGCTCCAGTAAAGGCTAAATTAAGCCCTACTGTATCGTCTTCAAATTTAGGCCATAAAACCCCTGGAGTATCCATAAGTTCTATACCCATCTTTGTTTTTATCCATTGTTTACTCTTTGTAACACCAGGTCTATCTCCCGTTTTAGCAGCACTGTTTTTTGCCATCCTATTTATAAATGTAGATTTTCCTACATTAGGGATTCCAACAACCATTACTCTGGTAATAATATTTACTACGCCTTTACTTTTAAGTCTATCATGCTTCTCTTTCAAAAGCTCTTCTAGAGTGGGTTTAATTTTGTTAAGCCCTGATCCTGTAAGGCAATTAACAGACAATACTCTAGTTTTATCATCTGATAATTTATTTACCCACTTCTTTGTTACATATTCTTCACTAAGATCGCTTTTATTAAATAATATTATTCTAGGTTTCTCGCTACAGATATCTTCAATGTCTGGATTAGAACTTGAATAAGCTATTCTTGCATCACGAATTTCTATTATTGCATCTACTAACTTTAAATTTTCTTTTATTTCTCTTCTGGTCTTTGCCATATGTCCAGGAAACCAGTTTATACTCATTTATCTCACTCCTAAGAATTTTATAATTAGATATATTAAATTAACTATTTTAGTATTCACCACATTTATAATAAATACTTCTATATATGTAATAAAAAAAGGGACTATCTAGCCCCATTTTCTTACATTCTCTCTTTTACTTTAGCAGCCTTACCTACTCTATCTCTTAAGTAGAATAATTTAGCTCTTCTTACTTTTCCTCTTCTAACTACGTCGATTTTTTCTATAACAGGCGTATTTATTGGGAAAGTTTTTTCAACTCCAACTCCTGATGCAAATCTTCTTACTGTAAAAGTTTCTCTAGCTCCACCATTTTGTCTTTTAAGAACGGTACCTTCAAATATTTGAACTCTTTCTTTGTTACCTTCTTTAATTCTGATGTGAACTTTAACTGTATCTCCTACATTGAACTCAGGTAAGTCAGTTCTTAATTGTTCTGCTTCTATAGCTTTTATTATATCTAACATTGTGCATTCCCTCCTAAAATTTATTATGACGTTCTTACTCACATTGGGTGACAGAGGACCGCCCGTACTAGCACAATCCTCATTTTATCACATAATATTTCAATGTGCAATATTATTTATCCTTTTTATGATGATTCTCCAGCAGCTTTTTATCTTCTTTAGTCAGTTCTACATTTTTATATAAGTCCCTTCTTCTCTCCTTTGTAATCAGTAATGATTTAAGTCTTCGCCACTTTCTTACATTTTCGTGATGCCCAGATATTAATACCTCTGGAACTTCATCTCCTTCAAAGGAAAAAGGTCTTGTATATTGAGGATATTCTAATAATCCTTCATAAAAGGATTCTTCTTCATAACTCTCATTACAGGATAGAACTCCTGGGATCATTCTAGCAATACTATCAACTACAGGTATGCAAGCCATTTCTCCCCCTGTTAAAACAAAATCCCCTAGAGAAATTTCCATATCTATATATTTATATACTCGCTCATCTATACCTTCGTAATGACCACATAAAAATATTAATTCCTCCTCTTTGGCAAGTTCTTTACATACCTCTTGATTTAAAGTCTTACCTCTAGGACCTAAAAATATAACTTTTCCTTTATTATTTTCTCTTAGATGTTTTATGGAGTTCACAATGGGTTCTGGGGTCATCACCATGCCTGCTCCACCCCCATAAGGGTAATCATCAACCTTTTTATGTTTATTAGTAGAGAAGTCTCTTATATTAGTAGTATTTATAGATAATATTCCTTTTTCCATAGCATTTCCTATGATACTATGATTAAATACCTGAAACATCTCTGGAAATAAAGTTAATATATCTATCTTCATTATTCAGACCATACCTTCACTGGTTTTATTACAATTTTATTATTTTCTATATCTACTTCTTCTACAATTGTCTTTAAAGCAGGAACTAGCACGTCTTCTTTTCCTTCTGATTTAATCCAATATACATCATTACTTCCCGTTGCAATAACATCATATACTTTCCCTAATTCTTCTCCATCTGTATCATAAACATAACAATCCATTAAATCTGCAACATAGTAGCTACCCTCTGGTAATTTTATAGCATCTTCTCTTTTTACTTGAAGATATTTATTTCTATAAATTTCGGCTTCTTCAATAGAATCAATTCCTTCTATTTTTAATATAGCTCTATCCTTTTGAAGCTTAACTGATGTAATTTTTATTTCTTTATCATCTATGTATACCTTATCTAAGTCTCTAAATCTTTCTAAGCTATCTGTTAGAGAAAGTACCTTAACTTCTCCTCTTACTCCATGGGGCTTAGTTATCTGCCCAACGCTCATCAATTCCCTCATCATATATCTCCTCACTATTTAATTACTTAATATTATTAACACAAAATTTTTTCATAAACTCTGTTTACCCGATGACTATTAGCTCTAATACTCCCTCCTTATTCTTAAGTCGGCAGTTAAGAGCTACTACGTCCCTGGATAACGATTTCTAACCTTCAAAGAAGCTAAGAACTCTGTTTACCCGATAACTATTAGCTCTAATACTTCCACCTTCTTCTCAAGTTGGGAGTTAAGAGAGCTACTACATTCCTGGATAACGAGTTCTAAGTATCGAAAATACTGATACTTAGAACTCTGTTTATTATAATAATTCTTTGTAATTCTTGTCAACTACAATATATAAAAAAATAAGAGCTAGGTATTCCTAACTCTTATATTATTTCTACAACAACTCTTTTATTTTCTTTAATCGCTGCTGCTTTAACAACAGTTCTAATAGACTTAGCTATTCTTCCCTGTTTTCCAATTACTTTCCCCATATCTTCTTCAGCAACCTTTAATTCTAAAATTATAGAATGCTCTCCAGCAATTTCATTTACTTGCACTGAATCAGGGTTATCAACTAATGACCTTGCAATAATTGTAAGTAATTCTTTCATGGATTGCGCCTCCAATCAATTAAACTTTCCTATTTTATTCCCGCATTGTTGAAAAGTCTTTTAACTGTGTCTGTTGGTTGAGCTCCATTTTTTACCCATTTAACTGCTTTCTCTTCATCGATTTTAACAGTTACTGGCTCTGTAGTTGGATTGTAGTATCCAATCTCTTCAACAAATCTTCCATCTCTTGGAGATCTTGAATCAGCAACAACTATTCTGTAGAAAGGAGCTTTTTTAGCACCCATTCTTCTTAATCTTATTTTTACTGCCATTATATTTTCACCTCCTTCAAAGGTTATGTGTATTTGAACTTAGAAAGGTAATTTTCCAAACAAGCCTTTTTTACCAAATTTACCAGCCTTGCCTCCCATGCCCTTCATCTGTTTCATCATTTTTTTCATCATCTCGAAGTCTTTTAAAAGTTTATTTACTGCTTGAATAGTTGAACCTGAACCATCTGCAATTCTCTTCTTTCTAGATGGAGAAGAAGACACTATGCTTGGATTTTTTCTTTCCTTTGTAGTCATGGAATGTATTATTGCTTCCATGCTGCCCATATTTTTCTCACTTTGTGAAAAATCCACACCCTTTAATTCCTTTGCATTAAAGCCTGGAATCATTTCAACCAACTTGCCCATAGGTCCTAAATTTTTCATTTGATTCATAGTCTCTAAAAAGTCCTCAAGATTGAATTCTTGATTCATCATTCTGTTACCGAGTTCTGTAGCTTTCTTCTCATCGATAGCTGATTGAGCTTTCTCAATTAAAGAAAGTACATCTCCCATACCAAGTATTCTTGATGCCATTCTCTCTGGGTGGAAGATTTCCAAATCTGTCATCTTCTCTCCCATACCTACATATTTTATAGGTTTTTCAGTGATTGCCTTAATTGATAGTGCAGCACCACCTCTGGTATCACCATCCAACTTGGTAACGATAACTCCTGTAATATCTAGTGTATTATTAAAGGTTTCAGCTACATTTACTGCATCTTGACCTGTCATAGCATCTACAACTAATAAAATTTCTGATGGATTTATTGAAGCTTTTATATCTTCAAGTTCTCCCATTAGCGCTTCATCTATGTGAAGTCTTCCTGCCGTATCCACGATAACTACATTAGCTCCAATGCTCTTAGCATGTTCAATGGAAGCTTTTGAAATATCTACTGGGCTATTTTTATCTCCCATAGTGAATACAGGTACATCTATTGACTTTCCTACAACTTGTAGTTGTTTTATAGCTGCTGGTCTATAAACGTCACAGGCTACTAGTAATGGCTTTTTATTGCTTTTTCTAAGATTTAGAGCCAGCTTTCCTGCCATGGTTGTTTTACCTGCACCTTGGAGACCAACTAACATTATCATTGTTATTCCATTGTTGACAAATTCTATTTTCTTTTCAGTGGTTCCCATTAACTCAGTTAATTCTTCATTAACTATTTTAACTACTTGCTGACCTGGTGTTAAACTTTCCATAACTTGATCACCAAGACATTTTTCACTGACAGACTTTACAAAGTTTTTAACAACTTTATAATTTACATCCGCTTCTAAAAGAGCAAGTTTTACTTCTCTCATAGCTTCTTTAATATCTTTCTCTGAAAGCTTACCTTTACCCTTTAGCTTTTTTATGGTCTCTTGTAATTTGGAAGATAGTCCTTCAAAAGCCATATGAAAACCTCCTATACATTCTCTTCTATATCTTTAATTATATGGTCTATTTCTTTTTTTATATTTTCTTCAGAAGTAGTACCTTTTAACCCTTTTAATTTGTTAATAATTTCAGTCTTAGAGTTTTCTATAGCTAAGGTTTTTTTCATTAAGTGAAGTTTACTTTCATACTCTTCTAAAAGATTACCACATCTTTTAATTAAGTCATGAATTGCTTGCCTACTAGTATTATTAACTTCTGCTATTTCTGATAGAGATAAGTCATTATTATAATATAAATCCATAATATCTCTTTGTTTATCAGTAAGTAATGAGTTATAAAAATCTAGTAAAATTGATATTTCAACTCTTTTTTCCATATAATCACCCAACTCACAAAACTTATATTAACAAATTAATTTTAAGCTGTCAAGTATTTTTACTTAACAGTTAAAATAAAGCTTCTACAAAATCTCTAGAATTAAATTCTTGAAGATCATCTATACCTTCCCCTACTCCTATATATCTAACTGGAATATTTAAAGTATGTTTTATAGAGATAACTATACCACCCTTAGCTGTACCATCTAGCTTTGTTAGAATTATACCATCTATAGGACATACCTCCATAAATTGTTTTGCTTGAATAACTGCATTTTGTCCAGTAGTAGCATCTAAAACTAGTAAAGTTTCCTTTTTAGCTTCTCCATACTCTCTATCGATAACTCTATTAATCTTTCCAAGTTCATCCATAAGATTTTTCTTATTATGAAGTCTACCTGCAGTATCACAAATTAACACATCAACTTTTCTAGCCTTTGCAGCCTGTACTGCATCGTATATAACAGCTGCTGGATCTGAACCCTCTTGATGTTTTATCAGATCCACATTAGCTCTATTACTCCAAACTTCTAATTGATCTATAGCTGCCGCTCTAAAAGTATCTGCTGCTGCTAATAAAACCTTATAATTATTATTTTTTATTCTAGCAGCCATTTTTCCAATTGATGTAGTTTTTCCTACTCCATTAACACCAATGACTAATCTTACTTCTGGTGTTGATTCAGGTATTATTGAGGTTTCATAGTCTCCTAGCATATCCATAATTATAGATTTCATAGCTGGAAGTATTTCTTCAGTATCATTGATTCTTTCAGAAACAACCTTTTTTCTAAGCCTTTCAATAATTTCTACTGAGGTTTCTACCCCTATATCGCTAGTTATTAATACTTCTTCTAGTTCTTCATATAAATCATCATCTATTGTAACTGCAAGTTTTAATACTTGAGTCACTGCATCATTTATAGTATTTCTAGTTTTGCTAAGCCCTTGTTTTAACTTATCAAAAAATCCTCCAAACATATTAATCCTCCTTATTCCTTATTAAATTCCATGGATACTACCTTAGATACACCCTTTTCTTCCATAGTAACTCCATAAATCATATCACTGGTTTCCATGGTTCCTTTTCTGTGAGTTATTACTATGAATTGTATGTTTTCAGAGAATTTTTTTAAAAATTCTCCATATCTAAGTACATTAGCATCATCTAACGCAGCCTCAATCTCATCTAGTATACAAAATGGAGTTGGCTTCATCTTTAGTATTGCAAATAGTAGTGCAATGGCTGATAAAACCTTCTCTCCTCCTGAAAGTAGATTTATATTTTGAAGTTTTTTTCCTGGTGGCTCTACATCTATTTCAATCTTACAGGTTAGCTCATCATCACCTTGAAGACTTAAATCAGCACTTCCACCCTTAAATAACTCCTTAAAAGTGTCATTGAAGTAAATCCTGAGCTGCTTAAAATTCTCCATAAACACATCTCTCATCTTTTCAGTTATCTTGCCTATGAATTCAATTATTTCTTCCTTAGACTTAACTAAATCTTCCCTCTGTGTGCTCATAAAAGTATACTTTTCATTTACTTCTTTAAATTCTTCTATGGCTCCTAGGTTAACTACTCCAAGAGCAGTTATTCTCTTTTTCAATTCTGCAACTTCATTCTTTAATATAGCTATATCATAACCCTCTAGTTTAAAACTTAATCCTTCTGCAAAGGTAAGATTATACTCTTCATTAAGCTTCTTCAATAGAACTTCTTCTTCTGATTCAATTTTAGCCAAAGAAATCTGATTTTTATGAATTTCTTTTTCTAGTTTATCTAATTGTAAATCAATATCTTCAATTTTTGAAGTTATAACTGGAATTTTATCTTTTATCTTTAACTTTTCTACTTGGGTTTCTTCAAAAAACTGCTCTAACTCCTTAAGTAACTTAATAATTTCCTTAGTATTTTCAGTACTTTTAGATATGTTTATTCTATATTCTTCCTTAGCTAAAGTGGATGTTTCTATATTTTTTAAATTGCTTTCAATTAGCCTTTTCTCAATATCTACTGCCTGGGTCATCCTATCTAATTCTTGAATATTATTACTTATAACTTCTAAAAGCTTTGCTTTATTTATTTTTATAGAGGTTAATTCATCTTTAATGGCATCTATATATAAATTTTTGCCTTTAGTTTTATTGTTATGCTCATCATATTGACCTTCTAATTCAATTACCTTATCTTTAAGCTCAGTTAATTCCTGCTGTGAAAAAGTTAATTTAGCTTTTAAGGCTTTAATTTTCTCCTCTTCCTTACCCAGATTTTCGCTAGCTTTTTGAAGTTCTCTTTTGTTTCTTAGTTCCTCTTCTGTAACCCTTGATATTTCACCCTTAATCTTTGTTATATTAATACTCTCGTAATGTATTTCATCTCTTAAGTTAAGACCTCTATCATCTAGTTCTTTAATCTTAACATTAACTGATGTTATTTCTTCATTTTTAAGAGCAACTACTCCGTGACTTTCTTCTACTTCCTCAGTTAATTTTTCAATTTCTCTCTTTCTACCAATTACGTTAGCATTTTTAGAATAACTTCCTCCCGTTAGTGATCCCCCCGGATTAAAGACTTCTCCATCTAAAGTAACAATTCTATATTTATAGCCACAAACTTTAGATATATGCAGTCCATTATCCATAGTATCACATACAAGAGTTTTGCCCAAAACTTGATCGATTACACCCTTAAATTTATCTTCAAATTCTATAAGTTCACTAGCTATGCCTATATATCCCTTAGTATCCCTTACAGTTTTATCTACCAATAGGTTCTTACCCTTTACTATATTTATAGGCATAAAGGTTGCTCTTCCTATTTTACTACTTTTCAAGTAATTAATAAGATTTTTTGCTATGTGTTCATCCTTGGTGACAATATTAGATATGCTAGCTCCCATAGCAATCTCTATAGCTCTTTCAAATCTCTCTGGAACCTTTATTATATCTCCAAGTACATAGCAATCCTCATTTGCTCTATAATCTTTACTATTCTCTATGTGTTGCATTAGAAGTTTTACAGATCTATTGTATCCTTCATAGGAATTCTCTAAAGTTACCAAAGCATTTAGCCTAGCTTCTTTATTTCCTTGCTCTCTCAATATTTCTTTTAATTTTTTTTCTAAGATCTCTAAGTCATGCTTACACTTAGATAGTTTTTTTCTATTTTCCTTAACTTCCTCTTCATATTTCTCAATACTAATACTAGCCTTATTCTCTTCTTCTATTAAATGATTCTTAGTCTTGTTATTTATTAATATAGAATTTTTAAAAGTTTGAACATCTAATATTAAATTTTCTACATTTCCACTACTAATTTCGATATTATTTTTTAAAATATCTATTTCGCTAGTTTTAGAATTAATATTATTATAATACTTGAATTTTATCTCTTCTAATTCCTTCAATTTATTATTATCACTAGTCACACTATTTAATACATTTGTTAATTCTAATTGTTTTTTTTCTATTTTATTATTTATGTCTAATTCTTCTTCTTTTAAGGCAGCAATACTCTTTCTTTGGTTTTCTATTTTCAAATACGACTCTTCAAGATATTGATTTTTTTGCAGTATTTCACTGTTTAATCTATTTATACTGTCTTCTAAATGTAATATTTTTTCTTCAAAGAGTTTAACTTCTCCAATTACTCCTTGATGTTTATTTTGACTTTCATAATAAATCTTTTTCTTTTCTTCTAAAATATTATTTAAAGCTTCTAGCTCTTCATCATTATTTTCATAAGCTAGTTTTAATTCATATTTTTCTTTCTTCAAGGTTTCTATATCTGTAGTTACAGCATTTATTGTGTTGTTGTATCTATCTATGTTAATTTTAGTTTTTTCCAAAAAATCTATGATTATATTAACTTCCTTTACTTTTATCTCTTTAGAAGCTTCTAAAAATATTTTGGCTTTTTCACAATCTTCTTCTAAGGATGGAAGCCTTTCTTCATAGGTAGAAATAATATCATTTATTCTAATAAGATTTTGCTCCGTGTTATCTAGTTTCTTCTCAGCCTCTTCTTTTCTTGTTTTATATTTTACTATACCTGCGGCCTCTTCTAATAACTTTCTTCTATCCTCTGACTTAGCACTTAAGATTGCATCAATTTTACCTTGTCCTATTAATGAATATCCTTCCTTACCTATACCTGTATCCATAAATAAAGCTTGTACATCTTTTAATCTACACACAGTATTATTTATTAAATACTCACTTTCACCTGATCTATATAATCTTCTTGCAACGGTTACCTGAGAATAGGCTATATCTAAGTCAGAATCGCTATTATCTAAAGTAAGAGAAACTTGAGCAAGCCCTACAGGTTTTCTATATTGAGTACCTGCAAAGATTACATCTTCCATTTTATCTCCTCTAAGATTCCTAATACTTTGTTCACCCAGCACCCACCTTACAGCATCTGAGATATTACTTTTTCCACTTCCATTAGGACCTACAACTACAGTTACACCTTTTTTAAATGTAAGCTCTGTCTTATCTGCAAAGGATTTGAATCCTCTTATTTCGATAGATTTTAAGAACATCTATTCACACTCCTAAGCTCCTAAGATTATAGGTAAAATAAGTACTGCAGCCATAGCAATGCATATACAAGTAGTTATTATTTTTATATACTTTTCTCTTTTCTTCTTAGTCATCCTCATAAAATCCACTCCTAACTTTAATTTAAAGAAGATATCCTATAATCTTACTAGGATACTTTAAAATATATATTTACTTTAGCCTATATAATCAAAAGTTTTATTGATATTTAAGTTTTAAATAATCCTTCTGATTAATTATATCTAACTTTGTACCATTATAAAACCCTATGGAAGACTTTCCTATATTTCTTTCTTGAGTTACAAAAATTTCTTTACTCTTTAATTTTTTTAGAAGCAGATTAAAATATTGCTTTTTATTAGAATAAAGCTTAGATATATCTTTAGGGTTTATATATATTTTGAACTTATCCATTTCTTTATCTTTATAGTAATCATAAATCATATCACAGTAGACACTACTCTCCACCAGCTCTCTAAAAGCAGGATGAAAAGGTCCATCTACCACATCTCCATCAGCACTAATCTCCTCTGTAGGTTGAAGTCCAATTCGGATAACCTTTATATCATTACCCTCCATCATTCCATAGACTATCTTACTTATATCTACAGCTTCCTCTAAAGTATATGGTTTATATAAGCCTTCCCTTAAGAGCTTTTCCATAGGAGTTTCCTTAATAACTAGGGATGGGTATATCCTACAGATATCTGGATTCATAGAAATACTTTTTCTTGTAGTTTCAATATCCTTCTCTCTTGTATCTCCTGGGAGTCCTAGCATAATTTGATGCCCTAAGGTAAATCCATATTCTTTTATTAATTTCGACGCCTTCTCCACATCTTCTGAACTATGCCCTCTTCCTGATTTATGTAAAACTTCTTCATCTAAGGATTGAACTCCTAATTCTATAATATCTACATCAAAACTTTTTAGGTGGTCTAAAATCTCTTGGTCTATATAATCTGGTCTTGTGGACAATCTTATAAATTTAATCTTTCCTATTTTTTTATAGTTTTGAGCTACTGATAATAGGTCTCTTTGGATGCACATATTAATTCCTGTAAAAGTACCACCGAAAAATGATACCTCAATTATAGCATCACTACTATCTATAGTTTCTAAATAGTCCTCTATGGTTTTTTTTACATAAGCACCATCTACATTTCCTGCGCTACCTGCTGACCCTACATCTCCTGTAATACTATCCTGATTACAAAACACACAAGTATGAGGACATCCTATATGAGGCACAAATATAGGTATAATATAATGATTCTTACTCACTAATATCACCCCTCTTAATTAAAACTTCCCTAGCGGCCATTTGTTCAGCTTCTTTCTTACTATACCCTGAGCCACTTCCTTTAGCTTCTCCATTAATCAAAACCTTCACAAAAAATTCTCTTCTATGAGGTGGTCCTTCAAAATTAATAAGAGAATAAGAAATATCTACATCTCCATTCTTTTGTAATATTTCTTGAAGCTTTGTCTTATAGTCTAAAATTATCTCATTTTTAACTGCTTTAATAATAATTGAGTTAAAGTTTTTAAGGACAAATTCCTTAGTTACTAAAAGTCCTTCATCTAAGTATACTGCAGCAATAATAGCTTCTACAGCATCAGCTAAAATTGATACTCTAGTTCTACCACCGGTTAATTCTTCACCTTTACTCATATAAATGTATTTTCCTAGTTCCCACTTCTTAGCTATTTCAAATAAAGAATTTTCACATACAATTAAAGCTCTTACCTTAGTAAGGTATCCTTCTGTTTCATTTATGTGATTAGTAAATAAATATTCAGATATAATTAATTCTAAAACTGTATCTCCTAAAAACTCTAATCGTTCATTGAATGCAGCGTTTCTTTCATTAGCGTAAGAACTATGAGTTATTGCTGTTTGTAATAAAGTTAAATCTTTAAAGTCAATACCTAATTTATTTTTTAATTCTAATGTACTTTTTAATATTTTCATCTTTTTACCTCTTTCGCCAAGGTTTATTCTTCAATTTATCTAAATAACCTACTAACTTAATATTATTATTCAAGTAAATAAACTCAAGTGGATAAATTCAAGAATAAATCTAAAAATAAGGTTCCGCATTTCTACGGAACCTGCTGATATTATTCTTCTACTCGTGCTTTTATGTAGTCAACTACATCTCCAACACTAGTTATTTTTTCTGCATCTTCATCAGGGATTTCCATGTCAAATTCCTCTTCAAGGGCCATAATTAACTCAACTAAGTCCAATGAGTCTGCTCCTAAATCATCAACAAATCCAGAGTCCATAGTTATATCATTTTCATCTATGCTTAGTTGCTCCGCGATTTTTGCTCTTATCTTTTCAAACATTTTATATACCTCCTAAAAATTCAATATAATATCACTATTTAATATAATAGCATATTGGATAATAATCAACTGTTTATTTTCAAATACTATATTATAATATACTAAACCTACAAAATTTTATTCACTTATTTTAATTTTTTTATTTTTCTTCTTTAAAAGCATCTTTAACTTTATCTAATACTTTTGTATCATAATAGGTTTTAGAAAGTTTAATTGCATTTTTTAAAGCCTTGGCATCGGAGCTTCCATGAGCTTTTATGCAAATACCATCAACCCCTAAAAATGCAGCTCCACCGTATTCTTTATAGTCATAGTGCTTTTTAAATCTCTTAAATACAGGCTTTAATAATAGTCCACCTATTTTTGTTGTTGCGGAACTCATTATTTCATTTTTAAGCTCACTTAGAATGGTTTCTGCAACACCTTCATACATCTTTAATACGGTATTCCCTACAAAACCATCACATACAAGGACATTTACCTCTCCTTTAGGAATTTCTCTCGGCTCTACATTTCCTATAAAATTTAAATTCTCTTGTTTTAAAAGTTGATAAGCTTCCTTGGTTAATTCATTTCCCTTTTCTTCCTCTGATCCTATATTTATAAGACCTACAGTAGGATTTTCAACAGATAATACACTTTCAAAGTATACCTTACCCATTTGAGCAAACTGAGTTAAATAATGGGGTTTACAATCTGCATTAGCTCCTACATCTATTATCATAAATGGACCATTTTTACCTGGCATAACTGGTGCTAGTGCTGGTCTGCTTATCCCTTTAATCCTCTTTACAATAAGAGTACAGCCCGCTAAGAAGGCTCCTGTACTTCCAGCAGATACAATGGCATCTGCTTCCTTATTCTTAACTAATTCTAAAGCTTTAACAAGAGATGAATCCTTCTTAGTCTTTAGAGCTTTTACTGGTGCTTCATTAGTTGAAATAATTTCAGTAGTATTTAAAATAGTTATTCTTCCTTTGGTATATTCATATTTTTCTAATTCTTTTTTTATAAGATCTTCTTGACCTGTAATTATTATATCTATATCATATTCTTTTTGTGCAAGAACACAACCTTCTACTATAGCTTCAGGTGAATTATCTCCACCCATTCCATCAACTACAACCTTCATAGTAACTCCTTTCATGATTTTAAAATATTTAAATACATTATATATTTTTTTCATTTAAATTTCCACATAAAAATAAAAAGAAAGTCTATCGACTTTCTTCTTATTCCTCAGTTGAAACAACTTCTCTATTCTTGTAGTAACCACAGTTCTTACAAACTCTGTGAGCAAGCTTCATTTCGTGGCATTGAGGACACTCTACTATTCCTGGTAAACCAAGTTTAAAAGTTTGAGCTCTTCTTGAATCTCTTCTTGCTTTTGAAAATTTTCTAGCTGGATTTCCCATTATTACACCTCCTTATGGTTAGAAAACATTTGTGATAGCTTTTCAAGTCTAGGGTCTACATAAAAATCAGTACAAGAACATTGTCCTAAATTTAAATCTTTCCCACAAGTCTGGCATAAGCCTTTGCAATCCTCTTTACATAACCTTTTAACAGGTAATTCAAGGAGAATACTGTTTTCAATAATTTCATAAATATCTATATTCTCAGTATTGGTTGAGATAATCTCACAATCATCAGTGTTTGATATTTCTTCTTCTATGTGCACCTTAACTTCATAAGAAAAAGCTTTTGCACATCTAGAACAATTTAATAATACTTCAGTATCTACGTCACCAATAAGTTCTATAACTTCCTTTTTGCGACGCAAAAACCCATTAAACTTAATAGGCTTGGAGTATTTTACCATTTCACTACCATCGTAAAACTTATCTTTCTCAATTTCGATATCTATATTCTTTCTCTCATAGTTCTTATCATTTAAATCTTTAAAGTTTATAATCATAACAACACTCTGAAAAAACATAATATACCTGTTTTTCCTCATATAACTAAGACTAGTTATATATAATGCAAAATGCATAGCTTGAGTAAAGCTCCAACTTCCCTCCTTAAGTTAATTAAATATATCATTCAAACACAAGTTATTATATAAATTATACCGATAAAAGTCAAGGTAATTTACATATGTATATTTTTTCCTTAAGATAAAAAGCTAATTTTTTACTCAAGCACATAAATATTTTTACTATTTTGAAGTAAGTTCTTTAGTATCTCTTGCTATTACTAACTCTTCATTTGTAGGAATAACAAATACTTTTACTTTAGCTCCATCTTTGCTTACTTCTGTAGATTTTCCTCTAACATTATTCTTAGCATCATCTATTTCAATACCTAAGAATTCTAAGCCTTTGCAAATTTCTGCTCTAGTTTCTATAGCATTTTCTCCAAGTCCTGCTGTAAATACAACTGCATCTACTCCGCCCATTGCTGCAGCATAAGCACCAATCATTTCTCTTACTCTGTAGTTATATACATTTAAAGCAAGAATAGCTCTTTCATTTCCTTCTTTAGCAGCATCTTCTATGTCTCTAAAGTCACTACTTACTCCTGATAATCCAAGAACTCCTGATTGTTTGTTCATTAAATTATCAACTTCTTTAGCTGTCATTTTTCCTTCATTCATTAAGAATGTAACTATAGCAGGGTCAATGTTTCCACATCTAGTTCCCATTGCTATTCCTTCAAGTGGAGTGAATCCCATACTTGTATCTACACAATGGCCATCTTTTATAGCAGCTAAGCTAGCTCCGTTTCCAAGATGACAAGTGATGATTTTAACATCTTTTATGTCTTTGCCCATTAATTTAGCACATTCTGCTGATACATATTTATGTGATGTTCCGTGGAAACCATATTTTCTTATTCCATACTTAGTGTATAGCTCATATGGTAGTGGGTACATATAAGCAGTTTTTGGCATTGTTTGATGGAATGCTGTATCGAATACTGCAACCATTGGAGTGTTTGGCATTAAGCTCTTGCAAGCATTAATTCCAATTATGTTTGCTGGATTATGAAGTGGTGCAAGTTTTACACACTCTTCTAAACTTTCCATAACTGCATCATCAATTACTACAGATTCTGAATATTTTTCTCCACCATGAACAACTCTGTGTCCTACTGCTGATATTTCATCCATTGAAGAAATAACTCCATGGTTACCATCTACTAATGCATCTAAAACTAATTTTATTGCATCTTTATGGTCAGCCATTGGTTGCTCTATTATATATTTATCTCTTCCTGGAACCTTTTGAGTTAAAATTGAACCTTCAATTCCTATTCTTTCAACTAATCCTTGTGCTAAGCTCTCTTCTGTTTCCATGTTTATTAATTGGTACTTTAATGAAGAACTTCCACAGTTTATTACTAATACTTTCATTCTCATTTCCTCCTGACGCATTTGTAATATATTAATATATCATTATATTAGATTACAATATATTTTTAATTAAATCAATATAATATTTATTTGCTATTTTGCGCTTGCACTGCTGTAATTGCTACAACATTTACTATATCATCTACACTACATCCTCTTGAAAGGTCGTTTATTGGTTTTGCAAACCCTTGACATACTGGACCTATAGCTTCAGCTCCTGCAAATCTTTGAACTAATTTATATCCAATATTTCCTGCTTGTAAATCTGGGAATATTAAAACATTAGAATTTCCTGCTACTGTACTATTTGGTGCTTTAAGACTTGCTACTTTATCAACTATAGCTGCATCTAATTGTAATTCTCCATCTATTGCAAGATCTGGTCTAGCTTCTTTTGCCATTCTTGTAGCTTCAACAACCTTATTTACATTTTCATGTTTAGCACTTCCCATAGTTGAGAAAGATAACATTGCAACCTTTGGATCTATTCCACATAGAGTCTTTGCATTTTCTGCTGTACTTATAGCTATTGATGCAAGCTCTTCTGATGTTGGATTAGGATTAACTGCACAATCTCCAAATAATAGAGTACCATTATCTCCATATGAAGAATTTTCAAGTTCCATAACGAAGAAACTTGAAACAACTTTTATTCCTGGAGCTGTTTTTATAATTTGAAGTCCTGGACGTAATAAATCTCCTGTGCTATGTACTGCTCCTGAAACTAATCCATGGGCATCTTCTAGTTTAACCATCATTGTTCCATAATAAACTGGGTCTTTAACTGTTTGTAATGCTTTTTCCTCTGTAACACCCTTATTTTTTCTAAGTTCATAAAATGCTTTTGCATACTCTGCAGTCTTAGGTGATACTTCAGGATCTACAATTTCAATTCCCTCAATATTTACCCCGAAATTCTTAGCATTTTCCTTAATCTTATCCTGGCTACCTACTAATATAACTTTAGCTATTTTATTTTTATGGATAATTTCTGAAGCCTTTAAATTTCTTTCTTCTTCACCTTCTGGAAGTACTATTGTCTTCATCTCTTGTTGTGCTAATTTCCATACCTTTTGTGTAAAACTCATTTTTTCTTACCCCTTTCAGTAAAAATATTCTAAATATCCCTTATTACTATACCCCTTTTCATATATATTTTTCAACCTCTATATTGAATTTTTTTGACTTAATTTAATAATTAGGCTATGATAATTAACATTTTTTTGATATAATCTATGGTTATATGAGTACAGGAGGTAATTTTAATGAAAATATCAGGAATTATTGTGGAATATAATCCTCTTCACAATGGACACCTTTTTCATATAAATAAAACTAAAGAATTGACTAATAGTGATTTAATTATTGCAGTAATGAGTGGAAACTTTAATCAAAGAGGTATTCCTTCTATAGTAGATAAATGGAAAAAAACATCAATGGCTTTAAATAATGGGGTAGATATTGTTTTAGAACTCCCTGCAATATACAGCCTATCTTCTGCGGAATTCTTTTCTTATGGTTCCGTAAGTCTTCTTAATAGTCTAGGGATAGTAGATTCAATTTGCTTTGGAAGTGAAGCAGGTGATATAGACTTTCTTAAAGAAGTATCTGATCTACTAGTAGAAGAACCTCCTTTATTCAAGTCCTTATTGAAAGAAGATTTAGATAGAGGATTACCTTTTCCAAAGGCTCGTTCTTCAGCTTTAATTCATTATTTAAATAAGAAAAATTACTATAATGAAAAAGACTTAGCTGATTATCTAAATTCTTCTAATAATATTTTAGGTGTTGAATACCTTAAGAGCATAAAAAAACTTCATAGTAATATTGTACCCTATACCATAAAAAGGGAAGGTGGAAATTACAATAGTACCAATTTAAATAATATCTTCTCAAGTGCTACTGCTATTAGAAAATCCTTGAAATCAAATACTTCAATGGAAGAATTAATATCTCATGTTCCTCCTAGTGTTTACGAGGATATGATAGAACTTAAAAATAAAAATTATAATTTTCCCTTTGATTACATGATGTATCCATATATAAAGTATAAGGCTATAACTAGCAAAAATAACTTTTTCGAATCAATTCCGGATGCTTCTGAAGGTCTCCATAATAAGATATTAGCTACCATAAAAGACGCTAAAGATTATGAACATTGTATTGAAATGATAAAAAGTAAACGATATACCTATACTAGAATCAGTAGAATACTATGTCAGTATTTTCTAGGCTTTTATGAATACAATACCTTAGAAATGCGTAAAGAGCCTTGTCCATATGCTCGTATTTTGGGCTTCACTAAACATGGAGCTATGGCATTAAAATCAATGAAGAACAATTCTTCTATACCAATATATTCAAAACTACCAAAGTATATAAACCCTACCTTAAAATTAGATTTACAATGCACTAGTGGCTATAGCATTCTAAATCCTTCCATAAGTGCTATGGAAGATTATCTACAAAGCCCGATTATATTATAAACATAATTCTTCAAGGAACCATACCAAAATAACCTAAATCATTAGATTAATTTTTAGTGAATTGTTTTGGAAGTACCTTGAAGATTTTATTTTACCTATATTTTGTTATCATATATTCCCAAGATAAAAAATATATTTAAGTATATCAATTTAAAAGGATTATTTAAATGAAGGCATTATTTTTTATTGTAATTGCGTTTATTATATTTTTAATATATTTATTATTTAGAACTTCATCAAAAAACCTTCTGCTTACAACAATATTTTCTCTCTTAATTATTTATATCATACTAAATCCTAAAGATTGCATAGCCTTTACTATAAATGGAGCTAAACTGTTTTTTTACTCAGTATTTCCATCACTATTCCCCTTCTTGGTCATAGTTAACTTAATTTTTTCTTTTGGGGGTATAGAAATTTATTCAAAGTTTTTAGGTAAGATACTATGTACCCCTTTAAGACTACCAAAGGAGTGTAGTGTAGTTATTTTAGCTAGTTTGTTTTGTGGATATCCTCTTGGGTCCAGATATGCTTGTGAACTATATGAAAGGAAGGTTATTGATAAATCAACTTTTGAAAGACTTTTAAATATAGCCACCAATGGAAGCCCTCTGTTTATTATAGGTACTGTTGGTACTGCAATGCTCCATAGTGCATTTTTAGGTTATATCATTCTTATTTCTAATGCTTTATCTTGTATTGTTATGGGGTTAATATTACCTACTAAAAAGACTAATAAATATACTATATATAGCAATTCTTCTGTTGCTGCTACACAGATAAAAGAAAATCCTAACTTCGGGGTAGCCATGAAAAATGCCCTTGAAGATGCTACCAAAACCTGCTTATCAATAGGTAGTTTTGTAGTTATTTTTTCTGTAATTATAAACATAATAAAAAGCAGTGGAATATATCACACTGCCCTTATTTCTTTATGTAGTTCTGGTATTATTAATTACAATCTACTTGATGGAGTCTTCCTTGGATTTATAGAAATTACAAATGGATGTAACATTGTAGCTACAAGCCCCTTAACCCTAAATATTAAAATTCTTATATGTAGCTTTTTAATAGGTTTTAGTGGGTTATCTATAACCTTCCAAGTATACTCATTTGTTTACAAATATAAGGTATCAATGAAAAAATATATATTTCTAAAAGTTGTTCAGGGAATAATATGCACCTTGATAACAATGTTATTTTTAAAGCTACCATTTTCTCTAGTTAATCAGGAAACTTTTTTCATAAACAACACTATGCTATCATCTAAACCAGGGTTTTTGGTCCTACTAATATTTATATTTTCTATCCCTGTAATATTTAAAAAGTTACGAGATTGTTTTTAGTCATTTCCTAATTCTTTAATATTTTCTCTTACCTTAGATGTAGTGGAAGAAATTTCTTTATATAATTTTACAAGCATTTCTTCCATTTCATTTTGTATAACTTTTAAAGACTCCTCTCCTATAATGTCTATATCCTTTTGTAAATTGCTTAAAGTGCTGTCTGCATAATTCATAACTCCAAATTTTAAATCCTTAGCTTGCTTATTAGCTTCACCTTTAATTTTTTTAGCTTCCTCATTAGCACTTTCTAATATTTCTTCTGCTTCTTTTTTAGCAGCTACTAACACATCACAGTTTTCATATTCTTGTTGTGCTCTTTTTCTACTATCCTGAATAATACGTTCTCCTTCACTTCTTGCTTCGTCTAAAATTATTTCTTTACGATTCATTAAATTTTTAGCTTCTTCAAATTCATCTGGTAGCAATTTTCTCATTTCATTAAGAGTTCTTAAGACTTCTTTTTTATTAATAGATACTTTACCTACTAAATTCTTTGGTGACATGTCAATAGTTTGTTGTAGATAATCTAATAGTTCTAATACCTTCACTATAATTCCCCCTCAAAACTTTTAGCTCTCTCTCTAATTTCATTTTCTAACTCTTTTGGAATTAATCCATCCAAGTGTCCCTTAAATAAAGCCACTTGCTTTATAGCTGATGAGCTAAGATAAGAGTACTTAGAGTTGGTCATCATAAACATAGTTTCTTTTGTTTTATCAAGCTTTTTATTCATTAGTGCCATTTGAAACTCATAATCAAAGTCTGACATAGATCTAAGTCCCTTAACCATTACATCACTGTCTTCTGCTTCCATAAAATCCACTAAAAGACCTGTAAAACTTTTTACTTTTACATTTGGTAAAGCTTTAACCACTCTCTCAATTTGATCAATTCTTTCTTCAATGCTAAACCATCCACTTTTGTTAGGATTTAGTAATACAGCTACTGTAACCTGATCAAATACGTATGAACATCTTTTTATAATATCTAAGTGACCATTTGTTATTGGGTCAAAACTGCCTGGATAAACTGCTTTAATCATTTTTTACTCCTTAAATTCATAGAAACATACAGTGGTGTTTCCGTATTTTCTTTGGTCTATTAAAACAATGTCTTCATAACCTTCACAAATTTCTTCACCTGAATCTATTTTCGTTACAATCAAGCCATCTCTTTGTAGTAAATTATGTTTTTTAATAAGTTCTAGAGCTGGTGGAATCATATCTTTTGCATAAGGTGGGTCTATAAATATTAAATCAAATACCTTTCCTATTCTCCCAAACTCCTCTAAGTATTTGTATGAATCACCTTTATAAGATGTACAGAAATCTTCAAATTTTAAATTTTTAATATTTTCTTTTAAATATTTATAAGTTACGTCTCCCATGTCTATTAAATGACACTCTTTAGCTCCTCTACTTGCAGCCTCTAGACCTAGGCTTCCTGTACCAGAAAATTGATCTAAAACTATACTGCCTCTTACTTTATTTTGTATTATGCTGAAAATTGATTCTTTAACTCTATCTAGAGTAGGTCTAGTGCCCATCCCCTCTGGTGATAGTAACTTTCTTCCTTTAGCTTTTCCTGCAATTACTCTCATTTTTATCTCCTTTGACCTTAGTTAAAGCAAATATAACTAGTGCTTTTCTCTAAGTTAATCATTATTTCTTTAAGTATTCTTTTGTTTTCTTCATCCTTGTTATTAATAAATTTCTTAGCTTCCTGATTTGCTATTTTAAATAGTTGAAAATCCTCTGATAAATCACTAAGAATTAATCCATTTTCACCAGATTGTCTAAGTCCAAACATTTCTCCACTTCCTCTTAATTTTAAATCTTGTTCCGCTATATAAAAACCATCATTACTATTTTTCATTATGTCCATTCTCTTTTTAGTTGTTTCACTTTTTATATTAGCTACAAGAACACAATAAGATTTATGAGATCCTCTTCCAACTCTTCCCCTTAACTGATGCAATTGAGATAATCCAAACCTCTCTGCATTTTCTATAATCATAACCGTTGCATTAGGTACATTTACACCTACTTCAATAACTGTAGTGGATATTAACACCTTAATGTTTCCTTCTTTAAATTCACTCATAATTAAATTTTTGTCTTTATTACTCATTTTACCATGGAGAATGGCGATTTCCATACTTTTAAAGTAAGTTTTTTTTAGTTCTTCATATAATGCTGTTACAGAACTTAATTTCATATCTTCATTTTCTTCAACCAATGGACAAACTACATAAATCTGTCTTCCTTTTTTTATCTCCTCTAAAGCAAAGTTATATATTCTCCCCTTTTCCTGAGTAGATAAATAATAGGTATCAATGGGTTTTCGCCCTGGTGGTAAAGTATCTATTATCGATACTTCTAAATCTCCATAAAGATATAAACATAAAGTCCTTGGAATAGGTGTAGCACTCATTACAAGTACATCAATATCTTCACGCTTATTTCCAAATCTAGTTCTTTGACCAACACCAAATCTATGCTGTTCATCAGTTATTATAAGTCCTAAGTTTTTAAACTGGACATTATCTTCTATCAAAGCATGAGTACCTATTATTAAGTCTATCTCACCCTTTAATAACTTTTCTTTTATAAGGTTTTTATTTTTTTCTGTGGTACTACCTGTTAGTAACTCTATGGTAATATTAAAATCCTTAAAGACTTTTTCTGCCTCGTAGTAATGCTGTTTTGCCAATATTTCTGTAGGCGCCATCATGGCACCTTGATATCCATTCATAATAACATTAAAAAGGGCAATAAAAGCAACTATAGTCTTACCACTACCTACATCTCCTTGAACTAATCTATTCATAGGACTAGGTTTCTTTTGATCTCTTAATATTTCTCTAACAGTTCTAGTTTGTGCATCTGTTAACTGAAAAGGCAACTTATCCTTTAAAGCTTTCAGATCCTTCGATATGGAAAAGGAGATTCCCTTAGAATTAATACTTCTATTTTTTAAGGCCATAAGCTTTAAAGAGTATGTAAATAACTCTTGAAACTTTAATCTTTTTCTTGCCTCTTCTAATAACTTTAAACTTTTAGGATTATGTATATTTCTTATAGCACTATCCAAAGACATAAAATCATGTTCATCCAAAATTGACTTTGGTAAATTTTCTTTTATTTTTACTGTGTTTAAAGTTTCTGTAACAATTTTATTTAAAAAAGTATTAGAAATATCGTCCCTTAAGGGATATCTTGCCATAATATCTGTACTCTCTGTAGTAGTATTCCTCATTATGGTTCCATTCTTAATTATAAAATCTCTACCTTGTTTCTCTATAATGCCACTTATAACATATCTACTGCCAATTCTAAAACTACTTTTCACATAGGGCTGATTAAACCATATTCCCTTAACTAATCTTCCCTTATGAATAAATCTAATGGTTGTAAGTATTTTGCCTGTTTTTGTCCTTATGTCAGGTAAAATTCTCTCCACTCCAACCTCTAAAATTATCTTCCCCTTAGAATCCACTTCATCTAAATCTTCAACAATAAAGATACTCTCATAATCCCTTGGAAAGTATAACAACAAATCTAAAATACTATATATTCCACATTTACTCAATTTCTCAGCCATTTTAGGCCCTACACCTTTAATTGCTGTAACACTACTATAAATATTCACCTTATCAACTCCATATGGCTAACATAGAAAAAAAGCCCTAAGGCTTTTATTCTACTGATGTAATAAAATAGTATAATGGTTGCTCACCATTAAAACATTGAACATCCATGTCTGGATATGCTTCTTCTAATTCTGATACCAACTGGTTAACCTTATCCTCTTCACAGTCTTCACCATAGAATATAGTAATAAGCTCGCTATCTTCATTTACCATGTTTTCTATAAGCTTTTTACATACAGCATATACATCCTGACCTATTTCATTTATTTTTCCTTCTAATAATCCTAGAATATCTCTCTCTTTAATATGTCTACCATTGTCTTCAGTATCCTTAACCGCATAGGTTACAGAACCAGAAGTAACTGTTTCTATAGTTTCATTCATAGCTGCTTCATTTTCTTCTGAAGAGCCATCTGGATTAAACATAGTTATAGCTGTAATTCCTTGAGGGATAGTTTTTGTAGGAATTACTATAACCTTTTTGTCTTCTATTAAATCTACAGCTTGTGTAGCTGCCATTATTATATTTTTATTATTTGGAAGAACAAATACTACCTCAGCATTAATTTTATTGATGCTATTAACTATATCCTCTGTGCTAGGATTCATAGTCTGACCACCTTCAATAACCTGATCTACGCCAAGATCTTTAAATATTGAAGAAATTCCATTACCTCTAGCTACAGTTACGAAACCATAAGCTTTAGGATCCTCTTTTACTTCTTCCACTACTGCATCATTGCTACTTTCATCTATTCCTAATAAAGATCTGTGTTGTTCTCTCATATTTTCAATTTTAATTTTTGAAAGATCTCCAAAGGTTACTGCTTTAGATAAAACTGCTCCTGGATCATTAGTATGAACATGAACCTTAGTTATATCCTCTAATCCTACAAGAACTAATGAATCACCTTGAGATTCAAGGAAATCTTTAAATTTGGGTATATCTTTTACTTCATTAAGTATGATAAACTCTGTGCAGTATCCAAATTTAATATCTTCAGGAGCCATGTTTAGCTCTGGAATATCATAATTATTTTCTGATTCACCTTCTAAATCATTAATTAAAGAAACTTCACTTTTATTTTTTAGAACTTCTAACATACCTCTTAATATTATTAATAATCCCATTCCACCAGCATCTACTACCTTAGCTTGTTTTAACTGTGGTAACATTTCTGGAGTCTTATCAAGCATCTTTTTACTTTCTTCACATACTTCTTCAAATAATTCAACTATGTTTTCAGCTTCACTGCAGATAGCAGCTTCTCCTGCCGCTCTAATTATAGTTAAAATCGTTCCTTCTGTTGGTCTCATAACTGCTTTATAAGCAAAATTTGAGCCTTCTACAAAAGAATTCTTAACTTCCTCTATAGTTGCCTCCTCTGCATTTTCAAGACCCTTTGCCATACCTCTTAGAATCTGAGAAAGAATAACTCCAGAATTTCCTCTAGCTCCCATTAAAGCACCCTTAGCTAACCTCTTAGATACTTCTCCTATACCCTTATTCTCTAAACCTTCTATTTCTCTAGCTGCAGCCTTAAAGGTTAAAGACATATTTGTTCCTGTATCTCCATCAGGTACTGGGAATACATTCAAGGAGTTTACATATTCTTTCTGCTTCTCTAATGCATTTGAAGCACTTTTTATCATATTTGAAAAATCACGTCCATTAATCTGTGTATATGCCACTTTATGTTCCCCCTTAAACTCTAATGCCTTGAATATTAACAGTAACTTGAGAAACCTTAACACCTGTAAGATTTTCTAAATTGTATCTAACTGTTTGTATTATATTATTAGCGATTACTGCAATTTTAGTTCCATATTCAACAATTATATATAGTTCTATAGCTATAGCATTCTCTTTTTGAGTTATTTTAACTCCTTTTGCTAGGTTTTCAGCTTTTAATAATTCCCATAAACCATCCTTAGCATTCTTTAAAGCCATGCCAACAACTCCATAGCATTCCATGGTTGATACACCTGCTATATTAGCTATTACATCTTCAGAATAGTATATATTTCCTATTTCAGTTGTTATATTAGCTTTCATAATCAATTCCTCCTTAATTATACCTTATAAACATTTTATATTAACTTAAGATTTAATTCAACTAATATAATTATATATATCATTGAATTTTATTATAACAATATGTATAATAAAATGGTATGTGTTTATTTTTCTTAATACTTGCAACAATCATAGTAATTATGTTAAAATAACTTGTGTTTGATTTATAGCAGTATGTTGAAATTTTGAGGAGGTGTAATATATGTCAAGAAGATGTGAAATATGCGATAAAGGTGTAGTTTCAGGAGTACAATTCTCTCACTCTCACCGTCAATCAAAAAGAAAATGGGCTCCAAACTTAAAAAAAGTTAAAGCTATAGTTAACGGTTCACCTAAGACAGTACACGTTTGTACTAGATGCTTACGTTCTGGTAAGGTTCAACGTGCCGTTTAATTGGTAAAAAAAATGCAACTACCTTTATAGTTGCATTTTTTTATGTGCAAAATTAATAACTATGTTTTTTTCTTACAAAAATTTTAACTATTTTAGATAAAAACTTAGGTAGTTTAATTACTCTTATAGTCACCCTTTAACCTCCTTAACCAATTGTTAGCAAAACTTATTCATTATAAACCATCCAGCACATATAATGGCACAACCTATGGCTACCATCCACCCCCAAAATGGAATTAGCATAGCTAATACTATCCCTGCTCCTACAGAACTAACAATAAGTCCCAACCTTTTAGTTGTCCTACTCCTCATACTTACTTCCCCCATAAGCCTTTTTAGTATCATTATATGTATTGACGTAAAAAGTGGTACATAAATAAAAAAATTACAATCATCAATTGTAATAATGACTGTAATCCTATATTTTAAATTTATATTTTATGAATTCTCACTACTATAAGACATCCTTTAGAAAAAGTTATGCTAACTTTTTCCTCCTCAAACTCATTAGATACAGTGAGATTGTTTCCTTGTGCTAGTTCAAAATTCTTTAATTTATATTTGACTCCCTCTATAGTTAAATCATGGGTATCTTCTAAATAACTAAATAGAGAAAATATATCCCCTTTTTTCCCAAAGATATTTGTAGGTTTATCTATAAGATAGATTTCATTATACTCATCTATTATACGACAATCTATTGATTTTTTTAAACCTTCATTGAGAATACATAAATTTGCATAGAAATGATCAATTCTCTTCCCCGTACATCCTAAAAAAATTATTTCTGTAGCTCCTAACTCCACTGCCTTATTAAAAGCTATATGACTATCTGTATAATCCTTCTCCTTTGGAAATCTAATGGTTTTAGAGCTATTACTTATTTCTATATACGTTTTTTCATCAATAGAGTCAAAATCCCCTAACAAATAATTTGGATGTATTTCATGATTTAAAAGAACGTTAGCGCCTCCATCAGCTGCTATAATTATAGACTTTTCATTTATATATTTATCTAAAATCTTTTTACTTGGAGGATCTCCTCCTCCAACTATAACTACTTGCATACTAAAACCCACTTTTTATATTACTTATATTTTTTTCTATTTCATTATTTTTGAATACTGCTGAACCCGCTACTATAGAATTAGCTCCACATTTTATAACTTTACTAACATTGGTTGCATCTATGCCACCATCTACTTGTATATATAATTCTTTATTATATTTATCCTTTAACTCTTTAACCTGTGATATTTTATCTACTGAATACTCTATATATTTTTGACCTCCAAATCCCGGATTAACTGACATGATAAGTACCATATCTAAATCTGGAATTAAGTTTTCTATCATAGAAACAGGAGTACCAGGATTTAATGCTACTCCAGCTTTAACTCCTAAGCTTTTAATATATTTTATAGTTCTGTCTATATGTCTATCAGCTTCATAATGAACTGTTATCATATCAGCTCCTGCATCTACAAAATCCTTTACGTATCTAGCTGGATCTTCAATCATTAAATGTACATCGAAAACTAAGGTTGTAAGATTTCTTATGGGTTTTATAACAGGCACTCCAAAGGATATGTTAGGTACAAACATACCGTCCATAACATCTATATGGACCCAATCCGCTCCATATTTTTCTATTTCTTTAACCTGTTCTCCTAACCTTGAAAAGTCTGCTGACAATATAGATGGTGATAATTTTATCATTTTCTATTCCCCCTACTAATAATTTCTTCTAATGTTTTTATGTAGAATTCATATCTACTTTTATTTATTTGTCCAGATTCTACCTTTTGTTTTACTATACAACCTGGTTCTTTATAATGAACACAGTTATTAAACTTACATCCATCTTTAAACTCTTCAAATTCTGGAAATAGATGTTGTAGTTCTTCTTTATCTATGAAATCTAATTCCAAGGAAGAAAATCCTGGTGTGTCAACTAAAAATCCATCTTCTATCCTTATAAGTTCACTATGCCTAGTTGTATGTTTTCCTCTTTTTAGTTTATCACTAATATCACCAATTTTCATAGCATCTCTACCTAAAACTTTATTCAGTATAGTAGATTTACCAACTCCAGAAGGCCCACAAAATACAGTAATATTCCCCTTTATCTTTTCCTTTAACTGTTCTATGCCAACACCATGTTTTCCTTGTACATACATTATTTCATATCCAGCTTCATTTAACATATTACCTATTTCCTTGCTATAATCACTTTCAATGTCCATTTTATTAAAGCAAATAATAGGTACTACATGATTATACTCACATAAAACTAGAAATTTATATAATAAGCTTAAATTCAAATCTGGATTCTTACTAGTAACTACTACAAAGGCTTGAGTTACATTAGCAACGGCAGGTCTTATAAGTTGGTTTTTTCTCTTTAATATTTCCGTTATAACACCCTTCCCATTTTCTTCTTCTATGATTACCTCATCACCAATCATAGGAGTTTCACCCTTATGCCTAAATTTTCCTCTAGCCTTACACTCTATAACTTTTTCTTCAACATCTACATAGTATAATCCACCAATTCCTTTAACTATTAAACCTTGCATATATTCCTCCTAAATTTTAACTAATCCTTAGGCAAGTTTAAAACTTACCTAAGGATTATTAACTCATTGGTTAAGGTTCTTTATCTTCGTCATCATCGCCGCCTATATTAGGGGCTTTTATTTGAGCTATAAGATTTATAGTACTTCCTTTATCTAACTTATTACCTTCAGGTACATCTTGACTTATTATAAGACCTTTTCTATCTCCAGTAACAGTTATTCTAACTCCAAGTGAGTTAGCTGTTGCTTGTGCATCTTCAATGGTTCTTCCAATAAAATTAGGTACTTGAACCTTGCCTTCATTTGGATCCTTATATTGATAATAATTAACACTTATTTTTTCATTTTCTTGTACTGAAGTGAGAGCAGGTTCACTTTGGTTGAATATCTTTCCATCTCTACTTTTATCATCAGTTATTACTGCAGTAGTAGGTCCAAGTTTTAGATTTACTACGGCTAATACTTGCTCTGCTTCTTTTAGTGTTAATCCAATGAGATCTGGTACTTGTGTCTTCTTAATCTTAGAACCTTTACTTATAACTATATCTACTGTATCACCTTTTTTAACCTTAGTCTTTGCTACTGGATTGGTACTTATTACTGCACCTGCTTCTATTTCTTCAGAATAGTCTTCTGTTATCTTTCCCACCTTAAGTCCTTGAGTAACTATATGGTCTTGGGCAACACTTTTACCCAGTTTCACAACATCTGGTACCTCAATCTCTCCTGGTCCTGTACTAATCCTTACTCTAACTTCACTTTCTTTTTTTACTGCAGTACCTTCTGATGGAAATACTGCAATTATAGTTCCAGCTGGCTTATCACTAGCTTCCTCTCCTAAGACTACATAAGTTAATCCTAACTTTTCTACAGCATCTTTAGCTTCATCTGCTGTAAGTCCAATTATCTTTGGAACCTTTAATTCGTCTTTTTTAACATTGGTGTTACCTTTATTATATATACTAGTACCTACAAATACACCTAAGAGAATAGTTAATAAAAGAGCCCCTCCAACTATTAATACCTTTTTCCAAGTGCTAGTTTTTCTTTTTTCGCCATCATAATCTTCATAATCCTCGTCTTCTTCCTCTTCTTCCTCATCATCCATATCCTTATTGGTTAATTTCTTTCCAAGGTTGCTGGCATACATAGTATTTTGAATTTGGGTTGCATCCATTACTGTAGTATAATCATTATCCATATTTGATGGTGTTACTATATACTTATTATTATTCTCTATTCTCATTAAATCTATTAACATATCTGTTACATTATTATATCTTTTTATAACTTCCTTCTGGGTAGCCTTAATTACCAAATTATTTAGACTATCTGGTACTTCAGGAACTAAAACCTTAGGAGGCACAATAGTATCTTGTATATGTTTAAGTGCAACCGCTACAGCACTTTCTCCATCAAATGGAACTCTTCCTGTTAGCATTTCATATATCACAATTCCAAAAGAATAGATATCTGTTCTATTATCAACTATCTTTCCTTTGGCTTGCTCAGGAGAGAAGTAATGTGCAGAACCAATAACTTTATTAGTATGAGTTATTGTATCAGATGAAGTAGCTTTCGCTATTCCAAAATCTGTAACCTTAATTACACCTTCTTCATTTATTAATATATTGTGAGGTTTTATATCTCTATGGATAATTTTATTTTTATGAGCGCATTCTAAAGCTTTCGCAATTTGTATTGAAATCTTTAAAGTTGAGTCCATAGAAAGAGGTGCATTTTCTCTTATGTATTCTTTTAAAGTTTTTCCATTCACTAATTCCATTACAATATAATTAATATTTTCTTCTGAACCCACATCATAAATATTAACTATATTACTATGGGAAAAGGTTGCTGTAGCTAAAGCTTCTCTTCTAAATTTCTCCATAAATTCACTATTATTAGAGTACTCTGGCTTTAGTATTTTTATTGCTACAAATCTATTTAAAATTCTACATTTAGCCTTATATACTACTGCCATACCCCCTTCGCCAATCTTTTCTATGAGTTCATATCTATTTCCTAACATAGTTCCTATCATCTGCACTCCCACTCTCCTTTAAAAATGATGATAGAAATATTATCTCTTCCACCATTTTTCTTACTCATGTTTATTAGTTCCATACATTGATTGCCATTATAACCTTGTAAAACTCTAAAAATATCCTCCTCACTTACTTCATTAGTAAGTCCATCACTACAAAGAAGAATTTTAGAAACCCCTCTTATATCTAAACTGTAGTAATCTGCCGTCACTA
Organism: Clostridium sp. UBA7791; assembly: GCF_002480755.1. Classification (NCBI taxonomy): domain Bacteria; kingdom Bacillati; phylum Bacillota; class Clostridia; order Eubacteriales; family Clostridiaceae; genus Clostridium; species Clostridium sp. UBA7791. The sequence goes on along the minus strand of NZ_DLCT01000005.1, from coordinate 730,395 downwards.
CTGGATTAGTTCCTAAAGCTCTTGTTATAACATTTTTATTAGGATGATTCTTAGCTTCCTCATTAGTTATTGTTCCATTATCTAATAGTTCTTGTACCAATGAATGATCTTTTGTAACCTTAACAAGCTGTCCATCCTTTAAAATATATCCTCTACTATCTCCTATGTTTACCATAGTTAAGTTATTTCCTCTCACAAAAGCTCCCACAAGAGTAGTTCCCATTCCATTACAACTTTCGTTTAACAAGCTTTCTCTATATATTTTTCTATTAGCACTTAGGATTGCCTCATTTAAAATTTCCTCTTCTGACCTATCCTTTTTATGATTAATTACATATTCAATAATGGTATCTATAGCAATCTTACTAGCAACTTCACCAGCATTATGCCCTCCCATACCATCGGCTATTACAAAAATACCGAAATCTTCTTCTTCATAGTAACCAACGGAATCTTCATTAAAAGTTCTTTTATTTCCAACATCCGTTTCTATTCCTAACAATCTCCCCATTAAAAACTACAACTCCCTTTTTTCTATATAACTTTTTCTCAGCTGACCACAAGCAGCATTTATGTCTAAACCCATTTCTTTTCTAACAGTAGTTTCAATCCCATGTTTCATTAAAATATCTCTAAAGCACTTAACTTGCTCCTCATTTGATTTTTTTAAATCATTTTCATCTATTTCATTTATTGGAATTAAATTTACATGACATAACATACCTCTTATTAATTTTACTAATTGCTCAGCTTGCTCTTTAGAGTCGTTTACCCCCTTTACTAATGCATATTCAAAGGTAATTCTTCGACCTGTTTTATCAATATAATATTTACAGCTATCAATAAGCTCAGCTATAGAATACACCTTAGCAATAGGCATAGTTTTCACACGCAACTCATCATTAGGAGCATGTAATGAAATTGCTAGTGTTATCTGTAAATCTAAATTTGCTAAGATCTTTATCTTAGGCACAATTCCACATGTAGAAAGAGTTATATGACGTTGTCCTATATTAAGTCCATACTGAGAATTTACATCCCTAATAAATTTTACAACATTACCATAGTTATCTAACGGTTCTCCACTTCCCATAAGTACAATATTTGAGATTCTCTCCCCAAGTTGTTTTTGTGAAACCATAATCTGACCTAACATTTCTCCACTACTTAAACTTCTAACAGCTCCTCCAATGGTTGAAGCACAAAACTTACAACCCATATTACATCCTACCTGAGTTGATATGCATATAGAATTTCCATGATTATACTGCATAACCACTCCTTCAACTATATTACCATCATGTAAAAGAAATAAATGCTTGCGAGTATCACTATTTTTAGAACTATATGTTTCTACTATTCTAGGTATTCCTATAAAAAAATTTTTTTCTAATTTTTTCAAAGTATCTTTAGATATGTTAGTCATATCTTTGAAGTCCCAAACTTCATTATAAATCCAAGAGAATACTTGTTTAGCTCTAAATTCTTTTTCACCATTTTCTTTCATCCATGATTTAAGTTCTTCTATATCTAAATCTAATATATTTTTCATTTCTACTCCTATTTATTTCTACGAATTTTTGCTATAAAAAATCCATCCATATATTCATTAGGCAACACTGTTACAGAACCCTTTTCGTCATAGACCAGATTTTCCACCTGTCCAAAGTTTAAAGGTTCTACACTAAAATCTTTAAAATTACTTAAAAACCAATTTATATTTCCTTGATTTTCTACTTTATTTATAGTACAAGTTGAATATAAAATTATTCCATCTGGTTTTACATATTTAGCTGCATTCTTCATTATTTCACGTTGAACTGTTATTAAAGATTTTAATTCTTTCTCTTTTTTTGTATATTTAATTTCTGGTTTTTTTCTTATTATTCCTAGGCCAGAGCAAGGTACATCTATAAGCACTCTATCTCCCACCGCAATTAATTCTTTGCATTCTTTAGTAGCATCTAATATATCTAATTCAATGTTTGTTAGTCCTAATCTTTCACTATTACTTCTTATAAGTTCTAGCTTATGATCATAAATATCAAAAGCCTTAACTATACCTGTATTATCCATTATTTCAGCTATATGAGTAGTTTTTCCTCCTGGAGCACTACATAAATCTAATATAGTCATATGCTCTTTTAAATCCATACTAGGTGCTACTAGCATAGCACTTTCATCTTGAACTGTGATAGCACCTTTCTTAAACAGTGGATTTTCCTCTACACTCTTCCCTCTTACGATTCTTATGGCTTCAGGACATATAGATCCCTCTTCTACGTTGTAAGCATTTTTTTCCAACTCATGAAAAACCTGTTCAAAATCTCCCTTTGTGGAGTTTACTCTAACTGTAACAGCAGGTCTTTTATTAAGCCCATCTAGTATCTTTTCTCCAACTACCTCTCCATATTGCTCAATAAATAATTTTACCATCCATTGAGGAAAAGAATATGAAAATGCTAATCTTTCATTAATATTTTCTTTATTATAATAATCTTTATTCTTATTTCTTAAATAACTTCTTAATACACCATTTACTAATTTGGAAGCTCCCACAGACACATTAGCTTTAGCTAAATTAACGCCCTCATTTACTGCTGCAAACTCAGGTATTTTATCTAAATATCTAAGCTGATATATACAAACCCTTAATAAATTTAAAATATATTTATCTGTTTTGTCAAATTTTTTTTCTAAAAAAGTCTTAAGTATTTTATCAATTGCATACCTATATTTTATAGTACCATAAACAAGTTCTGTAGCTAATGCTTTATCTTTATCTCCAAGATTACATTGACTAAGGTTGTTGTTTAAAACAATATTGGAATAAGCCTTATTTTCAAAGACTTGCATTACTGTATTTATTGCTACTTCTCTAGCACCTATCATTCATATCATCCTATCTACGATTTCTAGTGTTTATCCATTTTCCTACTAATCATTTCTATTTCTTATAGCAATGAGTCTTAAAAGCTGTGCAATAGCTGTAACTGCTGCTGCTACATAGGTTAATGCTGCTGCAGTCAAAACATTTTTAGCTCCCTTTACTTCATCTTCATAAAGTATATTCCTTGCACTTAATATGGCTACAGCTCTACTGGATGCATTAAACTCTACAGGCAGTGTAACTATCTGAAAAAGAACTGCTGCTGAGAATAATATAATACCAAAGTTAACTAATGGAGTAAAAGACATTACAATTCCAATAAAGAATAATATCCATGAAGCTTGGGAGCCTATATTAGCAATTGGTACTAAAGCTGTTCTTATTTTAATTGGTGCATATCCTTCTTTATGTTGAATAGCATGACCTATCTCATGGGCAGCTACACCTATAGCTGCCAGTGATGTACCGTTGTATACATCTGTTGATAATTTTACCACCTTTTTACTAGGGTCATAGTGATCTGTAAGGTGACCCCCTGTAACTAATACTGGAATATCAAAAAGTCCGTAGGCATCTAATATCATTCTAGCTACTTGACTTCCAGTATATCCATTTCTACTATATACTTGTGAATACTTTGTATAACTACTTTTTATTTTCATCTGCGCCCATATTGAAATGATAAGAGCTGGTATAAGAATAATCATCGTTCTGTCAAAAAAACTTCCATAATAATATCCCATATATATTTCTCCTTATTTTATTTAATTAATTTTTACTCTTCTTTTGAACTTTTTAATAATATATTATCTTCAATAGAATTTCCTTTTATATATTCTTCTACTCTTAAAGGCTTTTTATTAGGAAATTGAACCTTAGTTATTAATATATTATTATCTTCAGTTGAAACCAACATTCCTTCTTTATCAACTTTTAAAATAGTCCCTGGAGTTTTAGAAGACTTCTCGTTAGTAAGTCTAGTTTCAATTACCTTCATAGGCTCATCTTTATAATAAGTATAAGCTATTGGAAAAGAGTAAAGTCCTCTTACAAAATTATGTATGTCTTTAGAACTTTGATTCCAATTAATCTTTGCCATCTCTTTATTCAGCATACTGGCATAACAACTTTCACTTTCTCCTTGCTTTATTGGAGTTATCCTGTTATTATAAAGGCCTTCTATAGTTTCAATTAAAAGCTCAGCCCCACTGTTCATAAGTTTATCATGGAGCTCTGCAGTAGTCATATTTTCTGTAATCTCTACTTTGTTCTTTAACAACATATCTCCTGTATCTAAACCAATATCCATTAGCATGGTGGTATTTCCGCTTTCCTTTTCTCCCTTCATAATAGCATAATGAATTGGTGCTGCACCTCTATATTTAGGAAGTAATGAACCATGAAGGTTTATACATCCATATTTAGGTATATCTAAGACTTCCTTAGATAGAATTTGACCAAAGGCTACAACTATTATGAAATCTAAATTCATATTTTTTAATTCTTCTATTAAACTTTTTTCATTTTTTAATTTTTCTGGTTGATATACTTTTATATCATGGTTAAGTGCTACCTGTTTTACTGGTGACATTGCCACAGATTTTCCTCTTCCTTTAGGTCTATCTGGCTGAGTAAGTACTGCCTTAACTCCATATTTTTCAATAATTGCTTCTAAGGATGGCACTGCAAAATCTGGTGTACCTATAAATACTATATTCATCTTCATACCTCCTATTTCACTGTCTTATCAGTATATAATATTCCATTTAAATGATCTATTTCATGACAAAGAGCCCTTGCTAGAAGATCCTCCCCCTGAATTTCAATAGAATTTCCATCTCTGTCTTCAGCTTTAACTTTTACATATTTGGGTCTTATAACATTTCCTTGTTTACCTGGTACACTTAGACATCCTTCTACATCTTTAACTTCACCATTAGCCTCAACAATCTCTGGATTAATAAGTATTATTGGTCCATCACCAATATCTATAACCACCACTCGCTTTAAAATACCTACTTGTGGTGCTGCAAGACCTACTCCATTAGCTTCATACATAGTATCTAGCATATCATCAATTAATATTTGTGTTCTTTCATCAATATTTTTAACTACCTTACTAATCTTCCTTAAAATTGGGTCTTCATTAATTCTTATATTTCTTAATGCCATAATCATTCTCCCTTACAGTAAATTATTTGGATTTATATCAATACCAATTCTTATATTTTTATAATTAATCTGTTCATAGACTAAATTTTTTATATCCATAGCATAATTATCATCAAAATCACCTTTAATTATAATTTGCCATCTATACAAACTTTTTATTTTAGAAACCCCACAAGGACATGGTCCTAATAACTCAATTTTATCACTTCCATAGTTTTTTATCCTTACTTTATCTGCTAAACTTTGTATACTTTTTATTAAATGTTCCTCATTTTCACTACTTAAATTTATACACAGAATCTTAGAAAAAGGTGGATACTCCCTTAGCTTTCTAATAATTATTTCTTCTTCATAAAAACTTTTATAATCATTTGCAGCAGCATAAACTATACTATAATTATCTGGATTATAAGTCTGAAGTATTACCTTTCCAGCCTTATTCCCTCTACCTGCTCTCCCAGCTACTTGAGTTACTAATTGAAAAGTCTTTTCTGCAGCTCTATAGTCCGGTAGATTTAAAGACAAATCTGCAGCAATTATTCCTACTAGAGTTACTTCTTTAAAATCCAAGCCCTTAGCAATCATTTGAGTACCTATTAACACATTATGCCTTTTTGCAGAAAAGTCTTTATATATTTTTTCATAAGAATCTTTTCCCCTTGTAGTATCAAAATCCATTCTAAGAGGTTTACTATCTAAAAAGGTCTTTCTAACACTATGTTCTAATTGCTCTGTGCCTACTCCAAAATATTTCACATATTTACTTTTACATTTTGGACAAGTTTTTAATGCTCTTTGCTTTGCTCCACAATAGTGACAAGTTAAATTGTTATCATTATGATAGGTAAGAGAAATATCACAATTATCACACTTAAATACGTAACCACACTCTCTGCAAGATACAAAAGTAGAATATCCTCTTCTATTTAAAAACATTATGGCTTGCTCTTTTTTTTCTAAGCATGCTGTCATTTCTTCATAAAGTCTTCTACTAAACATAGACTTATTTCCTTCTTTTAGCTCTTCTCTCATATCCACTATCTCTATAGTTGGAAGATTAGCTCCATCGGCTCTGTGATTTAAAGTAATTATATCATATTCACCTTCTGTAGCCTTATAATAAGTCTCAATGGAGGGTGTAGCAGATCCTAACACCACTTTACATCCTTCAATTTCAGCTTTTAAACTAGCTATATCTCTTGCATGATATTTGGGGTCACTATCTGATTTATAGCTAGTTTCATGTTCCTCATCTATAACAATAAGACCTAAATTAGAAAAAGGAAGAAAAATTGCAGATCTAGCACCTATGGCTACTTTAACATTTCCTGTTTTTACTCTCATCCATTCATCAAATCTCTCACCTATAGATAACCTACTATGAAATATAGCAATATCTCTTCCAAACCGTCCTTTAAACCTTTCAACCATTTGAGGAGTTAAGGCAATTTCCGGAATTAATATTATAGAATCTTTATTTTTTTTAATCATCTCTTTTACTAGGTTCATATATATCTCAGTTTTTCCACTACCAGTTATACCATGAATAAGAAATTTATTACTACTACTTTGGGATAATATAGTATCAACACATCTTTGTTGAATTGAATTTAATATTTTTTCCTCATATTTTTTATATACATTTTCATTATACCTATTAACTATAGTTTTTTTAACATCTAAGAATCCATTCTTAATTAATGTATTAATCCTAGACAAAGAAAATTTAAACTCACCAGTAAGTTCTGTCTTATTATAAATTCCATTATGTTCTCCTATAAAACTCACAATATTTATATATTCTTCTTTACTATATTTTTCTGTTAATGGTCTACCAATAATTACACTATTTTTAGTTTTAAAGGTTGTTCCTTTAGTTATTCCACTGGGAATCATAACTTTTATACATTCTAAATAAGTACATAAATACTTCCTTCTCATTATTTCTATAAGACGTATATTATCCTCCGTAAGAAATTCCATACTGTCATCTATATCAACAATTTCTTTCAATTTAGTATTATCATCTATATCATAAAATATATCAACTATAAATCCATATATTTTCTTATTTCCATTTCCAAAGGGAACTGTAACCATTCTGCCTTTTTTTACTTTACCATATAAGCTTTCAGGCACCTTATATGTAAATATTTTATCTACTTTTACAGCTTCATTATTTACGATAATTCCTAAATACACTTTTAGCCCCCTTCTAGAGGTGTCTACCTCCATTCTAAATTAGCTATTAACCATATCTTCTTTTTTAAACCCATTAGATATATTATATAAATAAATAATAAAAAAAGCGACTTAGTCGCTCTTTTTATTTATTGTTTAAAATCATATTAAAAAGCTCATGTCCAACTAATCTTTTACTCATATTATCAAGAGATATTTCTTTCCCATCTCTATTTATAACAGTAACCCTATTAGTATCACTTCCAAAGCCTGCATTACTTTCAGTTATATTATTAGCTACAATATAATCAAGATTTTTCTTTTTTAGCTTTATGTGAGCATTTTCTATTACATCGTTACTCTCAGCTGCAAATCCAACTAAGATTTGGTGTTTTTTCAGGGTTCCTAGTTCCTTTAGAATATCGTTATCTCTTTCTAGTTCTATATTTAAATTACCTGGTCCCTTTTTTATCTTCTTATCTGAATAAGTCTTAGGTTTATAATCGCTTACTGCTGCAGATTTAACCACAATATCACTAGTATCAAATTCTGCTTTAACTGCCTTTAACATTTCTTCATTGGTTTCTACTTTTATGATTTTAACTCCTAATGGTGCTTTTATACTGGTAGGACCACTGACAAGAACCACTTCTGCTCCCCTGTCTCTAGCCTCTTCAGCAATTGCATATCCCATCTTACCAGTAGATCTGTTAGTTAAAAACCTTACTGGATCTATATTAGCTCTAGTAGGTCCTGCTGTTACTAGCACTTTTTTACCTACTAGGTCCTTTGGTTCATGAAGATGTGATAAAACCACTTCTGCAATTTCTTCTGTGTCAGCAAGTTTTCCATTTCCTACATCTCCGCAAGCTAATCGCCCACTACTAGGATTTATAAACTCATACCCATAACCTTTCAATTTTTTAATATTTTCTTTAACTATGGGATTGTTATACATATTAGTATTCATAGCTGGTGCAAAGATTACCTTTGCATTAGTAGCCATAATAGTAGTTGATAACATATCATCAGCAATGCCATTTGCTACTTTACCTATAATATTTGCTGTAGCTGGAACTACTACTAGTATATCCGCTTTTTTAGCTAAAGATATATGCTGAATTTCAAAAACCTTAGGTTCATCAAACATATTCTTTATTACTGCATTTTGACTTAATGATTGAAAACTTAATGGAGTAACAAACTCACAAGCTGACTTTGTCATAATAACGTCCACATTTATATCTTTCTTTTTCAATCTGCTTATAACATCTAGAGCCTTATAGACTGCAACTCCACCTGTTACTCCAATAACTACATTTTTCTTACTCATCTAAATTTGAGCCTTCTTCCGCTTCTTCATTTACTAGTTCAACTTCTTGAACCTTAGTAAACTTATCATCTGCCTCTCTAATTTCTATAATCCCTTGTTTAACTTCATTAATAGCAATAGTTAATGGCTTTGCACCTACGCCTTGTACTTTTGGCTCTTCACCGTCAATTATTTTTCTTGCTCTTCTTGAAGTAGATACTACTAATGAATATCTGTTATCCACTTTTTCTAATAATTCCACAATAGATGGATTAATCATTGAATTGCTCTTTGAATTACTCATATCTTTTAGAACCTCCCTAATAGCTCATCTTTAATTTTAAATACTCTACATTTTTCAGCGACTATTATACTTTCAATTTTTTTAACTGCATCTTCAACCTTATCATTTACAACGGCATAGTCATATTTAGATGCAAAGCTTATTTCATCATAAGCACATTCCATTCTAGTCTTTAATGACTCTGGAGTTTCGCTTCCTCTATTTGTTATTCTATTCCTAAGTTCTTCCATAGATGGAGGCATAATAAATATAAATATTCCTTTAGGATATGAAGATTTAATTTTTAATGCACCTTGTATATCTATTTCTAATATTACATCCTTACCTTCTTCTAACATCTTTAAAACCTCAGATTTAGGTGTCCCATAAAAGTTACCATAAACCTCTGCATATTCCAGAAAATCTTCTTTATCAATCCTATTTAAAAACTCATCTCTCTCTATAAAGAAATAATTTACTCCTTCTACTTCACCTTCCCTTGGCTTACGCGTAGTGCAAGATGTAGAAATCCATATTGGACTTTTTTCAATTAGCGCCTTACATACAGTCCCTTTGCCTGCTCCTGATGGTCCAGATATAACTAATAATTGTCCTTTACTTCCCATATTAATCCTCTACCTCATCTATAGCATCATCACCTTTAGATGACAATCTATGTGCTACTGTTTCAGGCTGAACAGCAGATAGTATTACATGGTCACTATCAGTTATTATAACTGCTCTAGTTCTTCTACCATAGGTAGCATCTATTAGCATACCCCTATCTCTAGCTTCTTGAATTATTCTTTTTATAGGCGCTGATTCTGGACTAACAATAGCTACTAATCTATTTGCTGAAACAATATTTCCAAATCCAATATTTATAAGTTTTATACCCATGCCCTACCTCCTAAATTTATTCTATGTTTTGAACCTGTTCTCTAATCTTTTCTATATCACTTTTTATATCAAGTGCTATATTAGTTAATTCCAAATCGTTAACTTTAGATGCAATTGTATTTGCTTCTCTGTTCATTTCTTGAACAATGAAGTCTAGCTTTCTACCTATTGGCTCTCCTAGTTTAAAAGTTTTGATGACTTGTGCAACATGGCTTTTAAGTCTAACAATTTCTTCATCAACACAGGATTTATCAGCTTGAAGAACTACTTCCATAGCAATGCGATTTTCATCAATACTTTTTTCTGCTAAAATTTCTTCTACTTTCTTTAGAAGTCTTGCTCTATACTCTTCTGTAACTTCTGGCACCCTTCTATTAATTATATCAACATTACTTGAAATACATTCACATCTCTTTGTAATATCTATCAAAAGTTTTTCACCTTCTTGTTGCCTCATGGACACAAGATTGTGTACTGCCTCTTCTACTGCTGGTAATAATATCTTCCATGTTTTTTCTAAATCTTCTTCCTTTTGTTCTAATTTTAAAACTTCTGGAAAACGTGCTAAGGTTGTAGCAGAAATATCATCCCTTAAATCATACTTATCCCTTAAATTATGTAATGCCTCCACATAATTTTCAGCTAAACTCTCATTTACCACTACAGACATATCCTCGTTAGCTCCTTGATTTTGAGTAATAAATATATCTACCTTTCCCCTTTTAATCTTGTCATTTACATATTTTCTTATACCATCTTCTAAAGATATTAAAGTTCTTGGCATTCTAGCATTAAGCTCAAAGTATCTGTGATTTACTGTCTTTATTTCCACAATAAAACTAGATGCTTCGCTCTCTGATGTACCTCTTCCAAATCCAGTCATGCTTTTTATCATATACAACGCACCCTTCTAGACCTTCTTAAATTCTTTATTTATTATACATAATGTATGTGGCTTATTTCAACCCATAAACAAAAGAATTTTAAAGAAAAATGAAATATTCTTTAGAAAACCTTAGAAAAACCATTATAATTTAAAATATTCACTCTATAAATAAGGGACATAAGC
>NZ_DLCT01000005.1:669001-719445 GCF_002480755.1 Clostridium sp. UBA7791 | reverse complement strand
GCTTATGTCCCTTATTTATAAATTAGTTCAATAACATCACTGATATTAATAAATATACATTTAAAACTTTATTTAACCAAAGATTATTTTTAATAAGAATATTATTGCTAGAATATATACAACGAAAGATACTTGTTTTCTATCCTTAGCTTCCCTAGTTGTAATATTAGCTATTAGGTTTAATATAGCATAAGATAACATTCCTATCATTAATCCATCTCCAATACTATATGTCATAGGCATTAATGCTATAGTAAGGAACGCTGGTACACCTTCAGTGAAATCAGAAAAATCTATATTTTTAACTGATTCTATCATGAAGAACCCTACAATAATTAAAGCTGGTGCTGTTGCACAACCTGGTATAGCAACAAATAATGGTGATAAGAACATAGCAAGTAAGAATAATATTCCTGTAACTACTGCTGAAAGACCTGTTCTAGCTCCTGATGCAACTCCAGCAGAACTCTCTACATAAGTTGTAACTGTAGATGTTCCTACAAGAGCTCCAAAAGTTGTTCCAATTGCATCTACTAGTAATGCCTTCCCTGCATTTTTAACTTTACCATCTTTATCTATCATTCCAATCTTTGATGCTACTCCAACTAAAGTTCCAGCTGTATCAAAGAAGTCTATAAATAAGAATACAAACACAACTGAAATAAATTCTGATATAGTTCCCGCATTAGTGAATACTGAGAAATCTAATTTACCTGCAATAGGTGCTATAGATTCAAACTTTAAAATACCTTTTGGTAAATATATTCCTGCAGCTGTAGCAGCTTCTGGTGATAAAGCAGCATATATCCATGCAGCTATAGCACTAGCAGCCATTCCCCAAAGTATTGCACCTTTTACATTTTTTTTAGATAAAATTACTATAACCATTACACCTAATATTGTAATTAACGCTGTTGGACTTACTAAGCTACCCATGGTTACCTTTGTAGCTTCACTTCCAACTACTATTCCAGCATTACCAAAACCTATAAATGCTATAAATAGTCCAATACCTGCAGTAACTGCATATTTTAAGTTAGTTGGTATACAATTTACAATAGCTTCCCTAACCTTTGTTAATGATAATAAAATAAATATAATTCCTTCTACAAATACTGCTGTTAACGCTATTTGCCAAGATATCCCCATTTCCATTACTACTGTATATGCAAAGAATGCATTAAGTCCCATACCTGAAGCTAATCCTAATGGTAGATTGGCATAGATTCCCATTAAAATAGTAGTAACACCAGCTGCTAGGCAAGTTGCTGTAACAACTGCTCCTGGATTCATTCCAACACCAGGATCTCCTAATATGTTAGCATTAACGGCTATTATATACGCCATAGTTAAGAAAGTTATTAATCCACCAACAACTTCCCTCTTTACATCGGTACCATTTTCTTTTAACTTAAAAAATTTTTCCATAATACTTGTCCTCCTATTAATATGTATTATTGCAAAAAAATAGTCACTGGATAAGAATCCCAGTGACAGTTTTTTTAACATAGGAATTCTCATAGTCGGATTTTATCGGTATCCGGTAGAAACATCTAATCCATCGCATTAGACCTATATGAAAATTAGTGATTATTTCTTTTTCCAAGATTATAATATCAACTTTATATACCTATGTCAATGATTTTTACGTATATTAATTTTATTTTTATTTATAATGTTCGTATATTAATAATGTCCTTTTTCAAACACTTCTCTTATTTCGTCTAAATTCCTTGTTTTTCCCAAGGCTAAAATCATTTTTATTCTAGCCTTTTGCCCTGGCATGCTATCCCCAAATATAACACCCATATTTCTTAATTGTTTTCCTCCGCCTTCATAACCATAACTATCTAGAACTCTCCCCTTATAACACCTGGAAACTATAACTACTGCCACACCTTTATTTATAGCCTTTTCTACAGAATTAGCCATTAACGGTGGAATATTGCCTCTCCCCATAGCTTCAATTACTAATCCCTTAGCACCTTGACTAACACAATAATCTATAAGTGTTCCATCCATTCCTGCACAGGATTTAATAAGCTGAACATTATTTTCTATTACATCAGTATTTATATATTCCTTTGTAGTGCTTCCTCTATAAAACCTTACTTCATTACTGTCAACAATGCCTATTGGCCCAAATTCTGGACTTTGAAACGTATTAAGGTGCATAGAGTGAGACTTTGTAACCTCACTAGCACAATTTAGTTCATTATTTAAACATACAATTACTCCACGATTTCTTGACTCTTTAGATGTAGCAGTACAAATTGATGCTGCTAAGTTAGCAGGTCCATCGTATCCTAGCTCAGAACTATTTCTCATGGAACCCGTAACTACTACTGGCTTTTCACTATTTATAGTTAGCTGTAAAAAATAAGCTGTTTCCTCAAGAGTATCTGTTCCATGGGTAACTACTACTCCATCTACATCTTCTCTTTCTAAAAACTTCTTAACATAATTTGATAATTCCATCATTATATCTGGGGTCATATGAGGGCTTGGAAGGCTAGAAAATGTATATGATTCTACTTCTGCATAGGATTCAATACCTGTTACCATAGACATTATTTCTTCACCTGTTAAATTAGGCACCGCTGCTTTTATTTTTTCATCTACCTTCATAGATATAGTTCCACCATTAAATATTACTACAACTTTACTCATACTTTATGTACCTCCAAAATCTTTATTATTTACAATCCAAAATAAAAGTTCAATTACACTTAACTTGTTTATAATCAATTTTAATTATATCTCTTTATCAAGGGCATTGTAAATGTACCTTATCCATTATAATCATTCCAATGAAATCTTTTACATAATTAAATATATTACAATGTTTAGAATTATACAATAAAAAATATAGTTTTGAATTTAATATTAATTTCAAAACTATATTTTTGAATTTAAAGAAAATGTCTTAACATTCATTAGATAATTATGCAGATAAGTCCACCATTTCCCTCATTAATAATTTTCTGAAGGGTTTTTTGAAGTTTAATTTGCACATCTTCAGGCATTTTGTAAAGTTTATTTTGAAGTCCTTCTTTAACTAATTCTTCTAAAGACTTTCCAAACATGTTACTTTGCCAAATTTGTGAAGGATCATTTTCAAATTGCTCTAAAATTGATTTGTAGAACTCTTCACTTTGTTTTTCACTACCCATTATTGGTTGAATTTCAGTTTCAATATCAGCTTTAATTAAATGTAATGATGGAGCTGAGGCTTTTAGTTTTACTCCATATTGATTACCCTTCTTAACAATTTCAGGCTCTTCTAGTTTCATTTCAGTAAGCTGTGGTGCAACTAATCCATAACCTGTCTCATTAACTTCTTTTAATGCCTCCTCAACCTTATCATATTCTATTTTAGCCTTGTAGAAACTCTCCATAATATTTAATAAATCATTTTCATTTTTTATATTAGTATTACAAATCTCTCCAAGAATCTTATAAAATAATTCATGTTTTGGATTAATATCCACGCAGGAAGTACCTTCTCCCATGTTCATTTCTTTAACTTTTATGTCTGATAAGAATTCAATTCCTTTAAAGGCATCAAGACATCTCTTAACATCTCTAACTTTATAGATATCTTTACACATGGCTTTTAGAATAGTCATTATGTTTACCTTTAACCAATGAGATGAATTTAAACTCTCCATCCACTGAGGCATATCAATATTTATTTCTTTTACCGGGAACTCTCTTAGAACTGTATCAAATATTTCTGTAATCTCATTATTTCCTATATTCATTACATCCATAACTTTTACAGGAACATCATACTTTTCTTCTAGTTCCCTTCCTAGTCCTTTACTCTCTTCTGAATTTGGATTTACAGTGTTTAGAACTATTATAAATGGCTTATTTATCTCTTTAAGCTCCTTTATAACTCTCTCCTCAGCATCTACATAATCCTCCCTATCTAAGCCTGTGATACTTCCGTCTGTAGTTACAACTATACCTATTGTAGAGTGATCTGTTATTACCTTCTTAGTTCCTATTTCTGCCGCTTGCTCGAATGGAATTTCATAATCATGCCATGGAGTAGAAACCATTTTAGGTGCATCAGCCTCTGTATAGCCTAATGCATTCTTTACTATATATCCAACACAGTCAACCATTCTAACTTTAAATTTCACTCCGTCCTCAAACTGAATTTCTACAGCCTCATTAGGAACAAATTTAGGTTCTGTAGTGTGAATAGATTTTCCTGATCCACTCTGTGGCAATTCATCTTTTGCTCTGTCCTTCTTATGAGGATTTTCTATGTTAGGTATAACCATTAGTTCCATGAACTTTTTAATAAAAGTAGATTTACCTGTTCTAACTGGTCCAACTACCCCCACATATATATCCCCTTGAGTTCTTTCTGCTATATCTTTATATATATCAAAATTTTCCAAGGCTACCCTCCCGCAACTACATATTAACATTATATATATATTGATATAGAATTAATATTATGCATTAATAAAATAAAAAAGTTCCCCTTTTTATTTTCAAAGGAAAACTTTTAATACTTGATAAGTTTTTAAATTAAATTATTCACTTTTAGCATAACTAAGTAATTCTTCTAATGTTAAGTCCTTATTGTGACAAAGTTTACTAATTGTTTTATTTCCAACATATCTATAATGCCATGGCTCATATTTATAACCTGTTATATCTTCTTTAGTCTTAGTATACCTTAAAATAAAGCCATACTTATAAGCATTTTCTAGAACCCAAGCACCTTCTTTGGTATTCTCAAAGGATTGATTTAAATCAAAGGCCATATCTCTGCTAGTAATATCAATAGCTAATCCAAGTTGATGTTCACTTTCACCAGGTTTTGCTACATATTCACTATGTTCACTGTCTTTATTTTGAATATCCTCATTGTAGATATATGTCTGAGAATCATATCCTCTAAATCCATTACTTAAAAATAAATTAATACCTTCTTCTTGAGCATCATAAAACATCTGCTCTAAATCTTCAATCATAGTTCCACTAACTAGGTTTTTTTCATTACTTCTTTCAGATACTAAGTTGATATTCGGAATAACTAAATTACCTGGCATATACTCCTTAGAAAGTAAATTTTCTTTGTTTACCAATGTATATAATCCTGTCGTATCACTATTAATAATATTTTTTATTTCATTTATCTCATCCTTTGTTAAGGTAGCGCTAACTGTAGAGTCATTTAAATCAGGTACTTCTTCTAAATCGTTATATTCATGTTCATTAATACTATTGCCCCTAGAAGGTGTTGTTTTCCCTTGGCTATATTTAGAAGTTTTATTCTCATAATCATTGTTGAATATATTAGCTGTATTAAGGACTTTTGAATCTTCCTTTAACACAAGTCCGATCATTATACCCACTAAAAATAACAACCCAATAATTATTGTAGTTCCATTATTAAAACCTGATTTCTTTTTATAGAAAATATCTTTTCTTTTATAAAATGCATTTTTTTTCTTTGTATAATTTTTATTATTCAACATACGTTTTTGTTAGCCTCCTACCTTTATCTTCAATTTTTCATTGAAAATAAAATTAATTCTCATCTATCTAACCTTATATCATTATATCAAATATTAAGATATTATCAAAATAAAATATTTTAATTAAA
The DNA here is from genome assembly GCF_002480755.1 of Clostridium sp. UBA7791. Taxonomy (NCBI): domain Bacteria; kingdom Bacillati; phylum Bacillota; class Clostridia; order Eubacteriales; family Clostridiaceae; genus Clostridium; species Clostridium sp. UBA7791. The sequence goes on along the minus strand of NZ_DLCT01000005.1, from coordinate 713,813 downwards.
TAAATGTTTACAATTCATTGTTTTCATCCTTATATTTTCTTCCCATTAATTTTGTAACACATTCTTTAGCATTCTTACCTTTAAAAAGAACTTCATACAATGCAGTAGTTATCGGCATATCTACATCAGTTTTAGATTTTAATTCATGAAAGGCTTTAACAGCCTCAATTCCTTCTACAACCATACCTATCTCTTTTACGGCTTCTTCCATTGTCTTTCCACTTCCAATTAATATTCCTGCTCTTCTGTTTCTACTATGCATACTAGTGCAAGTAACTATTAAATCACCCATTCCTGTAAGCCCATAGAATGTCTCAGCTTTTCCTGAGAGCTTAGTTCCAACCCTTATTATTTCACTCATACCTCGAGTCATTAGAGCTGCTTTAGTATTATCTCCATATCCAATGCCATCTGAAATCCCAGCAGCAAGGGCAATGATATTTTTAAAAGCTCCCCCTATTTCCACTCCAATAAGATCATTATTTGTATAAACTCTAAATGTATTATTGCTAAATACATCCTGGATTTTTTTTGCAGCTTTCATATCCTTTGATGATACCGTTACTGTAGTAGGTATATTCATTGCTACTTCTTCTGCGTGACTAGGACCTGATAGCACTACTACAGGATGACCTTTTATTTCATCTTCAATTATTTCTGACATTCTTTTTAATGTATGATTTTCTATGCCCTTAGCCACAGTTACAATTATTTCATCACCTTTAAGAAAAGGCTCTACTTTTTTTGAAATCTCTCTAATAGCCTTTGAAGGTACTGCAAGAACTATTATATTACTATTTTCTATAGTTTCTTCAAGATCACCATAGGCAGTAACTTTTTCTGGTATGGCAATTCCCTTAAGATACTTTGCATTTTCTCTTTTTATATTAATATCATTAACTGTGCTTTCACTATGGCACCATACAGAACATTCTGCCCCTTTCTTAGAAAGTAATACAGCTAAAGCTGTACCGAAACTTCCTCCTCCTATAAAAGAAATCTTATTCACCTTATCCCTACTTTCTTAAATTATATAAAACAATGAGAATAAATATTATATTATTTATTCTCATTGTCTCTATTAATTTCTTCTTATTTACTAAAAATCCATTTGTAATAAAGGATATAAAACTTTTATTAATCTTCTTTTCTCTTCCTAAATATAGTTTTTATTCCAGTACCTTTAAAATCAAAACTTTCCCTTAACTTATTCTCTAAATATCTCTCATAAGAGAAGTGTAGTAAAGCTGGATCATTTACAAAAAATATAAATGTAGGTGGTTTTATATCCACTTGGGTTACATAATAAATTTTTAGTCTTCTTAATGCAACTACTGGAGGTTCATTCATAAGTACAGCTTTACTTACCACATCATTTAATACCCCTGTAGCTATCCTCTTGGTATAATTATTGTAGCACTCTTTAGCTACATTTAAAACTTTGTTTACCCTTTGACCTGTTAATGCAGATATAAATAGATAATTAGCATATGGCATAAAAGATAATCCTCTACCGATTCTAGCTTTATAGTCATTCATAGTCTTGTCATCTTTTTCAATTAAATCCCATTTGTTAACTATTACAACTATTGCCTTATTAAGTTCATGGGCATATCCTATAATCTTTTCATCTTGATCACTTAACTCTTCTGTAGCATCAAGAATCAATATACATACATCAGCTCTCTCTATGGCTGTAAGAGTTCTTATAACGCTATATCTTTCTATCTCTTCTTTAATTTTACTTTTTCTTCTTAATCCTGCAGTATCTATTAATATAAATTTACCCTCATCAGTTTCTAATTTACTATCAATAGCATCTCTTGTGGTGCCTGGAATATTACTTACTATATTTCTATTTTCACCTAGTAACTTATTTATAAGTGAAGATTTTCCAACATTAGGCTTACCCACCATGGCAATTTTTATGTATTCTTCATCTTCTTCGCTACTTCCCAACTCATCAAAATGAGCTACAACTTCATCAAGCATATCTCCAAGACCTAATGCTTGAGTCGCTGAAATAGTTACTGGATTACCTATACCTAAGTTATAAAATTCATAAGCATTATCTTCTAATTCTCTTCTATCAATTTTATTTACTACTAATGTTATTGGTTTTCCTGATTTTCTAAGCATTTGTGCCACTTCATAATCTGATGGATGAAGACCGGCTTTACCATCTACTATAAATACAATTACATCTGCTGTTTCAATAGCAATATTTGCTTGCCTTCTCATTTGAACCATTATAATGTCTTCATTTTCTGGCTCAATTCCACCAGTATCAATAATTGTAAAGTTATGTCTTAGCCATTCAGCCTCTGCATAAATTCTATCTCTTGTAACTCCTGGTGTATCTTCTACTATAGCTATTCTCTTTCCTGCTAATTTATTAAAAAGTGTAGACTTACCTACATTTGGTCTTCCAACAATAGCAACTACTGGTTTTCCCATATTAATCCTCCCTTAAATGTTCATTTATTATAGTTATTAAATCATCTCCTGTGAAATCACAAATAATAACTTTTCTATTTAATTCTCTAGACAAATCTTCCACAGTATAATCATCTAACAGTATGGCTTCATCTGAATTAGAAAGTTCATATCCTTTTCTAAGGACGTTATCGGGTATTATTATATAGTCTCCAACTTCTCTTTCTTTAAGTGTGTTTATTATGTCTACTCCTGTTAAAAGCCCTGTTACTGTTATAGTCTCTCCAAAAAACTTATTTGGTATCTCCTCTACGGTAATATTTATATTATTATTTAACCTTTGAATTTTATCTTTTATATGTACTATTTCAGGATAAACTAAAGCCCCTGTTACAAAGGTAAAAGATCCCACTCCATCTTTCTTTAAATCTGGAAGTGTAGTATCTATGGTATCCTTTAATAGAGTTACCATTCCTACACCATCTTCAATTTGCTCAAATCCTTGGTAATGCTCAGAGTCTGGTAATTGTTCACCTGATACTATATAAAATTCGTCTGACAATCTAACAAAGGGTGTTCCACTTTCTTCATAATACTTTTTTTGTAGCTCTTTAACTAAATTGATTTGTTTTAAAGAAGTTTCTTGTGTAAATAAATTTAGCTTTTTTAATCCTTCTCTATGCTTAGTTATCCCTAAGGGTACTACTGCTACACTATTAACATTAGGATAAAGTCTATATAAATCTTCTATAGAGTTAACTAATTCTTCTCCATCATTAATTCCTGGGCAGCAAACAATTTGAGTGTTCATCTTTATTCCTGCTGCTGATAACCTCTTAAGTATATCATATATTTTACCCGCAAATCTATTGTTGAGCATTCTAACTCTAAGTTCTGGATTTGTAGTATGTACAGATACATTTATAGGACTTATCTTGTATTTTATTATTCTTTCTATATCCTCTTCTTTCATATTAGTTAAAGTTAAAAAATTTCCTTGTAAAAAGGATAGTCTAGAATCATCATCCTTAAAATATAAAGTTTCTCTCATTCCTTTCGGTAATTGATCTATAAAGCAAAAAATACAATCATTATGACATGTCATAGGTTTATCAATAATTCCTTCTCTAAATACTATCCCTAAATCTTCATCATAATCCTTCTCAATTTCAATTTCCCAAATCTCTCCATCTTTCTTCTCCACTTCTAAAAGAAGTACTTCATCAGTAATAAGAAATTTATAATCTATTATATCTTTAACATCATTTTCATTTATCCTTAAAAGTCTATCTCCAACCTCGATATCTACTTCTTCTGCAATAGAATTTGGAATAACCTTACTTATTTCATTTTTCATATTTGTATCTCCTTCATTCCTATAGCATGATTATACCACTATTATGTTATATTATCTTAATTATATTCCCTAGTCAATGCACCTCATTAAGATTACCTCAAAGCTTTCTATTTTTCAACAAAAATATAATTTAATTTCTAAGTAAAATAAAAAAGCTGACTACACATAGCCAACTTGTAATTTGAAGGTGGATTTAAATTAATTTAATTTTAGTTTTTCTCCGCTCTCTAAATATATAGTCCATTCACAAATATTGGTAGCATGGTCTGCCATGCGTTCCAAAAACTTGCATATAAATAAAAATTGACTAGCTTGATTTATAGTAGTTTGATCATTTCTCATTATTACAAGTAATTCATCAAATATACTCTTAAATAATCTATCTACCTGATCATCCATTTTACTTACTTCATGAGCTCTATTTATATCTGTAGTTATATATACCTCTAAAGAGTCTTTAATCATTTTTTCTACAATTTTAGCCATATTAGGTATATCTATAAGTTCCTTAATATAAGTTTCTCCTATAAGTTTTTTTGAAATCTTAGCTATGTCTACAGCATGGTCTCCCATTCTCTCTAAATCAGTTATGATCTTTGTAGTGATAAATATCCTTCTTAAATCACTGGCTAAGGGCTGCTCTGTAGCCATTAGTTTTATGCACTTATCCTCTATATCTTCTTCAAAGTCATCTATTACATCATCCTTTTGAATTACTTTTTCTGCTAAGATTTCATCCTGTTTTTTTAATGCATCAATGCTATCTTCTATTTGTTTGGCTACAGCCTCACCCATGGCCATTAAATCTTCATGAAGTTGTTGTAATTTAAGATCAAAACTATTTCTTGTCATCTTCTTCACCTACACTTTATAAATTTTAATTATTGATAACTACCTAATTTCATTCTATTATTAACCAAATCTTCCTGTGATATAATCTTCTGTTCTCTTATCCTTTGGCATATGAAACATCTCTTCTGTCTTTCCATACTCCACAATTTCTCCATTTAAGAAGAATGCTGTTTTATCTGATATACGTCCTGCTTGTTGCATATTATGAGTTACTATGACTATAGTGTATTTTTCTTTAAGCACGTCCATAAGTTCCTCTATCTTAGAAGTTGATATTGGATCCAATGCAGAAGTAGGTTCATCCATTAGTATGACCTCAGGTTCAACAGCTATGGTCCTGGCAATACAAAGTCTTTGTTGTTGACCTCCCGATAATCCTATAGCACTTTTTTTAAGCCTATCCTTTACCTCTTTCCAAAGAGCTGCTCCTTGAAGAGATTTCTCTACAATTTCATCTAACTTCTTTTTATCCTTTATTCCATGAATTCTAGGTCCATAGGCAATATTATCATAGATAGACATTGGAAATGGATTTGGTTTTTGAAATACCATTCCTATTCTTTTTCTTAATTCTATTTCATTTAGCTCTTTGTAGATATTGTTATCTTCAAAAAAAACTTGCCCTTCTATTTTTACATCATCAATTAAATCATTCATTCTATTTAAAGTTCTAAGAAAAGTAGACTTTCCACACCCCGATGGACCTATTAAAGCTGTAACACTATTCTTATCTATTTCTATATTTATATTTTTAAGAGCATGATTTGTTCCATAGTGTAAATTAAGATCTTTTACAGATATTATTGACATTATATTTCCTCCTAGTTACATTCTAATGATTAAAATTTTTCTTTATTTATTGTTTTGGTGATTCCCTTAGCTATCAAGCTTAAAGCTAAAATTATAAATATTAGTATAACTCCAATTGCAGATGCTAGCTCTATATTTCCAGCTTCCTTAGTAACTAGATAAGCATGTACAGTAAGAGTCCTACCACTAGACATAAGGTTTTGTGGCATTGCAGCTACTGTACCAGCGGTTAAAAGAATTGCTGCTGATTCGCCTATAATTCTTCCAATAGATAATATTACTCCTGATAAAATTCCTGGCATTGAACTAGGAACTACTATTTTGTATAAAACTTCAAACTTAGTTGAACCTAAAGCTACTGCACCTTCTTTATAACTTTGAGGAACTGTCTTTAAAGCTTCTTCTGTGGTTCTTATAATTACAGGTAATACAATAATAGCTAATGTTAAAGAACCTGATACAATTGAAAATTGCAATTTAAGAGTAGATACAAAGAATACTGTTCCAAATAGTCCATATATTATAGATGGTATACCTGCAAGACTTTCTGTTGCAAACCTAATTAATTTAACTCCTCTTCCTTGCTTTGCATACTCTTGTAAATATATAGCTCCACAAATCCCTATCGGAATTGATATTAATAAAGATAATATTACCGTTAACAATGTAGTAACAATCATCGGAAATATACCACCACCATTTGTGGGAGAATAATCTCCAAAAATAAAGTTAAAATCTACAAGTCCAAAACCTTTTTTAAATATATATCCTACTATAATAGCAATAATTAGAGCTGTAATAGCTGCAGATAACCATAAAATAGTTTTTAATATATTGTCTTTTATTTTTCTCATATTAATTACCTGCCTTTTCTGATATTTTAGCTATTACAAAATTTAACAATAGAATGAAAGAAAACAAAACTACTCCTGTTGCAAAAAGCATTTCTTGATGTGTTCCAAAGGCATATCCCATTTCCAATGCTATATTAGTAGTGAGAGGTCTTACACTATCTGTTATATTATTTGGTATTATGGGGCTATTCCCAGCAACTAAGATAACTGCCATGGTTTCTCCTATTGCTCTTCCCATCCCTAGTACTATAGCTGTTAAAACTCCAGACTTAGCTGCTGGTAAAATTACTTTAAATATAGTTTCAATTTTAGATGCACCTAAAGCTAAAGATGCCTCTTTATATTGCTTTGGTACTGATCTTATAGCTGTTTCTGCCACTGAAATAATAGTTGGTAGCATCATTACTGAAAGAACTATTATAATTGCAAGTAAACTTTGTCCTTTAGGAAGGGATAATTTACTTTGAATAGCTGGTACTATTATTCCAAGTGCAAAGACTCCAAATAATACAGAAGGAATTCCTGCTAATAATTCCACTCCCTGAGACATTATCTTTGCTACTGATTTAGGTGCTATTTCAACAATAAAAATAGCTGTTAATATTCCTATGGGTACCCCTATAACAAGAGAGCCTAGGGTTCCATATATAGAAGCAATTATCATAGGAAGAATTCCATACTTTTCTGAACTAGGTATCCACTCTGTTCCTAGTAAAAATTCTCCAAAGGAATATCCTTTAGATATAAACGGTGTCAAACCCTTATAAAATACAAAACCTATTATTAAAATTAAACTTATTACCGCTATTAAAGCACATACTTTAAAAACATTCTCTGATATATCATCAATTATATATTTTATCCCCTTAAGTTTGTGGGGTTTTTCCGTCTTAACTGATTTCACTGACATATATTTGACCTCCAATTTTAATTCAATAGACCTTTAAGATAATTTTTCTCTCAAAGGTCTATACCCATTGTGGCGCATAAATTATCTATTTTACTTTTATTCCACCAGCTTCTTCAACAATACCTTGACCTTTTTCACTTAAAATGTAGTCAATAAATTGTTTTCCATCCTTTGTTAATTTATCTTCTTTATATACTACTAAGAAAGGTCTTGATAATTTATACTCTTTGCTTAATACTTTTTCAGGTGTTGCTTCACTTCCCTCTATTTTTAAATCCTTAATTGAATCATCTAATTGTTCAAAAGAAATATATCCTATTGCATTTTTATTTGTTGAAACTGTAGTTTTAACACTTCCATTACCTTCTGCTATAGTTGCATTTTTCTCCAATTCTTCTGAAGTATATCCTACAATTTCTTGGAACGCATCTCTAGTTCCTGAACCATCTTCCCTTGAAACTACCACTATTGGGGCATCAACTCCTCCAACTTCCTTCCAGTTAGTTATAGCTCCTGTATATATGTCCTTAATTTGTTTCATAGTTAAGTTTTCTGCTTTATTTGATGGATGGACTACTAAGGCTATTCCATCATAAGCAATTACTGTTTCAGCAAGTTCTGATTTTTCTTCATCTTTTAACTCACGTGAAGCCATACCTATTTCACTAATACCTTCTACAGCATTTTTTATTCCTGCTGAAGATCCTATTTGTTGAACCTCTACAGTAACATTTGGATTTTCATCTTTGTAACTCTCTGCTTCCTTTTCCATTAATGGCCCTACAGAAGTTGAACCTGATATTTTAATAGTTATTGCTTTTGCTTTATTATCACTAGTATTATTACCGCTATTATTTGAATTGGAAGTATCCTTTCCGCCACAACCTACTAATAATCCCATGGTCATTGTTGCAACTATTCCTGCTATTAATAATTTTATTGACTTCTTTTTCATTTAAATTCCCCTCCAATTTGTTTTTTTATTTATCTTACAATATTGATTATATCCTTTCTTAGTTAAGCTATTATTATCCATATATTAAAAAAACTTTACTTAGGTTAATAATACTTAACATAAACAAAGCTCTTAACTTCATAAGAAAAAGACTAGAGAATTTTAAAATGTACCCTATAGGATAGACACTAAAAAAGTCTATCCCGTAGGGTACTTTTATGTATAATGAAATAAAGAGGAGTTTACATTAGGAGAAATATAATGAGCAAAAATTATTTACTGAATGTCAAATAGAGATTTTATCTAAAAATAAATATGTTAAAAAGGTTAGTATCAAAGGAATTACATACTCGGATGAGTTTAAAAGAATATTTATTAGTGAAAATGAACGCGGAAAGTTTCCAAGACAAATATTCGAAGAATATGGCTTTGATATAGAAATTATTGGAGAAAGTCGTATTCGATCATCAGGTAAAAGATGGCGTGCGGCTTTTCGAAAGAATGGAATTGCACAGCTGCAATATACAAGGAAATTCAATAGTGGAAGGACTAGTGAATGTAATTTATCCATTGAAGAAAAATATGAAAAATTACAGGCTAAAATTAAATTATTAGAAGCAGAAAATGAACTTTTAAAAAAGTTAGATATGTTAGAAAGGGGTGTGAAAACCCAAAAATAAAGTTGCTGACGCAAGAAAAATATCTCATCATAAAGTCAGTTATTGATAAATATAAACTTAAAAATATGGTTAGTTATTTATGTAAAATATCAAATGTTTCTCGTTCTGGATATTATAATTACTTTTCTATGAAAGCGCATACTAATCGTATAGCACGCGAAGAGTGTGATTTGGAGAGTTATAACAATGTATTATTAGCATTTAAATTTAAGAATCGTGAAAAGGGTGCTAAACAAATTAAAATGACTTTAGAAAATCAGTTTAATATGCAATATAATCTAAAGCGTATTAGAAGAATCATGGATAAATATGATATCATATGCCCACATAGAAAAGCTAACCCATATAGAAGAATGATGAAAGCCACCAAAGAACATTCAGTCCTACCAAACTTACTAAATAGAGAATTTAAGCAAGAAGTCCCTGGAAAGGTATTACTTACTGATATAACATATCTATTTTATAAAAATGGTCAAAGGGCTTATTTGTCAACCGTTTTAGATGGTTCCACCAATGAATTATTAACCTATAATATATCTAAAAGTCTAAAAATAGATATTGTGACTGAAACTATTGAAAAATTGGTTTCATCAAATAACTATTTAATATCTTCAGATTCATTTATTCATTCAGATCAAGGAGCACATTACACTAGTCCCATATTTCAGAAATTGCTTAAAAAGTATAATATAGGACAATCTATGTCTAGACGAGGTAACTGCTGGGATAATGCTCCGCAGGAGTCATTCTTTGGACATCTTAAGAACGAAACAAATATTTAAAATTGTAATACATTTGCTGAACTCTTGGAAGAAATTGATGAATATATGGATTACTACAATAATTATAGAGGTCAATGGAATTTAAAAAAGATGACTCCTGTAAAATACAGAAATCATCTTCTTAGTACCGCCTAGTCTTTTTTTAAACTGTCCTTGACAAAGGGTACATTTTATTTTCTCTCTAGTCTTTTATGAATATCTTATCTTAATTATTCTATTTTTCTATATGATATGGAATTGTAATAATAAATTTTGTACCAACGCCTAAAGTACTTTCTACATCTATACTACCATTAAAACCAATAATTATATGTTTAACTATAGCAAGACCTAATCCTGTTCCACCCTTTGCCCTAGATCTAGCTTTATCTACCCTATAAAATCTTTCGAAAAGTCTTGGTATATATTCTTTTGCAATTCCCATACCACTATCTTCTACAATAACTTTAAAGTAGGTATCATAAATTATCTTTGTTATTACTACTGTATCAAAGGCTTCACTATATTTTATTGCATTATCTACTAGATTTATAAGCATTTGTTTAAATTTATCCTTATCTCCTAGAATATTAGGTATCTCATCTCCAACTATACTTACATGCACCTGCTTTTGTTCACCAGTATTCTTCATTAAATAAAAAACATCCTCTATAGCTTTATTTACATTAAATACTTCTTTCTTAAATTCTTGTTTATGCTCAATTTGTGATAACAATAATATATCTGATATAAGTGTTGTAAGTCTTTCTGCTTCTTCATTTATTATAGTTAAAAATTTTTTCTTAGTCTCATCATCATCAACCTCTTTTAAAGTCTCAGCAAAACCTCTTATAGATGTAAGCGGAGTTTTAAGTTCATGGGATACATTAGCCACAAATTCAGTTCTCATATTTTCTAGCTTTTTCAAGTCAGAAATATCTTGTATTACTGCTACTGCTCCAATATGCTGATGATTATGAACTATAATATCTGCGGTTCTAACCCTAAGAAATTTTATAGTAGGAGCACTTAACTTAAACTCTTTAATATCTCTATCTCTCATAGAAAATATAAATTTTAAATTCACTTCTTTACATATATTTTCAACTGGATTGCCTACTACATCTTCTTTAATATTAAAAATTTTCTTTGCATAGTTGTTTATCATTATTATATTGTGACTATTATCTATAGCAATTACGCCACTTTCCATACTTTGAAGAATTGCTGAAAGTCTATTTTGCTTTTCACTTACCTCATGTAAGCTACTTTCAAGTCTATCAGCCATATGATTAAAGTTCAAAGCTAACTTACCAAGCTCATCATTGGTGGTAATTTTAATTCTTCTACTTAAATTTCCATTAGTGATCATAGAAGTAATAACATCTAAATCTCTAATTGGTTTAACAATTATATAGGATAACTTATTGGCAATCCAAAGAGATATAAAAATCATTATAATTATAGCACTACCATACCATACTATATATGTATCATTTAATTTATGTGTTGCTTTTACAGGGGTTGAAACTCTAACCACTATACCATCTTCTATAGCTACAGCATAGTAAATAACATACGTTTCTTCCCTATCACTATATCTAGTAACAGTACCTTCCCCTTTAGATTTAGCCATGATAACTTCATCTTTATTATTATAATTTATTAATTTTTCCACATTTCCTAAAGAATCAAATTGGGCAGTGCCATTGCTATTTATAATAGTAATTCTAATATTCAAATTTTTCATTTTATCTACTACATTAGAAAAACTCGCCTGGTCAATGTTGTGTAACTGTTCACTTACTAAATAAGCATAAACATTTAATTGTTCTTTAGCACTCTCTTCACTTTCATAGGTAACTATTGTATAAAATACTGTAGTTAGAAATCCTAATACAAAAACTAATGCTGCAAAAACACTTAGCATTAGTCTTTTTTTCATAGTTCTTCGTGAATTATCTTTCATAACTGTCCCCAGAATTAAATTTATATCCTATACCTCTAATAGTTTGAATATAAATTGGATTTTTGTCATTATCTTCTATTTTCTGTCTTAAATGTCTCACATGGACATCTACAGTTCTAGTTTCTCCTACATATTCGTAGCCCCATATCTTATCTAAAAGAAAATCTCTTGTCATAACTTTTCCTTTGTTTTTTATCAGTATTTCTAAAAGTTCAAACTCTTTTAATGTAAGCTCTATTTTTTCTTTTCCTTTATATACTTCATGTTTTTGATAATCTATATTTATATCTCCAAACTTAAAGCTATTGTCTTCTTGTTTAAAACTCGTTCTTCTTAATATAGCTTTAGCTCTAGCTACTAGTTCCCTCACCGAAAAAGGTTTTGTTATATAATCATCTGCTCCTAACTCTAAGCCCAAAATCTTGTCTAACTCCTCACCTTTTGCTGTAATCATAATTATTGGTGTAGACTCTATAGATGATTTTTTTCTAATAGACTTACATACTTCTAACCCATCCATCCCCGGTAACATGAGGTCTAAAAATATTAGATCTGGTTTTTCATCTTCAGCTATTTTTAATGCATCAATTCCATTATCAGCAGTTATAACCTTAAACCCATTCTTAGTTAAATTAAATTTAATTAGTTCCTGAATATGTGCCTCATCATCAACTACTAATATTGTTTTTTCCATAAATATCACTCCTTAAACTCATGGATAAATACAAAGGAAAATAACCTACCATGAGATTCTTCTTCTTTTCTATATGAATATAACTTTTTATCCTTGCTACAGTATGTACATAAATTTAAACATACTATATCATTATTTTTGATACCTTCATTCATTAACTGTATCTCTACACATTTTTGTAAATCTAAATTTCTACCATAATTAATCTGTTGATTTTTAAATAAATCACAATCCTTGAAATTATCTATAAGCTCCTGGCTTACTTCATAGCAACAGCTTTTATTATGAGGTCCTATAAAAGCTTTAATATAGCTATGATTACACCCATAATTTTCTTTCATAACTTTAATTCCTTTAGAAACTATATTATTCAAAGTTCCTTTCCAACCACTATGAAGAGCTGCTATTACTTTATTTTTAGTATCTACTAAAATTATTGGTACACAATCCGCTGTAAATACTCCAATAGCAACCTGTTTTTCTTTTGTTACAATACCATCTCCATCATAGTTTACTATATCCATATTTTCTTCATAAGAAAATACTTTAGTTCCATGAACTTGATTTAAATATACAACCTCATTTACTTTAAACCACTTTTTTAAATTATTTAAACTAGACTTTCCTTCATTAAATGCTTTATTAAAGTTTAAATTATTTTTTGCTGTAGAAAATCCAATGGTTATATCATCTAAATCATAGGTTAGAAATTCATTATTTTCTATGTTATAAGATCTCATATTACTTATCACCACTTAAACCCTTTATCTCTTCTATAAAGCTATTAATATCATCAAACTTTCTATATACAGATGCAAATCTTATATAAGCAACTTCATCCATATACCTTAATTTCTCCAATATTAATTCTCCTATTTCCTCAGATCTTATTTCACTAGTCATGGTATTATTAAGTCTTTTTTCAATAGAATTTACTAAGTTTTCTATCTCTAATCTCGATACAGGTCTTTTCTCACAGGCTCTGATAACACCACTTATGATTTTATCCCTATTAAATAACTCTCTAGTTAAATTTCTTTTTATAACAAATATTTGTATATCCTCTATTTTTTCATAGGTAGTATATCTTTTATTGCAATTAAGACATTCTCTTCTACGTCTAATTGCACCATCATCTTCTGTTGCTCTAGAATCTACAACCTTACTTTCTTCTCCATTGCAATAAGGACACTTCACTATAATCACATCCTCTAAGTTTTTTCTGTTTATACTACGATTATACACAAAGTATTCACTATTTGTATATAATTAATTATTTTCTCCTAATTATTTTCAACAATACCCTCTCCATCTACTAAAATAACATCTACTCCAATTTTTTTAATTCTCTCCCAAGGCAATTCTATATCTTCATTTTTTGAAAACCATCCTGATTTTTGTGTTGGAAGTATTATTGCTTCTAATTTATATTCTTCACAATTAACTTTAAAATCTTTTATATAGCCAAGTTTAGTACCTGTGTTAATATCTATTATCTCCATAGTTTTTAAACTATTTATTGCAAACATTGAAGTTTCCATAAAAAAACTCCCTCCTTAAATTTTATATCATTTAATCTATATTCTCTTTAAAATAATATAGAACATAAAAAAAGAGCCTAGGCTCTATTTTTTATACTAAAGTAAGTTTATTTATTTCTTCTATTATAAAACATCGTCTATCTACATTTACTAAAACAACTATATAATCTCCACCTATTAATTTTACATTACCTGTTGGTATTATTTCTTTTTCTCCTCTTTTTATAGAGACAAGAAGACAGCCCTTCGGCCAATCAACCTCACTTATAAATTTCCCTTCACCTATACTTCCCATTTCAATGCAAAATTCTAATATGGTCTTTTTACTGTCACTTTCCTCTTTAGTTAATCCAACCCTTTTTAGCAATCTTTCTAATAGCACCTCATAAATTGGTTCATTTTTTAACAACTCTGAAGTAATGTATGAAATTATAACTACTACTGATAAAGACAACAAATGATTAAAAGAACCTGTCATTTCCATTATAAGAACAATTCCCGTTATAGGAGCTTTGACTACAGATGCAAAATATCCTGCCATACCTAAAGCTATAAAGTTAATAATATATGAGCTATTTATTCCAAAAACATCTATTGAAAAACTTCCAACTATAGCTCCTATAATTGCTCCTAATAATAACATTGGTAAGAATATCCCACCTGGTACCCCAGATCCAAAACAAATTAAAAGTAATAAAAATTTAATTATGTATATTATTATTAAAAATAAGATTGATTTTTCTTCTAAAGATAAATGTAATATCAGCTCATGACCTCCACCTAATAACATAGGTACTGTCAATCCAATAATTGCTGTTAGTACAAAGGGGATCATTATTTTTACTTCTTCAGGTATATTTTTAAATTTAGAATATAAATCTTGAAATAAATATATTCCCTTTGAAAATATAACTCCCATTATTCCTGTTAAAATACCTAATATAATTAAAATCCAATAATAATTTAATGGTAATGCATCCATTGCACCCACAGTTAAAGCTGGCTCAATGCCTAAAAATCTTTTTGTCACAAAATCTGCAGTTATAGCCGCCGGCATAACCGTCAATAATACTAATGGAGAAAAATTTCTATGAATTTCTTCTAATGCAAAGATTATTCCAGATAAAGGTGAATTAAATGCAGCAGACAAACCTGCCGACGCTCCAGCTGTTATTAAAAATTCCTTTTTAACTGGCATATTTTTATAACTTTTTTCTCCAACTCCTTCACCTATTGAAGCTCCAATTTGAACTGAAGGACCTTCTCTACCAACAGAAAGCCCAGCTGACAAAGCTAAAAATCCTCCAATAAACTTGTATATTAATATTCTAGACCAATTCATTTTTAATTTATTTATAACTCGTCCTTTTACTTGAGGAATACCGCTACCTGAAATCATGCCTTCATGTTTAACCATGATTCCTACTATTATTCCAATAGTTGCTAAAATTCCAATAACTAAAATCGCTTTTAATAAATCCTTATTTCCCCATGAATAAAAATTATTAAAAAGTAGCGAGAATTTATTTATTAGTATCCTATTAAGTACTATTACTACTCCTGTTACTAAACCTACAATAATTCCTTGAAAAACTAATCTATACTTCATATTTTTTCTCTGGATCATTATTTCCTTTATCCTTTCGCCTTCCACTATTCCATCACCTCAATTTCAAATATATACTTAACTTCATCCAATATTTCAGAATTACTAAAATCTGCTCAAATAACTTATCCTATAATAATCTATTTCGTTAATAAATTGCAAATATACTATTTTTATCCATCAGCATGATAAATTCAAAAAAATTTAATACATAAGTTAAATAATATCTCCCCTAAAAATATTTTAACAGAACAGCTATCTTTTAATCAAATTTTACTCAATTTGAAATTTTCATAATTTTAAGCTTACCTATTCAATATATTGTATAAGATATAAATGTTTATTTTCATACAAAGGCTCATATCAAATTATCCACATATTCTAAATCTATAATAATCTATAAAGCAAAAAGGAGCCTAGGCTCCTTTTTGTAGAGTTATAATTTTTTAATTTTAACCTCATTGCAATGAATTTTAATACAATATGATTTCATTACATAAACTATTGCAACTAGTTTTAATTCTAAAATAAGCTACCTACCTGTAAATAAGCATATTACACATGTTTCCTCATATGTTTAAGTGCTGTCTTTTCCAATCTCGAAACCTGAGCTTGAGATATTCCAATTTCATCAGCAACCTCCATTTGGGTTCTTCCTTGAAAAAATCTTAAGTTTAAGATTAGTTTTTCCCTATCTGTAAGCTTTTTCATACCTTCTTTTATTGATATATTTTCAAGCCATCCATCATCTAAATTCTTACTATCACTAATTTGATCCATAACAAATATGGCATCTCCACCATCATGGTAAATAGGTTCAAATAATGAAATGGGGTCTTGAATTGCATCTAGTGCAAATACTATCTCCTCTTTAGGCATTTCTAGTTCTTTTGCAATTTGAGAGATAGTTGGCTCTTTATTATCTTTGTTAACAAGCTTATCTCTCACTTGTAATGCCTTATAAGCAATATCTCTTAAAGATCTACTTACTCTAATAGAGTTATTATCCCGAAGGTATCTTCTAATTTCTCCAATTATCATCGGTACTGCATAAGTGGAAAATCTAACATTCTGACTTAAATCAAAATTGTCAATAGCCTTCATTAGACCTATGCAACCTACTTGAAATAAGTCATCTACATTTTCCCCTCTGTTATTAAATCTTTGAATTACACTTAATACTAACCTTAGATTTCCTTTTATAAAATCCTCTCTACAGCCCTTATCACCTTGCTTTATCTTGATTAGTAGTTCCCTCATTTCCTTCTCTTTTAATACAGGTAGTTTCGAAGTATTCACTCCACAAATTTCTACTTTATTAATCATCATAAGGTCTCATTCCCTTCAGAATAATTACATTAAAATTATTTCCTGATGTAGCTTTTTTATACTAAAGACAACCTTATAACATTTTATTAATTTCTTTTTTAAGTCTCTTAATTATTCTTTTTTCCAATCTAGAAATGTAGGATTGAGATATACCAAGCATATCCGCAACTTCCTTCTGGGTTTTTTCTGTAATTCCATTTAGTCCAAATCTCAACTCTATTATTTCTTTTTCCCTACTATTTAATTTATCCATAGCAATTCCAAGAAGTTGTTTATCTACTTCTTCTTCTATATAGTTATATACTACATTACTATCAGTTCCTAATATATCTGATAATAACAGTTCATTTCCATCCCAATCAATATTTAATGGCTCATAAAAAGATATTTCTGTTTTTATCTTATTATTTCTTCTTAGATACATAAGTATTTCATTTTCTATACATCTAGAAGAATAGGTTGCTAATTTAATCTTCTTTTCTGGTGCAAAAGTGTTTACGGCTTTTATAAGTCCTATAGTACCTACTGATATTAAATCCTCTACATTTACTCCTGTATTTTCAAATTTTCTTGCTATATAAACTACCAATCTTAAGTTACGTTCAATTAATATGGATCTTATGCTTTCATCTCCCATTTCTAGGTTTTCTACCAATACTTCCTCTTCTTCTTTAGTCAATGGTGGTGGTAATGCATCATTTCCCCCTATGTAGTAAATTGATTTTGCAAAGCCTTTAAACTTACTTAAAAATCTACTTAGTATGCTTTGCAACCCATTTCTCACTTCTAAAAATTTTTTTGATATTTTATTCATAAAAATTCCTCCTATTCTATAATCCCCCTTGGTAAAAGTCCATTATAATCACTATGTTTACTAAGCTTATTATCACAAAATGCCAATATCAAACTTTCCTCTTTTATATTTCCGTTAATGTTTATCTTCACACTATCTGGTCTAATTCCAATAAGTTTTCCATTACATCCACTTACCACAGAATAAGGAATGTTATATATGCTATGGTTCTTTAAATTTAAATCTTTGAAAAACTTCCTTTCTACAATTATTACAGGCAAATTTGTTGCCGGCTCTCTAAGTTCATTACCTGTATCTAAAAAGGCTTTTATTATAGTCTTCACATTATCGATACATATTTCAGTAGTATATACATAATTAATTAATGAGCGTCTATCTTTTACATATACAGTCAACTTATAAATTAACATATAAATAATCATTAAAGACAATATAAGATTTTTATAGGAAAAATTATATATCATAGCACTTGATGATAAAGATGGATTATCCTTTATGGCTATATAAAAAGACATTCCTGCAAGAAGCACAGAATACAATATAAATATTCCCGTAGCTTTTAATACTTCACCCATACTTTTATCTTTAATAGATATCATCATCATCAGTAGAGCTACTACTATTTTAAAGGGCGTAGATGTAAAAAACTGTAGCTTAGGAATAAGTATAGCAAAAACATATGAAGCACCAATAGCTGAACTTAGCATTAACCTACTCATTAAAACCTTCTTTTTTATAGTTTGCATAGTTATTGTTAATAAAAATAAATTCACTAAAAAATTTTCTAACAAAAGCATATCTAAGTACACTACCATTTTATTTACCCCCTTAAAGATTATTATATAGGTTACTTACGGTAAAATTTGTAAAATTGTATGGTAAAATTTCATATTATTACTAGAAAATTATGTCATTTTACGATTTTTTTTTTAAATTAAGTATCTGTTAAAAAATAAACTGTGTAATTTAAACAAAAGTCCCTGAAATAATAAAGGGCTGAAATAGAATACCTTTCATTCTAAATCAGCCTTTACATGGAATTTTTAAAATTTAAATAAGAAGAGACTATTGCAAAATGATTAAAAATCATTTTGCAATAGTCTCTTAATAAAATATATAATAATCTTATATTATCTCATGCTTTTTCTTAGCCATGTAGGAACTGTAAAATCTTCACTTTCCTCTTTAGAAGGTGTAGTAGCTTCACTTGATTGAGTTGCTGCTACCTCTGATTTAGGACTCTGACTTTTAATAGAGTCAAAGCTTACTCCACTTTCCATTTTAGCTTTTTCACAATCAAATCCAGTAGCAATAACTGTTATTCTTATCTCATCATTTAAGCTCTCATCAATTACAGCACCAAATATAATATTTGCATCTGGATCAGCTTCTTCCTGTACTATTTGTGCAGCTTCATTAATTTCTAACAAAGACAAATCAGATCCCCCAGTAACATTTAAAAGTACTCCAGTTGCTCCTATAATTGAAGTTTCTAAAAGTGGGCTTGCTATTGCTTCTCTTGCAGCATCTTGCGCTCTATTATCGCCAGTTCCAACACCTACTCCCATATGAGCAAGTCCTTTATTAACCATAATAGTGCTTATATCTGCAAAGTCCAAGTTAATTAATCCTGGTATAGTTATTAAGTCAGAAATACCTTGTACACCTTGTTTTAAAACATCATCTGCTTTTCTAAAAGATTCTACAAGAGTAGTTTTTTTATCCACAAGAGATAATAATCTTTCATTTGGAATTGTTACTAATGTATCAACTGATTCCTTTAAAGCCTTAATTCCAGCTTCTGCATGAATCATTCTTTTTCTTCCTTCAAAAGGGAACGGTTTAGTTACAACACCTACAGTTAAAATCCCCATAGATTTAGCTATTTCTGCTACTACTGGTGCAGCTCCTGTACCAGTTCCTCCACCCATTCCACAAGTAACAAATACCATATCTGCACCTTTTAATGCTTCAATTATTTCTTCCTTACTTTCTTCTGCTGCTTTTCTTCCTATTTCGGGATTTGCACCTGCACCTAAGCCTCTAGTAAGCTTGTCTCCTAATTGGATTTTAAACTCAGCCTTAGATAAAACTAATGCTTGTTTATCTGTATTAATACCTATGAATTCAACATTTTTAAGTCCTTCTTCAATCATTCTATTTACAGCGTTGTTTCCACCGCCACCACAACCTACAACTTTAATTTTACATAAATCATCATTTTGAACATCGAAATCAATCACTTTATTACCTCCTCATTAGAAAAACTCTTTAGAATTCCTTTTAGTCTTGCTATAAACTTATTTTCTTTACTTCTATTATTGCTACTACTCAACTTTTCATTACAACTTTCACAGGAACTTTTTTCTTTATTAAATATTTCTTCTTTACTTAAAACATCTCTTATGATTCCTGTAGCTGTTGAATATATTGGGTTTGCTGCTCCAACATAATTTGGAACACCTATTCTAACTGGCTTTCCTAATATTTCTGAAGCTATAGTCGTAATATCTCTAAATAAAGATATTCCACCTCCAACAATTACGAAACTGCCAATTTGATCACTTAATTGCTCTTTTTCAATGCGCTTATTTATTATTTCAAGTAGTTCTTTAACTCTTTCACCTATTATATCTACTAACATTTCATAATTAATTTCCACTATACTATTTCCACTAGTATTAATCTTTATTTTATGACTTTCAGTTGAATTATCGTTCAATAAAGTATTACATTTAAATTTTAATCTCTCACTATCTTGTAATGATAACTTTAGGCAAATAGAAATATCATTTGTAATATTATTACCACCTAAGGGTACTGAAAAGTAATCTAAGAATCTATTATTCTTAAAAACTGTAACTTCCATATTAGAACTTCCAATATCGATAATTGCTACACCTTTGGCAAGTTCAAGATCTTCAATTATATCCTTGCCTATACCTATAGCATTAACTACCCATCCCTTTATCTCGATTCCAGTTTCTTTTAAACATTTTTTATATCCATCAACATATTTTTTACCTAGTATAAATGCGTTGCCTTCTGATTCTAGTACCTTCCCTTTCATTCCTAATGGATTAGTAATATTCTTCATAGAATCAACTATGTATTCTTCAATATCAACTTGGACAATTTCTTGCTCCTTGCCAACACAAAACTTTGCAACTTCTCCCACATTTAATATATCTTCTTTGCTAATCTCTTTCATTTCTGGGAAAGACAAAACACCTTTAGTCTTTACGATTTCACATAAAGAAATTGGTACAGATAAGTATGCTTCTTCTAATGGTGAATTTACAATTTCCTTTAAACGCTCTACTACATTGCGTAAAATATAAGAAATATCCTCTTCATCCAACATTACATTATCCTTAACTCCCTCATAATCTGAAGTAGTAATTCCCATAACTTGTATTTTGTTTTCTTGGTCTAATCTCCCAACTACTCCACATACCTTTGAAGAACTTATATCTATTCCAACAATGTAATTATTCATATAACATATTCCTCCCACATTCTACTCCCTAAGAAGTTTACAGTGTACAAAGGTATATTCAACATGAAAAATGAAATTCCTTCAAAATAGCAGAATATTTTTAGAATATATTTATATAATGCCTAGTCTCTATAATACCTTACTACCATATACAGGTAAATAACGAAATTATCTCAATATATTATAAATACGCCATTTAATCATTTATATTCTATCTATAGTATAAAACTTAATTAAAAAAAACACAATAGTTAAATTCCCTATACCATTGATATTATAGGTTTTCTAAGAAGCAAAGAACTCTGTTTACAGTTCTTCTTTATCAATATATCTTATAATTTTACTTATAGCCATTTCCATAGTCTGCATACCATATTTTGACGAAGTTTCCATAGTTGATGGTATTTGATGTATTTTCCCTTCTCTAATTAAATTTTGAACTGCTGGGGTATTAACCATTACCTCAAGAGCTGCAACTCTTCCACTACCATCCACCTTCTTAAATAATCTTTGACATACTATACCTTTTAACACCGTAGAAAGCTGATTTCTTATCCTTAATTGCTGTTCTGACGGAAAATAATTTATGATCCTATCAATTGTTTTGTAGGCACTTATGGTGTGTAATGTAGAAATTACTAGATGTCCTGTTTCTGCTGCCAGAAGTACTGCTGACATAGTTTCTAAATCTCTTATTTCTCCAACTAAAATTACATCTGGATCTTCTCTAAGTATGGCTCTTAGCCCACTATCATAGCTTTCCGTATCCCTTCCTATTTCCCGTTGATTAATTAGAGACTTCTTATGATTATGTAAATACTCTATAGGATCCTCCAAAGTCACAATATGAGTTTTTTTATTTGAATTTATCTCATTTATCATAGCTGCCATAGTAGTACTCTTACCACTTCCAGTTGGCCCAGTTATAAGAATTAAACCATCCTTTTTATTTGTAAATTCCTTTATAATTGTAGGCATATTTAAATCTTCTAGAGTTGGAACTTTTACTGGTATTACTCTAATTGCAATAGTATCAAAACTTCTTTCTTTATATACATTAACCCTATACCTGCCTACATCCGGTAGAGTATATAGTATATCTCTCTCCCCTATTTCATTATATATAAAGTAATCTTCTCCAAGGATTTCCTTACTATATTTCTTAACTATTTCTTCAGATAAAACTTCTTCTATTATATTTGATAATTCTCCATTTCTTCGTAGAATAGGAGGTGCTCCTACAGACAGATGCAAATCTGAACCTTGATTTTCAACCACATATTTTAAAAGTTCCTTTAGTTCCATTTTTTATCTCCTTACATATAATAAAATACATTTCCACCTACATTGCTATATTTATAATTATCTACTTTACATTAAGTTTACTATAATTTTAATTAGTATATCAATTTATATAATCGTATTAAATATATTTATATTTATATAATTCTTTAACATTAGTTAAAGTTTTCTAAAAAATATGATATGTATTGATTCATAAATATATATGAATCAATACATATCAATACCTTTTATAATATAAATATAATTATATAGTAAATAATTAATTAATATATATTATTAGCCTTCTCCAAAATTTAACTCTTTAAGTAGTTTCTTTAATGCTCTTTTTTCTATTCTAGATACATAGGATCTTGAAATACCTAATATTGAAGCTATCTCTCTTTGTGTTTTTGGTTTCCCATCTATTAACCCGTACCTCATTTCTATTATTCTTCTCTCTCTTTCTTGAAGACATGTTTGCAGTATACAATATAATTTTTTCACTTGTATCTTATTTTCCACTACCTCCAAAATGGAATCTTTATCACTACTTAATATGTCCATAAGGGATATTTCATTTCCTTCTTTGTCTAGACCTATGGGATCTTGCAAGTATACTTCACTTCTAATTTTCTTATTGTTTCTAATAAGCATAAGAATCTCATTTTCTATACATCTTGCAGCATAAGTCGCTAACCTAGTTCCCTTATCCATATCAAATGAATCTATTGCCTTAATTAATCCTACTGTTCCAATTGATATTAAATCATCCACTTCTTTCCCAGGAAATGAATATTTTTTTACTATGTGTGCTACCAATCTTAGATTTCTCTCAACTAAGACACCCTTTGCTTCAGGATCTCCATCTTTTAATCTCTGTAAATATTCTTTTTCTTCTACTTCTGTAAGTGGCTGTGGAAAAGAGTTATTTCCTGAAACATATCCTGTAAGTAAGGCATATTCGCTAATTACATTCAATAACCAACTCAAGCAAAACATTTATGCTCCCCCTAATAGTGCTTATTATTATAATATGTTTACTTTAGGGGAAAAGTGACTATATGGTAATATTTATTTCAAAGAAAAATTTTAAATTTTAGGAATATTATATTATACAATGTAAAATCTAACTTTAGTTTAGTTTCATAATATTACTATGAGTTAAACTTTCTACTATATCCTTAAATACAGAACATGCAATTTGACTACTACCACTTTTTTCTTCTACCTGTGGTAAATATATAACCATTGAATAATACTTGTTATCATATTTGAAAAACCCTGCGAACCAGCCATCAGAACACTTTTTATCTCCATTCAAATATTCAGTAGTACCAGTTTTGCCGCCGATTTCTATATTATCTATTTTAGCATTGCTTCCTGTACCAAGCTCATCATTTACTACACCTATCATACCTTCTTTAATTATATTAGCAGTACTTTCACTGAAGACCTCTATAGATTCACTTTCATACTTCTTTAAAATTTTTCCTTCTTCACTTATTATTTTATTTATAATTTTAGGTTTAATATATTTACCACCATTAACTACTGTATTAGGAATGGATAATGCTGCTAGCGGTGTAGTTCTCACCGTTTGTCCTATAGATGTATTAGTAATGATATCTAAGTTATTTTCTACCTTATATCCTTCTATCGTTCCACTTTTCTCATCTTGAAGATTTAGCGTCTTATTAAATAACCCTAATCTATTAGATAATTCATATATTCTATCCATTCCAACCTTCCATCCAATTTGAGCAAAAGTATCATTAGATGATGCTATGTATGCTTGCTCCATATTATATGAACCTAGCTTTTCAATACTTTTGGGGAAAATTTTCTTTAAATAGAACTTTTCATCTCTTCCTATTAATTGATTTTCTAAAGCTGCTTCATATAGTATAGTTTTAAAGGTAGAACCAAGTAAAAAACCATTTCCACTAGGTATTCCAATATTTACATTAGATAAGCTATCATTTTTCTGCGCCATTGATAATATATCCCCAGTGGTGCTTTCCATTAGTACTGCTCCAATTTGACCGTACTCTTCATAATTTTTACTTTTTAAAATCTCTTCTACTTTTTTTTGAATATTATAATCTAGGGTTGTAGCTACATTATTATTACCTTTTATATCACTAAATACTTTTTTAATAATATTACCACTAACATCCTTTTCAAGCTTTAATTGCTCTTTTTTATTATCCTTAATATATTCATATATTTCTCTTTCTAGTGTTCCCTCATCTTTCAGCTTTGAATTATCAGAATATTTTACTCCACTAGCTAGTATATTCTTTATATTCCAATCATTATACTTTTTATATTCAGTATATTCGTATACATACATCCCTCTTACATCTTCTATATTTTTTAACTTTTCATAACACTCTTTATCAATTTCATATTGTTTATTTCCATTTTCAATTTCATATTGTAATAAGGAAATATCATAATCTCTATTAAAACTTCGCAGTATATAGGATACATTTTTCATTGAAATAAAAGCTGCTTCCTCATTTAATGTATAAAAAGTTAATGGATCTATCACTATATAATATTTTAATGTACTTTCAAAAATATTATTGTCATTTCGATCAAGCAACTTAAAGTTAATATTATTTATATCCTCTTCATAGTAATATTGTTCATTAGCAGATACTGAAAGTGTAGGCCCCTCCATTAATTGAACATAGATAAACCTAATAATTAATCCTATAAACATTAATATCATAATGGATAATAGGTAATAATTTCTCTTAGTTACCTGTCCTTTATTACTTTTTTGAAACAATAAAAACACCTCCCTTAGTATAATCTTTGACTAAAGAAAGGTGTTTAATACCAAATTTTTGAAATTTGATTATACTGACCTATGTAATAATTACTCTTGTCTTGCTAATATCTGGTGGATATTTCCTTTAATAACTTCTATAGCTACTTTATTATGTCCACCTTCTGGGATAATAATATCTGCATACTTCTTAGTATTCTCTGTAAATTGTTCATGCATCTGCTTAACTACAGTTAAATATTGAGTTATTACTGAATCTACAGTTCTTCCTCTTTCATTAAGATCTCTTACTAGTCTTCTTATGAATCTTACATCTGCATCAGTATCTACATATATTTTTATATCTAACATATCTCTAAGAGATTCATCCTCAAGAACAAGTATTCCTTCTACTATTACTATTTCTCTTGGTTCTACCATTATAGTTTCTTTTTTTCTATTATGTACCTCAAAATCATACTGAGGCTTCTCAATAGCTTTACCATCAATTAAAGATTTTAAATGATTTACTAATAAGGCTGTATCGAAGGCATATGGATGATCATAGTTTGTCTTTACTCTGTCCTCCATAGTTAAATGGCTTTGGTCCTTATAATAACAATCCTGTTCTATCATAGCTATGCAATTTCCATCAAAACTTTTGCATATTTCCTTTGCTATGGTACTTTTCCCTGAACCAGTTCCACCTGTTATTCCTATTATAACTGGACGTTTCATTAAACTTCCTCCTTAGCCTTTATTATAATATCATTTTCTTCTAATTCTTCATTAACTTTAGCCGTATATATCATTTTTGCACTAGGTGCTGACTCAATTTTATTTCCTTTTTCATCATGAAGGTCTCTAAGAACAACTTGCTTATTTTCTCCTATTGGTCTTAAAACCTCTACTTGAGCTCCTTCAACTACTTTATTTCTATGCTCAATTGTAACTATTCCTGTTCCTTTATTATAATCCTTAACTATACCTATAATGTCATAATTTCTTACATAGGCTGAACTATCTTGAACTTGTTTATTTTCTTCATTGAAATAGAATCCAGTATAGTATTGCCTATGACTAGGTTTATTTAAGTCTTCTAACCATCTTGGATTAAACTTATAGTCTTCTGGAGACTTCATATATTCATCTATAGCTTCTCTATAAGCTTTAACAACACTTGCCACATAGTAAGTGCTCTTCATTCTACCCTCTATTTTAAATGACAGTGCTCCAGTTTCCATAAGTTCTGGAATATGCTCAATCATACATAAATCCTTAGAATTCATTATATATGTTCCCTTATCATCTTCCATGATAGGATAATATTCTCCTTCACGTTTTTCCTCTACTAGATGATATTTATATCTACATGGTTGCGCACAAGACCCTCTATTAGAATCTCTCCCTACCATATAGTTAGATATAAGACATCTTCCTGAATATGCCATACACATAGAACCATGAACAAATATCTCTAAATCCATAGTTTCAGGTATTTTCTCTTGTACCTTTCTTATTTCTTCAAGGGATAATTCTCTAGCTAAAACAACTCTTTTTACCCCCATCTTATGCCAAAACTCACAAGTCTTCCAGTTAACAGTATTTGCTTGAGTACTTAAATGCAACTCCATATTTGGTACAGTTTCTCTAGCCATCAAAATTATACCAGGATCTGATACTATAATTGCATCTACTCCTGCTTCATATAATTCCTTCAGATAATCTTCTAAACCATCTAAGTCATCATTATGTGGAAATACATTTAAAGTTACATATACTTTTTTACCTTTTGAATGAGCAAATTCTATACCTTCTAATAATTCTTCATTGCTAAAATTATCTGCAAAAGCTCTAAGATTTAACTTGCTACCACCTAGATATACTGCATCTGCTCCAAAATTTAATGCTGCTTTAAGCTTCTCCAAGTTCCCTGCTGGAGCTAATAGTTCCGGTGTTTTCATTTTCATTCCTCCTAACTGTCAGTGCTATACCATCTCCCATTGGTATTACTGTTGTAAGTAAATTTTCATCCTTTGAGATTGTTTCCATATATTTCTTCATTCTTTTTACTATAGTAATTTTTCTTCTTATCATCAAGTCTTTACATGCAACCATACCTCTAAATAATACATTATCTGATATAATTATTCCATCCTTTGATAACATTCTTATGCAATGAGGTAAAAATTCACTATAATGACCTTTACCTGCATCCATAAAAATCAGATCATACTCATCATCTAATCCTTCAAGAACTTCCAAACAATCACCTTGTATTATTGATATCTTTTCATCTAAACCTGCTTTTTTTATATTTTCAGTTGCTATGGTTACCATTTTTTCATCTCTTTCAATGGTAGTTATAGTAACATTATTTTCCGATGCTAAGGACATTAAAATGGAGGAGTATCCTATTGCTGTGCCAAGCTCAAGTATCTTTTTAGGTTTTTTTAAATTAATCATAAACTCTATTAATCTAGCAGTTTCCTTTTGAACTATAGGCACTGCATTTTCTTCTGCAAAATTTTCTAACTCTTTTAACATCCCTTTAGAATCTCCTATGAGACCTCTTAAGTAATTTTCCATATAATCATATGTAATACCGCTCATTTCTTCCTCCATATAATCCTATATAATTTAATCATTATTTATATACTCTATTTAAAATCTCTTATACATATCATATACATTTACTATTAAGAATATAATAATTTTATAATACAAAGTTATAAGCTCAAAATTATTGAGCTTACAACTTTTTATTCTAAATTTAATATCTTAGTATCCTAATTCTTTTAACTTATTCATAAAGTCTACATCATTATCAGTAAAATAATGATGTGTTTTATCTTTTTCTAAAACGTAAAATAAATAATCAGTACTTTCAGGCTTAGCTGCTGCTAAAATTGATGATATTCCTGGACTAGATATAGGCCCCAATGGCAATCCATGATTTTTATAAGTATTATAAGGTGAGTCTACCTCTAAATGTTTATTTAAAACAGTATCTACATGCTCACCTAAAGCATAAATAACTGTAGCATCAATCTGTAGCTTCATCTCCTTTTTCAACCTATTGTATATAACTGAGGAAACTAATGGTCTCTCTTCATCTACTCTAGTTTCATTTTCAATAAGAGAAGCTATAGTTATTATATCGTAAATATTAGTTCCTTCAGGAATAATGCTATTAATTTTAGAATTAAAAGCATTATTCATAGTAGCTATAACTTCATTAGGTTTAACTCCTTGATTAAAGAAATATGTATCAGGAAATAAAAATCCTTCTAAATCATATCTCCTTCCTTCCTTTGATGGAATATAATCAGGAGCTGCATATTCTTTTATAGCTTTTAAGAACTCATCCTTAGTAAATAATCCCTTTTCCTCAAATAATATAGCCATTTTTTCTATATCATATCCTTCTGGAATAGTTACAGATATAGAGCCTTCATTATTTTTATTCTCTAAAACAGCAATTATCTCCTCAAAGCTTAAATTACCTGATAACTTAAATGTTCCTGGTACAAGTTCTGCTGAAGTATTATGCAACTTCATATAAATCTTGATTAATGTTTTACTTTTTATAAAACCTTGATTATCTAACCTATCTAATACGTTGTAAAGCGAATCCCCTTCATTTACAACTACGGTGACTTCTTCACCTTTTAATGGAGACTTTGTCGAATAATTGTAATAAAAACCACTGACTGTTAATATTACTATTAATACTATTACAATTATACTTACAATTTTCTTCATATTACACCCCCATGAACGGAAATATTATTTCTTTAATGCTGCTCTCTTTCTTAGGGTTGGATCTAGTATTTTCTTTCTTAATCTTATAGTTTTTGGAGTAACCTCTACAAGCTCATCAGAAGCTATAAATTCTATACATTGCTCTAATGACATATTAGGTACTGGTATTAATTTAAGTGCATCATCTGATCCTGAAGATCTTGTATTTGAAAGATGTTTCTTCTTACATACATTAACTTCTATATCTTCATTTCTTGAACATTCTCCACAAACCATTCCTTGATATACTGGAACTCCTGGTCCTATAAATAATCTTCCTCTTTCTTGTGCATTGAATAATCCATATCCAATAGACTCTCCAGATTCAAACACAACTAGAGATCCTCTGTTTCTCTCTACTATATCACCTTTGTATTTTTCATAACCAACTAAAACGTGGTTCATTATTCCATTTCCTCTAGTTTCAGTCATAAACTCATTTCTTAATCCAATTATTCCTCTTGATGGAACTTTAAATTCAAGTCTAGTATATCCATTAACAGCACTAGTCATGTTAACCATCTCTGCTTTTCTTGGACCCATTTTTTCCATAACAACTCCCATATACTCTTCTGGTACGTCCATTGTTAAGTTTTCCATAGGTTCTAAAAGTTCTCCATTTTCATGTTTGTATATAACAGATGGCTTAGATACTTGGAATTCATATCCTTCTCTTCTCATAGTTTCAATAAGAATTGAAAGATGAAGTTCTCCTCTTCCACTAACTTTAAATGAGTCTGCTGAATCAGTTTCTTCAACTTTTAAACTTACATTAGTTTCAAGTTCTTTCATAAGTCTATCCCTTAAGTGTCTAGATGTAACAAAATCTCCATCTTGACCTGCGAAAGGTGAGTTATTAACTATAAAGTTCATACTAAGCGTTGGCTCATCAATATCAACAAATGGCAATGCTTCTGGGTTTGTAGCATCTGCTATTGTTTCTCCAATATTTATACCAGGAATTCCTGATATAGCTATAATATCACCAAGTTTAGCTTCTTCTACCTCAACTCTTTTTAATCCATCGTAAGTATAAACATTTGATACTTTTACATTTTTCTTTGATCCGTCCTTTGACATTTGAGCTACGGTTTGATTCTTTTTAATAGTTCCTCTTTCAATCTTACCTATTCCAATTTTACCAACATATTCGTTGTAATCTATTGATGTTACTAGCATTTGTAGTGGCTCGTCTATGTAACCTTTTGGTGGATGCACAGTTTCAATAATTGCTTCAAATAATGGAACCATATCTACAGGTTCATCTTCAAGTTCTGATACTGCAACTCCATCTCTAGCAGATGCATATATTATTTTAAAATCTAATTGCTCATCTGTAGCACCTAATTCTACAAATAAGTCAAAGATCTCATCTATAACTGCCTCTGGTCTTGCATCTTTTCTATCAATTTTATTGATAACAACCATTGGATCTAATCCAAGCTCAAGGGCCTTTTTTAGAACGAATTTAGTTTGTGGCATAGCTCCTTCATAAGCATCTACTACAAGTAAAACACTATCTACCATTTTAAGTACACGCTCAACTTCTCCACCAAAATCAGCATGGCCTGGAGTATCTATAATGTTTATTTTTACTCCATTATACATTACTGCAGTATTTTTTGAAAGAATAGTTATTCCTCTTTCTCTCTCTAAATCATTTGAGTCCATAACTCTCTCTTGCATTACTTCATTTTCTCTAAATACTTTACTCTGCTTTAAAAGCGCATCCACTAAAGTTGTCTTACCATGGTCAACGTGAGCTATTATAGCGATGTTTCTTATATCTTCTCTTGTATATAAATTCATATTTTTCCTCCAAAATTTTATTTTAATAATAAACCACAAAATAAAATTGGATACTTAAGTATCCAATTTAAATTAACTATTTCAATTCTAATATTATGTGGATAAAAAGTCAATGTTATTAAAACATTATTAAATCCCAATACAGAATAGATTTATCATTAATTACTATTTGTGTAATCTTAACTTATAACAATTAATGAAAAATGAAGTTTTTTAAACTTCCATAATTATAGGTAAAATCATTGGTCTTCTCTTAGTCTTTTCATAAAGGTACTCTCTAAGAGCTTCTCTAATTGTTGCTTTTATAGTAGGCCATTCCGTAATGTGTTTTTCTTCACAATGTGCAAGGGCCTCTTTAACAACCTCTCTAGCCTTATCCATTAAATCCTCAGATTCTCTAACATAGACAAAGCCCCTTGAAATTATATCTGGACCTGCAATAACACTTCCAGTATCTTTACCCATGGTAACTACAACAGTTAGGATACCATCTTGTGATAGATGTTTTCTATCCCTTAGAACAATATTTCCTACATCTCCAACTCCAAGTCCATCTACAAAAACTTGCCCTGAAGCTACTGTACCTGCTTTTCTTATAGATGTTCTACTTACTTCAATAAGATCTCCATTTTCTCCTATATACACATTTTTCTCCGACAAACCTAACTTAACAGCTAGTTCACCATGTTGTTTTAAATGTCTATATTCACCATGAACTGGTATGAAGAATCTCGGTTTTACTAAAGAATGCATAAGTTTTAACTCTTCCTGGCATGCATGACCTGATACGTGAACTTCTGCTAGTGATTCATATACTACTTCTGCCCCTTGTTTAAACAATTGATTTATAACCTTAGAAACTAATTTCTCATTTCCTGGTATAGGCGATGCAGATAATATTACTAGATCTCCCTTTTGTATATTTACCTTCTTATGCTCAGAAGCTGCCATTCTTGAAAGAGCTGCCATAGGTTCTCCTTGACTTCCAGTAGTTATCATAACTATTTCATCATCACGATATTTCCCCATAGAATCTATACTTATTAATGCATCTTCTTCTATAGTAATATATCCAAGTTCTATAGCAACTGCGATTATATTTTCCATACTTCTACCAGAAAGTGCAACTTTTCTATTATACTTTCTAGCTGCTGTTATTATCTGTTGAACCCTATGAATATTAGAAGCAAAAGTTGCAACAATAACTCTTCCCTTAGCACCATGGAAAATCTTTTCGAAACTTTCTCCAACTATGCTTTCAGACATAGTGTATCCTGGTCTCTCTACATTAGTACTGTCTGCTAAGAGTACAGTTACTCCTTTTTTCCCTAGCTCTGCAAATCTAGTTAAATCTGTAACCTTGCCATCTATAGGTGTAAAGTCAATCTTAAAATCTCCAGTATGAAGTACTACACCTAATGGTGTGTGTATAGCTATAGCTACCGAATCTGCTATACTGTGATTTGTTTTAATAAATTCTACAGATACACTAGTAAGCTTTATGATATCCTTTGGCTTAACTTCTCTTAAGTCAACCACTCCTAATAATGCATGCTCTCTTAATTTACTTTCCACAATTCCCAGTGTAAGTTTAGTCCCATAAACAGGAACATTAATTTGCTTTAATACATATGGTAAAGCACCAATATGATCTTCATGAGCATGGGTTAAAAATATTCCAGTTACTCTATCAATATTCTTAACTAGATAAGTAACATCTGGTATAACTACGTCAATTCCCAACATCTCATCATCTGGAAATTTCAATCCGCAATCGATAACAACTATATCATTCTTATATTCTATAGCAGTTAGATTTTTACCTATCTCATTTAATCCCCCTAAAGGAATTATTTTAATCTTCTCTTTTTCTTTTTTCAAAACCTACCCTCCTTTTCTACATAATTTTCTTTATGCTCTGCCTAACTTTATTAATATAAAAGATTAGGTTTTTGAGCATCTTAATCTAATCTGTACATATATACATTTAATTTCTAATAGAAATTTTAATATCATATAGTATAGATTTATATAACATCTCTACTAATAATAAAGTTATTATTGTAAAGAACAATTATCACAAATTCCATAAAACTTTAAACTATGATTTTTTATTTTAAAGTTATACTTTTTTTCTATTCCCTGCTCTAACTCCTCTAAAAGATCTCCTTCAACCTCAATGACTTTACCACAATTTTGACAAATCAAATGATGATGTTGATGACTTTCATCTTCATCACAAAGTTCGTATCTACTGCATCCATCATCTAAATCAAGTTTATATAGCACTCCCATTTCTTCTAATAACTGAACAGTTCTATACACAGTTGCAAGTCCGATTTCCGGACAATTAACCTTTACTAAATCATATATTTCTTCTGTGGTTAAGTGGCTACCTTCATTTTTAATAATCTCATCAAGTATAGACCTTCTTTGAGGTGTCAATTTATAGCCCTTTTCTTTTAGAATAAGTTTTAAATTTTCAATTTTCTCATTAGACATAAATTAACACTACTCCTTTCACCACTAGGTGAAGTATATTTATTCTATAACACCTTCATCATATAGAGTTTCAAAAGCATCATTAACCATGTTAAACTCTTCTTCATCCTCTACTGTTGCAAAGTATTCTTCTCCATCTTCATCCTTAAGAACCTTTAATGCAATAGCATCCTCATTTTCATCATCAATAGGCGCTACTATAAAATACTCTGTATCTTCTATTTCTAACTTGGTTATAACTTCAAACTCAACGTCATTACCTTCTTCGTCAGTCAATGTTATATTTTCTAAAAAATTTTCCATAAAAATTTCCTCCTTCTACATATTGGTAGTATTTTTCTATATAGAAATTATCTATATTACAATTCTATTCTGTAAGCTATAAGTGCCTATTTAAGTTTATACTATATATTATCTTATTCATGATAATATTATTTACTAAGACTATCTAAGTACCCCTGTAAAATATAAGTAGCAGCTATCTTATCAACCAAGCCTTTTCTTTTTTTTCTTGACATATCAGCTTCTAACATAGCCATATGTGCTGCCCTAGTAGTAAGTCTTTCATCCCAAAATTTAATTTCTATGTTTACGTGCTCCCTTAACGCTTCACAAAATCTTTGTACCTTTTCTGCTTGCTCACCTATAGTACCATTCATATTCTTAGGTAATCCTGAAATTATAGTTTCAACATTATATTCGTTGCATATTTTTATAATTTCTTCTATATCTGCCTCTTCCTTTTTACGTCTTATGGTGGTAATTCCTTGAGCTGTGAAGCCTAGTGGGTCACTTATAGCTACTCCAATAGTTCTATCACCCACATCTAATCCAAGTACTCTCATGCTCTTCTCCTAACTGTATATTACAAATATAGGAGCTCCATTATGATAAACAGAGTTCTTTGCTTCAGAGGGAGTTTTTACTCCCCCTGAAGGTTAGAAATCGTTATCCAGGGTCGTAGCCGCTCTTTACTCCCACTTTAAAGAAGATGGGAGTATTAGAGCGGGTAGTCATAGGATAAACCTCTTCTTTATCCTTATATGGGTGCTCCTTATTCTGATCATTACAAATTAATAATTATATGCTATTATAATTAACACTAATGGATAAAATCAATTTATTATTCCAACACTATATACATCTTTAATGGACTGTATTATACTTTTACCTATTACATATTATGTGTAATTTTAAAATAAAAATGCCTTAAAAGGCATTTTTATTTTATATCTAGATAAGATTTTAAAACTTCTTCTAATATCTCGTCTCTCTCTAGTTTACTTACTAATGCTCTTGCGCCATTATAGTTGGTTATATAAGTTGGGTCGCCAGATATAAGATAGCCTACTAACTGGTTAACTGGATTATAGCCCTTCTCAATTAGAGCATCATATACATCAGTTAGTATAACTTTTGTCATATCTTTCTTATCTTTCATTACATCAAACTGAACTGTATGTTGTTTATCCATTATATCACCTTCTCAACCTTACTTTATTTTCTATTATACCATCATTGGATGCAAAAAGTATACTATTTTACTAAAGTTTCTACTATTTGACTTACCTTTGAAATTGCTTCATCTAGTTTTTCTGGTTTCTTTCCACCTGCTTGTGCCATGTCAGGTCTTCCACCACCACCACCGCCAGTGATGATAGCTACCTCTTTAATAATCTTTCCAGCATGAGCACCCTTTGCAACTGCTTCCTTACTAGCCATTACAACAAATTGAACCTTTCCAGCAACTCTACTCCCAAGAACTACAACTGCATCTGAAACCTTATTTCTAAGTTTATCACATAGATTTCTAAGTGCATCTCCTTCAATATCATCTAGCGCAGCTGCAATTACATTGATTCCTTTAATATTTTCAGCTTTATTAATTATTTCATCTTCAATACCACTAGCTAATTTTTCCTTTAATCCTTGTATTTCTTTTTCTTTTTCTTTTAAAGTAGTAAGTAATCCATTTAACTTATTTAATAAATCTTTTTCTCCACACTTTAAAGTTGCCGATATTTCTTTTAATAACTCCTCTTTTTCATTTACATAACTTTCAGATTTAATACCTGTAACAGCTTCAATTCTTCTGATTCCTGCTGCTACTCCACTCTCATTTAGAATCTTAAACAGCCCTATTTCGCCAGAATTCTTAACATGAATTCCACCGCATAGTTCCTTGCTATATTCACCTACAGATACAACCCTAACATCCTCTTTATATTTATCATCGAATAAAGCCACAGCTCCCTTTTCTTTAGCTTCATCTATAGTCATAATCTCCGTGTTTACATCATAAGCTTTAAGAATTTCACTGTTTAAACTTTCTTCTACTTCTTTAAGTTGTTCTGAAGTCATAGCTGAGAAATGGGTAAAGTCAAATCTTAATCTATCCCCATCTACATAAGATCCAGCTTGATTTACATGGTCTCCTAAGACTTCTTTTAAAGCTTCATGAAGCATATGAGTAGCAGTATGATTTTTGCATATATTACTTCTCACAGTGGAATCTACTAACAGTTCAACAATTTCATCTATCTTAAGTTCTCCTTTAATAGCTTCTACAAAGTGAAGTATATGACCTCTGGTACTTTTTTTACAATCAAAAACTTTTCCTTGGAATTTATCCGTGTGTATAGTTCCAATGTCTCCTACTTGCCCCCCCATTTCTGCATAAAATGGAGTTTTTTCAGTAACAACTACAAATCTTTCCCCTTCTCCTACTTTGCTTACAAACTCATTATCTTTTATCATAGATAAAACTTTACCTTTACTACTTATAGTTCCATAGCCTAAAAACTCAGTAGTTATTTCCATTGGAATATTGTTTAAAGCACCTTCATCATTTCCCATGTAGTTTGATGTACCTCTTGCAGCTCTTGCTGTATTCCTTTGATTTTCCATTTCTTTATGGAAAGCATCAAAATCAATTTTCATTCCCTTTTCAACTAAAATTTCTTCGGTAAGTTCAACTGGGAATCCAAAAGTATCATAAAGTTTAAATGCTTTTTCTCCACTTAATACATTTATCTTTTCAGTATTCATTTCATCGATATAGGATTTTAATATATCCATACCTTGGTCTATGGTTTCTGCAAATCTTTCTTCTTCTAAGCTAATGACTTTCTTAATATAGTCTTTTTTCTCTTCTAATTCTTTATAAGCTCCCTTTGAACTATCAATAACTACGTTACAAAGTTCATTTAGAAATGTACCTGTGATTCCTAAAATTCTTCCATGTCTTGCAGCTCTTCTAAGAAGTCTTCTTAATACATATCCTCTACCTTCGTTAGATGGTAATATTCCATCTCCAATCATAAAGGTAATACTTCTTACATGGTCAGTTATTATTCTTATAGACACATCTAAATCTTTATTTTTGCCATAGGTTTTTCCAGCTTTTTTACAAACTGCACTTAAAACATCCTTAATTGTATCTACTTCAAAGATATTATCTACACCTTGCATTATAGTAGATATTCTCTCAAGTCCCATTCCTGTATCTATATTAGGATTTGCTAATCTCTCATATCCACCCTTACCATCTCCGTCAAACTGTGTGAAAACTAAATTCCAAAATTCAATTACTCTATCATCATCACCAGCTTTAATAAATTCTTCAGTAGTTTCTATTTGCGGAAGATCTGATTTTCTATCATAGTGAATTTCTGTACATGGACCACATGGACCAGCACCATGTTCCCAGAAGTTATCTTCTTTACCTAATCTAAAGATCCTACTTGACTCTATATCAGTTTTCTTAGTCCAAATATCAAAAGCCTCATCATCTTCAAGATATATAGTTACATATAGTTTATCCTTAGATATTTTTAAAACCTCTGTTATATACTCCCAAGCCCATACTATAATTTCTTCTTTGAAATAATCTCCAAAAGAAAAATTTCCTAACATCTCAAAAAAAGTACCATGCCTTGAGGTTTTTCCTACATTCTCAATATCACCAGTTCTTATACACTTTTGACAAGTTGTTACTCTTTTACTTGGTGGCGTCTGAATACCAGTAAAATATGGCTTTAATGGAGCCATCCCCGCATTTATTAGTAAAAGACTCTTATCATTCTTAGGTACTAAAGAAAAGCTATTAAGTCTTAAATGCTCTTTACTTTCAAAGAACTTTAAAAAGCTTTCTCTTATTTCATTTAAACCCATATTATTCATATTACATTCCTCCTAATTATTTCTAATAACAATGACTTTTATTCAATTTTTCTAAAATAAAATAAAAAAAACTTCCATCCCTGAAAAGGGACGAAAGTTTTCCGCGTTACCACCCTAATTATACTAGATTAACTAGTATCTCTTAATTAATTATAGCTCCAAGACAGCTTCAATATGTTTCACTGAAAGTTTTCACCTACCACTTTCTCTCTGAAAGTTTCCCATATCTACTAATTCTTATCATAACTTCATATTCAATTGGAACTCGACTCACTACGTTCGCTGAGTAAGTGATTCACATCAAATCATAGATTTGAGTTCTCTATTTAATTGAAACTCGACTCACTGCCTTCGTTAAGTAAGTGAGTCACACCAAATCATAGATTCTGGTTCTCTACTTATATGATAAATTATATTTAGCATTTCAGCAATTGTCAATAATTCTAAACTAAAATAAATAATAATCTATTTCTCCTACAACTATTTTAATCATTACCCATACTGGAATTACAATAATCATCCCTAAAATTCCACCTATACTTCCACCTATTATAAGTAGTAATAATATGGTTACTGGATGAGAATCTACAGTTTCACCTAAAATTTTAGGGCATATAATATCTCCTTCTAGCTGTTGAATTACAAACAACCAAAATATAACAATAACAGCTTTCTTAGTAGATGTTAAAAGTGCTATTAAAATTATTGGAATAGCTCCTATAACCGGACC
Source organism: Clostridium sp. UBA7791 (assembly GCF_002480755.1). Lineage (NCBI taxonomy): Bacteria > Bacillati > Bacillota > Clostridia > Eubacteriales > Clostridiaceae > Clostridium > Clostridium sp. UBA7791. Next base: position 675,659 of record NZ_DLCT01000005.1, on the reverse strand, counting down.
AAAATATGGTATTATATTAAACACTGCATTTACTAAAGATAATATTAAAGCATATTTTATACCACTTACCTTTAGTGCTATAAAGGTCAATATACCAATTATTCCACACAATTCAAACTGAGTTATTATATATCTTTCCATTACCTTATCCATGTGATTTAAAGCTCTTCTAATGGCATATTTATTGCTAAAAGGCATATACTTCATGATTCCTTTTGAAATACTATCTCCGTCGCTTAAAAAGAAATACACTAAAGTTGGTATTATAAATAGCAATAACAAATTTTCAGCTATAGATACAATTTTTGATAAAAAATTCGATATAATTACCATAAGAGCGTCTTTGAATCTTTCATAGGAATTATATAATACTTCCTTAACGAAAGGACTATCAGTAACATATTTAATATCTCCAGTAATTCTTTCATAATAACCTTTCATCTCACCTATTACTTCAGCAAAATTGGAGCTTTCATTATATATCCATGGAACTAAAATAGAAAATATTATAACTACAAATAATATAATAGATAGAATTACTATTAAAGCACTTAACTTTCTATTAAGTCCCCTTTCCATAAAGAACTTATGAAAAGGTCTAATACTATATGAAATTATAAAGGATATTATCACTACTCCTAAAACCTCAGTAAAAATAGGAAACTTCCACAATAAAAATATTATTATACCTATAATTAATAGAGCTATTGCTAACCTACCTAAGTTACTCCAATTCCAATCAATCTTTTTCATAATATACATCCTTATTAGTAGCTTTTTTCTTTCCTACATTAGGCATACATTCCAAAGCTATATTAGTGTTTTCAGCTGTATATAATATATAATCGTCTCCTAGTATCAAGTATGGTTTTAATAAAATACTTCTACTTTTAAACATGCTGAATATATTATAATCTTTTACTGCAAGTCCTTTTATTTTAAAGTCATCATCACCGAATATAACCTCACTTACTAAACCTAATATATTAGAACATTTATCTATAACATGCATATTCAGAATACTTGAAAATTCTAAGTACTTATCCTTAACTATATTGTTAATTACTAGCTGAGACTTATAATATACTATATTCTCTTTTAGTACGTTAAACTCCTTACCCAATAATCTATATGGGCTAATTTTAAATCCTATCACTTCCCCCTTATTAAAATCAACTAATAAATCCTTTATATATCCTATCTTTTTTCCTTGGATATTCATTACATCCATATAGATGTAATCTCTACTTTTAGCCATAAAATAAACTCCCTTCATAGGAAATGATATTTCTATCCTTGCCTATTTAAAGAGAGTTTATACTAATATTAATGTGGACTAAGTTATATAACCAAAAACATCATCTATTCATTGTTATACTTATCCTTCCACTTTTCAAGTCCATGAGATTCTCTATAGTTATTAATAGCCTTGTGTATAGTTTGTTCTGCAAGTACGGAGCAATGAATTTTAGAAGATGGTAATCCATCTAAAGCTTCTATAACAGATTCATTAGTAAGATTCCAAGCTTCTTCTAGAGTCTTTCCAATAATAAGTTCTGTGGCAATACTGGATGATGCAATAGCAGATCCACAACCAAAGGTCATAAATTTAGCATTTTTAATCACATTATCTTCTATAATTAAATATATCTTCATTACATCTCCACACCTTACATCTCCACATTCACCTATGCCATCAGCATCAGGTAAAGTACCTACATTTCTTGGTGAATAAAAATGTTCTAGAACTTTATCACTGTAATCCATAAAAATCCCTCCTAGAATGACTTCAAGGATTGTCTTAAAGATTGCTAAACTTATATCAATAAATCTAGCTGATTCTCTTTAAGACAACCCTAAAATATCATTCAATCTTTTTATTGTACTTTAAAATTATATTTAATTTACTATTTTATAACTCTTTCAATAATTCCTCCACCAACAACAAGGTCCCCTTGATAACAAACTACAGACTGACCCTTAGTTATAGCCCGTTGAGGGGTTTCAAAGTCTAACTTAATATGATTTTCATCTAATTGAGTTAGTTTTGCAAGAGCCGGTTTAGCTGAATATCTTACCTTAGCCTCAACCATAATCTCTCCTTCTATTTTATCCATAGGAATTAAATTTATGTTTTTAGCAATAAGCGTAGTATTAAAGATTTCTGATTCTTCGCCTAAAACTACTTCATTTCTTTCTGGGATTATGTTAGTTACAAATACAGGTTTTCCAAGAGCAATTCCAAGACCTTTTCTCTGACCTATAGTATAATATACTATGCCCTTATGCTTACCTAAAATTTTTCCAGTACTATCTACAAAATTTCCTGGTACAACTTCTCTTCCACTAAATCTAGAAAGATAATTACCATGATTGTTATCAGGTATAAAGCAAATTTCTTGAGAATCTTTCTTTCTAAATACTTCCAAACCTATTTTTTCAGCGATAGCCCTGATTTCTGTTTTAGAATAAGCTCCACAAGGCATCAAAGTATGTGCCAATTGATCTTGTGTTAGAGTATATAGCGCGTAGGTTTGGTCTTTTCTATCATCTTCTGAACGCTTTAATCTATATCTTCCATCTTTGAAATCTATAGTAGCATAATGCCCAGTAGCAATATAATCAGCGCCTAGCCCTTGAACTTTTCTTAAAAATTCTTCAAACTTAATTTTTCTATTACATTCTATACAAGGATTTGGGGTTCTCCCACTAAAATACTCCTCTATAAAATTGTCTACTACATGCTCTTTAAAAGGAGCTTTAAAATTCATAACATAGAAGGGTATATCTAAAACATCTGCTACTCGTCTTGCATCATTAACTGCTGAAAGAGAACAACAACCACCTTCATTTTCTGCATATTCAGGATTATCTGGAGATAACTTCATCATTATTCCAGTGACATCATATCCTTGTTCTTTTAAAAGATATGCTGCTACAGAACTGTCAACGCCTCCACTCATCCCTATTACAACTTTTTTCTTCATCTAAGTATCACACCTATTCTCCATGAACTTGATCATGTATATCATCATGTTCTTCGTAATCCCAAGGCTGTAATCCTTGTTTCTCTCTGTAATCATTTATAGCTTTATGAATAGCTTCTTCTGCAAGAACTGAGCAATGCATTTTAACTGGTGGAAGTCCATCTAAAGCTTCTGCTACAGCTACATTTGTAAGTGTCCACGCTTCATCTAAAGTTTTTCCTTTTATTAGCTCTGTAGCCATACTAGAAGATGCTATGGCAGATCCACATCCAAAAGTCTTAAATTTACAATCTACGATTTTCTCATCTTCAACTTTTAAATAAACCCTCATTATATCTCCACATTTAGCATTCCCAACTTCTCCAATTCCGCTAGCATTTTCTATTTCTCCAACGTTTCTTGGGTTTGTAAAATGATCCATTACTTTTTCACTATATATCATAATTATTTGTCCTCCTTGTTAAAAAAACTTTTTATTTTTCCATTTAAGAAACTGTCATATAATGGTGACATATCTCTAAGCCTTTGTACTATTGCAGGTACAGTTTCTATTACATAATCTACTTCTTCTTCAGTTGTTTTAGCACCCATCGTAAGTCTTAATGAACCATGGGCAACTTCATGAGGAAGCCCTATAGATAACAATACGTGAGATGGATCTAAAGATCCAGATGTACAAGCACTTCCACTTGATGCACATATTCCTTTAGCATCAAGCATTAAAAGAACTGACTCTCCTTCTATAAATTCAAAACTAATATTTACGTTTCCTGGAAGTCTTCTATCTCCTACAGAACCATTAAGTTTAGAATATGGGATCTCTAGTAATCCCTTTATAAGCTTATCTCTTAAATAAGTTAATCTTTCTTTTTCTTCAGTTAAATTTTCCATAGCTAGCTCTATAGCCTTTCCTAATCCAACTATTCCAGCTACGTTCTCTGTTCCAGCTCTTCTGTTTCTTTCTTGAGCTCCACCATGAACCAAGTTGTGAATTTTTATGCCTTTTCTTAGGTATAAAACTCCAACACCTTTAGGACCATAAATTTTATGTCCTGATAGAGATAGTGCATCTATATCCATATTTTTAACATCCATATCTATATGACCTATAGCTTGAACTGCATCTGTATGGAAGAAAACTTTTCTTTCTTTACATATAGCGCCTATTTCTTTAATAGGTTGTACAGTTCCAATCTCATTGTTGGCAGTCATTATAGTCACTAATATAGTACTTGGCTTTATAGCATTTTTTAGTTCTTCTAACCTAATAGACCCTTCTTCATCCACATCCAAATAAGTTACTTCAAATCCTTGTTTTTCAAGATATTCACAAGTGTGAAGTACAGCATGATGCTCTATTTTAGTAGTTATAATATGATTTCCTTTATTTTTGTTAGCAAGGGCTATTCCCTTAATTGCCCAGTTATCTGCTTCTGATCCACCACCAGTGAAATATATCTCTGCTGGATCCGCATTAATAGCTTTTGCTATTCTATTTCTTGCTTTATCTATAGCTTTTTTAGTTTCCCTTGAAATCGAATATATAGATGATGGGTTACCATAAAACTCCGTAAAGTAAGGTATCATATCCTCTAATACTTCTGGTTTTGTGTATGTTGTTGCCGCATAATCCATATAAACTGTTTTATTCATTTAGGTTCACTCCTTTAATTTTCAATATGTTAGAATAATCGTCTACAATATCCTGTAAAGTTATTGCCATTGTTACAGAATCAATGCTATCCTTAATTTTTTTCCATACTATTCTAGTTGCGCAACAATCAATATTATTGCAGCCATCACTATCTAAGCAGGTTGAAATTTCGATAGGTCCTTCTAGCACCTCTAATACTTGATATACTGTAATTTCTTTTGGATCCTTGGCTAGAATGTATCCTCCATTGGCTCCTCTTATACTCTTTATTAGCTCTGCTTTTCTTAACACAGAAAATAACTGTTCAAGATAATATTCCGAAATATTTTGTCTACTTGAAATACTCTTAATAGATATAGGGCTTTTTCCGTAGTTAATAGCTAGGTCAACCATAGCTTTAACCCCGTATCTTCCCTTAGTTGATAACTTCATAAAAATCATTCCTTAATGTTGAGTACTTTACTATGGTTTAATAATATCAAATCAGAGTATTTATGTCAACTATTCTTTTAATATCTGCACCAATAAAATATATCTTTAATATTATATAATAACAACTATTTAATTAAGGAGGTAAAAAATGAGTAACTTTAGGGATAATCCATATCGAGAATTAGTTTATGGAGTAGATATTAAAGTACCATTGATAGATAAATCATATTGCATAGGTATCAATTTCGATAATGCAGCTACAACGCCTCCATTAAAATCTGTAATTGATGAAGTAATAAACTTTTCTCCTTATTACTCCTCAATACATCGAGGAGATGGATATAAATCTCAATTATCCACCTATATGTATGAAACTTCAAGGGAAATTGTGAAATTTTTCATTAATGATTATAGTGATATGATGGATGTTATATATGTAAAAAACTGTACTGAAGCTATAAATAAGCTAGCTGGTATATTAGCTAGTCAAGATAAGGAGTCAATTATTCTATCCACTTCTATGGAGCATCATTCTAATGATTTACCATGGAGAAAAAATTTTGAAGTGAAATATGTAGAAGTAGATGATGAAGGTTATTTAGATATGGATGATTTTAAGTCTAAACTAGAACTATATAATGGAAGAATTTCTTTAGTTGCAATAACCGGAGCTTCAAATGTTACTGGCATTAAAAATCCTATATATACCATAGCAAATTTAGCTCATAGTTATGGGGCTAAAATTTTAGTAGACGGAGCTCAACTGATTCCTCACAGTAAATTTTCTATAGGCCTTCAACTCCCTTTAGGACCTATTGACTTTGTTGCTTTTTCAGCACATAAGATGTATGCACCCTTTGGTTGTGGTGTATTAATTGGACCTAAAGATTTTTTTAATGAGTATGAACCTGACCATACCGGTGGAGGAACCATTAAATTCGTATCTCATGATAAAGTAATATGGACTGCTTCCCCTTATAAGGAAGAATCTGGATCTCCAAACCTTATTGGTTCAATAACTTTAGGTGCTGCTATAAATGAGCTTTCAAAAATTGGAATGTCTAATATTGATGAATATGAAAAATATTTAACTGTATATACTACAAAACATCTTCAATCTATACATTCAGTAAAAATATATAGCAATTATTCCGATTTTCAAAATAAAGTTAGTATTATTCCATTTAATATAGAAGGAATACACCATACTATAGTGGCCAAAATACTATCCTATGAATTTGGCATTGCTGTAAGAAGTGGATGTTTCTGCGCTCATCCATATCTACAAAGGCTTTTAAAAATTCCTAAATCAATGATAGAAGAAATGACTCTTGCATCTAAGGATATTCAGCCTGGTATGGTTAGAATTAGTTTTGGTATTTACAATACAATAGATGAAATTGATAAATTCTTATATGCCATAAAGAAAATTGTAGATAATAAGGGGTATTACACAAAAAAATATACCTCAATGAGAGGTAGCTTAATATAATTTATTAATGTTTTTGAAAATCAAAGACTCCTCAAACCAGCATGAATAAAACAACTATTTAAATAGTTTTATATTTACCTAGTTTCCTATATA
>NZ_DLCT01000005.1:407324-668802 GCF_002480755.1 Clostridium sp. UBA7791 | reverse complement strand
TATATAGGAAACTAGGTAAAGTATTAATACTTTAAATAAAGGATTTTCAATTTAAATCAGATAATTAAACTTATAACAGTTAAAATCATACTAATTAAGAAGTTTATTTATAGCAGACACATCTTTATCCCCTCGACCTGAAAGATTTACTACTATGACTTCATTTTCCTGTAGGTTTTTTGCTAATTTAATAGTATAGGCAATGGCATGAGCACTTTCAATTGCAGGTATTATTCCCTCTAACTTTGATAAAAGCATAAAAGCTTTTATAGCTTCATCATCTGTAATATATTTATAGTTTACTCTACCAATCTCACTTAAAAATGCATGTTCAGGTCCAACTCCTGGATAGTCAAGCCCAGGGGAAATAGAATAAGCTTCCTTAACATCTCCACTATCATCCTTTAATACAAGGGTATTCATACCGTGAATGATAGCCTCTTTTCCTTTTGTTATTGTAGCTGCATGCATTTCTGTTTCTACTCCAAAGCCTGCTGCCTCTACTCCAATAAGATTAACATCTTTATCTTCTAGGAAAGCTGTAAAAATTCCAATGGCATTACTTCCTCCTCCAACACATGCAACTACATAATTGGGAAGTTTATTTTCCTTTTCCAATATTTGTTTTCTAGCCTCTTCACCAATTATTTTCTGAAATTCCTTAACAATTTTTGGATAAGGATGAGGTCCCACAGCGGAACCAAGGACATAAAAAGTATCTGAAATATTATTTACCCATTTTTCTAAAGCTTCATTCACTGCATCGTTTAATGTTTTAGTACCACTAGTTGCTGGAGTAACTTTTGCTCCTAATATTTTCATTCTAAATACATTGAGCTCTTGTCTTTTTATATCTTCCTCTCCCATTACAATTTCACATTCCATTCCAAATTTTGCAGCTAAAGTTGCTGTAGCTACTCCATGCTGACCAGCTCCCGTTTCTGCAATTACTTTATTTTTTCCCATTCTTTTAGCCAATAGAATTTGTCCTAAAACATTATTTATTTTATGTGCTCCTGTATGATTTAAATCTTCTCTTTTCAAATATACCTTAGGACCTCCACAAAATTTTGTTAGGTTCTCAGCAAAATATAAGGGTGTTTCTCTGCCGCTATAATCCTTTAAATAGTAATTATACTCCCTCATAAACTCCTTATCTTCAATAGCTTTTTCAAAAGCTTCTTCTAACTCATTTAAAGCTTTTTTCACCTCATTTGAAACAAATGCTCCACCATACTTACCAAAATATCCTTTCATGATAAAATCTCCTTCTCTCCAAAATTATTTCTATAATTTTTATTAAATATATTAAGTTTTGCTTTTAATTCTTCGCACTTTCACTTCATACATACCACCACCTAAAACATTTCAAATACTTCCATACAACAATAAAAAGATAAAAAAAACTCCGTCCTATAAAAATAGGACGGAGATACTTCCGTGGTGCCACCTAAATTGCTATTGATAAATACACTAATACAAATTTATCAATATGCCTCTTAATTTCAAGTACTTACATACTCTATCTACTGTAACGTGTAGCCTACGATATCAGGTATTCTCACTAATAATTTCCCCTTATTTCTCAAAGGTCCATTCATCTAATTCCTTCATGCTAGGATTCCACCATCCCCAACTCTCTTTATCAAAGCTAAATTAAACTACTCTTCCTTATCATCAAATTAAATTATATTTATTTTTACCATTGTATGTTTTTACTATTATATATTTTATAAAGTGGATATGTCAACACTATATTTAAAAGATTCTGTTGAAAATTACAGTGATAAAATATACAAACTATGTTGATACACCTTTACATTATCGCATAGAACTATTTATTCTACGATATAAGTTGTAACTCACATAAACTTTTAATATAATAGCATATTTTAACATAATATGGATATATTTCTTTGTGAGGTGTTATTTTATGAATTTTATTAAATTTACAACTAAATCAGAAGTTACAACTTCAAAGCCTATAAGAAAAAAATTACTCTTTATTCTTTTTTTTAATATTAGTGATTTGCTTTTTACTTGGCTTTTTGTGGGTAAGTACAGTGGTATATTTTACGAGGCTAATGCTATTGCAAAAGTCATTATGACTAATTTTCCTCTATGTTTCTTTTTAAAAATATCTATAGTATTATTAGTTATCCTTTACTGGAACTATAGGCTTAAAGGCGCAACCTTAAAAGGGCTTTTCATTTCAAATATCACTGCTAATTTAGTGCTTATAATGTATATATTAATCAATGTTCTTCACCTATTTAATCTATTAGTTTTATTATATACAAAAGGATTACTATCTTAAATGCACTTATAACTAATTATCCATTTTTCATTACCATCCTCTACTTTTTATTTTATCATTAAATTTTTCATATAATTTTATCATATTAGGCTCATTACTATGTTTGTGAATTTCATCAATAGGAAGCCATTTAACACCACTATTTTCATCTTCTTTAATTTTAACTTTTTCCTCTTCATCAGCTTCTAGCAAATATGCAAGAGATAAATGAAGATGGGCTGAGACGTATTTACCTCTTTTAAAATGTCCAATAACCTCTAATATATCTAGAGATAATATCTCTGGAGTAATAGCTCTTATATTTTCTAATCCAGTTTCTTCCTTTGCTTCCTTTATTGCTACATGAAGTAAATCTTCATCCCCATCAGCATGTCCACCTGTCCAACACCAAGTTTTATAAATATTATGATGAACCATTAAAACTTTAGTTCTATTTTTATTTACAATATATCCTGAACTGGTTACATGAATTAATGGATTTTCTCTAGTTAACAAATTATTAAATTTACTTATACTTAATAAAGCTACATTTTTATCCTGTTCCTCTTCCTCATTATGTGGAATATAATTTTTTATATCTTCAATCCATCCCATGATTAACTCTCCTTTATAACACGCTATGATTTTAATTTATATATTTAATAGTAACATAAAGGTTCAACACAGTGTAGAAATACTGCATTGAACCTATTATTAATCTAATTATTAATCTAATTTTATATGGCAATATCCATTAGGATTTTTCTTTAAATACTTTTGATGATATTCTTCTGCTCTATAATAATTTTCTAAAGTTTTTACTTCTGTAACTATTTTCTTTATATAGTTTTTCTGTACTTTTTCTATATTTCTTCGAATTATTTCTTCATCTAATTTATCAACATAATAAACTCCAGTTCTATATTGACTTCCTCTATCATTTCCCTGTCTATTCAGTGCGGTTGGGTCTATTATTCCCCAAAATTTATTTAGTATTTCCTCTAAGGAAATTATACTTTCATCATAATCTATCACACATACTTCTGCAAAATATGTATTACCATAGCATACATCTTCGTAGGTAGGATTTGTTGTTCTACCATTTGCATATCCTACTTCTGTATTTGTTACACCGTGAATTCTAGAAAAAAATTCTTCTACACCCCAAAAGCATCCTCCTGCTAATACAATCCTTTTCATCTTGTTAACTCCTTTATATTTTTCTTTAATCTATATTTTACATTACCATTACATATGCCGTATATTATTATTAAAGTCTTCATATATCTTCAATATAGATTCTATATTTTCCTTTTTAACATTTTCATTTTTCCCATATACTATTAATACCTTATATCCTACCTGTATAACATATTTATTATTAATAGCTATAAATTTATTAATCTCATCATCATTGTATTGAAGATTTCTCATATATAGTTTTTGACATAAAAGCGTAGAATGGATAATCAAATCCCTTATTTCATGAATCTGCTTATTACTTTGTAAAAATTCCATACTATCTTCTATAAGCTTTTTATTCAACCTAGTAATTTTATCTATAAGTTGTTCTACTCCATCCTTTAGTCTATATGGGAAAACAACTCTATTCACTATAATCACTACAACTACCCCTATAATCACGTATACTATTCTATATAAAATCAATATATTTATATTTTCTGTTAATGAGGCTATACATATAGATGACATAGCTGCAAATAGTGATATTTTATAGTATTCCTTAAATGCGTAGATTAGATAAAGAGATATAACTAAAATTCCCAAGGTAATTATTTGAGAATCTGCCACATTAATAAGTACACCTGTAAATAGAATTCCTAATATATTCCCTATAACTCTGTCTTTAGCCTTTTTAATGGTATCTTCATAATAATGTTGCATAATAGACATTATTGTTATTGCTGCCCATATTATTTTATAAAATCCTAAAAACCCTCCTATTAGTAATGCTATAGTAAGAGTTATTGCCATTCTAATAGCAAATTTAAACCTTATAGTGTTAGGTCTGAAATATTCTTTAAAGGTTACTCTAGTTTTATCTATGTCAGCTCTAGCCCACTCTTTATATACCTTATTAGAACCTGTTTTCTCTATGGAGTTCAATTCCTTAATACTACCAAGAAGGTTTTCTATTATTAGGGATATCTCTAAATGATATTCTTCACCTTTACTCCACTCTTTTATAAAGTTATCAGTAGATTCTTTTATAGTTTGAAACTCTATATTATCTTTGCATAACTCTATTATAGCTTCTACTATTTCTTTTAATTTTTCTACATATTTCTTGGAAATACTTAGATTTTTAATACCTCCATACAGTTGAATTATATATAAATTAAAGTATTCTACATTGATAAATATTTGAAATTGAACCTTTCCTAAATTAGTTGTCAAATATCTTCTATGCCTTGTTACATATACTTTATAAGCAATATCTCTCATCATTTTAGAACATTTATCTTCTATGGTATGATCATACTCTTCCTTTAAGATATTTTTAAATTGATTATATATTAAAATAAAAGCCTCTTCCATACTTTTTCCTAAAATGGATCTTTCATTTACTCTATTTATATAACTTGCCCCTACTACTATTAAAACTCCAAATATTACAGATAAAATCCTAAAAGGAAGTTCTCCTAATGATACCTGTGCATATTGAGTAAATACATATAGCATTATAAAGGGTTTGTAAAAAGTTAAATCATAGGGCGATACGATAGTATACATTATAAGAAAAATAGCAAAAAAGTTTATAGGTATCCCCCAAAATATATTCATAGATGAAAAATATGCTGTTAAAACAATAACTAAATCAATAAGGATTATTTTAATTGCTTTGTTATAGGTCTTAACCTGAAAATTTTGCCTTCCCATAACTGTTGAAGTAAGGGCTATTGGAAAAGCAATCATTATATTCTTTATTCCAAATAATATACCTACTCCAAATAGAGTTATTACAGCTACAGATCCATGCTTTATCATAGAATATGTATTTATATTGAATTTCTTTACTAGTTTATTGTACATGACACTAACATCCTTATTATAGATATTTATTTACTTATTATTAGCTAATTTAATTTAGGTATTCTATATAATATTCTAGTATTTATCTACTTGTTATATATCATGCTCTATTTCATTAAGTCTATAACCTCTTCCTCAGTAAGATACCTCCACATACCTTCTTCTATTCCTTCTATATTTATAGAACAAATTCTTATTCTTTTTAAATCTACCACATTATATCCTAATGCCTTACTCATTCTCCTAATTTGTCTATTTAGTCCTTGAGTTAATATAATTTTAAATGTACATTCATCTACTTTTATGATGCTACAAGGTCTAGTTTTTTCTTCTAGTATATATACTCCTGCAGACATATTCATAAGAAAATTATCATCTATAGGTTTATCTGCTTTTACTTCATATTCCTTTTCGTGGTAATTATCTGAATTTAATATTTTGTTTGCTAGTTCACCATCATTAGTCATGAGAATTAATCCATGAGATTCTTTATCTAATCTTCCTACTGGAAATATATATTCTTCATAGTTTATAAAATCAATGATGTTATTTTCCACATCACTAGCTGCAGTGCATGTAACTCCCATGGGCTTATTAAAAGCTATGTAAATTTTCTTTTTAGCTATGATAGGCTTATCATCAATTAAAATTTCATCCTCTAGTTCTACCCACTGCCCAGGAATAGACAGTTCTCCATTTACTTTTACTCTTCCTTCTTCTATAAGCCTATTAGTATCTTTTCTTGAGCAAATTCCAAGATTACTAAATAATTTATTAATCCTCATATGTTGTCCTTTCCTTTGTCATACTAATATTTATTAAATAAACCAAATAAAAAAATATGATTACTATATATTTAGTATAGCAATCATATTTAAACAATTATATCATTTTATATTTATATTTTTCTAAAGTTTTTTAATGAAATATCAAAGGCTTTTACAGAATGGGTTAATTCTCCAGAGGAAATATAATCTACTCCTGTTTTGCCGTAGTCTGTAACAGTATCTAAGGTGATATTTCCTGAGCACTCTGTTAATGCTCTTCCATTAATTAATTTAACCATATCCCTTGCTAAGTCTGGACTCATATTATCAAGCATAATTATATCCGCTCCTGCTTCTAGAGCCTCTAAAACCTGCTCTTTAGTTTCAGTTTCAACTTCTATTTTTCTTACAAAAGAAGAATTCTTTTTAGCAAGCTCAATGGCTTTTTTTATACCACCTGCATATCCAATATGATTATCTTTAATTAGTATTCCATCAGATAAGGAAAATCTATGATTTACTCCTCCACCAATTTTAACTGCATATTTTTCAAGAGCTCTTAAATTAGGTGTAGTTTTTCTAGTATCTAGTATTTTTGTATTAAGTCTCTCTAGCTTCTTTACATATTTGTTAGTTAAAGTAGCAATACCACTCATTCTTTGAAGTAAATTGAGGGCTATTCTTTCTCCTACTAATATATTGCCGGCGTTTCCTGTTACTTTACCGATAACCATAGTATTCTTAACTAAGTCTCCATCTTTAACAAACACATCGACTTCAACTTCTCCTAAGATTTCAAATACCCTTTTAAAAATATCCAATCCACAAATTATCCCATCCTCTTTAGTTATTAAATCAACCTCAGCTCTTTCTAGAGGTGAAACTATAGCTGATACAGTTACATCCCCATAGGGACTATCTTCTTTTAAAGCCCTCTTAATAATATCATCAACAATTAAAAAGTTTAACATATTCACCATTTACCTTTCCCTTCAAATAACTAATAAACTTATACTTATATTCTTCATTTGCATTTTTAACATCACTTATAGCCTTAAGATTAATTCTTTCAACTAATTCTCCACTTAGTTTATCATCACCTTCATCTACAAGTAAATTAATATGCTGTGCTGCCTTTCTACTGAAAACTAAGCCCTCTAATAAAGAATTGCTAGCTAGTCTATTGCTACCATGTACCCCGGTACAACTAACTTCTCCTATAGCATATAAATCTTTCATAGATGTTTTTGAATTCAAATCAACCTGAATTCCTCCCATACAATAATGATGAGCTGGAGCAATTGGTAATAAATCCTTCTCCATCCTATAACCACGTTTTAAACATTGCTCATAAATATATGGGAATCTATTTATTAAAAACTCCTTAGATTTATTAGTCATATCTAAAAAAACATAGGGTGTTTGTGGAGTCTTACATATTTCCTTTAAAATCTCTCTTGAAACTATATCTCTAGGTAGTAAAGGGTTTACAAATTTCTCTCCCAATGCATTTCTTATTACTCCCCCTTCTCCTCTAAGAGATTCTGATAGTAATAACTTTCGTCCCCTTACTTCTTCTTCATATAATGCAGTGGGATGAAGTTGAAGATAGGATATATCCTTCATAAGAATATTATGCTTTAATGCAATGCTAAGTCCATCACCTGTGATAGTTTCGATATTTGTCGTAGAATTAAAAATCCCCCCAATGCCACCAGTAGCTAATACTGTTGCCTTAGCATTTATATTTATAATCTCATTTGAGTGTTCTATAATTCCGCCTATACATCTATTTTTATATTGAATTATATCTAGTAATGTAGTGTCTTCCAATATAGTTATATTTTCTTTACTAGAAACATAATTTATTAGTTTTTCAATTACTTCCTTACCTGTTTCATCTTTAGAATGCACTATTCTAAACTTACTATGACCACCTTCTCTAGTATAGTTTAATTCATCAATATCCTTATCAAAATCTACTCCTAACCTCAATAATCTATTAATATTATCAGTAGAATTTTCAACTATCTGGGTAACAGCCTCCAATTTATTTTTATAATTGCCAGCTTTTAAAGTATCCTCTATAAAAGCTTCCTTGTCTCCAATATCCCTTAGGGTTGAAATGCCACCTTGAGCTAAATAACTGTTGCAATCTCTTAGCTTATTTTTAGTTATTATTAAAACTCTAAGATTATCCTTCAAATTACAAGCAGTGTAAAGTCCTGCAATACCTGTCCCTATAATTAATACATCATATTTTTTATTCATTTTACTTATTAGATAGAAGATGCATATTTTCTAAAGATTTATGAGCTTTCAATCTTAGCTCCTCTTCAATATGCACTTCAAACTCCTCATTAATTAAGCAATTATATAAATCTTTCATTGATATTTTTTTCATATTGGGACAAATCATTCCGTTGTCAATAGGGATAAAGGTTTTATTGGGACTTTTTTCTTTCATCTGATAAAGAACGCCTTCCTCTGTTACTACTATAAATCCATTAGTTTCATCTTGAACACTATAATCTATAAGTTCAGAAGTACTTCCTATAAAATCTCCCAAATCTCTTACTTTTTTAGAGCACTCTGGATGAACTAGCACCTTAAAATTTGGATATCTATTCTTTAAATTTAAAACCTCTTCCTCTTCAACTCTCTCATGAACTGGACAAAACCCATCATAAAGTATAAACTTCTTGTTCTGTATATTTTCTTGCAAATAACTACCTAGATTTCTATCTGGAAGGAATATTATTTCTTCTTCCTCTATGTTATTTAAAATTGCCTTAGCAGAGGATGATGTAACACAAACGTCAGATAATGCTTTAATATCTCCATTTGAATTTATATATGTTACTACCTTTGCTTTAGGATTTCTTAATTTCATAGCTTTTAATTTATCTACTGTAGCCATATCTGCCATTGGACATGTAGTATCATTTACTGGAATTAATATTCTTTTATTAGGTGATAATATTTTTGCACTCTCAGCCATAAATTTTACTCCACAAAATACTATTATATCTTTAGAACTTTCCATAGCTTTCTTGCTTAAAAAATATGAGTCTCCTACTATGTCTGCAACTTCCTGTATTTCTGCTTTTTCATAAAGATGAGCTAAAACTAAAGCATTCTTCTCTTTTTTTAACTTTAATATGTCTTCTTTTAAACCCAAATTTTACACACCTCCGTCACGTAACTATATATCTGTATATACACCTAGTATAGCACCATCTTGGAGCTTGTCAATAATATGTGAAGTTATATTAGAAAATATTTATATGAATTTTCCTCTCCTTAGTGCTTCTTATAATAATTGAATAACCTAGTTTTATTTATGAATATGTTATATACTATTAATACATTTCTAATTGTTGTAAAAATATAGATATATTTGAAAATGGAACGGAGGAATAACTTTGAGTACTCAAATTATAATTGTTTTAGTTTTGAATTTTATAATTGCCATAATAGGAACATTAGCTTACTCTGTAAGACTTGTAGGTGTTAGAACAGGTAAAATAGCAATAACCTTTGCTGTATTTAATATATTATCTTTAGTATCAAGAACAGCCTTAACTTTTCAAGCTCCTTTACTAACAAAGTTTGTTGAGAATAGTACAGGTGGAAGTGATGTATTAAACCTTTTTAAGTTAATTATAACAGTTTCTGGTATAGCTACCCTAGTAGGCGCATTTTTAATTCCTACTTTTCAAAGATTATTTTATAAAGGTGTTATCCGATTTTCTATTGATAAATCTATACCCAAGCTAATTATGCACAGTTTTTCAAAGGCAGGTGTCCATTATATGAGGGACTGTATTTCAATTCCAGTGAAAGAAAGTGTAACTAAAATTAATTTTAAAAAGTTACCTTTAAAAATAATAATTTATAATATAATTGCAGTTGCAATATTAACTGTAGGAGCCTTAGCACCAATTTATGCCGGTACCATAGTTCCTGATTTAAGGGCAACTTGTATAACCCTATCCTCAGTAATAAATGGATTTGCTACAATCCTAATGTCTATTTTTATAGATCCACAACTATCCATTATGACCGATGATGTAATAGATGGTAATTGTCCTGAAGAAGATTTTCGTAGCTGTGTTATTGCCATGATAGGAAGTAAAACTATTGGAACCTTCGCTGCTCTTCCACTTCTTATTCCAGCCTCTTATATAATAGTATTTGTAGCTAAAATTCTTTAATTTCTCAATGTAAAAATAGCTAGACTTGTATGAATACAACCCTAGCTACTTTAGATTTTTAGAGAATTTATTTTATTTTTTTGTACCATAAGATATAAGGGTACATGGCATTTGAATAACATATTCACTTATTTTTGACTCACCATCTACGAATATTTTAGCTTCCTGCTCACTTAAACCTCTATCTATAAGAGCGTTTATATAGCCTACCTTCTCATTCTCTGATAGCTGTTTATTCCAATTCCAAGCAGCAGTAATTGCATCAAATTGTTTAGCATGTTCTTCTTTATTACCATGGGGATTAATAAATTTAACCCCATCATTCATTCGCACATCAACATTATGTAATCCTAACTCTTGCATAATTTCAGGAATTTTAACACCAACTCTATAATCTCTACCTCCATTTTCTAATTCCTTCTTATACATTTTTCGATGTAAATGTATAATTCCAAGTTCAGTGTAATCTAATCCACTAAAATATTGACCTGTCTTTTCTATTTCTAGGTCTGCTTCCATACAAACAACTAAACCACCACTTACAACTGATTGTATCATTTTATCAAGAATATTCTTTGTATTTGGAATATGTCTTAATACCGCTTGCGATATAGCTATATCATAATCTTCAGTTGGTATATACTCATTCAAGTCTGCCTTTATAAATTTTGTTATATAGCCTGAATTTGCAAAAATGTCTTTTGCATCATCTAAGAGAGTATCACTAATATCAATACCTGTATATGTACTTCCTTTAGGTAATATGGGCAATAATAGTAATCCAACATATCCAAAGCCACAACCAAAATCAATGATATTTACAGGCTTACTAATTTTCCAAACCTTCTCTACAAGGAATTCTATATAATCATTATTACACCATCCAGTACGTATAGCTTTTAAAAAATCCAACCTTCCATTCCAATATGACTCATTCATATTTTTCCCCTCCTTAATAGAATAAAGATAATATTCCCTGTTCTTTCTACTCAACAAGCTCCTCAAATTATTTCTTTTAAAAAAGATTTTCTATTACATATAATTGAATTTTATAGCTTATATGGTAACATATTCTATTATATATATCTATACATTAAAAAGAAACTACCTCAAATTCCATTTAATTTGAAGTAGTTTACTATACTAATATATTATAAAATTTAAACTTTTTATTAATTTCCTTTAATCATTTTTTTACTTCCAGAATAGGTGGCTAAGAAGTATCCACCATAAACTATTACTAATACCACCGATGCAACTATTATATGATCCACCATGCTTGCACCTCCAAATATAGCTACTATATCTGAAGCCAATTTTAATCCTACTATAGAGTGAACTATAGCTAAGGATAAGGGCATCATAAAGTAAATTGCTACTTGGGTTAATACAGAGTGATTTATCATCGATTCATCTACTCCAACCTTTCTTAGAAGATTGTATCTTTCTGTGTTATCTGCAGATTCTGATAACTGTTGAAGGGCTAGTACTGCTGCTGAAGTAATTAGGAATATGATTCCCATGTATATGGCAAGGTATGATGCTAAAGCTCCTAGCCCTGTAGACTGCTCCTTAATCTCTTCCTTAGTAATATATCTAGTATTTAAATCATCATTGCCACTATATTCTCTAATATTAACATCTAAAGCTTCTCTTATCTCACTACCATCCCCACTATAGTTTAAATTCAAATATCCCCTAGTGGGAGTTAGTCCCTCTACTATAGAATCCTCTACTAAAAATACACAAATATTTTGCTTCATCATAGAAGAATAAGTTACCGCCTCTAAAACATTACCATGATATGGTTTTAGTTTATTATCACCTATAGTAATTTCTTTTCCACTATCTACAGTTTCTTGTAAATTTTTAATCATATCGCTTATATCACCAAAGACCGCATATTCTCCAACCTTAAGTTTTACTTCTTCTCTATTTAACATTTTCATTATTTTATTAAAATCCGATACCTTCATAACACTAATTGGTAAATTCTTAAATACAGGATAATAGTTATTTCCATCTTCTAAGCCTTTTTCACTTAAAAAATCTCTATAGCTAACTCCACTATCATATTCCTTATAGATTACATAGTTATTTTCATATTTTGATATATCTACATTATATTTTTTTAACACAGTGTCTATATCTTCTCCTTCATTGTCCCAAAAGCTCATATCGAATTGAGTTAAATCCTCAATTTCAGTATTCATAGCGGTACTAATTCCAAGTCCTCCTGAAAGAGTACATATAGCTACAAATAGCATCAAACATATAAAGGTCATAGATATAAAGGTAGTGTTAATTTTACTATTTATTTGTCTTAACACAAACATATTTAAATTTCTTAAATAAAACTTCTTACTACTTTGAACTACCTTGAGTAAGAATCCTGCAAGGGAAAAGAAAAATAGAAATGTTCCTACAGCTCCAAGTGCAATGGCTATTAATATATTTCTATCAAAACTAGATATTCCATTTTTAAGCACTATGTAATATCCACTTCCTATAGTTATTACACTAATTATAAATACAACTACAGAGGTCCATATGTTTTTTATTTTCATCTTTTCATTAAACTTAGCAGAAGTTAATAGATTTATTAGTTTTACTTTTCTTACAATAATTGAGTTAAAAATAAGAATTATAAGGTATATAACGCCGAAGCAAAGAATAGTTTTTATAAAGGCATCCATAGAAAATATAAATCTAAACCCTGTTAAATCCACTTTAAAAAGTTTTGCTGTAACTACAGATAGTCCTTGTGATAAAAATATTCCTAATATAAGACCTAATGCTAAAGAAATTACTCCTATCATCATAGTCTCTATAAATAATAAGGAGGATAATCTAGAGTTTTCCATACCTAAGGTCATATAAACTCCAAATTCCTTTTTTCTTCTTTTAATTAAGTAATTATTGGCATAGACTATCAGAAATCCCAATATAAAGGAAATAAATATTGATGCTACTCCCATAATTTCACTTATTAGGTGGAACATATTTTTATGCATTTCACTAACTTCCATTAAAATACTTTGAGCTTCAATGGAGTTAAAGGTGTAAAAAATACATACTCCAAATACTAGAGTTAAGAAATATATGGTATAATCCTTAAAACTTCTTTTTAAATTCCTAGCAGCTAATTTAAAATACATCTCTTTGGTCACCTCCAAGTAGAGTTACCACTTCAATTATCTTATTAAAGAATTCCTTCCTTGAATCCTTTCCTCTAATTAACTCATTAAATATTTTACCATCCTTTATAAACAGAATTCTACTAGCATAGCTAGCTGTAAATGCGTCATGAGTTACCATCATAATAGTAGCTCCTAAATTAGTATTAAGCTCCTCCAAGCTTTCTAGTAACATCTTTGCTGATTTTGAATCTAAAGCACCTGTAGGCTCATCTGCAAGAACTAAAGATGGATTTGTAATTATAGCTCTAGCTGATGCTACTCTTTGTTTTTGACCACCTGACATTTCATAGGGATATTTATTTAAGACTTCCTCTATATTTAAACTCTTAGCAACCTCTTCAACTCTTCTATTAATCTCTTTGTGATTTACCTTTCCAATAGTTAGTGCTAATGCAATATTTTCATAGGCAGTTAAGGTATCTAAAAGATTAAAGTCTTGAAATATAAAACCTAAATTTTCTCGTCTAAATCTAGCTAATCCCTTAGAATTTATTGAAGTTACATCCTTTCCTTCAATATGAATATGACCACTAGTTACCTTATCTATGGTGGATATACAGTTTAACAAAGTTGTTTTTCCACTACCGGAAGCCCCCATTATTCCTATGAATTCTCCTTCTTCCACAGAGAAACTAATATTATTTATGGCCTGAGTTATATTACCATTACTTCCATAGTACTTTTCTATATTACTTACTTTTAATACTTCTTTATTCATTTGCTTTCCTCCTGTTCTCTATACCTATATATTACATGTATAGAAAATATCCATCCATAGAAAAACCTAACAGAAATCTTACGTTTTTGTAACTAAGCTTAATATTTTTAATAATATTAGATAATTCAAGGGAAATTAAGCTTTTTATAAAAATGAAAACTCAAATATTATAATAAAATTAAAAATTATTTTTGACGAATTTTTGACGCCATATAAAAAAGAGTAGATATATTCAGTTATATCCTACTCTTTTTTATTTTAAAACAAATTCTATAAAATATATAGATTTGTTATAAACTCTTCTTTACTTGACAATAATTAATTTGAGGTGATTTATAATGAAGAAAAAAAGAAAATTAAACGTAACTGTCACTACGCGACCAAATACATCTAGATTAGTAACAGAGTCGTTATTGAGGTTAGTAGATTCACGCAAAGAAGAACTTCTACACATTTTGAAAGGAAGATAAACTTAAGGAAATTAAGTAATGATTCTAAAAATCAAGAAAAGAATTTCATTATTATTATTTTTACATTTAATGTATATAATCAATATAAAGTGTCTATAATTTATTTGAGTTCACTCTTACATGTGTTTATACAAAAGAAAAATAAGGTAGAAAGTAATATTGCATTTCTTTCTACCTTTTAATAGTTAAATTTATACTTTGAAAAAATAGTAATGAATATGTTTAAATATTATAATTTTGTTTATAATTTAGATACATCTATCCTAAACCATATTCTGATATAAGTAAAAAAATAGGGGCATTAAGAGAAACCTTATTGCTCCTATTTTTTTATACTTATTTTTATATAACTAATTGTTGATATTATTACATTTAATGTATATAATAAAAGTTAACAGTCTGTATTTTCTTTAATTCAACCTCTACTTATATCCTATTCAGTAGAAAGAGAGCTACAGTATATATAAATATACCGTAGCTCTTTTTCTATATTGTATCTAATTGTATTATTAATCCTCTAATTAAGAGGAAGTTCTATACTACATATTATTAAACTCCCTAAAATGTTTCCTATATTAAATTTAACAGTTTTTGAATACTCATATTTACATTTGCTAATACTAACTTAGAATATAAATTAATAGTTGTTGGAATTCCTAACACCCTTAATTAATAGTTGTTCCCTTGTATATTATAATCCTACACTAACTTTTAAAATTCAATACTGTTAATTTATATTAATCATAAATATTTAGTGACATAAATAAAAGCAGTAATTTCCCTCTATAAATTACTGTTTTTTTATCTTTTGATAATATACTAATGACAACCTTAACAATTTTATTTCAGGCTGCTTTCAAGGAGATTATATAACTAAGTTATGAATAATGCTGTTATTTTGTTCCTAATTTAAATACATAGTCATAATTATTCTTATTTAGGAGAACCATATGCTATTTTTATTTAATTTATAAGATATAGTAGTTTCTAATATATCTTATTCCATTGATATTAATTGTGCTGCATTCTTGATCAATAAAAAATGTAGGAGCCAGTTCATTCCCTACTAGCCTTTAATATTATCTACCTAACTTCTTACAATAAGCTATACCCTTATCTAATGTTTCCTGTCTATTCTTCCCCTGGATAAGTACA
This sequence comes from Clostridium sp. UBA7791, assembly GCF_002480755.1. Classification (NCBI taxonomy): domain Bacteria; kingdom Bacillati; phylum Bacillota; class Clostridia; order Eubacteriales; family Clostridiaceae; genus Clostridium; species Clostridium sp. UBA7791. The sequence goes on along the minus strand of NZ_DLCT01000005.1, from coordinate 652,925 downwards.
TTTGTATAACCACTCTTATTCTTAGCCTCTCCTACTGCAATAACTGTTTTATATTGTCCATAATGTGCATATGGTCTTAAACAGTTTATTGTTGGACAGTTAAGCCTATCAGCTATTATCTCAGCTATTGCCTGGTCTGTTGCATTTGAATATTGTAGTGTTACTTATTAAGGCTATTATCTCACCTTGTTGAATATTTAAGGCAGTAGTATTGCTCTCTGTAACTTCTTTCATGGTAGACAATGCACTTGCAAGACTTGTAGAGTACACTAATTCTATAGTTGGATTTATTAGACTACCCTCAATTAAGAAATGAATGCGACTACTTGCAGAATAAATTTACACTATGCATTAAAAAAATCTTTTAATGTATATATACATGAATTAAGGCATACTTACACTACATTATTAATCCAAAATGGTTTTGATTTTAAAACTGTTGCTGAATATATTGGTGATAATGTGCAAGAGGTAATAAGGACGTATAGTCATGTAAATGACGATATGAGAAAAAGAGGAAATGAGAAGATAGCAGAAATTTTTTAAAATTTATTTTTGACGAAATTTTTGCCGAATTGTCTTAAATATAGTATTTTCAAAGCCTTGCAAGGATATAAACAGAAATCTTACGTTTTTGTTAGGTTAATCTTTTAATATGAACATTTTATTTATAGGAAACAAGATAGATACTGTAGTACCTTTATAAGCTTTAGACCTTATCTTTATACCAAGCCCTAATTTTTCGCAGAGATTTTTACAAAGGTATAAGCCTATTCCTGTGGATTTTCCAAAGATTCTTCCATTTTCTCCGGTGTACCCTTTTTCAAATACTTTACCAATAGAGCTTTCGCCAATACCTATACCATTATCTTCTATGTTTAGAATAATGTCCTCTTCCTTTTCTATGCAATATATTTTAATAGTGTCTTGTTTTTTATGCTCTTCACCTAATGAGTTTTTTCTAACACTCTTAGGGAATTTCATATATTTAATAGAATTTGATATAATCTGATTTAATATAAATTCTACCCATTTACTATCCGCATAAACGATTTTATCTACATTATCAATTTCAATTTTAATTCCATTTTCAATAAGGACTCTAGCATTCCTTTTTATTGTTGCATTAATACAGTTTTTAAGACTTATCTCTCTAATCATATAATCCTTCTCTATATTATTACTTCTAGTATAAAAAAGAGCTTGCTCTATATAATTTTCTACCTTATCTAAATCTTCCTCTATACTCTTTGTAATGGGAGATGGGTTATTTTCTATGGTTAATCTACTAGATGCAATAGGTGTTTTAATTTCATGAACCCACAACTCTATATAATCTTTATATTCACTATTTTTAATGGTTAAAGTAGATATTTCATCATTCATAGCCTTATCTGTCTCTTGAATTACTTCGTATAAAATTCTTCCCTCTAAGAAGTTAGGCTCCTCTATAACTTCAGAAATAAGATATTTCTTATCTAGATTATTTAATCCATGTAAAAGGTTATTATAAAATTTTCTTTTTGTAAAATAATCAAATATATAAAACAGTGATGAGCCTATAAAATTTAGAACCTCCACAAAAAAAATGGCATAGATATCTACCTTTAATGCTTTTAACAATATTCCTGTAAATAGAAAAATTATTGAATTTATAATCAAAAAAACAATTTTTTCTTTTATATACTCTCTAAAACTCATTAAAATTTCCTTCCTTTAGGTTTAATCTACTTTAATGTTTTAACCTAAAATATACCCCTGACCTCTTTTAGTTTGTAAATAGTCAACAGCTCCTATTTCATCTAGTTTTTTTCTTAGCCTATTTATGTTTACAGTTAAGGTATTATCATCTACAAACTCATCAGATTGCCATAGACATTTCATAAGTTCATCTCTAGATACTATTTTTTCTTTGCTTTTAATTAATGTATATAGAATTTTACTTTCATTTTTAGTTAATTCTTGTTTTTTATCATCAAATTCTATTTCACTGGTAGAAAGATTATATTTAAGTTCTCTACAAGCAAAAATCTCCATATCATTACTTCTATAAGTTCTTCTAATAATTGATGCAATCCTAGCTAATAATATTTCAGTGTTATATGGTTTAGTAATAAAATCATCAGCCCCTAGATTCATACTCATTAATTCGTCCATATCACTATCTCTACTAGTTACAACAATAATAGGCACACTAGAGGTTTTTCTTATTTCTCTACAGATATAGTATCCATCATAATATGGTAAATTAATATCTAATAATATTAAATTAGGTTCTGCCTCTAAAGCCTCCTCTACTATGTTCTCAAAATTATCAGAGGTTATAATGTCATATCCATATCTATTTAAAAAAGTACCTAGTTCTCTTCTAATCTTTTCTTCATCTTCAATAATAAAAATCTTTTCTTTCATAAGTTAACCACCTCATCTATGATTATATCTAATTGGGTTTATTTTAACAAAATCTATTATGTTTCTTCAAAGAAAATTTTTATCTTATTCTAAGCCTTCCATACTCTCTTAATATCTACTATACTTTTTATATCATTAGTTTCAAATCTCAATAAATATACATCTGGATTACTTAAATTCTTCCAAAAATCAAAACCTGAAACCTTATCAAAATACCTCATTATTAAAGAAAATAACTCTCCATGGGTGACTATTGCTACATTTTCCTCTTCTAGCTTTAAAATATCAGTTAAAGCTTCAATAGCCCTTTTAGTAGCTTCATTTGAAGATTCTCCTCCATGAAAGGTTATATCCATATCTTCATAGGCTTCTAATAAATAAGGTGTGTAATCATCTACCACATAAGGTATCAATAACTTTTCTCTCACTCTTTCATCAATATTTACTTCTAACCCTAAATGCTTTGCAAATGGTGTTATTGTCTTTATAGCCCTTACATAGGGACTAGATACTATATAATTAATATTATACTTTAGTAAATAGTCCTTTAATTCTAGCGCTTGATCTATACCAACCTCTGTTAACTCTGCCTCAGCTGGCTGTCCATATGCCTTACAATGTCTAATTAAATAAATGTTCTTCATGCTATCTCTCCTATATTGTCATTTAAAATTAATTATTCTCATCTATTAAAATTTGAATTTGTCCTAAAGCTTTTTCTTCTTTGTCTATCCCGCATCTTGTCATTATATATATCTCATAAAAATCCCCATTAACTATTATATTATTTTTTTCAATATACTCAACTAGCTTTCTGTAATATTTGCTTGTATCTTTATAATCGTCATCAAAGTTTATTGTAATATAATTTCCTGATTTTAGAGTAATTACTTTCTTTTCATCTATATCCATGTTTTCATTTATACTTATCATTAAATTATTGTATGTTAACATTTCTTTACTTTTAAAATCTTCATAAGATGTTGGAAAAACTAACTCTTTATTAGTGCTTCCATATTTTTTTTCTATATATCCTAAGGCTTTAGATAGATTTATTTCAAATTCTTCTGTATATCTATGGGTATTACTATATTTTATAAATTTTCTCTCAGTACAATATTTTATAAAAGGTTCATTTATTCCCTCTTTTAATACGGTTTGAATTCTATCCTCTAAAAAACATATATTATTTTTTATGCTATCTAACTCTTTTATCTTTTCTTCTACTATTTCTTTTTGCTTTGTTATTATTTCTAAAATAGAGTTAACGGAAGTATAATTATTCACTAGTATTTTTATTTCATCTAGAGATAACCCCATAGCTTTACATTGTTTTATCAAATCTAAAATTATAAAGTGTTTTACTGAGTAGTATCTATACTTACTCTTTTCATTTACATAAGCCGGCTTTAACAATCCAATTTTGTCATAATGCCTTAATGTTTGTATAGAAATATTATGTAATTTAGATACTTCACCAATTGAAAATCTTGTATCCATATACTCTCACCCCATTATTATTATATCCTAAATTTCAAAAATAGGCTGTCCAAAATCCTTAAATTTTGGACAGCCCTCTACTATTCTAAATTTTATGCACTTAATACTTCTTTAGTAGATACTCTTATATTAGCCACTATACTTATAGTTATAAATGTAAGGCTTTCCGATAATATTGTACCTGCCCAAATTCCATTGGCTCCAAAGACTTTATAAAGTATCATTAGTGAAATTGGCAAGTATATAACAGACCTTAAAAGACAACTTAAATTTGAGTATTTTGGCATCTCTAAGGCTTGGAAATAAACTAATGTATTTAAATTTATTCCAACGGCAAAATAACTTACACTTGCTATTCTAAGTGCTATATATGCAAGATTTGCAATTACAGGATCTGCTGTAAATATACCTATAAGTGCTGGACCAAATATAAAACATATTATAACAGAGAAACCACTAATTATTGTTGAAGATATACATGTTATCTTGAAAAATCCTAGCATTTGTTCTCCATCTTTTTTACCAAAATTATAGCTTATTAGAGGTTGTACTCCTAAAGTCAAGCCATAAAGAACCATATATATATTTGTTGTTATATAGTTAATTATACTATAGGCTGAAATTCCTTTTTCTCCAAGAAACATAACTAAAACAATATTATGTATTAATACCATTATTGAATAACTTCCTTGAGCAAAAAAAGACGGAAATCCTATTAAACAAAATTCTTTTAAATCTCTTTTATTTATTTTTACATTACCAAAGGTTAAATAACCTTTCTTCATAATAAAATGCGGCAATAACACAGATACTGTAATAATTTGACCAAGACCTGTAGCTATTGCAGCTCCCTTTATACCTAATCCAAATTTAAATATAAATATATAATCTAAGATAATATTAGTTACTGCTCCTGCAATTGTTGATATCATGGAAAGCTTTGGCCTTCCATCATTTCTTACAAAACTACTTAGTACTATTCCTATCAAGTTAGGGATACAAAAGATTGCATAAAATCTTAAATATTCCACTGCTAATCCTTTCAAACTAGTTGTTGCTCCTAAAATAGTTACTATTTGTTCTGTGAATATAATACAGGTAATACTTATAATACCGCTAGCTATTAAAAGAAACTTAAATACTTGTCTAAAAATAATTACTGCTCTATCTATATTCTTTGCACCTATGTTTTTAGACACTAAAGTTCCTCCACCTATGGCAAACATTGAAGCAAGTCCAAATAACATAACTGTAAAGGGAAGTACAATATTTACTGATGCCAATGCTAAATCACCAACACCTTGACCAACAAATATTCCATCTACTACTGTATATAAAGATGATATGAACATGGCAAGGGCAGAAGGCACTGCATATTTAAAAAACTCTTTCAATCTATTCTCTTTTTCCATACTTTATTCTCCTTTGTTTTTTATACTACCTTATACATAATAAAGTCTATCCTTAGTATAGAGTCAATAGTTTTTTCATATATATCCATAAATTATATATCTATCTAATGAATAGCTTGTTATTATCTTTAGAAAAGACTGCAGTAAAGAAAAAAATTTCATAAATAATCAAAGAATATTAGTAAACAGCATATATTATAATCACTTATCATTTAATATGAAAAAATGCATTAGTGAACTTTAATATAGTTGATAATTTTCTAAACACATAATAGCAATTTTTATATTGCAATAAAAAATAAAGATGATTTCAAAGTACATAATTACTTTAAAATCATCTTTATTTACTATAATAACCTAAAAAATCTTAATATATTTAAATTCACTTTCCAATATTCCAGGTATAATTTTTCTTATAATTCTTTTTCAAGCATAGCCAAAAGTTCATCAAATCTATTAATAGTATCTTCTAAAGGCTTTGGTGTAGTCATATCTACCCCAGCTTTTTTTAGTATTTCAATTGGATAGTCACTACATCCAGCTTTTAAGAAGCCTTTATATTTTTCAACTGCCTCTTCCCCTTCATTAAGAATTTTTTCATAGAAAGAGTTAGCTGCTGCAAAACCTGTTACATATTGATATACATAGAAATCTCTATAAAAATGAGGAATCCTTGCCCATTCAATGTCAATTTCACTATCCACTACCATAGTATCTCCAAAGTAGTTAACATTTAAGTCATGATAAATCTTGCATAAATCATCACTAGATAAAGCTTCCCCCTGCTCCATTTTTTCATGGACAATCATTTCAAACTCTGCAAACATGGTCTGTCTGAATACAGTAGTTCTAATTCCTTCAAGTTGTTGATTTATTAAATATAGTCTTTTAGCTTTATCTTTTTCATTTTTTATTAAATAGTCTATCAATAAACACTCATTAGTAGTAGATGCAACTTCAGCACAGAATAATTCATAATCAGCATAGGTATATGGTTGATTATTTCTTGAATAATAGGAGTGTATGCTATGCCCCATTTCATGAATTAAAGTAGATACATCATTCACTTGATTTTTATAGTTTAATAAGATATATGGCATAGAGGTATAGCTACCACTAGAGTAAGCTCCTCCTCTTTTTCCCTTGTTCTCATAAACATCAATCCAACCTTCTTTAACACCTTTACTAAAGATATCAATGTACTCTTTCCCCATTGGATCTAGAGCTTTTTCACAAAGAGCTACTCCTTCTTCAAAAGCTATATTAAACTTTGGTGCATCAATAATTGGCACATATAAATCATACATATGAATTTCATCTAAGTTAAGTAATTTCTTTTTTAACTCTACATATCTGTGAAGAGAATCTATTCTTTTATTCACTGTGTTTACTACATTTTTATATACTTCCACAGGAATTTTATTAGGTTTTAAAGATGCTTCAAGACAAGAGTTATATTTTCTAATTTTACTTTCAAAAATAAAGTTCTTAACAGAAGCAGTATACGAAGTTGACACGGTATTTTCATAATTCTTATAAGTTTTAAATAGCACCTCAAAGGCTTCTTTTCTGACTTTTCTGTCTTTACTTGTGATAAATACTGAATAATTTGAAGCTGTAAGCTCTACTTCGTTACCCTCTTCATCCTTTATTTTTGGAAAAGTTATATCAGCATTAGTAAGCATAGTGAATATATTACTTGGCGCACTTAGACAATCACTAACATTTGCTAATATATTCTCTTCTGCTTCACTTAAAATATGAGGTTTACCTTCAAATATATTTGTAATATATCTTTCATAATGTTTTAATCCAGAAGTATTTTCTATAAGCTTCTTAATATCTTCCACTTCCATAGTTAACAGTTCTGGAAGGAAAAATGAAATTAATCCACTAAATTCAGCTCCAAAAGTAGATATTTTATCCATCATAACTTGATATTTAGAATTAGATTTATTTTCATCACTTCTTAAGTGAGCATATACTACTAAATCCTCATATAAACTTGCCATCTCTTCATATTGATGTAAGTAATCTAATAGTTTAGCTCCTATACTAAGGTGTCCCTTAAATTCTAAAAGACTTGGAGATTTTTCCTTTAATTTTTTAAAATCTTCTTCCCACTTTTCATCAGTGGCGTACATTTTATCTACTTTCCATTTATATTTTTCTTCGACTTCTTCTCTTGTCTTTATCTTTTCCATTGTTACCATATTGCACCTCCATATTACTATTTAATGATAAAATTTTCCTTAATCACTATTATACCCTAATACATATTTTTTTGTAAAATATCTACTTCTTTTTACATAAGCCTCTAGTGTTTTCAATAACAGCTGCTCTAATTTTCTCCTTTATGTATGGATTGTTATATATATGATCAGAGTTAAATTTACAACTATTCATTAATGAAATAAAAGTAATTCTTCTATTTCCTTTATTTAATCTAGCTATGGCTCTATCTATTTTTTTATCTATAGCTTGAATTTCCTTTTCAAACTTTATTTTTTCTAAAATATATCCTCTTAATTCAGGATACTTAAAAACAGTAATATTAGTAATATCAGCTACCTTTACTACACTGGCAAAAACTAATCTATCTTCCTTAGAAATTATAGCTTTGATTGCTTCATCTATGTCTAATTTATACTTACTTAAATTATCTGCATTCTCCACATCATTATAAAATTCATTATCTTTAGTTATGTAGTTTTCCATCTTAAGCTCCTTTTTAATCCTCTTATGTGTTTGCTCTTTAACTTATCATACTAATAAAAAGAACTAACAATATAGCTATTAAATCTTCATATTTTAGCATGTTTTTAATGCTCTACTTAAATGACAAACCCCTGAAACCCGCATGAACAGAACAACTATTTAAATAGTTATATATTTATATAGTTACCTATTTAAATAGGTATATTTTAAAATAGATTCATATTTAAATAGCTTAAATTATCATTACTAATAATCATTATAACTTATTTTATTAATACTTTAAAACCTGAATTTAATTGTAAGCTTAATATAAAAGGATATCTTAGCTTATTAACTTTAATAGCTTTAAGATATCCTTTTTATTTTGTCCGATGACTACCAGCTCTAATACTCCCATCTTCTTCAAAGTGGGAGTAAAGAGCAGTTACGTCCCTGGATAACGATTTCTAAGCTTCATTGGGAGTTAATACTCCCTTTGAAGCAAAGAACTCTGTTTATTAATTTTGATTTCCCTCATTTATATTATAATCTTACTTGCAAGGCAAATTTTTTTCACCCCATAAAACCATTTGCTCAATAGTTGGGAGTAAGGATTTCCCCTTAGGTGTAAGATAATAAACTGACTCTACTTGATTGTTATTTATCTCTTTTTCATTATCTATGATCTCGCTATTTATAAGAATTTCTAGCTGCTGAGATAGCATTTTCTTGCTACAGCCCTTCATTCGACGATTTAATTCTCCAAATCTTTTACTATCCTTACTTAGTGACCAAATTATATTAGCTACCCACTTCTTGCCTAAAATATTTGCTAAAGCTTCTACTGGGCAGTGATATTCTTCATTATTTGCTACAAACATAACTTCTCTCCTTTAGTATATACCTCTAAAAACTTTTATATAATTAAATAAGTATACGCTACTAAGTCTATATTATACCTGTATCATTTTTCTTTAGCTACTCTTAATACACTTTTTTCACTAATTATTAATAGTTTTATCTATTTCTTAATCCTCTCTATCATAGCCTCTAAAAATTCTTCATTGACTATACCAATTCTTTCCATAGTAATGAATCCTTCCTTATCGATAAAAACAGTTCTTGGTATACTTGCAACATTGTATTTATTAGCAAAATCTAAATCCTTATCATATAAAGTGAGCATATCATATTCATTATCTACCATGAACTTTTTAGCACTTTCTGCAGTTTCTCTTTGTCCATCTGTCATATTTATCATTAATATTTTAACATTGTCTCCATATTTATTATTTGCTTCTTTGAATAGCGGCATTTCACTCTGGCAAGGTCCACACCAACTAGCCCAATAGTTTAGTACCACTGGTGTGCCCTTGTAATCTGATAGTTTAACTTCCTTTCCATCTTCATCATATACTGTAAAATCTACAGCTTTGGCCTTTGTATCCTCTGTCTTACCTTCCTCACCAGTGATAAGACTATCACTTATTCCTTTATTGTTATTTTTCTCATTTTCATTATATCGAGATGATAGTTCATTATATCCTAGATAAACTAATATAAAAAATATAATGAAACCTATAATCCATATAATTATATTCTTATTTTTCATAACTGCCTCCTAAAAACTTAAAATTGAAAGTATTTTATTTAAATATCCTGTCATCATTGCAATTCCAATAACTACAAGAATTAGTCCAGAAATCCTATTAATTATTTTATAATTTCTTTTTATAAAATCTAAGGTTTCCTTTAGCTTCCCTATCAAAATAGCAGATATAATAAAAGGGATTCCTAATCCTATACTATAAATAAATAGCATTAAAGTGCCCTTTAAAACTTGCTGACTATTAGCAGCAATCATCAGGGCTGATCCTAAAAATGTACCTACACATGGCGTCCATCCGATGGCAAAAACTACTCCAAATAAGATTGAAGAAATAAATTTTAGAGACTTAATCTTCATATCCATCTTAAAACTTCTCTCTAAAAATGAAATTCTAAGTAAACCCATGTAGTTTAGACCAAATATAACTATTATTGTTCCACCTATTATATTAAGTAGTGTATAGTAATTTCTAATAAAGCTTCCAAAAGTCCCTGCTAAGGTTCCTAACAGTGTAAATATTATTGTAAAACCAATTACAAATCCTAAAGCATTTATTAAAGTATTATTTTTCTTTCCATCTTCTAAATTATTATCTCCCGCAAAGTAAGAAATATATATAGGCAACATTGGTAAAATACATGGAGATATGAAGGTTATAATTCCTTCTAAAAATAATAAAATATATTCCATATCTTACTCCTTTCAAAGTTATTTACACTAAATATATCAATATACACTTAACCTTTCAATTGGTCACCTTTTAGTAACCTTTATTATGATATACCTATATGTAATAATTAATTCTTAATAATGTTAAACTTTATAAATTCATTGAAACATATTAAATAAACCTAAATACACTAATATTAAGTAATGAATAGGAGAGTATTTATGAGTGATTTCAAAGAATCTTGCGTAGATTTATATCCAGCTCTAACAAATACACAAAAAGGAAGCCTATATGGATATATTAATTCTAAAGGAAATTTTATTATATCACCTAGCTTTTCTACAGCATCAAGCTTCAATGAAAATAGATTAGCTATAGTTTGCAAATATAATAATTGTGGGGTTATTAACATTAATGGGGAATATGTAATTCCACCTATATATAATTCTATAGAACCCTTTGTTGAATCTAGAGCTGTATATGTACAAGGAGACATTATGGGTGTTATAGATGAAGGTGGAAAAATAATTACTAAAAATCCGTATACCTTTATCTCTAGCTATAGTGATTCTCTAGCCCTTGTTAGTATTAAAACTTCTTCAGATGACCAACTATATGGTTATATAGATATGGATGGTAATGAAGTACTACCACCAAATTATTTGGAAGGTAGTGACTTTAAAAATAACTATGCACTAGTTAAATCTCGTGATGGTACCTATCAAGTAATTGATAAAAGTGGAACTATTATTACAACCTTTCCTTATAAATTTGTAGGTAATTATAATGAAGGTGTATTTACTTTTTCCGAAAGTCTAGGAGGGCTTATTGGTTATGTAGACATATATGGTCGTGTTCTTATAAAGCCTAAATTTACATCTGCTTCTCCTGTAAATGATGGATACATGGTAGTAAGCACCGCACCTAATTATAAAGGTAATTATGGAGTTGTAACTTTATCTGATCATATTCTATATCCTTTCATTTATGACGACATAAGATATGTTGGAGATAATAGATTTGCCCTAGGCATTTATCGTGGTAATAATGTTAATACTTCTTTTAATAGTATCTACGCGTTAGGAGACAACAAGGGCAATACCCTTACAGATTTTAAATTTTTAGATATTCAAAAATTTAAAAATGGATTAGCCTCTGCTTATAATCTTGAAAATAGTTTCTTTATAGACCTTAGTGGTAGAATTGTTAGAAACTTACCTGTAGTTAAAGGAACTGGCACCTTAGAGCTTCAATGTGACATTGTTTATGCCGATATAGACTATATTCCTTATTACCTGAATACGAAGGGTGATATAATCTATAAACCCAATAATCGAATTAAATTAAATGATGAATATACTATACTAAAACTAAAATATAAGCCTAATGTAGATTATTTAGTATATTATCCTCAAATTAATCAGTCTACTCCATCTACAGTAATTGAAAACATCAATTCAAAATTAAGGGAATTGTGTGCTCTTAAGATAGTTGATCGTAATGAAGTTTTAGATTATAATCTCTATGGAAATTTTGAAACTTTATTCTTTAAAAAAGACTTATATATTCCAGAAATAAATACCTATTATTATCCTTTTGGCGCTGCTCATGGAATGACAGCTAGAAGCACACCAAATATTAACTTAAAAACTGGAGAGTTTTATTCCTTATCAGATTTATTTGATTGTACTACTCGTTGGATAGATGAAATAAATAAAATCATAGAAAATATGATAGAAACTGACCCTCAATATTCTTATGTATATGAAGATGGCTTTAAAGGTATTACTAGTAACCAGAATTTTTATGTAGATGAAGATAATCTATATATATATTTTGCACCTTATGAGATTGCACCTTATGCTGCTGGTTTTGTTACCTTCAAAATTCCTTTTGCAGATATAGATTCTCTACTTTGTAAAAAGGGAAGTTTTTATAACTCATTTAATTGATAAATAAGGGTGTCTCCAAAGCCTTACCTTAAGTTTATTTTAGTAAACTTATACTTTGGAGACACCCTTTCATATCCTTAAATTTTAATGTTTATATTAATATTTATCAGTTCCTGTATATATGAATATAGCATCCCTTAAAAAAGCTGCCATTCCTGGTTGTTTAGCATCATAATATGCTGTAAATCTTTCATCATCCACATACATTTGGGCAAGTCCTGCATGGGCTTCTTTACTGTAACTGCTCCAGTAATATTCTATCCATTTGCGATGTAATTCTGCTGTTTTCTGAGCTAGTTCTCCAGCTGGATTACCTGTTTTAAAAGCTGCTGATAAAGTATTCATAATTTCTTCTGCCAGGTTTGTTACTTCCTCATATTCTTTTTCTGACATATCTTTTACTTTTGCATTAGATTTATTTACTTCCTCATCACCATATTTTCCTCTTATTTCTTTACCGTATTTCTTCTCATTTTTATCTATTAGTTTTTGTTTGAACCCTTCAAACTTTTCTTTATTACTCATCTTAATTCCTCCTTTTTTGTTAGCTATGGTCTTTTCAACATTAGCTATTAACAAATCTATTTGTTTTCTTTTTTCAAGGAGTTTAAGGCGATGTTCTATAAGTGCATTAATCCCATCAAAGGAAGGTTCATTTATTATATTTTTTATATCTATTAAACTAACCCCTAATTCTCTATAAAACAGTATTTGTTGCAGTCTATCAAGTTCTGCTTGCCCATAAATTCTATATCCTGATGAATTAATTCTTGCCGGCTTAAGAATTCCTATTTCATCATAGTATCTAAGGGTTCTTGTACTTATCCCTGCTAACTTACCTAAATTTTGCACTGTATATTCCATATTCTCACTCCTCCTAATATTCAATATACAGCTTTACGTAACGTGAATGTCAACAGTTTTATTAAAATTATTCCCCTTATAATTTTAATATACTTATCCCATGTCTTTCTTCTAGTTTATGTTGGAAATTATAGTGATAGAGTATTTTTATAATTCACTTACTTTACTATAGCTTACTTTTTCTTCAACTAACTTGTATACAGTTCCAAGTATTATACCAATTAGTGCTGGCACCACCCATCCTAATCCTTTAGAATAGAGCGGTAACTTGCTAAATAAATTCACAATAAAGTTCCATTGTATTCCAACTTGTCCTAATGCATCAGCTACACTTACAATTCCCGTAAACAATATTGTTAATCCATATACCACTGTACTTCCATTAAAAAACTTATCTAGCATTGCAAGGACTATAAGCATTATTGCTATTGGATAAATTGCATTTAATACTGGTACTGATATAGCAAGAATTTTTGTTAATCCCATATTGGCAAGAATCATACTGGAAAGTGATAATATTCTAACCCAATTTTTATATGATAATTTACTATTTAATGCAGAAAAGTATTGACTACAGGAAGTTATAAGTCCAACACAGGTTGTAAGACAAGCTAATGTAAATATCACTGCTAACAGTACAGCACCTGGTTTTCCAAATATATAAGTCATGATATTTGTTAAAGTTTGTGCTCCATTTTCAGTAGTTCCAAATCTTCCTCCACTAGTTGCTCCTAGATGTGCCAGTATAGAATAAACTACTATTAATAATCCACCTGCGCCTACACCAGCCTTTACAGATGTAGAGATAATTGCTTTTTCATCCTTAATTCCTTTAGATTTTATAGCTAAAGCTATAACTATTCCAAAATTTAAAGCGGCTATGGTATCCATAGTTAAGTATCCATCTAAAAAGCCTTTAACAAAAGGTGAATTTACATACTCTTCTGTGGCTACCCCATAACTACCTAATGGTCTGAAAATTGATGCTATAAAAATTAGTGAAATTAGTACTAATAGGATTGGTGTCAAAAACTTACCCATACGATCCACTAATTTAGCAGGGGTTAATGAAAGCCAATAAGCCACTGAAAAGAATAATAAAGTAAATATAAAAAGTGTCCAGATTTTTGATATACTTTCTGGCAAATATGGTGCTACAGCCATTTCAAAAGGTAAACTTCCAGCTCTTGGAATACCTAAACAAGGTCCAATAGATAAATATATAAGTACTGTAAATATACCTGCAAATAACGGATTAACTCTTTTTGCCAAATTATGTAGTCCCCCTGATTTCGCCACTGCAACTACTCCTAAAATAGGAAATCCTACTGCTGTTACAAAAAATCCTGCCATAGAAATCCAAGTTGCTCCCCCTGCTAATTGTCCTAGAAATGGTGGAAATATTAAATTTCCGGCTCCAAAGAATAATGAGAAAAGCATTAAGCTTATTAATACTAAATCTTTTTTTGATAAGTTGTTCATTTTTATTCCCCCTCGTTTATGCTGTGAATTTTCTACTAGCTAATAATATCACCTTGTATATCCATAATATTCCCCCTTTTCAGTTTATTAGTGCCTTGCTTCCCTTCTTTTAGCACTGATATACATCCAAAAGATCTTCTATGTCTTTGCTTACTTACATTTTTAATTCTAATGTAAAATAAAAAACCCGTCCCTTGAAAAACAAGGGACGGGTTAAACCGCGTTACCACCCTAATTCTGTAAACAAATCTAAAAACAATACATTAATAGATTCAATTACAACACTTAGATACGTATCTAACAATACGCTTTTCTTTTAACGGTGAAAGACTCCGGCAAAACCTACTAAAATATTTCGGCGTTGCTTCTCAGAGATGATTTTCAGTTGTATATTGAACATTGACTTTCAGCAAAATGCCAACTCTCTTTGGAACAAAAATACTACTTACTTTTTCTCTTCATAGAATTTCTTGAATTTATATGCTATTAATATTATATGCATATTGAACTTCTGTCAATACTTTTTAATATTTTTTAATTATTTTTAATTTAGCCTATTACATATTCCCTATATTTTTCATAATCTATATTGGAACACTCAATAGATAACTCAGTACCATCATTTCTATATTTTCTATCTATAACTCTTGCATTATCATTTAAATAAGATAACAAATTTCCTTTATCATAAGGTATAAACATATTACAATTTATATAATTATTAAATACCTTATTAGATATAGTTTCTACAAGTTTATCTATACCTAAATTTTTCTTTGCTGATATATAAACTCCATTTTTTTCAGTTAAATAATAATCTACTAAGTCAATCTTATTATAAACATAAATCATAGGAACTGATTCTGCTCCTATCTCTTTTAATGTTTCATTTGTTACTTTAAGATGATGTTTATAATCTGGATTAGAAATATCTACAACATGGAGTAATAAGTCAGCTTCACAAACTTCCTCTAGGGTAGATCTGAAAGCCTTTATTAAATTGTGTGGTAAGTTACTTACAAACCCTACTGTATCTGACAATAAAAATTTTTTATTATCATCTAA
This sequence comes from Clostridium sp. UBA7791, assembly GCF_002480755.1. Lineage (NCBI taxonomy): Bacteria > Bacillati > Bacillota > Clostridia > Eubacteriales > Clostridiaceae > Clostridium > Clostridium sp. UBA7791. The sequence continues at coordinate 637,262 of NZ_DLCT01000005.1, read as the reverse complement.
CTTTATGCTTCTTATAGACGTTTCTAAGGTTGCAAACAGCATATCTTTTTCAAAAACCTTTTTTTCTTCACTATCTTTAAATGTATCTATCATACTATTCATAATTGATGATTTCCCTGCATTAGTATATCCAACTAAGGCTATTTGGGGCACACTAGACTTTCTTCTTAAGTTACGCTGTGTTTCTCTTTGATGTTTTAACTCTTCAAGTTCCTTGTTTAAGGCAGCTATTTGGGCCTCAATCTTTCTGCGATCAAGCTCTAATTTTTTTTCTCCAGCACCTTTGTTTTTTGTTCCTACACCTCCACTTTGACGACCTAAATTTTCATTAGCCCCAATTAGTCTTGGTAATAAATACTGAAGTCTTGCTACCTCTACCTGAAGTTTTGCTTCTCTAGTTTTTGCTCTTTCAGCAAATATACTTATTATTAGTGCAGTTCTATCAATAACTTCACATTCAATAGCCTTTTCTATATTTCTTAATTGTGATGACGATAGCTCATTATTAAAAATTACTATGTCTACTTCTTCACTATTTACTAATGATTTTAATTCATCTAGCTTTCCACTTCCAATATAATGTGCCTTATTGATTTGTTTTGAATTTTGTACAAGCTCTCCTATAGCTTCAATATCACAGGCCATACATAAATTCTTAAGTTCAACCATAGATTCTTCAAATCCATTTTCATTATTTATATTTATTCCTACTACTATTCCTTTTCTTTCCATTTCCATAATCTCCTTTAATCATACTATTTAAGCTACTATAGTACGGATTCATGATTATAGAATTTTAACTTTAAAGTTTACTTCTTTAAAGAAATCTCCATGATATATACGGAGTAAATTCTACTATCTAAATCATATGTTTAGATAGCCACATTTAAGGCAACTCATAAATCCACCTTTTAGCCTCTTAATCTAACACTAAAAATTCCACTCTTAATTCTCATCTTACACGCCTCCATAACCTTGAATTATTTAATAAAAAAATACCTTGGCATAGAAAATTATCCATTTCTCTGCTCAAGGTATTATAATTACTTAAATAAAATATTATAAATTACATAAATAAAGCCTTAAATAACCCTATTATTATAAGCAGTATGGATTTTATTAAATTTCTTTAAAACTATAAATAATTTTTTCATTTCATACCGCTCCTTTTCTTTGTAATCATTTACCAATAATATAGCATACATTACTTAAGTTGTAAACATTATAATAAATTATTTTATTTCTTAGGTCTACAAAATTTATATTTTATATTTCTTACTGATAATCATTTTAATGAATTATTAATTGCAAATCACTTTCATTTTATGTATAATACATGTTAAATAACCATAAACTTACCTAGAGGAGGTAATAAAATGTCTGTATATCAAATAACTTATTATATAGCTGAAACTCATAATCATGAATGTGATCATGATCACCAGCATGATGAGAATTGCAACCACGACCATCATCACCACCATAGTAATCTTCCTAGAAAAATTAAATCTTTAGGGTCTTGGGCAAACATTATGCCAACCACATTTCTTTTACATACTGAAATGAATTCTAAGGATATAAAGCTAGCTTTAGATGAAGTAAAAGAAGATAATGAAATATTTTTCATTTCTCAAGTTACTTTGGATAATGATGGTTCTATGCATCCAGGTGCCTTAGCTTGGATTGAATCTCGTCTTAAGTAAAAGAAATATATACTAAATTAAGAGGTCCACTAGAATATTAATTTTAGTGAACCTCTTTTAATAGTTACATATTGGGCTTAATTATATATTTATTTTTTCAATTACATTTCCATGAACATTTTCATATCATCTTCTACGTTAGTTATTCCACCTATTCCAAAGTTTTCAACTAAAACATTAGCTACATTTGGAGATAGGAATGCTGGAAGCGTTGGTCCTAAGTGAATGTTTTTTACTCCTAAGTGTAGTAGAGATAATAAAACTATTACAGCCTTTTGCTCATACCATGCAATGTTAAATGCTATTGGTAATTCATTTATATCTTCTAACTCAAATACTTCTTTTAATTTTAAAGCAATTAATGCTAGTGAGTATGAATCATTACATTGACCTGCATCAAGTACTCTTGGAATTCCTCCAATATCACCTAAGTCTAACTTGTTATATTTATATTTCGCACATCCTGCAGTTAAGATTACCGTATCTTGTGGTAATGCCTTTGCAAAGTCAGTGTAGTATTCTCTTTTATTTTGTCTACCATCACAACCTGCCATCACAAAGAATTTCTTTATAGCTCCAGTTTTTACTGCTTCTACAATTTTATCAGCCAAGGCTAATACTTGATTGTGTGCAAAGCCTCCAATGATTTCACCATGTTCAATTTCTATTGGAGCTTCACAAGTTTTAGCTAATTCTATCAATGCTGAAAAATCTTTATTTCCTTTTTCATCAGCTGCAATATGTGTACATCCTGTATATCCTGCAGCACCTGTAGTAAACACTCTTGCTTTGTAGCTATCTTTAGGTGGTACTATACAGTTTGTAGTCATAAGAATTGGTCCATTAAAGCTCTCAAATTCTTCTGTTTGCTTCCACCATGCATTTCCATAGTTTCCTATGAAGTGTGAGTACTTTTTAAATGCTGGATAGTAGTGAGCTGGTAACATCTCTGAGTGAGTGTATACATCTACTCCTGTACCCTCTGTTTGAATTAATAATTGCTCTAAGTCTTTTAAGTCGTGTCCAGACACAAGAATTCCAGGCTTATTACTTACTCCAATATTTACTTTTGTAATTTCTGGATGTCCATAGCTTTCAGTATTAGCTTTATCAAGTAATGCCATACCGTCTACTCCAACTTTACCAGTTTCTAATGTTAATGCTATATATTCATCTATTGTTATCTTATTATCTGCTGTTGCAGCTAAAGCTTTTTGCATAAATGCACATATGGCTTCATCATCATATCCTAATGCATTAGCATGTTTAACATATGCAGCTAATCCTTTCAATCCATAAGTTATCATTTCTCTTAAACTTCTAATATCTTCATTATCAGTAGACAGTACTCCTACTAAACCAGCTTTACTATACATTTCAGCTTCTGTTTTAGCTGTCCATAATGCAGCGTCACTTAAATCTTCTTTATTGCTTAATTTTGAAAGTAATTCTTCCTTAAGATTTAAAGTTTCTTTAACCATTTTATAGAATACCGCGTCATCAAAATTTGCATTTGTAATTGTAGTGAAAAGATTCATAGTCACAGCTCTATTTATTATATTAGAAACAGTTACTCCTTCTTCCCTAGCTCTTGTAGCTACTTCTGATAATCCTCTTGAACTGTATATTAATAAGTCTTGAAGTTTTGCAAGATCAGGAGTCTTACCACAAACTCCTCTTACAGTACATCCGCTGCAACCAGCTGCTTCTTGACATTGAAAACAAAACATCTTATTCTCCATATTTAACTCCCCTTTATTTCTTAATAATATTTTTTACTTTGTTGATTTAATAATTGAATTCATTTGAACTATGGTCTTATTGTACATAAAATAAATGCAGGAGTCCGTAACCTATGTTACGAACTCCTGTGATAATATATTTTTTTAAATGTTTTTATTTACATTGTTTGTATTCCATATTTATTAATACTTATCTTTTATATAATGTTTAATTAAACATTTCTTCTTCTAAAGCTTCTATATCTAATATTTTTATATTGCTTCTATCAAAATCTATATATCCCATATCCCTAAGATTTATTAGCTCCCTTGACAATGATGGTCTTGGTATTCCTAAAGCTGCAGCAATACTTTCTTTACTTTCTTTTAATTTAATTGTACTATTCTTCTGTAGTTTCATAGCTTCTAATATGTAATTTATAACTCTATGCCTTATATTCTTAAAAGATATATTTTTAATTTTAGAATTTAGCATTAGCACTTTATTACTAAGAAGTTCTAAAAAATTCTCAAGAATTCTTTTTTCTCTTGAAAATAGTTCTAACATATCTACCTTATCAATGTATAATATACTGCATTGATTTAGTGCAATAACTGTTGCTGGATAATTCTCTTGCTTTGAAAATATTATGGCTTCTCCAAATACATCACCAAGGGTAAGTTTATTTAAAACTATATATTTACCACTTGGATATATCCTTTGAAGTTCAATGGTTCCTTCTAATATAAGTCCTATAGTACTGCATTCTTCTTCTTCATGGGCAATAATTTCCCCTTTATCATATTTATTAATATGATATTTTGTTTCCTCATAAATTTTTTTTAGATTCTCAGAATCAATTCCTTTAAAAAGGAAATTGTTTTGTAGTAATTTTAATATATCTTTCATTATTCATCCTCTTCTTTTATTGTATTAACTTATTTTATTCTCGTATATGATTACCTAATTTATTTGACCTTAATACTACTCTTCCTACCCATAGAATTACTCCAATAATCCAAGGTATTATAAAGTAATATAGTCTAAATAAAAGCGTTATAGATAAAGCTGAGTTAGGAGAAAACCCCAGAGTCTTTAGTCCTAGTATCGCTACTAAATCAAAGGACCCTACACCTCCTGGTATAAAGCTTATAAGTGCAGCAATACATGCTAATATATTTACTCCTGTAACCGATACAAAGCTTGCATCACCTTTAAAATATTTAGCTATGGTAAAAAACATCATACTTCTCACTATCCACTCACAGGTAGATAGAAGGGTTAATCTGACCTTTAAATTTATACTTCCTTCAAAGTATAAATTAAATTTTTCAAGTTTATTGCTTAACCAAGTGAACCTATCTAAAAAATAATATATAGGTAGAAAAGCACAAAATATTAATATTACTATCCAAAGCCACTTTTGGTTATGTAATAATGGATATATTTTAAATACGTCTAATACACCTAAATAGCACATAACTGATAAGCCCACTATAGTTGTAGGTATTAGTATCATATTAAAATTTATCATGTCCTTAGTATCAATATTTTCATCTTTAAATAAAACAGTTCTAAGTGTAGCTCCTGTAAGCCCTCCAAACCCTATTATGTCATTAAAGCTATGAGCAATCCATGCAACTACAAATACCTTAAACTTATTTATATTGTATCTATAATGATCAGCTAGTACTACATCATAAAAGCATAAAAACGATATAGATATAATTGCAGATATTAAGAATATTACAAGATATGTATTAGGTATATTTCTTAATATATCTAGAACCTGATTTATATCTATCTCCTTAAATATACTCCTAGCTTCATAAATTACAAAAAGCATAATTATTATGGGAATTAAAATCTTTCCTCCACTTTTCACTTTACTTTTTCTTTGATTACCACTCACATTATGTCCCCCTAATCCAATTTGAAAGCTAAATAAAATATATATATTTTACTTAGCTTATATTTTCAACATATTACCATTCTACTACTTATATGCATTAAAATCTATATTTTAGATTTTATAGATACTTTTATTTATTTTATCTCCTTGGAGGAGAGACTTTAGATCTCTCCAACTTTTGTTTTACTCGAGGATTTTTCTCAGTATTGCATGATACTCATTTAAAACCACATCGAGTTTTTGGCTTGCGATGATTACTTCTGGATCTAGTAAATTAGTTTTTTCACTAATTAACTTTTGTAAATTTTGTCTCATTTCACAAACCCTTTTATCCATTTCATCAATTTTTCCCATATCGCCCCTCCTTTCGCTATAATTATAGCAATAAGAGGTTAATAACTTGAATATAAAATTAATTATTTTATACGGTTATAAATGTTAAAACAAATAAAGCAAATCTACTTATTTATAAAGTAAATTTGCTTTCCTCTAGATATAATAATTTCAATATATTAATCCTCTAATGTGTTATAAAGATATCCTTCTCCCTTTTCTATGGAATTTTCTATAGACTCCTTGTTCCTCTTTGTATTAGCTTCACTCTTTAATTCATTATCACTAACCTTATTTCTTACTTCCCTTCCAAGATCTCTTTCTATAGTTCCTGGATTATTATTTAATAAAGAATGATGTTCACTTTTTAAATTCATAATCTTACCTCCTAAAATGTAATTTATATTATTATCTTCATTAAGTAAGATTCATATACTTATTTATATAATAGAAAAACTTAATTATTATCTATTCTTCATAAATTATTTTCAATATAAAAAATTAAAGGACTTAGCTATAATAAAGTGTACCCTAAGTCAAGTACATTTTTAAAAAGGCTCTAAGATAAAAGATGATTTCTGTATTGAACAGGAGTCACCTTTTTTAAGTTCCATTGACCTCTATACTTATTATGATACTCCATGTAATCCTCAATCTCACATAAAACATCTTCAAAGGTTTCACAATGCTTTAGATTTGTTTCATCTTTTAAATGACCGAAAAATGACTCCTGCGGAGCGTTGTCCCAACAATTTCCACGTCTAGACATTGATTGTCCTATATTGTTTTTGCTTTAATTTTGATTGGAATATTGGACTAGTATAATGAGCACCTTGATCAGAGTGAATAAATACATCTTTACGGAGTAAATGCTTGTTCGATTTCACCAAATTATCAATTGTTTCTGTAACAATATCAATTTTTAAACTTTTAGAAATGTTATATGCTAAAGCTTCATTGGTAGAAGCATCTAAAATAGTTGACAAATAAACCTTTTGACCATTCTTATAAAATAAATAAGTTATATCTGTTAACAACACCTTACCAGGTATTTGTTGCTCATATTATCACTCCTAAAGCTATATATTAATTGTATTATACATAAAAATACCCTATATAATAGACTTTTTTTAAAGTGTCTATTATATAGGGTACATTTTAAAGTAAGTGCTTAAATTTATTTTATGCTTTCCACCTTTTGCCACAATTCTGACAAACTGCTTCACTATGTGTTTTAGATTTAGTTTTACTATTAGTTATTAAAGGTATAATTATTATTAAACCCAAAGTACAAATAGCTAACATAATCCATATCAACCACCCTAAACAACCTCTATGTTTTGTTTTCGTTGTTGTAACTGCTTGAACTGTAACATTCTGACTTCCACATTTAGGACATTTCATAATATGTAACCCCTTCCCCTATGTAAATATAAATTAATTATACATTATACAAGGAATAAATTACAATACTTTACTACCATCTCCACCATTAAGTAGAATTTGATTAATTTCATCAAGCTTTTCTTCTTCATCATTGTTAATAGGTATCTTATATAAGTTTTATATCTTTGTATAGTGTGCCTTTTGTTCCTTATCTTTTATTTTATTAATATCCATAGCACGATAACCCATAATTTTAACTATCTCATTATCCTCTTTAAGAGCTTTGAACATGGCTTTAAACCTGTACCAATGTAATTATTACAAATATATGGTAGCCTGTAGGGGGATCGAACCCCTGTTTCCACCGTGAGAGGGTGGCGTCTTGACCACTTGACCAACAAGCCTTATTAACAGTTTGATTACTTATTTTCTCTACCTGTTAATAATATCATACAATTTAATTTAATTCCATATTATGAATTATTTTATTATACAATAGATTTCTTAACATCTATTCAAATTTATAATTGAATAACTTTTTAAAAATTGTGGTTTTACACTAATGCAATTTCCTTATCTATATCACTATTAATATCTTTCGGATTGATATTAAGTTCCTTATGATCTAGTTGTTCCTTTGCAATGGCAAGCATAAGTTTAATTCTATTTTCCTGATTTACTCTAGTAGCACCAGGGTCATAATCTATAGGTACTATATTAACATCATGATGAATGTTTTTTATTTTTCGTACCATTCCCTTACCTACTATATGATTTGGCAAACATCCAAAGGGTTGAGTGCATATAATATTTTTATATCCTAAATTATTCAACTCTAACATTTCTGCTGTAAGAAGCCATCCCTCTCCCATATTATTACCATATCCAACTACACCCTTTGCTAACTTTTTAGTTTCTTTAAAGGATGATGGTGGTATAAAATCTGAATTTTCCTTTACTGAAGATATAAGTAAACTCTCAATTTTCAATAGGTAATTCATAAATTTTTGAACAATAAACTTAACTACCTTACTTCCACCATAAAGATTTATATTGTCTATTCTTTCATCTGTACAATAAAATACAAATCCAAGAATTCCTGGTATCATTACTTCACAATTCTGTGTAGCTAAAAATGCTTCTAAATCATTATTCCCTAAGCTTGCATATTTAATATATATCTCTCCCACTATACCCACTTTTACTTTAGGAGTTTTTTCAATTTTTATATTTGCAAAGTCTTTTGTTATGTTATCCATATTGGTCTTAATTTTTTTTAGAGAATAAGCCTTATTATTTTTAAATTGCAAAGTTAACTCTTCAATCCATTTTTTTATTACTTTATCACTTTCACCTTTACTTATTTCATAGGGTCTCACTTGATTGCTCAAATGCATCAAAAGATCTCCATAAATGACTCCTGATAACATTTTATGAATCATAGGCAATGTTATTTTAAAGCCACTATCTTTTTCCATTCCGGCTAAATTAAAAGAAATAACAGGAACCTGTCCATATCCAGCCTTTTTTAATGCCTTTCTAAGTAAGTATATATAGTTTGATGCTCTGCATCCTCCTCCAGTTTGAGTGATAATTAAAGCTGTTTTATTAATATCATACTTTCCACTATTTAAAGCATCTATCATTTGACCTATAACCAGTAAAGCTGGATAGCAAGTATCGTTATGAACATATTTTAGTCCTGTTTGTACTACTGATTCACCTTTATTAGTTAATAGTTCTATGTGATATTTACTATTTAGGAATACATTTTTTAAAATTTCAAAATGTATGGGTGCCATCATAGGCATTAATATAGTATAATCTTTACTCATTTCTTTAGTAAAGGTTACTTTATTTTCATTATCCATTACTTATTCACCCTCCCCTTGATGGATTGCTGCAAATAAACTACGAAGTCTTATTTGTATCGCTCCTAAATTAGTAATTTCATCTATCTTAATTTGGGTGTATATCTTATTTGACTCTTCTAAAATTTCTCTTACCTCATCGGTAGTTATTGCATCCACACCACAACCAAAGGAAACCAACTGAACTAAATTCATGTTAGGCTTGTCTGTTATATACTTAGCTGCCTTATACAATCTAGCGTGATATGTCCATTGATTTAACACCTGAAGGCTCACCTTATCTACCTTATGAGAAATCACATCTTCAGATATAACTGCAGCTCCATAGCTATTAATATACTTATCAATTCCATGATTTATCTCACTATCTATATGATAAGGTCTACCAGCAAGGACAATTATATCTTTACCCTCCTTTTCTGCTTTCTCAATAATTTCTTCACCCTTTGTCCTTACTTTTTTTAAATATCTATCATATTCTTTGTAAGCAAGAGTAGTTGCTTCCTTAACTTCTTTTAAAGATATGTCCTTAAAATATTTTAACAATATGCTATGCATCTTCTTTGAAAAATCCTTAGGTCTATGAATTCCTATATAATCATAAATATAGGTTACCTTTGAAACATCTGGCATATTTCCTTGAATTACTTCAGAGTAATATGCAACTACTGGGCAGTTATAACAGTTATCAGCTGAACTATCTTGTATATTATAGGTCATGCATGGATAAAAAATTGTATCTAATCCACCATCTATTAGTGACTGTACATGTCCGTGAATTAGTTTTGCTGGAAAGCATACTGTATCTGATGGTATAGTTGTTTGCCCCTTCAGATAAATTTCTCTTGAAGATGGTTCAGATTTTTCTACTTCAAACTGTAAGGTTGTAAAAAATTTATACCAAAATGGGTATAATTCATACATGTTTAATCCCATAGGAATCCCAATTTTTCCTCTTTTACCTGAAATTTTAGGATAACTATCTAGTAAGCTTCTCTTATACTCATATATGTTGGACACTTCTCCATGATTTTTATTACTTATAGGTCTATCACATCGATTTCCACCAATATACTTTCTACTTTCTCCAAAGGTATTTATAGTTAATCTACAATGATTATTGCAAAGCCCACAGTTAGTCATTTTTACTTCATGATTAAAATTCTCTAATTCACTCTTATTAAGAATAGTACTTTTATCATTATTTTTTCCATGAGCATACAAAGCTGCCCCATAAGCACCCATAAGCCCAGAAATTGTAGGCCTAAGGACTTGTACATTTAATTCTTGTTCAAAGGCACGAAGTACAGCATCATTTAGGAAAGTTCCTCCTTGAACTACAATATTTTTTCCTAGAGACTCTGCATTACTGGCACGAATTACTTTATATAGTGCATTTTTAACTACACTAACAGATAATCCTGCTGATATATCTTCTATGGTAGCTCCATCCTTCTGCACCTGCTTTACAGAAGAATTCATAAATACAGTGCATCTAGAACCTAAATCTACTGGATTTTTAGAGAATAATCCTAAGTTAGCAAATTCTTCAACTGAATATCCTAATGCATTAGCAAAGGTCTGCAAGAAAGAGCCACAACCTGATGAACAAGCTTCATTTAAAAATATATTATCTATAGCTCCATTATGTATTTTAAAACATTTTATATCTTGTCCTCCTATATCAATAATAAAATCAACATTATTCATAAAATGTTTGGCTGCTGTAAAATGAGCTACCGTTTCTACCATACCATAATCTACCTTAAAGGCATTTTTTATTAATTGTTCACCATATCCTGTTGCTGCAACTGCTGAAATTTTAACTTCGGGATATGTGTTATATATATTTTCTAAGTATTCCTTAACTACCTCTACAGCATTTCCACTATTAGGTCTATAAATTGAAGATACAATTTCTTTATTTTCATTAATAGCAACAATTTTTATAGTTGTAGAACCAGAATCTATTCCTATAGTTATTGGTGATTCAACATCAATTTCCTCCTTGGCAAGCACCTTGCTTTTTTCATGTCTAAGCTTAAATTCATCATACTCTTCTTTTGTTTTAAATAGTGGTGGTGCCATAGAATAAGTTTCATCTTCACGATAATTATTTAAAGTAATAATCAAGTTATCTATATCTATCTTTTCACTAGCATAATAGGCTGCCCCCAAAGCTACATAATATAGTGAGTTATCTGGACACTTTCCTGTTAAATTTAAAGTTTTGTCGAAGGCTTTTCTCAATTCTGAGTTAAAGCTTAGTGGTCCTCCTAGATATAATACGTTACCTTTTATAACTCTACCTTGAGCTAATCCTGCAATAGTTTGATTTACAACAGCAAAGAAAATACTTGCTGATAAATCACTTTTAACAACTCCTTGATTTAGAAGAGGTTGAATATCTGACTTAGCAAAAACTCCACATCTAGAAGCAATAGTATAAATCTTTTTATAATCCTTAGCAGTCTCATTCATTTCGTCTAATGACATATTTAACAAAGTAGCCATTTGGTCAATAAATGCTCCTGTTCCACCTGCACATGAGCCATTCATCCTTACTTCCATACCATCCTTTAAAAATAGTATTTTAGCATCTTCTCCCCCTAATTCAATGATAACATCCACATCATCTTCTAAAGTAGTTGCAGCAATCCTTGTTGCATAAACCTCTTGAACAAAGGGTACCTTCCATTTTTCGGCCATGCCCATAGCAGCAGATCCAGAAATGCTTAGTTCCATAGACTTCTCTCTTGGATACTTGTCTCTAATTTTCTTTAGCAGTTCTGAAGTCTTTTCTTTTATTTTACAATAATGACGTTCATATGATTGATAAATAACTTTTCCAAAGTTATTTAAAACAACAGATTTAATTGTGGTTGAGCCCACATCAATTCCTATTTTCATAGTAAATCCTCCTAAATAAATGCCATACTATATAGCTTTTACCCTCTTAAAAATAACAATTAAAGATTTAGTTTTATAAATCTTCTACATATTATCTAAACACCATATTATACCATATTATTTACTAAATAACATATATTTAACTATTATTTAACATACTGTAAATAACTATTTCTCTATCTTTAGAAATTATAGTTTTTCAATTTTATAAATATTACTTTATTATTAAATATTTATAAATATATAACCATATACTTTAATTTATATTACTTATATAAATTATTTTCAAGTTACTGTTAATGTGCTTTAAGTCGTTATTTCATGATATTTATAATAAAAAGCAAGATATAGAATAACTTCCTTTCTATATCTTGCTTAAGCTCTATTCATCCATTTTCATCCAAAAACTTTCTATTTCTCTTATATCATTAGTTCTATTTTTAATAGGGAGGGAATCAAACACTATATTTTTATACGGGCTATTAGACAATTCACCAATTCTAGAATCTAAGATTGCCACTATCCCCTTATCATCATGCTTTCTTATTACCCTTCCTACTCCTTGCCTAAGTTTTACTATCATTAATGGTACACTTACCTCCATTAAAAAATCTTCTGATAAAGTCCTTTTATATTCTATAATTGGATCTGGTACCGGAAATGGTAGCTTAAATATAATTAAATTCGATAATGATTTTCCAGGCACATCTATTCCTTCCCAAAATGTTCCTGTAGCTAATAATACGGAATTCTTATTCTTTTTAAATTCTTCAAGTATATCATCCTGAGAGGACATATGTTGCTGTTTTAAAATCCTATATTCTAAATTTTTATGTTTTAATATCTCATAAACTTCCTTTAGATCACTTTTAGATGTAAATAAAATTAATGCTTTTCCCTTTGTAATATTCAGAAGCTTTACTATTTTTTCTGCCCCCAATTTTATAAACCTTTCTCTCGCCTCTACTGGATGAGGCATATTTTCTGTATAATATATCATGGCATTGTAATTGTACGGAAAAGGTGATGGTTTTGGTGTTGATAAAAATCCTGTACTAGTTGGAAAGCCTGTACTTTTAATAAAATACTCATATCTCTCTTCTTCACTACCTTGACTCTTATCTGCAATAGTTGCTGAAGTTAATATAGTAGTTTTTAACTTATCAAAGTATAAAGAATTTATCTCCTTACTTATATTTTTAGGACATGCAAATATATGAATATCATTAAAATTTTCTAACCAAAATAAATCCCTACTCTTTATAGATATCAAACTTTTTATAAAGTCTTGAAGATTCTCTAGCTCTTCGAATACTTCTTCACATAAATTATCATCACTATAAAATTGTACTTTATAATTTATTAAATCAATTTTACTATTTAAAAGTAAAAGCTCTTCTCGTATTTCATCTATATTAATAAAATACTTTTCCATTTCTTCACCCTTAGGTGATGAGTTAATTTGTTTTTTTACTTGATTATTTAGTTTATTAGAAATAACATTCAAAATATGAGCTATATTATTAAAATTTTCGTAACTCTCTCTTCTTATAGCTGATATTTTTATGGTTTCAATTACATCTCCTAAAATAGATTTTATTTTATATTTGTTATAGCTTTCTATTAAAGATGCTCTAACTTTTTCCTCCAAATTATGAGCTTCATCTATAACAATTAAATCTATTTTCTCATTTAAAAGCCCCTTTTGACCTTTCTTTAACTTTTGAAAATGTACAGTTAATAAGTCTTGATTACATAAAATTATGCCATCAGTATTTAACATATCTCTTCTTAGAGACATAAAACTGCAATTATTATAATGTTCACACCTATTATGCTCTGTTGCCTTTACATTCACATTGTCCCATATATTATTATCTACATCTAACTTTATATTTTTTCTATCTACTACTCCATTATTTATGTAATTACATAGTATTTCTAGATTATCATTAAACTCTTTCCTATTAATCTCTTTAAAATATTTATCGGCTCTACTTTTACATGCAAAATGAGTCATGCCTTTAGCTAAAACTATTTCTGGTTTATGATTAATATAAGAACAAATTTTTTTTACATCCTTAATTAGTTGCTCTTGCAGAGCTATAGTTGACGTAGCTATTAATACAGGTTTATTAAAAAGTTTATTATAATAAAGTAAGGGAACTATATATGCATAAGATTTTCCTATTCCTACTCCTGCTTCCACTATAGTATGTTGTCTGTCAGCTATAGCGTTACATATATCTAACGCCATATCTTCTTGCCCTTCTCTCTGTTCAAAACCTAGTTTAGGAATTTTGTTCATAAAAAAATTCCATACTAGCTGCTGTAATTCATCTTCTTTTGAAAGATTTTTATCTACCTTCTTACTATCTTCTGAAAACCAAAACATCTATATCCCTCCTTATTAAGACTTTTTGTAATATAGCTTTATTTTCACATTTTTCTCCTTAAAATACAACCGTAGATTTCCACATTTAATCTCTTAAACATAGAAAAAGATGTGATTAAATAGATAAATCCATCTAACCACATCTTAGTGCCATACTCTCATCTGTATATTTATTTATCAAGTAAATCTAAGTACTCTTCATACCCTTCTTCCTTCATCTTATCCTTTTGAATAAATTTAAGTGAAGCTGAATTTATACAATATCTTAATCCACCTAGTTCCTCAGGTCCATCACAGAATACATGACCTAAGTGGGAATCTCCACTTTTACTTCTTACCTCGGTTCTGACCATTCCATGACTTTTATCTATATTTTCTTTAATAAAATCTCTATCTATTGGCTTGGAAAAAGCTGGCCATCCACATCCTGAGTTAAACTTATCACTAGATATAAATAATGGTTCTCCTGTTATTATATCTACATAAATACCTTCTTCGTAAAAGTCAAAGTATTCATTTTTATAAGGTAGCTCGGTACCATTTTCTTGAGTTACGTTATATTGCTCCTTGGTTAATATTTTTTTCAACTCTTCCTTACTTCTTTTCATATATTTATTATCCATACCATATTAACCTCCTATATAATAGTTTTTTTATTTAATATTTCACAAATGTGTTTATCCTATCAATATCTTTCCTTCAGGATACTTGTAATTAGTACCTTTCTTTCTGCTAATTAGAGCCATTACTACAGTAAGTGGACCAACTCTTCCTAAATACATCAACATAATAATTATAATTTTTCCTGGTTCACTGAGCCTTTGAGTTACACCTGTAGTTAATCCTACTGTTCCAAAGGCTGATGTAGCTTCGTATAACACATCTAAAAAGGCTTCATTAGGTTCAGCTATAGTAAGTGCCATAGTGACTGTGGTTACTAATCCCATTCCTATTATTAAAAGAGTAACAGCTTTTAATTGTAATCCTCTTGGAATGGTCCTTCCGAATATGTCAGCATTTTCTTTTCCTTTAATTACAGAAATAGCTGTACATAAAATTATACCAAAGGTGGATGTTTTTAATCCTCCTGCTGTAGAACCTGGAGAACCTCCAATAAACATAAGTATAACAGTTATAAATTTTGATGTTGTAGTCATCTTATCTATTGGTACACTGTTAATTCCTGCTGTCCTTGGACTTATGGAAGCTACAATAGAGTTTACTATTTTGTCCTTAATATTCATATTTCCTAAGGTATTAGGATTATTATATTCTAGGATAAACATTACTATAGTTCCTCCCACTATTAATATAGTAGTTATTAATAACACTACCTTAGCGTGTAAAGATAACTTTTTTGTACTTTTATAATTATAAAGTTCTAACAATACAATAAAACCTAACCCTCCAATAGCTATTAATGCACTTACAGTTAAAAGTATAATGGAATTATCATAATATGCTGTATAACTATTAAAATTTCCAAATAAATCAAAACCAGCATTGCAAAAGGTAGATATAGAGCTAAATATACTAATATATATACCTCTAGCTACACCAAACTCTGGTATGAGCTGAGTGGATAGTATTAATGCTCCTATAAACTGTATTATAAAAGTAAATAACATAACCTTTTTAAGCATTTTTACTAACCCTTGAATATTAAAGGTATTCATTGCTTCTTGCATTAATAATCTACTTTTTAAAGTAATTCTTCTTCCTATTAGTACAGATATAAAAGTGGCAAAAGACATAAATCCAAGACCACCGATTTCAATTAATATCATAATAACGGTCTGTCCTAATAGGTTCCAATGAGTACCTGTATCTACTGTAACTAACCCTGTAACACAGGTGGCAGATGTAGCTGTAAATATTGAATCCAAGAAATTTGTGGCCTCTCCACTAGCAGATGATATGGGTAAACTTAATATTGTACCTCCAATAAAAATTACTATAAAAAACCCAAGGGCTAATACCTGTACTTCACTAAATTTAGTTTTTTTTAAAATTTTAAGACTTTCCATAAAGTAACCTCCAGTCTATAAGTCTTGAAATAAATATCTTATAATTTTATACTTAGTTTTTTGTAATTGATTTCCTTCATATATCATATATAATTTATACACCTTGTTAAATAGATTTTGTAACAAAACCTGATTATTTAACACGGATTTAACATTGCTATATATAAATTAAATTTAATATATTAACTTTAGTATACACAACTCTTTCTATATAAATGTTTGTATATTTTATATACTTATTTTTTAACGCTAAATAAAAAAGATAAGCTTACATTATTTTAATCAATAAAGCTCATCTTTTTTTATAAATTTATAATAAGATTTTTTAATTATTTTTATCTAATATATCTTTTATAATTGCTATTCTATCTTCCTCTAGAATATTTGCAATCTTTATTTCAACATCACCATTTTTAAAGAATCTTTCTACATTAGAATCTACAATTTTAATAACCTTATCTGATAATTTTTCATAGGTCATTAAATCATCTCTGTATAAATCTACAATATCTCTTAAACAAGCACCTAATTCCTTAGGGTTTTTATAAATTGTTCTCATGCTATAATCCTCCATAGTTTTACAATAATAAATATACTGTTAATATATTAGCAATAATTTATTTGTTAGCTACTATATTTACAATATACATATTATACCCTACATTATTTTTAATTACCAAGGTTATTTTACATAAAAATATGGATTATATCATTAAAATATAATCCATATCAAAAATGTTAAATTTTCTTGACTTATCTAGATTAGGTAAATATATTTTAGCCTATGAATATTATGATTTATACAAATATTTTTATACATATTTTTCTGATACCTGTCTTATATAGTCATCTATTAATTTTACAACTTCATCTCTAGCGAATATAATGCCTATAAGCTGCTCTTCAACTTTTCCTAAATTTATATTCTCTAAAGTGTCTGAAAATATTTTAGCCTTTACTATTTTTCCTGACTCCACTGATAAATTTATATCTATATTACCTATAACAGTTTTTTCTTCGAGAACTACATCATATTGTGGACTCTCACCATAATTCCACAACTTACTAGAGTATTTATCATATAATTTAGGTACATAACTACTCATATTATAAATATATGAGTTTTGCAACTCTCCATAAATATTCTTAAAGGAATTTACCAATGACTGAATTAAATTATCTACATTTAATTCACTACAAACCTCTATTAAATTTATAACCCTACTTTTTACTGATTCTATGCCTTTAGATTTTAATTTTAACTTAGATGGAGTAAGAACCTTTTCAAGTTTAGTAATATCTACATCAATCATAAGAGTACCATGATGAAAATAATTACCATCTTCACAATAAAATGCATGTCCTGAAAACTTTCTATTATTCAAAAGCAAATCATTTCTTCCTGAAAACTCAACCTTAAAACCATAGGACTCTACAGCACCTTTTATAACCTTAAGTTGTTTATCTAAGTTACTCTCAATTTCCTTTGTTATAAAAGTAAAGTTTAAATTTCCTAAATCATGAAAAACTGCTCCACCTCCAGAAATTCTTCGAGCTAATATAATATGGTTTTCTTTCATATAATCTAAATCGCATTCTTTATAAGGATTTTGATTTCTTCCAATAACTACAGTATTTTCGTTTTGCCAAAGATATAATATGGTTTCTTCTGACTTTATATTTCTTAACAATTCTTCTTCTAAGGCTAAATTATAATAAGGATTAACTTCCTTTGAAATAATTACTTTATTCATTATAATGTATTGCTCCTATAGATAATCCTAATACTGCTTCATGTATACCTTCACCTGTAGTTGGATGTGCAAATACAGTCTCTGCTATGCTCTCTTCTGAAATATTCTGCTGAATAATAAGTGTTAGCGTACTTATCAATGATGAAGCATCTGGACCTATTATTGACCCTCCAACCATTTTACCTGAATCTAAATCTTTTATTATTTTAATAAATCCATACTCTTGACCCATAGTTAAGGCTTTTCCATTGGCTGCAAAAGGGAACTTGCTTATTTTTATATTCATATTTTTATCAATACATTGTTTTTCAGTGAGACCAACTGAAGCAATTTCTGGAGCTGTAAATATTACATTAGGAATACATTCATACTTCATTTCTTTATTTTTTCCTAATATATTATCAACTGCTACAATTCCTTGATGTGAAGCTACATGGGCTAATTGGATCTTGCTATTAACATCTCCAATAGCATATATTCCTTCCACATTTGTCTTTAAATTACCTTCAACCTTTATACCTCTATTCCTATCATTTAGTTCTATATCAGTATTTTCAAGATTTAGCCCTTCCATATTAGGCTCTCTTCCAATTGCTACTAATACCTTTTCTGAAACTAAAAGCTTCTCATTACCTTCATTTTCAAATATAACTATACCTTCACCTGATTCAGATTTTTCAATTCTAGTAACCTTTGAACTTGTATATATACCTATGCCCTTTGATTTTGCTATATCAAGTATTTCCTCAGAGACATCTAAATCCACCATGTTAAGGATTCTATTTTCGTATTCAACCACGTTTACTTTAACACCAAAATTTGAATAAAGGAATGCAAATTCCATACCAATAACTCCACCACCAATTATAGTAATTGATTTTGGTAATTCTGTGTTACTAAGAGCTTCTGTACTATTTAATACAAAAGGTAACTCTATGCCTGGGATACTTATTTTTGATATTTTAGAACCAGTAGCAATAATGATATTTTTAGCTTCAATAATATACTCATCTTTACCTTTTTTCACTAATACTTTATGGTTATCTATAAAAGATGCTTCTCCCTTAATAAGTCTTATATTATTTTTATTTAATAAATAGTCGATGCCACCAACTAAATTATTTCTAATTTTATCTTTTCTAGCTATGACCTTTTTCATGTCTAGCTTTATATCTTTTACTTCAAATCCAAATTCTTCTCCATTTAATGCTTCATTGTATGCTTCAGCAGATTTAACTAGAGATTTTGTAGGAATACATCCTACATTAAGACAAGTCCCTCCTAAATTATCCTTTTCAACTATTATAGTTTCCAAACCTTTTTTAGCTCCATATATAGCAGAAACGTATCCTCCTGGTCCTGCACCTATTACTAAAAGATCTATATTTAAATTTTCTTTTTTACCCTTTATTAAGCTACCAAAGTAATCAACTTTTTTAGTTTCTTCAGCTAAAGCTTCTCCACTTACTATAAGTAATGTATCTCCAACCTTTACCTCTTGTCCCTCTGTAACCTTTATTTCTTCAATTTTATAGCTTCCTTTAGCTTTTACAGGTGAATTTCCTTTATTTGTTTCTAGCTGGAACATTACATCATTTAACTTAACATTCTCTCCAACTTGTATATTAATTTTGCCTACTTTAGCAGACTTGCTTTTTCCTGATAGACTTTCCAACTTAATATCCATTTCAACCTCTCCTTTAATACCAAATATATATTAGTTTAAGATTCTGGATTTAAGACCCTGAGTATAATACTCAAGGTCTTAAATTTAAAATCTTATTTAGTTAAAATCTTTTTCAAATTCATCAACAGCATCTTTTAATAAAGTTACAGAATATGCCATACTAGGACCTCCACCAAAGGCAACAGATACCATAGCAGCTTCCATTATTTCAGCTCTAGTTGCTCCTGCTTCTAAAGCTTTGTAAACGTGGAAAACTATACAATATTCACATCTGTTATAAGCAGCAATTCCAACGCTAATTAATTCCTTTGTTTTAGTATCTAATGCACCCTCTTCATAAGTCTTACCTAATAGTCCCATGAAAGCGTTAACATTTTCTCCATTAGTTTCGCCTAATTCACCAAGTCCGTTCATAAAGTCATTTAACATTTCTCTTACATCTTTTTTCATATCTATACCCCCATATCATTTAATAGTTGCTAGTGCAATAGTTAGCACTACAAGTATTTATGATATAAAAATACCACCATGGGGTGGTATTGTCAATAGCTAACATATATTATCTGTCATCCTTTGCAAAACTTCTTTAAAAATCTCTAAATTTTCTTTCGATATTCCCTTTAATACATCATCTTGGAACACTTGTCCTCTAGGCATAAGTTCTTCTTTTAAAAACTTACCTTTATCAGTTAATATTATCTTTGTTATTCTTCTATCTTCTGAATCCTTTCTTCTCTCCACTAACTCTTCCTTTTCCATTCTATCTATAAGTCTTACCATTGAAGACTCTTTAATATCCATATAATCCGAAAGTTCTTTTTGAGAAATTTCTCCTGCTTTACCTATATAAAATAAAGCTATCCATTGTACTCTAGTTGTACCATTCTCTTGTAATCTTCTATTAAATTCGTCAGCTAATTTCTTTGCACTTTTATTTGTTATAAATGCAATGCAATCATCTAAATCAAACATATATAATTTACATTCCCTTCTATACTTATTTAAAATAGCCAAATCATTAAAACCTATTACCTATTTAATTAATTATCTTACTAAATATATAAATAGTGGAATAGTTATTACGGATAAAAGTGTAGTTATAAATACACACTGTGAGCCATACTTACCATCTCCACCAGTAGATAATGCAATTACAGGTCCTACCACCGCTCCTGGCATAGCCATAAGTAAAGTGCATATAGCTACCAACATTGAATCTATATTAAACATATTCATAGTAAAATATGTTGCTATAGGAACTAAAATTAGTCTAACTATAGATAAATAGTATAAACTAAAATCTCCTATCATTTCCTTTATGTTAGAACCACAAAGCATAGATCCAATGATTATCATAGATATTGGAGTCGTCATATTTCCTACACTTTTTACAGTTGAGTTAATGGCAAAGGGTAGTTTAATTTGACCTACAAATATTATAATTCCTATAATTACAGCCCATATGGATGGATTCTTTAAAATGCTTTTACTAGCTTCCTTCATAGATATTTTCCCTGTAAACAAAGATACCCCTATGGTCCACACTAAAGCAGTGAATACCATAGTAAAAATTGAAGCATAAAACACTCCTATTTCTCCAAAAATGCTGTTTAATACTGGATAACCCATAAATCCACAGTTAGAAAAAGATGTTGTAAATATAAGTAGTGGTTTTTTTCTATCACTAGCCTTAATATAAATATATCTTGATAAAATAAGTAACACCAAATGTATAACTACGGAATAGAAGAATATCTTTATAGCATTTCCCATAATAGCTTTATCAAATTCTAAGCAAAAACTATTTATGATCATTAATGGTAAAGTTATATTGATTAATATTGCACTTAATCCCTTCTCTACTCTATCATCTATAAAGCCTTTCTTTCTAACATATATTCCTATAACCATCATAATGGATAGAACTAAAACTTGATTTACTGCATCCATTAAATTATCCCCCATATATAAAAAAATTAAATCCCATACTAATTATACTCTATTTTCTTTGGTTTTTAATTATTATTTTATTGTTACCTTAATACTATTCTAATGGGTAAACCTCTTAAACCCGCATGAACACAACAAATAGTTATATAGTTTTATAGCTAAATATTATACTAGTTTTATATGTATATAGTAAAATAGTCTCATTCATAGTTTCCATTTACTTTTGCACAATTGATCTTCTACTATACACTTTTATCTATTGTAATTTTATATACATTTTGATTTATATTGACCACCCCTCATTTAATAATGTTAAGTTACAAATTCTCACTTTAACTTTATGTCATCTTATGTTATTCAAGTAATGTAAGCCTATGAAAGAATATATAATTGTTAAAATCAAATATTTTATTCCCTTTTTAAGTTCATCTTTTCTTTTCTTCTTTTCTAAACTATCATCAAATGGTTTAAATGCTCTTTGAAAAGATATAACCCATTTCCAATTTAAATATATACTTATACAGAAAATAATAATATTCATAAAGATATTTATCATACTATTTTTCACTTCCCCTTTAGTAAAAGTTTCAACACGATAATATACTTAACTCTATTGGTTAATTCTTCACAAAACACATCATTTCCTTCTAATGTACATTTAAGGTTTACTTAATTACATTTTGAACAAAAATTTATTTTAACTTATCTTCTTAAACATAATTTTCTTAAACTCCATGTATGCACTATTTCTATTTGACATTAATATTTCATGACTAATTATAGCATCATCTATTGGAATTATCTCACTATATAACAAGACATTATTTTTGATGTTATTTTTAATACTTAAATCTATATTATATTTAGTAACATTAATATATTTTATTAAGTATCTAATGTCATCATATCTTATTGAAAAATAATAGTTGTTCCATTTGCTTGGAACAACTACCCCCTTTTTAGGTATTTACTTTTAATTTTACAAGTTACTTATTTTTATACTTATGTCTACCAACCACGGCTATTAATAATTTTCAACATAATTAACTATCTTGAAATACAGTAATATATAATGATTCATCATCTTCAATTATATCTACAACTATATTCATATCAGGGAATCTTTCATTAAAACCTAAAGTCCAAAATTTTTTTAATATATTTCCTAGTGCTTGTATTTGTTCATTTATATTTTTATCTTCAAAATCTGTATTCATATGAAAAAATTCTTTAATTTCATATGAATTAATAGCCTTCTCTAAAGTTTTTTTATCATTACACACAACTTTCCATTGTTCATACCTTTCGCTTGAAAAGTTATCCTTTATAAAGATACAGTTGTCTATCTCAATTATTTCAGGGTAGAAAAACTTAGCGAATCCCAGTGCAATTTGAATATCTGACTTCATATTTACATAATTCCACCATGAAAAACTTTTAGGATTAGCCTTTTGCCATATAATATATTCTTCAATTATTTTATCTTCGAATAATTCCATCTTTTCACTTCCTATCCCATTTTATTATTTCCTATTAAATTCATAACAATAAAGTCCATTTAACTCTTTTAATAAACCTTAATTACTTATCTCTAAATTTATTGTTTTTATATTTACAGAACCCTAAACTATATACAGTTGCTATGAGACTTAAAAATAGGATTGCCATTAAAGTTACAAATATGGGCTTGTATCTATAAGAAATATCCTGATATTTATTTTGTACGGTTACTGAAACTACTAATATAATTACTAGTATTGCAGCTTGTATGGTCATAACTAATAAATATATTCGTTCTTTTTTATCACCTTTATACTTAAAAACAAATATAAATAAGTATAAAATAATCAATAGTAATATAGCAAAAAGCATTGGCTGTGGTATATCATCTATGCCCATAATTCTAATAAATGCCATTATTATAAGAATTATTATAGTAGCTAAAATATTTTTCTTGCTTATCATATAAATTTCCTACTTTCTCAATTTTATGGTATTGCAATTCCTGTCCACTCTATTGCATAATAGACTAAATTGCTCAGCGTCATTTAGTCTCAACCCTACAAAACCACTATATTCATAATATTTCTTCATAAACTATTTTTATAATAAATTAAATGATTATATAGTTTATTCCTGATTTTTAAAATATTCGATGTTTTGCTTAGTTGCAAGATTTTTAATATCATTATAGAATTGTTCACTCTCTATATTAACTATATTAAACTTATAATTATCCGTTGATGTTTTTATGTACATTTATTTTACACACCCTTGAATCCTGCTCCCCGTAAAAGAATTGCCAATTTCTATTTCTATTTCTACTATATTTTCTAATGGAATTTGTGTCTTTTTTATAAATGATTTATAGAGCACAATTTCTTCATCAGAGATTACTAATTTATAATTATTATACCGTGCAATTAGAATTGGTACTGTTGCTGTTATACTACTAATAATAGCAACTATCTTGGAAATATTTATTGTATTAACAAGAATTATAGTTCCAATAATGTCTATTATAATCCAAATAACTATCTCTCTAATAACTGAATATTTCCTGTTCATATATCTTAATTCCCCCCACCTTTGACTTTATATTAAACTACAATTTACTTCATACTTCTCATACAAGCTAAAAACTCTGTTATTCTACACAAATTCCATTAGTTAATTCTTTATAAAATACATCATTTCCTTCTAGGGTATATCTAAGTTTAATATCAAAATTCAGGGATTTAGTTATTAAAACCCACTTATACTATTTAAGGTAAATTTACATAGAAATACTTTTAAATCTTTAAATCTTTTTATATAAAACTAAGATAATAAATTAATTCCATTATATATAGAATAAAGAAATTTATAATATATTAGGTATACCGAAATTTACTTTCTAATTTTTTACTTAATATAAGTAATTCTAGATTATAACCATATCTTTAATAATATCCTTCTTATATATCATATATAAGTTTTAATTATAGAATATCTAATTTCGATATTTTTTTATAATTATCATTGATATAATAATTGTGCCAATATACCACTTATTAGTAGTACTAACAACAATACCTTATATTCTGTGATTATTTGAGGAAAATAACTTAAAAATAAAGCCATTATAATAGCACTAACACTTGCAATTGCGAATAGAATTGCAAGTACTCTATAACAAGCTCTCTCTCCTCTTATTAGCTTTTTATTCGATATTCCAATTAAAAACATAGCATATGAAGCTGCTAGTACACCTATGCTAATGGGTACTGGTATATTCTCTATTCCTAAATTTCCAGTATAATCTTCGATATAATAAAGACAGCTATTCCTGCTACTGCATATGTACCTTTATTATTGCCATTCATCTTTCATCTCTCCTTATAAAGATGTAATATATTATATTTTTATCATATTAATTTAATATGTTTTGGGTAATTTTTTATCCTTAACACTATACAAATAGTTAGATATTGCTATTATATAAACAATACTTAAACATACAGTAACTCCTATCAAAAAAATACCTGAAATAAATTTATCTCCATTACCTTCTTCAATTATTATTGGACTAGAGTCTATAACTTTAGCAATTGTTAATAATATTGCAGTTACAATTAATGAAACACTTAAATCTCTCTTTATATATCTTCCATGGGTACCTTTTTTAACACTGCTAATATAGTCTTCATTTTTTACTATTATTCTTTTATAAAAAATATATAAATTTACTATTATAAAGTTGAAAAATATTATTATTTTTGTAATTGTGCTTTCTAGTGTTAGGCAATTTGCAGCTTCTAGATATAATGATAATACTACTAGAATTCCTTGTATTGGAATTAAAATGTAAACACTTTTATATATTGGTTTCTTATTAACGTTTAATACTATATTTATTACATTTAATATTAAAGTAAGTACTAATAATACTGGAGCTATACTATGGTACACTTTATCATCACTACTTAATATCAAATTAAAAAGTATACTTCCTAACATACATCCTATTGAAATAAAAACATTTAATTTCTTTAAATCTTTAACTTCCATCTCATCTGATTGTTTAATTTTAGATGATTTCATTTTCTCCTCCTTCTAAAATCCTAATATAACCGAGTCTTTTAATTTACCTATATCATCTTGATAATATTTTGCTACTCCATAACTAATACTAGATGCTAAAAGAGCAGTCCCCATAATGGAGCTGTTATTCCTAGGTAAGCTACTCCCGCTGCTATAAATACTGCTGGTCCCTATTGCTATATCTGCTAAAGTATCCACTGAACATCCTATTGTAGTATGATTAATCTATATTTTTCATTACTAACCTAATAGAAAAAGTGATAGCATTCAATTATATTAATAACTATCACTTTTTTCCATAAGTTTTTTATTCTATTTATATAGTAATTCCTTTATTAACCCTTCACTATTTTAAAGTTTACTTTTTTTACTGCTACTCTAATACATACATTACTTATTAAATAATTTTATAGTTTATTCCTGATTGTTAAAATATTTGATATTTAGCTTAGTTGCAAGATTTTTAATGTCATCATAAAACTGTTCACTCTCTATATTAACAATATTAAACTTATGATTATCTTCCGCTGTTTTTATATACATGTATTTTACCACCCCCTGAATACTACTCCCCGTAAAAGAATTGCCAATTTCTATTTCCACTATATTTTCTAACAGAATTCGTGTCTTTTTTATAAATGATTTATAGAGTACAATTTCTTTATCAGATATTACTAATTTATAATTATTATACCTTGCTATTAGAATTGGTACTGTTGCTATTATACTAATAATAATAGCACTTATCTTAGAAATATTTGTTGTATTAACAAGAATTATAGTTCCAATAATGTCTATTATAATCCAAACAATTATATCTTTAATAACTGAATATTTATTGTTCATATATCCTAATTCTCCCTTTTAATTTCTATTCTAAATTATAATTTACTTAATATTAAGCTCTAAACAACTTATATTTATATAACATTAATGGTATATTTTAATTAATTCCCATTGATGGAGCACTAATTATTGGTTGACATGTCCAATCAACCATAATTTGAATGTTTTCTGGCATATAATCATAAGCATCCTTTAATCCTCCAGATCCTATTCCAACAATTGCTCCCCATGGTTGTGGTAGAGCAGCAGAGCCTATAGATACAACAGAAAGTTGACGTTTAAACCAAGATTTTTCTGTAGCAAAACTTTTTATATCCATAAAATATGAATACTTTTTAAGTCCTCCCCCTAAAAATGACATTAATTTCGGTGCTCCACTTGACACTCCTTTTAAGGATTTATATATATCATCAGCTTCTTTGATATTAATCTTAAAGTGGTCTGAATTTATATAAGTTGTTCCTATATTTAAAAGTTGATTTATAACGGTACTACCAACTTTATTTGAGCTGTTATTCCTTGATATAACTGACGCAGCCTTTGCCATAACCTTATACGAAGCATCTCTCATTGCAGCTGTTTCTTCTCCTTGAGTGTATATAGGTCTAAATCCATTAGGGTCTTTTGATATAACAGGATTATTATTACAATAAGCAAATATATTATGTGATAGCAATGCTCCTACATTTCCACCAATAGCATCTGCATTTAAGAATCTTCCCCACTCAGGATTATAATATCTTGATTGTAAGTAGTAATATCCAGTCTCTGTATCATATCTATATCCTCTATATCTATAAGGATTCTTTTCTCCTAATGCCTTATCTCCTGTTATAGATATTAATTTACCCCAAGTATCGTAGGTATAAGAAACAACTTGTTTTCCGATAGAATTTATTATTCCTATAATATCACTTTGAGCATTTCTAATGTAGAAATATTCTTCAGTATCATTTAGCACGAAGCCTACAAGACCTTTATCTCCATAGTTATATAAAATCTTATCTGATGGCTAGTATCCCTAAGTTTCACTAAAGGCTACTACGCCCATAGATAACGATTTCTAACCTTCTGTGAGAGAAAACCATTCTCACACAAGCTAAGAACTCTGTTAATCTACATTACTTCCATTAGTTATTTCTTCATGAACTACACTATTCCCTTCTATTTAGGCTAGAATTCTCCTACCATTCGCATTTAAATATATATCAATCGTCAGTTGTTACTTTTTACATTAAACTTATCATTAAAAGCCAGTAAAGTGAATAATTCACTACAACTGGCTTTTAATAATTCTTTATTTAATTAAAATTATGATTTAATCATAGTAAAGGTAGTGTTATCCCTTATAATTCTTTATCACTACATCTATCATTTTCTATACTTAGGTATAATTTTAATTAGTATAGGTATAATAATTAATAGTGATATTATACCTATATCCATAAGATATGATTTTTCCAAATATAAACCAATAAATCCAATTACAATTGGTAACATCATAGCTAATAATATTAATGCTACAACATACTCTTTCATACACAGCATAAATAATATAATACTTATTCCAATTATAACTGATATTCCTCCAATCATTATTCTTATATCATTTCCATACTTCTCAGATAACGCTCTAATAATTAGTATATTAAAAAGACCTACTGTTGCACCTATCTTTGGCATATTCTTTTTATTCACATTAATCACCTCACATAATGATTATCTTTTATTTCCGTTGCACGTTTATCTATATAAACTGTAGCTGCAGTTGACACTGCAAATGCTGCTACAGTTATACCTGCAACAGCCCAAAATGGAGTACTTGCTGTTATTAGTAATTTAGTAATCCAGTTATAGCTCCAATTCCCACTCCTATGCCAATTCCTACAGCTGTAGCACCTAAATCAATAAGTCCACCAGCAATTTGTCCTTTGCTAAAGCTATCGAATGCAGAGTATGCACCTATACCAATATCTCCAACATAACCTAATGCCTCTTTACCTAGACTTTTTGCAAAGCTTTCTCCATCTACACTAATTCTAAATGCTGGACCAAGAGCTTTTACCTCACAAACTTTTCTATAACCAGTGTTTATAATCTTACCTGCTCTACTTCCAATCTCAGGATTATAATATCTTGAGTGTAAGTAGTAACATCCAGTCTCTGTATCATATCTATAGCCTCTATATCTATAAGGATTCTTTTCTCCTAATGCCTTATCTCCTGTTATAGATATTAATTTACCCCAAGTATCGTAGGTATAAGAAACAACTTGTTTTCCAATAGAGTTTATTATTCCTATAATACCACTCTGAGCATTTCTAATGTTTTATTAATTGTATATTTTTATTTATATATTTTAAAATTAATATACACAGAGGGCTTTCACAAAATAAATAATTCTATTTTATGAAAACCCTCCCTCATTTTTAAAGTATATTATATATAATTTACTTCGCTTCAGAATAAGATAAATTTATATTATACAATTTCACTATAATATAAATATTTTATAGGTTCTGGTTATAATCATAATATATATCCAAATATTTCAAATATTAATTTAAATATATATGTAACACTAAAAATTATAGTAAGTATACCTAAAAACTTATAATAGTTCATAAGAAATTTGTATCCTGGTTGCTGCTTCTTTTCTTTTGCACTTTTAGAAAACTCTTTAAATATTACATATCCAATTAATAATAAAATTAATAGTAAAATTATATATACTATATTTATTAAAATTTTTATTGATAAATTTTCTATAATTAATCCTCTCCCTAATAAAAACAATTTTTGATTATAAAGACTACTAAACATTTGCTATCTAT
Organism: Clostridium sp. UBA7791; assembly: GCF_002480755.1. NCBI lineage: Bacteria > Bacillati > Bacillota > Clostridia > Eubacteriales > Clostridiaceae > Clostridium > Clostridium sp. UBA7791. The sequence goes on along the minus strand of NZ_DLCT01000005.1, from coordinate 607,849 downwards.
TTAAAAAATTTTAAACAAGTTTATTTATTATAATAATATATACAATCGTAATAAATAGATATTTTAATGCTTTTTTTAACTCAGTTTTTTTCTTTTTGTTTTCTAAATTAATTTGTGGCATAATACCTCTCAACATATGATATACCCACTTAATATTTAAACATGCACTTATTATAAAGCATAAAATATTTACTAAAACATCCTTACCCATTACGTTCTCTCCTCTCGTAGATATTTAAACTTAACACCTTATTACTTAATAAAAATTTTAGTAATACATTAGTCTCCTAAAAATTGTTCATGTATTCTCACTTAATTTATTTTTAAAGTAATAATTTGGGGTAACACTTTAAAAATCAATCCATACCTTTCCAGTAACTTCAGCTCCAAAAAACCAACTAGCTGCTGCTCCTAATACTACCCCAAATCCACTACTGTCAGCATATCCTCCAGTCGTAAAGCTAACTCCAATTCCAAGAGATGCTCCAACTTGTAGCTCGCAGTTGAAAATTCCAATACCTCCTTTGAGTCTACCCCCAGCTTTAAGTGGCGTAAGATGTAGACCTAATTCATAGACATCCCATTTATTATCACCATTCCATACTGCTCCAATACCTGTTGCTCCGCCTAAATAGGCTTGTATCGGAAAGTCGGGAGTGCTTATTTCACAACTTCCAAATACCCCAGACTTACCATAAATCCCCGTAACATTTGCAATCTCAGCATCAGCCACATGTCTCGTATACCCGCTAGTAGTCCTTGTCGTAATTACACCACTAGTATTCTTATTTTTTCTTTTTCCATAATTATTCATAACCTTATACGAAGCATCTCTCATTGCAGCTGTTTCTTCTCCTTGAGTATACATAGGTCTAAAACCATTAGGATCTTTTGATATAACAGGATTATTATTACAATAAGCAAAAGTATTATGTGATAACAATTCACCTATACTACCACCAATAGCATCTGCATTCAAGAATCTTCCCCACTCAGGATTATAATATCTTGATTGTAAGTAGTAATATCCAGTCTCTGTATCATATCTATATCCTCTATATCTATAAGGATTCTTTTCTCCTAAGGCTTTATCTCCTGTTATAGATCTTAATTTGCCCCAGGTGTCATAAATATAAGAAACAACTTCAGTTCCATTAGAATCTAGTATTCCTATGATATCACTTTGTGCATTTCTAATGTAGAAATACTCTTTACCATTTAGAGTAAAGCCTACTAAACCATTATCACCATAATTATATACTATCTTATCTACAGCACTCCCATTAGTTATTTCTTCATAAACTACGTTACTTCCCTCTAATGTATACTTATAGTTTACTCCATTTACTGTTTTTTCTGTTCTTATTCCATCACTATTATACTTATAATTTATATTTTTATCGTTTCCTGTTATAGAAGATAATGTTCTTCCACCTTCCCATTTAAAGGTATATCCATCATAGGTTAGTGGATTTCCTATGGAATCATAAGTTATGGCTTTTCCACCGTAAGATGTTAATTTGTCCTTCCAGTTTGGATCTTCGTAAGCATAACTGTAACTCCTTTGTGCTCCTGCAACTATACCAGCTTGTATATGTTCTACTTTGTTTAGTATATTTCCTCCCGCATCATAGGTATATACTATAGTCTTTTTTAATACATTGTTTACTTCTCTTATAAGTTGATTTAATTCATTATAATAATATTCTATTTTCTGTCCATTATTTACAGTTTCAATTCTTCCTAAAGCATCATAGGTATATTTTATTTCGCTATTGCCATTTTTTATTGATGATACCATTGAAGTTGTTGAACCTGCATAACCAGCTTTGTATTCATACTCTGTATTAAATGTTTTGCTATTATCTAGGTTTAATATTTTAGATTTAGTTCGTCCTATACTATCATAGCTATAAGCTAAACTTTTTCCTGATGGTAATGCTACTTTAGTAGTTTTTCCGTCTTTATCAAAATTAAAGCTTGTGGAATATGATTTTCCTGCTATATAGTTTTCTTTTTTACTAGTTTTATCAGTCTTATCATAATCATATTTAAACCAATTTCCACTTGAATCCTCTGTTTTTACTAGTCTGTCTGCTAAGTCATAGGTGTATTTATTAGTAATTCCGCTTTTTAAATCCTGTGATATAGCTAAATTCCCAGAATTATCATAGGTATATTTTGAAGCTGTCTTACCATCTAAGGTTTTACTAGTTACCCTATTTAAATTATCATAAGCATAGGCTACTGTATTGCCATTTCCATAGGTAGCATTTTTTAATACACCTGATACATTATCATAGTTATTAGTTATTAAAGTGCTACTTCCCACTGCTACAGATTTCTGATTTCCATTTCCATCATAGGTAAAGTTGTAGCTTGTACTATTGCTAGAAACCTTTGATAATCTATCATTATTATAAGCATAGTTGTTCTGTCCTACCCTAGCAGTTACCTTTCCTCTTCCTTTAGTATACATTGATTTTACAGTATTGTCATCATAGCATTTGCTTGAAAGTATGAGTTCATCTAGATTTCCTTCTATTGAACTACCAGATAATTTTTGACCTATACATATATTAGCTCCTGAAAAATCTTTATAGGTACCTGAAACTGATTTCTCTTTATTGCCATTAATATACATATTGGTTGTAAGAGTTGTTCCGCTTTTATTCCAAGATATTGTTAACATATTCCATTGTCCTGTGGTTACAGCTGTATTCGATGTTATTATGTCTACAATATTTCCACTACTATTCTTAACAGACAACTTTACTTTATTATCCGAAGCTAAATATGCCTCTATCACACCAATATTTTCTCTAGTTGTTCCAGAAAATATATATCTTGTACTAGTACTTGCACTAGGTTTAAGCCAAAGATTCATTGTTCCTGAGTTGTCCCTTATTCCACTACTATAGTTAGCATATCTGTCTCCTGTAGCTTGCATAGTTAACTCATTAGATGAATCATACTTGCTCTTATCTGTAAGTGCTCTAAGTCCATTAATACTTGAAGAATTTCCTCTTAAAGGAACATATTCATCCCAATTTTTGTAGTATCCATAGTTACCACTCTTCAATTTATTATAATGCTGCTTTAGTTCTGTTAAATTGTCCACACCTGTAGAACAATATAATTCTTCCACTTCTCCATTTAATGCATTTTTATTATTAAAATCTGCTCCAACTATAACCTTACCACCAGTAAAGTCTTTTACATTACTAACAGTAGCATTCTTTACTTCATCATCTATAGTTAATGTAGCTTTTAATCCTGAAGATGTATTTTCCCATTGTACTATCATAGAATACCAAGTGTTAGCACTTATAGCTTTATTTAATACAATAGACTCTTTCCAAATTCCGCTACTATCTTTAAATGCCAAGCATAATTTATTGCTCGTATTTACATATACAGCTAAAGATCCACCATTAGGTGATGAACTGCAAAGTAAATACCTAAGACTACCATTACTTTGTGGCTTGAATTTTAATGCAATAGTCCCTTTATTTTTGCTTATCCCTAAATTATATGGAACTCCTCCTCCATCTTGAACTTTGAAAGTGTAATGCCCTTTGTTATCCTTAACTGGAGTAGCACCCAACCCAAGGGATTTACTTCCTAAATCTCCACTACTATTACCATTTACAAGGAAAGTTTCTCCTGTCTTTTTGTCACCATATGGGTTATAGGCACTTGTATTTATAAGCTTATCTGTTTCATCATATCCATAATAAGTAGAAACCTCTTGTGAATTAATAGTTACATCTAAGTTATCCTTAGATTCGCTATATACGTTCAGTATTTCGTTTCCACTGGTATCTATAGTTCTTTTTGTGTATCCTGCAGTATCACTTGAAATATTACTGCTTTCCATAAACAATCCACTTCCAGATATCTTTGATACTACTGAATTTCCATACTCATCATAAATAAAAGAACTTACAATGTTTTCTGCAGTAGTAGTTTGAATTAAATTCCTATTACCATCGTATGAATACTTAGTTGTATTTCCTTTTGGATCTGTAACAGAAGTTAATTTATCATCACCATCATATTTATAATTAGTTTTTTGTTTTATTAAATCCTCTGTAGACGTTATATTACCCTTATCATCGTACTGATAGCTTGCACCAAACTCTTCTTTATATAATTGGAATCCATCAAAATAAGCTATATTAGCATTTTTATAGTAAAGTCCATATACTCTTACACTTTTATAATCACTCTTAGCCACAACTTGTCCTGATACATATTGCCATGTTGATGAATCTCCATTAAAAGGAATAACAGTCCATTCATAGCTACCATCTGGTTTTTCTAATCCTACATCTAAAGCAAAATATCTACCATTGCCTATTAGAGGAAGTGATTCTGCCTTTGCCCAACCTCCTACTACAAAAACATCATCTTTTTTTCCTGAAACGTTTATTGTTTGATATATACTTTTATCTTTTTCTGTATTACCAGGCATCTTATAAACAGCTTTTATTTTATCTAGATTTGATGGATAAGTTGAATCTGTAGTTGTATATAATCCATTTGTACTTTCCCAGTTACTTGTAGTCCAAAAGTTGGCATTAGGTGCTCCATTAACTACAAAATTGGGATTTTCAACCAAATTATATCTATTAGCAACTTCTCCATCTTCTACTTGTAAGTTATCGAAATATGCAGTTCCTGATTCCTCAATTAACCCACATCTAATATATACAAGATTAGATGTCGCATCTGATGGCAAAGTAAATGTTATAGATTCCCTATCCCATCCAGTAGTTCCACTAATATATTTAGAATCTTTTGTTACATAATTCCCTGTATTATCAGTATAATTTACAAATAAAGCAGCACCTTTTTTATTAGTATTACTTATTCCATCAGTGGATACATATCCTGAAAATGTATAAGTCTTACCCTTTTCTAAGGTGACAGCTTGACTATAAAATCTCCTACTAGTTTTATTTGTCATATTTACCTTTAATGAATATTTTCCCATGTTAGCTTTTGTAGTAGTAAATTCATTAGTACCTGCAGAACCTGACCAAGAACCAGCACTCCAATTTCCATCCTTTAACTCACAATTATGGTTCATTAAATAATTATTGCTTGTCTTTTGAACCTTAGATTCCAGCTCCAATCTATTTTTAGCTTTATCTTTACTATCATATTTATAGTATTGTGCACTTCCATTAGAATCTTTAATAGATATTGTATTTCCTCCATTATTAAATTGATAAGTATTAGTTCTACCCTTAACATCCTTTATTTCAGTTTCATTATAGCTGTATTTAAAGGCTAGACTTTGCCCCTGTGTCCCAGCTGTATCTACATAAGTGGCAGTTTTAACTCTTGAAGTAGAACCGCCATAATAGGTATAAAGCAATTTAGCACCATCTAAACTTTTAACAGAAGATAAATTGTTATTACCTTCATAAGTATAATAAGATGCCTTACCATCCGGATAAGTTATTCTACTTAATTGTATTCCATTATAAGCATAGCTAGTTTTTCTTCCCGCCGGATCTGTGATACCAATTAACGTTCCTCCTGATGTATATTGTAAAAGTGTAGTTCTTCCTATGCTATCCTTAACTCCACTTATTCTAGTTCCATCATAAAGTATAGTGTTATTGTTATTATTAGTATCTGTAATAGTTTTAAGGTACCCACCAGGAACAAAATATAATTTATTTCTATCTTTATCTGTAATCATATAGCTTCCATCACTATTTTTAGTGAATTTAATACCTTCAAGACTTTCACATTTATAAGTTTTAGATGCTAAATCATAATAAAAGTAATGATTAGTTCCATCACTGTCAAAATATTTATAGTAAGTTGTACCATTTATTACTTCTTCAGTTATCCTTTGTTGAATGTTGAGTTTCCACCCTTTTCCGTATCCTATATCAGTCTCTTTATCATTACTATTATAAACATGCTCTACCTTTAAAGCTAACCTACTATCTAATGCAGTGTAATCATTATGGGTAAAAATAACATTACCATTATAGTCATTAATATATCCTATTCCTGCTCTTCCCATATCCTGTGAATGATATGTCCAATAGCTCTCTAATCCTGTATTATTAACATACTGAATTTGTACTAATGGCCATCCAGAGCTATAGGCACTATGACAATCAGAAGATAAAAATGACGTATTTCCAGATGCAGGATTATCTCTTTTTAAAGCTATACCATAATTATTTCCTTCTGTATACCAACCTTTTACAGCTTTGGTGACATTCCAAGAATACCAACCATTCTTAACAGTTTGAATATCTAATATTCTACTTTCAACTTTAGGTTTAGTTTTCCATATTACTCCATTACTTTGTGTTGCAGCCCAGGGACTAGTAACAGTATATGCATTTATTTGACCATCAGCCCCACTATAGTTATCCTGCTTAAACAAAGCTAATTGTGCATCTACTACCATATCGCCAGCATTTAATTTTGGTAATTTAGTAAACTTAACATATGTTTCTGTAGTTCCTATGGTTTGAACATTTCCAACCCTTAGAAATAAGTTGTTCCACTTATTCTCAGTATCTGTTGATGCTACGAAAGTATCTTCTATATAATTAGTATTAGTATCTGTTCTTACTATTGGGTCTACTGTAATTGGAAATTCTCTTTTATCATCATTAATCCATTCATTATTTGGAACTATCTCTAATGTATATCCTCCTTCTTCTGCTTCTTTGAATATTAGCTCAATATCCTCAGACAATTCTCCCTTTGCATCATACATAAAAGGCTTATCTAATTGGAATACTTCAGCTCCAGTCTCCAGGTCTTCAAATATAATTATATTTCCTTCAACTCTAGGTTTTAGATTTTCTATATTCAAATTAAACAAAATTGAAGGATTATCTATTTTTTCATTTAATATTATATTTTCCTTTACTGTTTTTCCTATCAATTTATACTCTAAGTCAATATTTTCGTAAATAGACTTAAATTCCACACTTGATTTAACATTGGGTAAAAACTTCTTATCAATTTCCTTTTTAATCTTATCTCTTAAACTCTTATTATCACTAATTGATCTTTTTGCCCTTCTATTACCTCCAAGTTGTTGTTCCACCATTTCATCAATAACTTTATCTATATCTGTATTTTCTACTGATGCTTTACTTAGTTTGCTTATATTTTTTATTTTTCTATTTTTATTTTTTTTATTTAATTTATCATTATCTTTATTCTTATTTTTATCACTACTATTAGATTTTTTTACATCTCCATTAATATCATCTTTATTATTTTCTTTATTTTCTTTAGTTTCTTTACTTACTTTCTCATCTTTATTTGAATCTTTATTTGAATCTTTTTCTTTATTCTCTTTTTCTTTATTTGAAGTGTTATCTATTGTAGTATTTTTTGATACTTTTCCTACTAAATTAGTTTTCTTTTTTAATTTAGTAGTTTCACTATCAATAGGTGAATCATCTACTCTATCCTTTATTTCTTCATTTGTAGTTGGTTTTTCTGTTTCTCCACCTTTTTTGTCTTCAGTAGATGGTGGTTCTGTTTCACCGTCTGTTTTGCCATCTAAAGGTGGATTATCTATTTCCCCTTCTTGTTTATCATCATCTGATGGTTTTTCACTTTCCTCACTTGGTTTATCCTCTGTTGATGGCTTTTCTGTTTCTTCGTTTTTCTTATTATCTATAGTTGGTTTTTCTTCTTCAACACCTTTATCATCTGATGCTGGTACTTCTTCTAATTTTTCTCCGATACCAACACCTATGTTCCACCATATTTTATACTTATCCTTTGATACAGAAATAAGCTCTTTATCACTGGCATTTTTACCTATCCTAACAGTGAATTCATTTTCTTTATTTTCATAATAATTCCCTTTATCATGCAATGAATTATTGATATCTATCCATTTGCCATTTTTTAAATAGTGTATAGGTTCTTCATATAATATTGCTTCATAAGTTCCATCGTCTTTTAAAAAGTACTTTGTATTCTCCTCTCTCTTCTCTTCAAGTTCTCTAACTATTTCTGCCTCCTGATTTTTTTTAGTAGTTACTTCTTCTGTGTCATCCGTAGCACTTACTATGATTGCATTTATTGGTGTCATTGTTACCAATAATGTAATTATAAGTAATTTACATACGTTTTTATAAAATTTCGTCACAATTATCCCCCCAAATATTTATTACATTTTTACAATTCTACAAATTTCATCTTTTACCTTTTTATTTCCATGTACTTTCATGTTCAAAAATGATACTTTCATGCACATTTTGTATATTTGAATAACTACCTAACTCTAAAATATATTTTCTTCTCAAATGATTAGTTGTATTTTATTATTAAATTGAACAATGGGTGAGAGTTTTTTACATTGTACTTTTAACTAATACAACCCATTAAAATAAATATATCCTTATTGCTTTTTATTTTTATATAATATAAATTAAATATATAAATACTTTAGGAGGTCTTATGTTTAATAATTTTATTTTATACTTAATAGTAATAAACCTAATTGGATTTTTTATAATGTTAATAGATAAAAGGAAGGCTATAAAAAGACAATGGAGGGTTAGTGAAAAAGCTCTTATATGTATATCTATAATAGGAGGTTCCATTGGTATGTTAGCTGGTATGAGCACTTTTAGACATAAAACTAAGCATAAAAAATTCACTATTGGTATTCCTCTTATCCTTGTTATACAAATAGCTATATTAACTTATTTTATCAGCTTATAATTTTAGAAATGACTTCATACTTCTTAAACTTCCAACAGATTTACGCTTCCATTACATTGAAAAACCCTGAAACCCGCATGAATAGAACAAATAGTTAACTAGTTATATAGTTTAATAGCTTCATAGTTAACTATTTTTATAGTTCCATATAAAAATAGCTTCCTATACAAATATTTATATAGGAAGCCATTAATTCAATTTAAAATATAATTCTATAGTTTATAGCAAGCTTCTACTTCACCTACATATAACACATGATAGTCCTCTGCTGGATAGCTTGAGCTCTTTATAGCATCAGATAAAAACTCTGGATTCATTTCTTGTTTATAAACTATTTTACATTCATAAGTCAATACATTAGATTTTTCTATTATTGGAGTATCTACAGTTTTAGCTGGAATTAGTTTTAAATTACATTCCTTAAATTTATCATAATCTCTTCCTGATTTAGTACCACAGAATTTAATTTCCTCCTTTAAGCTATCATCAAGAGGAATTGTTACAGTAAAGTTATCAGCTTTTTCTATAATAGAAAAGGTATGTCTATGCTTTCTCACTAGTACTGTAAATATAGGTTTTCCCCATTGGAAGCCACCATTTCCCCAACCTATTGTCATAGTATTAACTTCATCTCCAGCCTTTACAGTTAAAAAGGCACCTTTTTCATGCAGATTCCTTATTGCTATATTTAAGTCTTCAGTAAATAATTTAAAATCAACCATTTAAATCTCTCCCTAAAATTATTTTTTTATTTACATTATACACTTATTTATATAGGAGGAGGTCATTGAAGATAATAATGCTCCATAATCTACATCAAAGGAAATTATATCACCAACTTTGTAGTCAGCTTCGCTTTCCGTTACATCTAATAAAAGATGATCACTACTGCCACCTAATATTCTTATTTTTTCATCTCTAGGAGTTATTCCATCAATTTTTACGTCTTGTCTTCCCATTGAAATTATAGCTCTTTTTATTGTTCCTCTATCCTGAAAGGTTGGAACCTCTCCAAAGGCATCCATGCCAATATTTCCTATTGGTACTGATGGCTTATCCTTAATTTCTATAACTTCACCTTTTAAAGTAAACACATCTTTAAACATTCCTGGAATATCTCTTCCATAAGCAGTTTCTCTTCCTAAAACCACTGATTCCCCAAGTCTTAAATTATTAATTCCTTCTGGAATAGTTTTATTCATTACCATATACAAACTACTAGAATTTCCTCCTGATACTATAGGTATCTTAATATTTAATTCTTCTTCTATAGTGTTTTTTATTTTAAGCAACCTTCCTAAATTTACTTCATCGGGTATTACTCCTCCATAGCAAGTTAAATTTGTTCCTATCCCCATAAGCTTTATATTAGGCAATTTAATAATTTCCCTGGACATTTCTAGTACATCTTTCTCTAAAACACCTTCCCTTAAATCTCCTAAATCTACCATTAAAATTATTTTATGAGTTTTCTTAGCTCCTATAGCTTCATTTGATAATGCCTTAATTGTATCTATCTCTGAATTAAGGGAAATATCACTATACATGATTACTTCTCTTACTTCACTAAGAGCTGGAATTCTAAGAAGTAGCTTTTCACAATTTAAATTTGCTATCTTTTTTAAATTTGCCACTCTTGAATCTCCTATGGTTTTTACCCCTGCATCTAAAACCCCTTGAACTATATCTGGGTGTGAACAAAATACCTTAGTTACTACAGCTACATCTATCATCTTTCCATTACACATGTTTAATAAAAATTTAGTATTATAGGTTAATTTTTTTAAATCAATTTCAATTCTAGGATATCTATCCTTTACTTCTTCTTTCCATAACTCTTGTTCAAGGACAGTATTATAAGTTAAATTTTCTTGATTTAATTCTACTTCTGAATAACATTTTTCCATTCTCTAACTCTCCTCTTTTACAGAAACTAAAAATCTAATTTGTTATTATAGATTTAAACTAGCTTTAAGCAATTCTATTGCAGCTTCTTTATTTTCTCTACTTAAAACTCCAGCACAGGCCATGATATACATATTATCTAGGAGTACCTTTGCCTCTTTTGTGGGACGCATAGTAATGTCTCCCTTAACATCCTTTATACTCTCCAGCATTTCCTTGCCTTTACCTAACCTAGTTAGAGCACCTCCTGTACCTATGATATATTTAACCATTGATAAATCCTTTCCATAGGCACTAAACTTTCTTCCTGAATTGTATACTCTTTTAATTTGCCCTACATGTCTATCTATGGCAGTGTTTACAGCCTTTTGAGCAAGTACCCTACTCCAATATTTCTCTTCTTCTGTAGTTGGAATAGGCTTAATGAAACTACTTATACTATCCTTAGTTCTTCCTTCTAACTCGTGATGTTGTAAAAGCTCTAATACATTTTCTCTATTTACATATACCCCTAAATCACCTTCTACGGTACGCTTTGCTTTTGGTTCTGGAGTCACTAATATATCTAAAATTTCCACACTACCTTCTGTTACGGAATGAACATCTGTAGTAGCTCCTCCTACATCCACCACTATTACATCACCTATTATTTCATAGAGTAACTTTGTAGCTTCCATTACAGCTCCAGGGGTTGGCATTATAGCTCCATCCACCATTTCCTTAATTTTATCCATACCACCTGCTTTAACAATATTTACTTCAAAAGCATCTTGAATTATTCCTCTAGCAGGCTCCACATTTAATTCATCTACCCTAGGATATACATTATCTATTACATAAAGTTCTCTACCTTCAAAAATCTCTTTTATTTCCTCTTGGTTAGCTATATTACCACAATAAACCACAGGGATATTCAGCTCAGCATCTCTTATAATCTCAGCATTGTCTAAGGCAGTTTCTCTCTCTCCATAGTCTGTACCACCTGCAATCATTATAAGATTAGGATTTATTTCTTTTATTTTTTTAATATCCGTTCTTCTCAGCCTACCTGCTGTTACCATTTTTATAATTCCGCCTGCACCTAGGGCTGCTTCCTTTGCAGCTTTAACTGTCATATCTTGTACTAATCCATGAACAGTTATTTTTAAGCCTCCTGCGGCGCTACTAGTACCTATCATTCTGTCATATTCAATAGATTCTCCTAGCTGCTTCTCCATTTCATTAATTGCATTTCTAAGTCCAATAGTTACATCACCTTGTAAAACAGAAGTAAAGGCCTTACCTTGTCCTACAACCTCAACTCCTTTTTTAAAATTAAAGGCTGTTACTACAGTGGTTGTACTTCCGATTTCCGCTATTAAATATTCAACTCTCATAGCTTCCCTCCTAGTTTAAAGGGGATACCTCAAAATTTTACTAAGCATTAATCTATCCTTAAGGTAAACTTAGTTTAATTATTTGAGACACCCCCAGTACTTTATATAAATATCATATATTTTTTATTATTTAATCTAGTTTATCTAATAATAAATCTTCAAATTATTATTGTTCTTTTTTCATTAAGGTTTCAATGATAAAGGAGGCAACATTATTTCCATGAGTTCCTCTACCAAAGCCTGCATCCATACCATGAGCTACAGCAATCTCATTAGTTACTTGAGTTCCTCCACAAGCTATTATGAATTTGTCTCTTACACCTTTTTCTATGCATAGATCATGAATCTTTTGCATGTTCTTAGTGTGTACATCATTGTGAGTGATAATAGTACTCATTATTATAGCTTGAGCCTTTGTTTCAATAGCTGCATCTATTAATTTTTCTACTGGACAAGAAGTTCCAAGATATACTACATCTATACCATATCTTTCAATACCGCCATGCTTAATATCTATAATTTCTCTTAGTCCAACAGAGTGTTCATCTTCTCCAACAGTAGCAGCTACCACTCTAATAGGATTATTCTTAACGTAATCTCTCATTACATCATCTGGTAAAAGCTCTTGCTTTTCTGGAATCTTAAGTTCATCTTTTTTAATTGCAAAGCTTACTCTACCTTTGATTTCTACTAAAGTACCTTCTGCATCTTGCATAACCTGTTTATGAATAACTTCTACGTCAGTTAAATTCATTCTTCTTCCTATTTCAAGGGCTGCAGCCTCTGCTATATTTTCCTCTTCAGTTAGGAATAATGTTGTAGATACATAGCCATCATTCTTCCACTCTACTTCTGGAATTATAGTTCCTTCCTCTTTACTATTTTTAGCCATTCTTACATTAACATTATCTTCTTCATCAAGTTCATCTATATAAACTATTTTGCTATGATTACATAATGTACATTCATCTATTGCATCACATGGTTTGTTATATTCTTCTGGAATATTATTATATCCAAAGTGAGCACATACTGGAGCAAAGTATTCTTTATCTCTTGGAACTACTGTATCAACAGCAATACCTCCATCTATCTTTCTTGCAATACCATCACTATTTCTTTCTGGATATTCTCCTGAATCTACAAAGAATCCATCTTCTACAGCTTTGAAATATCCACCATTTTCAATCATTTCCTCTAGGAATAATACTGCTCTTTCCTTAAGTTCTCTAACCTTCTCTGGAAGATATCCATCCTTTTTAAGCTCTATCATATCCATTAAGCCATCCATACCAATTAAAGCTTGCTTAGCTGTATTTACAGCATGGATATTATTATAATGCCAAGGTACATTTCTTCCTTCATCAGGAGTGATTGTACTTTGAATATCTGCTGAAGTAAGTTCAGATATTAACAAGTTTAGTGAATGGGTTACTGTAGCTTCTCTAGTACAAGATGCCATGTATTTTGTGTTCATCTGTGCTCTCATTTTATAGTTTTTAAATAAGTCTCTAAGTGCTACAGCATAAGGTAAATCATATCTTAAACATGGAGCTGGTGGTGCTGTTGGTGGTACTGTAGATAGTGATATATTGCTTTGTTTCATACCAACCTTCTCAGAGAATTTTGAATTTATAGCATGTTGAACCATAAGTTCAGGCATTACCTTATAACCCTTCATTGCAGTTGCGTTTGCATTATGTGCTCCATCTATTTGTAAAATATCAGCCCATGCCATTATATGTTTTGCTACTGCTGCATCAACGAAGGATCTAACCATATTTATGTTTCTGTAAAGTACATTATATTGAGGATCCTGGTGAGCTCCATTTATTCCTTCCTCTGCAAACATTACAGCAATATCTGGACCTGCAACCCCTGATACATAGGAGTGGAAATTTATTGGTCTTCCTACTTCTTCCTCTATCATATCAAGAGCTTTTCTTGTAGCTCTAACTTCTTTTCTTGTTATTGGAACTCCTCCTGTTCCTTCTGGACTTCCTTCAATTAAACTATCATAGTGACTTTGTCCTGATGTTCTTATAACCATTATATGATCTGCACCATGCCAAGCTGCCATTCTCATTCTTCTAATATCATCTTCAAATCTTCCTGAAGCTATTTCCGAAGTTATTACAGCTTTTGGTTGAGGGTCTATATTAGCAAAGCTGGTTGCTGATGGAAGTGCTTTACTATTTTTTAGGGGTTTTGATATCTCCTTATATTCAAACTCTCCCATTGGCTCATTATATTCTTCTCTCCAATGCCAACCTCTTCTTTTAGGTTCATACTTATCTAAGTCCTTAAGTATTTCTGCTACATCTATTTTCTTATTTATATCTAGCATTATTTAACCCCCCCAAACAAATTAGTTACTTCATTCCAGCCTTTTCCTTCTCCAAGTTCTCTACCAGCTTCTAAATATGGCACATTCTTTAATTTTGCATATTTTAAAACTACATTTCCCATACCTTTTCCAAGAAGTCCTGCTTTTAAGCCTTCTTGAACTATAGCTTGAGATTCTATGCTTGAAAAGCCCATTCTAAGAAGTACTGACCTTTCTATAGAGGATGAGGTATTTCCATATGCTAAATCCACCATAGGATTTACTATTTCTTCTGTCAATTTCCAAAACCTTTCATATAATTCTTCATCACTTAAACTTTCTAAATGTTTTCTTCTTATTTCAAAATCGTCTTCTCTTTTCACTACTTCTCTCCCCCTAATGGTTTTTTTATTATTTCACACATTATTTATCTTTACCCTATTTACTTATTAACCCTATTTCACATTAACCCCAAATTCTTTAAGAATATCTATTACTGTTTCTTTTCTAAGTTTTGTTTCTTCACATAAGAAATCTAAATCTACCTGTCCAATTTCTTTTTCTTTTAAAAGCTTTACTGTGTTTTTAATTAATGATTTTCTATAATCGTCTAGCTCTTTATTATCTATTTGTAAATAAGATGGATCCTCTGGAAGTATAATATTTTCTCCTGGAACTTCATCCATTGGATTACCTCTAAGCACTTTAATTCCATTTTCCTTTGCAAAGGTTAATTGTGGAACTATATGCTTTCCAGCACCAGTATACTCGGTCTCCTGAACTACTAAAATTGCATCATCCTCCATCTCTTGAGCTATGACAAAGGCTGCTGCTAAAGAAGTATTTCCAGCTGGTCCTCTTTCAAGTCCTTCAAGCTGTGCTAAAAGCTCAGTCATGTAGAAAACTTCCCCTTGTGGCAAGGTTACATATCTATCTAAATATCTTAGAGGTCTTGCTGCACTTCTTGGTACGTCACTTCTATCTGGCCATACCATGAATGGAATACCAAATCCAGTGTGTCCAGTAGTGAAGGATTTTCTATTAAAGGCTTTATCACTTGCCATATGAAGACCTTGTAAATTTACAGAAGCTCCAATAACTTTTGTATTATTTGCTCCTGCCTTTATAAGTCCTCTTGCAGTACCAGTAACATTTCCACCACCTGCATGGGTAATTACTACTGCTTCTGGATCCTTTCCAAATCGTTCTCTACATTCTGTAGCTATCTCATAACCTAAAGTTTCAACTCCAGCTATTCCATAAGCAGAATATAAAGATGCATTATAAAAACCTGTTTCTTCTAAAGTCTCTAGATAGGTGTAGAATAATTCTGGTCCTACTGTTAATTGTAAAACTTCAGCCCCTAACCATTCACATTTTCTGCCCTTCTCAAGAATCTCTGGTTGTCCTATTTTTTTAGAGTCATAACATTCTTGAACTATGGTACATTTTAATCCCTTCATAGCTGCTTGGGATGCTACTGCTGCCCCATAGTTTCCAGAAGTAGCTGATGCTACACCCTTATAGCCTCTTTCCTTAGCATCATACACAGATACAGATGCTCTTCTATCTTTAAAACTTCCAGATGGATTACAGCTTTCATCCTTAACAAATATTCTAGCTGCTTTTCCAGTCTTTGATACCTTTCTTGCCAAGGCAGTAATATTTCTTAATTCTAAGAGAGGTGTATTTCCAACTCCCACTTCTCGTTGAATTTTCATAATATCACTTAGGGAATATCCTATATCTCTCATCATTGCTTCATAATCAAAAGCTATACTTCCCTTTTCATATTTATCAAAATCCATTCCTACAGACTTAATCATAATTTGATTTTTTCTGCTCATAACCTCTTCATACTTATTCATATCAATCACCTACTTTCTGTATAACTATTTATTGAAAATCATTTCCTTAGCTTGCTTTCCAATATAGGCTATTTCACTTACATAGCTACCAAAATTATGAGAATATGAAGGTTCTACCACCTTAGCGATACCTCTCATAGTTCTTCCAATAGTTGTAGTGATTTCAACTTCATCACCCAGCTCACAATCTGAATTTACAAAACCCCTAACCCACATTTTAAGTGGAGTTTCCTTTGTATCGTCTGGAATTGCTGGTGATCTATCCTCACATTGTAATACTACTGTTTCTATTTCAATAAATGTGTCCTTCTTAATCAACACCTTCACCTCCAAAGTAAATTTCTATAATTAAATAAGTTTATCTATCTATGAAATTTCTAAAGTCTCCCATTATAGCCCTTGGTACTGGCAAATCTATCATAGTTTTTAATCCTGGATTTGCATTAATTACATGTGGAATCATATTAACGCACATAGCAATTGTTCCAAGTCCTCCATCAACCTCTGGCTTAATTGACATATTAACTTCTGGTGTACCTTTTATTGTGATATAATCTCCAGTAAATGTACCTTCCATTTCAGGTTCTATTTGTTGTGGATGAATCATATCTATTTTTACCTCTCCATCAACATATCCTTGACCTGTCATATTAACACCTGCAACATCTCCAGCAGCTGCAAATCCATAAGGTGACTTTCTATCTACAGTAGTTACTATTGGAGCCATTTGTTGTTCAAATTTATCAACTTTCCAGCCCATAGAATCAGCTATCATATTTACAGATTCTATAAATCCAACATGTCCAGCTAAACTTCCATCCTTAACTCCTGCATTAAAATCTTCAACCTTCATCCCAACTCCTTGTTCTTCCATAACAGCTGGTCCAAATGGTGATAAACTATTTACTCTCTTCGCTTCAACATGAGTTACTTCAGTCATACAACCTGTTAAACATACAACAAGTAAATCCATGATTAATCCTGGATTTATACCTGTTCCAAGAATTGTAACTCCATTTTCCTTTGCAATTCTATTTAACTCTGCAGCTAGTTCAGGATTTTTAGCTTGAGGATAAGACATTTCTTCTGCTGTAGAAATAACATTTATTTTCTTTTCAAGTACAGATTTCAACTTTGGAAAAGCATTTTTTGTGAAAGAATCTGTTGCACATAAACAAATATCACAGCATTTTTCTGTTAACACTTCATCTATGTTAGCTTTTATTATTACATCTTCCCTATCTCCTCTTTCTACTCCCAAAACTTGAAAAATACTTTTTCCGGCTCTAGCAGGATGCATATCACAAACCCCTATTATGTCTACACCTTTTTTAGTTAATAGCATTTTTGCCATTCCACTTCCCATAGCTCCAAAGCCCCAAATTGCTACCTTAACATTTTCCATTGTAAAATCCCCCTCGTGATTAAATTATTTTTATAAATTCTATATTTTACTAGAGCAATTCACATGCCAAAGAAAATACATTATTTAGATACTTTCATAACTTTAAATAGGTTAAATGTATATAATTTCATCACTTTTAAAAATTTACCGCAAAAAATTTTTCTATATTTACTTAGGTTCTATCCACTTAAAAAGCGTATGCAAAATTATTTGCATACGCTTTGCCGAATTTTAGGCATATATGTTTGTAAATCTTTTTAATATTTAATTAATTCTTTTTATTAACATATTGTTTATATTTTTCATATTATATCCTCATAAAAAATAGTTAACTAAAGTAATTTATACTTCTTAAGTTTGTATTGAAGATTTTGCCTTGATATTTTTAATTCCTCTGAAGTTTTTGTTATGTTTTTATTGTTCTTTTTGTAGCTTTTTTCTATTATATTTTTTTCAAGACTATCTATATATTCATTTAAAGGGATATCTCCTCTAAATCCCTCTTCTGAAGTTACTTCTACTACAGAATTAATCTTATTACCAAAGCACTCCTTTGTTAATATTTCTCCATCTTCAACCATGTTCATAGCACTTTCTATATTATTCTTAAGTTCTCTTACGTTTCCAGGCCAACTATAGTTTAAAAATCCCTCCATAACATCTTCACTAATTCCTTTTACATTTCTATATAGAATACCATTATAATAGTTTATAAAAAAATCACATAACTGGCTTATATCTTCTTTACGTTCTCTAAGTGGTGGTATCATTACTTTAATTACACTCAATCTATAATAAAAATCTTTTCTAAGCTTTCCTTCTCTTATAAGTTTGTCTGCTTCCTCATTTATTGTTGCTATAATCCTTACATCTACATCAATAATCTTATTACTTCCTAGTGGTCTTATATATCCATCTTGGAGCACTCTTAATAATTTTGATTGTAAATATGGATCCATAGAATTTATTTCATCAAGTAGAATAGTTCCTCTATGAGCTTCTTCGAAAAGCCCTTTTTTATTTTCTGCTCCTGTAAAACTACCTTTAACCGTTCCAAAGAGCATTCCCTCTAACAGTGCACTTGGTATTGCTGCACAGTTAATAGCTATAAAGGGCTTGTCTCTTCTTATTCCTTCATAATGTATACCTTGTGCAAATAGTTCCTTACCGCATCCAGTTTCTCCATATATGAGTACTGAAGAATTAGATATACTAGCTCTTTTACTTTTTAAAATTTCTTCATTTAATACCTTACTACTTCCTATAATATCATTAAAGGTATAATAATTTTTCTTTGATTTACTTTTATTTTCTAACTGACATATAGTTTCATTTAATTTCTTTATTTGTGTCATATCTCTAGCTATCTCAATTACTGCTTCAACTTTTCCGTCTACCATTACTGGAATAGTAGAGTTTACACTGGTTATTATCTTACCTGCTCCATTACTATAGTTTTGTAAAGTATCTCTATAGGTATGTCCACTTTTTAAACTTCCTAATATAGTTGAGTGTTCTATATCCCTAAGATACTCTTGAATTTCCTTTCCCATAACATCTTCACTTTTCATGCCTTCTATGTTTTCCATGGCATGATTATAATAGATGGTCTTTCCTTTACTATCAACTATGTGAATTCCTTCTTTTAAGTTACTAATTAGACTTTCTAATAATATATTTACATTATCCATAAAATCCCCCTTAGCTATCTCTTTAATTGACCCTAAACTTGAAAACAATATCATATTGAAAGTTGCCCTTGATTATTGTAACCTTATAATATTTGCCTATATAATAAATTTAACACAATATTGTAATATAATAAATTTATTATTCTAACAATTATACATTATCTTGTTTTTTGTTCTATAATATCTTTGATGAATGCTAATAATAAGATATTGTTAATATAACAAAGGAGTACCATTATGATTACTGATAATATAGTAAACTTGGCTGCAGAGGCCGGAAAAATAATGCTTGAAAATGGTGGTGAAACCTACAGAGTTGAACAAACAATAAATATGATATGTAAGTCTTATGGCATAGATAATGCGGAAAGCTTTGTATCTCCTACAGCAATAATCACCTCTACTATGGATGAAAACGGTAGGAATAGTACCATAATTAAGAGAATTACTTCTAGAGCCACAGATTTAGAAAAAGTAGCTTTAATTAATAACTTATCTCGACAAATACAAAGTCATCCTTTAACTTTAGATGAACTTAGAAAAGAATTGAAATATATACGCAGCTTTCCCAAATATTCTAACAGCATAAAAACTTTTTTTGCTGGAGTAACTACTGGTACATTTACCTTACTTTTTGGTGGTAGCTTTAGTGACTTCATTATAGCCTTTGGTGTAGGAATTTTAATTAATTTATTATCTTCTATGTTATCTCGTTTAAGCGTTAATGAATTT
Organism: Clostridium sp. UBA7791; assembly: GCF_002480755.1. Lineage (NCBI taxonomy): Bacteria > Bacillati > Bacillota > Clostridia > Eubacteriales > Clostridiaceae > Clostridium > Clostridium sp. UBA7791. Next base: position 587,810 of record NZ_DLCT01000005.1, on the reverse strand, counting down.
TTCATTAATGTGGCAGGTGGTGCTTTAGCAGCTATAATTGGACTTTTCTTCTCTTACATAAATCCCATATTTCATAAAGATGAAATAATTATTGGTTCAATTATGTTACTTGTTCCAGGCTTAGTTATAACTAACGCTATTCGTGATACCATAGCTGGAGATTTACTTTCAGGTCTTTCAAGAACTCTGGAAGCTATTATGATAGCTGGAGCCATTGCTATTGGAGCTGCTTTTAGTTTCAAAATATGGATGTCTATTATAGGAGGGATGTAAAATGTTTTTGCAAGTTATATATGCATTTATTGTTTCCTTAGGTTTTGGAGTTCTCTTTAATGTAAGGGATAAAAACTTGTTCTTTGCAGCCCTTGGAGGTGCCGTTGGATGGTTTTTTTACAGCCTTACTATGAACTTATCTGGCTCTAGCATCTTAGCTATGCTTATAGCATCTATAAGCATCAGTATCTATGCTGAAATCTTCTCTAGAGTTTTAAAAAATCCTGTAACATTATTTTTAGTTTGCTCTCTTATTCCCTTAGTTCCTGGAAGTGGAATGTATTATACAGTTTTTGAAGCAGTTGAAGGTAATGTATTTGGTTCCTTAAATAATGGAATCGAAACTCTTTCTTTAGCAGGAGTTATAGCTGTTGGAATTATTTTAGTATCTACCTTGAGTAGATTGATGCAAAAATTAAAAATCAGAAGAAATCAACGTAAACTAGGAAATGTTGAGGAATAACAAAAGAGAAAAAACACATATAAACTGATGTGGTTTTTCTCTTTTATTACTCATACTTAATTCTTACTATTTTTTCTAATTACTCCATAAGTCTTCATTGTTCCATAGATTACAAAAGGCATCAGTACGATAGTCAAAATTATCTTATGTTTGTTAATGTCATGAGTCCTTTTATAACCATCTGAAACTATTTGTATTGAATCACAGTGAATATCCATATCACCACCATGTTCTTTGCAGGCTCTATTGAAAACCCCAGTAATTCTTACTGAATCTCCAATCTTATGATAATTTCCATAAGATTTAATCATTTCCCCATCTGTAGTTTTTAAATAAATACCTATGGCAGAGGTTCCATCATTTATATTAACAAATGAATATTTGCCCCTTTCTAAAAGTTCACCAATAGCCTCACCTTGAATATTTATAATTTTAGAGTCATATTCCCAACCGTTATCAATAAGCTCACTTACAGAAGTTATAGCCTCACTAGCTAATACTGGAAATGAAGAAAAAATCGCTGTAATAATTACAATTAACATTATTTTTTGTATCTTACACATAACTTTTTAATTCCTCCTATAAAATACCCTATTAATGCAAATACTGAAATAAACTCTAATCTCCCTAGATACATAATAATGATATAACAAATCTTTAGTGGTATAGGCATGGTTATAGAAGTTACACCTATAGATAATCCAACATTTCCAGATATAGAAGCTGCCTCAAAAGCTGATTCTACAAGTGAGTAGCCATAATATGTTCCAAGTAGCGTTGCAAAAATAAACATAGCAATATAACAAAGTATTATAAGCATTGATGATTTTACTAAATCATTATCTAAAATTATATCCTTAATGTGATGAACTTTTGTAGTTAAAATCTTTCTATCAGAACTAAGAACTCTTTTTATATCTGCAATTATTCCCTTAAAGATAATCCCCATCCTTAGTCCCTTAAATCCACCGGCTGTTGAACATGCACTTCCTCCAATAAGCATTGCAATTGTCATAATAAAAATTGCAAAATCTCCCCATTCGAATAATAGTTGCCTAGCATAAAGGTTGCCAAATCCAGTGGTGGTATGTGCAGATAAGAGCTGATAAGCACCCTTTCTAAATAGAGAAACTGCATCTGTGTATACTCCTGTCTTTGATAAGAACATAACTAATAATCCTGCAAGAATAAAAGAAGTTATAAAAAAGCTTTGTGTTTCAACATTTTTGAAAATTTCCTTTCTCTTACCCTTTATAACTGCAAAATGAAGACCAAAATTTAATGAACCAATGATGAACAATACCATTGTAATTAATTCATATGAAAAACTATGATAATACAATATATTTTGAGACATTGGAGCAAATCCACCTGTACTCCAACTTGACGCAAATATAAATAGTCCATGCATAAATGAATTAGATGGTGATAACCCTATGAATAAACCATTAACTGTAAGTGCCACTGTACCAATTACTAAATATATTATACTAATTTTCCAAATGGCCTTGGTAGTTCCTTTAATATTAGGTAAAAGCCCAATATCTTTTCCTTCACCTACATACATCTTATATCCACCAGAAAAATTTTTAATTAGTATTGATAAAGCTAATACAACCATGCCCTGCCCACCTACAAATGTTAGTATATGTCTCCACATATTAAGTCCAAGGGACATATGATCTAGATCCTGAATAAGAAATACTCCAGTTGTAGTAAAACCACTCATAACATCGAAACAAGCATCTATATAAGATTTTGCATGTCCACTAAAAACATAGGGAAGGGCACATAAAAGCATTAGAATCAGCCATGAATATGATGCAATTATAAGACCGTGTTTCCATTCAATTTTGTTATTTTCTTTTTCGTCTTTTCCCGAAAGAATCAGTGAAAAGGCTATAGATAATCCAATAAACAGAGCAAGAATAAAATCTACAAGCGAACTCCACTCCTTATAAAAAACAGTTACGAAGATAGGTATAATCATTAATGAAATTGTTCCCAATATAATTATTCCAACATAATAATTTATGACTTTAAAGTCCTTTAAATATTTTTCACTCATTTAATCACCCTAAAAAACTCAAAATAAAAATTACTATTATATACATAGCTACAACTAGGATTTCAAATAATATTCCCTTAAAATAATCCGAATTTCTTACCATTACTACCATCTCCATAAATAGATTTTCTTAATTTATGAGATACACTGGTATTTGTTATCAATACAACAGTGTCCTCAAGTAAGATCTTTGTATGTCCCCTAGGATAGATAATCTCGTTGTTTCTTAAAATAGAAACTATTATACTATCATTTGGTAAAATTAAGCTTTTAATCTCCATATCTCTCCAGTGGGAATTTTTATCTATATAAGCTTCAATTATTACCATTTCTCCTCTATCTAAAGTTTTTACAATTTTAAAATTATCCTCTACAAGTTCATTTTCAATTAAAGTTGAAATAACTTCTGTACTACAAACAGTAGATGTTACACCTAATTTACTAAATAACTGTCTATTTTTAGGATTATTAATTCTTGCAATAGCACTTTTAATAGAGAAATTACGCTTGCTCATTTGGCAGATAATTAAATTTTCCTCATCTTTACCTGTAACTGCTGCAACAATAGTATTTGTTCCTTCTATAGCCTCTGATAATTCTTCTAAATTTGAACCATCACCACATATTACTTCAATATCTAGTTCATTAGATATTTTCTTACATATATCATAATTCTTTTCTATCAAAGTTATTAAACACCCAATGTTTAAGAGGTTTTTTATTAAGTAATACCCAACTTTACCTCCACCAATTACAACTGCTCGCATTTTATATCCTCCTTAATATTTCTAACAGCTAGTTTTATCGGATTAATTGTTCTAATGCCTAAGGAATTATAAATGTGGCCCCTATCATCATTAAATACTCTTCCAATTACAGTTGGAACCTTATAAATATTCTGTGCTATTTCACATGCAACAATATTTATATTATCGTTTTGAGTCAAAGCAAGTAGCACATCAGCTTCCTCAATACCTGCTTCTTCTAGTAAGTCAATATCAATTTCAACCCCATTTAATATCCTTCCATTAAACCCTGAACCTAGTTTATTCGTTTTCTCCTCATCCCTATCTATTACACATATATCATGGGATGTTTCAGCTAAATCTGCAGCTAATTTGCTTCCCATCTTGCCACATCCAATAATAATAATATACATATTTAAATTGCTCCTTTTTCTAAAAATTTATATAAAGTTTCTTTTGCATAACAATTAAAATCTATTACATCAAAAACTCCAATTGAAGCGAAAACATCTTTATTGTTTGAATTGTTAATTAATGTAATAACCTTTTTAGTTTCATAAAAAGTTTTACAAACCTTTGAAATATAGAAATTAAACTGATCTTTAGGTGTGATAATCACCACCACATCTGCTCTTTTTAATAAGTAATTATTAAATATATCGGAAGACGCGGGCGAAAGTTCTTGTGTTGAAATTACATTTGAGAAATCTAAGCTTAAACCTTCTAAACTTTCCTTATATCGATTAATAAATTTACTTTCACTTATAACAACAACAAACAAATTAAATTACCTCCTTACCTAATGGCTCAAAGAAATCTTGAAGATATAAATTTTTATTACCGTTGTTAGATATCTTTTCTAATGCTCTAAAATTATAAACAACTTGTACATTATCTAAAAATTTCAAATTATCTTCAATCATTAAATTTAAATAATCATCTTCTGTTATTATAAAAACATGTGATAACATTGCTTTCGATGACTTATCTAGTATCTGTTTCATATCAGTTATATTGACTTGATAATAATAAAGAAATTTATTCTTTATTTTAATTTCTTCTGGTGATTTATCATCAATCAAAAATACAATTTTTTCTTTACAAATAAGTGATTTAATTAAGTTGATACTTGAGTTATTGTAACCTATAATTAAGTTATACATAATACTACCTTCCTACGTAATTTTTACTACCTACTAATTCTAATCTTATTAGATATAAATATCAAAGTAAGCTAAAAGTACTATTAACAATTATCCATACTTCAGAAATTGGAGTTTTTAAATTAGCTTAATTAATCTTAGCTTTGCTATATTTTACTTTGCTTTACTATAAGAATTAACTTAAGGAGGAAAAACTATGGTTAAAACCTTAAATGGAAAACTATCACTTATTTATATTGTTATAATCCTAGCAATGTCATTGCTAGGATTAGTTTCAGTTAGAAATTTAATTACAATTTCAAATGATATAGATGGACTTTTAACTAACAATTATAAAAGTATTCAATCTGTTGAAAATATGAAAGATGCACTTTATAATCAACAACAGAGCTTATTTCTTTACATATCTGGCGATAAAAAAGAAGGCCTCGCTGAATATTCTAAAAATAACTCTTTATTTTTAGATAACTTTTACTTTGAAAAAAATAATATAACTGAAGATGGAGAAATGGAATATGTAAATAGTCTTGATACTTACTATCTTGAATATAGCCAGAATTTTTTTACCTTATCTGAAATCATTCAAAATAATGGTAAAGTATCAGGGTATAATTTTTTCTTCAATGAAATTAAAATTAATTATGATACAATTGTAAAGACTCTAGATAATATAAGTAGTCTAAATGAAACTATGATGATTAATTCAAAAACTAGAGTTGAAAATAAAACTAAAATTATAATAAATGCAACAATACTTTTTACTTTAGCTTCAATATTAATTTCATTTTTCTTATCAAGACATCTTCTTAAAAAGATATTATACCCATTAAATAATATCATTGATGCTATTAAAGATATAAAAACTAACTCTGCATATAAAGAATTGGAAATAACAACAAAAGATGAACTAGGAGAATTAGCAAATCAATTTAACTTAATGGCAAAAAGAATTGAAAGTTTTGAAAAAAGCACACTAGGTCAAATATTAAAAGAAAGAAATAATTCAAACTCCATATTAAGAAGCATAGATTCTCCAATGGTAGTTATTGATAAAGATTATAAAGTTACCATGGTTAACGAAAATTTTATTGATGCCTTTGATATTAGCGATGAAAAACCAGAAGGACGATATTTAACTCATTTGGTTAATGATAGAAGTTTTTTTTCAGTTATCTATGATATAATATTAAATAACTGCCAATGGGATTTTTTGAATATTATCACTCTAAAAAACAAAAATGGAGATATACTCTATTACAATATATCAATTAAAGAAATTAAAGAGGAAGATCTTCAAGTTGGCTATGTAATTTTATTAAAGGATGTAACACACTTAAAAGAAATAGAGCAAACTAGTAAGGATTTCTTTGCAACAATTTCACACGAATTTAAAACTCCATTAACTTCAATTATGATTGGTACAGGTCTACTAGAAAGTAGTAAATTAGGAGATTTAAGTTACGAACAAAGAAAAATATTAACCACTATTAAGGAAGATGGCGAAAGATTAAACTTACTTGTTTCAAATATGCTTTTATTATCGAAACTGGAATCTTCAACTGAGATTTATAATAAAGAGTATAATTCCATTGAGGATTTGATAAAAGCCTCAGTCTCTAGTAACAAAGGTATCGCAAATTATAGTGGAATTATTCTTGAATACAATGTAGATATAAATGTAAAACCGTTATCCTGTGACGGTGAAAAATTAGTATGGGTACTTAATAATTTAATAATAAATGCCATTAGACACTGCAAGGATGGCGATTTAATTTCTATACGAGGATTCTTAAAAGATAATAAATTAAATATAACTGTAACTGATACTGGTGTTGGAATTTTAAAGAATAATACTACAAAAATATTTGATAAATATACTCAATTAACTAATAAAGACATTAAAAATAATTCTGGTCTTGGTCTCTGGATATGTAAAGACATAATAGCTGCTCACAATGGTGAAATAACATGTGAAAGTGATTTAGGTGAAGGGGCAACATTTACAATTATTATTCCATATAATTAGGAGGTACTATGAAAAAAGCACTTGTAGTTGATGATACCAAAAATATAAGAAAATTATTAAAAACATCATTAGAACTAAATGAATACATTGTCACTGAAGCTCTAAATGGATTAGAGGCATTAGAAATATTATCTAGAGAACCCTTTGATTTAATCTTTTTAGATATTAAAATGCCAACATTAAGTGGCACTGAAGTATTGAAAAGAATTCGGGAAGATGGAATATTTTCTACGGTAATAATTATGACAGCTTTCCCAACAGTTAAAAATGCTGTTGATTGTACTAAATTGGGAGCTGTTGAATATTTACTTAAGCCATTTACTACAGACAAAATTAATTCACTAATCTATAGATTAAATAATCTTACTGAAGACACAAAAATTCTTGAAAATATAATAAAAGGAGTATCAAAGTTAATGTATCTAAAAAAATATGACGATTCAATACTTCTATTAAATAAAGCATTATCTATAGATGCAACTAATTCTAATATATATAAACTTCTTTCGGAATGTTATGAAGGTCTAGGTGATAACGCTAATAGAGATAAATTTTTAAATTGCTATACCACCTTTAAGAAGTAGTTGCTATAAAATCACAATACTTAGGTATTTAATAACTATTATGCAAATTCGCTATAATTATGTAACCAACTTAATTTATACGTATACTCTTTTATTCAATAGACTTATAATTTTTTTACCTATTCTATTATTTATATTCCCTGCAGTGTTTCACTTTCTTCTTAACTTTTTTAATAATATCCATGGATGTAAAAAAAAGAGTAAATACAAAGTATTTACTCTTTAATATTAAAACTATTGATACCCACTGTGCCGTATTCATGATGTATTTGAACCCTGTCTACCAGGGGTGGAATCGCCTCACTACTTCTGGTACCGACTATAAAATAGTCAGTCAACACTCCATAATGAGAACATCAGCCACAACGTTTAAATGTTGGCTCAACATAAACCATTTCCACGCACACAGCAGAATATTCTTTAGTATTATTATATAGCAATTGTAATTAAATTGCAATTGTAAAATAAATATTAATCACTAAGTATCAATAGTTTTATGAAGTTATTATGTCCATATAACTTATTATTATTCTCTATAATAATAAAATCTTCTATTAAATTATTTTTCTACTTTACTAACTTCTATTCCTAAGTCAATTAATTGCTTTTTATCAACTACATTAGGTGCTTCACTCATTGGACAATAAGCATTTTGATTTTTAGGGAAGGTAATAACGTCTTTTATGTTATCAGTTCCTGCAAGGAACATTACCATTCTATCTAAACCATATGCAAGTCCGCCATGTGGTGGTGGTCCATATTTGAATGCCTCTAATAAGAATCCAAATCTTTCCCACGCACTTTCATCAGTAAAGCCTAGAAGATTAAATATTCTTTGTTGAAGGTTTGTATCATGAATTCTTATACTTCCTCCACCAAGTTCTTCTCCATTTAATACTATATCATAAGCCTTAGCACGAGCTCTTCCTGGATCTGTTTCTAGAAGTTGTAAATCTTCATCCATAGGTGCTGTGAATGGATGGTGAAGAGCTACGAATCGCTTCTCTTCTTCGTCATATTCAAACATTGGGAATTCAGTAATCCATACAAAGTTAAAGTCTTTGTTTCCTTCTAAGATTCCAAGTTCCTTAGCAAGTTCTAATCTTAAAGCTCCAAGAGATTGAAGTACTACACTATCAACATCTGCAACTATTAAAACTAAATCTCCTACTTCTGCTCCAGCAGCACTTAGCAATTTAGCCATATCTTCTTCTGAGAAGAATTTAGCTATTGGAGATTTTATTTCTCCTTCTTTATAAGCTATCCAAGCAAGACCTTTTGCTTTATAAGTTTTAACAAACTCACCTAGTTTATCAATTTTCTTTCTACCCATGTCTGCACAGTTTTTAGCTACAATAGCTCTTACTGAACCACCATTTTCAATGGCTCCTTTAAACACAGCAAAATCTGTACCTCTTACTGCTTCAGTAATATTTTGTATCTCCATACCAAATCTTAAATCTGGCTTGTCACTACCATATTTATTCATAGCTTCTGCATAAGGCATTCTCTTTATTGGAAGTTGTACATCTACATCTATAACTTCTTTAAATACTCTTTTTAAAAGACCTTCATTTAGGGCTATGATATCCTCCATTTCAACAAAGCTCATCTCTAAATCTATTTGCGTAAATTCTGGTTGTCTATTAGCTCTTAAGTCTTCATCCCTAAAACATTTAACTATTTGAAAATACTTATCATATCCAGAAACCATTAATAATTGCTTAAATATTTGCGGAGATTGAGGTAATGCATAAAACATTCCTGGGTAATTTCTACTAGGCACTAAGTAATCTCTAGCTCCTTCTGGAGTGCTCTTAGTAAGCATTGGTGTTTCCATTTCTAAGAATCCATTTTCATCTAGATAATCTCTTACTACTTTTCCAGCTTTATGTCTAATCATTAATATTTTTTGCATATCTGGTCTTCTAAGATCTAAATATCTATATTTTAGTCTTATGTTTTCACCAGCATCTAAGTTTTCTTTAATATATATAGGTGGAGTTTCTGATTCTGAAAGTATTTTAATACTTTCCCCTTTAAGCTCTACCATTCCTGTTGGTAAATTTTTATTAGGAGATTCTCTTTTTATAACCTCTCCAGTAACAGCTATGCAGTACTCAGATTTAACTAAATCAGCTTTTTCAAAGGCTTCTTTATTTATTTCTTCACCAAATACAACTTGTAACAATCCAGTTCTGTCTCTTAAATCTACAAAAACTAAACTTCCTAAATTTCTTTTTCTTTGGACCCAACCCATAACAGTGATTTTTTCAGAGATATTTGATTCTCTTACTTCACCACACATAATGGTTCTTTTAAGTCCATTAAGTGATTCTCCCATTTAAATTCCTCCTATTTACTTATTAAGTCTAAAATATATTATAATATCATTACCCAAATGAATATTTCTTTAAAACCTATGTACATAATTGTTTTAATATAGAGTATTGAGTAATTCTATCTTTCTAGCTATCATCTCGTCTATTCTACTATTATACTCTTTTACATCCTTAACATTTGCAAATCTCTCTATTCGATTCTCATCTAGGAAAACAACCTTTGAAACTCCATCTGCTCCAAGAGCAATAATAGTTTGCTTTTCCTCTATCATCTGAATATTATATATACATATTTTTTCATCTCTACAATAGCCTACATTCTCCATGTTACCTACCATATTTTTTTGTCTATACATATAATACGGTTTCATATTTAAATCTAAAGAAAGATTTTTTGTAGCTTCATACATAGCATTTAACTCATGTTGATTAGGAATAGTAAACTTTCCCTTATTAACTAGATTTTCATGTAGTCTAGAGCCTCTTTTAATAGACATACCATGTATAGTTATGCTATCTGGATTTAGTTTAAGTATTTCTTCGCAACTTCTATTTATATGACTTAGCTCTTCTCCTGGGAGACCAACTATCATATCCATATTTATATTATCAAAGCCTAGACTTCGTGCTAGATTAAAGCAGTTTTCTACATCCTTACTACTATGATTTCTACCAATGTTTTTTAAAGTATCATCATTCATACTTTGAGGATTTATACTAATCCTATGAACCTTATATTTTTTCATAGATTGAAGTTTTCTTTCTGTTATACTATCTACTCTTCCACATTCTACAGTAAATTCTTTAACACCCTTACCTTCAACAAAGCACTTATATATCTTATTCATTATATCTTCAAATTCTTCATCATTTACAGAAGTAGGAGTACCTCCTCCAAAATAGACACTTTCAATAGTTAAATTCTTTTCAGATACATATTTACTTATAGCTTTTATTTCCTTGGTAATAGCATTAAGATAGTCTTTAACTAAAGCTGACTTTCCCCCTATAGGATTTGAGGTAAAAGAACAATAAACACATCTAGTTGGACAAAAGGGCATACCCACATATATACTTATAGTATCTTTATCTTTGTTAACTACACTTTTTTCGTACTTAGCTACATCAATACAAAGTTTTGTCTTCTCCTTGCTAGTTTCATGTCTATCCTTAAATTCTTTTATTACCTCCTCTTCACTATATCCTTTTTCTAAAAGATCTAGTGCTTTTTTAGAAGGCCTTATCCCAACTAAAGTTCCCCATGGAAGAACTTTGCCAGTAATATTTCTAAGATATATGAATAAGGACTTTTTAACTTCCTCAGAAAGCTTATAATTTCTATTAATTTCATAATTAAAGAATCCTTCTGTTCCTCCAATTATAATACTTCCCGTTTCTTCATCTATATCTATAGATAAGTCAAATTCCTCATTTACAAATTCTATATTAATAAAACTATAAAATAGATTTATCATAAGAAAGACATCATATCTAAAATTCATATTGCTTAGCTTTACTTTTATAGACTTCATATCCTTTATCATATTTATCAAATCCTTATTTCAAATTACCTTCTTATAACCCAATATACAGTTTAATTTTACCTATAGAAATGGGTTTTCCATTCTTTCTTGGCCTATGGTACTACTTGGTCCATGACCTGGGTGAACTGCCACACTATCACTAAGAGGCATTAAATTATTTTTTATACTTGTTATAAGCTCATTGTGGTCTCCACCAGCTAAATCACTTCTGCCAACAGATCCCTTGAATAGAGTATCTCCAGTAAACACATTTCCATCTACTAAAAGACTTATTCCTCCTGGTGTATGTCCTGGTGTTGCCAAAACTTCTATTTTATAATTACCAAACTTTAATATATCACCATGTTTTAATAAAAGGTCTGCTCCACCTTCAATAAGTGGTCCATAATACATTATATTATTTAAAATCATATCATTATCTTCTTTAGCCATAGCTACAGTTGCTCCTGTTTCAGCCTTTAATCCATCTACCCCTGTAGTATGATCAAAGTGACCATGGGTTAATATGATATATTTAACCTTAGCTTCTAGTTGATTAAGAGCTTTACATACATCATCTATATCTCCACCCGGGTCTAAAACTACAGCTTCCTTTGTTTCTTCATCAAATAATATATAACAGTTGGCAGCATAAACTCCTGCCATCATTCTTTTTATAATCATAGTATCACCTCAAAATGCCATATATTTCTTAAAATTTTAAAAATCCTTCTTACTCTCTAATAAAAGTGTTACTGGTCCATCATTTATAATTTCAACCTTCATATCAGCTCCGAATTCCCCTGTTTGAAGATTAGGTATTTCTTTTTTAAAGGCTTCAACTAGCTCATTATATAATTCTCTAGCAACATCTCCACCTTGTGCCTTCATAAAATCAGGTCTCTTTCCCTTTCTACAATCACCATATAGAGTAAATTGAGATATTATTAATAGCTCCCCCTCTATATCTTGAAGTGAAAAGTTCATTCTCTCATCTTCATCTTCAAAAATTCTCATTCCAAGAACTTTTCTTACTATATAATCTATATCTTCTTTAGTATCTTCCTTACTTATTCCCACAAGTAAGTTAATTCCTTTTCCTATTTCACTAATAACTTTATTATCTACTTCAACCTTTGAAGATTTAACTCTTTGTACTACAGCTCTCATATTAAGCACTCCTTTTTACTGTTTCTTTCTATAGACATCCTTAACATCCTTGATTTTCTTAAGTTTAGTTTGAATATCCTTTAAATGCTCTATACTAGAAATATTTATTTTTAGGCTTACAACTGCTATATTTTTTTTATTTGTTACAGCACTTATTGATAAAATATTAGCTTTTACAAGCCCTAGTATCTCTATAATATCTGTAAGAAGACCTAATCTATCCTCAGCTATTACTTCTATGTCAGCAATATATTTATCTTTATTTTCTTTTCCCCAAGCCACTTCAACTATTTTGTGACTTTCTTTTTCCTGTAAGTTAATTACATTCTTACAGTCACTTCTATGAATAGATACACCCTTGCCTCTTGTAATATATCCAATAATATCATCTCCATATACAGGACTACAACATTTTGCAAATCTTACTTGAATATTAGACATATCCTTAACTGTAACTCCAGAATAAGTATTATTCTTTTGTTTTTTACTTTTTTCCTCATGAATTAGCCTTAATTCCTCAAGTTTTAACTGCTTAGAGTTCTCTTTATCATAAGCATCCTTTAGCTTGCTTATCATATTATTAGGGTTTATGTCTCCAATGCCTACACCATGGTATAAATCATCCATGTTCTTTAGGTTATATCTTCTAATAATTTTCTCAATAATGTCCTCATTAATTACTTGAGAAAATATACAATTTTGCTTCTTACACTCTTTATCTACTAATTCTTTTCCCTTTGCTATGGTCTCTTCTCTATTTGCCTTTTTAAACCAAAGTTTAATTTTACTCCTTGCTTGATTACTCTTAACTATATTAAGCCAATCTATGCTAGGTCCTTTTGAATTAGTAGCTGTAATTACCTCTACAATTTCCCCTGTTCTGAGCTTATAATCTAGAGGTACTATCTTCCCATTTACCTTACCTCCAACACACTTATGACCTACTGCAGTATGGATAGCATAGGCAAAGTCTATAGGTGTAGAGTCATTTGGTAAATTTATAACATCACCCTTTGGAGTAAAAACAAATACTTCATCTGAAAATAAATCTATCTTAAAGCCTTCCATAAATTCTTCAGCGTCAGAAGTCTCTCCTTGCCATTCTAGCATTTCTCTAAGCCAATATAGCTTTGAATCTAGAGATTTATCCTCATCTTGAACACTTTCTTTATATTTCCAGTGAGCTGCAATACCATATTCAGCAGTTCTGTGCATTTCAAAGGTTCTAATTTGTATTTCAAAGGGTTTTCCGAAAGGTCCTATTACCGTTGAATGAAGTGACTGATACATATTAGGTTTAGGCATAGCAATATAGTCCTTAAATCTACCTGGTATAGGCTTATACATAGTATGTACTATTCCCAATGCAGCATAGCAATTTCCAATATCATCTACTAATATCCTCACTGCTGTAAGATCAAATATTTGATCTATGGTTTTACTACTTTTTATCATTTTTCTATAAATACTATAGAAGTGCTTTGGTCTACCTTCTATTTCTGCTGTAATTCCACCCATATTAAGATTTAATTTAAGTTGTGATATGATATGACTTATTTGCTCTTCTCTTTCATTTCTCTTATCTGAAATCAGCTTTACTAAGTCATAATATTCTGTTGGATTTAAGTATCTTAATGCTAAATCCTCTAGCTCCCACTTTATTTTTGATATACCTAATCTATGAGCTAATGGCGCATATATATCTAGAGTTTCCTTAGCCTTTTCCTTTTGTTTATTCTCTGGCATGTATTTTAACGTTCTCAAGTTATGTAATCTATCAGCCAATTTTATAAGTATTACTCTTATATCCTTAGCCATCGCAAGAAGCATTTTTCTAACATTATCTGCTTGTTGTTCTTCTTTTGACTTATATTTTATTTTACCTAGCTTAGATACCCCTTCTACTAAATCTGCCACTTCTATAGAAAAGATGTTACAAACATCTTCATATGTATATTCTGTATCTTCAATTACATCATGTAAAAGACCTGCCACTATGGTAGAGGTATCAAGTCCTAGTTCAGCCAAAATACAAGCTACTTCTAAAGGATGAATAATATAAGGCTCTCCTGACTCTCTTTTTTGTTCTTTATGGGCATTTACAGAAAATTCATAGGCCTTATTTACAAAATTGATATCTACATTGTGACAATTACTATTAATTTTTTCTATCAATTTATCAATCATTGTAATACACTCCTAAAATTAAAGGCTGGTTAATGAACCAGCCACCTATTTAAACTCAGTAATTATTATATACTATAACCCAAATTATTGCAATTTATGTTCAATTCTAAAATGGATAGTCTATAACAGACATAATATCATATTGTGCTATTTTTTCTCTACCTTTAAGTTCTGTTAGCTCTATTAAAAAGTCTATGGCTACAACTTCTCCACCTGATTCCTCAACAAGCTTTGCAACAGCAGCTACGGTTCCTCCTGTAGCAAGTAAATCATCAACAATTGCTACTCTCTGACCTTTTTTAATAGCATCCTTATGAATTTCTAACGCATCACTTCCATATTCTAAATCATAGGAAGTTTTAATAGTTTCATAGGGTAATTTACCAGGTTTTCTAACTGGTACAAAACCAGCTCCTAAAACATAAGCTACTGGTACTCCAAATAAAAACCCTCTAGCCTCTGGTCCTATTACTATATCAATTTTTTTATCCCTCAAATGATTGGCAATAACATCTATTGACTCTCTTAATGCCTCTCTATCTTGAAGTAAAGTAGTTACATCTTTAAAACTTATACCTTTTTTCGGAAAATCTTCTATTATTCTAACTTTATCCTTTAAATTCATTTTCTACTCCTCCTAAAGCCTTTACCCAAACACATCTTTACCATAATTAAATTATATATTAACCTTGATATTTAATGCAATACTTTAAAAAATATGTATATTTAAATGCTTATATATATTATTCTATTCTAAACTCATCATAACCTCTTTATATAAGTATTTTGATATTTGCTTTGCTCTATAACTATCATTAGTAGTAAAAAGTTCAACAATTATTCTTGCATTATCTAGCTTATTCTTGGAAATCATCTTTGGTAAGAGCTTTATAATACCTTCATCATAAAACTTCATTATACCACCATAATTCCGCTCATGTTCTCTTATCAACGCCCTAACTCCATAGTTATTAGTTTGTTTTAATTTCTTGCACCCTTCTTCTACAAAGTATTTATTCTCTTCTTCTATTTCTATCTCTGTTGTAATTATACCCATCATTACTAAATCCAAATACTTTTGTGTGCAACTTATCTTATAATAAGAAGCTATAACTTCTATGAATTTATATATAAGGGAACAAGCTGTAAAATCCTTAAAAGGATAATTACAATTTGTTTGATAGGTATTTATTGTTATACAATTATTATCCTCTACTATGTGATTATGATAATCCGTTACAATTATATCTATGTTGTTTTCCTTACAAAGTTGTATTTCTGCTTTAGATTTAACTCCACAACCAACTGTTATAATTAAATTTGCTCCAAGACATAATAAATTATTCTCTATATCTTCTTTATTTAAATTTCTATCATTTCTATATACACTGGGTATATAATACTCTACATCACTATTTACATATCGTAATACTAACATAAGAAGAGATATGGCACATACGCTATCAAAGTCATGATAGCCATATATAACTATCTTTTCTCTCTCATTGATAGCTTTCACAATTCTGTTTAATGCAATTTTCATATTTCCTAATAGAAACGGATCATTATCTTTCCTATTCATACTATACTCCATATGCGCTCCTCCAAATTAGTTCCATGAGTAGTTTTTTGATCCCTTATAATTTCATCATATATTTCAGTGATCACATTCTCCTTGAACAAAAAACTTCTAACTCCATATTACTTGTACATATTATGGAGTTTAAGAAATCTATTTATAGAAAACAAATATATTATAATTTAAAACTGACAATTTTACAAACAAATTATTATAAAAATGGCGAAAAACATGATAAAATGTTTTTCGCCATGAACTTTGTTTATATTATGCTACTACTTTAGCTTTCTTTTTTTGCTTTGCATTTTTAATTATTACCCATAGTGGTGAAGCTATAAATATTGAAGAATACGCTCCACAGGCAATTCCCACTATAAGTGGAAGTGAGAACTCTCTTATGGATGGTACTAGAACATAAACTGCCACTATAGTTATAAGTGTTGTTAAGGATGTATTTATACTTCTAGTCATAGTTTCTGTTATACTCATATTAGCAACCTCTGATTGATCCATCCTTCTGTTTCTCTTAACATTTTCTCTTATTCTATCAAAGATAACAATAGTATCATTAATAGAATATCCTACTATAGTCAAAATAGCTGCTATAAATGGTGAATTGGCTTGAATTCCAAATATAGCATAGAAAGAAAGTGTAATTAATACATCATGAAGTAAAGCTATAATAGATGCTGCTGCATAGCTAAATTCAAATCTAGCAGTAATATATATAAGCATAGCAATAGATGCAACTCCTAATGCTAACAATGCCTTTTTCTTTAATTCATTTCCAACAGTAGCTCCTATACTTTCCTTGCCAATAAGTGCACTATCTTCTAATGAATACTTTTCTTTTATTTCATCAATAAGAGCATTAGTTTTTTCTTCATTCAATACCCCTTCTTGAACAATAATTTGTATCTCTTTTCCTTCACTAGCTAATTTGGTAGAGTATTTATCTTTAGCATACTTATCAATAATAGTATTTACATCAGCCTTATTGAATTCTTTATTCATATCTAAAGTAATTAATGTACCACCCTTGAAATCTATACCATAATTTAAACCTTTAGTTGCTATAAATCCAACTCCAATAGCAATTATAATAATTGATATAGCAAACCATATTTTAGTCTTCTCTATTATTTTTAAACTAGTAAATTCATGTTTTTTTCCTTCTCTCACGCCAAAATATGATGGTTTATTTATCCAACCTGCATTTACAGCATTATTGAGTAGAAACTTTGTAACAAATAAGGCAGTAAATATACTTACAATAATACCTATAAGTAGCGTTACTGCAAATCCCTTAACAGAACCTGAACCTAGAAAATATAATACTAGTGCTGCAATAATTGTAGTTATGTTAGAGTCTAAAATTGACGATAATGCTCTACTATAACCAGCTTCAACAGAAGTCTTTATAGATTTACCTAATCTTAACTCTTCCTTAGTTCTTTCAAATATGAGAACATTAGCATCTACAGCCATACCAATGGTAAGAATTAACCCTGCTATACCTGCTAAAGTTAATACTACTCCAAATTGAGAGAATATTACAAGTAATAAACTTACATATAAAACTATAGCCACAGAAGCAATTATTCCTGGAACTCTATAGTATGCAACCATAAATAGTATTATACAAGCTATACCAATCATGGCTGCCTTTTTACTAAGGGATAATGCCTCAGCTCCAATAGTTGGTCCTACTGTTTTAACTGAAGTAGCTTCTATTTTTACTGGAAGAGCTCCCGAAGTTATGATACTAGCAATGGAATTTGCCTCTTCTAAAGAACTCATACCTTCAATAATTGCCTTTCCATCACTAATAACAGCATTAACTGTTGGATTAGTTAAAACTTCACCATCCATTTTTATAGCTATACTTTTATTTAAGAAAGTCTTAGTTGCTTCCGCAAATTTTGCAGTTCCATCTTCATTTAATTCAAGATTAACAACATACTTATTATCTTGAGATATATATGCTCCTGCTTCTTTAACCTCTTTACCAGTTAAAATTACTTTTCCATCTGGACCTTCAAAGGTTAATTCACCAGTTTTACCAATGGTATCTAAAACCTTATCTGTATCAAACTCTCCTGGTATTTCTATTCTAATTCTATTTTCGCCTTCTTGAGTTATAGGAATTTCGCTTACTCCATCTTTATTTATTCTCATAGAAATAAGTTCTATAGTTCTATCTATAACAGCTTGATCTACCTTCTCCTCCTTTATCTCCATTAAAAGAGAAGTTCCTCCTACTAAATCAAGCCCTTTATCAATACTACTTCCAAAGGTTTTGATTCTATAATTACCTAAATTCACCCCATAAAGACCAGCGTATGCAAAAAGACCTATTAATATTATTGCTATGATAACTACAATTCCACTTTTTCTATTTTTCCTCCTCATGGTTATCCCCTTCCTGTTTTCTAATTGTATTTTCTAATTGTCTATTTATTATTTATTTTACAGGTATTGTATGGATAAAATCAAGTACATATAACTTAATTTTCTGTATACTTCTTATTTTTTATCAAAATAAGGATAGAATTTTTAATTCTATCCTTTAAAACACAATTATTTATTCATTGTTTTCGCTTTTAAAGCAATAGCACACTCTATTCTCTTCTTTTGCATTTTACAACCTAATTCATATGGCACGTGAACATCACCATTAAAGTTAAAGTTGTTAGCTTGACATCCTCCACTACAGTAGAATCTTGCCCAGCAGTTTTTACATGTAGGTTTATTATATATATGAGCATCCTTAAGATTTTGAACTATAGAAAAGTCCTTAACCCCTTCATATATATCTCCCATAAGAAAGTCTTTATTCCCTACAAATTGATGACAAGGATATATTTCTCCATCAGGAGTAACTGCTACATACTCATGTCCAGCTCCACATCCTGAAATTCTCTTATAGATGCATGGACCTCCTTGTAAATCTATATTGAAGTGATAGAATTTAAAGGATTTTCCTGCTTCATATTTTTCAACCATATATTCATATAATTTATCATATTGTTCAAAAATTGTAGGAAGGTCCTCTTCTCTTAATGAAAGTTCATGGTCATCTGGAAGTACTACTGGTTCAATAGATACTTCATCAAAGCCTAGCTCCACCATATGCTTTACATCTTCAAAGAAATCTGTATTTTCTCTTGTAAAAGTACCTCTTACATAATAAGTCTTAGACTTATCTCTTATATCTACCATTTTCTTTATTTTAGGTAATATAGATTCATAGGTACCAGTTCCATCAAATCTTATTCTTACTTTATCATTGACTTCTTTTCTTCCATCTATACTTAAAATTATATTTCCCATGTTTTTATCAAGGTAGTCCATTATTTCATCATTTAAAAGAGTAGAGTTAGTAGTCATAGTAAATCTAATGTTTTTATTGTGAAGTTTTTCTTGTTCTCTACCGTAATCTACTATTTCCTTTATGATATCAAAGGCCATAAGTGGCTCTCCACCAAATAAGTCAATTTCTATATTTTTTCTTTTACCTGAGTTTTTTATAACAAAATCTATAGCGTCTTTACCGGTTTGTGCGCTCATGGTTTTTCTACAACCCTTATATTCTCCTTCATCGGCAAAACAATATTTGCACTTCAAATTACAATCATGAATTATATTAAGACAAAGGGCTTTAATGGCTACCTCTGCTTGTCCACTCATCATTGCTATATTTTCATATAAATCTTTAGAATAAAGCATTTCTTCATGAACTAAAGATTCTAATTCCTCATATACATCATCAATTTCTTCACTGGAGTATCTATCCTTATATATTTCTTTTAACTCGTCTTTAGTTTTAAGTTTATCTGAGTCTAACATGTCATATACAAGCTCATCTACTTCATGAACTGCACCTGAATTTACATCTATAACATAAAAATCATTTCCTTGTCTAAATTTGTGAATTAATTCCATTGTTTTTCCTCCTAACTAAACACAAAGCAGTAACTTTTTGTTACTGCCTTTAAAATGATTAGTTTTCACACTCTAAATTAGCTACTGTACAAGAAGTTTTGCAAGCTGATTGACATGAGTTAGCACACTCTTTACAACCTGGTTTTTTTAAACTTTCTTTAATGTTAGATTTGTTGATAGTTTTTATATGTTTCATTTTTATTCCTCCTAAAATTGATAATATCTATAGATTCACTCCTAGCATTCCTGACAATGATCCTGCTGCTAATGCTAAAATTAATCTAACTACGTCTTTTCCTCCTAATGCCAAGTCATTTCCAAAGCATAAGGATACTATATAAAGTATTAACATATAAAATACTGCTACTAGCAACCCCACAAGCCAACCTTTACTTCCCATTTTTAATGTAGCATATATAGCTCCATATACCACACTAGCCAATGTAGCTATAACTAAAAATACTGATGTGACTGCGTCACTAAATGGGAAATATGAAGTAACTAGTGAATATACTAAAACGCAAATTACTGTTAAAATTGATGCTCTTAGCACCCCTACTCCTATAGCGGAATAATTAAACTTTTTATACATACCCAAAACCCCCTTATATTAATAAATATGTTTATATAAGGGGTTTTATGATGATTATGCCTTTATTTCTTCTGGTTCATTAGCTGATTTTGTAACTGAAGCAATACCTAGTTTGCTCATTTTTATTCTCGCTCTATCTGGACCACTTTCTAAAATAATATATTCTTCTTGAATATTTATTATTCTTCCCATGATTCCACCTTTAGTCATAATCTCATCATTTATAGCTAAAGAATTCAACATATCATTGTATTGTTTCTTTCTTTTCTTTTCTGGCATGAAAATCATGAAGTAAAACAACACAAGTACAAGTACCATTGGAAGAAACGCCATTAAGTTTTGCATAATATCTCTCCTTTCACTAGTTATGTATATATTTAAAAAATAGATACCTAATTATTTTTTTCCCCACTCTGAAAGTCTTTGATTTTTAAATTCTTCAAAGTAATCCCCATCAATTGCATTTCTTATATCCTCCATTAATTTATTATAGAAATATAAGTTATGAAGCACACAAAGTCTCATTGCCAACATTTCCTTGGCTTTAAATAAGTGCCTTATGTATCCTCTTGTATAATGCCTACAAGTAGGACAATCACATCCTTCATCTATAGGTTTTTTATCTAATTCATATTTAGCATTCATGATGTTTATTTTACCATACTTAGTAAACACATGTCCATGCCTTCCATTTCTAGCTGGTAATACACAATCAAAGAAATCTACACCTCTTGAAACTGCCTCTAATATATTTTCTGGAGTACCAACTCCCATAAGATAAATTGGTTTATCCTCTGGAAGATATGGAACTACCGCATCAATAACTCTATACATGTCCTCATGACTTTCACCAACAGCCAATCCTCCAATTGCATATCCATCCAGGTCTAGTTTTCTAATGGTCTTAGCATGTTCTATTCTAATATCCTCGTAAACTCCACCTTGATTTATACCAAATAGCATTTGCTTTTTATTTATTGTATTAGGATCTGCATTTAATCTATCCATCTCTACTTTACATCTTTCAAGCCATCTAGTAGTTCTTGCTACAGATTTTTCTACATATTCTCTTGAAGATGGATTTGGAATACACTCATCAAAGGCCATAGCAATAGTTGAAGCTAGATTACTTTGAATTTGCATACTTTCTTCAGGTCCCATAAATATTTTCCTACCATCTATATGAGAGCTAAAGTATACACCCTCTTCTTTAATTTTTCTCATGCTTGCTAATGAGAACACTTGAAACCCACCTGAATCTGTAAGAATAGGTCTATCCCAATTCATAAATTCATGAAGTCCTCCCATTTTTTTAACTACTTCATCTCCTGGTCTTAAATGAAGATGATATGTATTTGACAATTCTACCTGACACCCAATTTCTTTTAAATCCATGGATGATACTGCTCCTTTTATTGCAGCCAAAGTTCCAACATTCATGAACACAGGGGTCTGTATTGTACCATGAGGAGTAACAAATTCCCCACGTCTAACTTTTCCACTCTTTTTAAGTAATTTATACACCTATTCATCGTCCTTCCTATTCATGGATAAACATAGCATCACCAAAACTAAAGAATCTATATTTGTTTTCTACTGCAATTTTATAAGCATTCATCACTATTTCCCTAGTTGAAAAAGCACTTATAAGCATTATTAAAGTAGATTCTGGCAAATGAAAATTAGTTATTATGGCATCTACTATTTTAAATTTATACCCTGGATATATGAATATACTAGTATATCCTGATTGTTCTTTAACTTGACCTTCTTCATTAGCTATACTTTCAAGGGTTCTATTTGATGTGGTTCCTACAGCTATAACTCTTTTCCCACTTCTTTTAGCATTATTTATTATTTCAGCGTTTTCCTTATCTAAAATATAATACTCAGAATGCATTTCATGATCTTGAATATCTTCAGCTTTTACTGGTCTAAAGGTTCCAAGTCCCACATGCAAAGTTACAAAAGCTATATTAATTCCCTTTTTTTTGATAGCTTGTAGTAACTCATCTGTAAAGTGTAGTCCTGCTGTAGGGGCTGCTGCAGAACCTACTTCCTTTGAGTAAACTGTTTGGTATCTTTCTCTATCTTCCAGTTTTTCTTCTATATATGGTGGCAATGGCATTTCGCCAAGTCTATCTAATACTTCTTCAAATATACCATTATAGTAAAACTTTACTTTTCTATTTCCATTGTCTAAAACTTCTACTACCTCGGCTTTTAGTTCTCCATTTCCAAATACAAATTTAGCTCCAACTTTTCCTCTTTTACCAGGCTTAACTAAGGTTTCCCATATATCGTCTTCATGCCTATTTAAAAGCAAAAACTCCATTTTACCACCGGAGCCTTCCTTAGCTCCATAAAGTCTAGCCGGCATAACTCTTGTATCATTTAATACAAGACAATCTCCTGGATTTAAATACTCTATAATATCTTTAAACACTTTATGTTCTACTTCACCACTTTTTTTATTTAGAACCATAAGCCTTGATTCATCTCTTTTTTTTAAAGGATGCTGGGCTATTAATTCCTTTGGTAAATCAAAATAAAAATCCTTTACTTTCAAAGTCTATACACTTCCCTATTCTATCTATATGTTTATTTCTATAATATATGATCTGGAATAATCCTTCCTAAATGTTCATAGGCTTTCTTTGCCGCCATTCTACCTCTTGGAGTTCTTACAATAAACCCCTTTTGTATCAGGTATGGTTCATATACATCCTCTATGGTACTGACTTCTTCACCTATAAAATAAGCTAGTGTCTCAACTCCAACGGGTCCCCCATTAAAGTTATCCACTATAGCTTCTAATATCTTATTATCTAATCTATCAAAGCCTTCTCTATCCACTTCTAAAAGTTCAGCTGCTTGCTCCACCATGTTAATATCAATTACATTTATACCTTTAACCATAGAGTAATCTCTAACTCTTTTTAGTAACCTATTAGCTATCCTTGGTGTTCCTCTAGATCTCATTCCCAGACTAAAGGCACCTTCCTTATCAATTTCAACTCCTAATATTTCAGAAGACCTTAAAACAATTTCTTTAAGCTCGTCATCATTATAATATTCCATTGAACATAGTACTCCAAATCTATCTCTTAAAGGTGCAGTCAAAAGTCCTACCCTTGTAGTTGCTCCTATGAGAGTAAATTTAGGTAAATCTAGTCTTATAGATTTTGCTGATGCCCCCTTACCAATAACAATATCTAAAGCGAAATCTTCCATGGCTGGATATAAAATTTCTTCTACAGACCTATTCAATCTATGAATTTCATCTATGAATAATACATCATTGGTATTTAGATTAGTTAACAATGCTGCTAAATCTCCAGCTCTCTCTATAGCAGGACCAGATGTAATTTTTAAATTTCCACCCATTTCTTTTGCTACTATGTTAGCTAATGTAGTTTTACCAAGGCCTGGTGGTCCATATAATAATAAATGGTCTAAGGGTTCTTTTCTCATCTTTGCAGCTTTTAAAAATATATCTAACTTATTTTTAACTTTTTCTTGTCCTATATATTCCTTAAGTCGCTGAGGTCTTAAGGAATATTCTACTTCTATATCTTCCTCAATAATATTAGATGTAATAACTCTATCTTCCATAATCCCCCTCCTTAACTAAAAACCCTTAATAAGGTTATTATCCCATTAAAATTTTCAAACATTCCTTTATAATATCTTCAACACTATTACTTCTATTAGCTTTTTCTATTGCTTTTTCTGCCTCTTTATCTGAGTATCCAAGAGCTATAAGTGCCCCCACTGCTTCTGATAGTTTTTCATTATCTATGTCAATATCACTAATAGTAGTTCCCTTTGGCATGGCGCCTCCTACGGTTATCTTATCCTTAAGTTCTAATATGATCCTTTGAGCAGTTTTCTTACCAATGCCCGGTGCCTTAGTTATTAATTTATCATCATCGGTAATTATAGCATACTTTAATGTAGAAACATTGGCAATAGACATGAGTGATAGTGCCGCCTTAGGTCCTACACCATTAATGGAAATAAGAAGATTAAACATGGATATTTCATCTTTAGTTAAAAAACCATAAAGTCCAATGAAATCTTCTCTTACAATTTGATGAGTATAAATCTTTATTTGTTGATCTATAGCTGGCATATTAGAAATTGTACTACCTGATGTGAAAATTTTATATCCAATATTACCACATTCTATAACTATATATTCCTTTTCTATAGACTTAAAAATTCCTTTTATATATTCATACATGCTTTGTCACCTATCTTTTTTATTTAACCATTTGTTAATTCTTCATTACTATATAGTCATCATCTGCAAATTTAGACCTATAATCTATTATATACCTATATGTATTGATATTAAACTTCACTAATTAATTATATTACCTTACAATCGTAACTATATTATACTTTACCATCTACAATATAACAATTCAATAAAAACTATTTTAAACTTATTTCAAATTAAATTTATACCATTTCTACAATTTCTCATGAAAAAAGAGTGTTTCAAAATTCCTTTTGAAACACTCCCTTTCTGACACTATGTGCTACAAAGAGCCTGAGCATATTCCATAGCCTCTTGTATATTGGAAAACTGATAATCTTTATGTCCTTCGTAGAATGTCCTCAAAAGATTACCTCTGTTCTCTATGTCGTTAATTTTTAAATACGACTGTCCATTATCATCTTTAGGATTCAATATCTTCTCTTCTACTACTTTTATTGTTCCATTAGAATCCTTATTATAAATAACAATATTTTCATCCTTTATTCCTATAAAATAAGAATCTTCTTTGTAGGAATATCCTTCTATGTCCTTTACAAATATAATATCTTCTTTTGTGAATTTTTCTACCTTGTATCCAAAACTAGAAAATATCTTTTCAGCCTGCTCCTGATTAAGACCAATCAAATTATCTTTTTCTACATTTATAGTTTTATCTAATTTATCATTAATCTTTACCTTACCTAAAGAGTTTTTATAGTTTAACATGAACTCTATATTACTTTTATCTGAAATTAATACATCATTCATATTTAAAAAGCTTGCTTGAGATGCTTCGCCTAAAATTCCAGCTCCTCCATCTTTTGAACTTCTTAAGAATGCTATACTTACAGTATAGCTAAGTAAAAAAACTATTATTCCTACAGAGGCTATAAAAATATATAATCCTTTATTTTTTTTATATCTTTCAATCATACAATCCCTCCTACTAGGAATTGTATCCAGCTTTGATATGTTTATACACTATTGCTTACAAAAATTTATAAATTATACATCTCCATTCTTCTTCCATTAAAGAGTATATGGAATTAACCTAAAAATATACACAGATATTTAAATTCAAGTCACAGTTATTTAAATTCATGTCACAATTATTTAATTATATATCACAGTTATTTATTTACATATCACACTGTTCAACTTCTATTGCAAAATTCTTACAACTTTCACAGATGATAATAGATACTATATAACTTTCATCAATTTTTTTCATTCTCTCTAATTTGGAATAAGTAGTGGTTTCAAACTCATTACTTATATTACTAATTATATATTTTCCTTCTTTAGTAAAAATATAAAAATGATACTCTAAATATCTATAATGTTTTTTATCTATAACTTCACTATTTCCACATGCTTCACAGTTATCAGCATAATATTCATAGTCAAATTCTACTTTTTCTTTACCTTCTTCTAAAATTTCTAATGCTTTTTCTATGGTAAAATCTTGTACTTCCTCAGCTTCAATATAAGAAAGGTTATCTTCTGATAAAATAAACTCTTCATCCTTATGTTTAAATTTAAAATTATTCATATTATTTCTCCTCAATTCTTCAATTTGTTCCAAAATATCATACTATTATTATATATTATTTAAAACTATTTAAACAGTTTTATTCATAATATAAAACCTCTTATATTTTTAGTCCATAGAACTAACCAATGAAAATCTGAATTTTTAAAATTTCCATCTTGCTTTTTTAACACTAATTTCTCCTGTCAGCATATTCTATTATTAAATTAGGATAAGTTAGTAGGAGGCTACAAATGATTGAATTAACCGCAATACACTATATATATTTAATTTTTATTATATTAATTTTAATAGCAATGATAAAAAAATTAGACTGTTCCCTTATTTGCATTGTTGGAGTAGTATTAATTGCATTAATTAGCACTAAATCTATTCCTGCATCTCTAATTAGTATTTTTAATAGTTTTATCTACTCAATTACGGAATTACTGCCAACAATACTTATAATATCTATAATTGCTGGATTAAGTAAAGCATTATCCTATACTGGCATAAGTAAAGTTATGATAGAACCCTTTAGTAAGTTTATGAAAAATGATTTTATAGCCTTTTGGGGTATAGGTATAATAATGATGATTATTTCTTATTTCTTTTGGCCATCTCCAGCCGTTGCACTAGTTGGAGCTGTATTAGTTCCTGTTGCTATCAAATCTGGTCTCCCTGCCATAGGTGCTGCCATAGCTATGAATCTTTTCGGTCATGGTATTGCATTGTCTACAGACTTTGTAATTCAAGCTGCTCCAAAATTAACTGCGGATGCTGCTGGTATTCCTGTATCTGAAGTAGTTAAAGCTAGTATTCCTCTAATAATTATTATGGGAATTGTCACTACTGTTACAGCCTTTATCATGCTAAAGAAAGATATGAAAAATGGAACCCTTGAAAATCTCACCTACACTGAATATTCAGAAGAGGTTCAGTCTACAGATGAATCTCTTTTAAGCAAAGGATGGAAATCTTTTTTTGCAATATTAATTCCTCTTCTCTTTTCTATTGATGTATTTTTGATGGTTTCTTTAAACTTAAAAGGTGGAGATGCTACAGCACTAATCGGTGGTACAACCTTAATTATACTCATATTGATATCTATAAAATCTTATAAAAAGGCTTCTCTTGATAAAATCACTAGATATCTTGTAGAAGGTTTCCAATTTGGCTTTAAAGTTTTTGGAATAGTAGTTCCAATTGCTGCCTTTTTCTATGTAGGGGGTGATGGATTTACAGCTATTATAGGTAACTATTTACCTACTGGCTCCTTAGGTATAGTAAACGACTTAGGTTTTGCCCTTTCTAAGGCAGTTCCACTAAACAATTTTTTAAGTGCTTTTGGTGTAACTACTGTAGGTGCAATCACTGGACTAGATGGTTCTGGATTTTCCGGTATAGCTCTAACCGGTTCCACTGCAAATTTATTTGGAACAGCCACTGGTGGAAATGTGGCTACTTTAACCGCTCTTGGACAATTAGGTGCTATTTGGGTAGGTGGAGGCACATTAATACCTTGGGCAATTATCCCCGTTTCTGCTATATGCAAGGTATCCCCTTTTGAGCTTGCAAAGCGCAACTTTAAACCAGTAGTTTTAGGTTTAATTGTTACTACCATAGTGGCCCTATTCTTCTTGTAATGTATAATTTAACTAAACTTCATAGAGAGGTTTACTCTCACTGAAGTTTAGTTGAGTTTAATTTTCTATATTACAACACAATATCTAAAATTAAAATAAGTTAATGTTTTAAATATATATTTTTTTATTTTTCATTGACACATTTGTAACTATATCGTATTATATGAATATAGTGATATGGAGGTGTATAAAACATGACTGAGAATGACACATTTTTAACTAACCCAAAACTTTTTGAAGAAAAAGCAAATATTTTAAAGGCATTAGCCCACCCCGTAAGACTATGCATTGTTAAAGGTCTCATTGAAACTGGTGGAAGCAATGTTACCAATATGCAAAATTGCTTAAATATGCCTCAATCAACTATATCGCAGCACATTGGAAAGCTAAAAACTTTTGGCATTATAGACTGGCAGCGTAACGGTCTTGAAATTATATATAGTGTTAGTGATGAGAATATAAAAAAGTTAATAGAAGTATTATTTTAACTATTAAGAAGTCAAAATTCTTTAGACTTCTTTTTTATAAATATTTTACATCGTATTATTATTATATATAAATATTAAGATTTAATTGTTCCTGAGTATTGTAAAGGTTATATTGTTTATACTATTTGTATTGTTTAATATTGAAAGGAGATTTTATTATGAGTAAAAAAGTTATTATCGTTGGTGGAGTTGCTGGTGGGGCTTCTACTGCTGCACGTTTAAAAAGACTAGATGAATCTTTAGAAATAATTATGTTTGAAAAAGGGGAATATATTTCTTTTGCCAATTGCGGACTTCCTTATTATATAGGTGAAACTATAAAGGAAAGGGATAATCTCCTAGTGCAAACAGTAGAAGGCATGAGTTCTAGATTTAACATTGACATAAGAAACTTTAGTGAAGTTATTAAAATTGATAAGGATGCAAAAAAAGTTACTGTAAAAAATCATAGTTCTTCTCAAGTTTATGAAGAAAGTTATGATGTATTAGTTTTATCACCGGGTGCTAGTCCAATAACCCCACCTATTCCCGGCCTTAAAGAAGCAACCAATTTATTTACTCTTAGAAATATACCAGATACAGATAAGATTAAAGCCTTTGTTGATAATAACTCTCCAAAGGAAGCTGTAATTGTTGGTGGTGGCTTTATAGGTCTTGAAATGGCTGAAAACCTTAATGAAAGAGGAGTTTCTGTAACTCTTGTAGAGATGGCAGATCAAGTAATGGCTCCTCTAGATTACGAAATGGCAGCAATAGTTCATGAACATCTACTTCAAAATGGAGTTAATTTAATTCTTAAAGATGGAGTTAAATCCTTTGAAAACCGTGGTAAAAAAGTAGTTTTAAATAGTGGTAAAGAAATTGTAACAGACATGATTGTTTTATCAATAGGAGTTTCTCCTGAAAGTAAGATTGCCATAGATGCTGGTCTAGAAGTTAACAATAGAAAAGCAATTGTTGTAAATAAAGAAATGAAAACTTCTGATGAAAACATCTACGCTCTTGGTGATGCTGTAGAAGTAATTGATTATATAAATGGTAATCCAACTATGATTCCACTTGCATGGCCAGCTAATAGACAAGGGCATGTTGTAGCTGATAATATCTGTGGTAAAAAAGCTGAATATAATGGTACTTTAGGTTCTTCTGTAGCAAAGGTATTTTCACTAACTGTTGCAACTACAGGCAATAATGAAAAAACTTTAAAAAGACTTAACTTAGAGTATAAGGCAATCCATTTACATCCAAATTCCCATGCTGGTTACTATCCTGGTGCCTTCCCTATCTCTCTTAAAGTTTTATTCAATCCAAAGGATGGAAAACTATTAGGAGCACAGGGTGTAGGTTTAGATGGCGTAGAAAAGCGTATCGATGTTATAGCTACTGCTATAAAAGGTAATCTAAAGGTTACAGATTTACCTGAGTTAGAATTATGCTACGCTCCACCATATTCTTCTGCAAAAGACCCTGTTAATATGGCTGGATATATAGGAACTAATATAATGGATAATTTAGTTTCTATAGTTCAATGGGATGAAGTTGATAATTTAATAGCTAACAATGAATTTATCCTAGATGTACGAGAAGAGATGGAGTTTGAAGTTGGTCATATAGAAAATGCTATAAATATTCCTCTAGGTACCCTTAGAAATAATTTAAATAAAATACCAAAGGACAAAACAATCTATGTTTATTGTCAAGTAGGTCTTCGTGGATATATCGGCTGTAGAATACTTTCTCAATATGGATTTAATTGTGTGAACTTAGATGGTGGTTATAAAACTTATGCTACCGTTAAATCTTCTTTAAATAATAAAGATACTCAATCTAACTTAAATAATAATACTGAAGACTGTACTTGTGAAACTAGTACTTCTTCTAATATAGAAGATTCTAGTAAAGTTACTGTAAGTCTTGATGCTTGTGGACTTCAATGTCCAGGTCCTATTAGAAGAGTTTTTGAGGAAATTGGCAAAATGAAGGATGGAGATATCTTAGAAGTTAAAGCTTCTGATCCAGGTTTCCAAAAGGACATCAATAGTTGGTGTAGTAAAACAGGAAATACCCTTGTAAAAGGTGAATTTGATAAAAAAGAAAAAGCCTTTGTAGCATTAATCAAAAAAGGTACCTCTCAAGATCTAACAAGTAGCTCATCGCCTATTAGTTGTGATATTTCTAAAAAGGATGGTGCAACCCTTGTAGTTTTCAGTGGTGACCTTGATAAAGCTATAGCTTCCTTCATCATAGCTACTGGTGCAGCATCCATGGGAAAACCAGTTACCATGTTCTTTACTTTCTGGGGACTTAATATCTTAAAAAGAAAAGATAAGCCTTCTGTTAAAAAGGATACCATGGAAAAAATGTTTGATATGATGCTTCCAAGCAGCACTGGAAAGCTTCCATTATCTAAAATGAATATGGCTGGTATGGGCCCTGCTATGATTAAAAACATTATGGCTAAAAATAATGTAGATGACCTTGATACTTTAATTGCTAATGCTCTTAAAATGGGAGTTAAAATCATTGCTTGTGCTATGTCTATGGATTTAATGGGTATTAAACATGAAGAATTAATTCCTGAAGTTGAGGTTGGTGGAGTTGCAACGTATTTAGCTTCCACAGAAGATGCTGGACTTAACTTATTTATCTAATGTATAACTCATATATTTGTCTACCTCTAGATGAATAGTTCCTTAATTAAAACTTTATGTTTCTATTTAAGTAAATGACTATCTCTTTATTGAGATAGTCATTTACTTATTCAAAATAACCTATACCTTACGTAAATATATTAAGCTATTCTTTTTCCTTAGGAGATTTAATTCCTGCCTTTGAAGATATATGATCTTTTACATTTCCAGTCTTAGGGTTACTTGGAGTATGTTCATGCTTTTTATGATTTTTAGCCATTTTTAATACCTCCCATATAATTTTATTGTCAATATTATTATGTGTCCAAACATTCAATCTATACCTTTAATAAAATGGTAATGTCTCTTTCTAAGGAAGCTAATCCTTTACTTTCCTTAATAATTTCTTACTTTAAGGACAAAATAATTGTGTAGTTATCCTTTATATCATTTAAGGAGGTGTTTTTATGGTTGATAATAATAAAAGTCGTCTTAAGGATCAAAAAAGAAGTCAAGCTGAACTAAGAAAAATGTATCCTAAGGATGGTGCAGATGTAGGAATAATAGATGGAGTTAAAATAGGCTCCTACGCTAATAGCAAAGATCATTCTGAGAAGGATGAAATAACTTATTAATAAAGATTAGCAGAGAAGTCTTTATAGAAATTGCTAATTTACTAGATGTATTATTAAAAAATTTCCCTATATAACTATTTATATAGGGAAATCTTTAAATATATAAATATATGCCTATTTCGCTAGTTAACTAGTTAACTATTTGTTCTGTCCATGCGGGTTTCAGAGATTTTAATATGGGAGTGTTATGATTTTATATAAGAATTAATGCTTTGATTATATTTTTGACTTATTAACTTTTTCTCATATAATTTTTTAGATCACCTACATCCTTTTTTAGATCTTCTACATCTTTTTTCACTTCATCTACTATCCTTAATTTATCGGTAAGGTGTGATATCACATCTTGATAATTTTTTTCTCTTTCTTCTTGCTTCACATCTCTTTTTTCTTGAGCTTTTAGTATATAGAATAATAAAAATATACTTAGTACAGCCCAAATACCTTGGGATAAAGCTACCTTTAGAATTTCATTCTCCATCATTTATTTCACACTCCTTACTTGATATATTTATTTATTAGTAAGACTGTAATGACTTTTTGCTAAGAGAACACATTTTGGGTTTATTATTTATATGCCTAAAGCCTATAAATTAATATAAAAGTATTCTATTTTTATAACTACAAATTATCTGATAATTCTGAAAATTAATTATCCATTTCAACTTCATTAAATATGAGTTTTATTTAGACTATAATAATCTAATATAAGGATTTCTTGATGTAATTTACTAATGTTCCCTCAGATAAGTTAAAGATATTCCCTAATTAAATAAATTATTTTTAGCACAGTCATATCTTAGCTTCCTTGGTAAACTATTAGTAATAGAATCAAATTTAATTAACAATGATTCCATACTATTCTTATCATAAGGTTTTGCTTCTTTCACTAGAGTCACTATTAATCCCATTCTATACATCCTCCTTAAGATTACTTAATAAAATAAGAAGTTATTTTATGTAAAAGACAACTAGTTCAATTATCATTTATGATATTTTGTTATAGTTTATGCTACAATCAATAATAATACAACTAATAAAGCCTAAGATGGATGAAACGCAACATGAAATTCAACAAGAGTATCATTAAGGGTATATTGTTATTAATAATGCAACATTAAAGTTAAATTATATGGTTGCAAGTTACTTACTATCCTATTTATAGAAAGCAACTTGCAATTTTAAACACATATCATTCATAATCATTGTATGTCATAATCATATTATTTATTAGTAATTAATGAATAAATTTCAAAGTTAGTAATACCAACGGTTACTCACTACTACCCTTCCCATCCTTCTGGGAATTCAGCATTATGATATACATTTTGTACATCATCATCATCTTCTAAAACATCTAACATCTTTTGGAATTTAGTCGCAACTTCTTCATTAATTTCAGTGTATGTGTCTGGAATCATTTTAACATCTGCTTCTAAGAATTCTATTCCGTTAGATTCTAAGGCTTCTCTCACAGTACCAAAGTCTTCTGGAGTTGTAGTTACTACAAATACTTCATCTTCAGCTACAAAGTCCTCAGCACCTGCATCTAAAGCCATCATCATTAACTCATCTTCATCTACTGAATCAGTTTTTTCTATGATGATTTCACCTTTACTTTGGAACATGAAGCCTACACATCCAACGGTTCCCATATTTCCACCTTGTTTAGAGAAGGCGTATCTTACATTTCCTGCTGTTCTATTTTTATTCTCAGTAAGACACTCAACTATAACTGCTATTCCTTCTGGTCCGTATCCTTCATAGATTATAGTTTCATAGTTTACTGCACTTAACTCTCCTGCGGCTTTTTTAATTGCTCTAGTAATTGTATCATTAGGCATATTAGCTGCTTTTGCTTTTGCTATAACGTCTCTAAGCTTAGCATTTGTCTCTGGATTAGAGCCACCGTTTTTAGCTGCAACAACTATTTCCTTACCTATTTTAGTAAATATTTTACCTCTCTTAGCATCTGCTTTACCCTTTTTAGCTTGGATATTATGCCACTTTGAATGTCCTGACATATTAACTTCCTCCTGTACTATATATATAATTATTAACTTTAAAATCAATGTACCTATTATAACATAATATGTCTAATAATTTCAAATTTCAAGAGCTATCCTTCAATAGCTCTATAATATCTGTATCCTTCTTTAAATAAATACTCTTCATCCTCTTCACATATAGTTACTTTTCCACTAGTAGCCTCTACAAAATCTGCAATTATTGTTTCCTTATTTTCTACCTCTGTGAACAGTGATAACTCCACTTTATCTGTATATATGGTATCTTCAATATGCCAATTATTTGTACCACATAGGTATTGTATTTTACCTATTAAATCATATTCTAAAGTAAATCTTAATTTTAAGCCCTTTACTTTTTCTACAACACCTACTTCTTCAATGGCTGAAGAGGCTCCTTTAGAGTAAGCTCTTATTAGCCCACCTCCCCCTAAAAGAATACCACCAAAGTAACGAGTAACTACCACCGCTACATCGGTTAAATCATTTTTCTTTATGACTTCTAAAACTGGAATGCCTGCTGTTCCTTGGGGTTCACCGTCATCACTGTATCTTTGTATGCCTTTATTTTCTCCCACCATATAAGCATAAACATTGTGGGTTGCTTCTTTATGCATACTCTTTATTTCATTTACAAAGTTCTTTGCTTCTTCTTCAGTATTTACTCTCTTTATGTATCCTATAAATGTAGATTTCTTTTCTTGAAATTCTGAAGTAGCACTCCCTTTCACTGTAAAATAACTCATATTTAAGCCCCCTCTATAATATTTAAAATAGATTTCTGTACTCTAAACCATAATGAAGATTTCTCGAAGACTGTTAGCTCATAAGTATTATGGCTATTATGGTAAGTACTATAGCAGTAATCTCCTTCTTCCCTAACTTTTCTTTAAAGAATATAACTCCACAAAAGTTTGTGATTAAAATAGTTCCTGCACTTACCATAGGAAAGGCTATAACTGCTCTTACTTCTTCTAAGCCCTTTATTAAAAAGCTTGGCATTAATACATTAGGAATACCTACCATGACACCAAAACACATATCTATTAACTTTACTTTTCTATTTTTAATAATTAACATAATTAAGCTTATAGTAAATCCCGTTAGGAAAGTATAAAATAAATATAAATTTTTATATTGTACCATACCAAAGTTTTGAAATAGCTTTGTTACAAAATCTCCTCCACCAGCTAGTATAAAAAGAAGTATTAAATCTACTTTCATAGTATCTTTAACCTTTTGTTCTTCTTTGTTATTTAGATTTATAACTATTATAGCTATGATAGACAAGATTATTCCTAATATAGGTAATAATTCTATGGTCTCTCCTAATAGTATAACAGATAAAATTGTAGGTATTAATACTCCTAGCTTCATAAAAGTTGCAGATACAGATACTCCATTCTTTCCTACAGATTTTTGATATAGAATAAAACTTAAAAAATATAAAATACCTGTTATTATACCTAGAATTATTGCTAAAGCTCCTGTTCCTTCTTTAGAGAAAAGTTGTCCACTTATAAGTACCTGATTAAATTCCTGCATAAACATAGAAAACCAATTTATGTGGAAAATATTTAAACTTCCCATCATTATTATACTTGCCATCATTCCTGATAGATAATTTATGCTAGTTACCATATATCTATTACTTTCTCTACCTTCACTAAACTTAAATACAATAGCTATTAAAGAACTGCATAATATAGATAATAAAATATTAATCATTATTTTTATCTCCGTCACTTATATCTTGAAAATTTAATTCTTCATTATCTCTTTGCTTAATATAACCCTCACAAGCCTTTTTAATATACTCTTTATCAGTACTATTAAATAAAGCTCTTATTTTATCATCGGCTTCTCCACTGCTTATCTTCTGTAAGGACTTAACTGCATAACTTATTACTTGAGGATTTTTATCCTCCAAAGCTCTAATAAGGGCTCTCTCAGCTCTTGAATTACCTATTTTTCCAAGAGCTGAAATTGCCATTCTTCTAATATTTACATGATTATTAACCGTTGCCTTTATAAGTATGTCTACAGTGACATTACTTCTAAGTTCACCCATGATCCATATGGCGGCTTCTTTGTCCTTAAGTCCTAGCTCCATATAGTTTTTAACTAAAAAATGAATTAACTTTTCTTTATTAACTCTATCTAAACTATTCAAAACCAAAATTCTTTCTTCCTTAGCTGCTAAGATTAGGGATTTAAATAGATCTGATGACGATTCACTTTTAACTAAAAACCTGTATTTTATTTTGCAATTTATGAGATGTTTTTGAACTGTGGCTCTATCTAAATTTCTAATTTTACATATGGCTTCTATAGATTTTCCTTCTAAGCTTAGAAAATAGCTGATTTCTTCATCACTATAATTTTCAATGAAATTCCAATCATATTTAACTAATCCTGTACTCAAATTTTCTCCCTACTCTCCCCTTCAAATAATGCTCTAACTTCGCTCCTAACAATATAATGATACTTTAGTTACTACTCTATAATATATTTTGAACTTTTGTTATAGACCTCATCATCACCTTGAACTACAAGAATAGTACCTTCTTCACCGTACTCTTCACTTTCTACCAAAGCATTTCTATGTAGATATGCAACTGATGATGAATCGCTATATGGTATTAATACCTTAAAGGTTTTTAATTTATAAGGAAGTATTTCTGTACATTTATTTAGCAACTCTTCAAAATTGATTTTATGTTTAGCTGAAACTTCTAAAATAGAATAGTTATTAAATGTTTCCTTTAAAGAATTTAAAATATCATCATTAGAATTATCAATTTTGTTGAGCACCAATAAAGTTGGCTTATCTCCTGCACCTAACTCCTTAAGTACTTCCTCTACCACTGTTATTTGCTTTTCTGCTGCATTACTAGATGCATCTACTACGTGAAGTAATAAGTCTGAATAAACTACCTCTTCTAAAGTTGATTTAAAAGCTTCTACTAAATCGTGAGGTAATTTTCTTATAAAGCCTACAGTGTCTGTTACTGTGGCAACTCTATTGTCTGGAAGAGCCATAGCCCTGGTTGTAATATCTAAGGTTGCAAATAACATATCAGCCTCAAAAACTTTTTCTTTTACCGTAGCTGACTTAACTGGTGAGTATTCACAAAGAGCATTTCTAAGGGTAGATTTTCCTGCATTAGTATATCCCACTAATGATATCTTAGAAATATTATCCTTACTTCTTCTTTCTCTTTGGGTTGCTCTTATACTTTTTATCTTTTCTAATTCTTTATTTAAATCATAGATAGTATCTCTGATCTTTCTTTTGTCTGTCTCTAGCTTTTTCTCTCCTGGTCCCTTTGTTCCTATACCCCCTCCTGTTCTTGAAAGCATAGTTCCTAATCCACTAAGCCTGCTTAATCTGTATTTTAACTGGGATAACTCTACCTGAATTTTAGATTCCTTACTTCTGGCTCTCCTTGCAAATATCTCTAAAATAAGAGTAGTTCTATCAATTACCTTTGTTCCTATAGCTTGCTCTAGATTTCTTACTTGAGATCCTGATAATTCCTCATCAAATATTACTACATTGGCTCTTAGTGACTGTCTTAAATATGCTATTTCTTCAACCTTACCACTACCTATAAAATAAGCTGAATCAATTTTATTACGTTTTTGAAGTATTTCAAAAACTGGCTCTACATCACAGGCTTTAGTAAGTTCCTTTAACTCAGCTAGGCTTTCCTCATCTTCTATAGATACTAATATCGCTCTTTCTGAATTATCTTCCACTATGTTATCTACTTTAAAAACATCTTCAATATATCTAACCTTATCTAAAAACTTGTAGCTTAAAACTTTATTGATAGTTAAATTTTCAACTTCTTCTTCTATGAGCATGTTATCCTTCACATCACAGAAACCCATATTATAAATTAGAGGTTTATCCTCTGATACACCAATGGCAACTATACAATCTAGTTTTAATTTTAGAAGTGCAGATAAATCTAATGCGGATAGTTTAGGATTTCCATTGGGATGGGTATGGATTACTCTCACTTGAGATAATCTCCCCTCTCTAGTGTCAATCATAGGAACTTCAACTGTTGAGCTGTCTCCGATGGCAACACTAACAACACTTCCTTTTCTATCTATAGCAACGCTAACCTCTCTTTCAATTTCAAGGGTAACCTCTCTTAGAAGTTCTGCTAACTCTTCAGTTAATATGTCTGATTTTTGAAATCTCATATCATATATAGTATCTAACTTTTTCAAGATGAAGTTTTTAACTCCATCAGTATTTCCATTTATCATATAATCATCTCCAAACCTTATTTTTCTTTATTAATAATTTTTCTACATTAAACAAACACTGCATTCTTATACATTTTATACTATTGACAATTTCACCTTAATTTTATACTATGAAAACATTAATGTAAATATAAATTGAGGTGTGATTACATGGAAGATAAACAAAGAAATGTTCTCTTTTCTAGAGAAGAAATCAATGAGGCTGTAGTTAAAATTGGAGCAAAAATTTCTAAAGACTATGATGGAAAAACTGTTTACGTATTATCTCTACTTAGAGGAAGCTTCATATTTGCTGCTGACTTAGTTAGAGAAATTACTGTACCTACAACTATAGGTTTTATGACTACATCAAGCTATGGTCATGGCGAAGAAACTAGTGGTACTTGTAAAATAGTTCAAGATGTACCTGATAATATTGAAGGTATGGATGTACTTGTAGTAGATGACATTGTAGATAGTGGTATTACTATGAACTTTGTGGTTGAACACGTTAAAAAGTTGGGTGCTAAAAGTGTAAAATGCTGTACTCTTTTAGACAAACCAGAAAGAAGAACTGTAGAAATATCTCCAGACTATTGTTGTTTTGAGATTCCTGATTTATTTGTAGTTGGATATGGCTTAAATTATGGTGACTTATATAGAAATATTCCTTACATATTTAACTGGGAATCTAAATAATAACCTTACAAATGTTTTAAATACTTAATATATTAATAGAAGAAAAAACATGAAAACATACTAAAAGCTAATATTAACTTATTAACTTCTAGTATGTTTTTTTATTTATTAAATTATATATTTACATTACTATAATTTTCTACTTAATAGCCTCTACTATTAAAGGAAGAGCATTTCCTGTATAGGTACTTCTATTAAAATCATCGTAGCTCCAGGATTTTTCAAATCCAATTTCCTTTAACATTTCAAATAACTCTTCATTTTCTAACATAAATAGATCTACTGTGTTTTCTAAAATCTCATTATTTTCTTTATCAGTTATTCTTCCCGTAAACTTTACAATATCACTATCTGGTTTAATACTATAAAACCTTTCAAATTTAACTTTAGGACCATCAATAAGAGGCAATTCTTTAATATGCTCTCTCTTCACCTTATCAAAATTAATAGTTTGAATACATAATGGTGAATCCTTTTTTAATACTTCATAGCATCCTTTTAAAAATTCTTTTATTTGACTTTTTCCGCCTAGGTGAGGAAGTACATTCCCTATACATACAATACCATTAAACTCTTCTCCAAAGGACTTAGCTATAGTTTTCATATCCATAACTTCAAACTTCAAAGTATCACTTTCCTTATACCTATCCTTAGCTATTCTTATCATTTCTTGGTCTAAGTCTATGCCTAAAGCCCTATATCCTTGTGAAGAAATATATTCTGTAGTTTCTCCAGTACTACATCCAATATCTAAAACAAATCCACCCTTTTCTATATTCTTTAAAGCAAACTTCTTTTTACCTAATGGTGCTGGAAAAATATCATCATAATATTTAGCTAAGGCATTATAAAATTTTATACATTGATCCATATTACTCATCTCCTGTTCTTTAATTATTTATTCTATAGGAAATTCCTACTATTTAAATTAATTATATATTTTCATATATCTATATTTATTTACATAAATAGTATGATATATAAAGAATTTATTCAGTGATTAGCATCACACTTTCTAATTACCGTTAAGATCCATTTGTATTGCAGTACTTGGTACCCTTCCAACTATAATGGTTTCAACTATAGGTATTTCATTAACTATTTCTAACTCACTAGAAGATACTGCCATAATCATCTTTACTCTAGTGGTTGTTTCTATATAAATTTTATGCCTAGTTTGATTTATTCCTGCATCTTCAAATTCGGATATATATCTAGTAGTAATATGCCCTATTGGCCTCATTCTTATTTTTACATCTGGACCAAATCTACCTAAAATATTATTTTTAGTCACATATCCCATGGGTATCTTTATGTCTACTTTAGATTTTTCCTCTAATTCATCTTGTGCTTTTAATACAGTCAATGTAGCAATTTCACTTAGTTTTAAAGTATCTGCTGACATCATTATGATGTTTCCATCATTATCCTTATCAAATTTTATTATATCATTATAATTAAAATTCTTAGAGTATTCCTGGAAAATTGTTTTATTTATTATATTAGTGACCTCTGCTCTCATCTGTGCATCTGCCACTAATTTTACCGTTGGCATTATAATTTTATCTAAAGTATATATAAAAGTTATTAAAAAAGTCATAATTAAAAAAGTTATTATGGTAAATTTTAACTTCAAAGATGATTTCATAGTATTACTCCTTTATAAATGTGGTATAATGTTAATAAATGTATAATATGTTACATAAAATTATTCAATATCTAATATATGTATATGTATAAGAACTTCATTGAAGAATACTATATTGTATTTATACTAGCATATAAGTTATAATATAGTATCGAAGATATGTTCATCATAAAAGGAGGAGAATATGGGAGAAAATAAAAAAATTAAACCTAAGCAAAAAAAGCCCAAGAAGAAAAGTCGTAAAGTCTTTAAAGTAATATATATAGTTTTACTACTTTTAATAATAACTTGTGCAGCTGCTGGTTTTGGTATTATATCTGGCATGATTAAAACAGCTCCAGAGCTTGATCTTGATATATTTTTATCTAATGGAGAAACTACACTTCTATATGACAATAAAGGAAAAGAAATGGATGAGTATAAGACTCCTGAAAAGAGAATCTCTGTAGATATATCTACAGTACCTAAATATCTACAGGACGCCTTTGTAAGTATTGAAGATCAACGATTTTTAGAACATAAAGGTGTTGACATAAGAAGACTTGGAGGAGCTGTAATCCAAGATGCTAAAATAATTCTTGGTTTATCTAATGATGAAATCCAAGGTGCATCAACTATTACTCAACAGTTGGTTAAGTATAAGTTTTTCCTTGAAGATTCTATAAATAATAGAGCTAATATAGAAAGAAAAGTTCAGGAGATTTATTTGGCACGTAAGTTAGAAAAGCTTCTATCTAAGGAACAAATTCTTAACGAATACATGAATACTATCTTTTTAGGCGGTAACGCTCACGGAATTGAAGCTGCTTCAACCATGTATTTTGGAAAATCTGTAGCAGATGGTTTAACCCTTAAGCAATGTGCATTTTTAGCAAGTGCTGCTCAGAATCCAACTATATCTTATATGAATGCCTATGAAGCCTTTGAAAAGAAAGAAGCCTTTGACTCACCAAGAACTAAATTGGTTCTTGCTAAAATGCTAGAGCTGGGAAAAATAACTCAAGAGGAATATGATACTGCTTTAGCAGAACCTCTTATGCTAAATTTCTCAACTTTAGAGGGTGACAAAATGGTTTATGAATGGTTTTCAAGACCTGTAATAAAACAAGTGGCAAAGGATTTAATGAAAACCTATGGATATACTGAAGCTGAAGCCTATGAAAAAATCACCTTTGGTGGTTTAAGAATATATACAACCATGGATAGAAAACTTCAGGATTCAGTACAAAAAATTATGAACAATTATCTTAAAGATACTCAAGGCTCTAAGGCAGATGGAGTTCAAGCCTCTGCTATAATAACAGATTATCTTAAGGGTGAAGTTAAAGTTATAATTGGTGGTATTGGTGATCAACCAGCTATGTCTTATAATAGAGCTATCTCTGTTGGAAAGGATGGTCAAACCTTCCTACGTTCACCAGGTTCTAGTATAAAGCCACTTACTGTATATGCTCCAGCTATTGAAGGTAAAACTTTAACTGCAGGGTCGGTATTTGTAGATGGTCCATTACCAACTTCTATTGGTTCTAAATATCCAGATAAAGGCAGTTCCTACGTTCCACAGAACTGGAATTATGTATTTGACGGATATATTACTATCCGTGATGCTCTTGCTCTTTCTAAAAATACCGTGGCAGTATCTGTAGTTGATAGAATAGGTTTAGATACGTCAGCATCCTATGGAGAAAAATTTGGATTAAGTATAACTGATAGAGATAGAACTAGTATTTCTGCTTTATCTCTAGGTGAAATAGATGGAACTACACCTTATGAAATGGCTCAAGCCTTTGGTACCTTTGGAAATCAAGGAAATATGACTACTTCAAGAATATATACTAAGGTTACTGATAAGAATGGTAAAGTTCTACTCGAGCCAAAACTTGAATCTAAACAAGTAATTTCTCCACAAACAGCTTATATTGTTTATGATATGCTTGAAGGTTCTGTGAACAACACAGGTCCACAAGCAAGATTTGGGAATATGGAAGTTAGGGGTAAAACTGGTACCTCTGAATCTACCAAAAACCTTTATTTCAGTGGATTAACACCTTACTACTCAGGCGCTGTATGGATGGGCTATGATAATAGTAAGGAATTACCTTTTACTAGTAGTAGCGTTCCAGCTGGTCTATGGGGTAAGATTATGGCAGCAGCTCATGAGGGGCTTGAATATAAATCTCTTCAGGCTCCTGGTGGATTAACTAGTGCTTATATTTCTAAAGATTCTGGAACCCTTCCAACGGCGCTTACTAAGAGGGATCCTAGGGGAAATAGAATTTACTCTGAAATCTTTATAAGTGGTACTCAACCAACTACTCTGGATAATATCCATGTGGAACTTGACGTTGTAAAGGCTGCTGATGGTAAATACTACTTACCTTCTGATAAAACACCTAAAGATAAAATACAAAAGGTAGTATTTATAACTCGTGATACTAGATTATATTCTGGTAACATGCTTGATAATAAATACCTAGCTCCAGTGGCTAAAGATCCTACAGAATATAAGGTTGAAGAAAAAGATAAAGATAAAGATAAAGAAAAGGATAAAGATAAAAATAAAGATAAAATACCTAATCCTAATAAACCTGGTGAAAATACAAATCCTGGTGATACAACTACACCTCCTGTAGGCCCATCTGATCCTGGTGGTGATACTGGAGATGAAGGTAACACTGGAAATAGTGAAAGTAAGCCTGAAGCTTTCAATCATCTGTTAAATATCTATACTATGATCCCTAAAATATTTAGTAATAGTATAAGAGGCTAAATAATTCTATTATAAAACTATAAAATTAAAGTCTTCTCAAATACACAAATTTGAGAAGACTTTTTATATGCTTTACTTCGTTTTAGAGTCAAATAGTACTGACATTAGGTATCCGAATACTACAGCAGCCGCTATACCTGCAGAAGTAGCACTTACACCTCCTGTAACAATTCCTAATAAACCATTTTTATCAACTTCCTCCATAACACCTTTAGCTAAGGAATATCCAAATCCAGGTAGAGGAATCCTAGCTCCCGATAAACCAATCTCAGCTATCTTTTCATATATGCCAAATCCTTGAAGAACTACCCCTGATACTACAAAGATAACTAATATTCTAGATGGAGTTAATTTTGTGGTATCCATTAAAACTTGACCTATTACACAAATGATTCCACCAACTACAAAAACCCTTAGAAAATCTCCCCAC
This sequence comes from Clostridium sp. UBA7791, assembly GCF_002480755.1. Lineage (NCBI taxonomy): Bacteria > Bacillati > Bacillota > Clostridia > Eubacteriales > Clostridiaceae > Clostridium > Clostridium sp. UBA7791. The sequence continues at coordinate 544,115 of NZ_DLCT01000005.1, read as the reverse complement.
ATATTTATTCACCCCCAAACTCTAGAGCAATGGCATGGGCTATACCTGGTATAGTTTCACCTTGATAGTTAGATATGGTGCTTAGAAGAGCTCCTGTAGCAATTAGTAACACCTTTTTATACTTTTTCTGTATCATTCCTTTATAAATCATACTACTCATAACTGTAGCAGAACATCCTGCTCCACTACCTCCACAGTTGGTACTCTGTGATTTACAATCAAATATTTCATCACCACAATCAATATAATTTGATCCTATATTATAGCCATATTCCTTTAATAACTCAGTAGTTATTTGCTTACCAACAGAACCTAAATCTCCACTGACAATGATGTCGTAATCACTAGGCTTTCTACCTGTGTCTTGAAAATGTTGTTTTATAGTATCAACTGCTGCTGGAGCCATGGCTGCTCCCATTTCATTAGGGTCAGTTATTCCATAATCCTTTACCTTACCAAGGGTAATATGAGTTACACGAGGTACATTGTTTCCCTTTTTAGCTAATACCACCGCTGCTGCACCTGTAACCGTCCATTGAGATGATGGAGCTCGTTGACTTCCCATTTCTAGAGGTACTCTAAACTGACGCTCTGATGATGAGAAATGAGATGAAGATACTGCCATCATATGATTACCTATATCTGCTTCTAAACATATTGATGCTAGTGAAAGTGCTTCTATAAATGTTGAACATGCCCCATATAAACCCAAAAATGGAATATCTACTTCTCTTGCCATAAAACAAGATGGCATTAATTGATTTATTAAATCCCCGGCAAAAACATAAGAGATATCTTGTTCTTTAAGGTGTGCTTTTTTAAGTACTTCTTGAACTACATGTAGTTGCATTTTACTTTCTGCCGATTCAAAGGTCTTACAACCACATAAATCATCCTCTAGAATCTCGTCAAAATTATCCTTTAATGGACCTTCCCCTTCTTTGGGACCAACAACGGTATATGTAGCTATAAGTCTTGGTTTTGTCAATAATTCTACTGTTTGTAATCCTACTTTTCTTCCCATATTATTACCACCTAAAAATATAATATAATATTCCAAGTATAACAGAGGCACTAATGCTATAAACAAGCACTGGTCCTGCTATAGTAAACATCTTTGATGCAACTCCAAACACATATCCTTCTTTTTTAAATTCTATGGCTGGTGATACAATAGAGTTTGCAAAGCCTGTTATTGGGACTACCGATCCAGCTCCTGCATAATCTCCAATTCTGTCATATATACCTATCCCTGTTAAAAGGGCTCCTAGAAATATCATAATAACTGTTTCCCATGCAGTAGCTTGTAATTTATCTTGACCTAAATAAATCAATGTTTTAAAAATAATCTCTCCAACTACACATATTAATCCACCAGTCCAAAAGGCTCTGAAAGAATTCTTAAATATAGTAGGTTTAGGTTTGGAACTTTCATATACATTTTGAAACTTAGCTTTTATTTTAGTTTCTTTTACTTTCATTATTATCCTCCTAACATCAAAATTGTAAAAGTATTAATGATAGTATCTGCATTTTACTAAAATTTAAACAAAAAAAGATGCTTACGCATCTTTTTCAAATTTACAAATTAAAAACTTATGATTTTTTTAACCTTAGAAGAAGCTAAGAACTCTGTTTACCCGATGACTATCAGCTCTAATACTCCCATCTTTTTCAAATTGGTAGTAAAGAGCTGCTACGTCCCTGGATAACGATTTCTAACCTTCGAAGAAGCTAAGAACTCTGTTTACCCAGATAGCCTATCTCTCATAATTTTTAGAACTTTTTTTTCAATTCTAGAAACTTGTACTTGACTTATGCCCATCATCTTAGCTACTTGAATTTGAGTTTTATCTTTAAAATATCTAAGTATTATAATTTGCCTTGATTTAACATCCAATTTATTTAAGGCTTCCTTCAATGCTAGCTTATCAATTACCTCATTATCTTCTTCATAATCCTCACTAAGCTTATCTATAAGTAATACTGGAGCTCCGTCATCTTGATGAATAGTGTCATATAAGTATTGCATGCTACTAGCAGATTCTAGTGCAGTGATTATATCTTCTTTATCTACTTTTGAATAATCTGATAATTCTTCAATGGTGGGTTCTCTTCCGAGTTCTTTGGTTAATGCATCCTTATCATAGTGTAACTTTCTAGCCGTATTTTTAATGCTTCTACTTACCTTTATCATTCCATCATCTCTTAAAAATCTTTTTATTTCTCCTATAATCATTGGAACAGCATATGTAGAAAATTTTACATTAAAGTTCTCATCAAAGTTATTTATAGCTTTCACTAGGCCTATGCATCCTATTTGAAATATATCATCGTACTCATAGCCTCTATTTAAAAACTTTTTGCTTATAGAAGAAACTAAAGGTAAATTCATTTCTGTTAAATATTCTAAAGCTTCATTATCTCCTTCTTTAGCCCGTTTTATAAGTTCCTTATTATCGTCATAATTATAGTTATTATTTCTATGAATTTTCTCACTCATATTTTTCACCTATCTTACAGTGTTGAAAGCTTTTTTCATTGTTACAGTTGTTCCCTCACCCTTTACAGATTCTACTATTAGGCTATCCATAAAAGTTTCCATAACTGTGAAGCCCATTCCTGATCTCTCTAGGTCAGGTCTAGATGTATATAGAGGTTGCATTGCCATATCTACATTATCTATTCCCGCACCATTATCTATTACTTTTACTGTAAACTCATTCTCAATAATTGTAGCCTCTAATTTTACAAAGTTACCTTCACTTTCATTGCCATAGCCATGAATAATTGCATTGGTAACTGCTTCTGATACTGCAGTTTTTATATCACTAAGCTCGTCTAATGTAGGATCTAACTGCGCAGCAAAAGCTGCTATTACAACTCTTGCAAAGCTTTCATTTTTAGATAAACTACTAAATTCAACTTTGATTTTATTTTCCATATCATTAATTCCTCCCACTAAATGTTCCTTAGTGCTTCTTCAACATTTTCATACATTGAAATTATTTTAAACATACCTGAAAGTTCAAATATTCTCTTAACTGTAGGTGTAACATTTGTTAAGCACACCTTGCCACCCCTTAAGGACATCTTCTTATATCTTCCTATTACTGCTCCAATTCCTGAACTATCCATAAAATTCACACCAGAAAAATTGAAAATTAAAGCCTTATATCCATCTTTATCTAAAATATCATCAATCCTAGTTCTAACTTCTTCTGCACTGTGATGATCAAGTTCTCCTTGAAGTGTAACTACGATTTTGTCATCTAATGGTTCAAACCTAAGTAACATACGCTTCCCTCCAACCTATATTATATTCATAAATTTTTACATTTAGAACATACACTAATTATACACTATATTGTTAATCCGTTACAGTTTTTTCCAAAATTTATTTGAGAAATTTAATACAAAAATATTTACTTGTCAACATATTTTTACATTCATCGCCTTCATTATTTTACATTTAAGCATAATTTTCATATTTGCACAAATAATATTGATTTAAAACTTAGCAACTTAGCGTAATAAAAATTAGTGGTATCGCTTCTCTGTATCTTATTAATTTAAAAATTATTTAGTGAGTTCTTCATATTTATAACTATATTTATAAATATAATCTTATTAAAAAAGAGAATGCACTCAATGGATATTCTTCCCTGAGACATTCTCTTTTATATAGTGTTTGTAATTATCTTAAGCTACATATGTTGATTTACAATAGCTAATATCTCTTTTTGCTTTTTCATACCATCTTCACTTAATTTTTTTAATTTACTTCTAATTTCCTCTGTATAAGCTTCATCCTTTATAGAAGAAAGATTTATTTTTACATTTAAAATTGCTCCTTCTATAGCACTTTGAGCCAATAATGCTGCTACACCACCATCAGAAATAGCGTTTTTATTACCATATTTAACGCATACAAGAATTCCTTCATAAATTTCATAGGATCTTCTTGCTACTTTTAATGGTACTTGTGTTGCTGCCTTATACCCTAATTGTATTTTACTACTTCTAGCAGCTTTTTCTTCATCAGTATCCTTAGGCATTTTAAATGCAGCCATAAGTTCATTGAAAGCTTCTGTATCTTCATTCATAAGGTCTAAGAATTCATCCTTTTCTCTTCCTGATACTTCTAAATATTTATTTACTAATGCTTTTTCTTCCTCATTTAATGCTTCATAAGCTTTTTTGCCTACAGTTAAGTTAAAAACCATTGATGATAATGCACTAGATAATGATGCACAAAGAGCTGCTACACTTCCACCACCTGGAGCTGGTGAATTTGAACCTAATTCTCCAATAAACTCTCTCACAGTTTTTGTATCTAACATAAATATTCCTCCTGTAATTACTTATTTTTTTCTCTATCTACAACTATCTTACCATTTTTTATTACCTTGTCTATAGAATTTATTCCAAAGTGATAAACTAGATAATTTAAGTTTTTGCTATTAAATATAGCTATATCGGCCTTTTTACCTTTTTCTATAGAACCTACAGATTTTTCTCTATTAATAGCACAAGCTGCATTTATAGTCATAGCATTGATTATCTCATTAGGAAGCATTCTCATTCCGAAACATGCAAAGGTCATAACATTTTGCATGGATTCAGTAGGAGATGTTCCTGGGTTACAATCTGTAGCAAGTGCAACGGCCACGTTATTATCGATCATATCTCTTGCTCTTGCAAACTTACCAAGCATTAAATAGAAAGCTGTAGATGGTAATAATACCGCTACCACATCATTTTCACTTAAAGCCTTTATTCCTTCATCCGAAGCTGCTATTAAATGCTCTGCTGAAATACATTTCAACTCTCCTGCAAGCTCTGCTCCCTTAACAGATTCAACTTCATCACCATGAAGCTTGAGTTTCATTCCATATTCTCTACCCTTTTCAAGGATTTTTCTACATTCCTCAGTAGTGAATACTCCTTCTTCACAGAAGCAATCTATAAATTCTGCTAAATTTTCTTTTGCTATACCTGGTATCATTTCTTCCATTATAAGTTTTATAAAACCTTCTCTATCACCTTTATATTCCTTAGGAATAGCATGGGCTCCCATAAAAGTAGATACCACATCTATTGGATGAGTCTTATCTAATCTTTTATTTACTTCTAATATTTTTTTCTCGGTCTCTAAGTCTAAACCATAGCCTGATTTACTCTCTACAGTAGTTGTACCGTGATTTAACATTATATTAAGTCTACTTTTAGCTTCTGCTACTAATTCATCTAGAGATGCTTTTCTAGTGTTTTCTACGGTACTTAATATTCCTCCACCCATATTTAGGATTTCAATATATCCTACCTTATTTAATTTTAGAGGTAATTCATTTTCACGACTTCCACTATAAACTAAATGAGTATGGGGATCTACAAGTCCCGGTGTAACTGTTTTGCCTTTACCACTAATAATTATGGTATCTTCATCTATATAGGATTTATATTCCTCATCTTTTCCTACAGCAGATATTATATCGTCTTCTATAAATACAAAACCATTTTCTATGATATTGGCATCATTCATTTCCTTGCCTTTTTTTCTATGGCTACCTTCACAGGTAACCAAGCAATCAATATTCCTAATTAATATAGACATGTCTTTCAACTCCTAAGCTATTTTATTCGCTTATTCTTCTTTCTAGTATTTGATCCATGGAGAAATTCTCTATTTGAAGATAGTACTCAGCACTATTGATTAAAGCAGCCATTGGTACAAGTCCTATAACTTCACTACCAACTACTGGTACTCCATAGCGTTTTGCTTCCATCTTAACCATTTCAAAAGCTCTGTATACTGCTGTTTTTTCATAGTTTACTAAGTTCATAGATACTTGTGCTATATTTCTATCTTCAAGCATTACTCCCATAGCCTTTGCAAATCTTAATCCACCACCTAAATGTCTAACTGTCTTAGCAATAGTATCTGCTATTTGTAAATTGTCTGTTCCTAAATTTACATTGAAGGCTACTAAAGGTTGTCTTGCAGCAATAGCAACGCATCCACCCTTAACATTAACTTCTTTTGGACCATAGTCTGGTGCCCATTTATCTTCTTTTATTTTTTCAAAGAAGCCTTCATATTGACCTTTTCTTACCGTTGCTAAATTTTCTCTATGTGAAGCTGTAGCAGCTTTTTCATATAAATATACTGGAATATTAAATCTTTCTGCAATTACTTTACCAACTCTATTAGCTATTTCTACGCACTCTTCCATGGTAATTCCATCGATAGGTACAAATGGAACTACATCTAGAGCACCCATTCTTGGATGAGCTCCTGTATGAGCACTCATATCTATATTTTCATAAACCTTTTCTGCCATATTTATTATCGCTTTCTCTAGAGCTTCTGGTTCTCCTACCACAGTAACAACAGATCTATTATGGTCTGCATCACTAGAATAGTCTAGTAACTTTACTCCCTCTACTCCTCTAAATACATTTACTATAGCTTCAATTTTTTCCTTGTCTCTACCTTCACTAAAGTTAGGTATACATTCTACTATTCTTGCCATAATTAACTCCTCCTATTTATTTGTAGTTGATACCAATACCTGTATTTATAGATATTGGTATCACTTTTTATTTTTAAATTATAATATACTAATTCTTTAAAGTCTTTAGGGTTGCATTAATAATTAACCTTAACTACTTCTTCAACTTTATTAGCTAGTTCTCCACTACGAAGAAGATCTGTAACCTTATCTATCTCTTTATACATAACTACATCATTTTCTATAAAGTTAACTACGTTTCTAACTGATTCATAGGCAACCTTAGTTCCTTTACCTAAAGTATAATCCTCTCTAAAATCGATAGCTTGACATGCAGCTAAAATTTCAGTAGCTACGACTCTCTCTGCATTTCTTATTATATCCCTTGCCTTTCTAGCTGCTATTGTACCCATGCTAACATGATCTTCTTGGTTTGCAGAAGAAGGTATTGAATCAACACTAGCAGGATGAGCAAGGATTTTATTTTCAGAAACTAAAGCTGCTGCTGCATATTGAGTTATCATAAATCCAGAATTTAGGCCACCATGTTTAACAAGAAAAGCTGGAAGATCATTTAATTGATAGTTAATTAATCTTTCAAGTCTTCTTTCAGATACATTGGCAATTTCACTCATAGCTATACCTAAGAAGTCAAAAGTTAATGCCATAGGTTGACCATGGAAGTTTCCTCCTGAAATAACGTCTCCTTCCTCTGTTACTATTGGATTATCTGTTACTGAATTAATCTCTATTTCTACTTTATGTTTTGCATAATTTAATGCATCCTTAGAAGCTCCATGAATTTGTGGTATACATCTTAAAGTATATGCATCCTGTACTCTAATTTCCCCTTGAGATGTCACAAGAGAACTTCCATCTACTAAAGCTAATATGTTCTTTGCTGTTTCAATTTGCCCTTCATGAGGACGTATGTTATGAGTTCTTAAATCAAACGCATCTCTTATTCCTCTTAGTGCTTCTACTGTTAATGCAGCAGCTATATCGCCACTCTTAATTAAGTTTATTCCATCCCATAAAGCCAAAGCTCCAACAGCAGTCATAACTTGAGTACCGTTAATTAATGCAAGACCTTCTTTAGCTATTAATTGAACTACTTCTATACCAGCTTTATTCATAGCTTCTCTACCACTTATTATTTTACCCTGATACTCAGCTTCTCCTTCTCCTAACATTGGTAATACCATATGAGATAATGGTGCTAAATCACCGGATGCTCCTAAAGACCCTTTCTCTGGTATTACTGGATGAACTCCCTTATTTAGCATAGCCACCAAGGTTTGTAGTGTTGATAATCTTATTCCTGAATATCCTTTGGATAAAGCATTAGCTCTAAGCAAAATTATTGTTCTCACTATATCTGTATCAAGGCTGTTTCCAAAGCCACAAGCATGAGATATAATTAAATTTCTTTGAAGAGTTTTGCAATCTTCACCTGATATAGATACATCAGAAAATTTTCCAAACCCTGTAGTTATTCCGTAGACTATTCTATCTTCTTCAACAATTTTATCTACAATTCCTCTAGATTTTTCTACTCTTTTTATGGCTTCTTCACTAAGCTCAACTTGATAATTATTTCTAGCCACATTTACTATATCTTCAAGTCTTAAGTCATTTCCATTGATTATTACTTTATTCATTAATATCTCCCCTTTACAATATACTTTCCTATATAATTACTATTCTTTATAAAATCAAAATAACCTTTTAATTATTACGTCTGAATATTATGAATATTTTTAATGTATTATCATTTTAACTTACTAAAGAATTAGTTATTCTTTGTTCTATTAATTTAATAATGATTTAACAAAACAATAACTGTTGTATTATGATAATTAAATCATTATAATACAACAGTTATTATATCTTATGCTTATTTTATAGACTTTACTATATCATCATATTCTTTTTTTAATTTTTCTCCTACCACCTTTAAAGAAAAGTTGTCTTCCACATATCTTCGAATAGTTTCACTAGAAAATTGTGAATATTTACTTACCATCATATTTAATCCGTTATACAATGCATCCACATTTTCTTTTTCAACTAAAATACCATTTGTTTCATTTACAAATTCTTCAGGCCCACCACACTTAGTTGCAAGAACGGGTCTTCCATAGCTCATGCTCTCAATTAACACTGCCCCAAAAGTTTCTTTTATACTAGAAGATATTAAAAAGTTACTTTTTTTTATATAATAACCAACTTTTCCATTTGGGATTTTTCCAATAAAAGTACAATTATTCTGTATTCCAAAATTTTGAGCAAGATTTTCATAATTTTCTTTATATGTACCCTCACCTATAAATAAAACTTCAATTTTAAGATGTGTATTTTTAATGAATCGCTCCAATGCAGGAATTAGATATTTTATTCCTTTAACTTCATTAGATTCCATACTTCCAATAAAGAGTATAGTAACCTTATCCTTTATAGGATTATTTGCAACTCTATCTTTAGAAATATCTACTACATTTCCTATGACCTTCCCATTAAAAACATATCCTAAACATTCAAGTTCTTTTTTTAAAAATTCACTAACAGTTATAACTTTTTTTGCATTCTTATATACTTGTTTAAGAACTATATTATAAAATCTATCTGCAAATTCTCTTGTATTAGATCTATGCTCAGTTAGAATATAAGGTTTACTCGTATTTGTAAAACAATTCAAATAAGCTATGACTCCTGCTGGATAGCCAACATGAGCATGAATTAAATCGATACTATTATCTTTAATTATTTTTTTTAAATATCTAATTGCATTTTTGAAGCTATTAAACTTAGACAGTTTGCTATTTCTCATATAATCCGTATTAGCTCTATATATCTTAACTTTATCTTCTATGCTCAAACTTAGATTATTGGGTAAAATTTCCTCATCAAAAGGATAATATACTATTGGATTAATGCCAATACTTCTAAGAGCTTTAACCTGTTCTTTTATAAAAATACCTCCAACATAATCTTTTTTATTAGGATACCAGGCTGGTAATATTAATACATTCATATAAAACTCCTTTATTATATTTATCAATATACCTTACTATATCATTATAACTTATATATAAGATTAATTTCCATTTTTCATCACATATTATCAATATAAATAACTATCTTTAAGTGACATAATCCATTTCATAAAGTAAATTTTATTTTTTTACGGTATCTTTTGCCAATTTAACCATGATTACTATTATTATAAAACTTCCAATGATTATTTTAAATGATATGGGTTCTCCTAAAACAATAACCCCTAAAACTAAAGATACTATAGGTTCTAAAGCACTAAAAATAGCAGCATTTGTTGCTCCTATAAGTTTTACTCCTTTTAGAAATGCCATTAATGCAACAACGGTAGATATAAATGCAATCAATAATATGGATATAATTCCATAAAAATTTATAACACTATTAAAACTATCAGTTATAACTCCTATACATCCTCCAACTATTGCTGAAATTAAAGATATATAGAATGTTATAACAAAATTATTTAATCCTTTAATATTTTCATTTGATGCACCGATTACATAAATAGCATAACATAGAGCTGATGATAGAACTAATATTACTCCAACATTACTTACCTTTTGAACTTTTACATCTAGCATAATAAATATACCAATAATTGTTATAATCAAATATAAAAATTTTTTCGGATTGAATCTTTCTTTATTAAATAATACAGATAAAACCATAACCATTAACGGATACGTATGAAGTATCATACCAGCTATCCCTACATCAATATATTGGTACGATACAAATAATAAAATTGATGTCATTGAATATCCCACTACACCTAAAAATAATATAATTCTTATTTGACATCTATTTAATTTAAGTGAAATATTCCTACTCCTTATGTATAATAAAAGTATTATTGACGCAAAAGTAAACCTGAGTGCTAAAGTGCTTATAGGATTTGCTCCACCACTATATGCTAACTTAGCTAAAATTGGCATTAATCCAAAGGCTATAGATGCTACTGCAATATAAAAAATCCCCTTAATTTTATTGCTACTCTTGTCCATAATTTTTCCTCCCCTATGACTCATGATATTTAAACTTTTTTAAATACTCATGAAAGGAATATACCAAACTAATCCACTCTATATAACAGTCAATTTGTTTTATTAAATAATATTGCTGTTTACTAAAAAGCTCCTTCTCGTTTAAATACCTTAAAAATAGTAGTCAATAAAATCTTAATATCATACCATATAGAAAAGTTGCTTATATAAGTTAAATCATAATATATAGTTTTTCCTAATTCAATTTCTCCTCTTCCACTTACTTGTGCTAAACCTGTAATTCCAGGTAAAACTAATAATCTTTGATAATAGTTCTCCGGATAATATTTTACAACTTCCGGTATTTCAGGTCTTGGTCCAACCAAGCTCATATGACCAAATAAAACATTAAATAATTGTGGTATTTCATCAAGACTTGTGTTTCTCAGAAAACTACCTACTTTTGTTATTCTATTATCACTCTTACTCTGAAATACAAAGTTATCCATATTAGTTGGATCTATTTGCAATTCTCTCTTGCTTTCAGCTGATATCACCATAGTTCTAAATTTATATATGGTAAAATTTTTTCTATCTTTTCCTACTCTAACTTGCTTAAATAATACTGGCCCCTTACTATCTAGTTTTATTGCTATAGCAATAATTAAATATATGGGTGATAATAATAATATTCCTATAATCGATAGTATCATATCAAAAACTCTTTTTAAAAAAAATTGCATTTTTTTATTTTCTATTTTTTCTTTTTTATCTATTACTATATTGTTCTCCAAAATATTTCCTCCTTGTACGAACATAAGACTATTATATCATTTATTTTACAAAAAAAATATTTTTTAATTATTATGAATTTATTAATTTGTATTTATCATGCATGAATTAATATCATATATTTTTAATGCTAAAGCCTATATTTCATACAATTTAATTAATTGTTATATTTATATAAATCATAAAGTAAAAGACTTAATTCTACTTTAAAAGAACTAAGTCTTTAGCATAATATAGTAAGATATTATTTATGATTTTCTTTTATTATATTAGTAACTGCATTAATAACATCTTCAACATCATCATCATTCATCTTTGGATACAATGGTAATGAAAGTATAGTATCAAAGTAACTTTCAGCTACCGGGAAGTCACCTTCTTTATAGCCATAATTCTCTCTATAATAACTCATTAAATGTACAGGTATAAAATGAACACTAGTTCCAATATTAGCTTCTGCCATAAGCTCTATAAATTTATCCCTGTCTATTGTAAGCTTATCAAGGTCTAATCTTACTACATAAAGGTGCCATGAATGAGTAGTATACTCTGCCTCTGGTGGAAGTTTTATTCCATCAAGATGAGAAAATGCTTCTTCATATTTTTTCACTATTTCTTTTCTTCTATCTTGCATAAACTCTAACTTATTCATTTGAGTTTTAGCTAAAGCTGCTTGAATATCAAACATATTGTACTTATGCCCCGGATATTCTATATCATATCTCCATGACCCACCTTTGCCATATCTATTCCACGCAGCTTTACTCATCCCATGAGTTGATATAACTCTTGCTTTTTCAGCTATATCTTCTCTATTAGTTGTAAGCATTCCGCCTTCACCTGTACATATATTCTTAGTTGCATAGAAACTGAAAGATGCACAATCGCCTTTTTTCCCTATTAAATCACCTTTATAGTAAGTATCGATGGCATGTGCTGCATCCTCAGATACAAAAAGATTGTACTTCTCAGCAATAGCTCTTATTTTGTCCATATCACAAGCATGGCCTGTATAATGCACCGGAACTATCGCTTTAGTTTTATCTGTTATCTTCTCTTCTATTTTATTTGCATCAATGCAAAATGTATTCGGATCTACATCTACAAATACAGGTGTCGCACCTACGTGAATTATAGTATTAACAGTAGCTGCAAAAGTAATTGGAGTTGTTATAACTTCATCTCCCGGTTTAACTCCTCCTGCTATTAAAGCAATATGTAATGCAGCAGTAGCTGAATTCATAGCGATAGCATATTTTGCACCTGTATATTCTGCGAATCTCTTCTCAAATTCAATAGTTCTAGGACCCTTAGCTACCCATCCTGATTTTAATGTATCTACTACTTCATTTATGTCATCATCCTCAAGTAGTGGTACTGAATAAGGTAAAAAAGTTTCTCTTTTTCTAACCATATTAATGCCTCCTTACTTTAACTCTAGTAATATATTTTCTAACTTTCTCGCAATTGCTTCTCGAGAAAAGTTTCTTATAGCATATTCTCTCCCATTTTCCCCAAGTTTTTCTCTCAGTTCTTTATCTTTGTATAGTCTTAAAATGGCTTCTGCAATTTCCTTAGAATTTTCAGGTTCAACTACAATTCCAGCTTTAGCACTATTAATTAAATTTTCTGCCTCACCTTCAACAGCTAATACAATAGGTATTTCTGAAGCTAAGTTTTCAAACATCTTTGATGGTAGTGCACCTTTAAATATGTCTAATTTTTTTAGTGGTACTACAGTTGCATCCATTGAAGCTATAATCTTAGGCATATCTTTCTTATGCTGCATAGGTAAAAAAGTAACATTTTCAAGTTTCTTTTCTTTAACTCTATTCATAAGCATTGGCTTTTCTGGGCCTTCTCCTATAAATACAATTTGTATCTCTTTTTCTTCTTTTATAATTTCAGCTGCATCAACTAACACTTCAAGTCCTTGAGCAATTCCATGAATACCTGCATAAACAACTGCAAATTTATCTTCTATTCCTATACTTTCTCTAAACTCTTCAGATTTATTTTCCTTTTTAAAAAATTCTGTATCAACACCATTTGTTATAATATGAACTTTGTTCTTGTCAAATCCTCTAGAAACTATGTTATCAACAATGCCCTTGGTTTGCCCGGTAACTGCTGCCGCTTTTCTATAACAAAATTCTTCTAACCATGTAGATGCTTTAATCATAGCTTTATTATGTAGAACACCTAATTTTACTGCCGACTCTGGCCATAAATCAGATACATTAAATACAAATTTAGCCTTTTTCATCTTTGATAAAACATATCCTGACCATCCCAGAAATAATGGCGGTGATTCTGTTATTATCACATCTTGCTCTTCTATATGTTTTGCTCCACTAAATACACTACTCCAAGTAAATGATAAATAATTTCTAAGTCTCTTTACAAAATCCTTACTTTTAGTAGCATAAATTCCTGTTCGTACTATATCTATTCCATCAATAGTTTCTTTAACTATCTTCTTGCCCCTATATTCTTCAAATATTTCTCCTCTTGGATAGTTCGGCATAGCAGTCAATATCGTAACCTCATGACCAAATTTCTTTAATTGTTTGGCAAACTCAAAAATCCTATTCTGAGGAGCTCCTACTTCTGGAGGACAATACTGAGTTAAAAATAATATCTTCATTAGAATTCCCTCTTTACCAATCTTATTTTTCTATAATGATACAAATCTTTTCAGAAGATTTCCCATCTCCAAATATATCCATTTGTGGTTTGCTTGGTATAAAATTAACTATAGCATCTAGTATTTTATCTCTATCAGTTCCAACAATTCTATTCCAATCATTTTCTACAGTCTCTACCCATTCAGTTTCATCTCTCATTGTTATACATGGTTTCTTCATGAAGAAAGCTTCTTTTTGTACTCCGCCACTATCAGTTACCACCTTTATACAGTTGCTTTCTAACGCAAGCATATCTAGATATCCTATTGGGTCAATTACTATTATATTATCACCGAACTCTAAGTTATAATCACTCATATACTTTTTAGTTCTTGGATGTAATGGAAGAACTATGGTCTTATCACTAGCATTAAGAGCTTCTATTATATTTTTTAATCTTGAAATATCATTAGTATTTTCAGCCCTATGTATTGTAGTTAATATAAATTCTTTATTTTCTAAATTTAATCTTTCAATTATTGTACTGTTCTTCTTAGCGATCTCACCAAAATGAAGAACTGCATCAAACATTACATCTCCTACATTATATACATTCTCCACTATACCTTCATTTTTTAAGTTTCTAATAGCTGTTTCAGTAGGTGCAAACAATTTGGATGATAAATGGTCTGTAAGTATTCTATTCTGCTCTTCTGGCATAGCTTTATTAAAGCTCCTAAGTCCCGCTTCAACATGAACTACAGGAATTAACATTTTACTTGCAACTAATGCTCCAGCTAAAGTAGAGTTTGTATCACCATATACTAAAATCATATCTGGCTTTTCTTTTTCATATATTTCCTCTAACTTTGTCATCATCTCTCCAGTTTGCTTTCCATGTCCTCCAGACCCAACTGAAAGATTATAATTAGGATAAGGTATGTTTAACTCATCAAAAAATATCTTTGACATATTTTCATCATAATGTTGTCCTGTATGAACTAATATTTCTTCATGTTTTTCTCTTAACTTATTAGATACTGCCGCAGCTTTAATAAATTGAGGTCTAGCACCAATAACTGTTATTATCTTCATAATTTCTACTCCTTTTTAACTTACTTACGTTGACTAGTTAACAGTTGCTTATATATATCATCTACCTTATTGAAATTATCTTTAACATTGTAGTTATCAACAACAAACCGTCTTCCATATTTCCCCATAGAAACTCTTAGTTCTTTATCTATAATTAGCTTTTCTATGGCTTTCTCAAGGTCAATAACATTTTCTTTAGGAATTACAATACTACTTTTTTCAGGACATGTAGCCTCTGGTAACCCACCTACATTTGATACTATAGTTGGAGTACCACAAGCTTGAGCTTCTACAGCTGCTACTCCAAAACTTTCACTATCTAACGTTGAAGGAAATACTGCAATATCAAATCTATTAAATGACTGAACTACTTCTCCTTGGGTTATAAATCCTAAAAATTTAACTTTATTCTCTATATTTAATTCTTTACATAGATTATCTAAATATTCCTTTTGAGATCCTATTCCTCCTACTTCTAGGTAAATATTTTCATATTTTTTTGTTAGACTTCCAAAAGCTCTTACTAAATACTCAATTCCATATTTAGTTTCTAAGGCTTTAATTGTTCCAATTACTATACCTTCTCTATCATCATATTTATTATTATTAGGTTTAAATAAGTTAATATCTACACCAAATGGAGTTATTTCTATAGATTTATTAGTATATTTCTTGGTTTCCTCAGCCATAACTTTACTTGTAGATAGCAACACATCTGCTTTAGATAAATTTCGCTCAACAAATTTTCTACATAATATATTCTGTTTTGGAAAATCATAAACATCACTTCCCCAAACAGAAATAACGTAAGGATGAAAATTAGTAGCTCCAGCTAAAAACGCATAGCTAGTTGCATAGTGTGCATGCAATATATCTGGCTTTATTTCATTAACTAAAGCTCTAACCTTACCTGTATACGTAAGATATTGAAGCTTACTCATAAAGCTTCCATTTCTTACATTCTCTAATTGTATTTTTAGACTATGTACAGTAACTCCATCTATCTCACCATCATTTAATGAAATTACATGTATATCGTATCCCTTGGTCTTAAAAAATTGACACCACTTTTTTGTATGTATACTATTTGCATCGGATAAATAACAAATCTTCATTTTTATCTCCTTTGAACTAGTCCTTATTTACCAATAAGGCTTTCCATTACCGTTTTTGCTCTCATTTTCCATGTATTATTCTCATAGGCTACTTCTACTGCCTTTAACTTATCATTTTTCTCTTTTTCTGAGTTATTTGCAATATGATCTAACATATCTTCTATATCCTTATCTGTATAGTTTACAACATAACCAATATTATTTTCTTCTATAAATCTTCCTGCAGCAGTTCCTTTAATACCTAGTATAGGCTTTCTATAAGCTACATATGAAAATAACTTCATCGGCATAGCAAACTTTCTATACTCTGAACTTTCCACTACTAAAGAGAAGAAGTCTGCTTTCATCGCAATTTCATCTAACTCTTTACCACTTTTATGAATTACTTTAATTCTATCATTTAAATATTTTTCATAATCTTGCTTTCCTGCTTGCCATTCATTTTCTCTACAACAAATATCTAAAGCGAACTTTTCATTTTTATATATTGCCCTTACTATACCTTCTATATTATATAGTTCTTTATCTAAACCACCTACATAAAGTATCTTAATCTGATTACTTTTCTTATTTGAGCTAGTATCAACACTTAATTCATCACATCCTGATGGCAAATCATAAGTTGGTATATTTAAATCTATAGGAATATACTCCTTCATCATTATAGATGGTAAGTATAATGCATCTAGATATTTTTTATACTTTAGCAGATCATAATAATAAAACATATATGCTGGTATTCTTTTTATAAAAGGAACACTCTTCTTATACTGATCAAACCTCCAATAAATATCTCTATAGAATAACCCTATTTTAATATCACGCTTCTTACAGAAATTGAAGAAATCAAAGTCTAAAAATGGAAACATTGGAATATGATTTGCTTCAGTTAATAATGTAGGTTCTGTAGCACTTTCTGTGTATATAAAATCATATTTTTCTCCATTTTTAATTTTCTCTTTTAACTCTTTTACTTTTTTCTTTCTTTCTTCACCGTACCCCTTAACAACTTCTACTTCATATCCAGCAGATTTAAATCCTTCAATAAACTTCATCGGTCTAATATTAGATGCACTAGGATAACTTGTATTAATATAAAATGGATAATATATAATACATTTTTTCATTTTTTCACCTCTTTACAAAATTACAACATTAACAGGCTTTTGCTCTAATTTATTATTTTATCACATATAGTCTTATTAACTAGACTTACTTCTTCTATTTTTCAAATAAATACATATATATTTGCTTAAATAGTTAATAAAAATAAATAGTAACACTATAATTATTATATTTGCATTATATATAAAGTCAAAGAATCCACCTTGAGTAATACTTGCTAATTCACCAGTTAAAATTCCAAATAACGCAACATTTAGTGCAGTTTTACGTAGCTTCTTAGTAAATAAATAATATATTATCCCAAATAATATTGCCACATACACTATACTTAGGAGTACACCTATTGAACCAAAATTGGCATAAGCCTCTCCTATAAAAAGAGCATTCATAACACCAGCTGTTCCTTCAAATACACTTCTCGAACCATAGAATGCCATAATTAATTTAGCAGAACGTAAAGGCGTCAAGTCTGAACCTAATATTCTAAGCATCGTTCCTGAAAAACTTCTACCCATTAAAAATGGAAAGTGATTAGGGAAGAAATCAAAATGATACATAAGCGTTCCAGCTTGAGTAAATATCAACCTACTTATAGGTCCTGTATGAATAGAAAATTCAAGCACATATCCCATTACTTTATAGAACAAAATAATTAACCCACTTAAAAATCCTATAATTATATATAAGAAGTATCTTTTAATACCATCATTTAACATCACAAATACTATTACAAATGTAAACAAGTAAAATATAACTGGCGTTTTTGCAAAATTATATGTCTTAGTGAGTATAGAGCATATAGCTAAAGTAACAAATAATAATGCCCATTTTATTTTCCTAGTTTTATATGCGTAAACAAAAGATATATATGAAAATACAGGTATTAAAGAAAGAATAAGTATATTCTTTACATATTGATGTATTATAGTAATATTAGAAATATTTATTCTAGCTGTTTTAAAGTTAAATCCTTGTTCTGTAAATATCATTTTAAATAATGGTATATAACCAATCTTAATGAATAAAAGAATCATTAAAATTATAGAAAAGCTTGAAAATACTAGAACAATATAAAAAACTAATTTTTCATTATCTATATTAGTATCACACTTTAAATATTCACTATAACTATCTCTCACATCTACTTTTAATATTTTATATAATATAATTATAACTGAAGGAAATAATATAGCTGTTAAAAGTACATAGAAAAAAGTTCTTGGTATAGTATCATTATTTAAAATATAGTTAATAGTATAGTGCTGCTTATCTCCAAGAAACACCAAACTAGTACCAATATATGTTTGAAGTATGAATAAATAAAATGTATAAGATATTAAATTTAATTTTCTTATACTTAATGTTCCTGCTGCTTTTTTGAACAAATAAGTACTTATTGTCAATCCTAATGTAACTAATAATATTTTTAAAGTCATAAACTTTTCTTCCTTTACTTATTGTTGTATATATCATCCATAAAAAATTCTTTAGTCTTTGTATCTGCATTTTTAAATCTTGTTTTCATATCTAATAACGGTGTTCTATCTAATCTATCATCTACATATATTTCATTTAAACTCGGAAGTTTTACTAATAATTCAATATTTTCTATATTAGTATATCTTATATTGATTTTTTCCAAGTTATGTAGTCTATTTATATAACTCAAATCTGAAATATCATTGTAAGAAACTGTTAAACTTTGAAGATTTATGTTTTCTTCAACAAATCTTAAATTATCTAAATTATTATTAGATAGCTCTAGTATTTGTAAATATTCATTACTTTTAAGGCTATCTATTTCCTCTATACCATTTCCATTTGCTTTAAATTCATTAATATAAATTAAATTTTCAATTCCTTTTAAACTCATAATTGAATTATTTGAAATATCAAGATTTACTAACTGTGTTATTTTAGTTAAATCATCAAATTTATTTAATCTGTTATTAGCTATATTTAGAATTTTTAAGTTTTTTAAGTTAGTTAGTGTAGTTGCACTACTAATATTATTTCTAGCTATATCCAAGCATATTATACTATCTATTTTACCTAAAGGTTCAACATTACGTATACTATTGTAAGATAAATCCAGATCTAATAAATTATTAAGATTTGATAAAAAAGTTATATCTTCAATCTGATTAGAACTTAAATTTAATATTTTAAGATACGTTAATCCTTTTAATGGTTCTATATCTATTATTTTATTTTTGCTTAAGTTTAAATCAGTAAGTGAATGAAAATATTGGATTCCTTCAATGCTTTCAATTTTACTTTCACTTAAATCTAAAGTACCAATACCAACCAAATCACTCTCATAAATATTACCAATATACTTTTTAATTTCTCTTCTTATAGATTTTTCAAAATTATTATCTTTAAAAGTTATAATTTTATCATATTTATATTTTTCAGCATTCTGTTTCTTTGTAATACTAATTTTAACACATATTGATATGGTTAATAAAACTATTATTATTATAAATAATAATATTCCTGCTTTTTGCTTATTTTCTTTGATATAATCTAAATATTTTTTCATATTACCTCCAACGCTTTTTCAAAACCTTGTATTTCATCTCTCTAATCACATTTTTATCATTTTCACTAAATAAAAACAGTCCCTCAAATGTAAAATTTTCTTTTTTAATAAAAATAATTACATATATAATTCCATATGCAAAATATGAAATACTAGAAGCAATTGCAGCACCACTTATCCCCCAAATTGGAATTAACACCGTGTTAAATACAATATTTATTACAAATACAGTAAAAGTTATATATAAATGTACCTTAGGTTGACCAGAACTTTGAAAGTATGATGAAGATATTTTACCTATTGATGCAAATAAAATTCCAACAAATAATATAATTGTAGGCATTATAGCACCTCGATACTGCTCTCCATATAAAACAGGAATAATATATGTACATAAAATACCAATTATCATAAGTACAAATGTAACGTAAAACGTAACCTTTATAGTATTGCTAGTTAGTCTTGCTCTTTCTTCTGATGTATCATTTTTCATATTATATAATCTTCCCAAAATTGCACTTGCCACACTACCAGGGATTAAAAATAATAGTTCTGCTAAAGATACAGCTATACTATATACTCCTAAATCTGTAGTTCCTAACATAAATTTTATGAAAAATTGATCTATTTTATAATTCATAAAAATAAATAAAGTTGCTAAATATATAGTTATTCCAAACTTAAATTCTTTAATCATTATGCTTTTATTTATTAATAATTTAAATCTTTGATTATATCTTCTTCCTAGTAATATAGCATTAAATATTACTGGTAAGGATAAAATCATTAAGTAACTATATATATTTAGCAATCCAGTAAACCATAATATTATAGTCAATGCAATTTTCACTATGTTTGATGTTAATGTAATTTTATTTACTTCAATAATTTTCTCATTAGATATATATACTGTTGATAAAAATTCAGTTATCATAGTAAAAGATAATATTAATATCCCCAATAAAATCATTCCATAATTATAACCTTGGAAAATCAAACCTGAACTTCTACCAATAACCACTATAATGGACTGTATAATACACATAAATATTATATAAGAAAAATTATTATTAAAAACTTCCTCACTACTATACTGTGTCTTCTTACTAAAATACGGTGTAGCATAAGTTATTCCAAAGTGACCATACTGTCCTATTGTTGTAAAAAACAATAGAAAGTATGCCACCTCACCTTTTCCCTCTGCTCCTAGCACTCTAGAAACTATAATGCTCACTATAAAGGCCAAAACTGACGTAATTATTTGAGTAACAAAGTTACTTGCTATATTCTTTTTATATCCCACAGTGAACCCTCACTTACTTATTTTTCATTTCCTTCATATCCATAGTAGAAAAATCGCCTAATGGAAACTTAACAGGCATTCCAGTTGCTGTAGACTTGTAAGCAGCTAATATTATTTCTAGAGGTTTTTTAGCCTCTTCTCCACTTACCAGTGGCTGTCTATCTTCTATGATAGAGTCTACTACATCTTTAAATAATAAAGTATGTCCAAATCCATAAACACTATCTGGATCTGCTTCTTGTGCTGCCAAAACTTTTTCCTCACTTTCTTCTGAGCCTTCAATTCTCCAAGTTTCAATTTTATTTACTGCAAGGCCTCCTATGCAAACAGCTGCCTTTTCCCCAAAAATACTTAATGTTTCCTCTAAATTTGTAGGATACACACAAGCACTTCCTTCTATTATCCCTATGGCACCATTTTTAAACCTTATTAATATAGCTCCAAAATCTTCTGCATCAATATCTCTTAAGAAAGTATCACATTGAGCATATACTGTATCAACATCTGAGCACATCATCCATTGTAGTAAATCTATATTATGGATACATTGATTCATTAATGTTCCACCATCAAGTTCATAAGTCCCTCTCCAAGGAGCTTGCTCATAATATCCCATGTTTCTATTCCAAAGTATTCTTGCTGTACCATTAACCATCTTACCAAAATTATTTGCTTCAACTTCACTTCTTAGTTTTTGAATAGCAGTATTAAATCTATTTTGATGTGATACACATAATTTAACATTATTTTCTTTAGCACAAGCTATCATTTCATCAGCATCTTTAATTGATAACGCCATTGGTTTTTCAACTATAACATGAATATGTTTTTTCATACAATTTATAGCAATTTCTGGATGATATCCACTTTCAGTTGCTATATACACTATATCTATATCTTCTTTTTCTAACATT
The DNA here is from genome assembly GCF_002480755.1 of Clostridium sp. UBA7791. Classification (NCBI taxonomy): domain Bacteria; kingdom Bacillati; phylum Bacillota; class Clostridia; order Eubacteriales; family Clostridiaceae; genus Clostridium; species Clostridium sp. UBA7791. Next base: position 522,044 of record NZ_DLCT01000005.1, on the reverse strand, counting down.
TCTTTATAATCTTTATATATATTAACTTTAACTTCCTTACCTAACTTGTCAATATATTCATTTTTCTTTGCAATAGCTTTTTCTTCTATAGGGTCACAAGTTGATACCAACTGTAGCCTTTCCTTGTTATTAACCACTGCTTCTATTCCCTTATAGGATATCCTTCCACATCCAATAACAGCTACATTAAATAATTTCATACCAATTCCTCCTAATATATTTTAGGGATTAAGACTAAACTCGAACCCTTTAAATATGGTTAATTATTACCAATATTATCTATTAAATTTTTATTCATAATTATTAGATACAGCACAAAAGACATTGTAGTGCTGTATCTAATACACTTAATATATTAAAGTTTATTTATTTTATCTCTATTTTTTTTAACATCCTTTGTCGCATTTCTTGTATCATAAAGGATCTTAGCCTTTTCAACCATCAATTCATAGTCGTAACAACTGTGATCTGTAGTGATGATTACTATATCAGCATTATCAATTTCTTTTTCCCAATCTACTGATATATATTCAATACCTTTATGTTTAAAAGACGGAATATATGGATCATTAATCATTATGTCCGCACCATTTTTGTTTAATATCTCAAGGACTTTCAATGTTGGTGACTCTCTCATATCATCTATATCTTTTTTATATGCTGCACCCATAACAAGTACTTTTGCACCATTTAACGCCTTTTTATGTCCGTTTAAAAGCTTCATCACGTTCTCAACTACAAATTCTGGCATAGAATCATTAATTATACCTGAAGTCTCTATAAGTTTTGTATGATAATCATACTCTTTTGCCTTCCATTCCAAGTAGAATGGATCTAGTGGTATACAGTGACCACCAAGACCTGGACCTGGATAGAATGGCATAAATCCATAAGGCTTAGTTTTTGCAGCTTCAATAACTTCCCAAACGTCAATTCCCATCCTCTTACACAATATTGCCATTTCATTAGCTAAGGCTATATTTATATTTCTAAAGGTATTTTCAAGAATTTTTTCCATCTCAGCTACTGCTGGTGACGATACCTCCATAATTTCTCCATCCAATACACATCTGTATAAAGTTCCTGCAACCTCAGTGCACTCTGGTGTACATCCACCTACAACCTTAGGTGTATTTTTAGTGTTATATTCCTTATTACCGGGATCTACTCTTTCTGGTGAAAATGCTAAAAAGAAATCCTCTCCACATTTTAATCCACTTTCTTCAAGAATTGGTTTTATAACTTCATCCGTTGTTCCAGGATAGGTTGTGCTCTCAAGAATTATAAGCATTCCTCGCTTTAAGTATTTTGCTACATCTTTTGTTGAGTTAACTACATAGGATAAGTCCGGCTGTTTATAAAGATCAAGAGGTGTTGGTACAGCTATACATACTGTATCTACTTCTTCTATGAAGCTAAAATTCGTAGTTGCTTTTAGCTTACCCGCTTTAACAAGGGCTGATAAGTCATTATCTACTATATCACCTATATAATTTTCTCCATTGTTAACCATAACAACTTTTTTATCTTGAACATCAAATCCTATAACTTCATATCCCGCCTTAGCTTTTTCTACTGCTAGAGGAAGTCCTACATATCCAAGACCTACTACACCTAGTTTAGCTGTTTTATTCTTTAATTTTAATAATAATTCTTCCTTTAATTGACTCATAATTGTTCCTCCTATTAGTAATTTATTACATTACACAATTCGTTACATATCTTAGTCTTTCTTTCTTTTATATGTAGGAACTTTTTCTTCAAGCAATTTTATTATTTCTTCTTTAGTCATATTATCTACATTTCTAAACTGTTTTATAGCTTCTTCAATAAATTCTATAGTAGCATCTTTAGGTTTTTCTACAAAAATTTTATTATGCTCTGTAGATGTAAGTGCTACTTCATCCATTAAAAGCTCTTCATACAACTTTTCACCTGGTCTTAATCCCACATATTCTATTTTAATATCTACATCTGGCTTATATCCAGATAATGTTATTAAATCTCTTGCTAAATCAACCATTTTAACCGGTTTACCCATATCTAATACAAATATCTCTCCACCATCTGCAAGACCACCAGCTTGAATAACTAATTGAGCAGCCTCAGGAATAGTCATAAAGAACCTTGTTATTTCTGGATGGGTTACAGTTACTGGTCCACCCTTTTCAATTTGCTTTTTAAATAGTGGTATTACTGAACCATTACTTCCAAGAACATTTCCAAATCTAACTGCTACATAATCTGTTTTACTAACTTCATTAAAAGCTTGAATTATAAGTTCACAAAATCTTTTAGTGGCTCCCATTACATTAGTTGGATTTACTGCCTTATCTGTACTAATTAAAACAAACTTTTTAACATTATATTTATTACAGCATTTAGCTACATTATATGTACCTAAAATATTATTTTTAATTGCATCCCCTGCATTTCCCTCCATTAAAGGTACATGCTTATGAGCTGCTGCATGGAATACCACTTCTGGTTTGTGCTCGTCAAATATTTGATCTATTCTTATCATATCTCTTACAGAAGCAATAATTACTTGTTTATTTATTTCTGGATAGTTTCTGTTAAATTCCATTTCTAAATCATAAGCATTATTCTCATATATATCCAGAATAATTATTTTTCTAGGTGAGAATTTTGCTATTTGCCTAATAATTTCAGACCCAATACTTCCACCACCACCAGTAACTAGTATTGTTTTATTTTTTATATATCTTTCTATATGCTCCGATTTTAGCTTTATCGATTCTCTTCCCAATAAATCATCAATGTTCACATCTCTCATATGATTTACATTTATGCTATCATCAATAATTTTATAAATACCTGGCATGGTTTTAATATTTTTTGTCACCTGTTTACATATATCTAGAATTTCTTTCTTAGTATTCTTATCCACTGATGGCATCGCAAGCATTATTTCATCAACTTTGTTTTGCTTACAAAAGGATATAATCTTATTTCTATCTCCTACAACCTTTACTCCATGAATTCTCTTACCTATCTTATTTATATTATCATCAATCAACCCAACAATTTTATAGTGCAAAGTACTATTATTATTTATTTCTTTAATAAGTATAGCTCCAGCATCTCCAGCACCTATGATTAACAAATTCTTTTTTTTGTTAATCGATCCTTTATCTGTTCCATTATTCTCCATGATTCTATATAAAAATCTAACTCCACCTAAGCTTATTACGCTCAATAGCCAAAATATAATATGAACAGTTATTGGAAATCTAAAAAATCTACTTTTTAACATAGTGTGGCTTATAAAATAACCATAGATTATAAATACTATATTAGAAGCAGTCATAGAATATACTATCGATAGTAACTCCTCAACAGATGCATATTTCCAAATATTACTATATAGTTTGAATATCATATTAAATATAATTGTTAATGCTACAACTGGAACTATTGATAATATAAAAAACTCTCTATAATCAGGTTGTATCCTGAAATCAAATTTTAGTAATAAAGCCAAATATAAACTTATTGCGACAAGAATTACATCTAAAACTATATTTTTATTTTCTTTTTTCATAACTTCACTTCCTAAATCAATTATGGTAATCAAATACTTCAAGATGTTTTGAAATGCAAATTTCAAAAGTTTATCACAGTTATTATACTGTTTTTTGCATGTAAACACAATTGCATTCAAAGTTATTCATAAAATATTATTTAATTATTTATATTCTATTGATACATTCTTTTTCGTTTGATTATCCTAATGTTTCTTCAAGTTCCTTTACAATTTCATCCTCTGGATCTAATTTTTTAGCTATATCTAAATGTATTTTTGCTTGATTAAAATCCTTAATATTTATATAACACATTATTAAATTAGTGCATACCTCTATAGATTTGGTAACCTCAAATACTTTCCTTAAATACTTAATTGCAGTTTCGAAATCATTCAAGCAAGCATAGTTTATCCCAAGTTCATTAAACACCTGAACATAGTTACTATCTATAGATAATGCTTCATTTAAATAGTATATAGCTTTTTCATAGTTTTGTAAAATTCTATAAGAAACTGCAATATAATAAAATATCTCAGCGCTATCCCCTAATACATCTATTAGTGGTAATAATACTTCTAACGCTTTCTTTGGCTCTTCATATACAAGTTCTTTCCCCTTATCAAAAGAATTGATTATATCTAGATTCTCTTTTAATACCTCAACCTCTTCACTTACATTTCCTCCCAATGATATATATTGTTTAATATTAAAATGAGCTTTTTCAAAATCTTTATCTTCATAACTTACTAAGGCTGAATAATAATAGGGTTGTGGATAATCCTTAATCTCTTTTCCAATTTCAATAAGTTTAATAATCTCTTCTTTAAATACAATATTATTTTTTCTCATTCCATCAATTAAAATAAAAGCTTTATTTAAATTATCTGTTGTAATTTCAACTTCCAATAATCCTTTTAATAATATATATCCATCTTCATACTTTTCATTTTTAATATTCTCAAATATTTTTCCTTTTATATAATTAACGCTATTAGGAATGGATTCTATTATTTCCTTATATACATGATTAAATTTAAAGTTTTTATCTGCTCCTAGTGCATAAAAAATTCCCTCTATAAAAAAATTAACAGGAATATTAGATAAATCATCTCCTTCTTTAGTTTTGGAAACTATTTTATCTGAATTTACTGGTAGATATATATTATCTTTAAATACATATTCATTTATTTTGCTACCTTTTTTTATTTCAAGAAATAGCATTTTCTCAAGTTTTTCTAAAAAATAATTTTCATTACTCATAATGCACCTTCTTACTATTCTATATTTTTTAATTTATTCCACTAAACTATATTACCATTTATTTTATTTTTAATCATCTGTTTTTTGTATAAAGTAATATTTTCGTATTTTTTTTATTTTTTATATAACACAATTTAATAAACGCATAAAATTTATATGCTTTATTATACATTTATAATCTTATAACTCATATAATAAGTAAAACATTATAAATATTTAATTATAAACTAAAATCTTATTGCATTGATACTAATATTATTCTATAATAAATTTGTTTTATAACTTTATAAATATTATATTTGGAGTAAAATTATTATAGGGAGGTCATTAAATTATATTATTGATATCTCTATACTTTATAAATTAGAAAGAGGGTATGGAATTGTATAAGTTAAACCAAAATGAAACCCCATTATTTGATGCCTTAATGGAATATGTGAATAGAGACACTCTTCCATTCCATGTTCCTGGGCATAAAAAAGGTGTTGGAGTAGACATAGATTTTAAAAACTTCATGGGCGAAAATCCGTTTAAGATTGACGTTACAGTTTTTAAACTAGTAGATAGTTATCATCATCCAACAGGTCCTATAAAAAAAGCTCAAGAATTAGCTGCTGATGCCTACGGTTCAGATGCATGCTTTTTCTCTGTTCATGGAACATCCGGCGCTATTCAAGCAATGATTCTTTCTGTAGTAGGTGCTGGGGACAAAATAATAATTCCTAGGAATGTTCATAAATCCATTACTGGAGGAATTATCTTAGCTGGTGCTATCCCTGTATATATGCAGCCTGAGTTAGATAAAAAGATAGGAATTGCAAATGGAGTTACACCTGAAACAGTAAGAACTACATTGGAAGCTAATAAGGATGCTAAAGCTGTTCTTATAATCAATCCAACTTATTATGGTGTATCTACAGACATTCAGCAAATTGCTGATATCGTTCATGAATATGATATTCCTTTAATAGTTGATGAGGCTCATGGACCGCATTTAAACTTTAATAAAAATTTACCTATGTCTGCCATGGAAGCTGGTGCTGATATCTGTGCTCAAAGTACTCATAAAATTATTGGTGCTTTAACTCAAGGATCTCTACTTCAAGTTAACTCTAAAAGAGTAAGTATTCCAAGGGTAAAACAGGTTTTAAACTTAATGCATACAACTTCGCCTTCTTATATTCTAATGGCTTCATTAGATACTGCTAGAAGACAAATTGCATTGGGTGGAGAAGAATTACTAGATAAAACAATAGAACTTTCTAATTATGTTAGAGATGAAGTTAATAAAATCCCTGGTTTCTATTGCTTTGGCGAAGAAATCTTAGGAGTTCCTGGAGCATATGCCTTTGATCCAACTAAAATTACAATAACTTGTAGAGATTTAGGTATAACTGGTTATGATTTGGATATGATTTTAACAAACAAGTATCATATTCAAATGGAACTTTCGGATTTATATAATGTCCTTATTGTAGGTTCCTTTGGCGATACTGAAGATGGCATGGAAAGACTTTTAAGAGCTTTGAGAGAAATCAGTGATGACTATTATGGCAAGGGTACTGCTAAAGCAGACTTCATAGACATCCCTTCCATTCCTGAGCAAATACAGATTCCTAACGAAGCCTTCAACAGTGTTAAAACTTCTGTTAGAATTAAAAATAGCGTAGGCATGATTAGTGGTGAATTCCTAATGGCTTATCCACCAGGAATACCTGTACTATGCCCGGGAGAAAAAATCACACAAGAAATTGTAGATTATGTTCAACAACTAAAAGATACTGGCCTTTATGTTCAAGGTACTGAAGATCCTGAAGTTGAGTATATAAATGTAGTTAAAGATGAGGATGCAGTATTTATTAACGTTGAATAATAAATGTGAATTTTATATTATATAAATTATAATAATTAAAGGTATGATATCTCTCACATACATACCTTTAATTATTTTTATTAATCTTTAACTGTATTGATCTTTTAATTTTTTTTCTTATTTCTTAACTCTAATAATTTAAATTCAGCATTGGTTCTTCCTGAATTTACTATACTTTTTAAATACTGATTATAAGACATGTTAATAATGCTTTCATAAGCTCTAATTAAACTTTCAAAATAACCCATCATATAGTTTACCTTCATTAATGGATCTGTATAAGATATATTAAATCTTATAGTATATTTTTTCCTTACTTTCTCTGCCGCCTTTTTTAAGCAGTTATAACTTGAAGATCCTTTAGCTATGAGTATCACCTTTTCATAATTACATGCCATCACTTCTTTATATGCTGGCATACATGCTTCAATAATATTTTCATCAAAGTATTTCTGTTTTGATGTTTCTTCCTGTACTACCTTAAGAAAATCTTGTAATTTCAAGTTAGTTTTAGCTCTAAGTTCTATTAGTTTTGATAATATATCTTTAACCTTTTCAACTTCCTTATGTTCAATATCATATTTTTTATTCATTTTCTCAATGATTTCAAAGCCTTTCATCATTAATTCCAAATCAGTTTTATTTTTTTCTACTTCTTCTTCATTTTGAAGAGCCTTAATTATACTACCATTATCATCATTTAAGAATGCTTCCATGAAAAAGAATATTCTTCCTAGTCTCATTATTGTTTTCTCATCTTCTACTACTTTATTATTTACATCAATATATATATATCCCTTTTTCTTACCAATTAAGCTGACAATACCTTTCTTTTCAAATATTACCTCTTTATATGTATTTCCCAAAAATAGCGCTGGCTCAGATATCTTAATATCTTCAAATAACTTACTATATTTTTTTATAGCTTTTTTTTCTTCTGAATTTGGTGCTTTGTATATTCCCATTAATTATCCTCCCATAGTAATTTTACTTATATAATTATGAATAGTAACCACTAAACTTAATATACTCTTATTATCATTAGATCTACTTTTCAGACTTTTACTATAATATATTATATCAGAAAATAATGAAAATCATATAAATTTATTGCTTATATAAAAAATATTAGCTTTACCTCTATATAATAGAGTAAAGCTAATATTTTATAGAAACTTATTCTAAACCTTATAATGAACAAGCTTTAATCATGAAATTAACTCTTCTGATTTTCCTCTATACTTCCATTCCTGCAACTAAAGCTTTCTTATTTAACTCTACAGCCTTTGCTGGCACTAATGAAGCTACAACCTCTTCCCAATTTACTTCCTTTATATCTAGGGCTTTAAGTAACGCTCCTAGTAATACAACGTTTTGTGCTTTCATATTACCTAGATCTTTTGCAATTTCTGCCGCTTTAATTATAACTGTATTTTCTGCTGTAGATCTTAGTGCCTCATTTACACCCTCTGGATACTTTTCTAGTCCTATTAGTACTGGTACAGGATGAATTTCATAATCATTTACTATTAAATGTCCACCTTCTTTTAAATAAGGTAGTGCTCTTAGTGCTTCACTTTTTTCAAAAGCAACTATGGCATCAGCTTTTCCTTTTTCTATTAAAGGAGAATAGACTTTTTCTCCAAATCTAACTTGAGTAGTAACACTTCCTCCTCTTTGAGCCATTCCATGAACCTCAGACATTTTAACGTCATAGCCATTTCTTAACAAGCCTTCAGATAATATTTTTGAAGCTAGGATAGTTCCTTGTCCTCCTACACCTATAAATAATATACTTTTTACTTCCTTCATATTATTCACCAACCTTTTCTATAGCATCAAATGGACAAACTTGCTTACATATTTCACAACCATTACACATGCTTTCATCTATTTCCACTACACCATTTTGGAATTTCAATGCTGGACATCCTGTTTTTAAGCACATTTTACACTTCTTACATTTCTCTACATCAACTTTACACTTTAAGTTAGCTCTTTTCTTTAATACGTCTTTTATCAAAGCACAAGGTTGTTTTGTAATAATTACAAAAGGTTCTGTGCTATCATGAGCTTCTTTTACAGCCTTTGAAGTTTCTTCTATTTTATATGGATCTACTACCTTTATATTTTCCTTTTTAATACCACATGCAAGGACTAAAGCTTCAATATCTACCATTGGAGCTTCTCTATTTTGAAGGGTTCTACCTGTTCCTGGATTTTCTTGGTGCCCTGTCATTCCTGTGATTCTGTTATCAAGAATTACAGTTACTATCGGTGTATTGTTATAAACACTTTCAATTAATCCAGTTACTCCTGAATGGAAGAACGTTGAATCTCCAATAAATGCAAATACCTTTTTATCTTCTCTATTAGCTACTATACTAGCTCTTTCCATTCCTACACCAGCTGATATAGAAGCACCCATGCAAATTACAGTGTCAGTTACACTAAGTGGTGCATTCATACCAAGAGTATAGCATCCAATATCTCCAGAAGCTATTACATCCTTATATTTTGATACTGCATAGAATATTCCTCTGTGAGGACATCCTGGACATAGCACTGGTGGTCTAGAAGGTGGATTAGTATCTGCTGTATAAGTTATTTTATTTTCTTCTCCTAAAATACCTCTTCTAATAATGGCTGGATTTAGTTCTTCACATATAGGAATAACTTCCTTACCTATGCAGCTAATTCCTAAAGCTTTAACTGAATTTTCTAAGTATGGATCATTCTCTTCTACTACATATAATTTTTCTACCTTAGATGCAAACTCTTTAATCATTTCATCTGGTAATGGGTAAGAGAAACCTATCTTTAGGTATGATGCATTATCTCCAAAAACTTCTCTACAATATTCATAAGAAATACCACTAGTAATTATACCTATCTTTGTATTGCCCATTTCCATTCTATTAAGCTTTGTAGTATTAGAATATTGTCTTAGCTTCTCTAATCTCTCTTCTACTTCATAGTGTTTAATTTTTGAATGACCTGGAGTCATTATATATTTTTTAATATTTTTTTCATATGGCTTCACTTCTACAGCTTGTTTATCTCCAACCTCTACTACTGTTTTAGAGTGTGAAATTCTAGTTGTAACTCTAAATAAAACTAATGTATCAAATTTTTCACTTATTTCATATGCTTCCTTCATATAGTCAATGCATTCTTGTGAGTTTGATGGTTCAACCATTGCAACCTTAGCATGAGGAGCATAAAATCTGTTATCTTGCTCATTTTGAGAAGAGTGCATTCCTGGATCATCAGCAGTTACAACTACAAAACCTCCGTTAACTCCTTCATATGCCATAGTAAATAATGGGTCAGCAGCCACATTAAGTCCTACATGCTTCATTGTAGTAAGCACTCTTGCTCCTCCAATAGATGCACCTGATGCTACTTCAAAACCAACCTTTTCATTTGGTGCCCATTCTGCATATACACCTTCATATAATGCAAAGTTCTCTAATATTTCTGTACTAGGTGTTCCTGGATAAGCTGATGCTACATGACATCCAGCTTCATAGGCACCTCTAGCGATGGCTTCATTACCAGTCATTATAACCTTTTTCATATTCACATTCCCCCATTACAATTTATCTTTTAATAATTAATTAACTATCCTACTTCAATTATTCCCCAATAATTGTTTACCCTAAAATACTACCTAATGCTATTGAATAAAGCTTGGATTTTGCACTATCTGCTCTAGAAACCAATACTACGGGGCATTTTGCACCTACAATTACTCCAGCACTTTCAGCACCAGCAAAATAAGTCATAGACTTTCCTAGGAAGTTTCCAGCTTCAATATTAGGTACAAGAAGTATATCCACTTCTCCTGCTACATCACTTACAATTCCTTTGTGGTGAGCCGCTTCCTTAGATATAGCGTTATCAAGTCCCAGTGGACCATCTATTATACAACCTTTAATTTGTCCTCTCTTATTCATTGCTGAAAGAGCTGCTGCATCTAAAGTTGCCTGCATTGATGGATTAATTACTTCTACAGCACAAATTGGTGCTACCTTTGGCATATCTATCTCTAGTGCTTTTGCCACTGTTACTGCATTCTTTAATATTCCTATTTTATCTTTTAATTCTGGATATGGCACCATTCCTCCATCGGTAAGAAGTAACAGCTTATCATAAGACTTTACATCATACACCATTACATGAGATAGTAAATTATTTGTTCTTAGATTTGCTTCCTTATTAAGTACAGCTCTTAATAAATCTGAAGTCCCAAGTAATCCTTTCATTACATAATTAGCCTCGCCCTTTGTAACCAATTCCACAGCCTTTGCTGCAGCCTTAGTTATGTCACACTCATTAATTATTCTTACTCTAGATAAGTCTATATTAGAATCTTTTGCTATAGTTTTAATTTTCTCTTCATTTCCAACTAATATAGCATTTATGATACCCATGTCCACTGCCTTTATCACTGCTTCTAGAACAACATTGTCTTGTGCTACTGCTACTGCCATAGTTTTCTTTTCTTTTTTCTTTGCTAATTCTAACAATTCTTCTAAACTTTTAACCATATTTTCACTCCTTATGTATAGGTTTACTAAAAAATTGAAATAAGTAGTAGATATCCAACACTTTTTTTATAATATTTTATATTTTCTTACTTTTAAGTATAATGTGTAATCCTTTCTGAGTCAATTTTAACTGCTAAAGTGTAATAGTGTATTTTTTATTTAAAATTAACAAAAATAGATATCTTAAATTATACAATTTAAGATATCTATTAAAAATTTTTATTACTTTAAAAAACTTTACTTATTCGATTATTTTCTTTGGAATATAATTCTCTTATCTATACTATCTACATCTTTACATCCCGTAAGTACCATAGCAGATTTCAACTCTCCCTTTAATCCATGAACATAAGTTTTTACACCATCTCTTTTACCACCAAAGGATGCAGTTACAAAAGGCCTTCCTATTAATACAGCATCTGCACCAAGGGCTAAGAATTTAAGTACATCTACTCCTGTTCTTACTCCTCCATCAGCTAAAATCTTAACTTTACCCTTTACTGCTTTTGCTATATCTTCAAGAACATCTGCTACACCTGGAGTTTCATCTAAAACTCTACCTCCATGGTTAGAAACTACTATAGCATCTACACCTGATTCTACTGCAAGTAATGCTTCATCTACTGTCATAATTCCCTTTAGTATAAATGGAAGTTTAGTACTGTTAACTAATTCCTTTATCTCCTTTACTCCTTTAGGCATTACTGGCTTCCCATGAAGAGCTAAAGTTATAAGTCCACAGGCATCTATATCCACGCCTACGGCAAATGCTCCTGACTCCTCAGCTAATTTTATCTTTTCAATTATATTTTTATTTTCCCATGGTTTTATAAATACAATACCTTCACCATTAAACTCCTTTAACACTTTTAAATTAGTTGTTAAAAATGTATCTACTGCTGTATCTCCTACCATTGGGTATATACCTGCATCTAAAGTACCTCCAATAACCCAAGAAATATACTCTTCTTCAGAATACTTTCCACCCATGTTAAGAGTAGTTCCTGAAACTGGAGCTGCAAAAACTGGTATATCTAACTTCTTACCAAAAATCTCAATAGCTGTATCTGGATCCTTAGCATCGTGAATTACGCGCATATTAAGCTTATATCTTTCAAGAGCTCTAATGTTTTCTGTAAATGCATTTCCAGTACCTTTTCCACCCATACCTGGGACTTCTCCTGCACAAACAACTCCATTGCATACATTACATACTTTACAGCTATTATTTAAATTAACTCTAGCTTCTTTTCTAACATCACTATAATTCATAAAATCCCCACCTAACTATAAAACTAAATATTATTTTCCTCAAAGAATTTATCCAATTCATCTTCAGTATAAATCTTTATATTATTTCTAATTAAAAGCTCTGCAGTTACTCCATTACCTGTTTTTTTACCACCTGAAAAAGTACCATCATATATAATTCCTTTTCCACATGATGGACTCCTTGCCTTTAAAATAGCTGTATCAATTTTTAACTCTCTAGCTATATTTAATGTTTCCTCTGCACCTTTAATAAATTCACCAGTTACATCATCACTTACATCTCTTCCTAAAACCCTACATTTTCCATCTAAGACCATAGCACCATCACCATTTACAATCTCATGAGCTTCTCTAGGAGTCGCCTGTCCTCCAAGTTGCTCTGGACATACTGGTATAGCCTTCCCTTGTCTTAAAAGTTCAAGAATTTTTTCATTTAAATTATTGTTACCGTCATATTTGCAGTTAATACCACAAAGACATCCACTTACCAAAATCATTTCGTCAACCCCTATACTCTAGTATTACTTTAACTCAACCACAGTAACTCCTGTTCCACCTTCTCCATAATTACCAAGTCTATAGCTTTTAACATGGGGATGATGTTTTAATAAATCAGTTATAGAACTCTTAAGTACTCCTGTTCCTTTACCATGAATTACTGTAACTTCGCCGAGACCACCAAGATAAGCTTCATCTAAATACTTATCTGTGGTATAAATAGCCTCCTCGGAATCCATACCCCTTAAGTCTACTGAAGATGATACTGCTTTTAGATTAAGCTTAGCTTCTCTTCTTTGAACCTTAGCTTTTTTCTTATCTTCACTAGACACTTTTCCCTTCCTTAAATCCTTAAGCTTTACAGAGATTTTCATTATTCCAGCTTGAACTTGAACTTCTCCCTTATTATCCACCTCGGATACTACTATAACATTCTGATTTAAAGATGGAAGATATACCTCCTGTCCTTGAGTTACAGAAGTTAATCCTTCTCCCTTAGGCTCATCTTTTTTACTTAATTTTTCTTCCATGTTATCAAGAGAATCCTTTATCTTCTTTCTTTCATTCTCTATTTTAGTTCTAGCTTCTGAAGAATAGCCTAACCTTTCAAGTTCTCTTATATTTTTAACAATGGAATCAGCTTCTTCCTTAGCAGCTTTTATAAGCTCTTTAGCTTCTCGTTGTGCTTCATAGATAGCTTTTTCTCTAACATTTTCGAACTTATATAACTTTTCTTCATATTTATTTTTTAGTTTTTCTGCTTCTGCTTTTAAACCTTCTGCCTTCCTAGCATCATTTTCTGCTTTAATGCTCTTTTGTTGAAGATTTTGTATTAACTCTTCAAACTTTAAGCTCTCTGTGGAAATATTTTCTTTAGCACTATTTATAATATACTCTGGAAGACCAAGCCTCCTTGATATTTCAAAGGCATTAGATTTACCTGGCACACCTATAAGCAAATTATAAGTTGGTCTTAAAGTTTCAACATCGAATTCTACAGAGCCATTTTCTACTCCAACAGTTTTTAAAGCATAACCTTTAAGTTCACTATAGTGAGTAGTTGCTATTATTTTTGTATTTCTATCCCTTAAGTTATCCAAAATACTCATAGCAAGAGCTGCACCCTCCGTTGGATCTGTTCCTGAACCAAGCTCATCAAAAAGTGCTAAAGTATTTTCATCTGCTTCATTAATAATATTTACTATATTAGTCATATGAGATGAGAAAGTAGATAAACTTTGTTCTATACTTTGTTCATCACCAATATCAGCAAATATATTTGAGAATACACTAACAGCTGAACCTGCTCTTGCAGGAATCATCATTCCACTCATAGCCATAAGCTCTATTAAACCTACAGTTTTTAGTGTTACAGTTTTACCTCCTGTATTAGGACCTGTAATAACTAAAGAAGTAAACTCTCTACCAAGATAAATAGTGCTTGGTACTACTACCTTTTGGTCTATTAAAGGATGCCTAGCCTCTATTAAATCTATAATTCCTTTATCATTTACCTCTGGACATATACAATTTAATTCATTGGCATATTTAGCTTTTGCAAATATAAAATCTAATTCCCATATAATACTTCCATTATTCTCTATAACATCAATGTTACCTGCAATTTTTAAAGTAAGTTCCTTAAGAATTCTATTTATTTCTGCCTTTTCTTTATTTCTAAGTTCTCTTATTTCATTATTAAGATCTACTAGTCCCATAGGCTCTATAAATAATGTAGCACCTGTACCACTCTGGTCATGGATCAAACCCTTAACCTGTTCTTTATACTCAGATCTTACAGGAAGTACATATCTATCTCCTCTTACAGTATAAAGACTTTCTTGAAGATATTTAGAGTAGGTCCTAACCATGCTATTAACTCTGTCTTTAATGGAAGAACTTTTATCTTTTAGTTTCTTTCTAATTATAAATAAAGTTTCACTAGCTCTATCTGCAATTTCATCCTCTCCAATAATAGCTCTAAAGATTTCATCTTCAATGTTCTTAAAGGGAACTATACCTGCTATTATATCTTCCAAAACTCTATAAGTTGTTTCATCGTCCTTACTCTGTACATATTCCTTAAAATTTCTAGAACTTTTAAGCATATTACCAATTCTAAGTAATTCTACTGGCATAAGTGTGGAATTTTTCTTAGCTCTTAAAAGCGCTTCCCTAACATCATATATTCCTTCAAAGGGTGGTGCACTTTTTGTAGTTAATAAAATTAATGCTTCCTTAGTCTCCTCTAAATGCTCTTTGATTTCATAGAGATTGTTATATGGTTTCAGATTATCAATTAAATCTTTCCCCGCTTTTGTAACTGTATACTTTTTTAATATTTCCTTGATTTTATAATACTCAAGTACTTTAAAGGTCTTTTCATTCATTTCTTATCCCCTACTTTCTATTCAATTCCCCTCTTATAATGTCCTTTTGTAGTTTTCCCTAAATCTACATCTTCATCTTTAAATATATATTTCATCACCTTTAAAACCTGATTATAATCTTCATCTATAAAGTCAACTCTATAATTGTTAATATTATTTTTCCTTAATTCCTTAATGAATGGAACTATATTTACAGGTAATGTATTATATATATGGCTTCTACAATATTTATCCGTAGTAACCAGAAACTCTTCATTCATCCTATCTCTTAATACAAACTTATCCTTGTCACATCTGAAATTACAGTTTGAAGTAGAGCTCTTATCACCAAAGGTACTGCCAATTACACAGTATTCACTTACCATAAGTTCATACTTACCATAAACTACTACTTGCACTGGAGTTTTAATATTTTTAGCTATAGAAAACATTTCTTTATTGTTAAGTTCTACACTTAAAGCTGATATATCTGTATACCTATTATAAAAATCATAGCTTTCACTATTTAAAATATTTAACTTATAATCTCCAATTATGTTAAGTCTGTTTTTAAACACATTTATTATACCTAAATTAGCTGTAATTAACCCCTTAATTTTAGAAATATTCTTTTCTATAGCTTCAGTAACTAAATTAAATTCACTTTTTATTATATTAGGAACAATCATATATAAATTTTCATAATCTACTTCTTCTAAATTAAAACCTCCACCCTTTTTAAATAAATCTACTCCTATAGCTGGATCTATATCTGGATTTTCATCTATAAAACTTAATACACTTTTTAATTGTTCTAGAGTTTTAACGCATATTAGATACTCATCATTAAATATATCTTTAGCTTCTTTAGAATTCCTATTAAATTCTTTATAAGCCTTTTCTTGCACATGCCGTTTATCACGAATTTTAATATACTTCATTATATCTTCAATAAGCTCACGTCTTACACTATTTATAGATGATACCCTTAAAAATCCTTCTTCAAAGGTTTCAAATTCAATGTTTTCTAGTTTAAAAGGAGTATCCCCTAACTTATTGAGATTTTTAATTATGGCTTCCTTATCCATAGGCTTATTAGCTGCAACCTCTACATTTTCTCCATAGACTTCAAATTCTTTTTCCTGATAAACCGTAGATAAATAAAATCTTTCTCCTGGAGCAAATCTAACCTTTATAGTTAAGGGTAACTTTACACCATAAATATCTTCATAATTTTTTTGAAGTTTAGTTAAAAGTTCAGTATCTGAAGTTACATATACTTTATCTCCAACCTTATATTTAGTAGGCATAAGCTTCACTTTTTCGCCTTTAGAGGCTTCTTTAACCTTTTCTTTCCCCTTTAAAATATTTGTGATTGTAAATCCACTATTATCAGTTCTAACTCCATCCTGGGCTTTTATATCCTTTTGAAGCTGTATGGTTAAATCTTTTTCAACGGTGCCTAAAAATACACCTGTATTTTTGGGGCAATTATATGCCATCATGTCTCTTCCAATGTTTCCTCTAAGATATGCCTTTGAAAACCCTTCTCTATTAAATAATTGATTTAATATGGCCTTTTTAGGTGCTATCTCAAAACATTTGTTGTGATACACACTATCTATAGCTTCTCTATAGGTAGTTACAACACCACTTACATATTCAGGCTTTTTCATTCTACCTTCTATCTTTAATGATGAAGTCCCACTTTCAATTAAACTTTTAATTTCATCTATAGTACAAGTATCCTTTGGACTTAATAAATACCCTTCTCTATTTTCTCCACTAGATTTTTTTATTATAGTATAAGGTAATCTACAGGGCTGTGCACATCTTCCTCTATTTCCGCTTCTTCCTCCTATGATACTACTCATAAGGCATTGTCCAGAATAACTTATACATAATGCTCCATGGACAAATATTTCTGTTTCTATATCTAAGTCCTTTGAAATATATCTTATTTCATCTAGACTTAACTCCCTTGATAAAACTATTCTTTGAAAGCCCTCATTCTTTAAAAATATAGCCCCTTCTCCATTATGTATAGTCATTTGTGTGGATGCATGAATTTCAAAATCTGGTATAGCTTCTTTTATAATTTTAAATAATCCCATATCTTGAGTTATAATAGCATCTACACCAATTTCATATAGAAACTTCCCATACTCTAAAGCTTCACCTAACTCATCTTCTTTTATCACAGTATTAAAGGCTATATATACTTTAACATTATATAAATGACAATAATTCACTACTTCTATTAATTCTTCTTCATTAAAATTATTTGCATAGGCTCTAGCAGAAAACTTACTCCCGCCCATATATATAGCATCTGCACCACCTTGAACAGCAGCATAGATACTTTCTTTACTTCCACCTGGCGCTAATAATTCTATTTTATCCATATGTTCTCAACTCCTATCAATAAGAAATGTCTTTATTCTATATTAAAAAAGTCATACTTATTTTATTAGTACTTATTTTTTACTTCTCATGGATTATTATATCACAATTTTCTTTGTTACAAACTGTAAAAAATAATAGGAGCTAATACCTTTTTATTGGTTAGCCCCTATACATCTTAATTCATCAATTTTAAATATCCCTCATATATGCCTTCTAACATATTCTTCAAGTTATAATTATATCTTATATATTCTTTTAGTTTATTATTTTTTCTTTCTGCCCTACTTTTCTCTACTGCTAATTTTATACTATTATGATTATAAGGATCACAATATATTGCCGTATCCTTAAAATATTCCTTTGAAGCCCCTTCCTCCGTAACCACTATGTTACATCCATAAGCTGCTGCCTTAAGGGATGATAAACTTGTAACTTCTGAAAAACTAGCTAATACGTGAGCACTAGAAAAGGTGTATGCATTATACAAATCATAGTCATTCATAAATCCTAAATAATGTGTAGTAGGATAAGCTAAACATTCTTTTAAGTAACGCTCCTCTGATGCCGTTCCAACTAGAACTAAGTCTACTCCTATTTCATTACATATCTTACTTAATTCTAATTGGTTTTTCACTTCACAAATTCTTCCTACACACAATATATAATTATCTAAATTATATCTCTCCTTAAAATTATATAACGGAACCTCATCATAATTTATATCTACTCCATTATAAACAACTTTAATATCTCCCTTTGTAGTGAAATCCTTGGTTATTAAAGACTTTTCGTATATACTATTGCAAAATATGATTTTACTCTTCTTCAAAATTAATTCCTTATAAGCTTTGCAATTATTCCATAGATTTTTTCGTTCCATATTATTACTATATTCGAAAAACTTCTCCATATTGAAATACATCGGTGATACTACTATACTACATTTACTATTACTAGCCAATTTAAAATGTTTATAAGCATCAAATATATTTTTAATATCAAATAGATGTACTATATCATAATCATCATAATTAGCCTCCTCATTGGCTCCACATATATCTACATTAACCCCTTTCTCTTTTAAAAAAGTGTATATTTTAAATATTATAGTAGTATCTCCTGAACTTAAATTTATATAATTACTTCTAGCACATAGCAAAACTTTCATGTATAATCCCCCTAAGAATTATGGTTTTACCTAATACCTATGCCCATAAAATTTTAATTATCACAATATTAAAGAATAAAATTATATTTAATTCATAAATATAGCTAATTATCCTAAAATAAAAAATAGGCGATAATATATAAATATAATATTATCACCTAAACTTTTACTTTTTTCTTACATTAACTTGTCCATTTTTCATAAGCTGAAGGTTTTTATCCTCAATCTCATGACTAAGTTGCTCTAGCTGTCTTACTCTAGCTATTTGGTCATATCTTAAATTATTATTTTCAGATAGAAGCTTTTTATTAAAGGTCATTTGTTTTTTATTATCCTTTTTTAACTCTTGAACAACTTGATCCATAAGTTCTAATTGCTCTTTAAGATATGTAACCTCATCCTTTAGCTTTCCTATCTCTTCATCTTTATCCGAAGTGTTAACTTTTCTTAAGTCTTCATTTTCTTTTTTTGCAGCCTGTAAATCTCTTTTTAGTCCTTCTACTTCGGAAATAAGATTTTTTTGTTCCTTTGCAATCATTTTATAATTTTCATTTGCCCTTTCGCAGGCCTCTTTATTTTTAAAAACCTCATCTCCTAAATTAATTGCTGCAAGAATAGTAGCATCAGGACGACTTATTTTAGAATTCTTAAACATTAGACTATTTATTTTATTATCTACATATTGAGCAACCATTTGTAGATACTCATCATTTTCTTCTCCTCTAAGGTTATATTCCATTCCATTTATCTTAACTGTTATAATGCTCACATAAACACCCTCTTAATTATAAATTTACATCTGCATAAACTTATAATCATTTTAACATATATTAGCTATTTATTAAATAAGGTATTTAATAAATATTCCAAATACTTGTCAACAATATGTTTCATAAAACTTAATTAAATATAAATATAATATATTATGGTACATATTTTATAATTATATTGTAAAATTTTACCATATAATCAAGCCACAGTTTTTATAAAAATTATTCTTTTCTAACTACCAAAGTATTGCAAATAAAAAATGTTACACAACTATTTCTTTATATTAGTTATGTAACATTCTTCTTATTTACCCTCTATAATCATTCCATCAGTAATAGTAATAATTCTATCTGCCATTTGTGCTATACTACCATCGTGAGTAATCATGATTAGTGTTTGATTATACTTTTCTATGGTTGATTTTAGTAGTTGCAATACTTCTTTACTATTTTTACTGTCTAAATTTCCTGTAGGTTCATCTGCAAATATTATGGACGGTTTATTAGCTAGTGCTCTAGCAATGGATACCCTTTGCTGCTGCCCTCCAGATAGTTCACCTGGAAGATGTTTTCTTCTTTCTTTTATATCAAGAACATCCATAATTTCATCAATATACCCTTCATCTACCTTTTTACCATCCATTAATACTGGAAGTTTTATATTTTCCTCTGCTGAAAGAATAGGAATTAAATTAAAAGCTTGAAATATAAATCCTACGTTCTGTCTTCTATATCTAGATAACTCATTTTCACTTAACTCATAAATATCTTGTTCATTAATAAATACCTTTCCTGCTGAAGGCTTATCTAATCCTGCAAGAAGATGTAGTAATGTACTTTTTCCAGAGCCACTAGGTCCTACTATGGCTACAAATTCTCCTTCTTTAATCTCTAAATCCGTAGGTTTTAACGCCTTTACTGCAGTTTCATTCATTCCATAGGTTTTAGCTAGACCACTGGTTATTAACATACTCATATTAATTCCTCCATTACTCTTCTACTCTACATCCCTAATACTCTCAACAATACTTGATTTAAATAATATTTTTGACGGTAATATAGATGATAGTAGTGTGATTATGATTGTAATTATTATAATTATAGTCATTTGGCCTATTGGTATATGCCAGCTTATAATCTGACCTAGCCAAAGCTCTGAATTTTTAGTTATAATTGCTGAAATTCCCAAAGTTAGCAGTACTGAAATTGCAGAAGATACTATTCCATAAATGGCCCCTTCCCACATTATGATCTTCTTCACCTGCTTTCCACTAAGGCCCATAGCTCTTAGGAATCCAAACTCTTTCTTCCTCATAATTGCGCTCATATTCATGATATTAATAAGATTTATTATGCTTACTATGGCTACAACAATAACTATACTGTACATGGCAAATATAATTTGAGCATTATTTACCTTTACTTTTTCTAGTTCTTCTCTGTAAGATAATAATGTAGCTCCCTTATCACCATCTACAACTGCTCTTAACTCTTCTTCAACTTCTTCATAGTCATATCCCTCCTTAACATTCCCTTCCCAATATTGATATTTAGTCATTTCCATATGTTTCTTCATGGCAGAGTCAGGTAGAATTATTGCTGATGAGTGTACTGTTGTGCTTGGAGTACCTAAAGGTAATCCTTTTATTGCATCTTCACTAACTATAGCTCCAACTTTAAACTCTGGATAAGTTCCACCTAAAAATTCTCCATTATCATTTAACTTAGTAAATGAAGGTTGTACAACATCTCCCACAGATAAATTAGTGTAGTTCAATCCATCTATATTTTGTACAAGAATTAATATATCTTCATTTTTCATCTTGTCTATATCTATCTCACCAGCAATGACATTTTTCTTTAAAGCTTCTAACTCCTCATCACTACGTCCTAAAATTGTAACTTCTATTAAATATCTATCCCTAGATATACACTGTGATATATACTGTACAGACTTTCCTAATTCTTCATAGGTTCTTAATCCTTCTTCTGTATAATTTTCTTTTTCAATATCCATAGTTGTGCCTCTTCTCTTAAGCTTTAAGGTTACATCCAATCCTTCCACAGAAGAAACCTTTTCTAGCGATAATCCACTTTTAGAATCAACTTTAAAATCTACCTTGAAGCTATCTTTAAAGATTGCCACAGGATTTGTAGAACCTACCACATAATTTACTGTCATAAACATGGTTATAGTTATAATTAAAGATAAACATGTAGATAAAAATCTTTTTTTATTTCTAATTATATTTATAAACGCCAAATTGATTTCAAAAGATACCTTTTTTAAAATAGATTTATCTAAGCTTCCTCTCATATTACTACTCTTTAAACTAGTATTTGCTCCTCCAGTTATAGCCTCTGTGGGTGATATAACCGAAGCTTTTCTAGCTGGAAAATAAGTTCCTATAAATGCAGTTAAAAGTCCCACTACAATTGCTACTAAGATAATTTTAGTATCCATTGTTCTCACTGTACCTAAATTCTCTATTCCAGTGACTATTTTTATAATATACCTAGTTATCCAGTTTCCTAATAAAATTCCTATAGGAATAAATACAATTGTTATAAGCATACCCTCAATTAAAATCATGGCTTTTATTTTCCATGGAGGACATCCCATTGCCCTAAGCATACCAAATTCTTTAGTTCTCTCTGATACACTAACATTAAATATGTTATAAACTATTACACTAGAAATTACTATTAATATTAATGAAACAAAAAACATTATATTATCATATTTTTCATATTCACTTTTTAATTGTAACTTAGGTTCGTTAGCAAAAAATCCTCCGGTAGAATATCTTGATTCAGTTAACTTTTTTACAGCATCCTCAACAGAGTAAGATGGCTTTATCATTATATATCCGTCAGCTTCTACACTTTGCATAGTAAGCTTTTTCTCTTTTAATATCTTTTCTCCAAATTCAGGTGTAATATATGCATTCCCTTCCTTTGGATAGAACCAGTTTCTATAGGTAAAATCATAAGTCCCTGTAAGTACGAACTCTGTTTCACCCTTCTCATAATAAAATTCTGTACCTCTGCCTCTGTGAACTATGGTATAAGGAATGGTTATCTTATCTCCTATTTCATACTTTTTAGGAAACAAATCTAAAATCCACTTTTCTATAGCTATTTCATTATCCTTTTCTGGATATCTACCTTCTATCAATTCTAGATTTAATATATCTGTAGCATTTTCTTTAAATGCCGAAATTTGAAGACTATTATCTGTATTCGGCACATCATATCTGCCAATTGGCCAAACCGTAGTAACTTCTTTTACAACCTCTTCTTTTGCAACTCTATCAAAATCCACATAACCTAAA
Organism: Clostridium sp. UBA7791; assembly: GCF_002480755.1. NCBI lineage: Bacteria > Bacillati > Bacillota > Clostridia > Eubacteriales > Clostridiaceae > Clostridium > Clostridium sp. UBA7791. The sequence continues at coordinate 498,992 of NZ_DLCT01000005.1, read as the reverse complement.
GTTCCTAAATAGATATCATGTATTCCTCCTGAATCATCCTTCATCTTCTGATATAGCGATTCCTTTAAAGCTTCTGATATAGTGCCTAATGATACTATTAGTGCCATAGATACTATAATACCTAAAGCTACAAAGATAATTCTTTTTTTCCCCTTTTTAATATATCGTGGAATAATCCCCCAAAAACTTTTCATATTTCACCTCCAAAATAAGAAAATAAATCTTTTAATATTAATATATAAAAGATTTATTTCCCTAAATTAAAATATTATTTTTGATAAAATGCTATCTTTGAACTTTTATAAGTTTACCATAACAAGAATCTCCACATGCATTCATACAAGTATAATCTTCACAAACTATAATTGTATGGATTGCCTTTTTAGCATTTTTATTCTTTTTTGAAAGTAAATGTTCCATGATTTCACCCCCCTTAAATTTAATATATATAATAACATAAATATGTTATTCACTTTATATATATTTTAGAATAATCTCTCCTGTATAAACATCCACATATATATCCTCACTATTCTTAATAACTAGTTCATATCTCCTCTCAATCTCATTCCACCACTGTGATATTTCTTTATCTATTACTTTTATATCTTCTTCGACTTTATCCAGTAAATCTTTTCTGCTATTATTATTTAAAATTAGCTTTAACTCCTCAAGAGAATTTTTTCTTTCTGTGTACACTTCAAAATCTTTTATGTCATTTGCATCAAGAATTGAAATTATCTTATCTTTTTCTTCCATTTAAACACCTCTTACATAACCTTAAAATATTCTATAGGATCTTTGTACATATTACTCTTTATATAATTGGAAATATGTTTTATATTAATTAAATTATTATTAATTAGTAGTTGTTGAAGCATACAAGACTTTTCTTTTTCTAGATTTGATATTAAACATTGTATTCTAGGTGACATATTAATTTCTTCAGTCATTAACTCATTAATAAACTTACAGTTTTTACAATGATAGCTATCACACTTTCCACACATAATTAAATTTTTAGATTTAAACTCTTCATTAAGATTTTTTAAAATTCCATCCTCTATACTTCCCATGTACTTATTCTCGTCATTAAAATACGCTGCTGGACACATGTAAACTTTGCCATTAGGTGCTAATGCATAGGTATATACGCCTGAACTACATCTATTATGTTCTTGTAATTCAAAGATATCTGTTAACACATTTATATCTATCACTTCACTATTCTTATAGATTTCTACTATAATTTTTATTAGTTTATCTAATTCATGAGAATATTTCTCTACATCTTTTTCATTCCAGTATGGAATATCTTTTATAATTAAGTTGATTCGAGAATAGTTTTCTTTAATTTTTCCTATAAAATTTGATAGTTCATGTAACTTTTCTTTGTATACATTAACAATGCAAGCATCATTGTAATCTTCACCTATAAGTTCTTCTGACATATTCAATACAGATATTCCATTTATACCTTCTATATCACTTGTACCCTTCATAATAGTTAATGAGCTGTGTCCATCATATTTAAACTTATTGTTATTATCTTCAAGTATTACTGGCATAAAATTATTATCTTCGCAAAAACTCAGTCCCTTATTAAAAATTTCTTCACTCATCACATGATCTCCACCACTGTTTTCATATAGACAATGAGATGTAGCTTTATCGGATGTTATAAATAGCATATACTTTTCCGGTGTATTTATTTTCTTTCTTTCCTCTTCAATTTCTCTTCTTGGTGATTTCATACCTGTAACTTTTTCAAACTTATCCCAATAATATTCATTTGCTCTAACATTAGCCTTATGCATTTCACATATATACGTAGCTTTTTTATATATGGTTCCATAACAATCATAATTAAAGCCTGTACATCCTGTACATCCTGTAGCTACTTCACATTCTAAACATTTGTCTTCACTTTCCTTTAAAGTATTTAATTCCAAAAATGGCCTTACCTTATCTAAATCCATCCCTTTATTAATATCCCCTACTTTTCTACCTTTTCTATTATTCATAGAAAGGTCCAAAAATCTAACACATGGATAAAAGTTGCCATCACAATCTATTGCAAGCATTCTGCCTGCTCCACAGCTATTACTTTTAAGTTCATTTTCTAAAAGTGGAAATCCCTTATTAGGATCAAAGAATGACACAGTATATTTATCCCAAATCTTATTTTCTAATATATAATCTCCTAAAGCTTTGAGTTGTTCTTCAAATATAAGCGGATCTTCTTCATCCCAAACTTCTTCAAATACCACATTAGCAGCAACTTGTGATATTCCTAAATCCCATAGATTTATAATACTATCTTTTAAATATTTTATATCTCCATGGGCAAAAGTTGCCTTTGTAGCCGCTTCTGGAAATTGCTCTAACCATAAGGGTACATTTTTAACTACATCATCATATGATCCAGTTCCATCTAATTTTACTCTTTGTAAATCATGTTTTTCTTTATTTCCATCAACACTTAATCCAATAGATACATGCTTACGATTCTTTTTAATATATTCTTGCACTTTAGGGTGATCATATAATATACCATTACTTGAAAAACTTAATCTATATTTATTAAACCAAGGATGATTTAATTCATAAGTTCTTACTTTTATATAATCTGTTATTTTATCAATCAAATCCATTTCTAAGAAAGGCTCCCCACCTATGAAGTTCCAGATTACTCCAAGTTCATTAAAAGTTTTTCTATCTTCTAATATATAATCAATAGCCTTTTTAGCAGTTTCAAAGGACATTTTTTTTACATTGTTTTTTCCTGTCATATAGCAATATTTGCATCTAAGATTACATTCCTCAGTTACTGAAAATGTAATATCCTTTATTCTTCTGTCCCCCCATACTACAGGTAGTTTTCCCATTGAAATATTATTGTCCATAATTAATACTCCCCTTTTTCTAGTTTTCTCTTCCCTTTAAATATAAATTTTTATATAAAGACTCGTAACTCATTAACTCCTTATGTGATCCCGATTCAATTATTTGACCCTGATTTATAAGAAAAATACTTTTTGCATTAAATATACCTTTTAATCTATGCGTAATTACTATTACTATATGATCTATTGATATATAATTAATTAATTCATTTATAGATTCCTCTGTATCATTATCTAATGCGGATGTTATTTCATCTAAAAGTAATATTGATGTTCTTCTTAATAATGCCCTTGCTATGGCAATTCTTTGTTTCTGACCTACAGATAAACCAACTCCACCTTCTGAAACTACAGTATCATAATTATTAGGAAGACTCATTATAAATTTATGTATATTGCAAATAGAACATACATGTTCAATCTCATTCATATCACTACAAGAGTTTCCTAATAATAAATTGTCCTTAATTGATAAATTAAACAAATATGGTTCCTGTCTCACTACTGAAACATTATTTCGTAGTGAAACATCACTCATCTCTCTAATGTTAACTTCATTGATTAATATTTCTCCATCATAATTATCATAAAATCTTAATAACAAATTAAATATTGTACTTTTACCACTTCCACTTTCACCAACTATTACATATTTTCCAAATCCATTAAATGATACATTTAAATTACTGATAACATTTTTATCAGTATAGCTAAATGAAACATTCTTTAATTCAATCTTTTTTTCTTCTTTATGAATATCTTTATTACCAAATATATTCGTATTAAAATTTAAATTATTATTTAAATCATATATTCTTTTTAATGACACAATAAGTTTTTGAATAACAGCATTAACCTTAGTTAAGCTAGAAAGAGAGTTTGAAAACAAAATTGAGTATGATAAGAATGTTATGAATTCCTCAATACCAATTTTCCCTAAACTAATTAAAACTATTGCAATGAAAATAAATATTATCATATCTAGATAATTTACAGCTTGTACAAGCATATTACCTTTTATAGTTATATATTGGGACTTTATTGCTTGGTTAGTTGCTTTATCTAAAATTGATCCTAATCTATTCTCCATCTTATCTCTAATGCCTAAAGATACAATTTCTCTTATACCTGTAAAACACTGTGCCTCAACTCCATAGCATTGATCATTAAATTGTTTATAAAGTGAAATTTCCTTCTTAACTTTTTTTCCACTCCACTTAAAAATTCCTAAAGTTATAGGAAATGTTGCAGCAATTATTAAGAATAAATAGACATTTAAACTAATCATTGAAACGCCAATAAAAGTTACTACAAATAATGAATCTAGTAGTGATATAGAATAATTAGCAAATACATTTGATATATCTTCGATGTCGTTATTCATTCGTGATAATAATTCTCCTGTTTCTGTATTGTCGAATACCTGGATAGGAAAGTTAAGTATTTTAGAAAACAAATCACTTCTTATATCTTTACATACATTACAATCTACTTTAGTTAATATTCTAAATTTAAATGCTTCTGTCAATACTTGTCCTAAATATATAAATACTAATAGTAAAAGCATATTTATAGCTAAGTTATATTCAGATCGGAATAACAGGTTTATAATTTTAGCTTTTATTTTAGGTTCTATTGAAACTAGCAATGTAACTATAGTCATAAGAATAATCATCAAAGCTATTTTTCATGTATATGGTTTTACATAATTGAATGCCCATCTAATAACTTTTTTATCTTCTTTAGATAAAGTTTTCATATATACTCCTTTAGCTGATTTTCATTATACGTTCATAATTATTATATTTCTATAAACCATTAAAATCATTATTTTAATGATTTATAGTTTACTAACTCCTCATTACTAACACTAAATTGATAATTATATTTATTATTCTTTTAATAAATATCCCCTTTTACATTTATCAAAGTTAAAGTGCTAAATATAAATATTAAGAAAAACATACTAATAACTTCTTCATAATGTTCCATTCTTAATTTCTCTTATAGTATCTAATAAACTTTTATTTATATTTTTATTAGTTATCAATCCAACTAAAATATCATTAAGTAACTCTTTATGATTATCATACATATGTTTATTACGATTTAAAATTATTAAATATTGATTTGTATAATTTGAATTTAGTAACTCATCATGATAATCTTGTACTATATTTTCATATATCTTTGTTAGCCATAAAATATTATTATCATTAATACATAATTTGATCGCAGTATTATAATGTTTAACAGCAGCTTTAACATCAAATTTAATAAAATAGTTTTTTATTTTTATTAAGTATGCTATATATAAACTAGCATCCTCACTTTTAAGCCTATCGCCATTTATTTTATTTAAATAGAAGTTAGAACGCTCTTCATCTTCAACTAATTCATACAATGTAATTAAGTTAATTATTACACTTGAATTATCTGGAAACTCTTTGTGTAATTTTATATAACTATTTATAGACTTCTCTATATTACCAACTTCATAATTCACATTAGCTTCCAGTATGCTGCTATCTATAATAAGTTTTGACTCTACATATTCTAATTTTTTTATACTTTCTATATATTCTAACGAAACTTTATAATTATTAATCTCCTTATTAATCAAAGCTACCCCGTAATATACACGTGACTCAATATCTTGAATGTTCCTAATTTCATAATTACTCCTTTTATAAACTAGCTTAATTAATATTTCTGCTTCCGTATAACTTTTTAAGCCTAATGCCCAATTGCATAGGCATACATGATCCCACCCAATTTTATTTAAAATATCTATGTAGGAATATTCTTCCAAGCATCCTATATCTTTTGCTTTGGTATAGAAATCAAGAGATTTTTGAAATTCATTTTGATTTCCAAAAATTTCACCTTGTAGTTTATAATAATCCTGTAAAATATTTTTAAGATTATACTGTAAACATATAGTTTCAAAATTTTCTGTATCTATTTTTTCTTTTTTTCTTAGTTCAATCTCACATAAATATCTTGCATAATCTTCATCCTCCATTACTAATTCTTTAGGATATACATTTAAGCTAATATTTTTATGTTTAGCTATGTAATTTAAATGATTACTTATTATTTCAGCTGTTCTATAAGTTATTTTTCTTCTTTTGGTTTCTATAAATTTAATTTGTTGTAATGATAAACTCTCTGTTACCAATTCCTTTTGACTAATATTTAACATATTTCTATAATATTTCAATCTATTTGTAACCTTAAAATTGCTTATCATTTGTTCCTCCTTTATTTTAACATGATTTCATATAAAAAATAGTCTTTATACAAAATTATATATAATAATACATATATAACCATAATTGTACATTAATGAGTTTACAAATTCAACATTTATAGACTATATTTTGTTTAAAATTGTAAACTATTCACTTCATAGAAAACTCCATAAAAAAATAAGTAGATGTAAATTTACACCTACTTATTTTAATTAATAATTATCTTAATTCTGCACCTAGCTTATGCTCTAAGCTTCTTAAAATCTTATCATGGACCTTATTTACTTCAGTATCAGTTAAAGTTTTATCTGCATGTCTATAGGTTATAGCATAGGCTATACTCTTCTTACCTTCTGGAATTTGACTTCCTTTATAAACATCGAATAGCTTAGCACTTTCTAAGATGCCGCCACCTTGTTTTTTAATAGTGTCTTCTATCTCTTGTACTAGAACTCTATCATCTACTAAAACTGCAATATCTCTTGTTACTGCTGGGAATTTAGGAAGTGCTTTATGTTTTTTGTCTATCTTAGCACATTCCATTAATATATCTAAATTTAATTCAGCAACAAAACATCTTGTATCTATACCATAATTTTCACTTACATCTGGATGAATTTCACCTAAAACTCCAGAAATTTTATTTCTAAGTTTTAATGCAGCAGTTTTTCCTGGATGGAAGCTAGGATTCTCACTTTCTCTAATAAAAATTCCATTATCTATTCCTAAAGCATTTAGTACATTTTCTACCACACCTTTAAGTTCTAAATAATCTCCCGCTCCATACATTCCTAAGGTTAAAATATTTCTTTCTTCTGGCAACTTCTCTTCATCAGTATTTTTTATATATACTTTACCTATTTCAAAAAGCATTGCACTTTCATTACTCTTTACATAGTTTCTAGCTAAAGATTCCATCATTGATGCAAGAGTAGTAGTTCTCATAACCTTGAAATCTTCTCCTAGAGGATTTCTAATTTCAACTACATTTCTAAGTTCACTATCTTGTGGAATTAAAAGTTTATCAAAAATTTTATTGCTTACAAAGGAATAACTTATAGATTGATTTATTCCACTGGCTACTAAAGCTTCTATTATTTTATCTTCTAGCTTATGCTTATCTGATTTTCCAGACTTTATAGCCTCACAATGAGGAAGGGTAGATTCAAAATTATTATATCCATGAATTCTAGCAATTTCCTCTGCTATCTCCTCTTTTATATTTAGATCACTTCTAAATGTTGGACAATTAACAACTAAAACATCACCTTTAATTTCAGTATTTAAATCTAATCCATCTAAATATCTTTTCATATCTTCTTTTGATATATTACTACCTAAGAATCTATTAACCCAGTTACTATCTACTTCTAAGGTATGAGGTTCTATAACTTCATTATATATATCTATAACCCCAGTCATAACCTTACCTGCACCTAATTCTTCCACTAGGGCACATACTCTATCAATAGCTAACTTACATAGGTTTGGATCTAAATCCTTCTCAAATTTAGTTGAAGCTTCTGTTCTAAGTCCTAACTTTTTAGATGTATTTCTTATATTAAGACCATTAAAATTTGCACTTTCTAGGACTATCATAGAAGTATCTTCTTTAACCTCTGAGTTTAATCCTCCCATAACTCCTGCAAGTCCTATAGTTTTATCCCCATCCTTTATACAAAGCATAGAGCTATCTATAGTTCTTTCCTCTTCGTCTAAAGTAACAAATTTTTCTCCATCTTTTCCAGTATCAACTACTATAGTATTAGATACTATATCTCTAGCATCAAAGGCATGTAATGGTTGACCTAACTCTAACATAACAAAGTTTGTTATATCTACAATATTATTAATAGGTCTTACATCAGCTTCTAATAATCTCTCTTGCATCCACTGTGGTGATGGTTCTATCTTTATATTGCTAATTCCTTTAGCCATATATCTTCTACATAGTGGACTCTTAATTTCTACTTTATAACTATCAGTTATATTAGTTTTATCTTCTTCACTATATTTAAGATTTGGCATTTTATAAGTTAACCCTAGAGTCGCTGCTGTTTCTCTTGCCATTCCAATTATACTAAAGCAATCTGCTCTATTAGAAGTTATTTCAAAGTCAATAATAGCACTTTCAAGAGGTATTACAGACTTGATATCTACTCCAATAGATGTATCTTTAGGTAATATCATAAGTCCATGTACTGGCTCATCTCCAGCAATTCCAAGCTCTTCTTCTGAGCAGAACATACCGTTTGATACTACTCCTCTTAATTTACCTTTTTTTATTTTAAGTCCGCCATGCAGCGTTGCTCCGTGTAGTGCTACTGGAATAATATCCTGCTCCTTCATATTTGTAGCAGCAGTTACTATTTGTATTTCTTCCTCTTTGTTAATATCCACTGCACATACAACTAGTTTTTCTGCATCTGGATGTCTTTCTATCTTTGTTATCTTTCCTGTAACTACATTAGAAATTTCATCTCCTGTAAGTATAACCTCTTCAACATGAGACCCTGAAAGATTTAATGCATCTGCAAGTTCTACAGGGGAAACATTTATATCAACATAGTCTTTTAACCATTTAACTGGATACTTCATAATCTTCCTCCTTATATATTAAAACTGATTTAAAAATCTCATATCACTTTCATATAATAATCTAATATCTTCAATACCGTATTTTAACATTACAATTCTATCTAATCCAAATCCGAAAGCAAAACCGCTATATTTTTCTGGATCAATTCCGCAATTTCTAAGTACTTGTGGATGCACCATACCACAGCCTACAATTTCTATCCATCCACTACCTTTACAAACTTTACATCCCTTACCTCCGCATACAAAGCAAGTTGCATCCATCTCTGCTGATGGTTCTGTAAATGGGAAGTGGTGCGGTCTAAATTTAACTTTCATGTCATCTCCAAACATCTTTTGGATAAACATTTCTAGTGTTCCCTTTAAGTCTCCAAAGGTAATATTTTCTGCCACTACTAATCCCTCAATTTGATAGAATATTGGTGAGTGAGTTGCATCTACAGCATCTGAACGATATACCTTTCCTGGTGCAATCATCTTTATTGGTGGCTTTTGATTTTCCATAGTTCTTATCTGGATTGGAGATGTCTGAGTTCTTAATACTATATTATCATTTATGTAGAAAGTATCTTGTTCTCCTCTCGCTGGATGATCCTTGGGTATATTTAAAGCTTCAAAATTGTAATGATCAAACTCTACTTCTGGTCCTTCTTCTATAGAAAAACCCATAGATAAAAATATATCATTTACTTGATCAAGAGTTAAACTTAATGGATGTTTTTTCCCCATAGTTTGTTTCTTTCCTGGCATAGAAATGTCTATTACTTCACTATTTAATTTTTCAGTCTTTTCTGCACTTCTAATAGCTACTACCTTTGTATCAATGGCACTTTCTATTTCTTCTCTTACTTCATTAGCAATTTTACCTACCACCGGTCTTTCTTCTGCTGATAGTTTTCCCATACCTCTTAAGATTGCAGTAAGCTCTCCTTTTTTCCCTAGATACTTTACTCTAATATTTTCAAGTTCAGCTTTATCTGTTACTTGACTTAGTTGTTCTAGGGCAATTTTTTTAATTTGTTCTAATTGTTCTTTCATATTCTAAGCTCCTTTCTAAAATTCATGAGTTCATTTAAAATTATGGATTAAAACTTTCTTTGGAAAAAATTTCCACTTCATAATTAATGAAATTTCTACTTAATTCAAGTATAAATAATAGTTTCTGAAATTAAGTTTTTGCTTTATAGACATAAAAAAACCGTCCCTAAAAAGGGACGGAAAATCCGCGGTACCACCCTAATTGAGTTTTATTAAAACTCCTCTTAGTAAATCTATCGACCATAGCCGCTAATTACTACTATTACTTCATAATTAGTACTCAGAAGTGAACTTCGATATAATCCTATAAGAACAGCTTTCAGTCTTTGGCTCTTCATCCCTTATATAAAAATATATATCTACTCTCTTCGTCATTGTATAAATATTTTATTTTACTAAACCAGTTTGGATACTATTTCACTTAAATAACATTTAAATCCTAACTTGATAGAAACATTATACATATAATATATAAAAATTTCAAGTATTAATACTTTTTATTTAACTTTTGTCTTACACCTTCATATATCATAATAGATGCAGCTATAGCAACATTTAAGGATTCTGTATTTCCTAGCATAGGAATTTTAACCTTAAAGGTAGCTAAATTCATAACTTCATCACTAATGCCATTACCTTCATTACCTACAGCTATTATTGCATTATCTACTAGATTAACTTCATAAAAGTTTTTTTCTGTGTCAAGGGAACTACATACTAAATTATACCCTTCACTAATTAATCTTTTTGTGAAAACTAAATTTTCATCATGGATTATAGGAATATTAAATATGGAACCCATAGTAGCTCTTAAGGTTTTTTCATTGTATAAGTCTACTGTATCTTTACTTAAAATAACTCCCCTACAACCAGCACTATGAGCTGTTCTTATTATAGTTCCTAAATTGCCTGGATCTTGTATCTTGTCAGCTAAAATATACAGTCCTTCTTCTTTATTAAAATTTTCCTCTTTCATTTGAAGTACAGCTAAAACTCCTTGAGAATTTTCTGTACCTGAAATATTTTTAAATAGACTGTCATTTATAATAAATAATTTTTCTTCATATTTATTAATATAAAAAGAAAATTTTTCTTTAAATTTATCAACTGAGCTTTCCTTTATAAAAAGTTTATCTATAATAAAATCTGATTTAAAACCTTCTTCTAGAAATCTAAATCCTTCTACAATAAACTTCTTATTTTCAACTCTATATTTTTTTTCTTTTAATTTTTTAATTTCTTTTAATGTATTATTATCCTTACTTTTTATAACCTGCACTTATAAATCTCCTTATCTAACTAAACTTTCAATTCCGTTTAGCTCAGCAGTTCCTCCTATGGCTACTATTATATCGCCTTCCTGTATAACCTCATCTGCAGATGGAGATACCTCTATGTTATCATCTCTTTTAATAGCTACCACATTTACACTGTACCTCACTCTTAAATCTAGCTCTTTTAGAGAGTGACCTTCCCATTCCTTTGGGGTAACAATTTCTGCAATGCTAAAGTCTGGTGATAACTCTATATAATCAAGTATGTTAGAAGAACAAAGGTTATGAGCAACTCTAATTCCCATATCTCTCTCTGGGAATATAACTCTATTGGCACCTATTTTATATAAAACTTTTGCATGCAATGCATTATTAGCCTTAGTTATAATATGCTTAACATTCATTTCTTTAACTAAAAGAGTAGATAGAATATTAGCTTGAATATCAGAACCAATACTAATTATAGCCACATCAAAATTACCAATTCCAAGGGCTCTTAGGCTAACCTCATCATTTGCATCTACTTGAACAGCATGAGTAACTCTTTCTGCAATGTTTTGAACAGCTTCTTCATCTATATCTACAGCTAATACATCATTACCAAGTGCATATAAAGTCTCTGCTACTGAAGTTCCAAATCTACCTAAACCAATAACTATAAATTGTTTTTTACTCATTAATATATCCCCCTTTATCCAACTAAGATTTTATCTTCTGGATACTTAATAGAATTTCCTCTTTTACTTTTTCTTATAGAAATTGCTACAACTAATGTAAGTGGCCCAACTCTACCCGCATACATAGTTAGTGCTACTATAGCCTTGCCTATAGCAGTAAGCTCTTGAGTTAATCCTAATGTTAACCCAACAGTTCCAAAGGCTGAAGTAGCTTCAAATAAATAATGTTCAAACGGAGCACCTGATGCTCTTTCTGTAATAGATAATAATATGGTTGTAGTAAACACTAACGCCAGTGCTATTACTACTACTGCTAAAGCCTTATATACAGTTTCTTTATTTATTTTTCTTTTAAATAACTCTGTATCTTCTCTTCCATTTATAACTGATAGTATTGTCATAAAAAGCACGCCCGCGGTAGAAGTTTTTATTCCCCCAGCCGTTGATCCTGGTGAACCACCAATAAACATCAACATTATGGATAAAAATGTAGATGCCATAGTCATCTTTGTCAAATCTATAGAATTAAATCCTGCTGTTCTTGGTGAAACCGATGCAAAGAATGCTGACAGCACTTTTTCTTTAATCCCCATAGGTTTTAAAGTATCTGGATTAGAAAGTTCAAATACAAGAAACATTATAAATCCAAACAAAATCAATCCTGCACTTACAGCTATTACTAGTTTAGTCTGAAGTGTTAATCTTTTAGTACGTTTATAATTAAATATATCATTCCATGCATAGAAACCTAGTCCACCAATTACTATTAAAGAAGATATAGTAAGTATTATCAAAGCATTATCACTATAGGCAGTTAAGCTACCGTAATTTCCCATAAGATCAAATCCAGCATTACAAAATGCAGAAACTGCATGAAATATACTATAATATATACCTTTAATAATTCCAAACTCAGGTATAAATTCAAAGGAAAGCAGTAAAGCTCCTATAAATTCTATTGAAAAAGTAAAAACTAATATATATCTAGCTAATTTTACTATTCCCTGAAGAGATGTTGAATTTAATGATTCCCTTATAATTAATCTTTCTTTTAAAGTTATTTTTTTACCAATAATTAATGATAAAAGTGTAGCAAAAGACATAAATCCAAGACCACCAATTTGTATTAAAATAAGTATTACTGTTTTTCCAAAATAACTCCAATAAGTACCAGTATCTACAGTAACTAATCCTGTCACACAAACTGCAGAAGTTGATGTGAAAATACAATCTATAAATGGAGTTCCTACACCTTTTATAGTAGCAATAGGTAAGCTTAATAATAGGGCACCTGTAAATATTATAGTTGCAAATCCCATAGCTATTATTTGAACTGGAGTAAAGTTTTTACGCCTTAGAACATCCCTTAATCTTAACTGCATAAATAACACCTCAAACTTTTAAAAAAATTTATCACGATTATATATTTATATATAGTTTCCCCATTTCCTTATTAAAATATATATAGTATAAAAATGTAGCCATGGCTACATTTCTATACTATATATATCCATTTATTTATTATCTTTATTTCTTATATAAAAATAATAAATAATTATGTACATTAAAATTTAGTCTAACAAAATCCAGAGACATGACATAGTCATCCTCTGGCTTTTATTTTTTATATTTAATTAATCTTATAGATGCTTCTTAGCAACTTCTACTAATTCAGCAAATGCTTTTGGATCGTTGATTGCTATTTCAGAAAGCATTTTTCTGTTTATTTCAACTCCAGCAAGCTTCATTCCATTCATGAATTTTGAATAAGAAAGATCATTCATTCTAGCAGCTGCATTTATTCTAGCTATCCATAGTTTTCTGAAATCTCTTTTCTTTAATTTTCTTCCAACATAAGCATTTCTTAATGCTCTTATTACTGATTCATTAGCTGTTTTAAATAACTTGCTTTTTCCACCGTAGTATCCTTTTGCAAGTTTTAATACTTTTTTATGTTTTTTACGACTATTCATCGCTCTTTTTACTCTTGCCATTATATTTACCTCCTAGATAACTTCCTACTATAAGTATGGTAGTAATTTCTTCATTATTTTTTCTTGAGTAGTTGAAACGTATCCTGTTTTTCTAAGATTTCTCTTAGTCTTTCTGCTCTTCTTAGTTAATATATGGCGTCTAAAAGCTTTAGATCTTTTTAACTTACCTGTTCCTGTCTTTTTAAATCTCTTTGCTGCACCTCTATGTGTTTTCATTTTTGGCATTGTAAAGTCCTCCTCTCGGTTATGCTCTTTTTGGAGCTAATATCATTATCATATTTCTTCCTTCTTGTCTAGCTGGCTTTTCAATAACATAAACATCGCCTAATTTTTCTACAAAAAGGTTTAATATCTTGTGTCCTACTTGCGAGTTTTCAATTTCTCTTCCTCTAAATCTCACAGTAACTTTAACTTTGTCTTCATCTAATAAGAACTTTCTAGCATTATTAGCTTTTATCTCAATATCGTGATCTTCTATGCTAGCACTTAGTCTAATCTCTTTAAGAGTAGTGATTTTTTGTTTCTTTTTAGCTTCTTTTTCCTTCTTTTGTTGCTCATAAACAAACTTACCAAAATCCATGATTTTGCATACCATAGGTTTTGCATTTGGAGATACTACAACTAAATCTAATTCCTTTTGTAATGCAATTTCTAATGCTTCTTTTGTAGAAATTACTCCTAGTGCTTCCCCTTCTGAGTTAATAACTCTAACTTCTTTGTCTCTTATCTCTTCATTCATCATGAAATCTTTATTTTTACTGATAACATTCACCTCCGGCTTTTAAACCACATATTTTTATCTTATATAAAATAAAAAGGACAGCAAAAGCCGTCCTGTTATTACAATCATTGTAAACCAAAATTTTACCTTACTAGCAGTACTGTAAGGTGAGAAACGGCAGTTTCTACTTGTTAATTAGTTATTTACTTTTTCACTAACATAGTTAATCTTACTACACCTTTATATTATTGTCAATAGGCATTTCTATAATTTCTTTAAACATTAAACATTCATTACAACCACTACAATGATAAATTCTATTCTCAAAAACTTTCTCTAGAGTATTAATTAGCTCCTTATTTTTACATCTATTAGCAGAATGTATTACTATTTTTTTCGGGCACATAGTTATTAGTCCACTTATAACTAAATCATCTTGACTAACGTCTACTATATTTTTATTTTCGCAAATTTCATTCAAAAGGGTTTCCATAATATTATTTCCAAATTCATCTCTGAGTATATATGAATCTCCTCTTTTTCCAATATACAAATCTACCTTTTCAGCCTTACTTTCTTGTATCTCAACAAAATACTTTAAAAGACTAATAAATTCATTATACTCCTTTTCTATCATATAACTTTCTACCACTTTTTCTATTATCGCATATATCTGTGGCATTAATTCCTTGGATCTAAAGTCCATAAACCCTTTAATATTTAATACGTTACCTTCTTCTATACAATTAATAATTCTATCTAAAATACTATTTTTCTTATTCATATAATATATCACAGTATCATCTATAGGTACTTCTTCTTTTAAAATTTTATATATATCCTTTTTTACAATACTTATATCGTTATAGTTAAGAAAATTATATGTTTCATTCAGATGTTTATTAACCCTTTTTTCTAAAAATTCATTAATAATTACACCATATAAAATATTAGCTGTATAATAGTTAAATAATTTCTTAACTTCATCCTCAGTGTAATCACCATCTTCCCAATATATATGTATACATTCATCTAATTCATCATTTTCAATTTTCAAATTTATACTTTTCTTTTTTTCTCTTAAATACTCACTCATACTCTTAACTTGATTTAATACATAATCCTTATAACTATTATTTACAATGGTCAACAGTAGCATTCAATCACCCCACTTCATGTTAAGAATTTTATAGATACAGAACTTTACTTTAATATATTATGTATATTATGTGTTTTTATTTTTTACTATATACAATTTATTAAATCCAATTTATTCTACAAATAATATAATATATATGATATATTATTTTTAAGTTAGTAACAACTAACCTTAAGGTGGTGATATTTTTGAAATATGCTTTTGTAGACTTTAGAATTTCTTTTGAGGAATTATTTGCTTTAGAAAATTTAAATTGTAAAGTTATCCTTTGCGAACCATGCAATTCATTATATCCAGCTATATGTGGTCATCCTGATATTCTTATGCATTTCATTGACAATAATAATGCCATCATTCATAAGGATGCATCTTCTACCTTTGAAGAAACTCTAAAATCTCTAAATCTAACAGTATTGAGAAGCACTAGCACTTTAACTGATAAATATCCTAATGATATTATCCTTAATGCTGTAAATACTCCTGATTTTTTTATGCATAATATAAGGTATACTGATAAAACTTTATTAGAAAATATTAATCATAAGACATTAATAAATATAAATCAAGGTTATACTAAATGCTCTACTGTAGTATTATCTAATAAGGCCTTTATAACTTCTGATATATGCATTTACAAAGAATTAAATAACTGTGGATATGATGTACTCTTAATTCCACCAGGTGACATTCTTTTACCTCATTTGAATTATGGCTTTATTGGAGGAACTTGTGGTATGGTAGATTCTAAAACTATAGTTTTTTATGGAGACCTAGATTTATATCCTCACGGGAATTTAATAAAAAGATTTTTAGATAAGCATGGCATAACACCTATTTCTTTAGCCAACTCTCAATTAATTGATAGAGGTAGTATATACTTTTTAGATATTCAGTAACTCATCTATACAAAATACTACAATATGAATTTTTAATACTTAATTTTAATGCCTCTCTCTAAGAAGCACATTTATATAATGCACAAAAAAAATAAAAAAGCAAGTAAATAAATTACTTGCTTTTTTGGAGGCGCCACCCAGATTTGAACTGGGGATAAAGGCTTTGCAGGCCTCTGCCTTACCACTTGGCTATAGCGCCATATTGGAGCGGAAGACGAGATTCGAACTCGCGACGTTCACCTTGGCAAGGTGACGCTCTACCACTGAGCCACTCCCGCGTAATAATGGTGGCTCGAGCAGGAATCGAACCAGCGACACGAGGATTTTCAGTCCTCTGCTCTACCGACTGAGCTATCGAGCCAGACACAAATTTTAGAATTTATTGGCGACCCAGAAGGGACTCGAACCCTCGACCTCCGGCGTGACAGGCCGGCACTCTAACCAACTGAGCCACTGGGCCATATGGTGGTCGCAACAGGGATCGAACCTGTGACCCCCTGCTTGTAAGGCAGGTGCTCTCCCAGCTGAGCTATGCGACCAAAATTTAAATTTGTGACACCATTATTAAAAATAATCTTTGCTAAGCTTAAAAATCAATAAATCTTCCAAGTCTTAACAAAGACTATTATATTAAATTTTTAGTTTATTGTCAATATGGTTTTTAGAATTTATTATAGAAATTAGTCAATAGCTTCTAATATTTTTTTAATATCTTCTGGTTTAAAATTATAGGTTTTATTACAGAAATGGCACAATATTTCTTCTGTCTTGCCCTCATCATATATCTCTTGTAAATCATCTTTACCAATACTAATCAGTACTCTTTCAACTCTTTCTCTTGAACAGTCGCATTTATACGCTGGTACTAAAGCATCATATATTTTCAAATCCATATCTTCAAATATAAATTCTAATATTTCTTCTATAGTCATTCCCTTCTCTATCATAGCTGTTACTGATGGAACTTCTTCCAATCTATAAGTTATAATATCTGCTAAGAATTCTGATGCACCTGGCATCATTTGTATAATAAATCCCCCAGCAGCTTTTATAGATAAATCCGTATCTACCAATACTCCTAAAGCAACAGCAGATGGTGTTTGCTCAGATACCGTAAAGTAATACGCTATATCATCGCCTACTTCTCCTGTATATATAGGCACTTGACCTACATAAGGTTCTTTAAGCCCCATATCCTTAATTACTTTTAGATATCCATTTTTACCTATAGCACCACCAACTTCTAATTTACCTTTTTCATTTAAAGGTAAATCCACTTTTGGGTTTCCTATATATCCTTTAACACTTCCATCATGATGGGCAGTAACAGTAACACCTTTTGCTTCTCCACCACCATCTATTTGAATAGTTAAACTATCAGTATCATTTTTTAGCATAGCACCCATTAAAACCCCACCAGTTAACATTCTCCCTACTGCTGCTGAAGCTGTTGGCATACATTCATGAGTTTTAGTTGCTTCATTCACTAATTCAGTAGTAATAGCTGCAATTATTCTTACTTGACCATCCTTTGCAGTGGCTCTAATTAATTTATCTTTCATTACTCTAACATCCTTTCTTACTCAAAACATAGGTTATTCTTTGTGTATTCTCGCCTATGGCAACTTCTTCATAGCAATTAAGTTTTTTTTCTATGACAAGGTTTGCTTCTTTTATAAATTTTTCTATTTTACTCTCACTATAGGCTCTCTCTCTGTGATGTTCATCAAATCTATGATACACTTGTCCTTCTTTAACAAAAAAGGTTAAGTACATATCAACAATATCCTCTTGTAATTGATTTTCCCAAATATATACCACATCTTCTCTGTCATAGTTAAAGCTATTATTTCCTAATATATTTTTTATTTTGTACTCTGTATTAATGTCAAAAATAAAAACGCCATCATCCTTTAAGTGTTTATTAACTGACACAAAATATAATTGAAGTTTTTCATCCTCAATTATATAATTAGTAGAATCCAATCCACAGGTTATCAGATCAAACTGCTTTTTAAGATTAAAAGTACATATATCTTGGCACATAACCTTAGCTTTAATTCCTTCTGCCTTTAATTTTTCATCAGCAATAGATAACATATACTCTGATAAATCTATAGCCGTTGTAAATATGAAGTTTTTCCCAATTAACTTGGTAAAATTCCCTGTACCACAAGCTAAATCTAAATACTCTCTTCTTCCAACATTATATTCCTTGCAAATCTCAATAATTTTATCTGCCCAACCTCTATAATTGATATCTTCATTAATAAGTTCATCGTATATATCAGCAAAATCATTATAACAGTCCATAGGTTCACCATCTTTTCTATATAATCACCTATTTATTTTACATTACTTTTTTTATTTTGTCTAAGAATTCTTCCATGACCATGTAACAAATCTCATATCTATATGTTTATTCATGAACTAAGCTATAATTATATCTCTTCACTAAATTAATATAATTTATCTTAATTATTCTAACAAAGTCTTAGTTAAACTTGATTATTATTAGTATATTATATAAAACTAAAAAAACTCATCATTCTTGGGAATATTTAGACCCTTCTTCTTTTTGGTCATCATACCTCCAATTCTCCCCGTTTCTTCTGCAGTTAAACTACTCCATCCAAATTCATTTACTTTTTCAGCCAAACCTAATTCTTCTACTATATCATATTTTATTTGCTCTCTTAAAGCCTCCTGTGGAGTTAATTCTTTATTAGCTTTTAATTTAGATTTTATTACTTTTTTTATAGGAGTCTTACCCACAAGCTTCCACCTCCGCGTTATTAAAATATAGTTTTAATGTAATAACTATATTTTCTACCATAGACTTTTTTTTATTCATTTCCTTTATAAATTCTACATTAGTTATTCATCCATCCCCTATGTATTATCAAAATAAATAATTAATCTCATTACATATTTTCACTTAAATAAATATATTTACATATAGTAGTTTTTTATGTATAATTATATATTATAACAATTAAATCTAATTATTATTTTAATATGAAATATTCACTATATTATTTCATATAATTTCATATGAATTAATATTTTTTTCAATATCATTAATTATCTATCATCATTATTGTGAACTCTATTTCATTTTTCACTTATTAGCTTCACAAACTTTTATATTTGTGAAATATATATTTATAACTTTACCAAACCTTATTCAAATTAAATATAACCATTTTTAGTTTAACTTACATTACTTTTGCAAAATTTTTAATAATATCTCATCTTCGTTGATATGACATAATTCTTTAATTAGAGAATTATATTAGCATTGCTAATATTTTCATATTATAAATAGGGGGAAATATTTATGAAAAGCAAAAATATCTTAGCTTGTATTCTTACTTTATCCATAGCATCAACTATAATACTTGGATGTGGTAGATCAAGCAGTTCAGAGAACTCCGAGAAAACTAAAGAAGGCACTATTGATGAAAATCAATATATTAATGTACTGTTAGGTGCAGAGCCACAAAGTCTAGACCCTTCAAAAACTTATGATGTCTATTCATCATACATCCATACTAATACTATGGAGGCTTTAACTAGATTAGGCGTAGATGAAGATGGTAATGACTTAGTTAAAGAAGGAATATCTAATAAATGGACTCAATCCGAAAATGGCTTAACTTGGACATTTAAATTGAGAGATGCTAAATGGAGTGATGGGCAACCTGTTACTGCAGATCAGTTTGTGTATGGTATCACTAGAACATTAGATCCAAATGTTGCTTCTCCAATGGGATATTTGCTTTATCCAATAAAAAATGCCGCTAAATTCAATGCTGGTAAAGCAAAAGCTGAAGAAGTTGGTGTAAAAGCCATCGATGATCACACTTTAGAAATCACATTAGAATCACCTTGTGCATATTTCTTAAACATGACTTACTTGAAAATAATGGAACCTCAAAGAAAAGACTTAATAGAAAAACATGCAGATAAATATGGCTCAGATGCAGACACTTTAATCTTCACTGGTCCATTTAAAATCTCTGAATGGGTACACAACAACAAAATTGAATTAGTAAAAAACCCCGAATATTGGGATGCTGAAAATGTAAAACTTGATAAAGCTACAATGAAAATAATTAAGGAAGAATCTGCTAGAATGAATGAAATATTTAATGGTTCTTTAGATTTAGCTAATGTAAGTTCCAAGGATTGGATTAACAAATTAAATGAAACCGGAAATTTTACAGTCAAAAAAGGTTACGATACTTCAATATGCTATAATTTTTTTAACCAAGAAAACAGATACTTCAAAAATGCAAAAATAAGAAAAGCTTTTCTCATAGCTGAAGACCGTGAAGGTGCAGTTTCAGCATTGTATAGAAACTTAGCAGAACCTTGTACAGCTTGGGTTCCACCATCAGTTAAAGTAGGTGAGGAAGAGTTTAGAAGTGCTACTGATTTTAATCCGGTAACCGAGCTAATAAAAGAAAATCCAGACCCTAAAAAATTACTTATAGAGGGTTTAAAGGAAGAAGGTTTAGATCCAGATCCTTCAAAGCATACTATTAAACTTCTTCAATCTGGCACTAGTTCTTACAGTAAAGAAATGGCAGAATTTTCTCAGGAGAATTATAATAAAACATTAGGAGTTAACATTGATGTAGATTATGTGGAATGGGCAATTTTCTGCGATAGGACAGATAACATGGATTATGAATTAGCAGGAATGTCAGTTACTGCCGATTATAATGATCCACTAACTTATTTTGATATGTTCCTTCATGATACTGCTTCCGTTAAAACTGGATGGAAGAACGATAAATATGAAGAGTTAATACAAAAAGCTAGAACCACTTCAGATCAAGAAGCAAGAAAGAAGTTATTCCAAGAAGCAGAAAAAATTTTTATTTATGAAGATGCAGTGTGTAGTCCAACTACGTGGAGATTTAAAAATACTTATATTTATAATTATGTTAAAAATTATACTTCTCCAACCTTTGGATCTTTAGATTTAAAAGAAGTGTATACAGAAGGTAGACCATAATATAGAATTATAAAATAAAACTGTGTTTATATTACTTAAAGAACCTAATTAAACACAGTTTTTTATTGTATTTGTTAAAAACTACAGAAAAGGCTATCTCAAAGAAATGAGATAGCCTTTTTAAAATTATAATACTATTTTATATTATTTTCTACCTGAAGTGTAAGTGTATTTTAAATCAACTGTTCCAAATAATGGAGCACTGTAACTCTTAATATACTTTCTTACATATGTGTTTTTAAATCTCCAAGACTCTGGACTTATAACAGCATCTTCATATAATAAAATTCTTTCTGCTTGTTTAAATAATTCGGTTCTTTCTGCTGGGTCTACAGTTTTTGCTGCATCAGCTATAAGCTTATCGTATTTAGGATTTGACCATCCTGTCATTACAACGTTAGCTCCAGTTACCCAGAAATCAAGGAATGTGTTAGGGTCATTGTAGTCACCGCCCCATGCCATAGCTGCTACTTGATAATCAAAGTTATCAGTTCTTTCTTGGAATTGTGCCCACTCAACATAATCAACTTTTACTTTTACACCAAGTTTATCTTCATAAACACGTTGTTGGAATTCAGCCCATACCTTATTTTCAGCTGAAGTACCTGATTCTAAGTAGTTAATAGTTATTTTAGATGGATCATCTCCAAGTCCTAACTCTTTCATTCCTTCAATTAATAGAGCCTTTGGATCTGGATTTTCATCTATAAGATCCTTAACTGGAGTATCACTTACTTTATCTCTGTAATCTTCTCCACCTATTTGTACTTTAGGAGGTACAAAAGACATAGCTGGCTCTCCTAGACCTTTTCTTAAAGTCTTAATTTTATTTTCTCTATCTTCAGCTACCATAAATGCTTTTCTTACTTTAGCATTACTAAATAACTTATCTTTATGGTTGAAGAAAGTATAAGTAGTAGAACCATCATATCCTTTTTTAGCCTCATACTCACCAGTTTTATCAAATTTTTCTATCCATTCTGGTTTAGAAACTGCTGCCATATCTAATGAACCATTAAGTAATTCATTCATTTGAGCAGACTCTTCTTTAATTATCTTCATTGTAGCTTTATCAAGTTTTACATTTTCAGCATCCCAATATTCTGGATTTTTAGTAAATTCAATCTTATTGTTGTGTACCCATTCAGAGATTATGAATGGTCCACTATATACCATTGTATTTGCTTCAGATCCATATTTATCGCCATGTTCTTTTATTATATCCTCTCTTTGTGGTTGCATTACTTTAAAGTATGTTAAATCTAAGAAGTATGAACATGGTGAATTTAATGTAAATTCAATTGTTTTATCATCTACAGCCTTAACACCTAAATCTTCTGCTTTAGCTTTACCTGCGTTAAATTCTGAAGCATTTTTGATTGGGTATAATAAGAATGCATATGGTGATGCAGTATTTTGATCTAAAGTTCTAGTGATACCATAAACGAAGTCTTTTGCAGTAATTGCTTTTCCATCACTCCATTTAGCATCTCTTAACTTAAATGTCCAAACAGATTTGTCATCGTTAGGTTTCCAGCTTTCAGCTATACCTTCTATGATTTTATCTTTTCCAGCTTCATCTTGAATAATTCTTGTTAATGCCTCTTGGCTGTTTGCAAGAACTTGTGATGAATACAAATCACTTGATTTTGATTGATCAATTGTCTTTGGTTCAGCCCTCAATAATAAGTTAAGATACTGTTCTTTATCCATATCTCCAGAAGCAGCAGTCTCTCCACCTTTGCCCTCATCTTTTTTGTCATCTTTACCACAACCTACTAAAGCAACAGAAGTTACCATAGATACAGCTAGTAAAGCAGCTAATATTTTTTTGCTTTTCATGAATAATCCCCCTTCATTAATCATCAATATAATAGATATAATGTCATATCCATCTGATTTAAATTTATTATATATTAACACTTTCACTATTGCAATACCCATTATCTGAATATTTATAAGATTACCTCAATTCGACTTATTATCTTATATAAGTGCAAATATCTTATGAAATATTAATGCAACCTCTCATTTTGATTAATTATATTAATATTTTTTTAATTAAAATTTATTTATTAATTTATTTTTCTTTTTTTCGTTTGTTTATTTTTCTTTTTTCTTCTTTTTTCTCTATTAATCGGGTTTTATTTGCATTTAAATTCGAAATTTGTAATACGAATTTTATCATTTAATCACTACATATATTATATATATTATAGTATTTTAGATAATATTGACTTCTTTTCCCTAACTTTATAATGCATTAAATTAGAATTTTCTTATAAAGCCCACTTTTATAGGCAAAAACATCAAAGCATCTAAAAAAAGTGAAGCATTCGTTATTTGCTTCACTTTTTCTCATTTCATTATAATATTATTTTCTTCCAGTAGTATAAGTATATTTTAAGTCTATTGTTCCAAATAATGGAGCAGTGTAGTTTTTAACATACTTTCTTACATAAGTATTTTTAAATCTCCAAGCTTCTGGACTTACAACACCATCTTCATATAATAGTATTCTTTCAGCTTCTTTGAAAAGTTCAGCTCTTTCATTCGGATCATCACTTTTTCCTGCTTTAGCTATAAGTTCATCGTACTTAGGATTTGACCAACCTGTTGGTACAACTCCAGCTGTTGATGTCCATAAATCTAAATATGTGTTAGGGTCATTATAGTCTCCAGTCCATGCCATACCTGCAACTTGATAATCAAAATTATCAGTTCTTTCTTGGAATTGTGCCCATTCAACAAAATCAACTTTAACATTAATTCCAAGTTTTTTTGTATAAACTTGTTGTTGGAATTCAGCATATTCTTTAGCTACCGCATCAGTACCTGATTGTAAGTAACTAATGGTTATTTTAGATGGATCTTCTCCAAGCCCTAGTTCCTTCATACCTTCTATTAATAATGCTTTTGGATCTGTATTTTCATCCATTAATTTTTGAACTGGTAATTCATTTACTTTTGTTCTATATTCTTCTCCACCTATTTGTACAGACTTTGGTACAAAACCTAGAGCAGGTTCGCCAAGACCTTTTCTTAAAGTCTTAATTTTATTTTCTCTATCTTCTGCTACTATAAATGCTTTTCTTACCTTAGCATTACTGAATAATTTATCTTTAAGGTTAAAGAAAGTATATGTAGTCGAACCATCATATCCTTTTTTAGCTTCATATTCACCAGCAGAATCAAACTTTTCTATCCATTCTGGTTTAACTACTGTAGCCATATCTAATGAACCATTAAGTAATTCATTCATTCTAGCAGACTCTTCTTTTATTATTTTCATTGTAACTTTATCAAGTTTTACATTTTCAGCATCCCAATATTCAGGATTCTTAACAAATTCTACTTTATTATTATGTACCCATTCAGATATCATAAATGGTCCACAATATACCATACTGTTAGCTTCTGAACCATATTTATCACCGTGTTCTTTTACTATATCTTCTCTTTGTGGTTGCATTACTTTAAAGTATGTTAAATCAAGAAAGTATGCACATGGTGATGCTAATGTAAACTCAACAGTTTTTTCGTCTAGAGCTTTAACTCCTAAATCTTCTGCCTTAGCTTTACCAGAGTTGAATTCTACAGCGTTAGCAATAGGATATAATAGGAAAGCATATGGTGATGCAGTATTTTGATCTAGAGTTCTAGTAATACCATATACAAACTGTTCTGCAGTAACTGGTTTACCATCACTCCATTTAGCATCTCTTAATTTAAATGTCCAAGTTAATTTATCATCTGAAGTTTCCCAGCTTTCAGCTATACCCTTTTCAATTTTATCTTTACCATTTTCATCTTGTACAATTCTTGTTAATGATTCTTGACAGTTTGCAAGAATTTGTGAAGAATATGAATCACTTGATTTAGATTGGTCAATTGTTTTTGGTTCAGATTGTAAAAGCATATTTAAATATTGTTCAGCATCTGCTTCTCCATTAGTAGCAGTTCCTGCACCCTTTTCTTCGCCTTTACCACACCCAACTAATGCCGCTGATGTTACCATAGATAATGCTAATAATGATGCTAGTATTTTTTTACTCTTCATAAGTAATCCCCCTTAAAATAATTTGGTTTAGTTCAAAAATTAAAAATTTTCTTTCTAACCTCGGCTCATCTTTGCGTTATTCATTGTGCATATTTCTACACATTTCCTCATAACTTTTATTTATATTTATAGTACACTCTTTTTACGACAATGTCAATGTTGACCACTTCCACTTAAGACATTATAATTTTAATTTTATTCAATTATACGAATTATTACCTATATTTTTTACGTAAAATTCCCTATATTTCAACAAAGTATTATAAATTCACGAATGGCAATTGATTCTATTACCATTGGTACACCCTATCTTCAAGGTTTCATATTTTTCTTTGTCGTAATTTGTAGTTTTTTTCATAAATTAATCATTAAAAGAAGATATATGAATTTCGTTTTTTAATAAAATTCTTTTTTCTGTATTTTCTTTAAATAAAACTCAATTAAATTCAATATGATATTTACTACTAAACACCCATATATGACCTCCTTTTATAATATTATTAAAAGATATACGAATTTATATACCTGGTAATAAAACTCAATAAATGAATAAAATTGATAGTCATTGGATAAAGTCTTTGTTTGAAATTACAATGATTAAAAACAAAATTTGACTAAGCTTTTAAATAAAAAAAATAAGAGTGCTTAAGCACTCTTATTTTTTTATTTAAATTATAGTATATGACATGCAGCAAAGTGATTTGGCTCAATTTCTCTAAACTCAGGAGTTTTTTCACTACATATAGGCTTTGCATATCTACATCTAGGTGCAAATCTACAACCTGGTTTAGGATTTATTGGACTTGGCACTTCTCCTTCTAAAGGTATTCTTGCTTTTTTCTTAGTTGCATCAGGATCAGGAATTGGAATCGCTGATAATAACGCTTGAGTATATGGATGTAAAGGCTTATCATATAAATCTTTACTACTAGCAAGTTCTACCATAGTTCCTAAATACATAACTCCAACTCTATCAGATATGTGTTTAACCATTGATAGGTCATGGGCTATGAATAAATATGTTAATCCTAATTCATTTTGCAATTTTATCAGCAAGTTAACAACTTGCGCTTGAATAGATACATCTAGAGCAGATATAGGCTCATCACAAACTATGAAGTCTGGTTCTATAGCAAGAGCTCTTGCTATCCCTATTCTCTGTCTTTGTCCACCCGAAAACTCATGAGGGAATCTAGATGCGTGCTCTTTATTTAGTCCTACTAATTGTAGTAATTCATAAATTCTAGCCTGTCTTTCATTACCTTTGTGAAGGTTATGAATATCTATTCCTTCCCCAATAATATCTCCAACAGTCATTCTTGGATTTAGCGATGCATAAGGGTCTTGGAATATTATTTGAGCTCTTCTAGTAAACTCTTTTTTCTGTTTTTTATCATATTTACTAATATCGTCTCCATCAAATAATATTTCACCACCAGTCGCTCCATAAAGTCCCATTACAGTTCTTCCACACGTTGTTTTTCCACAACCTGATTCTCCAACAAGACCTAATGTTTCACCTTTAAATATATTAAAACTAACATCGTCTACCGCCTTAAGTGTAGCATTCCTACCAACCTCGAAATATTTCTTAAGATTCTTTACTTCAATTAAAACTTCTTTTTTATTTGATTCAGCCATCTTATTCACCTCTTCTTAACGCTTCTGGAACTTCAACCTTAGGTGCCATTGGGTGTTTTAACCAACACAACACTTGGTGATCGTTCTCTACATTAGTTACTTCTGGCATTTCCTCTAAACATATTTGCATACAATATTCACATCTTGCAGCAAAAGGACATCCAACTGGTGGTTTAACTAAGTCTGGCGGAGTACCGTTTAAAGCGTAAAGCGTATCCTTATTTTTTGTCTCAAGTCTTGGAACTGATTGAAGCAATGCCCATGTATAAGGGTGTTGAGGATTTGCAAATATTTCTTCTACAGTACCTCTTTCGATAACTTGTCCCGCATACATTACTTGAATTCTATCCGCAGTATCCGCTACTACTCCAAGATCGTGAGTAATAAGTATAACTGCAGTTCCTAGTTTCTTTTGAAGATCTCCTATAAGATCCATTATTTGAGCTTGTATTGTAACATCTAGAGCAGTAGTTGGCTCGTCCGCAATAAGTATCTTAGGATTACATGCAAGAGCTATAGCTATCATAGCTCTTTGTCTCATACCACCTGAGAATTCATGCGGATATTGATGAGCTCTCTTATCAGCATTTGGTATATTAACAAGATCAAGCATTTTTATTGCTTCTTTCATAGCTTCAGCTTTATTCATACCTCTATGAATTATTAAACTCTCAGCAATTTGCTTACCAACTGTCATTGTAGGATTTAATGAAGTCATAGGATCTTGGAATATCATAGATATATCTGATCCCCTTAATTTTCTTAATTCCTTCTCGTTCATATCTAAAATATTTTTACCCTCAAAAATGATTTTAGAATCTTTTTTAATTTCTGCTGGCATTGGTTCTGGTAACAGCCTCATTATAGCCTTTGATGTAACTGTTTTTCCACAACCTGATTCTCCAACTATAGCTAAAGTTTCACCCTTATCAAGATGGAAATCTACACCTCTTACTGCTTTTACTTCACCCGCATAGGTATGAAATGAAACTTGTAAATTTTCTATATCTAAAATTCTTTCCATTTGCCATTCCCCCCTTATTGACGTAATTTAGGATCTAGTGCGTCTCTTAAACCATCACCTAATAAATTAAAAGATAACATTGTTAACGAAATCGCTAAGGCAGGGAAAATTAATTGATAAGCGTAGAACATTATAGTCTGTTGTCCTGCTGCTGCAAGAGCTCCCCAACTTGTCATTGGTGATTGAACACCTATTCCTAAGAAACTTAAGAAAGCTTCTGCAAATATAAATGATGGTATATCGAATGTTATAGCAACAATCATAACACCTAAAGTATTTGGTACTAAGTGTTTTGCTATTACTCTTGAAGCATTTGCTCCCAGTGCTTTTGCAGCAAGTACGTATTCTTGTTCTTTAATTTGTAAAAGTTGTCCCCTTACAAGTCTAGCCATATAACACCATCCTGTAATGGTCATAGCTATAATAAGTGGTATCATACTACCACCATCCATAATAACCCTGATAAGTATAACTAAAACTAGGTATGGAATACTTACTAAAATTTCTAGTATTCTCATCATGATATCATCAGCAATTCCACCAAGATATCCAGCTATACCACCGTAAATTGTTCCTACAACAGTGTCGATAACAGCTCCAATTAACCCTATAGCGATAGATATTCTACCACCTATCCAAACTCTTGTAAACAAATCTCTACCTAAACTATCTGTTCCAAACCAATATGTTGCGTTTGGTTTTAAGTTTAACATATCATTATTTGTAGCTTGATATTCAAAATTACTTATCATAGGTCCTATTATTGTCATCAATGTAATTATTCCTAATAACACCAACGAAAGCATCGCAACTTTATTCTTTTTAAGTCTTCTCCATGCATCTTGCCAGTAGGTCATACTAGGTCTAAGTATTCCCTCTGAATCTAGGTTATCACAACCTATAATTTGAAATTTTTCTTTTGAAAATTCTGCCATACTTATCCCTCCTAACGCTTTCCGCTTGATACTCTTATTCTTGGGTCAACTAATCCATAGATTATATCAACTAAGAATAATGCAACTATAAATAATGCTGATACAAATATTGATTGTCCCATTATCATAGTATAATCTCTATCAGTAATTGCTGATACGAAATATTGTCCAAGTCCCGGTATTGAAAATATACTTTCAACTACGAAGGAACCTGTAAATATACCAGCAACTTGTGGTCCTAGAAGGGTAATAGCTGGTAAAATAGCATTCCTTATAACATGTTTAAATACTAAACTAACATTAGAAACCCCTTTAGCCTTAGCTGTTATTATATAATCTTGTCCAATAACATCCAAACAGTTAGCTCTCATATATCTTGCATATGTAGCTATAGGAGCTAAACTTAATGCTATGGTAGGTAATATAGTATGCTTAAACTCGCCCCACCCTGTTGTTGGCAACCATGTTAATTTAACTGTGAAGAAGAATTGTAGTAGTGATGCTACAACAAAACTTGGTACAGATATACCAACTATGGCTATGAACATTACTAAATAATCTGGCCATTTTCCTCTTTTAAATGCAGCTACAATACCTAATAAGATACCTATTGTAACTCCCAGTATAAGACCTTGTCCTCCAATTCGTGCTGAAATAGGTGCATGTTTCATAATAGTCTCTGTAATATCTCTTCCCGGAGATGCTAGAGATTGTCCTAAATCTCCTTTGACAGCATTCTTAACGAATAATCCATATTGAGTTAAAAGTGGCTTATTTAATCCATATTTAGCATAGTAGTTAGCTTTTATTTGCTCTGGAAGCTTTCTTGCTGCAACCGCAAGTGGATCTCCAGGCATAGCATGGATAAGCATAAATGTTATTGATGATGCAATGAATAATGTCAATAACATATATCCAAATCTTTTTAGAGTAAATTTAAACATCGTCATCCCTCCATTTTTAAGTAAAAATATGCAATAAAATCCCCATCTACTGCATTTCCCCCAACATTAACCTTTTTCTACCTTAAGCACAATGAGACATTATTAGAAATTACATCTCTCCTATAGACTCCTATAAATGAAATGTAAATATTTAAGACACCGCTAAGCTTATTAATGATATCGTATACAAAGTCGTTGTTTTATAATTTGCAACATTATGTATTATGATATTATAAAACTTTAGCACTTTTTTATTCTTTTTTTGCCTCATATCAACTTTTAAAATGTAATGCATTATTTCCCCTTACTAACACCTCCCACACTAATAATAAAATCTAGTAAGGCTTCATTCCTTTAACATTACTAAAACACACTTAAGATGCTATTGTGAAATTAGCAAAAATGATTTATTTAAATAGTTAGTTCCTTTCAAATATTTTGACAATTGCCACAATATCAAAGCCACTTACTTTTCAAAAGCAACACTAAGAAATTAACTCTCAGTATTTTAATCATTCATACATATTTCATAGTTAATATGTGGTTATGTATTTTAGTAGTTATAATTGTTAAAAGTATGAAAATAAAAATAATAATAAATTCATTTTTTATAATATTAACACAGGGTTCTGTAAGTTGTCAAACTATTTTAATACATAATTTGTTCTTAAGATTACAAATTGCAACAAAATATTAGATAATATTTTAAATTCATATTATTAAATCTTCTATACGCCTTCATATTTTTACATATTTAAACAAATGCATCTTTTTATTTAAAATATTATCTTGCGGATTTTTAATATGATTCATTTATATCTAAAATCTTATTATCTACTCTTTAAATTGACCTAACACTTCCTTACTTTCATCTTCCCCTTAACAATCTGGGCTTAATAATATCTACATACATTGTATTATGCTTTTACTTCCGTTGACATCTTTGGTATATATCTCTGCTATAATAAAAATTTTATATATAAATTTAATAAAGTTATATAACTTTATCTACTTAAGTTATATAATGTATTATAAATATAAGTTAAGTGAGGTGGTATTTTTGAAATACAATGTTGCTATAGTCGGGGCTACTGGAATGGTGGGAAGACAATTCATAAATATTTTAGCTGAAAGAAATTTTCCCATAGAGGATTTATATCTTTTTTCATCTGCCAGGTCTGCTGGAACTACTATACACTTTAATGGAAAAGATATATTGGTAGAAGAACTTAAGAAAGAAAATATAATTAACAAAAAAATTGATTTAGCTCTTTTTTCAGCTGGTGGAGATGTCAGCTTAGAATTTGCTCCTATATTCGCAGAACACAATACCGTGGTTATAGATAATAGTAGTGCATGGAGAATGGATCCTAGAGTTCCTCTGGTAGTTCCTGAGGTTAATGGTGAAGATATTAAATGGCATAATGGTATTATTGCTAATCCTAACTGTTCTACTATTCAAGCAATGGTTGCTCTTAAACCTCTTGATATTAAATATGGAATAAAAAGAGTTGTATACTCAACTTATCAAGCTGTATCCGGTGCTGGAGTTCAAGGGTTTAATGATCTAAAGGATGGAGTATCTAATGTTCCTCCTAAGAAATTTCAATATCCTATAGCCTATAATGTAATACCTCAAATTGATGTATTCTTAGATAATGGTTATACAAAGGAAGAAATGAAGATGATAAATGAAACCCATAAAATTCTTCATAATGATCAAATTAAAGTTACTGCTACCACAGTAAGGGTACCTGTATTCCATGGTCATAGCGAAAGTATTAACGTAGAATTTGAAAATACTTTTGAATTGGATGATATTTTCGACTTATTTAAAACTTTACCTGGAATTACTGTAATGGATGATATAAAAAATAATATTTATCCTATGCCTGTAGATATAGAAGGTCAGGATGACGTTTATATTGGAAGAATCAGACGTGATTTTAGTGTTGATAATGGTGTTAACCTATGGGTTGTTGCTGATAATATTAGAAAAGGTGCTGCCCTTAATGCAGTACAAATTGCAGAAGTTTTTATAAAAGAAAATTTAATAAAATAAATATAATGATTTAAGAGGTGTATATATGAGTATTTTTAAAGGTTCTGGTGTTGCAATTGTAACTCCATTTAGCAAAGACGGTGTAGACTTTCCTAAATTAAAAGAATTATTAGAATGGCATATTGAAAATGGAACTGACGCTATCATAGTATGTGGTACAACTGGAGAAGCATCTACTATGACAGAGGCTGAGAGAAAAGAAACTATAAAATTCACTGTAGATACAGTTAATAAGAGAATCCCTGTTATAGCTGGTACTGGTAGTAATAACACCATGGCTTCTGTTAAAATGAGCATCTACGCTGAGTCTGTTGGTGTAGATGGACTTTTAGTAATTAACCCTTACTACAATAAGACTTCAGTAAAAGGCTTAATTGCTCATTTTAAAACTATTGCTGAAGCTGTTAATACTCCTATAGTAGTATATAATGTACCATCTAGAACTGGCATGAATATTTCACCAAAGGCTCTCCATGAACTTTGTCAGCTAGATAATATTGTTGCTGTAAAGGAAGCTAGTGGAAATATAAGCCAAATTGCAGAAATAAAATATCTCTGTGGAGATAAATTAGATATATATTCTGGGAATGATAATGAAATTATACCAACTCTTGCTATAGGCGGACTTGGTATAATATCAGTTATTGCAAATATTGTACCTAAAGATGTTCATAATATATGTGAATTATTCTTTAATGGAGAAATAAAAGCAGCTCAAGAGTTATTTTTAAAAACAATCCCTTTAACTAATGCATGTTTCTGTGAAACAAACCCTATTCCTATAAAAACTGCCTTAAATCTTATGGGTAGAAGTGTTGGAAACTTAAGACTTCCATTAGTTGATATGGATGATAATAATTTAGAGACTTTGAAAGAAGCTCTAAAAAACTACTACTTATTATAAAGGAGACTATACATGGTAAAGATTTTATTAGTTGGATGTAACGGAAAAATGGGTCATATGATTTCAAAGGTAGCTTCTACTTCTGAAACACTAAATATTCAAGCTGGAGTAGATATGAATACAGAATCTAATTTTAATTACTCTATTTATGATTCCATAGATAAAGTAACAGAAGAAGTAGATGTAATTCTGGACTTCTCAAGACCTTCAAGTTTAGACTCTATATCAAAATATGCTTTAGCTCACTCATTACCAGTAGTATTTTGCACTACTGGCTATACGGAAGAACAAATAGTTCATATTAAAAATCTACAAAATTCAATTCCTGTGTTCTATTCCGCTAATATGTCTATAGGAATTAATATAATAAATAATTTATTAAAATCTATTAGCAATAAACTATATACAGATTTTGATATTGAGATAATAGAAAAACATCACAATCAAAAGGTAGATGCTCCAAGTGGTACTGCACTACTTCTTGCAAATACTATAAAGGACTCTATAGAAGAAGAAACAACCTTCAACTATGGTAGAGAAGGAATCTCTAAAAGAGAACACAAGGAAATAGGAATTCATGCAATCCGTGGTGGAA
Organism: Clostridium sp. UBA7791; assembly: GCF_002480755.1. Lineage (NCBI taxonomy): Bacteria > Bacillati > Bacillota > Clostridia > Eubacteriales > Clostridiaceae > Clostridium > Clostridium sp. UBA7791. Next base: position 465,284 of record NZ_DLCT01000005.1, on the reverse strand, counting down.
ATATTATAGGTGACCATGAAGTTATATTTGCTGGTATGGGTGAAGTAATTGAAATTAAACACTCTGCTATTTCAAGAGAAGTATTCGCTGTAGGCGCTTTAAAGGCTTGTGAGTATGTTCATAACAAACCAAAAGGCATATATTCTATGGACGATGTAGTTAAATAGTAAATCAAATTTAGTTCAAATAAAAAGTGTTATGAAATCTATATTTTCATAACACTTTTATTTAATATTTACTTATCTTTTATATTTAACCCTTAGTTAAGCTTTATCTGATTTAACCACTGTTCCATTAAATCTAAAGATAATTTTAAATTTTCCATGCTGTAGCAATAAGAAATTCTAACATACCCTTCTCCACCTTTTCCAAATGCAGTTCCTGGTACTACGGCTACCTTAGTATCCTCAAGTAGCTTATCACAAAAATCTTCACTACTAAATCCAAAGGATTTTATACACGGAAATATATAAAATGCTCCCTGTGGTCTTATAACTTCAAGCCCCATAGAAACTAGTCTATCATAGACATAATCCCTTCTTATCTTTAATTCTGATTTTATATGTTCCATATGGTACATAGACTTCTTAAGTCCTTCTAAAGCTCCATATTGACCAATAGACGGTGCACATGACACATTGTATTGATGAACCTTTATTATGCTATTTAATATCCATTCCGCTGCACATACATATCCTATTCTAATTCCTGTCATGGAAAACATTTTTGAAAATCCACCTATAAGTATAAGTTTATCTTTTAACTTTCCATACTGTGATATAGAGTTAAATTCTCCAAATACAATAGAGCTATAAATTTCATCACTTACAATTAATATATCTTTATCTTTTAATATATTAAATAATCTATCACATTGATCCTTGGTCAAAAGTTGTCCTGTAGGATTTGATGGATAAGATACTACCATCACCTTAGGACACTCTTTCTCTATAACTCTCTCCAATTGCTCCATATCTAAAGATAAATCTTCCTTAATATTATAATTTATTACCTCTCCACCAAGAATCTTAACACAATTTTCATAGGCAGGATATGCAATGGAAGGTATTAGAACTTTATCTCCTGGATTTAATATTCCAGTAAAAGTAGATAATAATCCTTCACTTCCTCCTACAGTTACACATATTTCTTTACTGGAGAAACTTATATTTAAAGAATTTAGATACTTAGAAATTTCTTCTCTTAACTCTTCTATCCCAGCATTAGGTGTATAAGTAGTCCTATCTTCATCAAGGGACTTTTTCATAGCCTCTTTTATTTCCCCAGGTATTTTAAAATCTGGCTCACCTAGAGTTAGTGATATAGCACCTTCTATCTTAGCGACCTTATTATAAAATTTCCTTATTCCTGATATTTCTATATTGTCTATATTACTTGACAACCTCATAATTTATACCTTATACTCCTTAGAATTCTATTCCTCTTCTTGCTGGAACCCCTTCATTAAAGTAGTGTTTAAGATCTTTCATTTCAGTAACTAAATTAGCTCTTTGCATTATTGATTCTGGCACATTTCTACCTGTCATTATAAGTTCTACATCATCTGGTTTTTTATCTATCAATTCTATTAATTGTTCTTCTGTAATTAACCCATTAGATAAAGTTCCCATTATTTCATCCATTATCAATATATCACAATTTCCTTCTTCCAACTGTTTTATACAAAACTTATACGCTTCTTGAATATCCTCTTTTAGCTCTAACTTTTCTTGATCATTTAATGTCCAAAAAAATCCTCTAGGTCTTTCAAATCTATGAATAGTAAAATATGGAGCCATAAGTTTAGCTGACTCTAATTCTCCTGTTGCATCACTTTTTAAAAACTGAACCATACATACTCTATATTTATTTCCAGCAGCTCTAGTTGCAAGCCCCACCGCTGCTGTAGTTTTTCCTTTTCCGTTTCCAGTATATATTTGAATATATCCTTTGTTTAAGTTTCCCATATATTTACCTCCTAGGTCTACTTTTTTAATTTTATTATATCATTTACAAATAAAATATTCCATTATATATGATTTTTATGATATAACTATAGATATACTATATTGATAAATTAAATATACTAAGTATTATATTCAAAAATATCTTATTTATTTATAATTATTGTTGAGTTTTTAGGATAATATATAAATGAATATATATTACTTGTCGAAAGGAGTTAGAGGTATGGAATATAACTTTACTGATCCATATGAAATTGCTAGATTTATAAAGGAGTCAAAGAAATCAACCCCTGTGAAAGCTTATGTTAAAGGTGATCTAAAGGATTGTAACTTTGAAAATGTAGACTGTTTTGGCGAAGGCAGCTTTTATGTTTTATTTGGCGATAGCGCTGATATAAATAATTTTTTAGATGCAAATAAAGAAAAAATACATAACTACAGGCTTGAATCTGATAGAAGAAACTCAGCTATACCTATGCTTGATACAAGAAGTATAAATGCTAGAATTGAGCCAGGTGCAATAATCCGTGATAGAGTTTCTATTGGAAATAATGCTGTTATTATGATGGGTGCTGTTATCAACATAGGTGCTGAAATCGGTGATGAAACCATGGTAGATATGAATGCTGTTGTAGGTGCTAGAGGAAAGCTTGGTAAAGGGGTCCACCTTGGAGCTGGAGCAGTAGTTGCTGGAGTTTTAGAACCACCTAGCAAGTCTCCATGTGAAATTGGTGACCATGTACTTATAGGAGCTAATGCAGTAATCTTAGAAGGTGTAAAAATAGGAAATCATTCAGTAGTAGCTGCTGGTGCTATCGTTACAACAGATGTACCTGAAAATGTAGTTGTAGCTGGCTCTCCAGCTAAAATAATTAAACATGTAGATGATAAAACTAAGAGTAAAACTGAAATCTTAGCTGATTTAAGAAAATAATAAATTATAAAATAACAACCCAAAAGCTATCATGAAGGACTTCTTCATGATAGCTTTTGGGTTGATTTATCTCATTAAATAACTTCTTTCTCTTCATTATCATTTAAATTTGTTTCTTGTATATTGTTACTCTCATCTGTAGATGGATCATTGTCCACTTTTCCTATAATAGTTACATTATCTCTATTTTCGTCAGTAACTCTTTCCATTTTAGAGATTGAAACTTCATAGGCAATTTTTTTAACTACTTCTGTATCTGAAACTTTCTTTTGATATTCCCTACTTTGTAATCTTCCCCAAATTCTAATGTTATCCCCTACTTCTAAACTCTTACAAAATCTAGAGTTCCTTCCCCAAGCGATAGTAGGAATGTAATCTGATTTATTGTACAATCTATTAACAGCTAATAACATATCTGCTATTTCTCTGCCAAATGGTGTTGTTCTGTAAACGGGTGCCTTGCAAATATATCCATCTAAGAAAATTTGATTTGGATTTTTTCCTCTTTCCTCAAGTTGGCGAATATCTCTTGCAAATACAGTTAATATAAGTCTATTGGCACCATCTACAAACTTGTTATAGGATCTAAGCTGTCCATCTATTACAAGCTCACTTCCAATACTTACATCAATTCCTGCAATTAATCTTTCTGATACTGTAATTACTAATATGTCAGAAGTATCACTAAGTCTTGAAACCTCAAATTCAAAATTGTAAAATCCCTCTCCATACATTTCGTGGCTAAACTCTAAATCTGAGATAACTTTTCCCTCTAAGTAAATTTTGTTATTAAAAATATTATTATCCATGGTAACCCCTCTTTCCCTTGGTTTTTTAGTAAAATTTACTATAATTTATATTCATAAAAAATAAAAATATAACTATTTATAGTAAAAATCAAATATTTTTCTTATAGTTCTATTTACATTACCCCCGTGAATTAATTATAGAATAATTGTCTAAATTTTACAACATTTAATTTTCAAAAATTCACATTTTTTAGTCTTATAATTAAAATATGCAATAATTTTGTCAGTTTTCATTTAGTATTTGTTTCCCTGAATGATCTAGATAATAATTATCACTATATATTAAGTTAGACACTGTAATAAATTCATAACCCATAGCTTGGTATTTTTCAATTATTTTCGGCAAATTTTCTGTGGTGTACTTTCCATCATTATGAAATAGTAGTATAGAGCCTTCCCTTGCCTTTGATACTATTCTTTCATATTCTATATCTGCTCCATTAGCCTTCCAGTCAACACTATCAACATCCCACTGTATTGCCTTTAACCCTGTACTTTGTATAGCTTCTACTGAATCATCATTATATGAGCCTGATGGAAATCTAAACGTTTTAGGCATTTCTCCAGTCAAATTTAATATTTTAGCATTAGCTATTTCTAAATCCTTAATTATACTCTCCTTTGTCAGATTGGTATAATCAGGATGTTTATTAGAATGATTTCCTATTTCATGTCCTCTCTTTGAAATTTCTATTACTTTGTCTGGATAATCATCACACCATAATCCGATAATATAAAATGTGGCCTTTACATTATATTTATCGAGAACATCTAGAATTTCATTAGTTTTATCATCACCCCAATTAACATCAAAGGTTATAGCCATTTTCTTTTCTTTTGTGTCTACTGAATAAATAGGTACCTTTCTATCTGTTGGAATAAAGGTCTCCTTATAAAATACACGTCCCATAATACTTATACACACTATTAATATTAACAATGCTAAATAAGTTGTTATTTTTATCTTAATTCTATTAGATCTATCCATATTCCTCCTTTACTTATAAACATACTTTCTATAAAATTATATTCATAATCAGTTATTATATGCTATACTATATCATGTAAACTTAATTCATATTTAATAAATATGTGTTATAATTTAATATAATAAATATGTATAAAAGTACATGGTTTAAAGGAGGTTACTTTATGTTTGATAATTCTTTGAACTTAGCAGAAAACAAGCTTCTACTGTTGCATATAATAGATAAAGTTGATTTACCTATATCAAACATACAACTTACAGAAATTGTCCTTGAAAATAATTTTATAAATTATTTTACACTGCAAGAATATATAGATGATTTAATCTCGTCTCAACTAATAAATAAAATTAATTATAAAGATAAAGATAGATTAGTAATATCAAGTAAAGGTAAAGAAGTCCTATCTTTATTTAAAAATAGATTATCTAAGGATAGTTTAAGTAAATTAAATTCTTATATAGATGGGAAAATGAATCTAATAAAAAAAGAGGCTACAATTTCAGCTGATTACACCATTGAAAATTCCAATAGTTATGTAGTTAGCCTAGGTGCTTCTGAAAATAATATCCCTCTCATGGAAATTAAGGTAACAGTGGCATCAAATAAACAAGCCAGAGAGTTATGTTCCAAATGGAAAGCTAACCCCTCTGACTTATACACTAAGATTATTAAAGTTTTAACTGAGTAATTTTTATTAAGCTCATTATAAATCTACCCTTAGTATTTTCATAAATATTTTAATCTATAATCATCCCTGTAGGCTGGCCCTTTAATGGGATGATTAATTTTTCATGATTATCATTTTTATTAATCCTCATTATCAAATCATTGTAGCTATCTCCTACGTAAATATACCTTTCATCGCAAATTATTCCTCTAGGCATACCACCAATTCTTATACTCTTTACATTTATAAAATTTACAATATCAATAATGGATATAGTTCCATCACCATAGTTAGATACATAGCAATACTTTTCATCGCAATACATATCAAAAGGACAATTTCCCACTGATAATCTATGTATTACTTTATGATTTCTGCTTGATATAACACTTACACACCCCTTATCCAAACTACCTGCACTACTTTCACAAACAAGAATATAATCCCCATTTAAAGTAAATAACGCTTTTGTTGGTGCTTGCCCTACCTTTATGTTTTTAATGTCACTACCATATAACGAATCAAATACTGTAATTGTATCGTCACCATTATTGGCTACAACTATTTCATTGCTGTGATTACAACAGTCAATACTATGTGGAGAGTCTCCACAAGGAATAATCTCTATTATTTCTTTTTTATTCAAATCAAAAGTTACAACATTATTTGAGTCTCCGCAAATAATATATAAATGATTTCCCAAGGCACAAATATCTCTACAGTTTCTTCCTAAATAATAGCTATAGGATTTTAAATCCTTCAAATTAACTATAGACACTGAACCATCGTAACAATTTGAAGTGAATAATTGATCCCCTTGTATACATAATCCATGAGGACCTACTTTATTTTCATTAACTCCTTCTAACTTTATAACATCTTCTAATGCAAACTTCTCTATACCAATTTTGTTAATGCTATCTTGAGTTGTATTACAAATATATAAGTACCTCATTGGAATCCCTCCTCACATTATACTATGAAGGAACCTTCCATTATGCTACGAAAAATTTGTTACACCATAAATATATTATATTTAAAATTAATTATGATTTCTTATTATCTTCCTCATATCTCCCACCATATAAAGAGAACCAGATATGACTAGTAAAGTATCCTCATCACAATAGGAAAGTGCTTTAACGTATGCTTCTTCATAATCCATAATAGCTTCACACTCTTTATTGCAAATATTAATCTTCTCCTTTAAATCTTCACATAGCTCAGCTCTCTCACTATGAGGAGTTACAGCTATAATTTTTTCTGCTTTAGGACATATTATACTTATCATTTCATCTACTTGCTTATCTGCTAAAATTCCTATTATTAACACTAGTTTTCTATACTTAAAATAAATATCTATACTTTCAGTTAACTTCCTTATACCATCAATATTATGAGCACCATCAATTACCACTAAAGGATTTATTCTCATAATTTCTAATCTACCTGGCCATTTAACTTGAGATAAACCATTTGTTATACTTTCCTTTGTAATATTAACTCCAAGATCTATTAAAGCTTCACAAACATTTATAACAACATTACAATTTTGAACCTGATAAGTTCCTAAAAGAGATAATTTAACATTATAACTGTCTCTTTCTGTTATAATGTTTAAATTTTGAACCACTGTATTTCCCTTATACTCTCCTACTTTAACTAAAGATGCATTTTCTCTTTTCACTTTTATAAGTGGTGAATTTTTTTCTTTACAAATGTTCTCTATGACTTTAGTGACTTTATCTTCCTGTGGATATAAAACTACTGGAGTATTATTTTTAATAATTCCACCCTTTTCATAAGCAATTTCCTCTAAGGTATTTCCTAAAATATTCATATGATCATAGCTTACAGATCCAACTATAGATAAAATTGGTTCTATAACATTAGTAGAGTCTAGTCTTCCTCCAAGTCCTACCTCTACAACAACAAAATCAGCCTTCATTTTATGAAAATATAAAAATCCTGCACAAGTTATTATCTCAAACTCAGTAGGGTTACCATAACCTAAAGTAGTTACTTCTTTAACGGCCATTGAAACTTCTGTAACTATCCTAGCTAAATCTTCCTTGGGAATATTCTTATTATTTATCTGAATACGCTCTTCAAACTCTTCAATATAAGGAGATATATAGCATCCTACTTTGTACCCACTATGTATTAATATCTTTGTAATCATAGCTGTGGTTGAACCTTTACCATTAGTTCCTGCCACATGAATAGCTTTAATCTTCTTATGTGGATCTCCAAGGAGTTCTAGTATCTTTTCTGTTCTTTCCAAGCCTAGTTTACTTCCAAACTTAGCAGTATCCTTTATATAGTTAATAGCTTCAGTATAATTCATAATACCCCTCCTGAATTCTAATTTCATAACCTATTTTACCTCATTACATATCCATACTCAACTATATCACACTAGTAATTATCAATATTAAAAAGGATATCTGAAAAGTATAAGACTATAAATAAAATATATAGTCTATACACTTTTAGATATCCTTCTATTTATTAATATTAAAATTTATTTTTATATAAACATTCTTAAATGTTTTTTATTGTAACTTTTCTATACTCTCTAATACGGAATTATACATTTCTCTGTACTTTTCACCCTTAGTTTTTTCCTCTTCAACAACCTCAGCTGGAGCTTTAGAAACAAATCTTTCATTAGCAAGTTTTTTCTCTACTCTTTCAATTTCTCCTTGTAATTTAGCTTTTTCTTTGTTTAATCTTTCAAGTTCTTTCTCCACATCTACTAACTCTAAAAGTGGCATGTAAATCTCTGCGCCCTTTGAAACTACAGATACTATATTTTCTGGTGCTTCTTCTTTAGCGTTTAAGATTATAACTTCACTAGCAGATGCTAATTTTTCAAAGTAAACTTTTCCTTCTTTAAAAGCTTCTGCTGCTTCAGTTGCATATATATATGTTTTAGCCTTTCTTGAAGGTGGTACATTCATTTCTGTTCTTGCATTTCTTGTATTTCTTATGGCATCTATAATATAATTCATATATTCTTCTGCTTTGAAATCTTCTAAATCAGCTTCAAACTCTGGCCATTTAGCAATTGTAATAGATTCACTTTCTTTAGTTAAGTGAGTATAAATCTCTTCTGTGATATATGGCATTACTGGATGAAGTAATTTTAATCCTGAAACTAAAACTTTATTAAGAACATTTAAAGCTATTCCTTTAACTTCTTCATTATCACTATATAAAGATGGTTTAGCAATTTCTATATACCAATCACAGAATTCAGTCCACATAAAGTCATGAACCTTCTGAAGTGCAATACCGATTTCATATTTTTCTATATTCTCTGTAACTTCTTTAACTATATTGTTAAGTCTTGATAATATCCATCTGTCGGCTACAGAATAGTTTTTACAATCTTTATATTTCTCTATAAGAACTTCATCATTGTACATCATAACAAATCTTGATGCATTCCAAATCTTATTAGCAAAGTTTCTTGCTGCCTCAACTCTTGATTCATAGAATCTTATATCACTTCCTGGAGCATTACCAGTAACAAGGGAAAATCTTAGAGCATCTGCTCCATAATTTTCTATAACTTCTAGTGGATCAACACCGTTATCTAAAGACTTAGACATCTTTCTGCCTTGATCATCTCTAACCATACCATGGAAAAATACTGTTTTAAATGGTACTTCATCCATGTTGTACAAACCTGAGAATATCATTCTTGCAACCCAGAAGAATATAATATCTCCACCAGTAACCAATGTACTTGTTGGATAAAAATATTTTAAATCCTCTGTATCACCAGGCCAACCTAATGTTGAGAATGGCCATAGGGCTGAACTAAACCAAGTATCTAAAACGTCTTTATCTTGCTCTAGATCTGTAGATCTACACTTACTGCAATGAGTTGGAGTTTCTGTATCAACTATTATCTCTCCACAATCTTTACAGTACCAAACTGGAATTCTATGTCCCCACCATAATTGTCTTGAAATACACCAATCTTGAATATTTTCCATCCAGTTATAGTAGATTTTTTCAAATCTTTCTGGAATGAATTTTATATCTTTTTCTTTTACGGCCTTAATTGCTGGTGCTGCAAGAGTATCCATTTTTACATACCATTGCTTAGAAAGCATTGGCTCAATAGTACATCCACATCTATCATGAGTTCCTACATTGTGACTATGCTCTTTAATCTTAACTAAATATCCGTGTTCTTCCAAATCTTTTATAATAAGCTTTCGAGCTTCATATCTCTCAAGTCCTGAATACTTTCCATAACCTTCAGATATAGTTCCATTTTCCTCCAAAACTACAACTTCATCTAAGTTATGCCTCTTACCTACTTGATAATCATTAGGGTCATGAGCTGGAGTTATCTTAACACAACCTGTTCCAAATTCCATATCTACATAGTCATCGGCAACAACTTGAATTTCTCTATTCACTAATGGTAACCTAAGTTTCTTACCAACTAGGTGAGCATATCTTTCATCCTTAGGATTAACTGCTACTGCAGTATCTCCAAGTAAAGTTTCTGGCCTTGTTGTAGCAATTTCAACTACTTCATCAATACCTATTACAGGGTAATTTATGTGCCAGAAATGTCCTCCTTGCTCTTCATATTCAATCTCCGCATCTGAGATAGCAGTCATACATTTAGGACACCAGTTTGTAATTCTATTTCCTTGATATATAAGACCATCTTTGTATAATTTAACAAAAACTTCTCTAACAGCCTTACTTAAATTTTCATCCATAGTAAAAGCTTCTCTTGTAAAATCAGCAGAACAACCCATTTTTTTAAGTTGAGTTTTAATTCTATCTCTATATTCCTCTGTCCATTCCCAAACCTTTTCTAAAAATGCCTCTCTACCAATTTCCTTCTTTTTAATTCCTTTTGCAAGTAAAGCTTTTTCAACTCTTACTTCAGTAGCTATACTTGCATGGTCTTCTCCCGGAAGCCATAATGTGCTATACCCTTGCATTCTCTTAGTTCTTATAAGTATATCTTGAAGAGTGTTATCTAAAGCATGACCAAGGTGCAGTTGTCCTGTGATATTCGGTGGTGGCATTATTACTGTATATGGCTTTTTATTTTTATCTACTTGTGGAGTAAAAAATCCACTTTCTTCCCACCACTTATATAGTCTTTCTTCAAACTCTTTAGGATCATAATTCTTTGCTATATTGTTATTTTCATCCATTGTTATTACCTGCCCTTCTATATGTTTTTATTTTTTACTTTTGATTACTTGTTCTAACAATTACAGTTCTTAGTAGCTATAATGTACAAAACCTTAACTAAACTATTACACAGAAATTAGCATTACATTTATTAATATACTTAATACTAGGGTAATTTAATAGATTAGTATAAAATTAATAAAAAAAAGCGCTATCACCCCAAAGGACGACAGCGCGCGTTACCACCTTTATTTCTCAAAATTACTTTTAAGACTCTCTTAATTTTAACGATGAGGAACCACCGTCTCTAGCTACTTAATTTCGCTAAAGCAACTCCGAAGCTACCTTCAAAATACTTCCTATAGAAAACCTTTCAGCCCATGGATTTTCCTCTCTTAATATTTCATATTCTTACTCCTCTTCATCACAGTCAATTTATTATGTATTATATATATTTCTCTTTTATAATATTATATACAATACAACTCTTTTGTCAATACAAATTTCAAAATATAATTTACATAAATTTATAAATGTTATAGTATATTTTAGAACAAAATGGAAAATATTAAGATAAAGTACTAATTAGGAGGTCTTTTCCTTGAATTATTTTGCACAAGGTAATGATTTATATAAACTTAAGGACTATAAAAATGCTATTGATATGTATAAAAAATCTGCAGAGTTAAAGGAATATGAAGCACCTTCATTTTATAATTCTGCTGTATGTTTTATTAAACTAAAAAACTATAAGGCTGCAATACCTCTTATTCATAGAGCTTTGAATCTACGAAAAGAAAGTAAATATTATTTCAACCTTGCTTATTGTCATGTAATGATGGATGAAAATAAAAAGGCCCTAAATTATTTTAATACTGCATGGTCCATAGATAATACGGATACTGAATGTGAAAAGGCCATAAGTTTCATACTTTCTAAATATAAAAAAACAAGCATATAAGCTTGTTTTTTTATATTTAACTATTATTTTAATTTCATAATACAAACTTTATAATATAAAAGTTATATAAATCTAATATAAAAGACTAATTAAAACTTAAGTTTTAATTAAATTTTTACTTCCATTCTCCTGCGATTTTTCTATTTCTATGCTCTGAATTAAAGGTATCATTATCAAAATAATTCCCTGCATTATAAAAAGTTGAATCCACATTTACCCATTTATCCATTTCCTTTATATACACTTCATTCCATGAGTGACTAACCCAAGACATTCCATTATAACCTTCTCCTACAATTAGTCTTACTGGTATATCATTTGCTTTACACATTGCAACATATAAACATGCATAGTCAAAGCAAACACCTTTTCCTGTATTAAAAGTATTTATGGCTCCAGAATTAATCTCTGTAGGTATGGGATTATTCATAACTTCTGTAGCCTTATCATCATCATAAATTATAGCATTCCCTATCCATTCATATAAAGATCTTGCTTTATCATAATCGTTATCATACTTACTAGTTATACTTAACGCAGTATTATCTATGATCTCATTAGATCTTATTCCCTCATCTAATGTTACTCCATTATAAAAAACTACCCCTTGAAGATATCCATTTACATCATCTACTATATTATTTTTCTCATCTACTACTTTAAATGAATTCTCTAATATATTGGGGAAACTTTTAGCTATCTTAGAATCCGTAACAGGCTCTATAATCTTTTTATTAATATAACTATATATGGTAGATGAATTTAATTTATTATCTAGCTTTGGATTATTTAAAAAAATTGATGCATAGCTAAGTAGTGCTGATAATATTATCATATAACATATAGCCTTAGGAATTTGAAACATTCCTCCTAATAAAGCTCTAGTACCTCTGCCTGTATTTCTAATACTGGTATCAATGGCATCTGAAGCTGGATATAAAGTAGTCCTGCTAATAAATTCTATAAGGGCTTTAAATATCTGATAAATAATTAAGAATGTAAACAATAGTATAATCCCATTAAATAGCTTAGATTTAGTAATAAGATAAGCAAAGGATGGAGAAATCTTTGAGGATATATATTCAACTAATCCATACTTATCTAATGCAAACACATTTTTTACCACCACAGTAGTTAGTATTATTGAACAAACCATTGCCATAGAAGTTAATACACCCTTAATTGTAACCACCATGCTTTTACTTTTCAATTTAAATACAATGCCCATTATTACAGGATATACAAATGCTATAACCAATACTAATGAAACAATATTTATATTATACTCCTCTAAAAATTCCATTCTATCCCTCCTTTTCTCTCCTGTTAGATTTTCTTCTAGATTTAATAATAGGGATCTTCACCTTTAATAATCTTGTTTAATACAGTTTTGATATCTCTGTAATTATAACCCTTTCTTAAAAGGAAATCCTGTAATTTTTTCTTTATTTTAATTGCATCCTCTTCTGACTTGCTAAGGCGTTCATATCTTTTCTCTGCAATACTGAGAAGTTCATCCCATTGATTTTCCTTAACCTGATTATAACCATCTGACCTAAAGACCTCTATATTTTCTTTTTCCTTGATTTCTAATTTATTTACTACTGATTTAATAGTATCAAAATTATATCCCTTAGATATTAAAAAAGTATTAAGTTTACTTTTTATTTTTACTATATTGCCTTCATTTTTACATAGCACTTTAAGTTTTTTTTCTGCTAGCTTTAAAGCCACTGTTTCTTCATCCTTAGAAGAAATTTCATTTAGTATGTTATTTATCATTTCCTCAGATATACCCTTTTTTATAAGTTTATATCTAATGTTTCCTTTGCCTTCTATTCTAATATTTTGTGTTACATAAGCTTTTGCATAATATTCGTCATCAATAAATTTATATGCCTTTAGAAATTCTAAAACTCTGTCTATGACACTATCTTCATATTCTTTCCTTTGTAGAAATTCTCTCACTTGAAACTCACTCTTTAGAGCTCTCTCAATATACTTTAAAGCCTTTGTCTTTGCTGTAAGAAAATTATCTTCAACTATAACTTTCTTTAGGTCTTCAATATTAATTTCTTTTCCCTTAGATAAATTATGATAATATACTAACTCACTGCTACATCCAAAGGCAAATTCACCATTTATAAATATATTTACTCTGTTATCCTTTTTCTTTTGGGCTTCAATCTTAGTAATTATTTTACTCACTGTTCTTCCTTCCCATCATCTATAGAAATTTTATACCTTACTCCCTATCACATAGAAGCACATGAATTGTAGGCTTATTTAGTACCTTCTTAGCTACTTCATATAAATCTTGAGCTACTATATAATTCAAATTCTCCATATCTTCATTAAATTGATATAAATTATCCTCTTCCATAGCCTGATGTACTACATAATTTCCTAAATCTGTTGAATCCTCTAAAGTAGAAGCTATAGCAGTCTTAAACACCTTTTTCATTAAATTTATAGTATTACCATCAAATACAATTATTTCCTCTTTAATTTTTTCTATACAATTATTTATGGTTTCTATAGTTGCATCAACATCCTCTGGTGCTACTGCTGCATAGATATATAAAGTTTTCAAGTTGTTTGTTAAGTCAAGACTTGTATAAATATCATAAGCAAGTCCCCTATCTTCTCTAAGTTCTCTAAATAATATAGAATTAGAACTCTCTCCAAACTTGTGATTTAATATTCTTAAAGCTAACTCTTCCTTCTTAGTTAGATCATTAAATGTATATAAATATATTATTGTACTCTGCTCCATATTATCTCTATGCGTAATCTTAATTTTGTCTTTATTTTTTTCAAAATATAAAATAGGCTTACTTACTTTTTTTCTTTTCCACTGACTAAAATATTTTTTAACTAACTCTATTACATATTCATGTTCATAAGATGATACCACTGTTATCACTGTATTATTAGAAACATAGTGATTATTATAATATCTTATCAAATCTTCTCTACTAATTGACTTTACAATCTCTTCTTTTCCTATTACATCAACTTTTAATGGACTATGAGTAAATGCCATATCATTTATTTTTTGAAAAGATAAATCTTCTACATCATCCTTACCACTTCTTAATTCTGCTAATATTACTCCTCTTTCCTTCTCAATGTGTTCCTCTAAAAAAGTAGGATGTTGAAGTAAGTCACTAATCAATTCTAAACTTACATCTAATTCTTCGTTTAAAGTAGTAGTATTAAAAACAGTGGACATATAATCTGTATAAGCATTATACTCTCCACCTAAATTTTCTAAATCACTATTTAATTTTTCATTATCTCTATTTACAGTTCCCTTAAAAAGCATATGCTCTATAAAATGAGATATACCACGTTCTTGATTTTCTTCACAAACAGCTCCAACCATAACTCCGATATTTAAAGAAGCTATTTGGGTTTCTTTTTTTATAGTTATTAACCTAAGTCCATTTTCCAAATATGTTTCCATTGTATCAAATAAAAATTTTTTCATATATTCTCCTTAATTTAAAATATCTATATATAATTATACCTATAATTCTAATTATATCTACACATAATATAATATATGATTTTCTATAAATGTAATAGAGTTTTATATTTCCACCTGCATAATTTTTATTTATTTCATTATACTTAGGGATAAATACTTAGAGATAAAATTTCAGTTTACAATTGCTATTATAGATTTACTGTGTTACTATTAGATGTATTTAAAGAAAAAAGAGAAGAGGAATATGAATGATAAAAACTAAATTTGAAGAACTTGGACTTAAGGATTCCATATTAAAGTCTATAAATGACTTAAACTTTGAAAATCCTAGTGATATACAAGAGAAAAGCATTCCTGTAAGTTTACAAGGTTACGATATAATAGGTCAAGCGCAAACAGGAACTGGTAAAACCCTTGCCTTCGGAGCACCTATTCTTAGCAACATGGGTCCTAAGGGTGGAGCTATCCAAACCTTAATATTAGCTCCAACAAGAGAATTAGCTATTCAGGTTAGCGAAGAACTTTTGAAATTGTGTAAGTATGAAAAGTATAAAATCCTACCAATCTATGGTGGTCAATCCTTTGACAGACAACTTGCTGCTCTAAAAAGAGGAGTAGATATTGTAGTTGGAACTCCTGGAAGAATATTAGATCACATTAATAGAAGAACATTAAAACTTCAAAATGTTAAATTCTTAGTTTTAGACGAAGCTGACGAAATGTTAAACATGGGATTTATTGAGGATATTGAAAGTATCCTATCTAACTTAAATGAGGAAAGACAAACGCTTTTATTCTCTGCTACAATGCCAAGACCAATAAAAAACCTATCTAAAAATTACATGAAACCTGATGCTCAACATATTGTAATAGCTAAAAAATCCATGACTGTATCCAAAATACAACAATCATACTTTTTAGTTAACTCATCTAATAAATTTGATTCACTTTGTAGAATTTTAGACGTAGATAATCCAACTACAACAATAATGTTCTGTAAAACTAAAAAAGGTGTAGATGAATTAGTTGATGCTTTACATGGTAAAGGCTATAGTGTTGAAGGTATGCACGGAGATATGAAACAAAGCCAAAGAATGAACACATTAGCTAAATTCAAGAGCGGACAACTACATTTTCTTGTAGCTACTGATGTTGCAGCTCGTGGAATTGATGTTGAAGATGTTACTCATGTTATTAACTATGACTTGCCACAAGATATAGAATCTTATGTGCATAGAATAGGAAGAACTGGAAGAGCTAATAAAGAAGGTATTGCTTATAGCTTTGCTTCAAGAAAAGAAGTTTCTTTTATAAGACAAATAGAAAATCATACTAAAAGTAAAATAGTAAAAAAAGACATTCCTACTTTAGCTGATATATTCTCTGCTAAATCTGGAAGTTTAATAGAAAACATTGGGAATGTATTACAAGAAGACTCATACAATACATTCTTACCTATGGCTAAAGAGCTAATAAATGAGTATGGTGCTGAAGATGTTACTGCTTCTTTACTAAAACTAATGTTTGATAAAGAATTAAATTGTAACTATGCTGAAGAGTCTGTAGATGTAGATGATACAACAAGATTATTCTTATCTATAGGTAAGCTCGACAAGGCCAGAGCTAAAGATGTTATTGAATTTTTAGATAACACTGCCGGTGTTAAAGGTAAAGAAATTGGAAGAATTGATATCCTTGATAAGTTCTCCTTTGTTGATGTACCTAGCAATCTTGTAAATATAATATTAGAGAATTCTAAAGGAAAAATGTTTGGTAAAAGAAAAGTAAACATTGAAATATCTAATAAAAGAAAATAGATTTACATCTAATATATAGCCAAAATGCGGTATTTTACATAATACTGCATTTTTTATTTTTTTGCCAAATCTTGTATATCTATAGAAAATATAATGTTAAAATATAGTAAATAATATTTTAAAAGGAGGACATATGAAGATTTTAAACAAAATTCTATTAATAGTATTATTAATTTTCTGTGTTGTTCTAAGTGGTTGTAATAACAATAATAAATATGAAGAAGCCTCCTCTTTCACTGATGGCCTAGCAGCAGTTAAACTTAGAGGTCTTTGGGGATTTATTGATACAGAAGAAAATCTAGTTATAACTCCAACCTATGACGAAACACATTCATTTTATAACAATATAGCCCCTGTAAAAAAAGATGGATTTTGGGGTGCTATTGATAAAAAAAATAATGTGATAATTCCTTTTGATTATGAAGAAGCTACTATTGTATCTGATACTCTCATTTCTGTTAAAAAGAACAGTAAGTATGGTTGTATAGACTTTAAAAACAATATAGTAGTTGATTTCGTATCTGAAACCCCAATTTCAATATATAATTGTGGAGAGGAAAATATAGCCATTATAACAGAAAACAATTACCAAGGCTTTATAGTTTTAAATACTAATTTAAAGGTAGAGCCCAAGTATACTGCCATAATGCCTAACAATTCTATAGTTCATCTTGAAAGTAACGGAAAATTTGGTTTTGTAAATCTAGAAAGTAAAACTATAGTAGAACCTAAATATTCTTATTACTTAAGCTTCAATGATGATTTAGCTCCTGTAGATATAGATGGAAAGTTTGGTTATATAAATACTAAAGATAAAATGATAATTAAACCTATTTACGATGGGGCTGATTCATTTATTAATGGACTAGCTACAGTATATCTTGATGGTAAGACTGGATGTATAGACAAGAATGGTGATGTTGTAATTCCATTTAAATATGATTATATAAACTCCTTTTGGGAAAGTGATATTTTGGTAGCTTCCTTAGATAACAAGGTTGCTCTTATGAATACTAAAGGAGAATTGCTCTTTGAACCTAAGTTTGAATACATAGAATTAGGTTCAGGAGATAATATGTTTGCTGCTAGCTATGTAGATGAAGATGGTAACCGTAAGAATGTATTTATAAATAAACAAGGTGAAATTATACTTAACACAGACTATACTGAAATTTATCCATTCTATGATGGCTTTGCTACCATTTATAAGTCAAGCAAATGTGGTATCTTAGCTTCTAATGGAATTGAGGTAGTTCCTCCTATTTATGATGAGGTTTATAATATTGATTCATCTAGAAATATATTTCAAGTATGCCTAAATGGTAAATGGGGGCTTATAGATAAAACCCAAAAAGAAATTTTAAAATGCGAATATAATATTATTGACCCCTACACTGAAAATATCTTTTTAGTAAGTAAAGATAATAAATGGGGGCTTTATAATAAATCCTCTAATAAGTTTACAGATATCATATATGATGAAATCACTCCTTCCTTCAGGGATATAGCCCCCATATCTGTAAAATTAGATAATCAGTGGTTTTACATTGATGAAGATGGTAATAAACTAAAGTAACTTTTAAATCATAGTTATATGAAATATTTTATAATTACACTAATACTTTAAAGAATATATAAGTTTTAAAGGATGCATGATGGATATATTTATTATGCATCCTTTTCATATCTCTCTAAAGCTCTCATAAAGTTACCCTCTACTAATTCACTTAACTTTTCAATAATCTTATGAGAATCTTCCTTCATTCCACCATTCATCCACTGAATTACCAAACCTGTAAATGCTAAAGTATAAAAATTTGCAATAAACTTTTTATTGTCTTCTGTAGCTCTCATATTCTGAGAAACTTCATTAACTACTCCAATAATTAAATCATAAGTAACTGTGTAAAGATATGAATCTAGGTGATTCTTTCCTAAAGAATTTAAAGTATTCATGCAAAATCTTCTATTGCTTTCTATATAGTTGAAAATCTTTTGAAATCCGTCAGTCCAGGTGTTATAACTTCTGTATTGTGATATGCTTTCTACAGCTTCTGTTTCATAAATCCATTCCAGTAGATTGTATATATCTTGAAAATGATAGTAAAATGTTTGTCTATTTAATCCACAGTTATTAACTATCTCTTTAACAGATATCTTATTTAACGGTATAGAATTCATTAATTCCTTCAAAGATTTAGCTAATGCTTTTTTTGTTATTATTGAATTTGACATAGGTACTTATTTCCTCCCTATGGATTTTTTCATCTTTACATTTACTATACATTATATTATCTTTTTAATCCATTAATTTTCTATTACCCCTCTTTAAAATTTATAAATATTTATGCAATAATAAAAACTATCTATAAATCTATTAAGTTAACAGATTTATAGATAGCTCCACACTTAAAATATATTCAATTATCACTCTATTATATCACCATTAGTTCCAATGGTTACTTCTTTGTAAGGAACTATTATTTGTGCTTGAAGCATGGCACTTTTAACTGAAGCTACTATTCCTGAGCAGCATGGCACTTCCATTCTAACTACAGTTATACTCTTTATATTGTTCTTCTTAAGTATTTCAGTTAATTTATTCTTATAATGTTCATTGTCATCAAGTTTTGGACATCCTATTACTGTAACTTTATCCTTCATAAAGTCTCTATGGAAATTTCCGTAAGCATAAGCTGTACAATCTGCTGCTACTAATAAGTTAGCATCCTTTAGATATGGCGCACTAGTATTTATTAAGTTCAATTGCACTGGCCATTGCATAAGCTCAGAGTTGTTTTCAGTAGTATTCTCTCTTTTTTTAGGCATAGTTTCCATAGTGATTATTGGTTTTCTTTCAATAGTTTTAGCCATTGTTCCAGGACATCCACATGGCAACTTTTCTTCCCCACCAATATTTATATCTTTAATCTCTTTAGACTTATTATCTAATTCTAAAATTCTTGCCTTTACTGCATCATCATCATATTCATCCGCTTCTCTTTCTATAATCTCTATAGCTGCTGTAGGACAATTGGGTAAGCAATCTCCTAATCCATCACAATATATATCGCTAACAAGTTTTGCCTTTCCATCGACTAATTCTATAGCTTTTTCATGACAAGCCGTAACACATAATCCGCAGCCATTACATTTTTCCTCATGGATCTTAATTATTTTTCTCTTCATAACAAATCCTCCTAAACCTATTATTTAATCTAATTTATCATATTTTTCAAAATTATATTTTTTATCACACTTATCTTTTGTTTAATTTTAACACCAAATTTAAATTAAACTATATTTAATATAGCTTAATTATAACTAGATTTCTATAATAGGTCTGTAACTTTTGTTACGCAACTAAATTTTTATTTATCTTACTAATTTTCTTGTTAAGGTACCTATTCCAACCCCCATCATAATTACTCCAACTATCATCTCAGTATTAGCTACTATAAAAGAAGCCGGTATTGGCGTTTCATTATCAGATCCTAGTCCTGTAAATACCTCAACACTTATATTTATACATTGATTTACTTGACTTAGAAATTCATTAAAGTTTTTTGGTAATCCTATACTCCACCAGTAGCTAATTATTTGATTTTGTGAGTTATATCCCAAGATCAAATACATAGTTGCAAAAATTAATATTAAAACTAAAGAGCTTATTAATGGATATAATATTCGTTCTCCATATCCACATGTAAACCAATAAATATAAGATATTGTTTTGGGTAATAGCTTTTTCAAACTTTTTCTTTGCATATTCTTACAAAGATAATAGTATTCTCCAAAGTTATTCTTCAAATTATTTTCATTATATTTATCAGCAATAGTTTCATATACAGTATATATTCCTTCATACTCTGTCTTTGTTTTTTTCTTTGGTTGAATTTTATCAAAAAAAGTTTTTGGATCTAGTTTGCTTTTTAATTTATCATTAAATTCTAAATCCTCAATGTAAGTTGATATTATTTTCCCTCCTGATAAATCCACATCCATTAAATTAATTCTTTTCATATAAGAATTTATAATTATAGCACTAGTCATATCTGT
Organism: Clostridium sp. UBA7791; assembly: GCF_002480755.1. Lineage (NCBI taxonomy): Bacteria > Bacillati > Bacillota > Clostridia > Eubacteriales > Clostridiaceae > Clostridium > Clostridium sp. UBA7791. The sequence goes on along the minus strand of NZ_DLCT01000005.1, from coordinate 444,410 downwards.
AAGTTCAAAAGATGTATCTTTAAGTTCACATTCATCAATTATTAAATAAGTGATATTAGAGCTTAAAAATTTACAGTATAATTTACATTTTTCAAAACTACAAGATAGATTATCCTTTTTATTTAGTGATGGTACATTATTAATTTCTTCTAAAATCATAGTACAGTTCTCAAAAATTACTCCTCCACCCCCAAAGTCACATTCTATGAACCTACAGGCCACAAATGTGCAATTTTTAAATTTTATATTATAAAATTTACACTTTATAAACTCAGTACATACGATACTTTTATCAGTAATCTCTAAAAAATCCCCCTCATTTTCAGTTTTAGAATTATTTATAGTTCTATCTTTAATGATTCTAAAACTATACTTTTCATCTTGTTGGATGCTAATTTTGTTCTTATTATTTTTTATTTCACTAAATAGTTTCTTATTATTTTCTATTCTTTTATATAGCTCTTCTTTTCCTTTAAACACTTCTTCTTTAAAGTTTATATAAGGCATAAAAGTCCTCTCCTTTTAATATCTACTATTTTTTATACTAATACTACTTAGTATGATACCTTTATATAAAAATTACTCATGTAGCTATATAGCTATTTTATTTTTCATCATTATACCTTTTTAAAGGGAAAATAAAGAACTGTATCATCCTTAATTATCTGAGTTAATTTTATTACTCTTTAATTACAAGGCTGAAACAGTTTGTTTCAAATCCTATTTCTTTATAATTTTATTTTTTTCTTAGGCACCTGAAAATAAATAATAAGTCAAAGATGGGAAGTATATTTTGAGTTAGACAAGGAAACAGGTTCCTTAGATAGTAGCACTATCTAAGGGTTCTGTTGACGCAGTATAACACAAAATAGACGAGTATTCTGACTTACTTATTTTTTGAAGATGCCTTACATAGATATGCTGCCATAATTGCTGTTGCTGGTACAGTTAGAATTATTCCTATAGTTCCTGATAACCCTTGAATCAGTTCGGTGCCAAGGATATCTAAATTCAGTAACCTATTAGTTGTCATACTAGAAGAGTATAATAAAATAAGTATGTTTATAGCTCCTCCTGCAAATGCTAAAATTAAAGTATTAGCCATAGTTCCTATTATATCTTTACCAATATTCATACCACTTTTAAATAATGCTTTTATACTCATAGTCTTATCTATGGAACTTATTTCAAATATAGATGAGGATATTGACATAGCTACATCCATAACCGCTCCCAATGCAGACACAAGAATCCCTGCAAAAAATATACCCTTTATTTTTAGATTAGTCGTTTCTGCTATATACATTATACTTTCTACCTCTGACATGTTTATTCCTGAGAGATTTGTGGTTTCACCAAATATGTAGGCAAGTATTCCTGCTATTAAAACTCCTATTAAAGTTCCTAAGATGGCTGACAATGTTTTCTTATTTGTTCCTGATACTAGTACTAAGGTAATTGATGTACTTATTATAGCTATTATTATAGCTGATATTATAGGACTTACACCTCTTAGCATTAATGGTACCATCAAAAATATTACGCAAATCATTGTAAATAGTAATGCTACTATAGATTTTAAACCTTTAAATCCTCCAACCAATAATATTACTAGTAAAAATAAAATAACCATAATAGATAAAGAAGTGCTTCTCTTAAAGCTAGATATAGCCACATCATTAAGCTTATTGTCCATGAAGTACATGGCAACTATTACCTTGTCACCTTTTTTTACTACAGTATTATATAGTCTACTTACATTATTAGTTATTTCATATTGATTTTCCACATAAGGGCCATTTAATATTTTTACTGATACCTGTTGATATCCTAGTTCTATTTCCTCTATATACTTATCATCTTGCAAATTTTCTTTAAGTACATTTACTATTTCTGCTTCATAATATTCTACGCCAGCACTTAGCTTGTCCAACAAAAATCCATTAGTAAATATTAGTTTAGATGAAAAAACAATTAATATTCCTAATATAACGGTTACTGTTATTGTTATAATATCCTTCTTGTATTTATTTATATTCATTAATAACCCTCCTCTCACCTATTTTATTGTAAGGGGCTGTTTCAAACTTACTTTGAGTCAGCCCCTAAATTCAATGTCTAATTTTATTTTTTACTCTGCTCTGTATTCTCTCCTTTGTTTTTTCTCTTAAATAATAGAGTTACTCCTCCTCCAATTACTAAAACAGCTATAACTATTAGTACTATTGAAGAACTATCTCCTCCTGTTTGAGGTAAGTTTGAATTATTGTTTCCTGAATTATTTGGTTTGTTTGGTTTATTAGGCTTACTTGGATTTTCTGGTTTTTCGTTATCATCTTTACCTGGTGTTTCTTTATCTATTACAGTTACCTTTCTTGTCATAGTAGTATTATTTCCAAAGCTATCAGTTATGCTATAGGTTAAAACATACTCTCCAGCCTTACTTGTATCTACTGAACCTGTAATTACTATTTTTGAAGTTATATCTCCATCCTCTTTATCAGTAGCAATTACCCCTGATTTAGGATCAAAGCTATCTCCAACCTTTATTGTTATATTTTCAGCTCCATTAATCACTGGTTTTTCATTGGTTTCTTCACTTGGAATTAATATTATTTCTCCAGTATTTCTAACTCTAAGTCTTGCTCCTTCAGGATCCATTGAACCAAGTCCAATAGCTGATACTGTATCTCCAACTTTAATATTTTTATCCCATATTCCCTTTGTACTCTCATCTTTTCCATCCCATATATATCCTTCTACATATATCCTTGATTCTCCAGTGCCATCGTTAATATATAAATTAGATTTATCCATTCTAACTACCTTACCTTGCACCTGAATAAGCTTACCACCATTCTCAGCTATCATACTATTTCCTGTAGAAAGCTTTACTGGAGATATATCAACTGGGTTTTCATCAATAATTTGAATTTGAGTATCTTCATCCTTAACTTGAATTTCAAATTCACCCTGATATGCATCTACTGTACCTGTAACTCTAATTTTTTGTCCAACCCTTAATGGAGTTTTAGATACACCAAATATACAGATACCGCCTGTTTCATCTTCTATATACACTACTTCAAAGAAGGAATTTTTAGGAGTTACTGCCTCTGACTGAGAAGTTACTATACCTTCTATAGTAAACTCTTCTCCTAGTAAATCAGGTACATTGTCCTTATTTGCATCTATTCTAACATCTTTGATATTTACTTTTTCAGCTATCTTCTCTGGCATCATCCAACCCATAATATTTTTTACTATTTTAATATTTGAGTAAGATATTGCATTTTGCCCATCTGTTTCAAAATCTGAGAAAAATGTATTACCAGCTACTACTACCTTACCACCATTACTTAGCTCTTCTGCTCCAATAACTGATACCTTTCCTTGTGCTACTGGTACGTTATCTTTAGCATTATCCGCATCGCTAGTAGTTGTAGTTTCATAACCCTTTACTAAGAAATCTACCTTCTCTCCCTTTGCTCCATCTGCAAGGACAACTGAAGCTCCACTATAGAAGCTATATTGCTCTTTTCCATCTTCGATACCAGATACTAAATTGTATAATGGTGAACTGTATTTATTAAAGTATAATCTATAAGGTTGACCACCATTAGTAGTATTATCAATAACTTGGTCATCATTTATTCTAAGTTCTGTTCCTATAGCTTCAAGTAATGGATTAAGCTGCCTATCATTGCTATATTCACCTTCACCATCCTTATAGTCAGCAATAGTAGTTATTATTATATTTCCTCCAGCCTTTACATAATCAGCAATAGCCTTTATCTCACTTGTCTCTAACTTACTCTTAGTTAAGTTATATTCTGACTTATCAATACTCTGTGGGTTTGTAAGAATAAATAAATCTACTCCCTTGAGAGTATCTGCAGTTATTGTCTCTTTATTTAAAGAAAGTATTGTATTTCTCTGTTGTAACAAATTCTTAAGTGCTGTATATTTTCCTGCATAATTTCCACTTACATATTGATTTACGTGAGCACCATCTATTACAACTCTATAAGTGTTTTCTGGATTTCTAACTTTGACCTTTACACTATTAGTAAATACTTTTTCACTGCCTTCATGATTTATTGTTGCTTTAGCATAAATTGTATATTCACCTTGTTTAGTAGGTATCCAATCTATTTGAACATTTTCGGTTTTAGTTCCTTCCACTAAAGGAATAACTTTTTCACCTACTTTATTTTCTGTTTTAATTTCATTTGCAAAGAACTCCACCTTAGCATCTTTTAAAGCCTTAGCTTCATTATTGTAAATTCCTACAGAAACTTGAACCTTTTCATTAGGTAAAGTTATTTCATTGTCTACAGTAACTGTAGTTAAACCAAAGTTACTACTATCACCAACCCATACTGGTGCTGTAACAGCTATATCCTGATCACCCTGCACTATCTTTAAATAGTAGTAGGTATATTCTGGAGACAATTCAAACTGCCAGTCTACATTTTTAGAATTAAATTCTTTAGATACAACCTCAACTCCACCATTAGAAATAACTGATACTTTCTTTATAGTCTCATCATCAGTTATATTAACTTTAAAATTTAGTTTATCTACTTCACCTAAGGAACTTCCCATTAGACTACCATTTACTGTGTAATCAACAATCATATTCTCATCTTCTGAAGCATATACATTTAAATTTCTTATAGAATCATATATATCTCCTCTAGAGTTATCTGTGGCTATAATTACTGTTCTTGCATTATTAGCTGTAAACCACTTGCCCTTATGATTATCTTGGTTATTAGTTGGTGCAACATGCCATCCTTTATCAAGAGCTCTTGTATAATATTCATAACTTGGAAAATAACCTGAACCTCTTATTGGCCCCTCACCATTACCAACTTCCACTAAGTTTACAACCTTGTCTGTAGCCTCACTATAATAACCAAAGTCTGCAAAATCCCCAAAAGTCTTACCTGGATGATTTAATTGAGAAATTGACTGTGGTTGTGTTTGCAATGTATTGTAATAGTTTTGTAAATCCATGGCCTTATTTGATCTGGTTTCAAATCCTGGTGTATTAAATGTATTTATATGACCCCACCCTCCAGTAGAACCTGACCAAGTCATTTCATATCCATATATAGCTGTAAAATCATCTTCTTTATCATATTTATCCGCTGTAAACTGAGCATTTGTCCAAGCTTTGCTAGCTGAACCGTCTGCTAAGGAAGCTGCTGTATCATTATCAAACCAATTTGAGTGATCTGTTACTGCATAATAGTCAGCTCCATGATTCTTAGCCCAAGAATAAGCTTCATCTAAAGAACCTGTTCCATCTGAAATATTAGTATGTGAATGAAGTTGCCCGAAGTAGTGACTTAACTTACCTTTTTTGAAAGTCCATTCTTTACTTGAATAATTCCCCAAAGTATCTTTAGCTTCAATCTTTACTCTGTGACTTCCATCGTCTAAATCAGTAGTTGGTTTGTATAGAATAGATGTTGAAGTTATTGTAGCTTTTGAAGTTACATCTTCACCATCAAAGAATATTTTAATAGAATTTTTATCTACTCCTGTCCTATCTTTTATTGAAGCCTTTATTTCAGGTCTTGCTACATCTCCAATACCTACACCACTGTCTGGCACTAAATCATATATTTCTGGTCCAACTATATCTTCATTAGTTACTTCTACATTAAATACTCCTTCTTGTGGAATTCTTGTAATATTAGTTCCATCCTCAGCCACAAGATAATATTCTATACCCATCAATTTCAGTTCTTCTTTAGATATTAATGCCATGTAATTTCCTTGTTCATCTTTAGTCATATTTATAGCCTTAAAGACTTCTTCTCCCTTAACTCTATAGTTTAACATTGCACTTTTAACTTCTTTATTATCTTCAATAGAAGCTGTTATTTTGAGATCTTCCTCTATTGATGCTTTAAGAATTGGTTCATGTTTTATTATAGGCCCTTCAGTGTCAGGAGCTTCTACCTTTGTAAATGTACAAGATGAACCATATATTTGTACAGTTGTGTTGTATTTCCCCATAGTTCCTTTAACATTAACTAAGTCACCAGTAACTACATTTATATCAGAAGGTACATAGTATATGTCTAACTTATCTTCTCCTTGAGTTAAGGTCTTAGCTGCAACATCTATAACTGCATTAGTTATTTCCACATATTTTGAGTCATGCTTTCCTGTTAATAACTCTTTTATAGTATAAATTTCTGCAGTTGGCATACCACTATTAGATATAACCTTAATATCGCTAGCCTGAAGTTGAGCTAATCCTTTAAAGGTATCTCTGGTACCTTTAACTTCAACTAATGCTCCATTAACTGCAGCACTTAAATCTATCTTAGTGGAGTTATTTGATATTGCAATTGCACCTGTAGCATCTTGAATATGAAGGGTTTTATTTCTATCATTAAAGGAAACTATTCCCCTAACTACAGCTTCAACCCCATTAGTTAAATCTCTAGCAGATGATATAGTTATGACCTCTGAAGTTGGTGGATCTATTGGTGGTTCTCCTGGATCTGTAGTTCCTCCTCCAATACAAGAAATTTCTATATCATCTATAGCTAAGTTACCTGATGCTTTATTGAAAGTAAATCTTATAGCTGTAACTCCCTTTTCTAAAGAAACTGAAAAGGTACTTTCACTCGTAACTGTAATATCTGGTCCTTTTATCTCTTGCCACACATCATTAACTTTAACTTCTAATTTTAAAGTTGAAGTTATCGGACCATTTCCAACTTGCCCCTTATACCAAAAACTCAAAGTTCCTGTTGAAGGTAAATTGAATACTGGTGTTTCTAAAGTTTCAGTACTACTTCCACTCAATCGTCCAAATCCTAGTGAAGGTTTTGTTTTACCATAATTCCCATTTGTGTCATATCCATCTAGTACAGTAGCTTTTTCCCCATTTCTTGTAATTGTCCATCCTTCTCCTTCTGGTTTTACATTCTTTCTAGCTCCTGTAAAACCTTCTGAAAGGAGTATTGTTGTATCTTCATTATTATTAATAGCTCTTTCTACTGCATAAACACTTATACTTGGCATAACAATATAAGTTACTAAGAATAATAATGCACTAATTAGGCTTAAAAGTTTATTTTTTTTCTTTCCCAATTAACTGCCCCCCTTACAATATTTTATAAATAATTATAACATTATATGGATATTATTTAAATTATTGTAATAAAACATTTAATCTTATATTATTCTATAAATTAACTATTTTTTTGAATTTATAAATATTTTTTATCAACTAATCAGTAAAATTTGTAATTAAATAATCTAATTAATAAAATATTATCAATAAGATTGAATAAAAATAAGGCTATTTCAGTCAGTTGAGATAGCCTTATTTCTATATGCAAAATTTATATCTGTACTTTTATTATAAATTTTATTTTAAATCCTTTTCTTTTCTGTAAATTTAGATATTACCATGGTACAAACCGTGTTACCTGCAGAATTTAATAAGGTTGCGGGCGCATCAATTATAGTTGCAATAACTAACATTATTGCTAAAGCTTCTGGAGGAAATCCAAATATACTTAATATTAGCATCTCGCCAATGGAACCACCTACTGGTATAGCACCAACAACAGCTCCTACTAGTAATCCCACCATGAAAATAATAGTTAAAGTTCCCAAGCTATTAATGTCTCTTCCGAATATCGCAAATAAAAACATTATCTTATATATTCCACCTATCACTGAACCATCCTTATGGATATTTACACCTAAAGGCATAACTATATTAGCTAAGGAACTAGATACTCCCATATTTTTAGCTGCCTGAATATTTACTGGAATACAGGCTGCACTAGAACATGTAGCTAATGCTGTCACTGATGGTCCTGTGGAATTTCTCCAGAAAGCTTTTATACCTTCTTTACCCCCTGCTATATAGGCATAGAGAGTAAAGAATATAATAAAATATACTATAGATACTATCAAATACAGTACAAATACCTTTGCATATCCACTTAATATTTGACTTCCTAATTGACCAACTACGTTGGCAAAATATGCTGCTAATCCTATTGGAGCATAATACATTATTATATTTATCACCTTATTTACTACTATAGCGCCACTACTTAAAAAATTAGAAAACTCCTTTCCTTCTTCTTTTGCTAACATAGTTCCAAAACCTATAAGCATAGAAAATATTATAAGTGCCAATAAATTACTTCTAGATAACAACTGTGAAAAATCCCCTACAGTAATACTAGAAACTATTTTTTCTAAAAATCCTACTTGCTCCCTAGGTACAACTTGAGCACTATTCATTAACTCTGTAAACATAGACGAATTTAGTCCCTGTGCAGGATTAAAAATTTTGAAACTAGTTACCCCTATTATTCCTGATATAATAGCCGTACATACAAATACTACTATTGTAATTCCAAGTATCTTTCCTAATTTTTTTGAGCTATCCATATTAGCAATAGCCGATGAAATACTAAAGAATACTAATGGTATCAGTATTGTAAATATTAAATTTAGAAATATTGTTCCCAGTGGTGCAAAAATACTTGCCCTTTCTCCCATGATCAACCCTATAACTCCACCTATAATAACTGAAATTATTAAAAATATCGAGGACTTATAATTTTTTAAAATCTCCATTTTTCCTCCTCCTTAAATAAAATAATATAATTAGTAATTTAATTTTCATATATGTTATAATCTTATTATATTCAACACTATGTACAATAAATATTGAATATACTGTTTAAAACATTGCAAAAACTGCTTTTTTAATAATATGATAAATGAAGTATATTTAGTTTTGGAGGTATCTTTATGGATAACACATATTCAAGTAACAAATCTGGATATCTTAATAAAGACTTTCAGCTTTTTCATATAAAGGACAAAAAAAATCAAGAATTCGAGTTTCATTATCATGACTTTAATAAAATAATAATCTTTTTATCTGGAAAAGTTACTTATTTAATTGAAGGGAAGGCTTATTATTTAAAGCCTTGGGATATTCTACTTGTAAACAATCATGATGTGCACAAGCCTATTATCGATTCTAATGAGACCTATGAACGTATAATTATTTGGGCTAATTCAGGTTTTATTGAAAATCATAATTATGAAGGTTGCGATTTATCAACTTGCTTTAAACTAGCAAAAGAGAAGAGTTTTAATTTAATAAGACTTGAAGATAAATTTCAAAATAACCTTAAAAATATCATATCTTCCTTAGAAGTATCATTTAACTCTCAAGATTTTGGAAGTAAACTTTTAGGTAACTCCCTCTTTATTCAACTAATTATATATCTTAACAGACTTTATCTTGATAAAACTTATATTACTACTAAGGATTCTTTAAAATACGATAAACAAATTGAAGAGATTTTAAAATATATAAACAATAACCTATCACAAGATCTATCCATTGAACTTATATGTAAGGAATTCTTTATAAGTAAATATTATTTAATGCATAAATTCAAAAATGAAACTGGGTATACTCTTCATAACTATATAATTCAGAAGAGATTATTTATGGCTCAAGAACTTATAAAATCTGGTGAGCCTGTAACTAAGGTTAGTTCTCTCTGTGGATTTAAGGATTACTCTAGTTTTCTACGTAGCTTTAAAAAGCTCTTTCACAAATCACCCCGAGAATATATAAATGCAATAAAATAAGCTGTCTCAAAATAAACTACTTCTGAGACAGCTTCTTAAAACACAATTTAACTATTTTATTTCATTTCCGTTGAAATCTTTAAATTCAGGCTTATTTCGCGGATCCCCAACATTGTTTTGATTCTCATGAAGCTTTTGTCTTCTTTTTCCCTTCTGAGCTGGATTGTTAGAACCTGATTTTCTCTTCATAATAAACACATCCTTTCCTTAAATAGTTTCTACTTTTTTTAAGGTTTTATGTGTTTAAATTAAGTGTTATCGCATCCAAGCCCCAGCCAAGGTAATTAGACCACTTCTTATTTTATAAGCTTCCATAATATCCTTTGCCTTGTACTTAATTCTGTTAGGTTCTATAAGCTGAACTCCTGGAATACATAAGGTTCCTTCTGCCATACCACTATCCATAAAGGCTATTTCTAACTCTACCTCATCATCTAATATGTTAGGTTCTACTAATTTATTATAAATAGCTTTTTCTGCTGATGATTCTAACATTTTATGAACTCTCTTTGGCTGTATGCATTCACCTACATATCTACTGTGAGCTTTTTTAACTTCTACAGCTTCTATATTCTTGTTAAATTCTTTAGCTTGACTTGTTAAAATGTTATCTCCTGATGTCATTACCACTGGAACTTTAAAATATCCTGCCAATAAGGAGTTAAATTCAAACTCTCCTACTACTTTTCCATTTAGTCTTATCTCTGATACCACAGAGCTATTATAACTGTGGGCTAAAACCCCTGAAGTATTATGTCTTCCATGATATCCTATCAGCATAACTGCATCAAAAGTATTATTTATACCCTCCATCATGCCAAGAATTTTTTTATTTCCACTAATTAATACTACATCTTCATCTAACTCTTCAATGAGAATACTTGTCATAGGACCGTGAGAATCATTTACTAGTATTTCTTTTGCACCTGCTTTTTTAATTCCTCTTATGACTGCATTTACTTCTTCTGTCATAAGCTTTCTTGCTCTTTCATAGTTATAGCCACCTTCATTAGTAAATCCCCAGTTAGTTACTCCACTGATTCCTTCAATATCCACTGAAATATAAATTTTCATAAAACTCCCCCTTATCTCATTCAATTTATTTCATAAGTTTTTTTACATTACTTAGATTTTTATTATTAAAAGGTGGAAAAACTATTGGAATATTTATTTTAGTAGTTTTTCTTACAACGCTTCTTCTATGAGAAAATGTCTTAAAGCTTTCTTTACCATGATAAGCTCCTATACCTGAATTTCCAACTCCTCCAAAAGGTAACTCCGGATTAGCTAAATGAGTTATTGTGTCATTTATACAAGCTCCACCTGAAGATATCTCTTCCAAAACCTTTTCCTCTACTTCGTAGTTTTCAGTAAATAAATACAGAGCTAATGGCTTTGATAGTTTTTTAATTTCCCCTATTATCTCATCTAAATTACTAAAGCTTATAATTGGAAGAATAGGTCCAAAAATCTCTTCTGACATAGCTGCACCTTCCCATGAAGCATCTATAAGTGTAGGTTCAATATATCTTTTTTCTCTATTTACTTTTCCACCATATATTATTTTATCTGCCTCTTTATCTAATATATTTTTAAGCCTTATGAAGTGTCTATCATTAACAATTCTTCCGTAGTCTTTACTCTCCATAGCATCCTTACCATAGAAGCTTTGAATTTGCAATTTTAATTCCTTAATTAATTCATCTTTCACCTTGTTATTTACTACTACATAATCCGGTGCTACACAGGTTTGACCTACATTTATAGTCTTGCCCCAAATTATACGCTTAGCTGCCACTCTAATATCTGCACTTTCATCTACAATTACAGGACTTTTCCCACCTAATTCTAAAGTAACAGGAACTAGGTTTCTTGCAGCAGCTTCCATTATTATTTTCCCAACTTGAGCACTCCCTGTAAAGAAGATGTAATCAAAGGTACCATTAATCAATGAAGTGTTAGTTTCTATTCCACCTTCTACTGAGCGTATATATTCCTTAGGGAAGGTTTCAGTAATCATTTCTGTAATTACTCTTGATAAATTGGGCACATTTTCAGATGGTTTTAATACTACACAATTTCCAGCAGCAAGTGCTCCCACCAAAGGTTCTATCAAAAGTTGAAATGGATAATTATAAGGCCCTATAATTAGAACCGTTCCATAGGGCTCAGAAATTACAAAACTTTTTGCAGGAAATAAGTACAAAGGCGTTTTTACCTTTTCTTTCTTTGCCCACTTCTTTAAATTCTTTATAGTGTGACTAATACTACTTAATACAAAGCCTACCTCTGTAGTATAAGATTCAAACTCACACTTTCCTAAATCTTTATATAATGCTTCATATATTTTATATTCATACTTTTTTATAGCAGACTTTAAACTTCTTAATTGATTAATACGAAAATCTATATTACGACTTTTTTTTGACTCAAAAAACTTATAGTGATCTTCTATAATTTTATCTACATCAATTGAACTTAATTCCATAAACCAAATCACTCCTTATTATACCTATTTCAATAACTATATTTTATACTATTTTTACATATTATACTACATAGCTCCATAGCAAAGACCTACTTAAAAATTTTATTTTTAAGTAGGTCTTTCAAAGGGATAATTTATTTCAAACAGCTTAAGAATTTATAATTTAAAAATATTTAATATAATAAATATTAAAATTTTTAAAATTTATCTTATATAACTATTTAAAATTTTACCTAGGATACGATTTTAATATTTACCTATAGAACTATATAAATATTTAAATAGTTAACTAGTTGTTTACACCATGCGGGTTTGAGAGTTTTTTCATCTCGTTATATCCCATAAATACAATCCATACATAGGCTAAAGTCTTAGGTATCATAAGAATTCCTATGATCGGTAAAGTATTGGACCATAGTACAACAGGAATATAGAATCCAAAAGATAAAATTATTGCAATAGGCATAAATTTAAATCCTTTATCATTGTTTTCTTTAATTTTATTATGGAAAATCCATATGATTATAAGTCCTATTAATGCAAAAGGAATGTTACGATATATTCCCCAGGAAACTGGAGCATTATATGATAACCATTGGTTTTCTGGGAATGCACATAATATAATCCTAACAATAGCTAATCCATAAATAATATTAGTTAAGCCTTTTTTGTCTTTGACATCATAACGAATTCTCCATATATGATATAGCACTACATAAAATATAGTCATTGTAATAGATGTAATTAGTTTTCCTACTCCTAAAGCCGCAGCATTAGCTTCTAAACCAGTGGTAACTAATCCATAAGCCCTTGGAACTAGATGAAATGCATCTCCACATCCTAAAATCACTCCCATAATTCCAAATAATCTGTATTGTTTATTTTGTCCACTTTTCTTAATCATAATAATTCCCATTATTATAACTGTTGAAAGATAAAGAATATCAAAAAGTGTTTCCATAATCCCTTGCATAATATATCACCTCGCATTTTTATTTGAACATAGTTCATTTTTTATGTGTATAAAATGCTGTAAGTTAATACAGCATTTTTATTTAACTTTATTTAAAATAAATAATTCTCTTTAATGCTTCTATAAAAAAAGTTATATCCTCTTCCTTAGCCTTAAGCATAACTAACATGTTGCTAAAAATAAATTTAGCCACTTTTTCCTTAGTTAAATTGTCTGTCCAAGTTTCATCACTAATATTATCTTCTGAATCTAAGAGATTAACTATACTTTCACTAACTTTTTTAAAAAATTCGTGTTCTTTTTTTCTTCCTAGAGATTTTTCACTACTACTTAATAAAGATAACTGATCTATCCAATTTTCTTGAAATTTATCTAAGTAAACAAAAATATTATTATATAATAGCTCTATCTTTTCAAAAATATTTTTTTCCCCCATTAAGCATGTATGAAAATCAGTAAAGGCTTCTCTCCAAAAATCTTCAACAACCGATAACACTAATTCACTTTTTGTGGAAAATGAATTATAAACTGTACCTACTGAAATTTTACATCTACTGGCTACAGCTCTTATATTTATTGCTGCAATTCCATTCTCTAAGGCAATTTCTTTTGCTCCTTTAAGTATAATCTCTCTTGGGTTTTCTGAGAACCTATTCATTATATCTACTCCTTGTTTGAACTACGTTCAAGTTAATTATATATCAAATTTTTTTATAGGTCAATATGTCTTGTTATTTTAGCCTAACTGATTGAAGCTAAATTCTCCTTATATAAGTTAAGAATTTCCCTATATTTATATTATAATATAAGGTTATGAATAAAAACACACTGTTTACACTTAAAACTCCCCGAAATTTCTTATACCTACTAAAACGGGTAATCAAAATTAAAGATTAATTTAAATTATTGTACTATAATAAATATCTATAGCTTAGATGGTTATTATTTTTGATAAATATACCCAACTTGCTATATAATACATATGAGACAAAAATAATTAAGTTTATTTATATTAGGTTTATGTTAAAATTAGAAAGTGATGTGATATTATGGCTAAAACTACTTTTAAGGGTAGTATTATGCTAAATCCTGTTCCAGCAGTGATGATAACTAGTAGAAATTCTGAAGGAAAGGATAATGTATTTACTGTAGGCTGGATAGGTACAGCTTGTACTAAGCCACCTATGATTACAGTTGCTATTCGTCCTGAAAGATTATCCTATGAATATATAAAACAAACTGGTTCCTTCGTAGTAAATCTAGCTTCTAGTAATCTAGTTAAAGCTGTGGATTACTGTGGAGTTAAAAGTGGAAGAACCAATGACAAGTTTAGGGATATGAACTTGTCTCTCAGTGAAGCTAAGGATATTTCCTGCGGTATTATTAATCAATGTCCCGTTGCCTTTGAGTGTGTAGTAAAATCTATAACTCCCCTAGGTACCCATGATTTATTTTTAGCTGAAATAGTTAACTGTCATGTGGAAAATACACTTATCGATGAAAAAGGGAAAATTCACTTTGATAAAGGAGACCTACTTTCATACTCTCATGGTGAATACTTTAGTTTAGCTCCTAAGCCTATTGGAAAATTCGGATATTCTGTGGCTAAAAAAACTACTATTAAACTTAAAAATAAAGGCATAAAAAAACATAATGAAACCACAAAAACTGCAATAGTGGAGAAAGAACAATTACATAATAAAAAAAATATTAAGAGTAATAAACCTAAAAAAACTAAAACTAAAAAAAGAACTCGTATATAAGAAATATCTTTAATATGAAAGGTGCGATGTTTAATGAACTTTATAAAGGTTGGTTCTGCTTGTCCTATTACTAAAGTAGCAGATGTTGACTTTAACTTAAATGAAATAAAAAAATGTGTTGAAAAAGCTATAGAAGAACAAGTTAAAATTTTAGTTTTTCCTGAATTATCTATAACCTCTTATAGTTGTGCTGATTTATTCTTTCAACAAAAACTACTAAAAAAAGCAGAAGTAGCTATTGAAAATCTTTGTGTATTTTCTGAAGGAAGAGATATGTTATTTGCTGTAGGTGCTCCTTTTGAATATGATGATGTGCTTTATAATGCAGCTTATCTTATCTTTAATGGTAAAGTTTTAGGTATTGTTCCAAAAAGTTACTTACCTAATGCTTCTGAATTCTATGAAAAACGTTGGTTTAGCAGTGGTCTTAATATAACTTCTAGAATAGTTAAACTTCCTTTCCAAGATAATATATATTTTGGAACTAACCTAATATTTAGAAGTGGTGATATTAGTATTGGAGTGGAAATTTGTGAAGACCTTTGGGTTACTATTCCACCAAGTAGCTTCTTATCTTTAGCTGGTTGTAATGTAATATGTAATTTATCTTCATCTAATGAGTTAGTTAGCAAGGCTGACTATAGAAGAGCCTTAATTAAAAATCAAAGTGCTAGATGTATGAGTTCCTATATCTATTCTTCTAGTGGAGTCTTTGAATCTACTACTGATGTATTATTTAGTGGCCATCTTTTAATCAGTGAAAATGGTGGAATCTTATCTGAAAATGAAAGATTTAATCGCGAAAATGAAATTATTACAGCAATTATTGATGTAGATAAATTAAAGGCTGAAAGATTAAAAAATATAAGCTTTAGAGATAATAAAGTTTTAATTCCTTTTGATATGGAAACTATATACTTTGATTTTAACAATATAGCTATTAATAATTTTGATAAATATATAGATAAACATCCTTTTGTACCTAGTAATCCTCTTGAAAGAGATAAACGATCTAAAGAGATATTTAATATTCAAACTTCAGCTCTTGCTAAAAGATTTGAGCATACTGGCTTAAAGAAGGCAGTTATAGGAATTTCTGGCGGTCTTGATTCTACTCTAGCTCTTCTAGTTGTAGTAAAAACCTTTGATATGTTGAAAATGCCTAGAGAAAATATTGTAACCATTACTATGCCTGGTTTTGGTACTACAGATAGAACCTATAATAATGCCTTAGATCTTTGCAAGTACCTAGATACAGACTTAAGAGAAATAAATATTGTACCTGCTTGCCTCCAACATTTTAAAGATATTGGTCATCCTGTAGAGCAACATGATGTAACCTACGAAAATGTTCAAGCAAGAGAAAGAACACAAATTCTTATGGACCTTGCTAATAAAGAAGGTGGACTGTTAATTGGGACAGGGGATTTATCTGAGTTAGCTCTTGGTTGGTGTACTTATAATGGAGATCATATGTCCATGTATTCTGTAAACTGTTCTATTCCAAAAACCCTTGTAAGATACCTAGTGGATTATGTGGCTGACCATGAAAGCACTCCTGATATAAGTAAAATCCTTATTGATATTTTGGATACCCCTGTAAGTCCAGAGCTACTTCCTAAGGACAAAGATGGAAACATTACTCAAAAGACTGAAGATATTGTAGGACCTTATGAACTTCACGATTTCTTCCTATACCATTTCATGAAACATGGTGCTTCTAAGGAACGTATAGAATTCTTAGCTAAGGCTGCCTTTAAGGGGATATATGATGACGAAGTAATTAGTAAATGGCTTAATAAATTTATGACTCGATTCTTCACTCAACAATTTAAGCGTTCAGCTCTACCTGATGGTCCTAAGGTTGGATCTATAAGCCTTTCTCCAAGAGGAGATTTAAGAATGCCATCAGATGCTAGCTATAACGGATTTCTTTAACTTTAAAAATATAATTAAATACCACTGGTAATTGTCTATTTATTACCAGTGGTCCTTAACTTAATATATAAAATATTAAATTATAGTATAACTTAATAATGAAGATAATTAGAGATATTAATTTATAATTATCTATAAATATCTACAATGAGACCTGATATTTCATCTATAGTGCTAGCTATATCTAAGTTTTCTCGTTCTTCATTAAGTAGCATCTGTGTTAGTTCTTCTAATTTATTGTCAATAGTCTCTACTGTAACAAAGTATTGAGTTTGCCAAAAGCTTATATCCTTTTTTATGGAATACATAAATGAAAGTACTGATTCTAGATATTCTTTTATTTCTTTTTTATAAGCTCTAACATCAGCATAGCACTTTGAAATTACAAGTCTGCTACCTTTAGATTTTATATTTTTAAGCATTTTCTTAAGATCTTCTTCTGACTTTTGCTCTCTAGCAAAGCTAAAATTTTTAGAGAAGTCCTGTTTGTTATTTACAACTTTACTTTCTCTTTGTATTGGAGTATTTCTTCCTACTTTTGATATCTCCATGTGAACACCCCCTTGTCCTTTAATTATATTATAAATAAGGTTAAGGATTTTAGCTATATTTTCTTACTATTTACAGATTAAATTAATTTAGGAGGCAATTATGAAAACTTTAATTAATATGTTTATAACCTTCTTTAAGATAGGTGCCTTTACCTTTGGTGGTGGTTATGCCATGATTCCACTTATTGAAAGAGAAGTTGTAGATAAAAACCATTGGATAGACAAAGATGAATTTATAGATATAATAGCTATATCTCAAAGCTTTCCTGGAGCCTTAGCAATAAATAGCTGTACCTTCATTGGATACAAAATTAATGGAGTTCTAGGAGCTATCCTAGGACTTTTAGGTGTAGCCCTTCCCTCTTTTATCATTATAGTAATTATAGCTATGGCCTTCAGTAAATTCAGAAACCTTTATGTCATTGAACTTATCTTTAAAGGCATCAATGCTGCCGTTCCCCTTCTAATTTTAGTAGGTGTAAATAGCTTGGCAAAGGTTTTAGATAAAACAGCTGTTAATATAATTATTGTAATAGTCACTGTAATTCTTAGTGTATTTATGAATGTTAATCCTGTATATTTAATTCTTATTGCTGCTGTATATGGAATATATATTAATAGAAATCACCACATTGATAATTATAAAAATACAAAGGAGGAAAATTAGATGCTATTACTAAAGCTATATTTAGCCTTTCTTAAAATTGGAACCTTCGGCTTTGGTGGTGGATACGCTATGCTTCCTTTAATTCAAAAGGAAATTGTGGACAACAATGCTTGGCTATCTCAAACAGATTTCATGGATATCATAGGTATATCTCAAATGACTCCTGGTCCTATAGCTATAAATGCTGCAACCTTTGTAGGCTATAAAACTGGCGGAATTATAGGAAGTGTTCTATCTACACTAGGGGTTGTCACTACATCATTCATACTCATATCCTTTGCTAATTACTTCTTTAATAAATTTAAAAATTCAAAGATACTAGCTCATGCCTTAAAAGGAATGAGACCTGCTCTTATTGGACTTATAATTTCTGTATTTATAACTCTTAGCTACGAGTCCTATATAGATTTAAACAGTTTAATAATAGCAGCAATTATTGGTTTTCTACTTTATAAAACTAAAATTCATCCTATATTAATTATTGTTATTGCAGCATTTTTAGGTATATTATTCTATGGAATGATCCCTAATTTGCTTGCTAAGTTTTAATAAAAAATATCTTGTAATTTATTAGTACATCCCTTATAATTAATGTATAAAATATAATTACATATGAGGGAGTAATTAGTAGGATTATCCTATGGCAATGTCAACATCTTGGCTTTAAGTCTGGCTTTGCATTAAATAATGAGACTCATGTATAGTGCTTACGCTATATATGAGTCTTTTCTTTTTACATACATTACCTACATATGTGATTATGTTTTTGCAAATATTAATAAAAGAATATCTTTTATTAAATCTATGTAAGTTTTACTAACTAAATCTTAGATTTAGAGTATGGCTTAACACTATTAATTATGAGGTGATTTTATGTATTTTAATGACTCTATTGACGATGTTATAGGTAAGTTTAACACCAACCCAGATACTGGTCTTACTTCATCTCAAGTTGAGGAAATTAGGTCCAAGTATGGGTCTAATAAACTGGCATCAAAAAAGAAAAAAACTAAAGTCCAACTATTCTTTGCACAACTAAATGATATTCTAATTTATATCCTTATAGTTGCAGCTATACTATCTGTAGTTGTAGGAAAAGAAATAAGTGATGCAATTATTATCGGTATTGTTATTTTAGTTAATGCAACAGTTGGAATGATTCAAGAGTCTAAAGCCGAGAAGGCCCTTGATGCATTAAAGGAATTATCAACACCAAAGGCTATAGTAAAGCGTAATGGAGAATTAATAGAAATTCCTTCAGAGGAAGTAGTCCCTGGTGATGTAATTATCATCGATGCAGGTAGATTTATTCCTTGTGATATTCGTCTTATAGAAAGTGCTAACCTTAAGGTAGAAGAATCTGCCCTTACTGGTGAGTCTGTTCCTGTAGACAAGAATGCAAATCTTATCCTTGAAGATGAAAAAGTATCTCTTGGTGATAAAAAGAACATGGTATTTATGTCTACCTTAGCTACCTATGGTAGAGCTACAGGTATAGCTGTAGCTACAGGTATGAATACTGAAATTGGTAAAATAGCTAAAATGCTTGATGAAGGTGAAAATGAGCTTACACCTCTTCAAAAGAAACTTGAACAACTGGGAAAAGTTTTAGGTATTGCTGCTATTGGTATCTGTGCTATTATGTTTGCAGTCGGTTTATTACAAGATAGAGCTGTTACTGATATGTTCATGATTTCTATCAGCCTTGCTGTTGCGGCTATTCCTGAAGGTCTTGCTGCTATTGTAACTATAGTTCTTGCTTTAGGTGTTCAAAGAATGATAAAGCAAAATGCTATTATTAGAAAATTACCTTCTGTAGAAACTTTAGGTTCTGTGAATATTATATGCTCTGATAAAACTGGTACATTAACTCAAAATAAAATGACAGTAGTTAAATACTTTGCAGATAATAAACTAAAAGAAGTTAAGGAATTCAATATAAATAATGATGGCGAAAAACTTTTACTTGAAAACATAGTCCTTTGTAATGATGCTACTTCTACGGCTACATCAAAAACTGGAGATCCAACAGAAATAGCACTTTTAGATATGGGAAATATGTTTAACGTTTTTAAAGAAGAGTTAGATAAAACTCATAAAAGAGTTGATGAAATACCTTTTGATTCTGACAGAAAATTAATGACTACGGTAAACTCTTATGAAGATAAATTTAATGTAATGACTAAGGGTGCTACTGATAATCTTATTAATATATGTACTTCTGCTTATATTAATGGTGAAGTTGTACCTATGACTGAAGAAATTAAAAATGGTTTCTTAAAAGTTGCTACAGCTATGTCAGACGATGCTTTAAGAGTTCTAGGTGCTGCTTTTAAAACTGTTAACTCTACCCATGTAGAAGTTGATGAATTGGAAAAAGACTTAACATTCATTGGTCTTATTGGTATGATAGACCCTCCTAGACTAGAAGTTAAAGACTCTATAGAAATTTGTAAAACTTCTGGCATAAAAACTATAATGATTACTGGTGACCATAAAAATACAGCCTTTGCTATCGCTAAGGAACTATCTATTGCAGAGGATATAAACCAAGTAGCTAGTGGTGCTGACATAGATAACTTAACTGATGAGGAACTTTCAAGTAGATGTGAAAATCTAAGAGTTTTTGCTAGAGTATCTCCTGAGCATAAGGTTAGAATAGTTAAAGCCTTTAAATCTAAAGGAAATATTGTATCTATGACTGGCGACGGAGTTAATGATGCTCCATCCTTAAAGGCTGCTGATATTGGTGTAGCTATGGGTATCACAGGTACTGACGTTGCTAAAGGTGCCTCTGACATGGTATTAACAGATGATAACTTTTCTACCATAGTAGCAGCTATTGAAGAAGGTAGGAATATATTTAATAACATAAAAAAATCTGTAATATTCTTAATTTCTTGTAATGCCGGTGAGATTGTTGCTCTATTCTTTGGTATTCTCTTCGGATGGGCTGCACCACTTAATGCAACTCATATATTATGGGTTAATCTTATAACAGACTCCTTCCCAGCTCTTGCCCTAGGTGTAGACCCTGGTGATAAGGATGTTATGAAACATAAACCAAGAAGTCCTAAGGATAGTTTATTTAAGGGTTCTTTATTTACTCTTTTATTTAATGGTGTGTTAATTGGTATATTAACCCTTATAGGTTTCATTTATGGAGTTAACAAATACGGAGATGCCGGAGTTACTCTTGTTAACATAGCTAACAATCCTGAAGCTTTGATGCATGCTCAAACTATAGCCTTTGTAGTTCTTAGTGGAACTCAACTGATTCATTCTTTAAATATGAGAAGTTCAGATAAATCCATATTTAAAATTGGTTTGTTCTCAAATATGTATTTAATCTATGCAATGGTTGTTGGTATCGCATTACAAATGGCAGTTATTTATATACCG
Source organism: Clostridium sp. UBA7791 (assembly GCF_002480755.1). NCBI lineage: Bacteria > Bacillati > Bacillota > Clostridia > Eubacteriales > Clostridiaceae > Clostridium > Clostridium sp. UBA7791. The sequence goes on along the minus strand of NZ_DLCT01000005.1, from coordinate 422,959 downwards.
CCAATTGCTAGAATGTTCAATGTTATACCATTAACTTTAGCAGATTGGGGACTTGTTATTGTTCTAAGCTTAATACCTTTAGTTATAAATGAAATAATTAAACTATTTATCAAAGATAAATAAAAAAAGACAAATTTCAATAAAATTACAAGTAACTCATAAAGGATAGTATTAATATCTTTTATGAGTTACTTTTAAATTATAATACATTTTAATTACTTTTTCATTTTTATACATATTTATACAATGAGGAGAGATTTATGACGTAAATTTGTTGTTACTTTTTATATTTTATTATTGTATTCATACATATTATGTTATAAAATATAATTAATTACTGTGAATGTATTTTAAATATATACTAATAATCATCTTATATCGACATATAAATAATATTTTATCAAAAGAACTGTTAATTGAATACTTTTTTAAGATACATTGTGCATTAAAATAATTCTCAATTTTATCTTGTTCATAATTGTAAAGCTTAATATAAATATTAATATTAAAGGAGTGAATTTTATGAAAACTAAACTTACTAAAGGTATAGTATTTTTATGTGCACTAACTTTAACTGCTTTTATCGGAATTTCAATTTTAAATGAATCTGATCCTGGTCCAATTGGCAAAAATTCTATAATTATCAAAAATTTATAATTACTAACTGATTAAATTTTAGCTATATCTATAATAAAATTTTATTATAGATATAGCTAAAAATACTAATGGTACAATAAGTGAAATAGTAAATTTAATACATATACTGGAACTAATTATGCATTGTCTTTACATATAATTACCTATAAAATATAATTAACTACAAAATATATTTAACTACATTTATTTAACTAAGGAGGTGAAAGATTTGGATTTCTTAAGTCCTGGAAAAAGATTAAAAGCTCTTAGACAACAACTAAATATCAAGCAAGTAGAACTAGAAGAAATCGGTGTTTCTAGAAATTATATTAGTATGGTTGAAAGTGATAAAAGAAATCTTACCGGAGTAACCTTAGCAAACTATCTTAAATTTATGCAAAAAAAAGCTGATGAGCTTGAAACTAATGTAAATTTAGATGTAAATTATCTACTTCTTCCTGAAAAAGAAGACGCACGAAACTATTGTAATATGAAATTAGATTCTGTCTTAAGTCACAAAAATTTAGATGAAGTTATAAAAATAGGTGAAAAATATAAATTAGAAGATATACTTTTAAAATCTTACTTATTAAAGGGAAATTTACTATATGAAGAAAAATCATATAATACTGCCTTTGTATATTACTATAAAATACTAGAAATTCATAATGATAATAAAGATAACAGTAATAAATCTTTTGCATATATTAAGCTTTCTAAATGTAAGATTATGACTTTCTCCTATGAAGAAGCTCTCACATATTTATTTAAAGCCTATTCCTATTGTAAAGAGTTTAATGACGATGCTAATCTTAAAAATTGTTTATATAATATAGCCCTTGCATATAAAAAATCGGGTGAATATGATAATGCTCTTATATATATAGATGAGTTGCTAAATTTATGTAATGCTAACCACAATTTTGATTTATATATATCTACTATTATCTTGAAATGTAATTGTTATCTTAATAAAAAAGATTACTCTATTGCATTAACTATATATTTTGATATTCTAAATAACTTTAGTGAAAATATCGGAGTTCATTTAGGAATGATTTACAATAACATAGGGTTGATTTATTGTGAATTAAATGAAATAGATAAATCTATTGACTATTTTAATAGATCAATTAGCTTTAGAAAAGTACATGATATTGAACATATAAATCGGAGTATTATAGATATGTCTTCTGCATATGTAAAAGAAAATTCATATGATAAGGCTATAGAACTATTGTATGAAGGTATAGCTTTATGTGATAAATATTCTGATGCAGAGTTTTTAATAAGAGGCTACTCTATATTGGAAGATATTTATATAAAATTAAATGATAATAATAAACTTGAAGAAATATATCTTATATTAATAAAAATTTTTAAAGATGCAGATTTAGCTAAAATTTTAAATATATATATTAAACTATCTTTACTCTATATTGAAATGGAAAAATATGATAAGTCTAAAGAAATTCTATACGAAGCTAAAAATTTAAAAAAATCTTTTAAAAAGTGATTCAAAATATTGAATCACTTTTTTATTTTAAATATGTATCCTTTTACAAATATATAAATTATTATAAATTTCTAGAACTTTCATGTTCAAAAAATGACATAATGATGACAACATAGGATTTGTAGTTACAACAACTTTCTATATAGTTAATTATATTGTATTTTTTTATTTATATATAAAATTTTCGCATGTTTTTATGATATACATAGAATTTCAGTCTAAATAATTTCATTTCATTTATATTATCCAAATGTTGCACTAATTGTTAAGTTACTATAGACTAATATATATGAATATAATTTAATTTGCTTAAATATAAGTAAAAGGATTTTTCTTTTACTTGAATAAGGGGATGAATGATTTGATATTAAGTGAAGAAACTAAAGCTAGAACTTATTGCACTGATAAACTTATGTTAAACTTAACTGATGATGAACTTGATGAGATAATTCATATTGGAGAACTTAATAAGTTAATAGATATACTTCCTTCTCTATATGTTAAAAAAGGAAATCTTCTATATGATAAAAGTCTATTTAATGAAGCTTTTGTATTCTATGCTAAAACCTTGGAATTATATAATGCTATTCCTACAAAAGATGATGATATGATATTTATATATAATAAATTAGCTAAGTGTAAAATCAAAACCCTTTGTTATGAAGAAGCCTTAGCATATCTATGTACATGCCATTCTTTTACCTTAGAAAATAAGGATAAAAATAATTATTATAATTGTACCTATAATATAGCTTTAACCTATAAAAAGTTAGATGATTTTGATAATTCTATTTTTTATATAGATAAATTATTAGATACTATTGATATTAATACTGAGCTAACCATGTATATTCAAGGAACAATTTTAAAAGCTAACTGTTATCTTAGAAAAAATTCTACTTTGCAAGCTATAACTCTATATAAAAAACTTCTTTATAATTTTAGTGATAAATTAGGAATCTACCAAGGACATTTATATAATAATATAGCTTTAGCTTATCTATATGAAAATAATAATGATGTTGCCCTAAAGTATTTTAATAAAGCTGTTCACTTTAGAACATCACATGATAAACCTAATCTTGCTAGTACATTAATGGACATAGCTAAATTCTATATTAAAGAAGGTTCCTATAAGAACGCTATTTCTAAAATAGAAGCTGGATTAAAGTTGGCTAAAAAATATTCTGATAGTGAAAATTCACTACTAGGTTATAGTCTTTTAGAACAAATATATAGGGAACTAAATGATATTGAAGAACTTAGAACTCTCTATTCTGAAATGATAGAAAACTTTAAAGATGTTGATCCTAATATAACTATGGAGATATACTCAAAACTTTCTAACCTTTTGCCTGATGCTATTGGATATAATAAGTTAGACACTATTTTTAGAGTAAGTAAACTATAAATTAAAACTTAATACAATAAAAGGATTGGAAGTTCCAATCCTTTTATTTAGTCTTAAATCACCTGTAAGATTCGTATATTTCTAAAGTATTACCATCTAAAATAAATACAATAAAATCACTTTTATTATTTTTATCCATATAAAAATATTTAGCTTCTTTGCTTAGTTTTTCTATTACTTTTCAGGATTACCATCAGATATACTAATTTCCTTATGATTTATTTTATCTCTATCTTCCAATAGCATAACACCATCATAGGATATTCTAAAAGGTATCTCCTCATAGTTAAACCACTGAAAAGAATTATTTAATTTCTCTAAGTCTTCTTCATCATGGTAAATTACTTCATTAATTTCATCTCCATCACCGCCAAAACCCCCTCTAGTACTTCCTATGAGAGTTAGTTTATCTGGTTTAGGTAATTTTTATGTTCCAATTGGCTTCTAGGCATTCTGTGTAGGTTGGAAGTATTATAGGTCTTACTTTAATATAAGTTAATAGTAAAATTATCGTAACTACAATCCCTAATATTGTAGCTAAAACTTTCTTCTTCATTACTCCTCCTTATATTCCAATATATCACCAGGTTGACAATCCAAGGCCTTACATATAGCTTCTAAAGTAGTAAATCTTATTGCCTTTGCCTTATTATTTTTTAAAATAGATAAGTTAGCCATGGTTATGCCAACTTTTTCTGAAAGTTCAGTAGCGCTCATCTTTCTCTTAGCCATCATTACATCTACGTTAACAATTATCAATTAATCCACCTTCCTTATATAGTAAGATCATTTTCTTCTTGTAGTTCAATTCCATTATTTATAAGCTCTCTTACTACTGAAGAAATGATAAATACCATCATGGTAGCAAAAGTTATAACTATACAAATTAAATTTTTATATAAGAATATTGTTCCTGCTAAATAAGTAACAAAAGCTATGAATGAGCATATACTTATCACCTTTAGCGACTTTATACTCTCTTTACAAAAAGGACTTCCTTTTAATAGCTTTCCACTTAATTTCATTACTGAAATAAGTATTAATAAAAATGGTATATAAGTTATATATAAGAATATTTTTATTCCTCCGCCTATATCTAACCCAGCAGTAGATATATTACCAAGATACCAATTTACTATATTAGGTAATGTTGCTCCAGCTATTATAGTTATAACTACGGATAAAACTGATACAATATATAGTATCTTTCTAAATAACATATTTTTCAAATTTATCACCTCTAACCAAAGCTTATCACAAGTGGCTTTTTACGTCAATAAATATTTATTGTTATTCAATAAATATAATATTACTTAAAAAGCTACCTCAAAATAATTCTGAGATAGCTTTTAACTTTATTCATATTTTATTTTAACCTAGTACCATTTTCATCTTGCTCTATAAGTCCTTTTTTCATCAGTGCCCCTAAAGATCTCTTAAAGGCATTCTTGCTAGCCTTAAAATATTTTTTTATATCATCTGGATTAGACTTATCATTAAATCTCATTGAACCTTGGTTCTTCTTTAAGTAGCTAAGAATAACCTCCTCTAATTCTCCCATTTCCTCAAGACGAGGTTTTCTTGTGGTGATTTGAATTTTACCATCATCAAAGTATTTCTTTACTCTAGCCTTTATTTTATCACCAATGGAAATGTCGTCATAACATTCACTTTTTAATATAATTCCTCTGAATGTATTGTCTATAGCTACAACTAAATTTCCATTAGAATGTTTTCCATAAACTACGCCTTCTACCTCTTCTCCAACATTATAATGAGTAGTATCATGTAAGTATCTATCTACTCTAGTTGTTGCAGCTATTCTGTTAGTTTTATCTACATATAGATAAAATAAATATTTTTTGTCTACTTCTAATTCAGCGGGTGCTTCCCTAAATGGAACTAATACATCCCTTTCTATACCTATGCTAATAAAGTATCCTATTCCAGTCTTATCTACTACTTTTAAGTAAGCTAACTCTCCTACTTGAGCTTCTACTGGCTTCATAGTAGCTATAGGTCTGTCCTTAGAGTCTCGGTATACAAATACATCTACTTCATCCTCTACGCCTATTTCACCCACTATATTTCCCTTTGGTATTAGTATGTCTTCAGAAGTTGTCTTTCCCTCTGCATCTAAATAATATCCAAATTCACAACTTCTTGATACTTTAAGAGTATTAATTTTTCCTAATTCTATCATTTATTTTCTCCTATCCACTTTTAAAACTTTGCTTATATTTATAATTGACTCCAATCAATATATTTATTAAGCTTATCTACAAATTTTATTAAATATTTCTCTTCTAATTCTGTAAATGTGTTAAATTCATAACTATCTATATCTAGTACTCCATAAACCACATCATCTTTTATTATTGGAATTACTATTTCAGAATTTGATGCCGAATCACAGGCAATGTGTCCTGGAAAATCATGAACATTATCTATTCTTTGAATTTTCTTAGTTGCTACTGCTGTTCCACATACTCCTTTTCCTATAGCTATTCTATTACAAGCTGGTAAACCTTGAAATGGTCCTAAAACTAGCTCTTCATTTTTTACAAAGTAAAATCCACTCCAATTTAATTTATCAAAAATAGCATATATAATGGCAGATGCATTGGAAATATTTGCATATATGTCTTTTTCCGAACTTAACTGGCCTTCTAAGAGGATTAACATGTATTTATATTTTTCTTCTGTAGTCATTTTTTTTATTACATCTAACTTTATCAAAATTATCTCTCCTAGCATAATTTTATTATCTAAAACTACATAAAATTCAAATTGCTTATTATAAGACTAACTTATATTGTCTCAATAGCATTATTTTACTCTTGAATTTCTTTATGCTCTCTTCCCATATTAACATAATTCTCAGCTGAAGACTTTATAGATTTAATTTCTTCTTCTGTTAACTCCCTTACCACCTTAGCAGGGCTTCCTATACATAATACTCCACTTGGGATTATTTTATTTTGAGTTACAAGGCTTCCTGCTCCTATAATTGTATTATCTCCTATTTCAGCACCATTTAGTATTATTGATCCCATTCCTACTAACACATTATTTCCTACATTACACCCATGAATTATGCAGTTATGACCTATGGTAACATTATCTCCTATCCTAGTTGATATTCCAAAATCATTATGTACTGTAGAATTTTCTTGAATGTTAGTATTTTTTCCTATACTGGTGGTATCCATATCACTTCTAATTACCACGCTATACCATACATTAGTATTTTCTCCTATAGTTACATCCCCTATTACCGTTGCATTTTCTGCTATAAAACATGTATCATCTATAATTGGTGTATTCCCTTTAATTGCTTTTATCATTTTCCATCCATCCTTTATACTTGAAATTTCCATAATTTTCATTCAACCATTTTAATTTCTTAAAACTATATGAACACAACAATAATTATTATCTTTTATATAAGGTAATGATACCATAATTTAAAAGTCTATTGTGTAATAATTTATTTTTTCCTATTATTCATCACCTAATTACTGAATTATGTATTTATTTTCCCATATGTATTATGAAATTATATTAGTTTGTAATAATTTTTATAACTTTGTCATAAAATTTTATTAGTTAATCAGTTGAAGTGGTTAGGGTACTGAAATCTACTTAATTTAAGGCTATTTTCAGGTGTGAACAAGCACAGTTTAATGGAAATTTCAATAGTTGTAAGAAAAAAAATTATATAATATAATACAACATATAGTGCAAAAGCACATTTCGGACACAATATATAGTATATGAAGTATTTAGGGGGTGACTTGCTAATCATAACAGTGTGATTAGCTTTTATAATGAAGAGTATTAACAATATAATAAAAAGATACTACACAAAAGAGTTAGAAACTAATAAAGATTTGACAGTATACGATTTATTCCAGTGGAAAAAAGTTGACGTAATTTTAAAAGACTATAAAAAAGGTACCATTCTCGTAGATATGAAGGACTTAGAATTTCCAATTCACTATTCACAAAATGCTTGTGATATAATTGCTTCTAAATATTTCAAAAGAGCTTTAGTACCTAATGAAGTAGGCTATGAAAATAGTCTTAAAATGGTGGCACATAGATTAGTTAATTTTTGGTGTGCATCTCTAAAGGATGAAGGTTTAATAACTAATGATGAGGAGTTTACAATACTTTATGATGAATTAGTTTATTGCTTCTTAAATCAAATGTATGCACCAAATTCACCCCAATGGTTTAATACTGGATTAAAGCTTTCTTATGATATAGCTGGTGAGCATCAAGGTCATTTTTATTATGATGAGAACTTAAAAAAAGTTGTTAAAAGCGTAGATAACTATACTAGAACTCAAGCTTCTGCTTGCTTTATTTTATCTATACAAGATAAACTTTTAGGACCTCATTCAATTTCTGAGCAATATGTAACAGAAACTAAACTATTTAAGGGTGGTTCTGGATGTGGAACTAACTATTCAACTCTTAGAGCTAAAGACGAAAAGCTTTCTGCTGGTGGAATTTCTTCAGGTGTTATGAGCTTTTTAAAGGGCTTTGATAGAAATGCTGGAACTATAAAATCTGGTGGTACTACAAGACGTGCAGCTAAAATGGTTTGCCTTGATATAGATCACCCAGAAATTAGAGAATTTATAAATTGGAAGGCTAGAGAAGAAGATAAGGTTCGTGCTTTAGGTAAAATGGGCTATGATGCTTCCTTTGAAGGCGAAGCTTATGAAACTGTATCCGGTCAAAACGGTAATAACTCTATAAGATTCAGCGATGAATTCATGAAAAAAGTTGAAAATCTATCTGAAAATCCAGATGAAGTAATAACTTTAAAGGGAAGAATAGATGAAAAAATTAATAAGGATGTTAAAGTTAGTGAGCTATGGGACGAATTCAACTTAGCTTCATGGCAATGTGCTGACCCAGCACCTCAATTTGATGATACCTTCAACGCTTGGCATACATGTCCCGGTGGTGAAGATGGAGACCTTGGTGCAAAGCATAATAGATTAAATTCTACTAACCCATGTGGTGAATATGCTTTCTTAGATGATACATCTTGTAACTTAGCTTCAATTAATATATATAAGTTCTATAACAAGGATAGTAAAGTATTTGATTTAGATGGATATGTTCATATGGTATCTTTGCTACAACTTATGCTTGAATCTTCTGTTCACTGGGGTCAATTCCCAACAGAAGATATTGCAAGAAAAACATATATGTTTAGAACAACAGGTCTTGGAATTGCAAACCTAGCTTCTCTTCTTATGGTAATGGGTTATGCTTACGATTCAGAAGAAGCTAGACAATTAACTGCTTCTCTAATTGGAGTGCTTACTGGAGCTTCTTACGTTACTTCTGCCCTTATGGCTGAAAAAGTAGGACCATTCGAAAAATATGACATTAATAAAGATGCAATGCTTAGAGTAATAAGAAATCATGGAAGGGTTGCAGGAGCGCTAGATAGTGAATACGAAGACCTTCACTATAGCCCTGTGGAAGTTAATCATGAAATTCTTAAGGCAGAAGGTAATACTGAGCTATCTGAACTTTTAAAAACTCTTTGGCAAGAAGCTGTAGAGTATGGTGAGAAATTTGGATATAGAAATGCTCAAGTATCTGTAATAGCTCCAACTGGAACAATTTCATTTGCTATGGATTGTGGTGCTACTTCTATTGAACCATACTTCTCCCACTTTGTTTATAAAAAATTATCCGGTGGTGGATTTATGACTATAGTAAATCCAATTATAGAAGATGCCCTTGATAACCTTGGATACTCACAAGATGAAATTAAAGACATAGTAGATTATATTCTTAGAAAAGAAATGGTTAATGAAAATGGATATGAGTATGAAAAAATTATAGATGGTAAAATTGAAGGAGCTCCTCATCTTAAAGAAGAACATATTCACATTTTTGATACAGCAAACAAATGTGGAAGTGGTGAGAGATATATTAAGCCTATGGGACACGTTCTAATGATGGCTGCCATCACACCTCTTATATCTGGTTCAGTTTCTAAGACGGTAAACCTACCTAAAACAGCTACTGTAGATGACTTTAAAAAGGTTGTCCTTGATTCTTGGAACCTTGGGGTAAAAGGAATATCTCTTTATAGAGATGGATGCAAAGCTAGTCAACCTTTAAATACAGTTTTAGAAGAAGAAAATGATGCAGATTTAGAAAAGCTAACTTATGAAGAGCTTTTATCTAAAGCTAAAGAACTACAAAATCAAACTACTTCATCTACTGTATTTACTCGTGAAAAACCAATTGGTATTAGATTTGGAACTACTCATCCTGCTCAAATAGATGATGTTAAAATATACACTACAGTTAATAGAAGAACAAATGGGGAAATTTCTGAAATTTATATAACTACAGATAGAGAAGGAACTATAATAACTGGACTCTTAAATTCTCTTTCTAAATCTATTTCTGTAATGCTACAATATCACGTTCCTGCAGCAGATATTGCTAAAATGCTTAGAGGCCAAAAATATGAACCTTATGGCTTTGTGCAAAAACATCCTTACATTAAGCATGTTAGCTCCATCTCTGACTTAATCAGTAAAGTTATAGATATTGAGCTTGGTGACTATTCTCGTTGCCAAATTAAACCTAACCCTAAGGATATGGTAAAACCAATAATTCATCATAATGAAGTATCTACTACTTCTATTGACCATGGGAAATCAGAAATAAAAGGTGAGCGTATTTACTCCGAGGTTTGTTCAAACTGTTCAAGTACAAACTTAGTGAGAAATGGTACATGTAAGGTTTGTCAAGATTGTGGAACAACCACTGGATGTAGCTAAAATTATACATGATAACTAAAAAGCCAGGCAAATTATTGCCTGGCTTTTCCTTGGTTTATATACTACACTATTTACTTGACCTAAGTAATGAATTTACTTGTTCTGTCCAATATCCTACAAATTCTGCCATGGCCCATTCTGCCATAACTATCTCCTCATCACCATTTAAAGAAATAGTTAACTCTGGTGATTCACTGATTTTTCCATCTTCTATTTTATATCCATATAAACTTGATTTTGTCTTTATTATAGTCATATTTTTATTAGGGGACGATAATGCATCCTCCGCTGATGGAACCTGATTTTTAATTCCTTGCCATGATGTAAATAGCCTATCATACCTAGCTACATTCTTAGATACTTTTAAAGGAATATTTATATTATTTTCAATACTTTCATCCTTTTTACTATGAACAGTATAAATCTGCCATCTTCCTTGATTTCTTTTGATAGAAACATCTGTAAACTTATTTATATCTTCTATATGAAGTCCTTGTGCTTCATTATTAAACTTAGTTATATTTTTCTGTTCACTAATATTTCCTAAGGAAACTGCTCCTTTACCTTCCATATTCATAGTATCAATTAAATATGTCCCTACCTTTTCCGCCCTATGATCTTCTCCTTGTTCATGAATTTTAATACTTATATAATCATTTCCTATAAAATTTATCTCTTTAGATACATTTATATTTGGTTCTTTACTTACTTTTAGATCAGCTTGCTTTTCAGATGGATTGCCACTTAAAAATACAAATTCTATATTATCCTTATAATTGTTTTCAATATATTCTCTATGAATTGAAACCTTGAAAAATCCATTTTTACGTGGTAAAAGTAGGAATGGAACCTCTTTACTATATATTTTTTTACCATCATAGGATATCCAAAGAGTTTTATATGTAAATCCCTCATCAGTTTTATCTTTAATGCCTATTAATACTCCATTACTAATTTTCTCACTATCTGCTATTTCATCTACACCGGTTTTTTCATTGATATTCTCCATGGGTTTATCATCTACTTTTTCAAGATAAAGTAAAACATCGTCCTGTATTACTAATATACCTTTATCTATAACAATAACTTCCTTTAAATATGTATTTTTAGATGATATGGTTACAACTTCTACTTCCTTAGTATCTTTTAAATAATCAGGTATAAAGCCTATAGTATTATAAATGTATTGTTCACCATTTACTAATTTAGCTTTATAAGTTATGTTCTTGTATGCCTTATCAAACATAAATACTTCTTCATTACTAAAACTCACTTTGCTGTCTAACAAATTACAATTAAATACTTCCTCTTCTGTAATTCCCACATAATTTTTAACTTGCCATTGTCCCTTTAAAATAGAATCATTATTTGGTTTCTTTACTTCTATGTTAAATTTATTACAACCAGTAAGAATAAGTGCTAACATAAAAGTTATCAGTATTCTTATTAATCTTTTCATCTCATATCTCCTCTAGGTAACATTATAATAACCTCTGTACCCTTTTGTAATTCACTATCTATCTTTAAAATTCCGCTATGCTGAGTTATAATTTCTTCACATATAGAGAGTCCTATACCATTGCTTGCATTTATATTTCTTCCCTTATAAAATTTTTCTTTAACATGAGGTAGTTCATCTTTAGAAATTCCATAGCCATAATCTTTAATTGATATAGTTAAATATTTTTCATCTTCTACTAGCTTAACTACTATTTTAGAATCATTAGGTGAAAACTTTATAGCATTATCTAAAATATTTATTAAAACCTGTTTCATTCTATTTTTATCAACTTCTATAGGTTTAACCTGTAGTTCTTCAAATATGACCTCTATTCCTCTAGACAGTAGTTTAGGTTCTAATTGTCTTAATATATCTTGAGTAAATTCACCTATACTTATCACTTCTTTTCTTAAAGTGATTTTACCTGAAATTAACTTTGAAAAGTCCAATAATTCTTCTACTAGATAAGTTAATCTTTCAACCTCTGACTCTATAATTTTAAGACCTTCTCTTACTTCTTCTTTATCTTCTAAATCTGAGGACTCTAACACAATGGCCCATCCCTTAATAGAAGTTAGAGGTGTTCTAAGTTCATGGGATACAGATGATATAAATTCATTCTTTAGTCTTTCATTTTTTAGTATCTCCTCAGACATATAGTTTAGAGTATCAGCTAAACTTCCTATCTCATCCTTAGAGTAATTTGGTATACTCTCTTTAAAGTTACCCTTAGCCATCTTTTCTGCTCCCACAGAAACTAGTTTTAAAGGCTTCATTATACTATTAGAAATAAATAAACTTATAGTAGACGAAATAGAAATTACTAGTATACCTAATAAAATTATTATAAACAATATTTCCCTTATGCTTTTATCTATACCTTCAGTAGAGGCGCTAAATCTCAATATTCCATCTACATCTGTATCAAAAGAAAGTGGATATGCTACACAAATAATCTTTTCATTCTTATTTTCATTTTGATATATATTAGCTTCCCCTTCAGTATTACCACTAGCTGCTGCTTTAACTTCTCTAGTTAATATTCTGTCCTTTGAAATATATCCTGAAGAATCCATCATAACATTACCTTCTAAGTCTATTATTTGAACTCTACAATCCGTATTACTCCAAAATGTATCATTATCATTAAATATATTCTCTTTTACAGTATTGGAGGACAAGTATGTATTATAAAAATCTGATGATATCTTGATTTGGCCATATATAGTATCCTCTAGATTTCTATAGTAATATCCTTTGATAGCTATGTAAACCATAATTTGAACTATGAATATGGTTATAGCTATTACAATTATATTACTGCTAGAAATCTTAGTTTTTAAGGATTTCACTTAATCTTCCCTCCACTTATATCCTGTTCCCCAAACAGTTTCAATATATTTAGGTTTAGATGAGTTATCTTCTATCTTACTTCTAATACGTCTTATATTTACATCAATAATTTTATTTTCCCCTATGTAATTATAGCCCCACACCATATCTAGAAGTTCATCTCTGCTAAAGGCCTTGTTTGGATTTTCCATAAACATTTTTATAAGCATATATTCTTTAGGGGTTAATTCTATCTCTACTCCACTTTTATATAGTACCTTACTATCCAAATCTATTTTAAAAGCTCCAGATATAATTTCTCTACTCTTAAGACCATTTCCTAGTTCCATTCTTCTAAGTAAAGATTTAATAATAGCTATAAGCTCTAATGGGTTGAAGGGCTTTATAATATAGTGATCTGCACCAAACTCTAATCCCATAATTTTATCCCCATCTTGCGCTCTAGCAGTAAGCATTATTATTCCCATCTGTGGATAACTTTTCTTTAAAATTTCACACACTTTATATCCATCAATTCCAGGAAGCATTATATCAAGTATTACAATATCAGGGCTCTCTTTTGCAACTTCTTCAATACCAAGTTCTCCTGTTTCTGCTTCTACTACCTGAAAGCCCTCTCTCTTAAGGCTTATTTTTACAAACTTTCTTATATGTTCTTCATCTTCAATTAATAATATTTTCTTCATTATATTCACCTCTAATGTACAAAAGCACCAATAGTAAAATAAATTAACATCGGTGCTTCTTGTTCGTAATTCTTATTTTCTCTTTAACTATTCTTCCTTATCATTACTTTCTTCATACTCTTCTACATCTACAATAGTAGAATCGCTATAGTCTATATAAGATTCTGAGTCTGGAGTTACATTGGCACTATTGCTACCTTGTGGCCTTCCATTCTCATTAGAAGAATAAAATTCGTTAGTTTCCTTTTTCACCTTATATTTTAAGTACATTATACTAAGGGTTATTATAATTACAATCCCTAAAATAAGCCATAAAATTCCTTTGAATACAATTCCTAAAACTCCAAAAATCAATGGAGAAAATATAAATAACAGTATACATACAAATATAACTTTTATTAATGTTTTCATCTCAACACTATTCATAAATTCTAATTCCTTTCTATATGTATCAATTAAATAATTAATATACTATCTGATTTTAAAATTATTATCTGCTTTAAAGGTAAATTTAAAAGCCCCCGTTTACATTTAGTATTTCCCCTGTGATATAGCTACTATCCTTACTAGCTAAAAATACAGCAGCTCTTCCCACTTCTGATACACTTCCAAATCTCCCCATGGGTATTTCCTCTGTTAATTCCACTCTTTCTTCCTCTTTCATCCACATGTTCATCTTAGTTTCGATAACACCCGGTGCTATGGCATTTACTTTTATATTACTTAATGCTAGTTCCTTAGCTAAGGCCTTTGTAAAGGAATTTATAGCTCCCTTTGATGCAGAATATAAAACTTCGCAGGCAGCTCCTTCACCTCCCCAAACTGATGATATATTAATAATGCTACCTTCTTTTCTTGAAATCATATGATTAACTACAGAGTTTGTAGTATTAAATACTGACTTAAAATTTACAGACATAATTTTATCAAAATCTTCTTCAGTGTCATCCATAAATAGTCCTATTTTAGAAATAGCTGCATTGTTTACTAATACATCCACTCTGCCCAATTTCTCTAGAGTATATTCTATTAATTCCTTAGAAAAGTTATAATTACTTACATCTCCTTTAAATAAAGTACAATAATTTCCCATGGAACTAATTTGATTTAAAGTCTCCCTTGCACTTTCATCATCGTTAAAATAGTTTAGTACTAATATTGCTCCTTCTTTAGCAAATTCTAAGGCTATTCCCTTACCTATACCTCTTGTTCCTCCTGTAATTACTACCACTTTTCCCTTTAATTTCATTTTCATACCTCTTAAAACTTCTTTAATTCCCATTGTAGTTATTTTAACATTTGTTTTTTTATAGCACTAGTTATATGTACTGAAAATAAATTAATTTAAATAAATGTTAATATATTTTACATTTACTTTAATTAGTTCATTTATTAACTATAAAATTAATTTATTTCTTGTATTTTTTATTATATTTAAATATAAATCCTCTTTATTATTATATCATAATATGGTATGATAATCATGATTTAATAGTAAAGGGGGGTCTTTTTCATGGCTTATAAAATAGTAGATACTTGCATCTCTTGTGGTGCTTGCGAATCTGAATGTCCAGTTAGCTGCATAAGTGCAGGAGATGGATTATACGTTATCGATGCTGATTCTTGTATCGAATGTGGTGCTTGTGCTAGCGTTTGCCCAGTTGGTGCTCCAGTTCAAGACTAATTGAAATAAAAAATAGAT
>NZ_DLCT01000005.1:367453-407146 GCF_002480755.1 Clostridium sp. UBA7791 | reverse complement strand
ATCTATTTTTTATTTCAATTTTTTATCTTAATTTTTTATTTTAATTTACTTATAGCATTAGTGTCTCTAATAAATATTAACCCATCAAAGGTATCTATAGGCTTTAATTTCATATAATAATCTTCTTCATACCCATTATAAAAAATAATGTTATGCATTAGTATTGAAGATGATAATATTTTTTTAACATCCTTATCCTGTGATGAAGATTTAAAATCTATAAAACTATTTGATATTTCTGTAAGGTTAAATATATTAGAAAACATTTGAGGATTTCCTTCTTCTATATTATAGATTTCATACTCACTACCTACACCACTACTGTCTATAGGATACGCTCCAAAACTACCTTGATGAAATTCTAATGCTAATGAATAATATTTATCTTTATACATCTCCTTTAAATTATACCCCATGCTTTTATAATCTTTAGAAATATTGCTTATATGTTGATTTCCACTCCAAAGAACTATTTTATCATTTCCATTTTTACTCTCACGATCTAGAATCCATTTAATATTATCAGCTAATAATTTTCCTTCCATATTCAAAGCTTCTTTAATGTTATGCTCTGGTCCACTGTATATGGCTAATTCTATGCTTTTCAAGATAGTCTGAAGATATTTCGAAGCCTCTTCATATTTCTCTTCTGAGGTACTTTTTACAAGTTTCTCTTTATTTTCATTAAATATATTAATTAGAATTTCAACCTTTTCTTGTTCTCTTCTTAACTCACTTGTAGGTATATTTCTAACGGGTCTTCCTCTTACTTCATCCAATTCACCATCAAACTTCTTGTATAGATCTTCATCAATATCTCTTAAATAATTTATTACAAAATTTGAACTATCTTCAGCATTAGTAACTTGAATACCGTAAAACTTAATTTTTTCCTTATGATTAGAATCTTCATTATACTTTCTCATCCATTCTATTAACTCCAAAGACTCCACCGTTGACCAAGAATAACCTCCATTTATCTTTGTTTGTCTTACTATATTTTCAGCATTTCCTTCCCCATTCAATATATAATTATTAATTAATTCAGTTCTTCCAAAATCCACATCCATAGCAAAGGTTCTATACCCCATTTCCTCTACTAAAAATTCCAGCATACGATGCTTAATTTGAAAAAACTCTTTTGTTCCATAGGTTGCCCCACCTAAGGCTATAATTTGTTTATCCTTAAATATATCCTTAAATTCCTTTAAATCTTCAAAGCCATTGCCAACCTCCACAGTGTTTAAAGGAACTAATTTTTCTTTTATAATTTCAGCCTCCTCATTAGGACTAAGTTTTCCCCAAAATAATCCTACGCATACTAGTCCGAGAATTATTATAACTGAAATTATTAATAATACCTTATTTCCTCTTTTCATCTTCATATACCCCCTAAATACCTATTTTAACCCTTAACTCAACATTTTCAACTTATGGTTATATATATATTATAGCAAATTTTAGAAATATTTCAATTTTTATCTAGGTCATCTTAGAGTAATGGACAAAATTCTTCTTATTTTTAACTATATAGCATAAATACAATAAAAAATCAGTAAATCCCCCAATTGAAATTTACTGATTATATAATTAGTCTAGTATATTACCAAAGCCTTCCCCTAAAACCTCATGGACATTATGGGTTATGATAAAAGCACATGGATCCACTTCTTTTATAAAATTTCTAAGCTTAATAAACTCCTTTTTACCCATTACAGTTATTAAAACATCACTTTTTTCTAAATTGTATGCTCCTATAGCACGATAAATAGTAGCACTCCTACCTAGCTCTTCAATAATAAACTTTCTTATCTCTTCAGTTTTAGAACTCATTATTTCGATTCTCTTAGTTATATTAAGTCCATCTATAACAAAGTCTACCATGGAGCCATTTATTATAACACCAAGTAAAGCATACATCCCTGTAGTAGCTCCAAATGCTATAACTGCAAGTAAGGTTATACTAAAATCTATAATTAAAAGTCCTTTTCCAATTTCTAAATGAGCATATTTGTTTAATATTTTAGCAGGTATATCCGTTCCCCCTGTAGATGCATTCCTATTAAACACTATAGCCATACCTATAGCTCCAATTAATATACCAAAAATTAAATTTATAAGTATATCCTGTGAAATAGGTTTACTAATAGGTGCTACTTTTTCTAAAAGGGATATTATTACTGAAAGCATAAGGCTAGAATATATAGTTTTTGTTCCAAATGCCTTTCCAATAAAAATAAAACCTATGACAAAGAAAAATATGTTCCCTATAAGCATTATAATACCAATACTAAGGTTAGGAATATAATGGTTTATTATCATAGCGAGCCCAGTAAGTCCTCCAGCTGCTAAATTGTGTGGAACTAGAAAAAAATGAATACCTATAGCTATTAAAGTTAATCCAAAAGTTATTATAATATAATCTTTTATTTCCTTTTTCAAACCCATTCCTCCTCAATTCACCCTATTGATTTTTGTAAAAACTATCTTATGTTTTTCAATTTTATGTTAACTCTCTTTATTTAATCATATATCAATAGATAAGTTATTACAATATCTCTCTTTTTCTTATATATGTTTCACTGTTTAAACACTTATATACGTAAAAAACTACTACTATAAAATTTAACCGAACTTAATCAGAAAATTTCATAATAGTAGCTTGTTCTTTATATTTACTTATAGTATTTTTCTTTACTTGCAATGAAATGTAGCACACTCTGTTTCTCTTGGCTTACATGCATGGTCTCCAGAAATACAAATTTCTGAAGCATCACATTTATGGTTTTCGTTATAAACACAATTGGTAGCTTCACATCCTACTACCATTTCTGGATTAGGTCTTTGATTACTATTTGACATAGCTCCGCTTTTTTCTGCAAAACTATCACAACAAGTAGATGATTTATGAGTAGCTTCTCTTCCACCTACTTGAATAGAATCAATGCAGCAATAATAATCATTATTATATGCACAACTACATGCATCACATTTTAATTTAGTCATAAGAATGCCTCCTAAAGTTTATTTCAATAATATTGTTTCAATTTAGTAGGCAAATTATTCTTACATAATTTTATTGTTCTTTTACTTTATCTTTACAAATACGGAAAATTGAATTTCTGTAGACTCTATATGGTCATAATTTAAATCCTTACGACCAGAAAAGTTATCAATTTTTATTTTAATTTTAACTTTATCTGTTTCATCTTCAAATTGCATATCTTCTACAGGTATGGAGTTTGTTTTATTAACACCATATTTATCTATTATCCTATTAAAATACTCATTTAAATTTTTATTATATATCTGTTTACCTTTCTCTAATATCTTAAGTTCATTAGATGCTTTATTATAGTCAACTGTAATTCCATAAGAATTCTTATTAGCAGCACTTTGATAACTTATAATGTTAAAAAGGTAATCATAGTCCTTTATTTCTATAGGCTCTGATATTTCTTCACTTATAAAATAAAAATGTTCATATCTACTTTCATAATTTAAATTAGAATAAGTTATTCCTAGTACCCTCTCTGTATCACTTATAGTAAAATTATCTGGCAAATATTTAATATCCTTTAATTCATGTTTTCTATTAAAATAATCCAAAATACTATTGAGTTCTATTTGATCACCTTTAGAAACTGGATCTATAGCTTTAACTATTTTACCATTTTCAATCATATTATTTTTTATAAGGAACTTTTCAAATCTTTTATTTTGACTATACTTAGATAAATTATAACTACTCAAAGGTCCACAAATTGATATAAAAGTAATTATAGTAAGAGATATTGGGAGTATAATATTTTTTACTTTCTTAATTATTGAGTAATATATCATTATTCCAAAGACCCAAATCCCTAGTGCTAAAACAAAATATCTATTTTCAGTTATTCCATAGGCATTAACTCTTATTCCCATAGAAATAAACATAAGTACTATAAGAGGAAGTATTGCCTTTGGAAACATCTTTACAAACTTGCTTACCCAAGGACTATTTTCCTTTACTGGTGAAGTTAAAAACAAGGTTCCTGCTGATATTACTCCATACCATAATACTAAATGAGAAACTAATCCTTCAGGCCACTGTCTAGTAATAATTATCTTAGCAAAATATATATATAAGATTATTGTGTATATAGAAATTAATGGCATAATTATATAAATCATTAATATTTTAAACACCTTTGGATACTTTTCAACCTTTATAACTTCTTCCTTTTCTGGGATTCCTCCAAGAAAGAAGCATTGTGCAAAAACTCCTACAACTATAAGCCATGTATAATAATATATCTCATATTTAACTTCTATTCCAAAAAGATAATCTACGGTGAACAATATTGCTATTAATCCTAAATATAAAACTATAGAATATAAAACTGTTGTAAAAAATCTTCCTAAAACCTTTATTACATACATCTCAAAACTTCCATCCTTATAAATATATGGAGTAAAAAAGAACCCTGTAATAAATATTATAATAAGACCAACATATCTAGTAATCTGAACCATATTTAAATCTCCAAGACAAAAATATCCGTAGACTGCTAAACAAATAGCTGCAATAATATAAATTAGATATTTAAACTTCTCATTAGATTTATTTCTTCTTTCAAAATATAATTCAATGCAAATATATACTGGAATACCAAGTACTAAAGTCATCACAACACGTCTTAATTCCTCGTCACTTCCAATACTTTCTCCCATATAGATTAAAGTTATAACTGCAGCTATAGATAAAAATATGGGTATAGGAAATCTTTTTACTGAATCTTTTATAGAATTTTTCCATCCATTTACCAAAATTTTAATATACAATAATATGCCCCCTTTTATTATAAAATTATTTTTCTATGTTTTATAGTTACCTTTAGATAACTATTTATGTACCACTGTAAATTACACCCATTATACCATATCATCTAAATTAAAACATTTATCTATTACACATAATATTATCATATATGTAAAGAATATTCCTATTAAATATAAAGGAGGTGACCTTTAGTTTGAAGCCCATTGCTTCTACTAAAGAACTTAATGTTTATTCCTAAAAGAATATTATTTGAAAAAGGATCCTTGGATTATGAAATAGGCAAAAATATTTATAACACTTTTAAGGATAATAAAAATATTGAAATAATAAAATTAACTTCTAATAAGATTAAAGAGCGAATTCCTGGTGAAAATTTGCATATCTTTTATAGTGAAGGTAAGAATACCCTAGTTGTGGGTATAAAAAAAAGAAGTAAATTTCAATCCTGTAAACCTTCTGCTAATTGGCAGTTACCCCTAGTGTCCGGTTGTATTGCCCATTGTCAGTATTGCTACTTAAATACAAATCTAGGTGATAAACCTTATATAAAGATTAATGTAAATATAGATGATATTCTAAATCAAACAAATGAATATATTAAAGAAAGATTACCTTCTAAAACTTTATTTGAAGGTTCTGCCACCTCTGATCCTATACCTATAGAACCTTATACTAATAGTTTAAAAAAAGCTATAGAATTCTTTGCTAATAGCGATCATGGACTATTTCGTTTTGTTACAAAGTTTAATGATGTTGATAGTCTATTAGATATAGATCACAAGGGACATACAGAAATTCGATTTACTCTAAATACAGATAAAGTAATCAGTGACTTTGAAAATAGAGCCGCTTCTATAGATAAAAGAATAGAAGCTAGTGTAAAGGTGGCTAATGCTGGGTATCCTATAGGTTTTATTATTGCGCCAGTATTTCTTTATGAAGGTTGGAAAAACGATTATAAACAACTTTTATTAAACCTTAAGGATAAGCTTCCTGATAACTTAACTACTCCTGTTACCTTTGAAATAATATCTCATAGGTATACTCCTAGAGCAAAAAATATAATTCTAGAAGTATTTCCTGAAACAACACTTCCTATGGTTGATGAGGAAAGAAAATATAAATATGGACAATTTGGATATGGTAAATATGTATATACAAAAGAGCAGTTAGAAGAGATGAAAGAATTTTTTAGTTTAGAAATTGACTCTATATTTAATAATAAAGTTATAAAGTATATAATATAATGTTAAATGCAAAAGCCAAGCTATATTACCTTATATAACTTGGCTTCTTTAATGTTATAAAATTGTTTTTATATCTTTTGATTTATTCTATGTTTATATATTATTTAATTAATTTCAGCAAATTCTTCTAAGGTTATTCCATCATTATAAATCTTTTCTGACATTTCACTACCCACATATCTCACATGCCAAGGTTCATAATTATATCCTGTTATATCTTCTTTTCCCGACTCATATCTTACTATAAATCCATATTTATATGCATTATTAGCTATCCAATTAGCTTCTGGACATCCTTCAGATATCCATCCAGAACTAGTTGCTAAATCCATAGCCTCTCCTAGTTGATGCTCACTTGCTCCAGGCTTTGCTACATATTTATCTGAATAAGATTTTCCTTGGGTTTCCACATTATATTCATATAAACTTTTTTGTGTTTTGTAAGATCTATAGCCTGATAAACCACATAAGTAAACCCCATCCTTTGAAGCAGCATCTACTAGTTCCTCTAAAGCCTTAGCAGACTCCTTTGTCATATATCTTTCTTCTTCTATGGATTCTGGTAAGAATTCTATATTTACTGAAACTAAATCCTTTGGCTTATAATCTGATGTTAAAGCATAATTTTTATTTACCACTACTTTATCATAATCATTAATAATAAAATATCCCTCTGATTTCAAATGAAATTTATTGATTAAATAATTTGTAGCACACATGCCTAATATAACTATTACTAGTAACTTCAATATAACTCTTCTTGCTTTTCTAACCTTTTTCTTTTTTCCCATAAGACCATCTCCTTAAGTTCATATACTTATTTTAAACCTTATGAGATTATTATTTATTACTTAAAGCTTACAAATTTATTACTTATTTATTAAGACATGAAATTTAAACTATTCTCCTTCTTTAGTAAACCAACCTCTACTATTATTAGCTATTCTAACAAGGGTAAGCATCACAGGTACTTCTACTAATACACCTACAACTGTAGCTAATGCAGCACCTGATTGTAATCCAAATAATGAAATTGCTACTGCTACTGCTAATTCAAAAAAGTTACTTGCTCCAATCATTCCTGCTGGTGCTGCTATAGAATGTGGCAACTTCCAAAGTTTTGCCCAAATATAAGCTATTCCAAATATAAGGAAGGTTTGAATTATAAGTGGTACTGCAATTAATACTATATGAACAGGATTATTTAAAATAGTATCACCTTGGAAGGAGAATAATATAATCAAAGTCAGTAATAATCCTATTATAGTAACATTATCAAACTTCTTTAAAAATACATTATTAAAATAATCTATTCCTTTGTTTTTAATTATTAATGTTCTAGTTATAAATCCCAGTGCTAATGGTATAACTACAAATAAAACTGTTGATAATACAAGAGTTTCTATAGGTATAACTACATCTCCAACACCTAGTAAAAAAGCTACAATAGGAGCAAATGCAATTAAAATAATCAAGTCATTAACTGCTACCTGAACTAAAGTATAGGAAGGATCCCCTTTAGTTAAGTGACTCCAAACAAATACCATAGCTGTACATGGTGCAGCTCCTAAAAGCACTGCTCCAGCTAAATACTCCTTAGCAAGTTCTGGTGCTATTATGCCCTTAAATACTATAAAGAAGAAAAATGCTGATATAGCATACATTGTAAAAGGTTTAATAAGCCAATTAGTTGTACAAGTAACTATAAGTCCCTTTGGTTTTCTAGTGGCATTAATTATACTTCCAAAATCAATCTTTAACATCATAGGGTATATCATTAACCATATAAGTATAGCCACAGGTATTGACACATTATAATACTCAAACTTATTTAGAGTATTAGGTATCATAGGCAAAAACTGACCAACCAATATTCCCACTACAATACAAAGGGCAACCCATAGAGTTAAGTATCTTTCAAAAACACCTAACCCTTTTCCACTATTTTCTTTATTATTACCCATAAGATAAACCTCCTATAATTCAATTTCTTTATTTTTTATTCTCTTAGCTAAATTTTTAATTTTTTCTTCAACAATTTTAGTAGTTTTAATAAATTCTTCATCTGACTTTCCAGTTGGATCCTCTAATCCCCAATCCTCTATATGCTTTCCGGGTAAAATAGGACATACAACATTACAACCCATTTTAATAACTATATCTACCTCAGGTATATCTCCTAGCAGTTTAGATTTCTGAGTCTCATTCATATCAATGTTATATAGCTCATTTATTATTCTAACCGCATCTTGATTTATTGTAGGTCTTAGTTGGGTTCCTGCAGAATAACTTTCAAAAACCTCTCCTTCATATAACTTTCCTAAGGCCTCCGCCATTTGAGATCTACAAGAATTGTGAACACATATAAATGCCACCTTTAGTTTCATATTAACTCCTCCATTCTTAATTGGTTAGTGTATGGTTTTCACACTTTTTATTTTAAAAATATCTATATATAACATGGATTTATTTACATCTACACTTTTCTTTTTCTTTGCAAATACACTCCTCTTTATCTGTTGTAACACTTGTTAAAAACAATATTAATTTATTACAATTAGTATTATTTAAAGAATAATGACTCCACAGTCCATCCTTTCTACTCTCAACAAGACCACAATCCATCAACACCTTCATATGATGTGAAAGAGTTGGTTGTGTAAAATCAAAATGTTCTAGAATATCACATGCACATCTTTCCCCACAGGATAATATGTCTACTATTTTTAACCTATTTGGATCAGATAATGCTTTTATAATTTTTGCATTTTCTTCATAATTCATTTTAACGCCTCCTTATATAGATAACTGTCTATGTTTATAATATAGACCATCACCTATATAGTGTCAATATGCTTATTTAATTTTTCTCCCTGTGCTACATTTATTCTTAACTATGTAGAATGATTTATTTGTATAATTAAAAATAAGTAACTAAATTTAATATCTAGTTACTTATTCTAAAACTTTTACTATATAGATTTTTTTATTAACTCTACTATTTGTTTAGTAGATAAAACTTGTCCCATAGCCTTTGGTTTACCATTTATCATGAGAGTAGGAGTAGTCATAACTCCTAATGAAATAATATCTACTAAAGATTCAACCTTAGTGACATCAGCTTCTATCCCTAACTCCTTTAAAGCTTCCAAAGTATTATCATAAAGTTTAGTGCATTTAGAGCACCCTTCTCCTAAAACCTTAAATTCCATATGAACTCCTCCTAAAATTCAAAACTTTAATTTTTAAGTTCCATTTTTTCTCCTACAATTTCATTCCAATTATTAATTATAGGCTTTATTATATTAGGTCCTATTTTAGATATAAACACTAGTTGTGAAACTTCCTTTGGTTCACATGGCTTATAATCTATATTTTTTCCTACCACATCTATTTGTTGCCATCCATCATTTAAGTTAAAGAAGCCTTTTATTCTATAGCTATACTTCTTTATAGAATTTAAGAATTCTTCCATTTTATTTTTGCTTACAACACTACTAAAATTCATAGTTAAGCTTTTTGGCTTATTTTCCACAGTATTTGTAGACTCTTCTCCTTCAGCCCACTGATTTACTAATAGATCCTTATCTAAAAAGTCCATACTAAACTCTCCAAAGGAACAAGTTTCTATATCACACTTTGGATTTACCAGTCTAACTTCTTTAATTACGTTCTTTAGCTCTTCCTCTTCAATTAAATCTACCTTATTTATGATAGCCATATGACAATGCTTTAATTGACGATTTACTGTTTCTAAATCTTCTAATTGCTCTCTAAAGTTCATTCCATCGATTAAGCATAATACTCCCTTTAAATCATAGGTTGTTTCAGGTGATAAAACCTTTACACCTTTAAGTATCTCTTCTATATTAGATGGATCTGCTAGGCCTGAACTCTCTACAAAGACATACTCTAAATCCTGTTTACTCATTTCAGCTAAAGCTTGAGCAAAGGATATTTTTAAACATGAGCAAAAGATAGATCCCCTATTAATCTCTACCATCTCAATATTATCTCTTTTAAGTATAGTTCCATCTATGCCTAGCTTCCCAAATTCATTTTGTATAACTCCAACCTTATTTCCTTTTAACACATCTAATAGCCTTAAAAGTACCGTAGTTTTACCTGAACCTAAAAATCCAGTTAATACATATAAATTAATTTTTTTCTCCATGGTTTGCCCTCCTGTAGATTAATAATATAAAGAAATATCCTTAGATTTTTTAGTTCTTAGAGTTTAAAAAACTTCTCAATTCAGTAATTCTCTCTGAATTTAATGTATATTTCATCCAAGAGCCATCCTTGTTACCAAGAACCAATCCACTATCTGTTAAAATCTTCATATGATAAGATAAGGTAGGTTGAGTAATATTAAAATTCTCAAGAATTTTACATGCACACAATTCCTCTGATTCTGTAAGCATATTAATAATTTTTAGTCTAGTCTCATCTGCCAATGCTTTAAACATTTGAACATATTCTGCATAATCATATTTCATAAAATTCTATCTCCTAATCTTCTATTTATAAGTATTTTATATCCCTATTATATCCTTCATATAGATATTTGTCTATATGACTTTTTAATCTCAATTATTACAAATCCTAAAAAACAATATGTGATTCCATTAAATGCAAATAGCTATCTCTATATAAGTTTTTAGTAATTTTGAGATATCTAAATTTCTTAAATCCTAAATTTACATTGTATATGTATTTTTCCCTAATGATTTAGATAAATATAACTTTTCATCAGCTTCTTTTACTAAATTATATATATCCTCTTCATTAATTATTCTAGTAATTTCTATACCTATACTAACAGTTATTCTATCGCTAACTTGTGAACATTCATGAATAATATTAAGTTCCCTAAGATGCTTCATAAACCTTTTTATATTTTCAATAGTCTCTTTCTCATCCAGCCTAGATATTATTGAGAATTCTTCTCCCCCATACCTGCAGACTACATCCTCATTAAATATATCTTTCAAAGCTTTTGATACTACTTTTAAAATCTTATCTCCTTGAACATGCCCATAGTTATCATTGTATAGTTTAAAATCATCTATATCTACCATTAGAAACGTAATAACTTCTTTATTCTGACAGGCTTTTAATAATTCCAAATGCATAAATCTTCTATTATATGTATCCGTTAAAAAATCTCTCTCACTTATTAGTTTTAGCTCCTTATTTATTATAGATATTGCATTGTTTCTTATACCTAATACAAATACTGTAATAATTAAAAATATATTTATAAACTTACACAGACTTTCTTCTTTGATGAATATTATACTAACTAATAGTAGCAATGGAAATAGTACTATTAGTTTTTTTTTATATTTTCCTAACTTCATAAAAACTACTCTTATCGCTCCTCCCCATTCTGGGTAAAGTATGATAATTTTCCTCTCAACTATTTCTGTAAATAATGATTTTGCTCCGTCATAACTTTAACCTACAGATTAAACATTCGTACAATAATACTAAATCATTAGACTAAAAATTTAAGCTTTAGTATATCCTATTACTATGCATCTATAAAAATAGACAACCATAATTTCATATTGGATTGCCTTCTAAATATATTGTAGCAATATTTTCATTAGTTAATTATGTTATCTAAGTAATTTTATTTTGTATAAATATTATCCTTAATATTTATTAAGTTAAAATTTTATAGTTAGTATTTATTCTAACATTTGAATAAATTATTTATTCTACCGTTTTTCCATTTAGTCTATAGTATATTTTTATCATTTGTTTATATAACTTTTAATCTAAGAGATCCTTCAAACTAACCTCAAGTGCAATAGCCAAACTATTTAGAGTTTTTAGAGATGGCACTGTTCTTAAATTTTCAATATCAGATAAGTATGTGTTAGATATACCTGATAATTGAGCCAATTTATTTTGATTTATGCCCATTGATTTTCTAATAAATTTGATTTTTTTTCCTATTTCCACTCTATCACCCCAAACACTATTTTACGCTAATAAAGTAAAAAATCAATAGTTTTATGATTTTTTTACTGTCTATACATATTTTTTGTTCGTTTACTTATACTAATACTTAAACTATAATTTTATTATAAAAGTACGTAAATAACGTACTTTATTGGAGGTATATATATGAATTCAAGAAAAAAACTTAGAGACCTTAGAAAATCTAAAGGATTAACTTTAAAAGAATTATCTACTAAAACAAATTTATCAATATCGTTTATAAGTGATATTGAGCACAATAGAAGTAATCCTTCTATATCTACTTTAAAAATACTTTGTAATGCTTTAGATGTACCTATATCCTATTTATTAGAAGATGATAAAACTCCATCTAATTTAATATGTACTGATTTAGATGCAGTATTATCAATGCTACTAAATGACTTCTCATCTTGGAGTTATGATGACAAAATAGAACTAATCTGCTATCTAAAAGCTAAAAAACATGTTCGAGAAGCACAAAAAAAGATATGAATATATAAATTTATATAAATAATTTTAATACTATTTAATCAAATTAAACTTTAAATCTAATTTATGTTATTACTTAATTTATTTTATATTATTTATAACATCCATCCCGTATTATGGCTTTTTTTGTAATATTTGTTTCATTTTTCTTCATTCCATTATATAATTGAAACATAATATATATTCTTAAATAGGAGTGATTGCTGTGTATAATAATCTTTTCAATAAAACACACCTAAATCAAGAAACTATAGATGTATTAATCCCTATTTTAAATGAATTTGATGATTGTATATGGATAAAAAATATAAATGGAGAATATCTAGCAGTCAATAACGCATTATGTAATCTTCTAGGAGAGGATAAAAATACTTTATTGTATAGTAACGGTCTTGATATCTTCGACTACTCTAGTTTTAAATTTGTCATTAAAGATGATTTAAATGTTATTAATAAAAAGAAAAAAAGTATTATGAATGAATATTTATATATAAAAGATAGAGAAGTTATTTTACAAACTCACAAAATTCCCATTATAAATTCGGACAATAGTTGTTACTCCTTTTTAGCTATTGGACAAGTTATTAATACAGATGAACTATACTATAACAATTTTATTATAGACAATAAATATAAAACACTATGCAATCTAATTACTGAAAGTGAAGAAAAACGTGAACAAGTTTCTTATGAAGAAGTTCATGAATATCTTATGGATATATATGAAACCCTAGACATAAATGGTACAAGCCTTTGGATCTATGATGATTCTAAAAAAATGTTAATAAAGCAAATGTCACTAGGAGTTACTGAAAGCATATCTGGCAATGATACCTTTTCTATAAGTGATTTCTATAAAGACGAATTAATAAATATTTCTACTAAAATAAACTCACCCACACCTTTAAAAAACTGTGAAAATTTTTATTGTAATAATGGTTTTTGTCAAAACTATAAGTATTTTCTTAAAGATAATTATATAATTGTTATACCTATAGTCTATAATAACTCCAGACTTCTAGGTGTTTTAAATTTATATTATAATGAGTCATTTGACACAGAATCTAATGCTAAATATATTGTAAGGACTTCTAAGCGATTAGCCTTATTACTAAAAAATATATATTTATCTACCCAATTGACAGATCAGTTACAAAAAAAGATTAAACTTGAAAATGAATTGAGTAGATTTCTTAATATAGCAGTTGATTTATATGCGATTATAGATACTAAGGGATATATTAAAAAAATAAGTTCTAATATACCTTTCATATTGGGCTGGGACTTTAATGATTTGAAAAAAATTCCTATTCAGACACTAATAAAATCAACAAATAATAGTATAAATTTCAAAGATATTTTGCATACCTATAACAAAAAATTTTATGGTGGAATATGTGAAGTAAAATGCAAAAACAATTCTTTCAAATTAATTGAATGGTATTATTATCACCAACAAGAAACACAGGAAATATTTATTACGGGTAAAGATGTAACTAGCTTTTCAAAACTTGAAGAAAAAGTTGCCTCTTTAGAAGAAAAAGTAGAATGTGAGAAATTTAAAACAGATTTTCTAGCAAATATCTCACACGAATTTAAAACTCCTTTAAATATAATATTAGCAAGCATTCAGTTAGAGCTTAATGGTTATAATAGTATAAATGATAATAATAGTATTTACTATAATCGTCTTAATATGATAAAACAAAACTCATATAGACTTCTTCGATTAGTTGATAACCTAATTGATGTGACCCAAGTTGATAGCACCAATATAAAGCTATACAAAGAAAATGTTAATGCTATTACCTATTTTGAAGATGTGGTGAACTCAGTTTCTCAATATATAAAGAAAATGGGTAAAAATATAATATTTGATACTAATGAAGAAGAAGTATTTCTGGATTGTGATCCTGAAAAAATTCAAAAAGTAATTTTAAATTTAATTTCTAATTCCATAAAATACACAGAAGTTAATGGCAACATATGGATTACACTAACAACTAACTGGGATGAGCATAGACTATATATTTCTGTAAAGGATGATGGTGTAGGTATACCAAAGGATAGTTATGATATTATATTTGAAAGATTTAAACAGGTGGATAATTTATTCATAAGAAGAGCTGAAGGAAGTGGAATAGGATTACCCTTAGCAAAATCCTTTATCGAACTTCATAGTGGCGAAATATGGGTAAATAAGACTATAGACAAAGGTTCAGAGTTTATCTTTTACTTACCTATAACCTCTGAAAAAGATAGTAAAATTAATTATTTCTATAATAAAGTTATAGACTCTATAGGTGAGAGACTTAAGATTGAATTTTCAGACATATATTCTTATCCTAATTAAAATAATTTACAAAGAATAAAAACAAAATGGGATCCCTTATAATAAGGAATTCCATTTTTTATTTGTATTCTTAAGCTACAATTTCTTTATCATTTTCTTCTTTTATAAAATCCTCAGCTGTTAATCCTTTAGATATTGGTTTACTTTCATCTAATGGCTTCATTGCAAATCCCGTATATCCATATATTGCAGATATAATAGGATTAATTAGTCCCAAGAAGTGGAATGGTGCATAAGCAAAAGCACTTACTCCTAAAGTAGTAAAGTATACTGCCCCACAAGTTGACCAAGGCACCAGCCCTGAAGTTAAAGTTCCTGCATCTTCAAGTACTCTTGAAAGATTTTTAGGATGTAAATTCAACTTTTCATATACTGGTTTATACATTTGACCTGGTATAACTATTGCCATATATTGATCAGCAGCCATAAAGTTCATAGCGATACAACTTATAATATTTGATAGAACAATACTTCCTCTGCTGTGACAGAAAGTAAGAATTTTAGCTATTATAGTATCTAAACAACCTATTTGCTTTACAAGTCCACCAAAACATAATGCACACATAACTAAAGAAATAGTTTCCATCATTCCAAGCATACCACCTCTATTAAGGAGTGAGTCAACCATTGCATTTCCTGAGCTTATCTCAAATCCATAGAATAATGACTGTACAATACTTGAAATAGTCTGTCCTTGTCCTAGTGCAAATAAAACTCCTATAATAGTTCCACCTAACATTCCTGGTATTGCTGGAACTTTAAATATAATCATTAAAACTACTGAAAGTGGTGCTATAAATATTATTGGACTAATATTGAAGCTTCCTTGTAATGTTTCTAAAATAGCATTTATTTGACTAGTATCAGCAACTGCTGTATTTCTAAATCCTAAGCCTATTATCGCAAATAGAATTACAGCAATTATAAAGCTTGGTACTGTTGTATACAACATATGTCTTATATGATCAAACACATTTACTCCCGCTACACCTGCTGATAAATTTGTACTATCTGAAAGTGGTGACAGCTTATCTCCAAAAGAAGCCCCTGTAACAACTGCCCCTGCAACAATTGCAGAAGGTATTCCAAGACCAGCACCTATACCCATTGCTGCTGTTCCCATAGTTCCTGCTGTAGTCCATGCACTTCCTGTTGAAACAGAAACGATAGCACATATTATTGGAAGCAAGAATAAAAACATAGTTGGTGTAAATAATTTAAGTCCATAAAATATCATTCCCGGAACTACTCCACCCGCAATCCAAGCTCCTACTAAACAACCAACTATCATAATAATAAAGTTAGCTTGCATAGCCATGGAGTTTGTCTTTATCATTGACTCCTCCATATCTTCCCAACTATGACCTAAAAATTTCCCTATAATGGCGGTAATAGCACAACATATAACTAATGGTATCTGTGGTGCTGAATCAAATACTAGTACACCTAATAGCATAAAGCAAATTAAGCACACAAATGGTATCACTGCTATTAGCAGC
This sequence comes from Clostridium sp. UBA7791, assembly GCF_002480755.1. Lineage (NCBI taxonomy): Bacteria > Bacillati > Bacillota > Clostridia > Eubacteriales > Clostridiaceae > Clostridium > Clostridium sp. UBA7791. The sequence continues at coordinate 390,742 of NZ_DLCT01000005.1, read as the reverse complement.
GATGGTTTTTTAATTTCTTTCCCCTTATTCATAAATTAGTCCCCCTTGTTAATTAAATATTTATCTTTAAGTCTTTTCTTATAAAAAAATACTTATAAGCGTGAATTAAATAATTTATCTATAGTTATTTTATACCCCTTTATATGTAATAAATAGTAAAATATATAATTATATTTAATTTAAATATAATTATGAATAAATATCCACTTAATATATTGAATATATCATGAATTTTGTGAAATTTCAATAAAGTTTACCGTTTAATTTGTTTATTTATTCATTCATTTTGTATTTTTATGTATTTTTATGTATTTTTATATTTCTATTTACATTAATTAGTTATAAGTTTTTTTAATATGAGATAATTGTTAACTTTATAACTCTTATTTAAGTTATTTTTAACAATAAAAAGCCTCAGAAACTGTTGATAAATCTATTTATTCTATCAATGACTCTATTATATTATTAATGTAAAAAAGGTATATCTCAAAAAATATTTTGAGATATATCTTTAAATTTTTATTTAGTTACTTTAATATAATTTCCAACAAAAGACGTAGTTCCACTTTGCTCAAACCTAATATAAGCATTGTCAATTTTATCTTCATCTACTGCGTAAACTAAATGAGTTTCTTTTGTTTCATTCGGTGAAAAATCACTGAAGAGAAAGCTTTTTCCTTCATAATCTGATTGATCAAAGTATATTGGTGCATTATCCATTTGAAGGTTATTACCATTACCCCAATAATAACTTAGAAATTGGAGATTACCATTTGATGCTTTCTTCATAAACCCACTTCTCGGATAAATATTTATATCTTTTAGTTCTTTATCAAAAGGATTCTTCATGGTTAGAGTTACATAAACATACTTCATTCCTACTGTTTCAGTAATAGTATTCATTTTATTATTTTCCCATTTTTCCTCGTTAACTCTTTCATAATCCTTTAGTGTTCCATCTTCATTTATAAATGTAAGATACTCATTATAGTCAGAGAACTTATTTTTATCTAATTCAGGTAACTTATCTAATACTTCAATATTATTTACAGTAAAAGTTGGGTTTTCATCTGGGAACGCTTCATCACTTATTTCTTCATCAATATTAAATACATGATCAGTTGAAATTCCAGGTTCTACATATTCTATCTCTTCTTTATCATTATCTACTACATCTTTTAGTTCATCTGAAAATGCAGGAATCACAATAAATTCTCCAGGAATCTCTTCACATTTAATATTTTCTGCTACTTTCTTAAGTTCTTCTAAAGAAGTATTATCAGCACCATAAATTGTAACAACATATCCACCTTTTTCATAAAACCTATAATGTTATATGATTTATCTTACCATTTTAAAAGATTTTATAATATCATGTCCTAAATTAAGCATTATCATTTTATCATAAACATAATCATTTAAATACTTTTATCTATTCTCCATAAAACTTAGGTGAAGCCTTTGAATCTTTAATTAACTCTAACTTAACATGCTTTCAGTATCTTTTAATATGTGCAAAATCCTTGAACCCCCTATGGTGTCTACAACTAGTTAAATAGTTTTATTGTTAAATATAAAGCTAGTTTCCTATAAAAATATTAATATAGTTATAGTTTTACATAGTTAAGATTATAATTTAAAATTTTTTTATAAATTAGACTGTGCTATTAAATAAGTTGATCTATGCTTAAACACAAAAGAGGGTAGAACTTTCGTTTTACCCTCATATTTATTCTATTAAATTTTCTCCTAGAATTCTGCAGTTCCTGTAGTTCTTGGGAATGGTATTACGTCTCTGATGTTGCTCATTCCAGTTACGTACATTATCATTCTTTCGAAGCCTAGACCAAATCCAGCGTGTTTTGTGCCACCAAATTTTCTTAATTCTAGGTACCACCAGTAGTCCTCTGGGTTTAATCCTAATTCGTTGATTCTGTCTACAAGAAGATTATATCTTTCTTCTCTTTGGCTTCCTCCGATGATTTCTCCTATACCAGGAACTAATAAGTCCATAGCTGCTACAGTTTTGTTGTCATCGTTCATTCTCATGTAGAAAGCTTTGATTTCCTTTGGATAGTCAGTAACGAATACTGGTCTTTTGTATACTTCCTCAGTAAGATATCTCTCATGCTCTGTTTGAAGGTCACAACCCCATTCTACTGGGTACTGGAACTCTTTATCTGATTTCTTTAATAATTCTACAGCTTCTGTATAAGTTACATGACCAAAGTCAGAAGTTGCAACGTGGTTTAATCTTTCAAGTAATCCCTTATCTACAAAGCTGTTGAAGAATTCCATTTCTTCTGGAGCATTTTCAAGGACATAGTTTATAATATACTTTATCATATCTTCTGCCAATGTCATGTCATCCTTAAGGTCTGCAAAAGCTATCTCTGGCTCTACCATCCAGAACTCTGCCGCATGTCTTGCAGTGTTAGAATTTTCAGCTCTGAAAGTTGGTCCGAAAGTATAAACATTTCTAAATGCAAGAGCATAAGCTTCTGCTGCAAGCTGACCACTAACTGTAAGGTTTGTTTCCTTACCAAAGAAGTCATTCTTATAATCTATTTTCTTATCCTCAGTCATTGGGATGTTCTCAAGATCCATAGTTGTAACTCTGAACATTTCCCCTGCACCTTCACAGTCACTTCCTGTAATTATTGGAGTGTGAGTATAAACAAATCCTCTTTCATTGAAGAATCTATGAATTGCATATGCAACTAAAGAACGTACTCTAAATACTGCTGAAAAAGCATTGCTTCTAGGTCTTAAGTGAGCTATAGTTCTTAAATATTCAAAGGTGTGTCTCTTCTTTTGAAGTGGATACTCATTACTTGATTCACCTTCTATTACTATTTTTGTAGCTTTAATTTCAAAAGGTTGCTTACTTCCTGGAGTTAATACAAGCTTTCCTTCAACTATTATAGATGAGCTAATACTTAACTTTTCTATTTCTTTAAAGTTTTCAAGGCTATCCTCGAATACAACTTGAAGGTTTTTAAAGAAGCTACCATCATTAACTTCTATAAAACCAAAAGCTTTAGAACTTCTTAAAGTTCTAATCCATCCTGAAATACAAACATCTTGGTCTGCGTATTTTTCACTTTCTCTGTAAAGACTTTTTACTAAGACTGTTTCCATAATAAAATCCTCCTTTTATAATTTGATTATTGCCTGTTGAGGTAATATGATTCTATTTTAAGACAATAAAAAAACCTTTCCTTCCCTAAAAAAACAGGGACGAAAGGATACATTCCGCGGTACCACCCAAATTATCATATTGATCAACTCAACAAGTACAAAGATCTCTCTTGATACTCTTCTCTTTTAACGGTGAGCTTCCGTCTAAGTCTACTTTCCTAAGATTTCGGTTAGAAACTCCGAGATGTTCTTCAATAAGAGCTTCATATTGACCTTCCACCATCGTCAACTCGCTTTAACTACTTCTCATATCTACTCTTCTCATCACAGTCTTTATTTTCATCTATTAACTAGTATTTTCAAATTTATATTATTTATTCAAAACACTTGTTATCTATTATTATATGTGCATGATTTTAGAATGTCAACTATTGGTGAAAAATTTTGTATTTGTTATAATATAACATTTGTTATATTATTATATTATAGCTTAATATCTATTAATTATTTATATGTTTGGAGGATATTCTATGAAAGAGAAAGTCCCTTTTACTAAATTTCAAAAATTCCTTGAAACTCTAGCTCTATTAATCTTACTAGGCTCAATAATCTATCTAATATTCATTTGGAGCACCCTTCCTGATACTATCCCATCTCATTATAATGCTAAAGGAGTTGTTACCAACTGGAGTGGGAAGGGTATGCTACTTATAATGCCTATAATTTCAATAATTTTATATACAGGACTTACAACCATAACACTGTTTCCTAATATATGGAATGTACCTGTAGAAATCACAGAAAAAAATCAAAATTTTGTATATACTAATCTAAAAACTATGCTGATAGTTTTAAAATTAATCTTAGTTTCTGATTTTTCTTATATGACAATATGTTCAGCAACTCAAAGTTCTTTAAGTGTTTTATTTACACCTATAGTTTTAATTGCTGTATTTGGTACACTTGCCTTTTTTATCACTAGAATAATTAAAGGAAGCAAAAAACTTCAATAATATACTTAGAATATATACAAAATCTTAATTAAATAAAGGAGCCTAGATATTAATATATCTAAGCTCCTATTTATTGTTAATTAAGTTATTACTAATTAAGATTTAATATAGAATCGTCAGAATTAAAGGTATTTACATTATATAAGAATAATATATCTGTTATATCCTTCGACTTAATTAACTCTTCCATATTATCCATGTAATACCTAAGATCTACCACGTCTATCTCTCCATAGTGGGAAGTTAAAAAAGGTAGAAAACTATTGGCATAGGAATCTTTAACTACTAATAGCTTCTTCTTTGGATCTCCTAAAGATTTAATATTAATATGTGGATGATTTCCTCCTGTAAAAACTTCATACTTATCCTTTTTATCTAAATTCTCACTGCTATACAGGGTACTAGTTCTCTTTTGCTCAGTTATATAATTAACCACCATTTCTCCATTTTCTTTAGGTATGTATACATTTATACAATCTGGCTTTCCTCTCTTATCTCCTATTTTTGAAGTTAAGCTTCCATAAAAATCATTAGCAACTAACTCAACCTGAAAATCTCCCTCTTTTTTAGGCTCTAGCCCCAAACTCTTACAAAATTCCACATAGGCAAGATAAGCCCCTTTGCTAGTCCAGTGATGGTCTGTCCTATAGTATAGATACTTATCGTTATTATTTATAAGTGCATTATAGGGATTAATATATTTTACATTAGAACTTAACTTTCCTTCTATGTACTTCATATATTCCAACTGATTATCCACTGGTGCGTATTTAGGTAGCCTATCCTTTAGAATCTCTGTAGCTGTTGGTATCAGCATAAAGCTTGTATTTATATTTTCATGTTTCTTTACAAATTCATTAACAGCTAAAACCTTATGGTCAGTTTCTTCTTTCGCTCTCTCTTCAAAGTCTTCTATAAGTTGATTATTCTTTCCTATAAATACATCATTACTTTCACTTTTACCCATTAGTTTATCTACCTTAGCCTTAGCATTTATAAATAAACCTCTGCCTGGAAATTGGTCTGATATATAACTCTCATAATGTTTAATATAGTCACCACTAAGAAGTGCTCCTAAAGAAAACTCTGGTCTACTAGCTAGATTTCTATTTTCTTCTTCTGAAAATGCTTTTTCTCTTCTTAATATATTACTTACAGACATTATAGCTATAAATAAGAGAAATACTACTACCATTAGCCTTCTATTTACCTTGTTACTTTTATACATTTCTCTCACTCTGCTTTCTTTAAAATCTAAAATATAGGAAAGGATTATAACTTTCACTAACTAAATAAACTATAGATAAAATTAAAACTAACATATTCATAGCTATAACTATATATACGCCCTTTAACTTATACTTCTTTTTTATATATGCAATTAAATTTTTAATCAACGGCGTAGAGCAAATAATTGCTATTACTATAAGTATTAGATTTGTTTTCAAAGTATATTTAGCCATGTTATCCATAAAAATATTTTTTCCCATTCCAAACATAAGCTTTATGTAATTTAGTGCATCTTTAACCTTTGATGTATCAAAGAATACCCAGCTTATAATTACTAAAACTACAGTATATATATGAGTAATAGCATCAGGGACTTTATTAAGAATTTTTCCTAAAAATAATTTTTCAAGGAATATGAATACTCCAAAATACAGGCCCCAAATTACAAAATTCCAACTAGCTCCATGCCATAGTCCTGTGGCAAACCATACTATAAGTAAATTTCTAAATTGCACAGCCTTCCCTCTTCTATTTCCTCCTAAAGGAATATATATATAATCCCTAAACCATGAACCTAAGGATATGTGCCATCTTCTCCAAAACTCACTGATACTCTTAGACATATAGGGATGATTAAAGTTCTCTAAAAATTCAAATCCAAACATCTTTCCAAGACCTATTGCCATATCAGAGTAACCACTAAAATCAAAATATATTTGTAGTGTAAAGGCAATTATACCTATCCAAGCTGTTAATATAGATAATTCTTCAATAGGAAGCCCCTTAATAGAAGTCCAAATCATGCCTATATTGTTAGCAATAAGAACCTTTTTTCCCATACCTCCAATAAATCTTTCTACCCCTTCTCCAAATTTATCTATAGACTCACTTCTGTTATTAAGTTGATCTTCTATATCATTATATTGGACAATTGGTCCAGCTACTAGTTGCGGAAACATAGTAATGTATGCCCCAAAATTTATAATGTTTCTTTGTGCAACCACCTTTCCCATATATACATCTGCTACATAGGATATGAGCTGGAATGTGTAAAAAGATATTCCCAGTGGTAAGGGTAAATTCCTTATTTGAAGATTAATACCAAAAATTCCATTGATATTATCAATTAAAAACCCATAATACTTAAAGAAGAATAAAAAACTTAAATTTAGTACAATTACAGTAATAAATATTGCTGTTCTTTTTTCACTATCTTCCTTATTTGCCTCTATCATAAGGCCACCTATATAATCAATTAATATGGATCCTATCATTAAGAAGATATATATAGGTTCTCCCCAAGCGTAAAAAATCAAACTCATAATAAGAATTACTAAATTTTTAAATTTCCTAGGACATATATAATAAATTATTAAGGTAATTGGTAAAAACATAAATAAAAATATCAAACTACTAAAAACCAAATTAATCACTCCAATTAAAATATACTTACTACTTAAATTCTTTATTTATTGTTGCTTCTATGGTTGCCGAATCTTTTGAAATGATCAATATTAAGTACTTTCCTTTTATATCTAATACACGATTACTTATTATGTCATATTCCTCAGGCCTATAGCTATTAAAACTATCGGACTGTTTTTTTATTCTTCCCTCAACTTTGACCTTTAACTGCTGTATAACTTCTTCACTTTTCCCTTTTAATACAAGAACCTCATTAGCATCCATATTACTCTTAGGTGCGTATAAAATAAAATCTTCTACTTCATTTTTACTTATGTAATATAACTTTCTTAGCTTTGAACTATCACCTATATCCATCTGTTCATCATCTATAACCTGTGAAAGATTCTTTCTTAAGCTATCCATATCTGCATCTTTAACTTTAAGAACTTGGTACAGGGCTATAAATGTAATTAATACTGTTGCTATCAATATATAATAATAATTTTTATACTTTTTCATATTTATCTCCTAATTATTTGATGTAATTCCTTGGTGTAAATAAGATAACCATTTTAAATAAAAATCATATTTTAAGTGTATTCCATCTTGCTCATAGAGCTCACCTTTATCCCTTACCAATACATCAATATTTAAATAATTAACTGCTGTTTCTTCACTTACTTCATAAGCTAATTTTCTAAACTCATCTAAATTAGTATTAGTAAGCCTTCCATTAGTTTCTATAGCCCTATCCATAACTGGTAGAGGTGCTTGTATATATATATTAGTATTAGGTAATTTTGTCTTAATATCATTTATAAATTCTATGTAATGAGCCTTAAACTTATCTGGACCCCCAGGTCCACCTCCATCAAATTCTATTACATCATTCATTCCATATAAAAGTACTACATTCTTGGGCTGTAAAGATACAACTTTATCTATGTTTTCTTTACCTTTAACTACAGTATCTCCCTTATTACTTATTACATTATATTGATTTACTAATTCCATCTCCATAAGACCTTCTGTGATAGAATCTCCCATAAACACTGTATTCTCATAGAACTTATAAAAATCAACATCTTTATCCTCTACCACAACTTCAGGGGTATGATGTTTCTCTATCTTATCCTGGATTACACTTAAATCAGCCTGTTCTAAATCTTTCAAGTGCTTTCTCCCTAATAGTACTCTTTGTTTTTCATTCATCTGGACCTTTTTATTCTCTATAAAGGTATGCATACCTATTGCTGCTATCATTACTACTAATATTATTCCTATAATTGTAATAATTTGAAAACTTCTTTTCTTCATGTTATCTTCCTCTTCTGTCTAATATTTATCTTCCTTAATCATTCTAATACAACAAATTTAATATTTGGTTACAAAATCCTTACGTTTCAAAAAAACTTTACTTCACATAAAGAAACCTAAGCATAGACATACTTAGGTTTTTTCATCATTATAATAATATATGGTTCTCAAAATTTTAATAATTATCCGATTATAGGTTATCCTAGTTAATCTTTAATATATCACTTAAATTCTCATTTTTAATAATAAATTTAAATACTAAAACTCCTATAATTGAAACTACTACAAATTCTCCTATGGCAACTTGTAATACAGAAAGCCAAAATGGTAAATTTATCATGTAGTAAAGCTCAGCTCCTATAATTAAAGCATTTGATATAGTTGCCCATAAAGATGCTATAAATAGTACAAGTGTTTTATTATAGCCTTCTTTTTTAGTTAAAGCCTTCTTAGTTTGCCAAATTAAAACTACAGCTATTAAACTAGCTAAGCTTCCAAATATCATATCTACTATTGCCATAGGACTTAGTAGAAAATTTGAAATGGCACATCCTATAGTTAAGGCTGGAATATATAGTGGGTCTATAAATGCCAAAAGTACCATTACCTCTGATAATCTAAATTGAATATTTCCAAAGGCAAAGGGTGCAATAACAGCAGTAACCGCTACATAAGTAGCTATAATTAGAGCCATCTTTAATAATTTTTTAGTATTGTTGCTAGTATTCATAAATATAATACCCTCCTCATTTTTTAATAGTGTAAGCTCTTAGCCTTACTAGATTCATATATTGCCCTATTTAACTCCATACAAACCTACTAATAAAATAATGAGTCTAGCTATGTCACCTCACTAGCTCTGCACCTATCTTTAACTCAGCATTTTCTTTATCTAAAAAATACCACCCCATATTTATTGGTGATTAAAATATATACTCCTATAATATATATTTATATATCTTATAGAAAAAATAAAGGCCGTCATCCAAATGACAGCCTTGTAATCCTTGTACATAAATAAAGCTCTACCTTTTTATGATGAGCTAATTAAAAGATTTCAATGCCGTAGTTTTATTTAAAGACAGGAGGCTTACGAACTGTCACTCTTATTTTGTTCAATCTTATTATATAATGTAAAGTGTTGAATTTCAAGTGTTTCAGAGATTTTCAGAAGATTTATTTTATTATTTATTCTCATGTAATATTGATATTTTCTATATTTTTCGTTGGAAACTTTGTTAGAATAGTTTTTCCAATGAAATTTATTAAAATATTATATTACTATTGATTTTTACATCCTTCAGTGGCATGGTTTGTGTGCTAAATGTACATTTAAACCAAACTTATACATACACCTCTAATTTATCTTAACATATCAACAATCTCATCTTTAGATTTTATCTTATCTTTATATTCACCTTCAAATTCTTTTGGTATTTGTTGCTTCCATTTAGAGTCTTCTAGCTTGTATTTTCCCTGATATTCACCTACTGGTGCATAACATAGCTTACCATCTAATGGTGGTGTTTGTAAAGCAAATATTATTATATGCTCTTTTATATCCATAGGTGCAATCCCATCTGTTATGATCTTGGTTGGTTTCATATCTTTTAATGAAATGGCTTCATTTGAAAACTTCTTCTTATGTTCATTTAATAAGACTTCTGGTGAGAAAATTCCTCCTGTTTCTATAACGCATATATTTTTCCCTTTTTCTAATGTGCCATCATTTTTAAAAATTTCTACTATTTCTACCTTTGAAACTGTATAAGGTATATCTTCTATCATGGGTGAAGTTGTATTTTTAACAATCCCTTCTACGATTATAGTTGAATCTTTTTTTAATTCATTTATACTATTGTATTTCTTAGTTAAACTTATATGTGAGTCTATAATGTCATATTTAATATCGTCATTAATTACCCCTGTTGTATTATTTGAAACTACTAGACTATTTGCACCTAAATTCCATTCTGAATCCTTAATCTTACTATAAGCATTAAAACAAAACACCGTAATTACTAATACTATTGTTATACTAAAATATTTTATTATTTTTTTTATTTTAGTTTTCTCCATTCACTTTATTAAAATAATCTATTTATAGCTCTACAATCTTCCACACTAGGTCCCCTGTCTAAAATTCCTGGAAACTAATCATACATATCACTTTATTCCAATTCCAATTTTGTATCCAAGGTTTTATATTAGAACCTTCCACGATAAAATATGTTATTCACACTCAATAAGAATATTGTTCATTTTTACATTAATCCTCCTTTGCTCATTTTTTATACTTATTATAGCTTGTACATTTATAACTTATATTCACATATTATAGAAATAAAATTCCAGTATATTGAGCATACTGGAATTTTATCCCTAAATTTTTTTATAAATTATAATTGCGAACATAAAAAAAGCCAAGAATTAATTCTCAGCTTTCTTTCTTCTAAAATATCCTTTAGAATTTTTATATGATTAATTAAGTCTTCTTCCAATTTCTTCGAGGCAAGCTTTTGCTTTATTCATTATTGGAATTAACTTACCCTTTTTATCTTCTTTAATTTTACTAATACTTTTATCTAAATCTTCATACTTTCTTTCCATAATTCGCTTTGTAATGTCTGGATACTCCTTTAGCAGCTCTATATCACTTTCATTTATATTATCATACATAACCATGTCATTTATGGCGTCTGCCACTCTATTATATATATTTATTTTAATTAAGGTTGGTGAATCATCCTTTGCACGATCAAACTCCTTTTTCCTAACAAACCATGGTTCAGGAATATCTTTTTCAAGGTTATCAGCTTCACTTTCAAAAATAACTAGATTTTTAATGCACTCTCTATGTTCGATGACATCAAAATATCCTAAATATTCAGTCTTCTTAACTCTTTTTATTATTTCTTTAAATTCCATAAGCCCACTTCCTTTCTTATATTATATAATTCTATGCTTCTTTAAACATTCCTTCTATATTATATACATTATTTTTCACTAAAATACACAAAATAAGTTAATGAAGTCTTTTAGACCTTTGTCCTTTGTTAAATTCATGTTAATTTTTCTTTATCTATTGTTAAAACTTTCTACTCTTTGTTAAATAAAAGGTTTTTGTGTTACTATTAAGTTAAAATTATTGTATCTTTAATTGTGTCTTTAGAATGAATATTATTTGAATACATATTATTTATTGGAGGTTTAACACTATGGAATCATTGTTTTTAATTATTAACCTTTTAGGAGGTCTTGGAGTATTCCTATTTGGTATGAAAATCATGGGAGATGGTCTTGAAAACCTTGCTGGCGAAAAGTTAAAGGGGATCTTTGATAAAATTACCTCTAATCCACTTAAGGGTGTAGCAACAGGTGCTATAGTTACTGCTATAATTCAAAGCAGTAGTGCTGTAACTGTTATGGTAGTTGGATTTGTTAATGCAGGTATTATGAATTTATCTCAAGCGGCCTATGTAATCATGGGTGCTAATATTGGAACAACTATAACAGCTCAATTAATTACCTTTGATTTTGATGCTATAATTCCTGTATTTATTGCAATAGGGGCCTTTTTGGTACTATTTACCAAAAAGAAAAATCCTAAAGAATTAGGTCATATAATTCTAGGATTTGGTATTTTATTTTTAGGTCTTATTTTAATGTCTGACGCTATGTCTCCTCTTAGAGAGTCACCAGTATTCACAAAACTTATTTTAAGTCTAAAAGGACATGTATTCTTAAGCCTTTTATTAGGAATAGGAATGACTGCTATAATTCAAAGTTCCTCTGCAGTTACTGGAATTTTAGTTGCTTTAGCTTCTGTTGGAAGTCTTCCAATTGATGTAGCTATACCAATGTTATATGGAACTAATATTGGTACTTGTGTTACTGCTCTAATATCCTGTTTAGGAACTAGCAAGACTGCTAAAAAGGCGGCATTAATTCACTTATTCTTTAATGTAATAGGTAGTATAATATTCCTAATTCCTCCAGTTTCTAAATTACTATTAACTACAGTAACAACTCTTACCCCTGGTGTAACTGGAGGAGTTGTGGCAAAACAAATTGCTAATGCCCATACAATGTTTAATGTAGTTAACACTATATTAATATTACCATTTACAAAATACTTAGTAACTTTAGTTAATTTCATACTTCCAGGAGAAGATGAAAAAGAAGTTGATGGAGTTAAGTATATAGATGACAGACTCTTAGAAACTCCAACTATAGCCTTTGGTCAAGTTACTAATGAGATTATTAGAATGGGTACTTTAGCTAAGGAAAATATAGAAACAGCCTTAATGGGCTTTACTGATAATAATGAAGATTCAATTAACAAAGTATATAAGAATGAAGCTTTAATAAATCTATTAGAAACAGATATAACTAGATATCTAGTTAAACTATCCAATTCTGATATTGGAGATGAGCAAAGAACTACTATAGCTTCATATTTCCATGTAGTTAATGATATAGAACGTATCGGAGATCATGCTGAAAACATTGCTGACCTGGCTAAAGATAAACTTTCTAAGAATGTTAAGTTTTCTAAAGATGCCATTGAAGAACTTAAAGTAATGGTGAATATTTGCATAGAAGCTTTGGAGCATAGCATAGAATGTTTCTCTGACTATAGTGATAAAAAGGCTTTGGATGTAAGGACCTTAGAAGAAAAAATAGATACTTTAGAAAAAGATTTAAAGATATCACATATCAAAAGATTAAATAATGGTTCATGTGATGCAATTGTAGGTACTATATTCTTAGATCTTATTAGTAACCTTGAAAGAGTGGGTGACCACGCTGTTAACATTGCTGAAATACTTTCTTAAATATAAATATGTCCCTAAAGTAAATTATTAAATACTTTAAAAGCTACAATTCAAAATTGTTGAATTGTAGCTTTCCCCTTTTATATAGATTACTTTTTAAATTTCCATTCTTTAAACTATTATGGTGTTTATGCATCCATTAGCTCTAGCTAATGATTCTAATTCCTTCATATAATCATTAGTAGGTACTGTAGTCTCAAGTAATTCCTTTCTTACTCCCATAGGTCTATATTTAATTAGCTTATATTGAATATTAGGATTAATTTCAGCTAACAGCTTACTTCCCATGTCTACAGTATAATTATTATTAAGAACTTCTGGTACTACTACTGTTCTAATTTCATATATTTTATCAAGTTTTCCTAGCTCTCTTATGTTTTTTATTACCGTTTCATTAGTGAGGCCTGTAAGCATCCTATTTTCTTCTGGAGAAAAAGCTTTTAAATCTATCATAGTTTTATCTGTTACTTCTAAAAGTTCTTTATCCTTATATATAGGAGTGGAACCATTAGTGTCTATAAAAGTTGTTAAACCAAGACTCTTTACTTTTGTAAATAGCTCCTTTAGAAAATCTCTTTGAAGAGTACATTCGCCTCCTGAAACCGTTATTCCTGAAATAAATAGCTTTACCTTTTCAATTTTTTTCATTAGTTCTGAGGCAGTTATTTTTGTTATCTTAGGGCTACTGTTTTTCCTACAAGTATCAACACAAGCATCACAATTAACGCATTTATCAATATCATACTCTACCTTACCATCTACCATTGATAGGGCTCCATATTCACAGGCAGGCACACATTCGCCACAATTGATACATCTATTTATAGTTTCTGGATTATGACAATAAAGACAGTTATAATTACATCCTTGAAGAAATATGGCCATTCTATTGCCTTCTCCATCTACATTACTAAAAGGTATTATTTTATTAACATAGCCTATAGTTTCTTGCTTATCATTCATACTTCTTCCCCCAGTTCTCATATATTTTCTTTTCCTGATAATATAGAACCGCTCCAATACTATAAGCTTTTGCTACAATTGTATCGAAGCGGCCTTTATTATAAAAATCCTTTTTATCCTATGACTACCAACTCTAATGATAAGAATTCTATTTATCAGAACTTCTTAATTTTCTTTCAAGTATCTTGGAGTTTTTAACTGCTCCATATCCAAGGGCTACTGTATCTTGAAGTACTTGCTCTCCCCTATCTAAAGCTTCAATATCAGAACGCTTAACAAGATATCCTGTAATTCTTATAACGTCACAATCATCACAGTATAGGGAGAAATATCTCATATTTAGTGCAAAGGCACCTTTGATTATATCTAAAATTGACTTTGGATTCTTCTTAGCCATTTCATCAAATTTAAATATATCACCAATTCCAGATGGGAAGTATTTGTGGAATACTGCACTTTGAATCAAGTGTTCTGGTAATGATGGCTCTTCTCCTATTGGAATTCTACATCCTGGACTTGTTTCAGTATCAGAATCAATTCCAACTTGAGAATGAAGTAGATAATGATTATCTGTAACTTCACAATATTTATTTTCATGGGCATTAACCATAGTATACATTTTATTTATAATAGTTTCACCTAGCTTGTTAGCTCTTTCACCATATCCAAATCTATCCTTTTCATCTGTTGCTCCTAGAAGCGTATTTACACATTCTGCAAGACCAACTAATCCAAACATAGCAGTAAATCTATCTCTTGATAATAAACCTTCTCTTACAAGGAAACTTGACTCAAAGAAATTACTTTCTTCTACTATGAATTTAACTCTATTATCCATATAATCAAGCATTGATTCTACAGCATCTGGTAATACAGTGTTTAAAAAGTGTTCTTCATTATACGACATCTTAGCTAGTTTTGAAAGTAACATTCTAACTAATGTATAACTTCCACCGCCAAGATTAAGTCCATTATAGCAACTTACTATTCCATACTTTTCTCCTAATTCTGAGCTAAACATTTCATGGTTAGCAAAGCTTGGCTTAGCACAGGTAAGAGCTGTTTTTATTGCTTCAACTGCAAATTCTTCACTAGTTTCCTTTGAGTATTTTAAGGTTATATTAGGAGTAGCATTTTGAAGTTCTCTCTCTACTTCTAAAATTATTCTTCCTGCTTTAGTATCCTTAGGTCCAATATTAGCATGACAGAATGAATCAGTTATTGTTCTGTCTATATGCTTTAAGAAAAATTTAATTGCTTTATATGCTTCTTCCTCATCTTCTATATATGGATCTAAAAGGGTATCAATATTACCTACATATACTGGGAAAGATGTAACTGATGGTACATGTTTATATAGAATAAGTAAATTATTTACTGCATCCCATATATCCTCTGCAGGAGTTAGGCTTAAAAACTTACTTCCATTTTTCATAAACTTTTCATAGTCAGGTACAATGTATCTAGGTCTATAGGGTGCGTTACCTTCATTAAGGTCACATATAACACCTGCATTTTCGTACATTTTTGTTTTGTCAGATTTATTTAATACATCTAAACTATTTTCTGACTCCCTAGCTAAATTTAAAACTTTCATTTCATAAGTTAAAGTCTTGTCTTTAATAATATTCATTATACTATCTTTCATTTTATCACTCCTATGACATTTTGAAATTAAGTAAATATTATTATGTTGTTCCTGCTTAACTATATACATAAATTAAATATAATTAAGCCATACTTTATTACAATAATGCAATGTTTATAATAAATTTATCTTAATTATAGTATACCCGAATATAAGAGTTTTTTCTACTATTTAATGAATAATAATTATTGATTACATTAACTTTTTAAGTAACATTTTAATTTTATCAGTATTTTTAACTTGTGTTACTTTTTTAAGAAAAGTTTCAATTAACTGTTTAAATATAAACTACACAAATAAAATTTTATGCTTATACTAATAATGTATATATATTTTTTAAGTGGAGGTGAAGCTTAAATTGAAAATCGGAATTATTTCTGATACTCACATGAATAAACATTATTCAAGACTAAAACATATACTAGATGATAAGTTAAAAGATGTAGATTTAATAATTCATGCAGGAGATTATACCTCCCCTGAAGTAATATCTATGATTAAGGAAAAATCAAAATTTATAGGTGTTTATGGAAATAATGACAAATCTAATTTAAGAAGTTTAGTTCCTGAAAAACACATATTAACTTTAGAAGGTTATAAAATTGGTATTTGTCACGGGGATGGTACTAAAAAGCAAACTATAGATAATGTGGTTGATACTTTTAAGAAGGATAAGCTTGATATAATAATATATGGTCATAGCCATAAACCTTGTATCTTTACTAAAGGAAAAACAATGTATTTAAATCCTGGATCTTCTACTAGCAAAAGAAAAGAACCTTGGTTTTCTTATATAATTTTAGAGCTTAATAAAAATTGTCCCATATCAGCTTCAGTAAACTTTTTTAAATAGCTAAAAAATTCATTATTCCATAGAGTAAAAGGATTGAGCCTATAAAATAGACTTCAATCCTTTTAATTTATTAGTTTAAACATATCCATAGATTCCTCTTACAGATACTTCTCCAGATATTACTCTATTAATAGTACCATCTTTATGTTTTACTATTAATTCTCCTTCATCATCAATATCTATTACCGTACATATGACTTCATTATTTCCATTAATTACTCTTACCTCTTTATTTATAAGTAATGAGCCTTCTCTACAAATTTCTATAACTCTACTTATATCTCCTGTATTTTTAAAGTCTTCGTAAAACACTTCAAAATTATTCAATATATTAGCTACAAGTTTTTTTCTATCAACTTCATTTCCTAATTCATTTTTAAGGGATGTGGCTTTTTCCTTTAACTCATCTGGAAATGATTCCATATTAACATTTATACCAATTCCCATGATGACATAATTTACTCTTTCTATTTCTGCATTCATCTCAGTTAATATGCCACATATTTTTTTGCCATTAATGACTATATCGTTAGGCCACTTTATTCCTACAGAAATGCCCATCTCCTTTAGAGCAGTATAAACTGCTGCTGCACCAATTAAAGTAGCTCTAGGTGCTACCATAGGAGATATATTTGGTTTTAATACTATGGACATCCATATTCCTGTTCCTTTAGGTGAAATCCAACTTCTACCCAATCTCCCCTTCCCACTAGTTTGTTCCTCTGCAGCAACTACCATTCCTTCTATAGGATTATTACTACACTCTCTTCTGCACTGAACATTAGTAGAGTCTACTTCATCAAAATAAATGAAGTTTCTCCCTATATACTTAGTTGTAAGAAGAGGTAAAATCTCTTCACCATCTATAATATCCGGAGTACTTATTAGTTTATATCCTCTATTGGAAATTGATTCTATAACGTATCCTACTTCCTTTAAGCTTTTTATATGCTTCCATATTCCAGCCCTAGTAATTCCTAATTCCTCACTAAGTCTTTCCCCTGAAATATATTCATCCTTACTTTTTCTAAGTATGTTCAATATCTTCTTCTTCATTAAATACTTACCTTCCTAAGCTTTCTTATTTCTCAGGCAAATTATATGTCTCTGCCATTCTTTTTCTCTTATCAATATAATTCTGGCACCTTTCTAAGAAAATTTCAATATTTCTCTCTTCTTTTCTTACTTCCTCTTCCGTCTTTGGCCCTCTCCCTAATCTATCACATATTCCAAGAAGTCCTATATCCTCAATGTATCCACTTTTAACAACTCTATTAAGGTCTGCAAACTCATTATTTTTTACTACGAAAAGAATCTGCATATGAAGTCTAACTAGATTTACTACATAATCATAAAATCCTTTATCTTCATGAAGCTTTAAATGGGTTAAAAATTCTTCTGCCATTCTTGCTCCAACTTTATCATGGTCATAGGCAGTGAGGTAGCCTCTTCTTAACTTTGTAGTAGTTAACTTACCTATGTCATGTAAAAATGCTGCCCACATAAATCCCTTTGGCTCTTTGCTTCTATCTCTTCTTTTAGCAGCTTCATCTATAACCATCATAGTGTGAATCCAAACATTGCCTTCTGGGTGATGTTTAGGATTTTGCTCCACATCTTTTAACTTTAAAACCATGTTATAGGGATATATATCTGGATAACCATTATTTTCTACTAAGTTATTAAAATATATGGATGGCTTTTCATCTTCTAAAAGATGCTTTGTAAATTCTTCAAAATAATTCATTTAACTTTTCTCCCTTCTTATCATACCTATATAATTAATATTATTTACATATATAATATTTACTATTAATATAATAGGTCATGAAATTTTTTCTTATGCTGTTATACACAATATATTTTTATTAACATTATATTGTAACCAATTATTTAAATTCAATTAAATATTTACTATGATAAAATACCCTACAGTATAGACGGATATCTTGTCTATCTATAGGGTATTGATTATTCAAGAATAAATATCTTTATTTTTTCTTTCATTTCTTTATCATAATTTTAGTTACCTGCAGGTTTATCTGTTGGCTTTTCAGCAGGTTTTTCTGCCGGCTTGTCTGCTGGTTTTTCTGCCGGTTTTTCTGCTGGTTTGGTAACAGGAGCTTGTTCTACTTTTTTAGTACCTCTTTTTATTATTTTAGGTAGTGGTATATAAGTATCAGTATTCATAAGCTCTGTTGAAACTACATTACCATTTTCATAAGTAGTTCTATATGCCTTAACCTTATATCCCTGAGATCCATTCTGAGTAACCTTTTCTGTTCCTATAGGTAAAGTTGGATCATCCTCATATTTTACTGTTACAGGAATGGTCTCATAGGTTTCTGAGTTAAAGCTATATGTTTTTCCACCCTTAGCTGCAGAGTTAGAATATATATTAAAGGTTACATTTCCACCACTAGTATATCCTTCAATATATATTGGATATTTGTATGGATTTGTGAATACATAATCTATTCCTCCATAAGCAATAGTTGCATCAAGTCCTAACGGAACATATCCTACTGCCATGTTATGATTTAATCTTTGATCTGGAAGAATTCCTGAGTCTAATACTGCATTGTGAAGTGTTGAGGATACTTGGCAAATACCTCCTCCATATCCAATCTCCACCTTATTTCCTACATAAACGCCTCCTGGTTGATAACCTTTATCTGCTGTAGTGTCACCCACTGTAGTATTAAAACTAAAACTTTCTCCTGGCATTAGTACTATACCATTTACAGTTTGAGCTCCTAGTGATATATTGGTACTTCTACTCCAATCTGAACTTCCAAAGTTAGTAGTTTTGGTTCCAATTCTAGTGTTAATCGTTGATAATTTTTCTTTTGTCTTAGTAGGTACCTCTTTTTTTATAGTTGCAGTTACTTCTATGTTTCCTGCTTTACTTTCTGATACTTTAGCATTTATATCCTTAACTAATGCTTGTACATCCAAAGTCTTACCAACTACTTCTTCAGTAATGTTAAATCCTGAACCTGATTTTGCTATAGTAGCATCTTTTTTAGCAACATTAATTTCACTTTCCATTTTTTTAGCAACAGTATTTATAATTTCGTTATTATAGGTAAATGTTATTGGAAAGTCTTTTTTTTCAGAACTCTTTATTGCTTTAAACTTATCTAAATACCCAAGATCTCTATTATGGTTAAAAGCTTCGTTTACAGTTTCATCTATATTAAACTCTACATGTAAGTCAGTGTAGTTAATATCATACTCCTTATCTCCAGCTTTAATTTTAATACTTCTGTTCCCAATTTCGTCGTTATATTTACTATTTAGTTCTTGTACAACTTGGTCCTTGGCTTTACCACTTACATCTATTCCTTCAACCTGCACACCTGGCATAATTAAATTCTCATATTTTGATACAGTAGTATGGATGTATGTTGTTGTACCTAAAAATACTAAAAGAACTATAGTTATTACGGAAGAAATTGCTATGATCTTAGCTTTTTTATTAGATTTTTTATTCCCTGGGGTTAGTGAAAGCTTCGATCCATTCTCACCCTTCTCTAGATTCATATCCATAGTAACATTCCTTTCATTTTACAATTAAAAAATTGATTTAACATATAAATTATATCATATGTTAATCATATTTTCATTTATATTATTATTACGATTTCATTACATAATAATTTTCTATTGTAAAATTTTAACATAAGCATTGTATATATGCAATTCCTTCCCTATACCTCTATCCATTTCTTCTGATGATTTTATTTACAGGTTCATATATCTCATCATATATTACCTCTTCTTTTACTACCTTCTTATTTTCTAAGGTTTTTCTATAAACCTTTATCTTATAACCTTTACTACCTTGATTCTCAACTATTTCTTCCCCCTCATCCAAGTTTATGTCCTTTTTATATTCTATCTTTTGAGGTATTTCTTTATAGACTTTACTAATGACTTCATACTTTATATTTTCTAATTCTTTATAAGAATATATATTAAATGTTAATTTATTATTTTCTACTATACCATCTATATAAATGGGATATGGTAAAGTATTTTTAAACTTATAATCTACAACATTATAATAAATGGTTGCATCCATTCCTTTATCAACATACCCTATTGGCATAGAATGATGCGTTCTCTCCATAGGCAGAATTCCTGCTCTTATTATTGCATTATGAAGAGTTGTAGATACCTGACAAATACCTCCACCTAATTCAGGTTGAAGTTTATTATCTTTTATAACAGGTGCTTCTACATATCCTTTTTCTTTAGTGCTTTCACCTACTAGTTTATTAAAACTATATTCTTCCTCTGGCATTAAAACTATACCACTTGCTGCTTCAGTTGCTACTTTAATATTAGTAGCTCTAACATCACCTACAAAGTTTGTACTAAAACTAGATATTATTATATTAATCCTTTTCAAATCTTCAGTGTTTATTTCTGGATTTTCAATACTAATAGGCAATTTGAGAGTAACATCACCTTTATTATTCTCAGTATTACTTTTTACAACTTCTTCAACCTTAGAAATAAAATCTTTTCTATTTATTTCTTCTTTTGAAGAACTTTCACTTACTTTTAGTTTTCCATCTTCCTTGATGATAGTTGCATTTTTAACTTCCTTGTTGAGAGTTTTTTCAATTTCATCCAACAATGAATCTACAAAATTTGTATTATAACTATACTCAATATCAAAATCTACTTTTTTAGGATTTTTT
The DNA here is from genome assembly GCF_002480755.1 of Clostridium sp. UBA7791. NCBI lineage: Bacteria > Bacillati > Bacillota > Clostridia > Eubacteriales > Clostridiaceae > Clostridium > Clostridium sp. UBA7791. The sequence continues at coordinate 369,620 of NZ_DLCT01000005.1, read as the reverse complement.
ATCAACTTATAACCTTCTCTTACAGATAAATCCTTTCCATAATCCAAAGCTTCCATAAGAGTTTCCTGTAAGTTGCTTTTTATATTTAAGCTTTCATAATCAATCTTATATTCTTTATCTTTTACCTTTACCTTAATATCATTATTGATAAGTTCTTTGCTTTTTTCATTTAAAAGCTTTATAGATTCCTCCTTAGTTCTACCACCCACTTCAATTCCTTCTACAAAAACTTGAGGATAAATTTTATTTACATAACTACTTACGGTACGCTTCATATATCCGTAATAAAATAGAAAATACACTACAATAAAAACAACTATTAAAGCAATAATAGTAAAAAAAGTATTTTTATTTCCTTTTCTTCTCTGATTTCTTTTTTCCATATAAAATTCTCCTCTCATGTTATTTAAATTAGCTTGTGTAGTATTTCATGAAATATTCTAGCTAAAATAAAAAATCAGCTCATTGTAAATTTACAATGAACTGATTTTTCTATTTATACTTAAAAAGTTATAGCTAATTAATATTTTTCTTTTCTCGCTTTGCTCGTAAGGACACTCCTTCTCACATGCGTTCGAATGAGTAAGTTCGAATACCCAAATATAAAATTTGGATTCTCACTTATCTTTCTATTACTATTGCGATTCCTTGTCCGCCACCTATACATAGTGTAGCAAGACCTTTTTTGTTATCTCTCTTAATCATTTCATAGATAAGAGTAGTTAATATTCTAGCTCCTGATGCTCCAACTGGGTGTCCAATAGCTATTGCTCCACCATTAACATTTACTTTATTCATGTCAAATTTTAAATCTTTAGCTACTGCTAATGATTGTGCTGCAAAAGCTTCATTAGCTTCTATTAAATCTAAATCTTCAACTGTTAATCCAGCTTTAGATAAAGCTTTGCTTGTAGCTTCGAATGGTCCATATCCCATTATTTGTGGATCAAGACCTGCTGATGCATAAGATTTTATAGTTGCAAGATAGTTAACTCCTAGTTGTTCAGCTTTTTCTTTAGACATAACTATGAACATAGCAGCTCCATCATTTATTCCTGAAGCGTTACCAGCAGTAACTGTTCCACCTTTTTTGAAAGCTGGCTTAAGTTTTCCTAATTTCTCTATTGTTGAACCAAATTTAGGGAACTCATCTGTATCAAATACAATTGGATCTCCTTTTCTTTGAGGTATTTCAACTGGTACTATTTCATCTTTAAATCTTCCTTCTTTTACAGCCTTTTCAGCTTTTAATTGGCTACTTAAAGCAAATTCGTCTTGCATTTCTCTTGTAAGACCCCATTTTTCAGCTATGTTTTCTGCAGTAACTCCCATATGATAATCATAGAACGCATCCCAAAGACCATCTTTAATCATAGTGTCAACCATTGTTGAATCACCCATTCTTTGTCCCCATCTAGATGTTGGTAATACATATGGTGCATTACTCATTGATTCTGTTCCACCACAAAGGATTACATCTGCATCTCCTGATTTAATTGCTTGAGCTGCTAATGTTACAGCTTTTATTCCTGAACCACAAACTTTATTAATACTAATTGCTGTAGATTCTTCTTTTAAACCAGCCTTTAAAGCTACTTGTCTTCCAACATTTTGTCCAAGCCCTGCACTTATAACATTTCCTATAATAGCTTCATCTATAATAGCTGGATCTATTCCTGCTCTTTTTATTGCTTCTTTTGCAGCTACAGCACCAATTTCAGCTGCTGATAATTTTGATAATGAACCTCCAAATGATCCTACTGCTGTTCTAGCAGCACTTACAATAACAACTTCTTTCATTTTTAACTCCATCCTTTTCTTAAAAATTTTTTCTTTAAATAATTCGTTACGTTAGAAACTATTTTATCCCCTGCTTATATATCTACATAGGGTTACAAAGTCTATGTTTATTACTCTTATTTATATAGCAGTTTCCATGCCAACTTCTACAATCCCCTAAATATCTACTTTCTCGTGAATTAGGGAAAATAACACTGTAAACTACAGTTTACGGTTTTTCCTTAAACAAATCTTTGTTAATATTATAACTTCAATGTTAAATAAATCACCTAAAGCAAAATCAATAATTAGCAGATTTTTTTCATCATTTATTAATACATTTAATCTATTTAAAGGGTTAATTCTCCAAACTAAAGCACACATGTAA
>NZ_DLCT01000005.1:326854-367257 GCF_002480755.1 Clostridium sp. UBA7791 | reverse complement strand
TTACATGTGTGCTTTAGTTTACACTTTTTTTAAAGTTCCATATTAAACCTCTTCATTTTTTTATAAAGACCTTGCCTACTAATACCCAAAACCTTAGCAGTTTCATTTTTATTACCATTAAGTTTCTCTAGAGTTTCTGTAATTACCTGCTTTTCTATTTCTTCTACTATATCTTTAAGTTGTTTATTTTCATAATCAACCTTTCTTTTGTTACAATCTAATATCTTTGCGGGTAAATGCTCTGGTAATATTTTAAGCTCTGTATTAAGTAAATTTATTGCTCTTTCAATAACATTTTCTAGTTCTCTAACATTACCTGGCCAGTTATAACATTTAAGATAATCCAAGGTTTCTTCTGATATACCTTCACTATATATTCCATACTTATTACATAGCTTAACTCTTAATGCCTCTGCAAGTGGTCCCACATCTTCAATTCTTTCTCTTAGTGCTGGAAGCTTAACATGCATAACATTTAATCTATAGTATAAATCTTGTCTAAACTTACCCTCTTGAGTTAACTGTAATAAGTTTTTATTGGTAGATGCTATAATCCTAACATCTATCTTTTTTACATCATTACTACCAACTCTTACAATTTCTCTATCTTGAAGAACTCTTAATAACTTCACCTGCATAAAAAGAGGCATATCTCCTATTTCATCTAAAAGAATAGTTCCTCCATCTGCAAGCTCAAATTTACCCTTCATTCCTGTTTTTTTCGCTCCTGTAAATGCTCCTTCTTCATAGCCAAACATTTCTGATTCAAATAGTTCTGTTGGTATAGCTCCACAATTTATTTTAACAAAGGGTTTTCTGGCTCTTTTACTACTATTGTGTATGGACTGTGCAACTAATTCTTTTCCTGTACCACTCTCCCCTGTAATTAATACAGATGAATCTCCTCTTGCAATCTTCTCAGCAAATTTTATAGCAGTTAAGAAGCTTGAGCTATTTCCGATAATTTTATCAAAAGTATAGGTTGCTTTATTCTCTACAGTGAGTTCATTTTTATAAAATTGAACCTCTTTTTCTAAATGGGATATCTTACTACTTAATATTTTAAAATTATCTATATCTTTAAACATAACTCTACCTATGGCGCCTCTAATTTTTCCATTAATTATTATAGGAACTCTCATAGATATCATTTTATGTTCATTAACCTCTTGAATATCTCCAACTTCTTTAAATCCATTTTTAGCTATAAGATGTAATTTTGTGTTTGGAATAACCTTAGTTACATGTTTACCCTCTGGTTGTTTACACCCTAAAAACTTCTTGTATCCATCTGTCATCATTGTTATAATTCCATCTTCATTAACTACTACAATGTATTCATTTAAACTATTAAATGCAAAATTGAGTATTTCTTCATCAACTCTCATATATTTTTCCTCCTAAATAAAATACATTATTTTATGTTTCTATCTATTAAGTGTAACTATATCCTTATTTAATATATTTATATCCATTTTAGCTATTTTAATTAAACTTATTTTAAAACCAATTGTTATTTACACCAAAAACTTTTTTTAAATGTTCTACTGCAAAATTGCCTGTAATTCCAACAAATATGCCAGTCCCTATCCCTGCCACGCTCATAACAGGTAAATAGAGCATAACACTCATGGTTTTTACTATTAGTGATGCTGCAAGTAATTGTCCTACATTATGAAATACTGCCCCCGCACAACTTACTCCTACAATACTTATCTTTTCTTTTCCAAGGTGTTTTGCAAATACCATAAATATATAACTTAAAATCCCACCAGATAAACTATACATTAATCTAGATATACTTCCTCCAAACATTACGGAAAGCAAAATTCTTAAAAACATGACTAAAAAAGTCTCTTTATAACTTAAGGTGTATAATGCTATTACCGTAATAATATTAGCAAGACCTAGTCTTGTGCCCGGAGTTATAAATGGTACTGGTATCATATTTTCAAATATGTGTAGCACCATGGACATTGCTACTAATAGGGATATATATATCATTTTTCTAATATTTTTACTAGCTTCTTTACTATTCATTTTCTTCACCTCAACGAGAAATCACATCTTCCCCTTCACTACTCTTTTGTTCCCCTACTATTTCAATGATTAACCTATTAGGCAGACATACTATTCTTTCTCCAACCGCTCCTATAAATCCTTCATTTACACATATTTCATCCTTACAATCTGCATCTACAATTCCTATTTTCATTTCATGAATTACAACTCGATTAAATCCATAGGAAGATTTAATAGTAAATTCTTCATCTAACCCTGTGGTTAGTTCCACTCTCTTTGTCTCTTTGCCATCTATAGAAATAACAGCATAATTTATTCCTTTATAATTACTCTGATAATTTTTTAGCATAATGTAAGGTATAAATGACACTATTAGTAACACTACAATTATTACTATATCCATTCTCTTCATTAATTTCATATTCATTCTTCTCCTATCCAACAATAGTTTAAACAAAGTAATTTTAATCTTTTATTGTTATTATATCAATATGTTCACCTAAATTCCTTAGTGATTAAAAAATTTCAGAAAAATAATCTTTAACCTATAATAACAATATACATACTCTGATGTATTTTTATGTTATTAATGTTAACTTTAATCATAAATTGTAAATAATTTTTTAACAATTTTCCTGGAAATATATTTACTATTATTTTAGTTTAGTTTATAATTAAATCATAAAAATAGTATGTTTCTTAAACTAGAAATATTTTTAGGAGGTAACATTAATGAATAAAAAAGTTCTAGCTTTATTATCCTCAGTAGTTTTAACTGCTGGAATGTTAGTTGGTTGTGGTTCAAAAGGAATGAAAGATGGAAGCTATAAATCTGAATTTGACACTTTTGATGATCACGGTTGGAAAGGACAAGTTGAAATTACAGTTGCTGATGGAAAAATCACTGATGCTAAATTCGACTATGTAAATGAATCTGGAGATCTAAAGAGTAAAGATGCCGAATATCAAGAAAAAATGACAAAAGTATCTGGAATTGGCCCTGTTGAGTTCTCAACTCAATATGCAGAAGCTCTTGTAGAGAAACAAGACCCTGCAACAGTTGATGCAATAACTGGAGCAACTACTTCTGGAGATGATTTTAAACTTTTAGCCGATGCAGCTATCCAACATGCAAATGATGGTAAAACTGAAACTGCTGTAGTTAAAGCTAAAAAATAGTATTTTCATAAATAGTATAGTAATAAGACTTTAGGATATCCTGAAGTCTTATATTTATTTCTCCATATTTATATAGTTATTACTAGTTTAAAAAATTCTATGTATTTTATATTTAAAAGTTTCACCTAATAAATTATAATGTTATTATTAATATAAAGATATAATTCACTTTAATAATGTTTTAACAATATATAAATTTTTTTATTTAAATATTAAAACTTTATATTACTATGCATATAACTAAGGAGGTCCCTATGAAACTTTTTAAAAAACTTTCTTGCATTTTAGTTCTATTTATAACTATTATTATTGTTGCAGGATGTGCAAATCAAAGATTACCTATTAAGCCAATTAGTAAAACAGAGCTAGTCATTGGTACAGTGTGTACCATAACCATATATGATAAAAGTGATACAACTATAATAGATGAATCTTTTGCTCGTTTAAGAGAACTAGAAAATATATTAAGTATAAGTAAGTCTAATACCGAATTGGATGAAGTAAATAATATGGCAGGAATAGAACCTGTTGAGGTTAGTAATGATACTTTTAATGTGGTAAAAAAAGGACTAGAATATTCTAAACTGTCTGGTGGTTCACTAGATATCACTATTGGACCTTTGGTAAAGTTATGGGGAATTGGTACAGATAATGCTAAGCTTCCCTCAGAAAAAGAAATTAATGAAAAAAAGGCTTTAATTGATTATAATAAAATTCAAATAGATGAATCAAAAAAAAGTATATTTTTAAAAGATTCCAATATGATTATAGATTTAGGTGCAATTGCAAAGGGGTATGCTGCTGATGAAATAGTTAAAATCCTAAAAAATGCTGAAGTATCCAGTGCAATTATTGATTTAGGTGGTAATATTTATGTACTCGGTGACAAGATAGATGGTACCCCTTGGAAGGTAGGAGTTCAAAACCCTGAAAAATCCGGTAGTGATACTATTGGATTTGTAAGTGTTAGTAATAAATCTATTGTAACCTCTGGAGTGTATGAAAGATACTTTGAGCAAGATGGTAAAAACTATCACCATATTCTAAGTCCAGATACAGGTTATCCATATGACAACAACATCTTAGGTGTGTCTATATTATCTAATAACTCTATAGATGGTGATTCTCTATCAACTACTTTATTTGCCCTTGGGGTAGATGAAGGTTTAAAACTTATTAACTCATTAGATGATGTTGAGGCAATTTTTATAACTAAGAACCATGAACTATACCTAACTAATGGCTTTAAAAAAGCATTTACCCTTACAAATAATAATTATGAAATAAAAGAATAATAAATGGCTATGGTAGTCCCATAGCCATTTTTTTAAACTAATTTATAGCATTTACTATTATTATATACCATATTATGATCAAGTTGTTTGATATATTTTAATACCTCTACATCTACAAATTTCATAAGAACTTCTAATTCCTCATTCTTTTTAGTAATCTCTTCATGAGATTTTGTCATATCCATCTCTGCTTGCTCAACTATATTTTTATCTATTGTAATATCATTTAGAGTTCCTTCAAATATATCTTTTATTTCTTCCTTTAACTTGTCTGAAAGTCCTCTTAAGTTTTCCATTATATTATTGCTTAATATAGCAGCAATATTATCCTTATTTTCTATGACTTGATTTTTAATTTTTATTCTAGTACTTTCTGCCTTTTCTTCTGACTTCATAAACATTACCTTAATTCCACCAGCTACTGTACTTAAGAATTTCTCATTTGGTATTACAGTAACTTCATAATTAATACTATTTAAGAATTCATCATGTAATACTAAAAATTCCTTCAGTAGCTCTTCAAGTGGTTTTATATCTATGGGTTTAATTTTACTTGTAAAATCACCATAGGCAGATATTACAGTATCTCTATTATCCTTTATCTTTTCTATAGTCTCTTGATGGTATCCATAGAGCTTTGAATACTTAGTTATATAAACCTCAAATTGCTCTAACATTAAATCATATATATTTTTATTACACCAATTTACAATAGTTTCACTAAATATCTTTTCAGCCTTATCCTTTAGTGTTGAAGTTTCTTCTAAGTCATCTATAGCATCTAGTTTTTTTTCTATGAGATCAGGGATAATTATTGATATCTTTTCTTCAGCATATTTTCCTAAAAACTCTATATCACCCTGAATTTTTGTAAGAAATTCATTATAGTTTGATTTAACTTCATCTGCTAGGTTTATATATTCTGATACACATTCCTTAAGGGTATATCTTCTTTCCTTATAAACTGCATTTTTAAATTTTATGTCTTCTCTAATTCCATCTAAAGTTTTATTTATATTGGTCTTAAAGTCATTAAATTTCATATTTATTATATTTTCTGAAGTTTGTCCTATAAGTGTTTCTAATAACTCTCTAGAATCAAAAAAGTCTTTTTGGTCAAATAATATAATTTCTCTTTTATAATCTAGCATATTTTCCAATAAAGCTTTATTATAACTTAATGCTTCAGCCTTATAATCACTACTTTTTGTATTAATAAGAATAGCCAATATAGAATTGTTACAATCTTCCAATATATGTTTAATATAAGTTACATCAATATCCCTTAACTCTTTATGACCATCTATTACAATAATATTTTTATCTGCCATTTTACCATGAATAGACTTATCATAAGTTATAATACATTTATTAGGATCTCTTAATAAATTATTCTTTGTAATAACTTCACAACTATAATAATCTTTAATATATGATTTTAACTCAAGTTGTTTATTGCTAATAAACACAATATCCTTATCTTGTAAAAAGATCTTTTCTCCAACAATATTGTTTAAAGTTTCTTCTACCTCTCTATCTTGAATTGCATTAATACCTATTATTGTTTTTTTACTACTACTTCTAATAAAGTCACTAGTATCAAATTTAGATTCTATACCATAGCTTGTACATATATCTTTTACATTATTATATAAGTATAGCCAAGGATATTCTCTTAAATTATAGTTTTCCCTTTTAGTTCCATCTATAGATATTTCTTTACATTCTTCTATATAATTAAGTAGCTCCTTATTTATATTAAATATATTGATTATGGAAGATAACTTAGTTGAAGTTTCAATTGCTTTTTCATAATTATTGTTTTGAACTGCAGCATTCATTAAATAAAACGCAAAGTCAAATTCATACTCTCTTAAAAATACTTCTTTATACTTTCTTATTCTTATATCTTCATAAATTTCATTTAACACACATACTGCTTGAGAACAATTTATAAAATCTCCGTGTTTATAATCTATAATTTTAAAACTTTGTCTTAGATAACTTAATACTTTAATAAGTTGTTCTTCCTCTTGTCTGATACCTTTGTATAAGCTTAAAATTAAAGTACTCCATTCTACAATTTTAAGCTCTTCCATTAATATATTACAGAACTTTATAATCTTATCTACACATTCTATATCTAGGGATTGTGCTTTTGTGCATATAGTATTCATTGCATTTATCCAATGAGGGCTACTATCCTTACAATATTCCTCTATTGAGATATCTATGGCATTAGAGTAAGATTTTTCTGTTGTAAAATACTCTACAACATCTATATTTATTCCTTTAAATGAAGATAATATTTTTATTACATTTCTAGCTGCCTCATTTGCTTTATCTATAATGTTTAATTCTTTACTTGCTCTATATACGCAATAGTTTTTTTGTATGTATAATATTTCTTCTTCTCCAATTATACTTTCATATAAGTATAAAGCTTCTTCAACTTCAACCATATCACCAAGATTTTTTCTTGCCCACATTAATAGTTCAAAAAATACTACTCCACTTTTACATTGAATTTCTTCAGTTTGAAATTTATTTCCACTTTTTAAGAATTCCTCCATAACCTCTATTACTTTAGAAAAGTAATCCTTTGACAATTCAAATTCTTTTCTCTCAAAATATATTTCTCCTAGTGAGTAGTATGATACTATAAGATTTCTAAAATCCTCATACTCCATATTCCCAATTACTTTATAATCTAACTTTTCTATAATTTTTTTAAAAAACTCAGTAAGGTTTACTTCATTTACATCTATTCTAAATATATTTTTAACACACCAGTTATAATAATGCTTTACCATTAAGCAGGGTTCACAGGTAATCTTACTGTCTGTAATATCTAGATAAAAATTCAATTTACCTAAATTGTTTTCACACTGCTGAAGGAATTTCATCTGTTTTTTTAAAGACAATTCATTCACTCTCCTTATTTTATTTAGTCATACATGACATTTGTCTATATTTTATATGATGTTACTTTTGCTAGTTGCTGCAGGATTAGGAACACTTGCAACTAAAATTTTGCATATTTTATTAGTATAGTTTGCATAGTTATGATTAATAGAAGATTTAAAATGTGCTGAATCACCGGGGTAAAGATACTGCTTTTCATCATTTATGAATAAAGTTATAATTCCTTCTAATACATATATAAATTCTTCACCTTCATGCTGATAAGTATTTAAATTTTCCTCTGTATTGGTAGGCAATATTTCAATTAATCTAGGCAATATAGTTTTATCTTCAGGATTATTTGATAATACATAATTAATATGAAGGGCATTATCTATTTTATATATATCTCTTTCGTAACTCTTTTGTATAAATCTTTCTCTCCTCTTACTAGTTGATAGTAAAAAGTAAGATAATTCAACATCTAAAGCTTCTGCTATATTAAGTAAAGAATCTGTAGCTATACTGGTAAGACCTCTTTCTAATTGAGATAAAAACCCAGTAGATAAAGATGTTTTTTCGCTTAGTTCCTTTAATGTCATCTTTTTATTAGTTCTAAGTTCTTTAATTTTGCTTCCTATGATTTTATTCAACCGTTCCACCTCTTTGTTTAATTTAACTTTTTATATAGAGCCTAGCTGCTTTAACACTGTGGTTAGCTACTATGTAAGGAATAATAATGTCATCAACTAGAGCTACTGACTATTTGAGTATATGTTCAACTAAACTTCAATGGAGATAAAACTCCCTCTAAGCTAAGTTTCACTTGATATTAATATTATTACTCAATACCTAAGTATTGTCTAGCTAAGTTTATAATTTATAAATAAATTTGATAAATATAAATGAATGTTTATAAAATTTTCACCAAAATAAAAGACATATTAAAACTTCTATAATAATAAATTTTATATTTAAATGTTTTTATAAAATAAAGTCCAGATATTATTTATCTGAACTTTATAATCTTTAGAACATATTCTTCAATGCAAATTTTTCTTAATTATTTTTCTTTAAGTTCTTTTCATATCTAGCAAAAAGTACTAAGGCAACTATTGAAAAGAATATTGGTCCTGCAATACTCCATATAGTTTTAGCCATATCTCCATTCATAGCTGGCTCAATTATTGAGAAAAAGTTAGCAAATCCAACTGTAGCTGTTACTACAATAGTTACGAGTATTATAAATCCTTTACCTTTGAAAACTTGGAAAGGTTTCTGTATTCCTGCTCTTCTTTTAAATGATATAAATGCTCCAGACAAGAACATATATGGAATTGTCATAGCTACATTAGTCATGGCTACAAGAATACTAAAGAATTCTTCCATAGCTTCTCCACCAAATCCTACTAATAAAATCATAATTATTACTACTATAGCCTGAATAAGCATTGCATTTACAGGCATACCTTTTTTCATTTTTGCAACTGAATCGGGGAATAACCCCTTAGGAGTTCCTGCTATTAATTGCTTAAGTGGTGCATATGTTAAAGTAAAGAACGCTCCTGTAAGAGCAAGTAGCATTGATAATCCAACAAATCTAGCTATCCAGTTACCAATTTGTACTGAAATAGCTTCAGTTGCTCCAAAGGTTACTCCAAATTGATAACCTAAATTATTCATTATAAGATAACCTACATTTCCCATGTGAACTATATCTCCATACTTACCATTTGTTCCAAGTATAGCATCCCAATTTGTAAATATTCCAACACAGAATAATCCTACTGCATATCCAACAGCTATGATTATAGCAGATATAGCAAGACCTTTAGGAAAGTTTTTTTCTGGTTCATCTGTTTGATCAACCAATCCTCCAACTACCTCAATACCACCAAAGGCAAATAAAGCAAATACCATAAATGATAATATTGATATTGAACTTTGATAAGCTGGGTTAGGCGATGATATGAAAGTTGTAGAATTAACTATAGGTTGTGCTAATTCTCCACCATTTCCTATTAATATAACTATGGAACCTAGTATTAACAATATATTAAGTGCTGCTACAGCTGTACCTCCTACTGAAGTAATCTTTTTAATTTTTTCTATCCCCTTAGTTGACACGAAGGTAACAAATATAATCCAAAGAACAGCAAGTATGGCAAGAGTTTGACGCCCTCCAAAACCAAATATACTCCATGTACTAGTTGTATCTGTACCATAAATTGCATTAGATAAAGTTACCCATATTCCAGAAGATACATTAACCATCCATATTACCGTTGACGTATACCACATAAATGTCCCTATAAATGCATACTTAGCATTTACCGACTTCTCCATCCATGAATATATTCCTCCGGTTTCATTTTTAAATGCGGCTCCATATTCAGCCATCATAAATGCAAATGGAATAAAGAATAATATTGCAGCTATAATGAAGAAGGGTATTGAACCATACCCCATTAAATAGTATGACCTGGGCATATTATTAAAGCCATATACAGATGTAAAAATCATTAATATCAGTGCTGTGATAGATAACTTTTCTGTACTACCTTTCTTTGATGACATTATTTTTCCTCCTTTGTAGCTAAATTAAGTTTAAAAACTTAATTTTATCTAATTACTTATTAAATAAGTAATCTTATTTTATTTTTCACCATAATAAAATAAATATGTAAGAAAAATAAGAAACCACAAATATCCATTGTGGTTTCTTACTTTTTTTAAATCTCTTTGGTTGCATTTCTTAACCATAAAACCTCATCCTCTAATAAATAGGGACTTAACTTTTCTAATACTTTTTTATGATAATCATTTAACCAAGATTTTTCATCTTCATTAAGCAAAGATATATTTATTGCATCTAGTTCATAAGGACATAAAGTTAAATCTTTAAAGCACATAAATTTTCCAAAATCATTTTTTTCTTTTTCTTGAACAGCTATTAAGTTTTCAATTCTTACCCCATGTTTATCAGCTTTATAAACTCCAGGTTCATTAGATACTATCATGCCTTCTTCTAAAGCAATTGGATTTAATTCTCTTCTTATCCCCTGTGGACCCTCATGTACATTAAGTAAATAGCCAACTCCATGTCCTGTTCCATGTTTAAAGTCTAATCCTTTGCTCCAAAGAGCTCTTCTTGCTAAAACATCAAGACTACATCCCGGAGTTCCTTCCAAGAATATTGCTGTAGATAGATTTAGATGTCCTTTTAAAACTAAAGTATAATCTTCCTTTTCTTCTTCTGTAAGTTCACCTAGGGCTATAGTTCTTGTAATATCCGTAGTTCCATCTAAATATTGAGCTCCAGAATCTACTAGGAACAATCCTTTTGGTTGTAGTTTCAGACTAGACTCTTCAGATGCTTTGTAGTGAATTATAGCTCCATGAGGACCATATCCCGCAATGGTATCAAAGCTTATGTCTATAAAATCCTCACCTTCTGCTCTAAGTTTTTTTAGTTTTTCAGCCGCTGATATTTCTGTTATCTCTTCATTATTTACATTTTCTTTTACCCACTTTATGAACTTTACCATAGCTATTCCATCTTTTATATGGGCATTTTCTATATTTTTAAGCTCTACAGAATTTTTTCTAGCTTTTAAATCCGTAGTTATATTCCTTTTTTCTATTGTGTTAACTTCTTTATTTATAGATTCCTTAAGCCATACATTAGTTTTGCTTGGATCAAAGGTTATATTTCCTTTAATTAACTTAAGATCTGATACTATGTCATTATAATCTTTTATAGATATTGATTTACTACTTAATAGATTTATAATTTTTTCATTTAATTTTTCCTTATCTACATATAGAATATACTTGTCATCACTAATTAAGAAATAACTTAAGAATACAGGATTACATTCCACATCTCCGCCTCTTAAATTTAGAAGCCATGCTATATCATCTAAAGATGCTAATAATAAGTTATTTACATTAATATTTTTCATTTCTTCTTTTACTAAAGTTAACTTTTCTTCTACAGTTTTTCCTGCATAAGAATCTTCATGAATAAATATTTTATTATTAGGCATAGTTGGCCTATCTTTCCAGATAATATCAAAAATATCTTCTTCAGGTTTTGTTTTAATCCCCTTTTCTTCAAAAGCTTCTTCTAAATCATGAAGCTGAGAAACTGTAAACACCTTTCCATTAAAGCTGACAGTATCTCCTGATTTCACATTATCACAGATCCATTGTGTATAGGTTTTAACACCTGGTTCACCCATACGTTCTAGTATGTATTCTGTACCTTGAATTTGTTGTTCTCCTTGAAGAAAATATCTTCCATCTACCCATAAATGAGCTTCTTTCTCCGTTATAACAACAGTTCCAGCAGATCCAGTAAATCCTGAAATCCATTGTCTCACTCTAAAATAGTCACTTACATACTCACTTCCATGATTATCTGAACTTGGAATAATAAAAGCGTCTATACTTCTTTCTTTCATTAAACTTCTTAAACTTTCAATTCTTGATTTAATATCCACTTTAACATCTCCTTATAAAATAAATTTTATTAATGTTTAAATATCAATCTTATTTTTCAGTATAATAAACAACTCCTACAGTTTTAGGTCCTACATGACAGCCTATCACAGGCCCAATGCATTGTATATCTACATCTATACCTAATATTTCTTTGATTTTATTAGCTAGAGCCCTTCCTTCTTCTTCACAGTTTATGTGATGAACTATTACCTGTCCAAGTCCTCTATTTTTTATATCCTTTTGCAATTTTTCTATAATTTTAAGTATTGCCTTCTGTTTTGTTCTAACTTTATCAAAAACTGAAGTCTTTCCAGCTTCTACAGTAAGTATAGGTCTAATTTGAAGAAGTGCTCCAAATAAAGCGGCTGCTCCTCCTATACGACCACCCTTTTTCAAATATTCTAAAGTATCTGGTACAAATAAAAACCTACTCTTACTCTTTATAGCCTCTACTCCAGCTATAACTTCCTCCATAGATTTACCTTCCTCAGCCAGTTTTGCTGCTTCCAAAACTGCATATCCCATTTGCATACAGTTAGATGCTGAATCTATAACTTCCATCCTAGCCTTAGGATATTTGTCCATTATCATTGTTTTTATTAGTTGATTACAAGTAGCATATGTACCACTCATTTCTGAGGATATAAAAACTCCTAATGCTTCATGTCCTTCACCTATAACCTGGTCAAAGCTATTAAATAAATCATCTATACTTGGTTGAGATGAAGTAGGTATACTATCTAGCTTCTCCAAGGTTTTATAAAACTTATCATTTTCAATTTCTATTTCTTTATTCGCTATATTATTTATAACAACACCTAAAGAAACTACAGTAATATCATATTTTTCTATGAGCTCCTTTGGTATATAACTAGTACTATCTGTTATTATTTTTATACTCATAAATCTTGCCTCCAAATAACAATAATTATATGCTTATTATTAATTATAATCATAATTAATATTTATTTTTATATTATATTTAATTCTAATATAATATTCTAATTTTCAAAAATATAAAACTCTCTACGGAGCTAACATTTAAGTAATATAATATTTAAATTAAGTTTGCATCTCAAATTTAAAATTCAAGATGCAAACTACAATATTAATTATATACAATTTTCTAAACAATATTATAATTATATCAATACCAGATTTAAAAATATATAGATAACCATTATTTTCTTAAAAAATCATACTACTAATTAGTATAAATAAAGCTAGCTCAACAATTTCATTATTGGCACCTAGGGTATCTCCAGAATGCCCTCCTATTTTGCTATTACAAAACAAATTAAATATTATAGTAACTATAAGTCCACCAAGTAAAAGTATAATAATATATTTAATATTAAAGAATAAACTTCCAATAAGTAAAGTAAGAGTTAATGCTCCTGTAAAATATACACCATTAGTATTTCCAATGTAAAAATTCCCAGTACCTTCTTTCTTAGCTGACTTTCCTATTAAAGCAATAAATACAGTAAATAATCTACTTATCATTGGTACTACTATTATCATATAACCTATAGATTTTGTTCCTATATAATATATTCCTAAAGCCTTAACTGCTATATCTATAATCATGGCTAATACTCCAAAAGAACCTACTCTACTATCTTTCATTATCTCAATTATTCGCTCTCTACTTCTAAAAGAAAAGAATCCATCACAGGTATCTCCTAGTCCGTCCATGTGAAGTCCACCTGTAATAAATATTCCAACTATAACTGTAATTATAGCAACCATAGGTAATGGCAACCATATAGATGTAATATAAAAAATTAAATATTCAATAGCCCCAAGAATGGCTCCTACTACGGGAAAATATAAAGTAGCTTTTTTAAAGTTTTCTTTCTCACAAGCCAAAGATATATTTACCGGTATTCTAGTTATAAATTGGAATAGTAAAAGAAAATTATTAAAGAAAATCTTTTCTTTTCCTATGGCTCCTAATACCATAATAGCTATTATAGCTAAAATTATCAAATTTTTAATCATAACACTGCTCCTCGTCTATCCCTTTATTTTTAGTCCTTGTCCACAACAAACTAAATATACCTCATCACAAATATTTGCTACATGTTGATTTATAAAACCTTGAATATCTCTAAAAATTCTAGATAATTTGTTTTCAGGCACTAATCCCCATCCAACTTCGTTGGTAATTAATACAACTTCTTTATCTAACTCTTTACACTTTTCTAAGAATAATGTAAATTCATTCTTTATGCTATCACATATTTTATCTATTTCATCATCACTTATATTATCGTAATTTGTAGTGATTTCAAACATTAAATTGGTAGTCATTATAGTAACGCAATCTAAAAAAATATATCTTTCAGTAAATCTCTCTATTTTTTTATGTAAGTCTTTATAACTTTCTAAGGTTTGCCACTTTTTATTTCTGCTTTCCTTATGCTTTTCTATTCTGTGCTTCATTTCATCGTCTGTTACTATAGCTGTTGCTATATATAATACATCATCAGTATGTTTAAGTAGATTTTCTCCATATTTACTTTTCCCACTTCTACATCCACCAGTAACTAAAGTTAATTTACTCATTTTCTTTCTCCTCTTCTTTTATCCTCATAAACAAATTAATTAATATTAAAATTCTACTGGAATTATACTATCAATATAAAAGTACCCGTATTCTAATTTAATTATGGACAAATCTGCATTTTTAGAATTAAACCTCCAATAATTATCTAAACTACCTTCCAATATATAAGTATATATTGTTCTTATAATTCCTCCATGGGTACAAATAAGTATATTTTCAACTGATTCTTTTTTTAGTTCTTCCATAAAGCTTTTCACTCTATTATAAACCTCTATAAAGCTCTCTCCATTCTCTATGGAATACTCCTTCCAATCATTTGTCCAAGTATCATATTCTAACTTAAATGAATCTTGTAACTGCTTATAGTTTTTTCCTTCAAAGATTCCAAAGTTTCTTTCATTCAATCTAGAATCTACTTTAACTCCTTCTCCTTCATATATTTTTTTAAGGGTTTCCTTTGCTCTTTTTTTTTCACTACAAAACACTTTATCAAAGTTTATATGCTTCAATTTTTCTCCTACTAATTCTGCTTGCTTAATTCCCTTTTCTGTTAGTTCACAGTCTATATCTCCATAGTAAGTCTTTTTTATATTTTCTTCTGTTTCCCCGTGTCTAACTATATATATTTTCAATTACTACACTCCTTTATAAAAAGCCGTATATCAATAACCTATCTGCACCGGTTCATATTCTATTGTTTTCTTATATCTATATAATCCTTTTTATCTATGCCAGCTTCATTAAAGGAATCCATATTATTCATAGTAAAAACAGCACTCTCTATTATTCCAAAGGCTATTGGACATCCACTACCTTCACCTAATCTCATTCCTAAACTAAACATAGGTTCAAGTCCTAAAGTTTTCATTGCATATTGTGATCCTGGTTCTGCTGATAGGTGAGATGCAAACATATACCCTGAAGTCTTTGAACTTAATTCCTTTGCACAAATAGCTGCAGCTGATGATATAAGCCCATCAATTACCACTGGCACTTTATATATAGCACCTCCTAAAAATACTCCACAAAGGCCAGCTATATCAAATCCACCTACCTTACTAAGCACATCTATTGCATCATTTTTGTTAGGCTTATTTATTTCAATAGATTTTTTTACCATAGCCTTTTTATGGGACAATCCATCATCTGTTAGACCTGAGCCTTTACCAACTATTAAATCACTATCAATTCCAGAGAATACACTTATTATAGCTGCAGAAGTAGCTGTATTACCTACTCCCATCTCACCAGTTCCTATTAAATCATATCCTTGATTTTTTAACTCCTTAACAATATCAATTCCTATCTTTATAGCTTTGATAGCTTCTTCCCTAGTCATTGCAGGACCTTTAGTCATATTACTTGTACCATATCTAATCTTTCTGTTAATTATTCTAGGATCAGTAAATTCCTTATCCACTCCTATATCAACCACAGTAGTATCATTATTGTAGTATCTACTTAATATACACACTCCAGTAGTACCCTTTACAAAATTTTCTGTAACTGTAGCTGTTACCTCTCTTGGGCATGAAG
This sequence comes from Clostridium sp. UBA7791, assembly GCF_002480755.1. NCBI lineage: Bacteria > Bacillati > Bacillota > Clostridia > Eubacteriales > Clostridiaceae > Clostridium > Clostridium sp. UBA7791. Next base: position 351,243 of record NZ_DLCT01000005.1, on the reverse strand, counting down.
AAACCCCTGATTCTTGAATTCCATTATCAGCACACATTATAACTATATTTTTCTTTTTTATTTCTTTTATATGCTCACCCTTAATACCACTAAGTTTTACAACAATCTCTTCTAATACTCCTAAACTTCCTATAGGCTTGCTTAAATGATCTATGTAATTCTTAGAATTATTCATTACTTCTCTATTTACTTCTTCAATGCCACTTAATAACTTTTTTAATTCATCCACTCTTATCACTCCATCTAAATTTATTCTGTAAAATTTATTCTTTAAATAGTTTTATTATAACTAAAAACACCCTTATCCTCTAAGATAAGGGTGTTAATACACATAACTAAATTTATTAAACTAAAAAATAGTTTGATATACTCTTCCCTCCGAAGGTCTCAACTAACAAAGTTTTAGGCAGGTCTCCTGGCTCACGGCTTATCCTCATCATTTCCTTCCCAGTAAATTACCAGTGGTATCATGACTTGTATCCGTACACAGTAGCGGGGGCTGCAGTGGCTTTTAACCACTTTCCCTATTAAACTTAATGTACCTTAAACTATTATTCATTTAACTTAAATTATATACTACTAGCATAACTTATTCAACAATCTTTATGGACTCCATATTAAATAATACATATAACTTTAGGTTATTAACTATAAATATAAATTAAATTTACATAACATTCGTAAATATCCCTATTCCCTTGAAAAATTTATGAAATAGTGGATAATTATAATTGATAAGTAATATCATTTGAATTGCATTTATAACTTTACTATGATACATAAACTGTATTTTAAAATAGTTTATAAAAATTAACTTAAGATTGGAGACGTACTATGAGTAATAGAATTAAAGGAATAATATTAATTATTTTATCTGCCTTTGGCTTTGCAATGATGTCTGCCTTTGTAAAGCTATCTGGAGATTTACCCTCTATGCAAAAGGCTTTTTTTAGAAACATAGTTTCTTTTGTCATAGCCCTTGGTATGATTATATATCACAAAGAAAGTTTCTTTGGCAAAAAAGAAAACCAAAAGCTTCTTATTATGAGATCCACTTTAGGCACATTAGGAGTAATATTAAACTTTTATGCTATAGACCATCTTATTCTTTCAGATGCTAATATGCTTAATAAGCTAAGTCCTTTCTTTGTAATACTTTTCTCTGCTATCTTTTTAAAAGAAAGATTACAGATAAGGCATATTACTATCATTGCTATTGGTTTCCTTGGATCACTACTTATTATAAAGCCTGCTTTTAGTGTAGACATAATTCCTTACCTCATAGGGCTTTCATCTGCCATATTTGCTGGCTCTGCCTATACCTGCGTTCGAGCCATTGGAAACCGTGAAAAGCATTATACTGTGGTGTTTTATTTTTCTTGCTTTTCTGTAATAACAATTTTCCCATTTATGATATTTTCTTATACACCTATGACTTTGATTCAATTTACCTACTTAATATTAGCCGGTATCTTTGCAACTATAGGACAATTTGGAATTACTCTAGCCTATAAGTATGCACCTGCAAAAGAAATATCAATTTTTGATTACTCTAATATAATTTTTTCAGCTATTATAAGCATGGTAATATTTAACCAATCCCCTGATATCATAAGTATTTTAGGATACATAGTTATATTTTCTGCTTCACTTTACATGTTTATGTACAATAAAAAACTAGATAACCTTAAATAATATTTTTAAAAGTGTTGTCTCAAAGTTAATTCTTTTGAGACAATCCTTTTTATTATATATCTAAGGTCTTTATTTCTCTATTTAATATAGTAATTTATTATTAATTTATGTTTAGCTTAATAATTTCCTCCAAATCTTTAATAAATCTTAAGATTTATTAAAGGTATTTCTTAAGATTTACCATGTAAAATAAAACCATAGTAAAAATTATGTAGAATTAATGGGGGGTTTAAAATATGAAAATATTAATTCTTACAGGAAAATTTGGTATGGGCCATTATTCAGTATCTAAATCTTTATGTGAACAAATTCAGTCTAATCATCCTAATGCATCAGTAGTTATAAAGGATGTTTTTGAATATTCGTTACCAAATTATTCCAATGCACTTTATAAGGCTTTTAATGTTATGGTGAACAAAGGTAGTGTGTTTTATAATCAAGTTTATAAAATTACGGAAAATAGAAAATATAATATGAATCCTATGTTTTTAAAATACTTTCTTCCTAAGCTTGATAACCTAATTAAAGATGTAGAACCTAATATTATTATTTCTACTCTACCCTTTTGCTCTCAACTAATATCAAGATATAAGATGAAATATAATCCATCTCTTCCGCTTATAACTTGCATAACGGATATTAGTAGTCATTCAGAGTGGCTTAATGATAATACTAATTGTTATTTAGTTGGAAGTAACTCTTTAAAAAAGGATTTAATTTTAAAAGGTGTTCCTGAAAACAAAATATTTATTAATGGAATACCAGTAAAAGAGGAATTTAAAAAATCTATAACTAATAGTTCTTCTAATGAAAAACAGCTCCTTATTATGGGCGGTGGATTAGGGCTATTACCCAAGTCTATGGAATTTTATAACCAGCTTAATTCTTTAGAAAATGTAAAGACTACAGTTATTACAGGAAAAAATACTGAAATCTATAATATGCTTTATGGAAAATATGAAAATATTAATGTACTTGGATATACTGATGAGGTTTATAAATATATGCAAAAAGCAGATTTAATACTTTCTAAACCTGGTGGAATAACTTTATTTGAAAGTATTTTCTCAGAAACACCTTTAATTGCCTTTAAGCCTTTTCTTCAACAAGAAATTAATAATACTAACTTTATATTAAATAATGGTATTGGAAAGGTTCTTGAGACAAGTCCTGATAAATGTTTTGATAAAATAAAAAAAATTATTTTTGATGATGCAATACTAGATAATCTTTCTAATAATATAAAAATTTTAAAAAAACAATTTGATTGTACATCAATTGAAAAAGTATTACTTACTTTAGAAGCTAATATGGATGGAGCGTGTGCTTAATGTACTTTACTACTTTAACAGCTATTATTATAATTATTTTTCTAATTCATTCAATTATACCAACTTTATACAACAAATATATAAATTCAAATATTATTAAACTCACTAATAAAGATAATGAAATAATGCTAACTTTTGATGATGGCCCTGATGAAAGATATACTAATAATCTTTTAGATGTGCTTAAAGAAAATAAAATTAAAGCTACTTTCTTTGTTGTTGCAGAGAATGCTAAGAATAATCCTGAAATAATCTATCGTATGCATAAAGAAGGGCACACTATAGCACTACATTCTTTAGCCCATAAAAATGCTCTCTTTTATAGCTATAAATATACGAAAAAAGATTTTAAAAATAGTATAGAAATCATGAAAAACTTCAATTATCAAATCAACTATTATAGACCTCCTTGGGGACATAGTAATATCTTTACAAACTTTTTTGTTAAACAGTATAATTTAAAAATGATTTTATGGGATGTTATGGCAGAAGATTGGAGTAAATATGCTACAGTAGATTCTATATCTTCAAAGTTAATACTACGCACTGATAGAAATTCTATTATATGTCTACATGATGCAGGAGAGAATTCAGGGGGTGCCTCCAATGCTCCTCTTAAAACCATTGAAGCATTATCTACAGTTTTACCTAAGTTAAAATTAGTAGGTTATAAATTTATAACACCAGAAAGGTTAGGACATTAATTGTGCAAAAATCTATAAAAAAAGACAAGTTTAAAAACTACTATGGAAGTTTAATTTTTATGTTCTTACTCATTGCTATTACTTTTTACTTACTTTTTAAAGATACTTCGATAACTTCACTAATCCCTGTAATAAACACAATTAATCCTATTTACTTATTCATAGCATTTTCTATGATGTGTCTATTTATAATTTTTGAAGCTTATGTTATTTATATTATACTTAAAAATTTAAATATAAAAGTACCTTTTAAAAAATGTATTGGTTATTCCTTTATTGGATTTTACTTTAGTGCTATTACTCCTTCATCATCTGGTGGTCAGCCAGCACAAGTATACTATATGAAAAAGGATAATATAAATATATCCTATTCTTCTTTAACTTTGTTAATAGTTGCCATAGTCTATCAATCAGTAATGCTTTTATATGGACTACTTATGTATCTTTTTAAATATACTTTTATAATAAATAATATACATGGCATTAAATGGTTGTTAATTTACGGAGTTATGATAAATGTATTTATAATAGGTTTTATATTTGCAGCTATATTTTCTAAAAATTTAGTTGGTAAATTTATTAAATTTATTGTTGAACTCTTATCAAAATTTAAAGTTATAAAAAATACAGAGTATACTCTATCTAAAATTGATGTTCACCTTGATGAATATACTCATGGTGCTAATTATATCAAAAATAATCCTTTACTAATTGTTAAGGTTTTAATAGTTACAGTTTTACAAATCACAGCCATGTATTTAGTTCCATATTTCATATATAAATCTTTTGGATTAAGTACTTATGGCATTATAGATGTACTTTCTATACAAGCCTTATTAACTATAGCAGTCTCTTCTTTGCCTTTGCCTGGTGCAGTAGGTGCCAGTGAAAGTAGCTTTATGATATTATTTAAAATATTCTTTTCAAAAGAATTATTGCTCTCTGCAATGCTATTAAGCCGTGTAATTAGTTTTTATGCCTTTCTATTATTAAGTAGCATAATAACAATAATTATTCATATTAAAGTTAATGGTAGACATAAAATTCAACATAGTCATCTATATTAATAATAAGCTCAGATAGAAATTACAGTAATAGAATATTTAATATTCTATTAGTTTATATTTAAACTAAAAATACAGACTATATCTAAATAAAATTTGGATATAGTCTGTATTGGTATGTTAATTAATTTATTAGTTTTGAGTTGCCCAATCTGCTGGATATGTTACATATATGAATCTAGCATAGTTTGGAACTGAGAATTTAATTGTGCTTCCTTTTGGTATTAAAATTAATTCTCCAGCATCTGCAGATACAAGTCTTCCATCTATTACTATGTCTAGATGTCCTTCTATAACATAATCTATTTCATCATAGTTTAAAGTCCAATCGAAGGTTGTTTCTTTCATCTCCATTATTCCACAACCTAATCTTTTACTTTCCTCAAGAGTGAATAAATCTTTTGTATATACTATATCACTGCTATTTCCAGTATCAAGTCTATTTGACTCATCTACTCTAACTGTTGGTAGTTTAACAGAGATAATTCCACTTACATCTTTATTTCTTACAAAATCTACAGAATCATTAGAAGCTCCTGTAAGTTTTTCTTCTATTATTTGTCTAACTAATTTTTCTAATAAGCTTTTATCGATATTTTCCATCATTATTTAGCCTCCTCCTTTTTAGCTGCATTGTTTGCAATAAATATAGCTACAAATACTGCTGTAATTCCTGCAACTAATTTACCAACTATCATTGGTAATATCATTTCTGAATTAAATCCTGCTGTAAATCCTAAGTGATCTCCAAATACAAAGGCTGCAGATACTGCAAAAGCAACGTTAATTATTTTACCTCTGTTATCCATATCCTTCATCATTCCGAACATTGGAATACTATTAGCAAGCGTTGCAACCATACCAGCAGCTGCTATATCATTCATTTTTAAAACTTTACCTAATCCCATTAATGGTTTTTGGAATACTTTCGTAATTACATATACTAGTGGGAATGCTCCAGCAAGAACTATTGCTATTGCTCCAACAGTTTCAATACCATCAGAAATTGGTGCCATTCCTGGAATTACAACAATTCCTGTTAATGCTTCAATTACAGCCGCTGCTAATCCTAAAGTTATAACTATTACTACAAACTTCCCGAAAACTGTAAATCCTTTAATTATTGCATTTTCAAATTTCCAAAGTCCTAAAGCTATAAGTGCTGCAATTATTACTATTGGAATTAAGTTTTTTAGTACCATAATTATTGGGAATCCAGCTACAAGACCACCAACAAAAGCTCCTAATGGAATTGTAATAACCCCTGCTAATACTCCCATAGCTAAGAATTTATGATCTTCTTTTTCTATTATTCCAAGGGCAACTGGAATTGTAAATACTATAGTAACACCCATCATTGAACCAACTATTAATCCGCCAAACATTCCTGCTTGAGAATCTACTGCAAGAGCTTTAGAAAGCGAAGCTCCTCCCATATCGTTTGCAAGTAATGTACCTCCAAACATACCGGGGTCTGCTCCTAAGAAATTAAATACTGGTACTATTACTGGTTCTAATATATTTGCAAGTACTGGTGCAAGACAGATAACTCCTATCATTGCAATTGCAAGAGAACCCATAGCCATGAAACCTTCTTCGAACTTTTCTCCCAGTCCAAACTTATTTCCTAAACACTTATCTATGGCTCCAAGGGCCATAAATACAACCATGATATATACGATTATCTCGTTAATTCCCATTGTTTCATCTCCTTAATAAGTTAATTCTTTATTTATTCAATTTATTTATACTGTTAACTGTGTAAACTAAAGTTTAAGCTTTTATGTTAAATACTTAATGATAAGTTCATCTGGCGAAGGTATTACTGATGCATGAACAATTCGTTTTTCTTCTATAGCTTCTTTAGCTATATTTATTCCATGCTCTACATCACTAAGCCCACCAGAAATAATATAAACAAGTTTACCACTTATTCCAGATGCTACTTGTAGTTTTACTAAATTTAAATTGGCTCCCTTAAGAGCAATATCTAACGCTTTAAGACCACTACTTACGCTATTGGTCTCCATTACTCCTATGGCCCCATTAGCCTTAGTTACAAACCTACTTTTCAAAGCTTGTATAATATTATTATGGACACTATTTATAATACAACTATCTATTATATGCCCCTGACCAGAGAAAATCCCGTGGTCAAGGGTTGTTCTTATAGCACCTTCATCTCCTGTTAATATCACTAAAAACCTTCCAGGACATATAGTTTTAATATATAGTACATCAACATCAGCTTTTTTCACCATTTCATCTGCAACTTCAATGCCTTTAGCTATACTTTTAAAATCAATTGCTCCAATACTTTTACTCATTTTCCACCTCTATTGAATCAATTATTCCTATTATAGTTGCATCCACAGGTACATCTCTTTCTCCTAGTGATACTCTAGCTGCACCACCTCTAGTTATAAGTACATTGTCTCCAGTACCTGCACCTACACTATCCGCTGCTACAAAAAAGCCTGTTTCTTCTACATCTATATCTTTAAGTAGCCTCACTATTAAAAACTTTTGACCATTTAGCTTTTCATCTTTTCTAGTTGCCCATAATCTACCAACAACTCTACCTATAACCATATTATCCTCCGCTAAACTCTTTTAACTTTCAGATTATGAATTCTTATAAAGTCGTTAGCCAATGGAGTGATTATGCTTTTTTTATCTATTACCACAGATTTCATTCCATTCATAAATGGCTTCCTAAGATCCATCTCACTAATAAGTTTCTTATTTCTAATTTCGAAGCTCATCTCTTCTGATATAAAATTTGAAGTTTCTAATATACTAATATCTTCAACTTTTTTATACTCTTCTTTTCTTGTGGTTTTATCTTCAACTTTTTCAATAAACTCAACTATATCAATTCCATAAACTTTAAGCTCTCTTTCAAAGCTTAAATACTTATTATATAGTGCTCTTGGAGCAGTATTTTTATACTTTCTATACTCTAGACCATTTTCAAGGACATATACCTTCTTACCTGCTAATAGCATATTAATGATAAAGTTTTCTTCTTCATTAATACCAGTTAGTGTAGCTATATTTGCCATGGACTTTATAGATAGTGTAGAAACTATGGCTATGTCAGCTTCTATTTGTTCTTCATTATATGAAGTCACAGTATATTCTTCATCTAAATTAGATTTAGTAATAGGATCCAACTCTACATCTCCAATTATTACAGCTATCTTATGTTTTACAATATTTTTATTTGTTTCTTCTAACTTTTTATAAACTTCTTTTACTATTAAGTCCACAAGTTTATCATAGTTCATTTATATACCTCCTTTTTGAGGCCTACTTAACTATTCTACAAAGAGTTCCCTTCGTAAATCCACAAGCATTAGCCTCATCATAGTCTATATGCATATATGTTCTAAAGTCTGGGCTTACTCTTATGACAACATCATCAAATATTAGGGGTCTATTACCATAAACCTTTGCTTGAATGATTTCTTTATCTTTCACACCAAACTTCTCTGCATCTTCTGGAGTTATGTGTATGTGCCTTTTAGCAACAATTACTCCTTTATCTATTGTAAGAGTAGCTCGTTCTGTAGAAATTGTAATTCCAGGAGTACCTTCTATTTTACCACTCTCTTTAACAGGAGCCTTAATTCCAAGAACTGTTGCATCAGTTAATGAAATTTCTACTTGTGTAGATTTCCTTGCAGGTCCAAGAACAACAACATTCTTTAGTGAACCCTTAGGTCCTGTTATAGTAACTCTTTCTTTACATGCATATTGACCTGGTTGTGATAAGTCTTTAACCTTATTTAACTGATAATCACGTCCAAATAATATGTTTATATGTTCTTCACATAGGTGAACGTGTTTTCCTGAGGCTTCAACTTCTATAAAAGCTTCTTTTTTTACTCTCTTTATTACTTCATCTATGATATCTTCTACTAAAAGATTATTCATATTTCATCCTCCTGCTTTAACTGTATTCTCCAGTTCTATATTTAAATATCATTATCCAAAACAAGGATGATAATCTATTTAATGCCTTTATTATATCCGGCCTTTGAACATCACCATACTCCCCTTTAAATGCGGTATAAGCTAAAAGTTCAGTTTCTCTTATAGTTGTTCTACAAGAATTTAATGCCACAACAGCCTCACCCATAGAAAACGCTACTGGCTCATGACCAATCCCATAATATTTCTTTGGATAATGAGATTTTTCTCTCAATTCTTCTGGAGTCATACCAAGAAGTTTAAATTCTCCTACTGGTTCATTAACTACTTCACATCTAAGGAGACCTCTTACAAACTTTAATATCTCTTCAAGGTCTTCTGTTAGCTTTGAAGCTCCTAATTTATGAGTAATAACTTGAGTTTCCAATATCTTAGACTCAAGAGAATCTAACTTTCCTCTCAGCGCTATTATCTTATGATCTTTAAACACTAATAAGTTTCCATTTAAATGTGTCATATGCTCAGGTTTTTCCATTAATTCAGCACCAAATACAGTTATATATTTACTTTTTTCTTCTCTCGTTTGTAACTTTACAGGTACTTCTTCTTTTACCTTTTTTACTTCATGCACTACTTCCTCTAAAGAATCTACATACTTCAATTTAATATTATTTTCTGACAAAAATGATTTTGCAGATGGGGTTACTATTTGCCCTTTTAGAACTCTAAATTCGGTATATTCCTTAAAGTCTGTTCCCTTTAACTGTCTTCTAACTTCACTTTCAGTTAATACTGACATATCTTCACATCCCTCATTAGATGTAAGAGACGTATTGCTTATTTTAGCAATACATCTCTACACAAACCTAAATTAAACTGTTTCCTGTGTTTTTGGTAAAACAGCATCTACTTCAAAGTGTGGTCTTGGGATTACGTGAACTGATATTAATTCTCCAACTCTTTCAGCAGCAGCTGCTCCAGCATCTGTAGCAGCTTTAACAGCTCCAACATCTCCTCTTACAAGTACAGTTACAAGACCGCCACCAACTTGTTCTTTTCCTACTAGTTGTACGTTAGCAGCTTTAACCATTGCGTCTGCAGCTTCTATTGCTGCTACTAATCCTTTAGTTTCAATCATTCCTAATGCATTTGCGTTTGCCATTATAAATTCCTCCTTAAATTTAACCAATATACTTTGAAATTTTATTTTATTATCTTAATTCACTTATTATTTTCTTAACAAGTAAATTAACAAGCTCTTCTGTGTCTGCAGATGAAAGTGAACTATTATTTCCATTAACTGAATTGCTACTTCCACCTCTAAAATGTTCAATTTCTCTAACTCCATAAGCTACTTTTTTGATATTTACAAGGTGAAGTGGTCCTACATTATCAGATGTTGCACTTCCACCAATAGCTCCACAACCTAAAGTTAAAGCAGGTACTATATTTAGAGAAGCACCTATTCCTCCTAAAGTACTTGGAGTGTTTACTGGTATTCTTGATACCGGCATACTAAGAGCAAATCTTTTTACTAGTTCCTTGTCTTCACAGTGCATTGAGAATGTGTGACCAGCGCCTTCATTAATAAGTATTTCTCTACACTTAGCTTCTATATCATCTACACTCTTTTCAACATAGAATCCTAGAATTGGAGCTAGTTTTTCTCTTGAATATGGAACATTGTGTCCTACTTCTGTTTCTTCAGCAATAAGTACTCTTGCTGAAGAAGGTACGTTAGTTAAATTAGCAAGTTTTGCAATAGTTTCTACACTCTTACCAACTATTTGTGGATTCATACTTCCATTAGCTCTCATTATAAATTTACCAAGTTGTTTTGCTTCTTCTGGGCTTAAGAAATATGCTCCTTGATTTTTGAATTCAGTCACCACTCTATCTTTAATAGCTTCTTCTATAATCACTGATTGCTCAGAAGCACAGATTGTTCCATTATCAAAAGTTTTAGAATCCATTATTCTCTTAACTGCAACTTTAATATCAGCACTCTTATCAATAAATGCTGGACCATTTCCTGGACCAACTCCAAGGGCCGGTGTACCTGAAGAGTACGCTGCTCTAACCATTGCTGAACCACCAGTTGCAAGTATCATAGCTGTATCTTTATTTTTCATTAATTCATCTGTAGCTTGAAGGGTTGGAATTGTAATGCATCCAATAACTCCTTCTGGGCATCCAGCCTTTACAGCTGCTTCATTAATAATTCTAACTGTTTCTAATATACTTTTTTTAGCATTTGGATGTGGTGAAAATACTATTGCGTTTCCACATTTTAATGATATAAGAGCTTTATACATAGTTGTTGATGTTGGATTAGTTGAAGGAATTAATCCTGCAATTACTCCCATAGGTACTGCAACATCCATAACTTTTTTCTCTTCATCTTCTGCAACTATACCAATAGTTTTTAGATCCTTGATATAATCATAGATATATGTAGACCCAAAAATATTTTTAATTACTTTGTCCTGCCATATTCCAAATCCAGTTTCTTCAACTGCCATTTTAGCTAGCTTCTCTGCATTTGCTGCAGCAGCCTCAGCCATAGCCTTAACTATTCTATCAATCTCATCCTGAGATTTTTTAGCCAATTTTGCTTGAGCAGCTTTAGCTGTTTTAATTAGATTTCTAACCTCTTGTATAGACGCTAAATCTTTATCTGTAAGTTCCATTATTTTTCACCTGCTTTGTTATATTCTAGTATAGTTTTAATAAGTACATCCTTTTTGGCAAATTTAATTTGTTTATTTGTCATATTCGGAATTTTTAAAGTTCTAACTAATCTTCTTAACTCTTCTACTTTCATAGAGTTATAATCTATATGATCTTTGAAATCATTTTTTATAATTTCTTCTATTTTGTTTATTTGAGGCTCTATTTCCTTACTTTTTTCTTTGGTTTCTTTTTTAGCTTCTAATTTTTCTTCTGTAACTTTTTCTACAATTTCCACTTCAGAAGTTTCCACTTTTTCCTTGACTAAAGCCTCTTCTTTTTTATTAACTGGAGTTTCTGTTTTTTCCTTATCTTTTGTATCACTTTTTTCACTGGATGATTCTATAGGTACCTCTTGTGGTTTTTTATGTCCTTCAAAGAATAAACCTTCAACTTGTGAATCTACTCTTGGTATCACATGAGCAGTTCTAAAAGTACCTAAACTTTCTACAGAAGCCTTGGCTGCATCAACTGCAGCCTTTACCGCTCCTACATCTCCAATAATTTTAATAGTAGTTATTCCACCTTTTATTTTCTCTAGTCCAATCAAAGTAACATTTGCAGCCTTTAGAGCAGAATCTGCAGCTTCTACTGCTGCAACGTATCCTCTTACTTCTACTAGACCTAATGCTTTACTCACTTACTAAACCTTCGCCTAAAAGTTTACTGGTTGTTGAGCAACTGATTTGACAGCTTCTGCAAAAGCGTCACATGCTGCCTTACATGCTGATTGACTACCTGTAAGTAATCCACCACCATAGTTTGTTTCAGTTGGAGGTCCAAAGAATTCTTTCATTTCAACATCTGCTGCCTTAAGAGCTGCATCTAATCCATAGATAGCTTCAAGTGGTGGAGCTACTAGATAAGCTATTGCTTCTCCTTCTTTAACTCCTGCTACTTTTGAAAGATAAGTTCCAGTTCTTGAAACACAGTGTGCATAGTAAGCTATAGAGTTATCATCATTAGCACTTACAAAGTGTGATCCATTTTCCATGAAGTCTATAGTAGCATTTAAACCACTTCTTACTTCTGCTGGACTTGGTCCAGCTATTATTCCAATAACTTCACCAGCAAGTTTTGTAGATGCATTAGCAGCACCTGCATACATTGATCTTGCATATACTACATCAACTTCAGCAGCTTTTGTAGCTTCATCAAGGGCAGTGTAAGTTACGTCATCACTATCAGCAGTAATGATACCTAAACTTTTATGATGAGGTTGTAATTCTAATTTTTTAACTAGTTCTGGGCTTACATTTGAAATTATTTTAACGCTTAATACGGTTGGACGTAATGCTTCATTAATCACAATAAATTCCCCCTAAATTATATTTTTAAATTTATTCCTGATGCTTTTTTATCAAGCATTGTCTTTATAAGTTCAGCTATATGTGCTCCAGCTTCAACTGCTGTAGTACCACCTTTATGGATGTTTGATATAACTGTTCTGTTAGCCTCTGGCATATTAGCTGTTGGTCTATAAGCTATATAAGCACTCATTGATTCAGCAGTAACAAGACCTGGTCTTTCACCTACTAGCATACAAACAACCTCTGCTCCTGTTGCATCACCAATGGCATCCATAGCTCCAACTCTACAATGTTTAATGAATAATATATCTCCAATTTCAATTCCATACATTTTTAAACCTTGCTTAATTGAAGGAACTGAATCTTTTAGGTTAGCTTCAATAGCTGCAGAAGAAAGTCCATCTCCAACTACTACTAACACTTTTTGACCTGAGAACTTATCTTTTATAAACTTAGTAGTTTCTTCGTCAAATCTTCTTCCTAGGTCAGGACGAGTTATATATTGATCTTTATCAACACACATTGTATTTACTGGTATTAAATTATTCTCTTTTATAAAGTCTTCAGATACATAAGAGAATACAGAGTCTTGTGCAGCAGCATGGTCAGCTCTAACTCTTAATTGAGTTATAGTTTTGTATCTTGGACCTGATCTTCCAATACCTATTCTTGCTGGAGTTCTTTCCTTCATTTTTAGGTATCCTTCTCTATCATGAGGGTTTTCAACTAAAAGTTGTTTTTTAAGGTCAATTTCTGTGATATCTGGAATACATCCATTTTCATCTACTGAACCTATTACAGCACTCATTTTATTTGCTACTTGATTTACTATGTCAGTACTACCTGATTTTTCTACCATTTCTCCTAATAACTTTTCAACCATTAATTTTAATTCTTGTTCGTTCATCAGTAGTCCCCCCTTATCCTAAAAATATTGAAGCGTCGCCAGCTCTTCTGGTTAACTTGCCATTTTCTATAATTCCCATTTTTTCCATCCACTCTTCAAAAGGTTTAATAGGTTTTACTCCTAATAACTCTCTTAATGTAGCTGTCTCTTGATATCCAGTTGTTTGATAGTTAAGCATTACGTCATCACCATGAGGAATTCCCATGAAGTATGTACATCCTGCTGTAGCAAGTAATACCGCTAAGTTTTCTATATCATTTTGATCAGCTTTCATATGGTTTGTGTAACAAGCGTCACATCCCATTGGGAGTCCTGAAAGTTTACCCATAAAGTGGTCTTCAAGACCAGCTCTTATAACTTGTTTTGCATCATATAGGTACTCAGGTCCTATGAATCCAACAACTGTATTTACTAAGAATGGTTGGAATCTCTTAGCAAATCCATAGCATCTAGCTTCCATTGTTACTTGGTCAGCACCATGGTGTGCATCTGAAGAAAGTTCTGAACCTTGACCAGTTTCAAAATACATTACGTTTGGACCTGTAGCAGTTCCTTCTTTAAGTGCAAGTTGTCTTGCTTCTTCTATTGTTGCAGCAGTAAATCCAAATGCTTCATTTCCTTTTTCAGAACCAGCAATTGATTGGAATATAAGATCCGCTGGCGCACCTTTTCTAATTGCTTCCATTTGTGTAGTTACGTGCGCAAGTACACAAGTTTGAGTTGGTATTTGCCATTTTTCTTTAAATTCATTAAATCTCTTTAAGACTTTTGTTACGCTCTCTACAGAGTCATCAACTGGGTTTAATCCAAGCACTGCGTCTCCAATACCATAGCTTAATCCTTCCATTAAAGATGCAAGTATTCCATCTGGATCATCTGTTGGATGATTTGGTTGTAATCTAACAGATAATGTACCGGGTTCTCCTATAGTTGTATTACAATGTGCTGTAACTTTTATTTTCTTAGCTGCGTATACTAAATCCATATTAGACATTATTTTTGCAACAGCAGCCACTATTTCTGATGTTATTCCTCTTGAAACTCTTCTTATATCTGCTCCTGTAGTATTATCATCTAGTAGCCACTCTCTAAATTCTGCTACAGTCCAATTTTTAACTTCTGCATATATTTTTTCATTTACGTCATCTTGTATTATTCTAGTAACCTCATCTAATTCATAAGGTACTGCAGGATTATTTCTTAAATCAGACAATGTAAGGTTAGAAAGTACAACTTTTGCTGCAACCCTTTCCTCTGCTGACTGTGCAGCTATTCCTGCTAAGTTATCTCCTGATTTTTCTTCGTTTGCTTTTGCCATAACTTCCATTACTGAATTAAACTGGTATACTTTTCCGAATAATTTAGTTTTTAAAATCATGATAATCCTCCTCTCGGTTAATTAAATACTAATGTTTTTATAACTACAGGTAATACTTTACCTTCCGCTACGGGTTTTCCTATATCTATATAATCTCCATTTTCCACCTTGATACCATCTATACAAACTATGTCCTTATCAAGATGTAAAAGGGAGTAAATAGCCTGACCTAATACCTTTGCCATATCATTTTCAACAATTATAATAAGTGGAAGCTTTCTATCAATCAGTTCTTTCATCCCACCTACTAGTCCCTTTGCCATATCTTGTATTTCTGCAAAAGAAGGATTCTTCTTTCCATGTAGGGCTATGGCAATACTCTGAAGTTCATTTTCATATTTAAACCAGTTAATTTTTTCTGATATAGCTTTTTCTAAAACTTCAGAACCTCTATTCTCATCTTCTAAACTGAGCTTTAAAATTGGTAAATTTTTTATAGGGAAGTTGTCATGGGTATATGTAATTGTACTTCCACTAATATCCATAGTGTGAGAGCCAGCTCCCACTACTGTTGCTCTTATAGTTTCTATTGCTCTCGCCAATTTTAATTTTTTACATAAGTCTGAGTTTTTAATAGCTTCTCCAAGAAGTATTCCTATATCTCCATACTTAAAATAATCTTCTATAGGAGATTCATTATATACATAGTCAGCTACTCCGCCTGAAAAAGATATACACTTAATCTCCTCATTTAAGGCAATAGACTTATTAGTAACTATCATTTCAAAGATAGATGTTTGAGTCCTAATTCCTACGCTTTCCTCTAAAAGCTTTACCATTTCATCAATAACTGGAATCAACATTTCTTTAGTTGCTTTATAGCCAACTTTTATATCAAAATTATTTTGATTTATAATATTTTGTATTTTAGGTGCTATATATACTATATTATTTGTGTCTTTATCAAGTTTTATAAGTCTTCCACCTATATCTAGACATCCAGTTTCCTTCAAATCTCCTCTAGTAAACACAGCTAAATTTGTAGTTCCTCCACCAATATCTAGATTAACTACACTTGTAGAATGTTCACTGGAGTAAATGTGAGCTCCTGCACCTTTAGCTGCTATAATACTTTCAAGATCTGGACCTGCTGTAGCAACTACAAAGTCTCCTGCAAATCCACTTAAAGTATGCAGTACTTCGTTGGCATTTTCTTTTCTAGCAGTTTCACCTGTTATAATTACAGCTCCTGTTTGTATTTCATCCTTATTGATACCAGATTTTTTATATTCTAAAGATACTATATCCTTAACTTTCTCGGCATCAATTTCTGTCATAGATTTAAGTGGCGTAAAATAAACATCACTTCTATAAACTACTTCTTTATCAACTATTGATATTCTAGGTACTGAAAAACTTGAAGCAGTGTTTTCTATGATTAGTTTCGAAAATACAAGTTGAGTTGTACTAGTTCCAATATCAATTCCAACACTTAAAAGTTCTTCTCTCATTAAATCACCTCCAAATACAAATATAAAAAGGCTTAAAGCTATCAAATTAATCTTTCAAATAACTATGAAAATTAATTTTTTTAACTTTAAGCCTCTTTGCTTAAATCAAACTACTTCAATGTAGTTCTATTTTATTCAAGTTTTATAGGAAATCTAAATTTAATTCTAGTTCCCTCATCATTAGAAAATATATCTATATCACCTTTTAATTTATCAGATACGTAGTTTTTTACTATAGACATTCCTAAGCTAGAAGATTTATTTATGGAAGTATCAAAACCAACTCCATCGTCAGCTACTGATATTTCTCTAAACTCTTCCTGCTCAGTAACAATAATTTTTATAGTGCCACATTCCCTATGATTAAAAGCATGATCATAACAATTTTGTATTAATTCATTAATTATAAGAGATATTGCAGTAATTCTATCTGTATCAATATAAAAATCATCACCTGATACTTCTATGTTAATTTCCTTTTGAATGTTTAAAAAACATCTTTTAGCATTATCTACTATAGCATTTATAACCTTCATAATCTTTACCTCATCACTTATATCCTTAGATAGAAGTTCATGAGTTGCTGCAATAGCTAGAATCCTATTCACACTTTCTTGAAGACTTACCTTTGCTTCCTCACTATCACATCTTCTCCCTTGAATACGTAAAAGTGAAGCTACAGTTTGTAAGTTATTCTTTACTCTATGATGAATTTCTCTTATAGCAACAGATTTAGAGATTATTTCAGCTTCCTTATTCTTTATATCTGTTATATCTTGAACTATTTCAATAACTCTCAAGTCTTCTTCCTTAATCAGTATTCTTTTTATTCCATAATAAAAATTACCAACTTTTATTTCCTTTGTTATTACTTTATTATCTTCTGTAATCTCTAAGATTTTATTAATATTAGTAAATAGGGTATTATCTAAGGACAAGTCATCATAATGCATTCCTTCAAGCTCATTATATCCCCTACCTATGTAAATCATATCAGCTTTTCTATTTTTAATTCTTAATATTCCATTTTCATCATAAACTAAAATGGCAGATTCTAAGTTATCATTTATCAATCTATTGGAATTTATCAAGTTCATAAGCTGATGTGTCTTTTGTCTTTTGCTTTTGGAGCCATCATTAGGAATAGTAAAATCTTCTTTTATTTCATTACTTATATCATCCTCAACAATAATTACTCCTATTATTTTTTCCTTATTATAAATCGGGTATACCTTTTGCCTTACAAATCTATTTTCTTGTGTTAAAGCTCTTACTCCTTTAAAAACCTCACCGGTTTTTAGAGTTCTTATTACACCAGGCTCATTAATTCTTAAAGCTTTTTTCCCTACTACAGAATTAGTATAAATAGATTCTTTTTTTCTTCCTTCTGAAACCACTATAGCTTCTTCTGGATTTTTTGATGGCACATCTATAAAAGCATCACATTCCTCTAAATTAGCTATTAACTCAATAGAGCTAGAAACCTCTATGATTTTATTAACATCTTCATCAGTAAGATTAGTATAAATATTACATAATTCTTTTATCTTATTCATAAGCCACTATTAAAGTTTTTGCAATATCTATCATAGAGCATCTTCTATCCATACTTAATTTTCTAATGTATCTGTAAGCTTCTTCTTCATCGGAATTTAATTCTTTCATAAGTATACCTTTTGCTTTTTCTATTAATTTTCTTTCGTTTAACTTTGATGTAACTTTCTCCAGGTTATTTTCTAACTCTTCAAACTCTTCTACTTTAGCTAAGCACATTTCCACTGTTGGAATAAATGATTTTTCATCTAAAGGTTTCACCAGATATCCATATGCTCCTACACTTTTAGCCTTTTCTATAAATTCAGTATCATTAAAGGCTGTCAATAAAAGTATTCCACCTGCAAGATGCTCAAGTCTAATTCTTTTACTGGCTCCTATGCCATCAAGTATAGGCATCTGTATATCCATAATTACTAAATCAGGTTTATGCTCTTTACAAAGTTCTACAGCACTAAACCCATCTGAAGCCTCTGCTACTACATTGTAACCCTCCGCTTCTAAGATATCTCTGATATCCATTCTAATAATAGGCTCATCGTCGACTATTATGATTTTTTTACTCATATTTAATTATTCTCCTCTATATTATGAACTTAAATATTTAATTAATTCCTCTATGCCAGTTCCATCTAAAGTATTTACTTCAAATATTCTAGATACTCCAGCCTCATTTAAGATTTCCTTAGCATATTTTATTCTATCTTTGTTTTGAGCAATGTCTATCTTTGTCACTATCCCAATACATTCTTTAGCAAACATACTACAAAAACCTGGTGCTATGTACGATTCTTCTGAAGTACAATCATATACTAGTGCAATTACATCTGCATCTGCTGATGTTACTATCAAAGCTTTGTAGTAAGATCTATTTTCTAGATATTCTCCTGGAGTATCTATAGACTCATCATAAATTTCTACCGATTGAGTCTTCTTATATTCTAAATCTAAATCGTGAATCTTTTGACACAAAGTAGTCTTTCCACTTCCAGTCTTTCCTATAAATATTACTTTTTTCATGTTACCTCCTAGGTTCTAGTAATTTTTGTAGAGGTAAATTGTAATAATCCTTCAAGTACAGAAGTAACTTCCTTTAATGCTGATTCTACAGAACTAATATCTCCTGTTATAACAAGTGAACCACTAAATCTGTCTACAAATCCAAGATTAACTCCAGCAGCTTTTGTAGCTACATCAGCAGCAATTATAGAACCTTCACTTGGAGTTATAGTTAAAATTCCAATAGCATCTCTAGTGCTTGCTACAAGACCTAGCTTTTTATAAAGCTCTTCTGTAGGATTTGCTATTATATGTGCAAGGGTTACTTGTTTTCCTGGAACAAACTCCTGTATGATCCTTTGCTTATCGTCACTCATATACTCACCTTACCTTTGCATTTAGAGACAACACTAAAATAATATTTTCATATAAATTATTAGTCTTAGTATTACCTGTGTTTTAACAACTATTCTTAAATAAATCTATAATTTTATAAAAATAATAAAGGCTCCTCGAAAACATAATATTTTCAAGAAGCCCCTTTGCTTAAAACCATTACACTACTTTGTGTATATTTCGATTATATATTCAAAATTTTATACTGTCAACCCATTTTTTGATGTTATTCTTTAATTTTTCCGATAATTTCAATAACATTAAGAGGAGTAGGTATTTTAGGGTTAGTTGCAGTACATGCATCTAATAATGCACTGTTTGCAATTTCTTCTTTAAGCTTTTCTAATTCTTCCATAGATACACCACAAGCTTTTAAAGTGGTAGGCATATTCATTTCCTTTTGTAATTTTTTAATTTCATTTACAATACTTCTAACTCCTGCTCTAGCATTACTACAAGGTAATCCTAATAATTTTGCTATGTTAGCATATTTAATAGCAGCTCTAGAAAACTCATTATTCTCATATCCTACTATGTCAGCATTAAAATCAACTATATAAGGTAATAATAAAGCATTAGTTCTTCCATGAGGTACATGGAATTTGCCGCCTAGGACATGGGCTATCCCATGATTTAATCCAAGAGAAGCTGAATTAAATGCAATTCCAGCAAGACATGATGCATTATGCATTTTTTCTCTAGCTTCTATATCTTCACCATTACTATATGCTCTTAAAAGATATTTAAATGATAGTATAAGTGCTTTTTCAGCTAAAGCATCTGAAAAATCAGAAGCATTTGTAGATACATAAGCTTCAAGAGCATGGGTTATTACATCCATACCTGTATCTGCAGTAATTGATCCAGGTACACTTTTCACTAGTTCTGGATCTAATATAGCCACATCTGGTAATAGATCATCTGAAACTAATGGATACTTTGTTCCCTTAGTTTTATCTGTTATTACTGAGAAAGATGTAACCTCTGAACCTGTACCGCTTGTAGTTGGGATAGCTATAAATTCCATATCTGTGACAGATGTAATTTTCTTCGCAAAATCCATTATTGCTTTAGCTGCATCTATTGAAGAACCTCCTCCTAGAGCAATCAACACTTCTGGCTTAACTTTCTGAAGCTCTTCTATACCTTGAACTATAAGCTCTATAGGTGGATCTGGAACTATATCACTAAATATAGTTATGTTAGCACTTTTTAATTTTTCTGTTATGTTATTAATCATTCCTGATTTCACCATGAAAGGATCTGTAACTACAAAAACTTTTTTATTTCCTACTTCCTCTAACCGTTCTAAAGCTCCTTGACCAAAATAAATCTGAGTTTTAATTTTAAAATTGTTCATCTTAAACTCCTTTCAAGACTATCTTATTTACAATATAGTCTTTAAAATTAATTAACTATTTATGCAGTAAGTTTATTAAAAGAAAATTCATTATTAAATTTACCCTAAAAACAACCACAAAAAGCTCCATAGGAATAATCCTATGGAGCTTCACTGCTCTTTAAGTACTTCATTGTACATATTTTCAATATACTATTTTAAAAAATAAAAGTCAATAAATATTCAATTAATTAAAATGTAAACTTATTAATTAATTGAATATTATATTTATACTATAATATTTATCTCTTAAACTACTATTTTCTACAGTATTTTTATTTATATTAATAAATATTAAAAAATTTTTCTGTTTTAAATATTTTTTATGATAAAATCCTCTAAATTTGCCGTTAAATATTACATTTTCTCGAGTCTATTATACGTTTACATATGACTATTTTTAAAATATAATATTTGTATAACATTATAACCCTTAATACTAGGAGGACGGAATGAAAAACTTTTTTTATAAAACTAATGTAAAAAATAATATTATTACTTTATATCCTAAAGAATCTAAATGTAATGTTTGGTATATTATTTCTATAAGTTTTCTCATTGTTTTTATGATATTTAATATATTCTTTTCAAATCTATTAGTCCTAGATGGTAAATTTCCTTTGCCATGGATTGTATTATTATGTATAACTGTAATTATAACCATCACTAATTTTAATGAATTTCACTCTTCTAATTTTATTATTATCAGTTATATTATAACCATTCCAATGATTTTAAATTATTTATTGTTTAAATTATACATATACATACCTAGTCATATAATTCTTATATTATCTTTAGGTATATCTATAATCTACAAAGTTACAAAAGAATTCCATAGTAAAAAATATCTAAAAATTATTATGGTGATTTTATCTATATGTACTTTCTTTTCAATTAATTATTACATATATTCTAAGAGAATTATAAAAGATTCTAACCTTAATACTACTGTAAAAAAAGCCATAGGTATGAATTCATATTCTTTAAATTCTTTGAATAAAACTGAACTTTCAAATGTAAATATACTTAAAATAAAAAATGTATCTAATCTAAAAGGCTTAGAATACATTGAAAATTTAAACACCTTGGATATTAATGATGATGGATTAATTTTAGATTATTTACCTATTACTAAGTTGTATAATTTAAAGACTTTAAGTATACACAGATGCAACTTAAATGTCTTAAGTGAAGTAGCCTTATTTGATAAAATAGATACTTTTAAACTTATATATCCTAAAACTGATTCTATAAATAGTCTGCCATTATTCCCAAAGGTAAAAAACTTAACCATTAGCTTTAGCAGTGATTTTCAGCTTTCAACTTTGAAAAACTTTCCTAATGTAGAGGAATTCTCTCTATGTTTAGAAGGTCCTTTAATTGTAGATGGAATAGAAGTTATAAATAATCTAAAAACCTTGAATCTATCCTACGCTTACATATCAGATTATTCTAAACTTTTTGATATACCTACACTGAAAACTATTAGTTTAAAAAATTGTTATATTGTAAATTTAGAGGATTTCATAAAACAGGCTGAATCTAAAGGTATTAAAGTCATTATGTAGTTTTACATAATGACTTTAATCAAACTGATCATCTCTTTAAAATACATACATATATTATCTATATAACTATTTTTACACTTTCTCCTTCATTGGTTTTTATATCTACAAGAACTAAGCCTTTATATTTTTTATTAAGATACTTAATTGCTTTTTTTAAGTTCTTCATTTCTTTATTGTTAATTGCTACCTTGGTTTTACTATTATTTTTTTTCCTATACATAGATTTTAATGCTAAAGGTAGTACAAATATTCCTAGCGAAATACAAACCCTTGGTATACATATATTTTTACTCTTATTTTCCCCTGGTTCTTTTATATTGATAATCATTTACTCAAATCCCCTTAATATATTATTTTAAGCTATTTCTATCAATATTTTATCTCCCTCATCTGTATCTACTTGTACAATTGGTCCTACAACACCTTTATCAATAGCTTCTAATATCATATCAATTTTGATATCATATTTGTCCATACTTTCAATTACATTACTACCAGCAGAAGCCATTATTTTTATAACCTCTAGTGGTATTGTAACTTTAACATTTTCTCCATCGTGAGATTTAATCCTTATATAAAGCATTCTAGTCCCGTTAGTTGATTTTGGTATTTTAAAGAATTCATCATCATCTTCGCCTTTTACTTTATCTCCATCGTTCTTTTCTAAGGTTTCTAGAAGTTTACTTGCTTGCTCCCCTGTAAGCTTTCCTTCCTCTACCATTTTTAAAATTCTTAACTTATCTTCCATGATTACTCCCCCTAATTTATATTTTATTTAAAAGTTCGATAGCTTCATCTGAAGTTATCTCACCATTTTCTAACTTTGTAATTACATGTTTTCTATCAATTTCATGCTGTTTTTTACTAGATAGCCCTAATACTTCATTTATTTCATCTAACTTACCCCTTACTGTTGGATAAGAAATTCCTAATGCCTTCTCTACATCTTTTATATTTCCTCTATATTGTAAAAAGGTTTCTACAAACCTTAATTGATCATGATTTAACTTCTCAAACTTTGAAAAAGTAAAATTATTTTCAATTACAGTATTACATTCATCACACTGTAGCCTTTTTATATTCAATTTTCCTGAACAAACAGGACATCTTGTTAATGCCTTATACATTCTTGCCACCTCCTAAATAAAATTATACGGCATATTCTTTTAATTGTAAATATATACATTGAAAATAATTAATATTATTATTCAAAAAATTAATTTTGAATAAGTATTATATTAATATAATTAATTTTAATATTAATATAATTAATTTTACTCGTTTATTGATAATATATAAAAATCTTATTATAAAATATTCATTACAAACCTTAGAATAAATATACAAAGATCTAATAACATAAATCTTTTTAAATTGGTAATCATAATTATTGATAAATTTAATATATTTATTAATGTATAATCAATAAATATTGTATACAAACTATAAATAATTTAAATATTCAGTAAATTGATTGAATAATCTTCAAAATAATGGTACAATAATAATTAAAATATATGAGAGTTAAAATTGAGAGGGAGTGAATTTTTATGATGGTAAAACTTACTGTAAGAAGCATTATGAATTTAGGACTATGGGGTAGACTTTGTGAATATAAAGGGTGGGATAAACTTATAGTTAGAGAAGGTTTAATCTCTCTTGATAGTGAAGTTGAATTTGATGATGAATTTTTAAAGAAAGATGTTGTACCAATAGAGAAATTAAATGTATTCTTATTTAATGTGGATACTGAAGATGCTAGATACTGTGGAACATTATTAGCAAGAGACTTAGAAGATGCAAAAATTAGAGTTGGTATGATCCACAATGTAACTAAGATTACAACTATTCAAGAAATCACTAAGGAACAGTTATATAATATGAAAAATAAACATATGGTTCTTGCAAGAATACCACTTTAGTCTATAAATGATACTAAAATAAGAAAAATCCCCAGTTAAATT
>NZ_DLCT01000005.1:238338-326677 GCF_002480755.1 Clostridium sp. UBA7791 | reverse complement strand
AATTTAACTGGGGATTTTTCAAACTATAATTTAAATTTCTTTAAACTGCACATTATGTGCATAATGAAGTAGTAGATCTCTTTGTACTTCTATTATGGATGTATTAATATTTTCTCCATGAACCCTTAAAGTTACATCACTATGGTCTCCATATCTTTTTAGAAATTTATCCATATCTGAACGTTTAATACTAATTGGCAAAGTATCTCCATTACTTCTAAGTATCATTCCCACAGTTCTTCCTTCATTTCTAAATTTTCTTCCCTTAATTTTTAAATCTCTTAAACTAGCATCTATTATCATAGTAACCCCTCCATATTTACTTAAGTATAATTTTATATATTATATTTAAGTTTATGGAATAATATTACTTTAAATGTTAAATATTAATTTCAACTTCTACTGGACAATGGTCTGAACCTAATATCTCTGTATGTATCTTAGCTGAAATTAAATTTTCCTTTAATCTTTCTGAGGTACAGAAATAATCAATTCTCCATCCTGCATTTTTCTCTCTAGCTTTAAATCTATAAGACCACCAAGAATATGTTCCTTCTAAATCAGGATAGAAATTTCTAAAGGTATCTATAAATCCAGAATCTAATAATTCAGTGAATTTATTTCTTTCTTCATCAGTAAATCCTGCATTTCTTCTATTATTTTTAGGATTTTTAAGATCTATCTCCTTATGAGCTACATTTAAATCTCCACAGACTATCACTGGTTTATTTTCATCTAAATTTTTAAGATGTTTTCTAAATTCATCTTCCCAAACCATTCTATAATCAAGTCTTTCTAACTCCGACTTAGAGTTTGGAGTATATACTGTTACAAGATAAAACTTTTCAAACTCTAAAGTAATTACTCTACCTTCTTTATCATGTTCTTCTATTCCAATACCATAGGATACATTCATAGGTTCTATCTTTGTAAATATAGCAGTTCCTGAATATCCTTTTTTTTCAGCATAATTCCAGTATTGATGATATCCTTCTAAAGCAAGTTCTATCTGCCCACCTTGAACTTTACTTTCTTGAATACAAAACATATCTGCATCTACTTCTTTAAAGAAATCTAAAAATCCTTTTTGAACGCAAGCTCTAATGCCATTAACATTCCACGAAATCAACTTCATATATACTACCTCATTTCCAAAATAAATTTTAAGTTATAATAACTTATAACTTAAAACTTATTTTATTATTAGCTATAGCTTATCACTATAAGTTTAATGTGATTCTATTACCTTACTAATTATTGTAACATATAGTATATATTTATTTACACTACTATGGAGTAAATTGTCTACTAATTGATGCAACTATACTATTTTTCATATCCACTTTACATAGTAAAGCTCTTTCTGCAGAGATGTCCTTCTTATACTTATCTATATGCTTTTTAAAAGTATCATAATTAACTGTTTGAAAATCAATCTTATTATTATCTGGGTTTACTTCATAGGCTAATAAGTTCATAGCTACATCCTTAGATACTTCATAAACCTTTGTTTCAACTACAGAATTTCTAATATAATAGTCATCATAAACTATATAAGTTCCATCCTCTTCTTTTATAGCTTTATTATCCTTTTTAGCTTCTACTAAGGCATCTTCTCCAGTATAAAATTCTACTTCATCGAAGGATATATAAATAACATTATTATCTGTGTAAATATCTTTTACATATCCAATTCTACTATCATACATATTCTCTTTTATATTTAAGGTAGCATGAACATTTCTTCCATATTCCTTTGTCACCCCATTGTATGAATATTGTCCAGGTTGATTTAATATATCTATCTTTGATTTTTCCCAAAGAACATAATCCTTTATCTTATTGTTATCTACAATTACTTCTACCTCTTCTGGTAAAACAAATGAAAGGTCATCTTCATATATATCATAAGATAACTCAACTCCTTCCATTTTTACCCTTATACTAGTAAGAATCTTTTCCATATTTTCTGTATCAACCTTATTATCAATAGCTAATTTTATAATATAGTAAGCATCATCGTACCTCTTTTTCTTTATATACTCATCCTTTATATCTGTATATATCTGCTTATCATTCTTTCCTTTTGTTATTGCAGCTTCATAGGACTTTCTAGCCTCTGCATATTTTTTTTCTTCTAGAAACTTATTGCCCTCCTTTATATACTTTTCTATTTCATTTTCCTCAACTTGAATATCTTTGGCTACATTTTCAGATAAAACAATCTCTTTATCTTTATTTTTGCATCCTCCCATTATAACTGTACCAGTGACCATAACAAAAGCTACAGAACACAATAGAAATTTATTTATTTTCATTTTCAAGCACCCCTTACTTAATAACTTTAATATAAGTATATGATGAAAATTTTAACAACTATAGTAAAGTTATTTCCAAGTTATTAACAAGGTTATTTTATACTTAATGGCATATCTACTCTTACAGTAACCTTTTCTCCATTTATAATATCTATAGAACCTCCATGATCTTT
Organism: Clostridium sp. UBA7791; assembly: GCF_002480755.1. Lineage (NCBI taxonomy): Bacteria > Bacillati > Bacillota > Clostridia > Eubacteriales > Clostridiaceae > Clostridium > Clostridium sp. UBA7791. Next base: position 324,186 of record NZ_DLCT01000005.1, on the reverse strand, counting down.
TATAATTTCACTGCATAGGTATAATCCGAGTCCTCTACTTTCAGATTCTGAATACTTATTAGATTTTATAAAAGCTTCAAAAATATGATCATATATTTCCTTAGGAATAACTCCTGACATACTCTCTACTTCTATAATATATTTCTTCCCTTCTATTTTCCCATTTATATAAAGATACTCTTGTGATTTAGAATATTTTATACCATTATCAATTAAATTTATAATAAGTTCCCTAATCCTGTTACACTGTGCTGATACTATACCACTTTCTAAATTTCTTATAATTTTCATAGAGTATTTTTTAGCTTTTATACTCATGTCATCACTTATCTCATCTATAAGTTTATCTATTCTAATATCCTTAAATTCTTCTGTAGTATAAGATAATCCCTTGGATATTTCTATTAACTCTATAATTAAGTGATGTAATCTTTCACTCTCTAGATATATTCTTTCTATAGCTCTTTTCTTAAAAGCCTCATCCTTTACCATCCCATCATTTATCATCTCTGCATATCCAGAAATAGCAGTTAACGGTGTCTTCATTTCATGAGTCACATTATCAAAAAAAGCTTTTCTACTTTTCTCTAATTTCTCTACCTTTTGTTTTTCTTCTTTTATTGTATTTATTTGTTCTTTTATTTTTTCTTTCATACTATTAAATTCTCTTGACAATATAGCTATTTCATCATTTCCATGAGCATCTATATAAAAACTATAGTCTCCTCGTCCAACTTTTTTTACGCCTTCTGTCAATGTTATTATAGGCTTAGTAACTTTAGTTATTATGAAAAAGCATAAGCTAAATATAAAGAATAATATAATACCTTCTACAACAGTTATAAATAAAAGCATCCTATTATTTTCACCATAAACCTCACTATAATCTTTTATAATACTAAGAACCCCTAGATTATCTTCATTCACAAAAATAGGATAGGACAGAATTCCATAGAGTTTTTTATCTTCATATTTAAGATTAACAATAGCAGTTCCAGATCCAGCATTTTTATTTCCACTATTTAATATTTCCCTAAAAGATTCATCTACGTTCTCACTTAATATCTTGCCATCTGTATCACTTATTTCTACAGTGCACTGGAAATTAGATGATATATATCTATTTAAGTAATTGCTTTCTTTAACTAAGCTATCTTTTTCATACTCTAACTCTGTAGCTAGCAGTCTATATTTTATAGCTTCTCTAGTACTATACATAATTTCATTTAGTGAATTACCTATGGATGTCTCCATTCTAATAATTAATATATTCCTTATGGATAAATTCAATATTACTCCAAAAGTTATAATTATAGATAGTATAGAAAATATAAATTTTACTCTTATTTTCATATTATTACCTCATCACATATCCTACCCCAAATACTGTATCTATAAGATATCTCTCATTTTCATTATCTAATTTACTTCGAATTCTTCTTACATGAACATCTACAGTTCTAATATCTCCATCATAATCATATCCCCAAACTTTATTAAGAAGTTCTTCTCTTGAAAATACTCTATTCCTATTCTTCACTAAGAATTCAAACAAATCATATTCCTGTGGTTTCAATCTGACTTCTTCTTCATCCTTTAATACAATTCTACTATCTATATTTATTTTTATATGATTTGAAACTTCTAAAAATTCACTTTGGCTCTTCACTTTGTACTTTTCTACACATCTAAGAGCAGTTTTAACCCTTGCAAGGACTTCCTTTATATGAAATGGCTTAGTTATATAATCATCAGCTCCTAGCTCTAATCCTAAAATTTTATCTACTATATCATTTCTTGCAGTTAATATTACAATTGGAATTAAATACTTACTATTAATTTCTTTACATAACTCGAAGCCACTTTCATCTGGTAAATTTAAATCTAACAAAGCTAAATCAGGTTTATAATTTTTTACTAATTCTCTGCCTTCTTTAGCCGTAAATCCACATCTTACATTATATCCTTCACTTTTTAATGCAGTATATAATATATCACTTATAGATATTTCATCTTCTACTATTAAAATCTTTATACCCATATCTCTCTCCCAAATTAAAAATTATCCACTAATTATAATATACAGCTTCATATTATATATGGCAAATATATGAAGTAACTGTCTCAAATAAAAAATCCCCATCTATATTAGATAGGGATTAAAACTATATTCTTTCTACACTTTCTCTTATAACTAATTCAGATGTATACCTATACTCTGATTGTTCTCTTGGTTGTCGTAAAATTATAGATATTAACTCTTCAGTGGCTTTTCTAGCCATTTCTTTTATAGGTTGTTTAAACGTTGTAAGTGCTGGCGTTATAATTTCAGAAAAAACCAAATCATCAATACCTATAACAGATAAATCATATGGTATAGATATCTTAACCTTATTAGCAACTTTATAAACTCCATAAGCAATAACATCAGAACAAGCTACTATAGCTGTAACCTTACTTTTACAATTTAAAAGTTTTTCCGCTCCCTTAATACCAGTTTCTACATCATGCATAGAAGAGTGTGTCCATTCATCATCTATTTCTAAGCTATGATCTTTCATAGCTTGTCTATACCCTTCCATGCCATCTCCACAATTTGCTAACCAAGGTGTTCCATTAATACACCCTATATTTTTATGTCCTAATTCAATAAGATATTTAGTTGCTTCATAACCATCCCTATAACTATCTAGATATACATTGCAAACGTCTTCACTACTACTAATGCTACGATGAATAGCCACCATAGGATACTTAATTCTTAATAAATCTTCAAATTGCCAACTCTCCTTTATTAAACTAGGCGCAATTATAATGCCATCTACACAGTGCTCTCTCATTAGGTTAATATACTTATGTTCATTTTCTGCATCATTATATGTACTGCAAACTAATATGCTGTATCCATGCTCCTCTGCCGTTTCCTCAATACCCTTAATTATTCGTGAAAAATAAAAACTAGAAATATCCGGCAAAATAACCCCAATAAGCTTAGTTTCTCCATTAACCAAACTCCTAGCCATGGCATTCGGTTTATAGTCAAGCTCCTTAATTAAATTTAGTATTCTCTGTTTTGTCTCCTCTGTAGTTTTTGCTGTCTTTCCATTAATAACATTAGAAACCGTAGTTGCCGACACTTGGGCAATCTTCGCAATGTCCTTTATTGTAACCCCCATACAGATTCCTCCTACTTTATGTCATTTATTAAGCTATAAATATATTATATATGATACTCTATTAAACTACAATAGACCATATGCTCCCCCACATTTATCAAGTAAGCACATGGTCTATGTTAATTATTTTATCAACTTCTACTATTTCTTATATTCAATATGTCTAGCCTTAAAATTACAGGAACAAGATCTATTTATCGTAGTACTTGTCATATATCTTCTAACCTTAAGATAGAAAAATATAGTAGCACAAATAAGTATAATAAAACCGTATAAATAATTATATCTATATCCCAAGTTATTCAAAATAGTTCCACCAAGAAAATTCCCTATAGCTAATGAGAATCCATTAGCTAGCATCTTTAATGATGCAAATATATCTCGATGCTCTATGGCTATATTACTCATCATCAGACTATCTAAAGAGTAAATTATAAGACCAACAGATATACCTCTAATAACTAAGAAAAGTATAAACAATTCACTGCTAGAAACCACTGCTAACATAAAACAACTGATAATTGCAATTATAAATACAGTCAGGTTAAATTTCTTTACCCCCATCCGTTCTATAATCCCTGGCATTAAAATAAGCCCAAACATACTTAAAATAGTTAATGAAAAAGTTATATAAGATATTATATTATTTCCTAAACCAAAATAATTCTTTAATATTAAATTATTATAAGGTGCTACACCACTAAATCCTATGGCGTTAATAAATAAAAGCATAGAAAAAAGTCTAATTTGCTTATCAGACTTTAAGCATTCTATTGTTTTCCTCATACTTTTCTTTACTTCTTCATTCTCTGCTACATTAGTTATATCCTTAGGTAGCAATAAGCATCTAATAGTTGAAGTCACTATTAGAATTATAGCTGCTAGTAGAAATAACTTTTTATACCCTATTCTCGCAAAATATTCTATTCCTGTTATATTTCCAGCTATTAGTGCTCCTACAGCTCCGGCTATTAAATTTACGGAATACTTATAGCTATAGGCACAACATTCCTTTTTACCTATAGTATATGAATACAACAATTGTAACTCTGTAACATTTATAAGACACGTACCTATATTTATAAGAATTTGACCAAACATAAGAATTATCATTGCTCTAAACCCCATATGAAACCCAACTCCTATGGCACAAATTAATAATCCTATACATAAAATTCTCTTTCTTCCAAGTATTTTAATAAATGGTCCTACAAAAAAGCCTGTCAAAGTAAATAGAGAGCCTAGAGAAAATATTGTTCCTATAGCTTCAGCTGATAAACCTATAAAATCATAATATAAAATTTGCAAAAAGAAAAACATTCCCATGCCCAGAGCACATAGAGCTTCACTCGCTACCATTATATGTATATTTCTAGGAAATGTCTTTATTATTTGTAACGTCTTTAATTTACCCATTTTATGTCCACCTTAAATAATCATTCTCTATTTAGGGTAAACAAAATTTCAATACTTATACAAAAAGAGAGCATTATTGCTCTCTTAAAATTAATTATATTCAACTTCTTTTAAGCATAATCCTTTAGCCTGAGCCATTGGTCCAGCTTGTGCTCTCTCTTTTGCCTCTAAAATTTTAGCAACATCACTTGGCTTTAACTGATTTTTCCCAACTTCTAAAAGAGTTCCAACTATTATTCTAACCATATTTAAAAGGAATCCATCTCCATTGACTTCTATTTTAATAATCTCATCATCCTTTGTTATATCAATATAATTTATAGTTCTAACAGTGGATTTATTATCTGATTTTAAGCTTGTGAAACTCTTAAAATCATGGGTACCAACCAAAATATCTGCAGCTGCCATCATAGCATTTAAATTTATTTCTTCTTCAATGTGGTATGTAAATTTTCTATTAAATACATTTCTATATTTTCCATTGTTTATAGTATACTCATAGGTTTTTGCCTTTGCATTATATCTAGAGTGAAATCTTTCGTGAACATCAGTTACTGATTTTACAACTATATCCTCTGGTAAAAATTCATAAAGATAGTTCAAAATATCTTCATTGGTAAGGGTAGATTTAGTATGAAAATTAGCTATATAGTTTTTAGCATGTACTCCTGTGTCTGTTCTACCACAACCTATAACTTGAATATCTTCATTAGTCATCTTACTTAATACATTTTCAATTTTATCTTGTATAGTAGCAACATGATCCTTTTGCTTTTGCCATCCTTTATATCTAGTTCCATCATATTCTATTACCATTTTTAAATTTCTCATAAAATCTCCTTTATTATCTCTACTAGTTAAATTCTCTATAGAATAAACAGAGTTCTAACTCTTAGCTCATTCCAATTAAGTATATACTCTTTACTAAAATAAAGCTATAAAATTATGTAGTTATATTATTTAACTGTCTTGCAATTTTTAATTATCCCTTGGTAGAGGTATTCTAAATACTCTACATCCACATTTTCAGCCTTTAAACTATCAATTCTTTCTCTAGCCTTTTCTATAGCCTCTTTTGCTTCTGCATAATCCCTTTGTTTTATAGCATTACTGGTATATTGAAGCAAATAATCTACTTTTAATACAATTTTGGCTAAGTCTTCTCTATCATCATTTACTAAATCCAATAAAAGAGAATATATCTTAGGGGATGAGCTATTTCTATGAGTATTTAAAAAGTCATTATTTTTACTATTTTTCTTTGCCATAATATAATTTCTCCCTTCTTAATCCTAAAATTTTTATCTATTTTCAAACACAACTTTTCCTTTACATAGAGTCTTTACAATATTATACTTATTATCTAATATTACTATATCACAGTCCTTGCCTTTATCTAGACTACCCTTCCTATGAAGTATATTTAAATTTCTAGCTGGATTTGTACTTGCCATAGTGACAGCGTCTTCTAAGGTACATCCAGTGAATTTTATTATATTCTTTACAGCATCTATCATAGTTAAACAACTTCCAGCTAAGGTTGTATCTTTAAGTCTAGCTTCATTTCCAACTTTAATAACATTTTGTCCACCAAGTTTGTACTCACCATCTTTTAACCCTTTAGCTTCCATAGAATCTGTTATTAATATTATTTTTTCCCTTCCCTTTATTTTATAAACAGCTTTTATAGTGTCTTTGTGAAGATGTATTCCATCACATATTATTTCTACACCTAATTCATCAAAAGTAAAACCAGCAGTAACTACTCCAGGTTCTCTATGATGATGAGAGCTTTGTCCATTGTGAAAATGTGTAACACTGGAAAGACCCTTTTCTACTGCTATTTCTATTTGAGAAAAAGTTCCATCACTATGCCCTACTGATGGAATAATGTTATTATTTGTAAGACATTTTATAAATTCGAACTTATTGTCTAATTCAGGAGCATAAGTAACCTTTTTAATGTTATTGTGAGAATGTTTTATAAGCTCCTTCATTATCTCACTATCTGGGGTTAAAATATAATTCTCAACCTGAGCTCCCTTATACTTTTTATTTATAAAGGGACCTTCCAAATGAAGTCCAATTATTTCTGCTCCATCTACTTCATTATTATCATTATGGTTTTTAACCTTTAAAGTATTATCAATAGCTTCTCTTATTTTTTTCAAACTTGCAGTCATGGTGGTTGGAAGAAAAGCTGTAACTCCTTCTCCTGGCAATTTATTAGTTAGATTTCTTAAACCTTCATAATCAGTGTCCATGACATCTATTCCGTATCCACCATGGGTATGCTCATCTATAAAGCCAGGTACTGCATAACATCCTTTTTCTATAACTAAAGACTCTCCATGGTCTGCAATTTTTCCATCTTTAATATATATTGTTGTATCTGTTAATACCTTTATCATTCCCACTGCCCCTTAAATCTTTATTTCTCATTAACAAAGCAATTATTAATATTCATATTAAATATATTTCCAATCTTACTATTTAAATGAAAAAACCTTGAAACCCGCATGAATAGAACAAATAGTTAAATAGTTTCCTATATAGCTATTTAGCTATTTGGCTATTTACCTATCTAAATAGTGAACTATGGAAATAGTACGATATTCTACATTTCATTATAAGATAATCTTACTAAAGGTTAAACATATTTTTATTACTATAGTAGAAAAACTTTTTGTATTTTTTATTAACTATAAACACATGCTATTCGTATATTAATTACTAAAGTCACTAATGATATTCTAAAAAGGAGGATTAATATGAGTAAAAAATTTATATGTAATTTAAGTTTAGTCCTTGTAATTATAAGTTCTTTTATGTTTGTTGGATGTACTTCTAACACAGGGTCTACCTCAAACTCAACTACAGACAAGGATGAAAATAAAAGTGTATTTAATACTGTGAAAGAAATTGATGATGAAATAATTAAGGGAGCTTCTCAAAATGATCAGAGAAATCCTTCATCCTCAAAAGATGATTTAGCAGTTAAGCCGTCAGAGGTAGATGAAAATATATCCAATGATAGCTCTAATAACCCATCTAATGAAGATCCTGCTCCAATAGCTTCAAAAATAGATACTACTAATCTTAGCAATGAAAAAATAGCATGGTGGTTTAAACCAAATAAACAACATGTGACACCAGAAGTAAATTTAAATTTAAAGTTTGATTTAAATAAATATGATGCTCATTACGTAGGAGATACTAGTAAAAAGGTACTTTATTTAACCTTTGATGAAGGTTATGAAAATGGATATACCCCTAAAATTTTAGATATACTAAAAGCAAATGATGTTAAGGCTATATTCTTTGTAACTTCACCTTATGTAAAAGATAATCCAGATATTATAAAAAGAATGGTAGAAGAAGGTCATATTGTTGGTAATCACACAAATCATCATCCTTCTATGCCAGATGTTACTAGATCAGAGGAGAAATTTAATAATGAATTTTCAGATGTAGAATCAAAGTTTAAAGAAATTACTGGTGAAAATATGCCACTTTATTTCAGACCACCAATGGGTGAATACTCCGAGAAATCTTTAGCTATGACAAAAAATCTAGGTTATAAAACATTATTTTGGAGTTTTGCATATCATGATTGGGATATAAACAAACAACCTGATCCAGTTAGAGCAAAAGATACTATAATGAACGGCTTACACAATGGCGCAATTCTTCTTGTTCATGCAGTTTCTAAGACCAACACAGAAATCCTTGATTCTATACTAAAAGAAGCCAAAGCACAAGGCTATGAATTTCAACTATTCCAGTAGATTATAAAATATATTACTTTAAAGATGCTCTTAAAATATTTTCAAAATACATTCTTCCTAAAATATAATAAGCAAGAAAAGGAGTATTAATACATTTGTAAGCAGTATTAATGCTCTTTTCTTATAATTATCTTCAATCTTTTCTTTACAATGTCATTACTTAAATATATAATTATTGTATCGTTACAATAATTATATTTAGAATAATGAAAGGAGTATTAATAATGAACTCTATTTCAATAGAATTAGATAAATCATCTACAATACCTATGTACCTTCAAGTAGCTAATAAAATTGAAGCATTAATAAAATCTAACACTTTAAAAATTGGTGATAAGCTTCCCCCTATTCGTAAATTAGCTAATGAATTAGAAGTTAATAATGTAACTATAGTTAATGCATATAAACAACTTGAGATAAACGGATACGTTAACGCTATAAAGGGAAGTGGATATTATGTAGCAGAGCAAGATAATATCTATATGAGTTATGATATTTCATCCTCCCCATCCAATAGTAGAGGTATAAATTCTGAAAATCTAGATTCACATAATACCTATGTAGCTTCTCCTAACTACCAGGAAGACTTTAAGCTTATGTCTAATGGTCAAATTGCTATGTCTTCAACTACTATTAACTTTGCTAGTGCTACTCCTGATCCAGGTATCTTCCCTTTTGAAGCCTTTAAATCTGCTTTAAATGAAGTCCTAGATAGAGATAAAGGTTACGCATTTGGATACCAAGAAAGCAATGGTTATGAACCTCTTAGGTCTTCTTTATGTGATTATTTTCTTCAAGAGTATGGAATAAATGCTACTTCAGATAGCATTCAAATAGTTTCTGGTGCTCAACAGGGTATCGATATAATTGGTAAAGCTCTACTAAGTCCTGGTGATTATGTTATTACAGAAAATCCTACTTATACAGGAGCTGTTGCTGTATTTAAATCTAGAGGAGCTAATATCATCGGTGTACCCATGGAAGCTGATGGCATAAACTTAAAGTTATTAGAAGCAAATATTAAAATATATAAACCTAAATTAATATATGTAATGACTCAATTTCAAAATCCTACTACAGCCTCTTATTCTGAAGAAAAACTTAATCAGCTATTAGCTTTAGCTGATAAATACGATTTATATTTGGTGGAGGATGATTCTTTATCTGGACTTTCCTATGATAGTTCTTTTAAGAGCAAAACCCTTAAATCTATGGATAGTAAAAATAGGGTTATCTATATCAAAAGCTTCTCAAAGCTTTTAATGCCTGGACTTAGAATAGGATTTATAATTTCTCCTAAAGCTATAAAAGATGAACTTTTAGCAGCAAAACATACTACTGACATTTCTTCTTCTGGATTAATTCAAAGAGCACTGCAACTTTATTTTAAAAATGGTTACTGGGAAAAACATCTAAAATATATGATAGAGATGTATAAAATAAAATATGATGCCATGAAATCAGAACTAAAAAAGCTTAAAATATATGGCATAGATTTTATAGATCCTAAAGGTGGTCTTAACTTTTGGGTAAAACTTCCTAAGGGCGTTTCTGCTAGTGAGCTATATGTTCAATGTTCAAAAAAAGATGTATTAATTGTTCCTTGCAATGTATTCTATGTAAATAAAGATAAAAATATAGATAACACTTTAAGACTTAGTTATGCTGCCACTAATTTAGAAGAAATTCAAGTTGGCATGAGTATAATCGCTGACTGCCTATCAATGCTTATAAATAAAGGTAAAAGAACCTCTTATATAAGTCCTCTTATATAAGAAAAATAGGTTCTGTATGCAAATAGTAAACTATTTATACAGAACCTTTAATTTTATCCCAAAAGCTTTCCTTCTATATTTATATACTCATGTGCAGCCTTTAATCCTTCTTCTCTCGTATTAAACACCGCTTCTTCACCTAAGGATTTTACAAACTCCATTTTAGTAAGTGCTTTTTTAGGTTGTAGTTGTAGATTGGATATTATCAGTTTTATATTGTGCTTATTACAATGATTGTGTAACCTTTCTAGCGCTGAAATTGCACTGGCATCTAATGCTTGAGTATGCCTCATGTCTAATAATAATACTTCTGCTGCAGTCTCAATTTTACTTATCATCTTAATAAAATCTTGAACTACTCCAAAGAAGAAAGGTCCGTTTACTTCATATATTAAAATTTTATTATTATCAATCTGTATTACTTCTCCATCTTTATTTCTTTTGCTTTTTATTCCTTGAACTTTTTTAATATCTGTAGTTTCAGCTAATCTTCTTATCCATAAGAACATAGCTAGAATCATTCCTATCTCTATAGCTACTACTAAATCAAATACTATAGTAAATATAAAAGTTAAAAGTAAAATTATAATATCACTTTTTGGTGCTTTAAGAAGGGATTTAAAGGTTGACCACTCACCCATATTATAAGAAACTACAATTAATACTGCTGCCAAAGTTGTCATAGGTATCATTTTAGCTAAAGGCATAAATAATAGCATTATTAATAATAAGGTTATAGCATGTACCATTCCTGAAATTGGACTTCTACCACCATTTTTAACATTAGCTGCTGTTCTTGCAATGGCTCCTGTAGCTGGAATTCCTCCAAATAAAGCTGAACCTATATTTCCAATACCTTGAGCAATGAGCTCCATATTTGAATCATGACTATCATCTATCATTCCATCAGCTACAACTGCTGATAGTAATGATTCTATAGCTGCTAATATTGCAATAGTCATAGCTGGCTTAAATAAAACTTTTATTGTTTCTATTTCAAACATGGGAATTGAAGGCACTGGTATACTAGATGATATTTGTGCATATCTACTACCTATTGTTTCTACTGGTAAATTAAATAACTGAACTGCTAGAGTAGATACAATAAGTGCTATAACGGAACCCGGAATAGTTTTATTTACCTTTGGCCAAAACACCATTATCAGTATACATCCAATTCCAACTAAAAGTGCAGTAATATTTAAAGTGCCCATATTAGAAAAGTAGCTTTGCCACTTAGGTATAAACTCTGCTGGTACATTTTTAATATTAAGTCCTAAAAAATCTTTAACTTGTGTAGATAATAAAGTTATGGCTATCCCACTAGTAAAACCTACAGTTATAGTATGTGGAACATACTTTATAAGATCTCCTAATTTTAATACTCCCATTATAACAAGCATAATTCCAGCCATAAGGGTTGCTATTATAAGACCATTAATACCATACATTTGTACTATAGTATAAACTATAACTACAAAAGCTCCGGTGGGACCTCCTATTTGCACTCTACTTCCACCTAAAAAAGAAATTATAAATCCAGCAACTATAGCAGTGATGAGGCCTTTTTCCGGAGATACTCCAGAAGATATACCTAGTGCAATTGAAAGTGGTAATGCTATTATAGCTACTATAATTCCAGCCATAACATCCTTCATTACTTGCTCTTTAGTAATCTTTTTCTCTTTAATAAGAGTAAAAATCTTTGGTGACATCTTTTCTCCATCCTTTACTTTAGCTTTAGTCACTCAACAATATTCTATTTTAATACTTATTTCTACCACTAAGTACTAAAGTAGAGTATCGTGGCAACGAACATAGCCTCAGGGGAAGATTATCGTCCTCTGAAGCCTAATGCTTATGCTATTATTTATGGGTGCAAAATAAGCTTTACACCCATAGATATTTTATACCTTGCTATTTGAATTGTCAAATTTATATTCTATATGGAATAATTTACATTTTATAAATTGATAAGGTTCGATCTAAAATACCTGTTAAATATGCAAGTATAACTCCATAGTTAGTTATAGAAACCTTCTTATCTTTGCACTGATTTATTCTGTTAATAACAGTTTTTCTATTTATCATACATGCTCCACAATGAATTATCAAATCATATTTTTCAATGTCCTCTGGGAAATCATGACCAACTCTATATTCATAATTAAGATCAAATCCTACATGCTTATTTAAAAGCTTTGGAATCTTAACTTTTCCTATATCTTCATGAGACACATTATGAGAGCAGCTTTCTGATATAAGTATTCGTGAATTTTCATTAAGGTCTTTGATTTTATTAGCCCCCTCTACAAATACAGATAGGTCTCCTTTATGTCTTGCAAAGAGCATAGAGAAACTAGTTAATTTAATATTAGATGGAACTATTTTATCTACCTTCTTAAAAGCTTGGGAATCTGTTATTACTAAGTCTATATCCTTAATATCTACCAGAGCAGATTCCAATTCTGTATCTCTTACTACATAACTTTTTATTCCATAATCTAAACAATCTCTTATGCATTGAACCTGAGGTAATATTAACCTTCCTTTCGGTGCTTCTGAATCTATAGGTACTACAAGAACAACCTTACTATTATAAGGTAATAAATCACCTATTATGGGAAGTTCCTCTTGATTCTCTTGTACCATAGCTATAATTTTTCCCTTTAAAGTTTCAATTCCTTCACCAGTTATGGAAGATACAAATACACCTTCAGAAAACTCATTTTTCAAATCTATTATTTTATTATTATTTAAAACATCTATCTTATTAATGACAAGGATATGTGGCACATTATACTTTTTAAAATTTAACTTTACTTCTTCGTAAGCTTTTATGTCTATATCATCAGAATCCATAACATATAGAGCTAAATCTGTCCTCTTAACTATTTCAAGAGTTTTCTCACTCCTTACAGCTCCAAGCTTGGTATCATCCCAAAGTCCTGCTGTATCAATAAATAGAACTGGACCAATTGGAATTAACTCCATTGCCTTTGAAACTGGGTCTGTAGTAGTTCCTCTTACATCTGAAACTATAGAAATTTCTTGTTTAAGAATTTTATTTAATAATGATGATTTTCCTACATTAGTTTTACCATATATAGCTATATGCGTTCTATTAGAATTAGGTGTAGTATTCATTCTCTCTCTCCTTCTAATCTATTGCTTACGTATCCAGTCTAAATTATCTCCTCTAGTAATATCTAACTGGAATCCTGCACTTTTTATTCTATTTTCAATACAATATCTACATTCTGCTGCTTCATCTCCAGTGCATATCTTTCCATCATAAAGAGAATATTTCTCTCTCACACTTCTTGGTGATAGGTTAGGCATAACAACATTTGCTCCAGCTTTAATTCCCATCTCCCTTCCCAAAGGATTAATACTACCTAGTGCTGTAGTAGCAGGTAATAAAATATTTGGGACTAAAAGTCTTACTAAAGCTAGCATAGTAATAGTTTTTTCTAAAGTTCCTGATTTACAATCCTTTAATACTGTGTCCTTATGGGGTATAAAAGGACCCAATCCACACATATGAGGAGATAGTTCTTTTATAAATCTTAAGTCATTAACTAAATCCTTATTTTCTTGTCCAGGTAACCCCACCATAAATCCTGCCCCTATTTGATATCCTATTTCCTTTAGGTTGTATAGGCATTGTCTTCTATTCTCAAAGGTAGCACCTGGATGAAATCTATCATAAAGTTCTTTTGTAGCAGTTTCGTGTCTTAATAAGTATCTATCTGCACCTGCATCATAAAGTTTCTTATAGGATTCATAACTTCTCTCTCCTAAAGAAATTGTTATAGCATTTTCAAGATATCTTTGTTTTATAGCTTTAATAACCTGTACTAATCTTTCATCTGTATAATATGGATCTTCCCCTCCTTGTAATACAAAAGTTTTATATCCTAGTTCATCTCCTAGGTCTGCACATTCTAATATCTCTTCTAGAGTAAGTCTATATCTATCAGCATTTTTATTTTCTGCTCTAATTCCACAATAAACACAATTCATGCTACAGTAATTAGTGAATTCAATGAGACCTCTTATATATACTTTATCTCCATATACTTTCATCCTAGTTTCATGAGCTTTTTCTATTAAATATTTTTTACTTTCTTCATCCAAATTATCTAATATGTACAATAACTCCTCTGAAGATAAATTATTAGTTAAAGCTAACTTATCTATTAAATCTCTTATCATAATTTTCCCCTTTACAATATAATTTTATAATATACTTAACCTAAAATAAAAGTCTAGCCATCTTAATATAGAAAGAAAGCTAGACCCATAATATATAACAATAACTATGGTTCTGGTTTTATAGTTTTCTTTCAGATTAGATTGTTTTATCTTTTCCGTTAGATTTTTAAACCTTTACATTTATTTTTATGAAAATTTAAATTTAGTATTCCATCTTTAGAATAATACTTTATTATAATAAATTCAAGCCATTTATTGCAGTGACTTGAATAAACCAATTATTTATTGATTATTATATAATCTATTATAATAAGTTTCGTCTATAGAAGGATTCTTTATAATAATTACTCCTTGAAAATAATCAGTAGTTACCCCTGGTTTTTTCCCTATAATTCCTCCAACTTCTTCCCCAGCTACATCTTCTTGTGAATATAAGATATCATCTGGAAATGGAAAATATATAGGAGTAAATTTTCTTTTATATGGACTTCTTGAGTTGTTTAAATCTATTACCATATCCTCTTTATCTAACTTTATTTCTTCGAGGAGCGTATTTAAATCTTCTCTTGCTGCATTTATTTGCATATGTGTATTATCAAAATTAAATTTACCTTTTTGGTATATAACATTAATCCCTAAAACCTTATCCTTAAATTTCTTATCCTTTGCAATTTTTGCTCCTAAAAAATCTACATCTAAAATTTTATGTTGATAGCTATATATCTGGTATACATGGATATAACATCTTTTCATATTCATATCTTTATAGAAACTATTCAAATTATCATATAAATATTGAGAATACTTTTCATTTCCATTTGTATTATTTGAATCATCTTGATGATATGTTTTCATAATTTCTTGCAAATTTCTTATATTATCTAAAACAATTTTTATGTTATTTAAATCATCATTTAAAGCTTCTTTATATTCTTCTTCATTGGCATTAATATCACTATAAAAATTATCAATATGCTTTAAAATTATTTCATTTCTTTTTTCTAATTCCTCATCATTACTTATATTTGTTATAATCTCTTCACTTTTTAAGTTTTCCAAAATATTATTTATATTTTCTATCTGCTTATCTGTTAAATCAGGATTTCTACTAATTATCCTTTTAAAATATAAGTCAACAGATTGAACGGACTCATTTATTCCTATTCCCATTATATTTAATTTTTTATTATCGGGAAGTTGGCTATTTTTTAGGTATAATTTTTTTAGCATTTCCTGCTTTGAATCTCCAATAAATGCATATCCCATAGAACTATTATTATATGATTCTAATAAGGATTCATCTCCAGTCTGTAAGTATTCATTTATAATTGCAGCTTCTGCATACCCTACATCAACTAAAAAATATTTTAACTTCCATGTATCCATTAAGTAAGATATAAATTTATATTGAATTTGCGCATTCTCCTTTATTCCAATTTCTTCATTAGTCAAAACTATCTTTTTATCCTTTACACTATCATCAAAAATTTCTAATGCAGAATAATCCTCATAATTAGTGAAATCTATATTAGAAGAATTTTTGCCTATATAGCTTTTCTCATTAGCTGGCAATGATATGTACATTCCTCCTATTAAAAGGATAAATCCTATCACAAAGGCAAGGGTAATAATAATTTCTTTTTTTATTTTATAATTCAATATGTCTCCCCCTTTTTATCGTAAAATTCATATCCATAATATATCTAAATTATACTTAATATTGAATTATATGTAAACCTAATTATACTTTGCTTATATGTTGTTATAGATTTTTCAATATCTTTAATCATGGGGAAAATTTCTTGTAGAAATAAGACTCAACCTACCATATCTAATGATAAATTGAGTCTTAATAACTATCTTGTTAAGTAAGCATATAATAATTTTATTGTTCCTTCTAAAGCTGTGTAGTGAGTTCTTTCCATTCCATGGGAAGCATGAACTCCAGGTCCTATTAGTGCACCTTTAATATTATTTCCACCACTAAGTGCTGCTCCAACATCTGAACCATACATTGGATAAATGTCTACAGCATATTTTATTTCGTTGCTTTTAGCAAGATTTACTAGGTCTGTAGTCATATTAAAATCATATGGCCCATTAGAATCCTTAGCACAGATAGAAACATCATATTCTGTACAAGATAAATCTTCTCCAATACATCCCATATCTACAGCTATCATTTCTGTTATATCTGATGGTATATAAGCTGAACCATGTCCAACTTCTTCATAAACAGATATAAATACTTTAGTAGTATAGGTAGGAACTATCTTTTCGCTACTTAATATATGAAGAAGATTCATTAAACATGCAACGCTACCTTTATCATCTATAAATCTAGATTTCAAAAATCCACTTTCTGTTATAGTAGTTTTAGGATCTATAAATATAAAATCTCCAGGGCATATTCCTAGTTTTTCTACATCTTCTTTAGATTTTACAACTTCATCAAGTCTTACTTCCATATTCTTTGGATCACGAGCTTTAGATTTTGCATCTTCAAATACGTGAGCTGCTGGACTTGTACTTAGGAATGTTCCATTATATATTTTTCCTTCTCTAGTTCTAACCTTACAATATTCAGCATCTAAAGTAGGAACTATTGGTCCTCCAATTAAAGTAAACTTTAAAGTACCTTCGCTAGAAATAGATCTTACCATAGCTCCTAATGTATCTACATGTGCAGATAACCCTATTACTTTATCACTACTTTTTCCTGGAACAGTTATAACTCCACAGCCTTTAACAGTCTTTTCAAAAGCATAACCTAGTTCTTCTGTCATTGATTGGATTTTGTCCATAACGTCATAACAAAATCCACTTGGGCTATCAATAAGCAATATTTCTTTTGCTGTATTTAGAACCTTTTCTTTGTTTACTGTTATCATTTTTCGCCCTCCCGATAATATAAATTTTATATTCCTATTATTCTTTAATCTTAGATATAAAAGTAATTAATTTTTAAAATATCTAAATAATTATAATAGTCATATAATTTAGTCTCTCTAAATATTATAATATTCATCTATAAATTATTAAAGGGTTTATAATAATATTTTTTATAAAGTTTTCTATTCAATAAATCCCTTTTCTTTCATATTTTCAGCATTATTAAATAAAGCCATACCAGTTTTCATCTTTCTAAAATTAAAGCTATTATAGAATCCTTCTTTTCCCATAGCAGCATATAAAATCACATTGCATCCTGGCAATGACTCAAGTATAGTGCTTACAATTAACTTTCCTATTCCTTTACCTTGATACTGTGGCAATATGGCTACATCATAAATTGCACCTTGATAAACTCCATCTGATAATGCTCTTCCAAATCCAATAAGATTATCATTATCATATACAAATATAGCAATATAGCTGTTTTCAAAGGCTTTCTTATGGGTTGCTTCATCAAAATACCCCATACCTCCCAGCTTTAATATTTCTGGTATCAAGCTCCAATCTACATTATCACAGTTTTTTTCTATTTTTATATTCATAATATCGCTCCCAATTATGTTCTTTCATGTTAATTATTCATTCTTATATTTATCAATTTTTAAGGTTTTATATAATCATAGCATTATTCTTGTTTCTTTACAATTTCTTCTTCTTTGCTGCTCATATTTAAGCCGTTGATGTATTTGTCTGGTCATGGTAAAATGATAAAAAATACAACCATGCAAATATTTACTAAAAGGTAGTTGATGAGATTTACGCTTATAAATTGAATTTATATGATAGGTGGTGATTATTTTGAGCAAAGAGTTTGAGATACAAGGCTGCGTAGAAGTGCCAATGAATCTATCTGAAGATGAATTTTTCAATAAATTTATTGGTTTTATTGAATCCAACAACTGGTCATTTGGTGGAGGTATCAATGAAATCATTGATGGATTTTATATTAATGCTGATGGCACAAAAGGAAAATATGTACTTGAGGATATGTCCGAAAACTTGTATGATAACCTAGCAAATGAGTTGTTTCAGTATCATTCCTTAGCTGCATTGTTATATTTGATAAATGCAGGGCGTGAGCTTGAGTTTTCATACAAGGAGATAAAATGCTTTATTTCAAAAAACGGCTCTGCCAAGACGGTTTCTTTGTGGATATCCGAGGATGAGCAGGCATTTGATAGCATAGAATCCCTAATTGAAAATGCTGTGTTCTGCAATCAACAGTTTATGCATATATTCCATGACACTACATTAGAAACTCTTTTTTAGGAGGATGGCTTATGATAATGAAAGACACACCATTTGTAATTTCTTGGTCAAATCTCTGCTGGATTGATGATTCTGAAGACGCTCCAAAAGATTTATGCCTACACGGAGATGTTACAGTCACAATCGGAGATACACGGTTAAATTACTCATGCTGTACAAGTGCTTCTGCACTACAGATGCTTAGAACCTTAACACATGATCATGCGATTACTCCTTATGAACAGATGCTTCCTTGTTGTGGTAACAGTTTATTTGCATCTGACACTTTGAGTGAAGTAACAATAATTGGATGCGATAATGGTATTGATTATTCTGTTACGCACAAGACAGATGTGGTTGTTATCCAAACGGAAGAAGGAACCACTTACACGGTTTCATTGCTAAAATATCGAAATGAGGTTTTACGATTTTCTAGGGCTGTTGAGAAGTTTTATAACCAGTGTTCACCTAAAATTTTACCAGACGAACCTTATGAAAGAGATGGATATTTTGCCTTTTGGAGCGAATGGTCACATCATACGTATGAAGCAATTGGAATGTTTAGAAACCAATTGTTAAACCAATCATTATTAACTACCCACTTCTGTAAAGGGTTTCCATTAGAGTGTGATAATCCCTATGATGATGCTCTAAATGCAAGAACGGAATATATTGATACTTGCTCTCAGCTTGCCATAAAGCTCTATATACAGAAACATTTTACTAATAATTTAGCCGTTATTTATGAAGATAAATACAATCGTGCGGTAAAGAACGAAAAAGAATTTGTTGAGTCATGCCTTGCAGCGGCCGAAAACCAAACCATTCCCTTTCATTGGACTGACGAAGAAGAAACCTTTCATGGTATAAGATATATATGGAAAACCAATAAAATTGATATTGAAACACTTTTTCGTAAAATAATTACCTCTGATTTAGGGGATAACACAGAGCTTGATTGTTCTGTTTACATCATAGACCTTGAAACAGGAACTGTGTTTTTCTTATATGACGACAGAGGTATTGATATTTTTGAGGAATTAACTCAGTACACTTAAAGTCTCTATTACATTAAAAATATAATCTGTGCTCCCCAAATTATATAAGAATAATCATATTCTTCTTATTGGGTTTACACAGATTATTTTATACTTTCTTATAATGTTCCATAATTATCTTTATCTAAAATAACTAAAGCTCTAGTTAATTCTTCCACATGTTCCTTTTCATCTCTAGTTATTTCATTTATTATTTTAACTAAAGTACTGTTATCTAAGTTTCTAACAAATTGTTCATAAAGCAAAATAGCCTCTAACTCTCCCTTTATTCCCTCTCTAATAGTTACAAGTAGATTAACATCCTTATCATATTTATTAGTATAATCTTTATACTTTTCCTTAGATAATATATTTACATGTTCCCTAGCTTCTTCTTCTAAAGCAGCTTGCTCTGGATCAATACATCTTAGAGCATTTAAAAACATTGCATAATGTCTCTTTTCATCTTCCATAATATGGTGAAATAGTTCCTTAAGTTCTTTATTTTCTGTAATTGTTATAAAATGACTATAATCATTTATTGCTACAACTTCTGCAACAAGCCCTTCTCTTAAAAATCCTTCTGCACTTTTGGCAATACCTTGTGGTTGTCTTTCAGTAGTATAACTCATAATAGCCCCCTTAATTATTTATCTATGTTATATATATTATAAATAATTTTATCTTATGAATGCTTCTTCTACATTTAGACGTATTGCTTCTATATCTAAAGGGATTTCATATACACATTTTTAGATAACTCATTAAGTCTATCCTCATCTAATATATATATTTTTTTATTATCACATTTTATAATTGATTTTGATTCAAGCTCTTTAAATGTTCTCACTAAATGCCTATAAGTTGTTCCTAAAAATTCAGCAATCTCTTTAAATGATGAGTTTAAAAGAATATAATTTCTATCATCTTCTAAATGCTCAACTAGGTAGCTAGCTAGCCTATTTACAAGAGGATATACAAAGTTATATGAACTATTATTAATGGTTTCATGAAGTTTTTCACTTAAAGAACCTACTAAATGATGTAAAAAGTTCACATTATCAATATAATTTGCTCTAAGTATAGTTGATGGTATGGCAATTAAAAAAGTATTTTCTATAGCTTCAACATTACATTGTATGGGCTTATTTTTTAAAAACTCTAAATCTCCTATAGTATTAAAGTCTTTATAAAACTTTAATAGCATTGATTTACCATTTTCAAAAAGATATGATATTTTAATTTTCCCATCTACAAGCAAATAGTAATATTCAAGTTCATCCTCCGCTTCTAATATAATTTCATCTTTTTCATAAAAATGGAGTTGAGCATAGTTTATTATATCCTCATCAAATAGATTTTCTATATTATACTTAGTAAAATACTTGTTTAAGAGTTGCTGATTCAATATTTTTTTCATAAATTCTCCTTATCATGACATATGTCCTATAGATATATACATCAATATGGTAACTTATGCAATAGAGGATGTAAAGTATAGATGGAGGTTTATTATGAATTACGAAGTTATAATTTTTGATGCAGATGAAACTTTATTTGATTTTAAAAAATCTGAGAGATACGCTCTTAAAAATACTATGATTGAGTTTGGCATAGATTATGATGAAAATTATCATTTAAAAGTATATAAGGATATAAATACAATTATATGGAAAGAGTTTGAAGATGGACTTATCATTCAGAGTGATTTGAATATTGAAAGATTTAGAAGACTATTATATAAATTAAATGCTAAATTTGATGAAGTTAATTTTGCAAAATCATATGTAAAACATTTATCCAGTGCATCATTTTTATATGATGATAGTATAGCTCTTATAGAAAGTCTACATAAAAATTATAGGCTTATTATAATCACTAACGGTCTTAAGGATGTACAAGATAATAGAATAAGAAAATCTGTCATAGGAGGATACTTTGATGATATAGTAGTATCTGATGAAATTGAAGTATCTAAGCCAGATCCTAGAATATTTGAACATACTTTAAAAAATATAAATCATACTGATAAAACCAAAGTATTAATGGTAGGCGATAGCTTAACTTCAGATATACAAGGGGGAATAAATTTTGGTATAGATACCTGCTGGTTTAATTCTAATAAGATTATAAACAAAAGTGCTATAAACCCTACATATGAGATTTCCAATCTTATGGAGCTTAAGAGTATAGTTGAAAAATAGATAATATTAATTCATAACTAGCAATATAAAGTTTATATATTTATCTTAACAATGGATGTAAAAGTGGATTCACCAAGAATCCACTTTTACATATGCAAACTATTTTTTCTTTAATTTTAATCTTAGCTTCTAATACTCATTATCATGCACTCTTATGTTTATACTATCTGCTACAATATTCTGCTAATATTGATTGTACTTCATAAATGTTACAACTACTGCTAAAGGTCTTTTCTATAGGCATGCTCATCCCTGAAACAAATATTTTAAGTTCTGCATCTAAATCAAAATGTCCTGATGTTTCCACTTTGAAATTAGTAATTGCTCTATATGGTATTGAATGATACTCTACTTTTTTACCAGTAACCCCTTGCTTATCAATAATAATTAATCTTTTATTTGTAAATATAATCATATCTCTTACTAACTTGTATGCTTTTTCTATTTGTTCATTAGAACCTAATAATTTCATATAGTCTTCCTTGATTTTATTGATATCCACCTCTGACGCATTTCCTATTACACTACTAAATAATCCCATTACCATCACTCCCTTTATAAAATTAATTTAATTATACCCTAAATAACAAATATTAGTAAATATTTTTATATAGTTTATCTTACCTTAAATGTGTTTTTTGTGTCCCTATATTTCCTTTGTATATACTGTAATTAAATTCTATCGCCTAATTTAAATAATCTTATACAAAAAATAAGCTTAAAAGCTCTTGTTTACTTACATTTCCAAAATAATTCTTTATATTAATATTATCTATTACTCTATGAATTTCTTCAGTATTATGCTTTTTACCTATAAGAGCTTTTTCAATATCTTCAATATTTCCTTCTCCAAAGAAATCTCCAAAAATTCTTATGTGCTTCATTATACCCTTTTCAACATCAATACTTAATTCTATAGTACCAGCAGATAATTTTTTCTCATTATAAAAATTATATTTGGGCGACTGTCCAAAATTCCACTGCCAAGTTTCATATTTAGTTTTAACTAGATTTTTAATCTCTTCAATTTCCTCATTATCTAAAGTAGTTATAACCTTATCTTTTTCTTCTCTACCGATATACTCGAATATTTTATTTTTAAAATCTATAACACTAAAGGATTCCTGTAAATGTTCACTAATATTTGTAATTCTACTAGATACAGATTTAACTGCTTTATCTGAAAATTTTATGGGTTTAGAAATTAAAGCATCACTTAAGTTAACTATGTCAGAAGAAAATAATAAAGTCCCATGATGCATTACTCTATTTTTATATTTACATTGAGCATTTCCAGAAAACTTTTTACCATCTATTAAAAGATCATTTCTCCCTGAAAACTCTGCCTTTACTCCTAATTCATTTAATACACCTATGATTGGAATAACAAAGGTCTTAAAATCATTGAATTTTTTTCCATCATCCTCAACTATAAATGTAAAGTTTAAATTCCCAAGGTCATGAAAAACAGCTCCACCTCCACTTTGTCTCCTTACAACTTTTATATCATGCTTTTTAATGTATTCCTCATTAATCTCTGATAAAGTATTTTGATTTTTTCCAACTACTATACAAGGTTCATCTCTCCAAAGTACAAAATATTCACCATTCTTTTCTCTTAATAAATACTCCTCTAGAGCTAAATTGAAATAAGGATCTGTGCAATTATTATCAATATATCTCATTTTTTCTCCTTTTTATTTTGAATATAATATAATGCATATTTTAAAAATAGTAGTTACCTACTTATACTGTGTATAGCTTCTTTATTTAATCCTAAGACAGCTTCATGTAGTGCCTCACCTAACGTTGGATGACTATGAACCACTTCTTTCAGCTCTGACACCGTCATTTCCTTTTCAACCATGATAGTGCCTTCTAGTATTAAATCTGACCCATGGGGTCCAAGAATGTGCACACCTAAAATCACATTGTTTTCATCACTTATAACTTTTACCAAACCTTCACCTTCACCTAAAGCTAAAGCTTTTCCATTGGCACCAAACATAAATTTATTTTTTTTATAGTTTATTCCCTTTTCTTTAGCTTCTTCTTCTGTAATTCCTACTACTGCTATTTCAGGGAAAGTAAAAATACAAGAAGGAATCACTGCTTTATGACAAGGTTTATTTAATAATATATGTTCCACAGTTTCCACACCTTGGTGAGAAGCTGCATGAGCAAGAAGTGAAATCCCATTAACATCTCCAACAGCATATACACCCTTTAAAGAAGTTTCATAATTTTCGTCAACCACTATGCCTTTTTTATATGTGTTTATTCCTAATCTATCTACATCAATACCTTCAAAATTAGGTTTTCTTCCCTTTGCAAGAAGTACTTTTTCCCCTCTTACTTCAAAGTCACCTTTCTTACCCTGACATTGTATAATTATTTCTTCAGTCTCTCTAAAACTTATAACTTTAGTTGAAGTAAGAATCTCTATTCCAGACTTTTTTGCCATAGCTGAATATCTCTTTGAAATATCTTTATCTATATCGTATAGTATAGAATTTCTCGCAACTATCACTGTAACTTTACTTCCCATAGCATTAAAAATGCTGGCAAACTCCATTCCAATTACTCCACCACCTATAACTACTAAGGATTTTGGTATATGATTAAAATCTAAAAGTTCAGTGCTTGTTATAATATGTTTACTATCATATATTCCTTCAATGGATGGGATTTCAGCTTGAGATCCAGTAGCTATAATTATATTTTTTCCTTTAATAGTTATTTCTTCTTCACTGCATACTGTTACAGTATTTTTATCAATTAATGTAGCTTTACCCCTTATAAGTTCTACATTATTTCCCTTTAAAAGAGCTTCTATTCCAGTTACTAAGGTTTTTATAATGCTTCCTTTTCTTTCTTGAATTTTATCTACATCTATTTCAAAATTATTTGCTTTAATACCAAAGTCTTCAATATGACTTAAGTTATTAAAAAGTTCTGCAGTTCTATATATGGTTTTAGTTGGAATACACCCATAATTTAAACATGTCCCACCTAAATTTTCTTTTTCTATAAGGCACACTTTTGCTCCTAATTGCGCTGCTCTAATGGCAGCCACATAACCACCAGGTCCTCCGCCTATTACAATTATATCTTTCATAACTACACTCCTCGTATTAATATGTTCTGTATGAATTACTATATTAACTTTATATGCAAGCTTATTTTAGTTAAAACTTTAACAAATATTTATAAAAAGGCATTAATATAATCTTTGACATTATTATATTAATGCCTATAAATTTTAATTCTTAAAAAGTTACTTACTCCACTTTAAGATTGGTGTTCTTGCTGCTTTAACTTGATCTAACCTTCTTACTAAAGCATTTTGAGGAGCTTCATGTAAAACTTCTGGATTCTCCTTAGCTTCTATAGCTATTATCTTCATAACTTCAACAAACTCATTGATGGACTCTAAGCTTTCACTTTCAGTTGGTTCTATCATAAGAGCATCTTCAACTATTAGAGGAAAATAAACTGTTGGTGGATGTACACCATAGTCAATCAATCTTTTAGCTACATCTAAAGTTGATATATGATTTGGGTTATCTTTTAAACCAGCAAAGATAACTTCATGCTTACATACCTCATCTATAGCTACCTTATAATAATCTTTCAAAGCTTCTTTTATATAATTTGCATTTAATACAGCATTCTCTGAAGCAGCTTTCAGTCCTTCACTTCCCATAGTTAGTATATAGGTATAGGCTCTAACTAACACTCCAAAATTCCCATAAAAACTTCTTACTTTTCCAATAGAATCAGGTCTATCATAATCAAATACAAACTTCTCTTCTTCCTTTTTTATAATTGGAACCGGAAGAAACTTAGAAAGTTTACCACATACGCCTACTGGACCTGCTCCTGGACCACCACCACCATGTGGTGTTGAAAATGTTTTATGAAGATTTAAATGACACACATCAAATCCCATATCACCAGGACGAGCTTTTCCCATAATAGCATTTAAGTTTGCTCCATCATAGTATAAAAGTCCGCCTGCTTCATGAACCAACTTACTTATATCCTCTATATTTTTCTCAAACAAACCTAAAGTATTTGGATTTGTAAGCATCAGTCCCGCTATTTCATCATTTAAAACTTTTTTTAGTTCTTCTATTGAAACCAATCCATCCTTATCAGATTTAATTTCAACTATTTCAAAACCTGCCACTTTTGCACTTGCAGGATTTGTACCATGAGCTGAGTCAGGAACTATTATTTTTTTACGTTTAAAATCATTTCTACTTTCATGATATGCTTTTATTAATAAAAGTCCTGTGAATTCACCATGAGCTCCAGCAGCGGGTTGCAATGTAAAATCATCCATACCTGTAATTTCACATAACTTTAAGGAAAGGTCGTGGATAAGTTCTAATGCACCTTGTACATTTTCTGCTGATTCTTTAGGATGAATTTTACTAAAACCAGAAAACATAGCCACATCTTCATTAATTTTAGGATTATATTTCATAGTACAAGAACCTAGAGGATAGAACCCCTTATCTACACAATAGTTTTTATTAGAAAGAGCAGTGTAATGTCTAACTACATCAACTTCACTTACTTGTGGAAGATATGCATCCTCTTCTCTTAACATATTTTTAGGTATAACAGACTCTATATTTATATCCTCCACATCTATTTGTGGAAGCGTATAACCTACTTTACCCTCACATGATAGTTCAAAGATAACTTTATTATAACTTTTCATTATATCTCCTCCATCACTTTAACTAATTTGTCTATTTCATCCTTCGATCTTTTTTCTGTTACACAAAGTAACATAGAATTCTTATATTGAGGGTAATCTTCTTCTAAAATATATCCACCTAAAATATTATTATCTAGTAATTTGTTATTTATTTCACATAAGCAAGTATCAGATTTCACTGCAAACTCTTTAAAAAATGGTTTATTGAATAGTGGCTTATATTTACCACTCTCTATTAATTGATTAAAAGCATAGTGAGACTTTTTGATGCATTGAGCTCCTATTTCTTTTATACCTTCTTTTCCTATTGTAGCCATATATACAGCAGCACCTATTGCCATCAATGTTTGATCAGAACATATATTAGAGGTAGCTTTTTCTCTTCTTATATGTTGTTCTCTTGCTTGAAGTGTTAATACATATCCTTTATTACCATGACTGTCGTCAGTTTCTCCAACAATTCTACCTGGCATTTTTCTCATAAGCTTTTTAGTAGTATTTAGAAATCCTAGACCCGGTCCTCCAAAGTTAATATTAGCACCAAGACTTTGACCATCCCCTATAGCTATATCTGCCCCTAGTTCACCAGGGCTTTTTAAAACACCTAAAGATAATGGATCCACACTCATAATAAGTAAAGATTTATTTAAATGGATATCCTTCTCTAATTCCTCTACCTCTTCTATAATTCCAAAGAAGTTTGGACTTTGTATAATAACTCCTGCTACATCTTTATTTAATAATGATTTTACCTTCTCAATATCTGTAACTCCATTACTTTCATCAACTTCTAATAAATCGTACCCTTTATATTTTAGATAAGTTTTTAAAACTTGTCTTGTGTCCGGATGTACTGTTTTAGAAACTATTATGGTATTTCGCTTTGTATTTTCTATAGCCATTACAGAAGCTTCTACTGCTGCTGTAGCCCCATCATACATAGATGAGTTTGAAACTTCCATACCTGTTAAGTTACAAATCATAGTTTGATACTCAAAAACTGCTTGTAAAGTTCCTTGGCTAATTTCAGGTTGATATGGAGTATAAGCTGTATAAAATTCTGTTCTTCCAGTTAAATGTTTACATATAGAAGGAACATAATGATCATACATGCCTGCACCTAAAAAACAAATAAAATCTTCTATAGATTTATTTTTATTAGCTAAGTTAGTCATTATTTTCTCAACTTCTAACTCAGATAAACCTTTATCAATGTTTAATTCTCTATTTAATTTTAAATTATCCGGAATATCTTTAAATAAATCCTCTATTGATTTTACAGAAATAAAATCAAGCATTTGTTTTTTTTCTCTTTCTGTAATAGGAATATAAGGAAACATATTATTCACCTTCTTTACATAGGTCTTTACATAATTCTTCATACTCTTCAGCTTTTAATAAATCTTTTAAATCATCTTTATTTGATAATTCTACACAAATCATCCAAGCGTCATATGCATTTTCATTTACTAGAATAGGATTATCAGTTAACTCTTCATTAACTTGTAGTACATTACCACTTGCAGGCATGAAAATATCTTCAGCAGCTTTAACAGATTCAATTGTTGAAAAAGCTTCTCCCTTAGAAAACTCATCACCTTCTGATGGTAAATCTACAAAAACTATATCACCTAATAATTTTTGTGCACAATCTGTAACTCCTATATAAGCTTTATCTTCCTCTACTCTTATCCATTCATGATTCTTTGTATACAATAAATTTTCCAATACTAACATGATTAATCCCCCTTATTTTTGAGTTTTTTTACTATAAAACTTCTTATTGACAACCATTGCCTTTAATTCTTTATTTCTAACTTTTATAAAAATTTCTGTACCTAATGCTGCGTACTTAGCATCAATTAACGCAAATCCTATTGTTTTGTTTAAGGTAGGAGACATATATCCAGTGGTTACATGTCCTATTTCTTCATTATCCTTAATTACTATATAGCCATGTCTTCCTATACCTCTATCTATCAATTCATATCCTACTAATTTTCTGGTTACTCCATTTTCCTTTTGTTTTATCAAAACATTTTTACCAATAAAATTTTCTTTATTAAGTTTCACAAAAAATCCAAAACCCATTTCTAATGGAGTTATAGTTTCATCCATTTCATTCCCATACAATGGAAGGGTAGCTTCAAATCTTAGTGTATCTCTAGCGCCAAGTCCAATAGGTTCAACACCTTCATTTTCTCCAGCTTTAAGTATTTCTCTCCATAAGACTACTACATCCTCAGGTTTTGCATATATTTCAAAGCCATCTTCACCAGTGTATCCTGTTCTTGAAATTAAAACTTTTTTATTACATATGTCTATATCATCTTTAAACTGGAAAAATCCTATATCTGATAAATTAAGTTGTGTTAATTTTTGTAATACTTCTTGAGCTTTTGGCCCTTGAAGTGCCAATTGAGCAACACTATCAGAAATATCTTCAATGGTTACCTCAAAATTATCTTTGTTATCTAACATCCATTTAAAGTCTTTTTCTTTATTGCTTGCATTTACAACTAAATAATAATAATCTTCTGAAAATTTATACACTAGTAAGTCATCTACAACACCACCATTTGGATAACACATGAAACTGTATATGACATCTCCATTTTTTAGTGTTTTCACATCATTTGTTAAAAGATAGTTAACAAATTTTTCAGCATCCTTTCCCTTTACTAGCACTTCACCCATATGAGAAACATCAAACAAACCTGCTCTTTCTCTTACGGTTTCATGTTCATGTAGAATTCCCTTAAATTGAGTAGGTAATTCATACCCAGCAAACTCTACAATTTTTCCACCATTCTTCTCATATTCTCCTCTTAAAGGAGTAACTTTTAAATTGTCCAATTAACTCCCTCCTTAAATTAAAAATAATGTATATAAGTCTATTATAACGCTAATTTATTTATATGCAATATTTTACTCAAAATACAATATTTAAGAATAAAATAATTCATAACTATATTAATCCTCATATAAATTTCAAAACTAAAGTGGCTATAAGTTCTATAGCCACTTTGTACAAAATCTACGATCCAACATTTTTTTCTAATAAATATTCTATATTATTTCCACTTAAAACTAATATATCACCTTGATTAATTAGTGTAGAGCCTTTTGGAACTATTATTTCACTATCTCTTTTTATCATTACAATAAGTATCTCCTCTGGAATATCCGCTTCCATTATAGTCTTTTCTTTCCAACTACTGTTCGAGTCAACATTATACTCTATTAATGTTGTAGACCTATCTTCTTGATAGTCGGTAAATGTTTTTAATACTGTTTTTGTATCATCTACTAAATCTAACTTTCTAGCTACTTTAGGGATTAATGTGCCTTGAATAGCTACTGATAATAAAGCTATAAAAAATATTATATGAAATATATCATTTTCTAATGGTATCCCTGATGTTATTGCATATATTGCAAAAACAATTGAAGCTGCCCCTCTTAATCCTACCCAAGAAACAAACAACTGTTGTTTAAATGGTATCTTAAACCAACTTAAAACGCTAAAGGTTGCGATTGGACGTGCAATTATTATCATAAATATTGATATTAATATAGAGCTCCCTATAACACTTGGTAATTCAGAAGGAAATGCTAATAAACCTAATACAAAAAATAGCATAATTTGCATTATCCACGATACTCCATCAAAGAAATGAACTAAGCTTCTCTTGTGTGGAATTTTGCTATTTCCAATGATAATACCAGCTATATAAACACTTAAATATCCATTACCGCCTACCCATTCACTTAATGCATAAGATAAAATGGCAATTGCCGTTATGAATATTGTATAAAATCCATCTACTTCAAAATTTGCATTTCTCATTATATAGACCGTTAGCTTAGATAATATCACCCCAATTAATATACCAAAAATAATTTGTCCAATTACTGTAGGTACTATTGAGCTGATACCCCCATTATTCATTAATGTTAAAACTATTAATGTTAGCATATATGCAATAGGGTCATTACTTCCACTTTCAACCTCTAGTATAGATGCAATTTCTCCTTTTAAGTTTAATTTCTGTGAACGTAGTATAGAAAATACTGATGCTGCATCTGTAGACCCAACTATGGAGCCTATTAGCAACCCTTCTAAAAGACTTGTTTTAAGGACAAAATAACAGAATAATCCTGTCAATCCTGATGTGATTATTACCCCAAATGTAGACATTAAAATGGATTCTCTTGCAACAGGTTTAGCTTCTTTCCAATTGGTACCAAACCCACCATAGAACATTATAAATACCAACCCAAAGGAACATAATTCTCTTGTAAGCTCATAATTATCAAAATATATTCCTACTACACCATCTGAGCCAAATAACATTCCTAAAATGATGAATATAAGTAACATTGGTACACCAAACTTATATAATACTTTACTGGATGTTATGCAAATTAGTAATACTAATCCACATATAATCATTAACTCAAGCATATTACCTCCTTAATTTATATTATTTATTATAATTAATTTTTTTAATTTTAGATATTCTCATATATATATTATACAATAAAATTGAATTCAATACATAAAAATTCCTCCCTAATCAAATTATATTTGTGTAAAGTCTATTAAATTTAACAAAAATTTTAATGAATTTTCATTATGATATAAAAAATAGTAGCTCACCATAAATAGGTTAGCTACTATTTTTATACTATTTTTATACTATTTAGATTTTATTTCAATCCATCTTTCATCATAAAGCTTAATGTTGTCACCAAGGTCTATGAATGATTCACATTTATCAAGAAGAGTCTTATCTGGATAAGCTACTGGATTAGATTTAACATCTTGTGAAAGCATTTCAAGAGCTGCTTTATTTGGTGTAGAATATCCTATATAATCTATGTTTTGGACAGCATTTCCCGGCTCTAACATAAAGTTTATAAATTTCTCTGCATAATCTTTATTTTCTGCATCTGTTGGTATGCATAATGCGTCTACCCACTTATTGGTACCCGTTTTAGGGATTCCATAATCTAGATTTTCATTTTGTTCCATAAGAGTTATTGCATCTCCAGAATAAACTATTCCCATAGCAGCTTCTTCTCCTAAAAGTCTATCTTTACCTTCATCATTAACATAAGCACGAACTAAAGGTCTTTGAGCTATTAATTCAGCCTTAGCTTTATCTAGTTCTTTTTCATTTATGCTATTTTGAGAATATCCTAACTTCATTAAGGCAATAGCCATAGTATCTCTAACTGAATCAAGCATTAGGATTTCTCCAGAGTATTTCTCATTCCATAAAATGTCCCAACTATCTACAGGATCACTTACCATATTTTTGTTATAAAGAATACCAAAAGTTCCCCAGAAATAAGGTACACTATATTCATCATTTTCATCATAGCTAGGCTTTTTAAAGCTTTCATCTATATTTTTATAGTTAGGAATATTAGAATAATCTATCTTCTGGATTAATTTCTCATCCTTCATCTTTTCAATCATATAATCTGATGGAACTATTAAATCATATTTTGATCCACCACTCTTTATCTTTTGATACATGATTTCATTGGTATCGTAGGTTTCATATACTACCTTTATACCAGTTTCTTCTTCAAACTTTTCTATTAGAGATTCATCTATATAATCCCCAACGTTATAAATATTTAAAACATCACTAGAGGATTTTGTCCCACAACCTGTAAGCATAGCTGTCACCATTACCCCTGTACATACTAGAGCTATAATTTTTTTTAATTTTTTCATCTTATTACTCCTTCCCTACCATTGCTTGCTTTCTGTTAGATAATAATAATAGTATTAATACTGTTATAAACATTAATGTAGTCAGTGCATTAATCTCTGGTTTAATACCTCTCTTTGCCATAGAATAAACCTCGATTGATAAGTTAGTTACTCCATTTCCAGTGTTAAAAAAGCTTATAATAAAGTCATCTATAGACATAGTAAAAGCAATTAAAAATCCTGAAATTATACCTGGTTTTATCTGTGGAAGTATTACCTTTCTAAGGGTATACATAGGTTTTGCGCCTAAATCCATAGCAGCTTCTTCTACATTGTCTGGAAGTTGTTTTAACTTTGGCAATACAGATAAAACTACATATGGTATATTAAAAGTTATGTGTGCAAGTAACATAGTTAAAAATCCTAACTTCATATTAAAAAATATAAAAAGTATCATAAGACCTATTGCTGTTACTATATCAGGATTTAATACAGGTAGATAGTTTATATTGAGAAGCATTGCCTTTTTAGGCCCCCTCATTCTATCTATCCCTATAGCACTTATTGTTCCTATGACTGTAGCTATTGCTGATGCCAATATTGCTACTACTACAGTGGTTATTAAAGCTGAAATTATTCTATCATTATGAAACAATTGCTGATACCACTTAAAAGTAAACCCTTGCCATCTTGCCATGGATTTTGAATCATTAAAAGAAAATAGTGCTAGGGCAAAAATAGGAGCATATAAAAATATAAATATTAAAATCAAATATATATTTGAAAATATTTTTTTTGCTTTTACCATAATACTCTACCTCCTCCTTTTTCATCATCATCTGAAAACTTAGAGGTTAATCCCATAGCTAATAAAATTAATATCATCATAAGAATAGATATTGCAGAACCAAAGTTCCAATCTCCAACAGAAGTAAACTGCTGCTCAATTAAATTTCCTATGAGCATGTGCTTTCCACCACCTAAAAGTTGCGAGATTACAAAGGTAGATACCGCTGGCATAAATACCATAGTTATTCCTGAGATAACTCCTGGTATACTTAAAGGAAAAATTATCTTCATAAAAGCTGTAATTTTTCCGGCTCCCAAATCATAAGCAGCATTAACTAAATCTTGATCCATCTTTAATAGCGATGTATATATTGGTAGTACCATAAATGGAAGAAAGTTATACACCATTCCAAGAAGCACTGCACCATTTGTATATAGTATATCTACTGAGTTTAACCCAATGATATTAAGTAAGTTATTAAGCAAACCATTCTTTCCTAGAATTGCAAGCCATGCATAGGTTCTAAGCAAGAAATTCATCCACATTGGAAGAATAAATAACATTATAAGCATTCCACGTTTATTCTCTGGTTTTCTTGATATCATATACGCAATGGGATATCCCATTACTAAACATAAAATTGTTGATTGTAAGGCTAAGCTAATAGATCTAGTAAATACCTTTATATATAAAGGATCCATTAATCTTTTAAAATTATTTATAGAGAATTGGTAGCTTCCGCTCACTTTTTCTGTAAAGCTAAAAAATACTATTAGAAGAAGAGGTACTATTATAAACAATGAACTCCACAATACATAAGGATAAGCTAAATATGATTTCTTTTTCATTCTACGCTTCTCCTGACTTTTTCATTATGTGAATGTCTTCTGGATAAATATCCATTCCGATTTCTGTACCTATAGAAAAGTTTTTAGTATTATGAAGAATAAAGTTCATACTCTCTTCCTCTACTTCTAATTCATAGTGAACTCCTTTAAATACAGAAGATTTTACTATCCCTTTTAAGTTTCCTTCTTCTTTATTTACTATTTTTATATCCTCTGGTCTTATTACCACATCTATATATTCATCTTTATCAAAGCCTTTATCAACACATTCAAATATACGTCCACAGAATTTAACCTTAAAGTCTTCTAACATTATTCCGTCTGTAATATTACTTTCTCCTATAAACCTAGCTACAAACTTATTCTCAGGTTCATTATATATATCTTCCGGAGTACCCATTTGTTGAATCACTCCCTTGTTCATTACTACCACAGTATCAGACATAGTTAGTGCTTCTTCTTGATCGTGGGTTACAAATACAAAAGTAATTCCCAATTGTTTTTGTATTCTTTTAAGCTCTATTTGCATTTCTTTTCTAAGCTTTAAGTCAAGAGCACCTAAAGGCTCATCAAGAAGTAATACCTTTGGCTCATTAACAATAGCTCTTGCTATAGCTACTCTTTGTTGCTGACCACCGCTTAGAGATTCAATTTTTCTTTTTTCAAAGCCCTTAAGATCTACTAATTTTAAAACTTCATTTACTTTTTTATCAATTTCGCTTTTAGAAAGTTTTTTTATTTTTAATCCAAAAGCTATGTTTTCATATACATTCATGTGAGGAAATAGTGCATATTTTTGAAACACTGTATTAATCTGTCTTTCATATGGAGGTAAGTCATTGATTTTCTTATCTTCAAATATAACTTCACCTTCATCGCAAGTTTCAAAACCTGCTAAAATTTTTAATGTAGTAGTTTTACCACAGCCACTTGGACCAAGTAATGTTATAAACTCATTCTTTTTTATCCCTAAAGTTATATTGTCTAAAACTTTGTTGTCTTCAAAGGTTTTAGATATACCTTTAATTTCAATTATATTATCACCCAACATAAACACCTCTTTTATAACATAATGCTAATTATACTTTTGTGTCACCTTATTAAATTTGTCTACTTAAAATGACGGTGGTGTACTTACCCATATTACTGTTGCCTCAGTTTTTCCTGTATTTGAAATATAATGATTAGACTTTGGCTTAAAATAAAAGCTTTCTCCCTTACGTATTTTATATACCTTATCTCCTAAATGCAGGTTCACAATACCATGAAGCACAAGTCCAAATTCCTCTCCCTCATGAGGAGTTTCTTCTTTGTATTTTCCATTTGGTTCTAATGTGAGCATTATAGGCTCCATCTGATTTTTTTGAGCATCTGGTACGAGCCACTTTAATCTATACTTTAGATCTTCATCCTCAGTTTCAAACATATCATCATTTGTAAACTTAACTCTTTCATTAATTTTCTCACTAAAGAATTCATTTAAATTTGTGCCTAGTATCTGAAGAATATCCATAAGTGTTGCAATAGATGGAGATGTGAGATCATTCTCAATTTGAGATATGAACCCCTTGGATAATTCACATCTGTTTGCAAGTTCTTCTTGTGTTAACTGTTTTTCGATTCTAAGACTTTTTATCTTCTCTCCAATTTGCACGATTCCACCTCAATCTTATGTATTATACTAAACCTTAAGTTTACATTTACTAAACAAACAATATTATTCTATATTTTTTTTATTAATAAATCAATAGATTTATTAAATTTTTTTTATATTTTCATGATTTTTTTTTCATAATGAACCTTTGAATATACCTTATGTTTATGAAAATATGTTTATATTAATATTCTTCATGTTTAGTAATACTAAGTATATTCCATAATAAAAACTTCCTAGTATTAATTGTACTAACCTTCTACCAAATACTAGAAAGACAATTTACTTTAACTATTTTAAAAAAATACTTTATAATCACAATAAATGCTATATATTTTTCATTGTAAAATAATGTAATTATTAACATTTTCCACAACTCTATCCACAATATAATTAACACTAAGTGGATAAATCTTAGATTATCAACCTTTTTTCTGAAAATTTACTTTATTTTATCCACAATTTATAAATTTTAAAAAAATAATAAACAACTAAGTAATTAACACCTTAGTTGTTTATTTTTCATTTGATTCTACTAGTTCTCACTTAATTCTTCCAAAAGCCTATCAAATTCTCTTATTTCAACCCAATCATAAAGATTAATGTTTTCCTTTGAATGATATACTCTGAAATCTTCTATGGATACTTTAACTTCATTTTCTCCATCAGTCGTGAACCATAGGTATTTTTCATTACAAGAATTCAATTCTTTTATTTCGCTAAAAGGGTTAATATCATCCTCATAATAAAATCTAACTCCACTTTCAGCAAGACTTGTATAGATGTCTATTATCCTATTATTAAGCTCATCCATAAGTTTCCCTTCCTCCTAGGTTACAAATGTTTAATTAGTATTATAACCTACTTTAGCTAGAAATCTTCATTTTATTTTCTAGAGCATTCATAGCCATTATATATCCATATTCTCCAAAACCACATATCTGACCTATACATGCTGGAGCAGTAACTGATTTTTGTCTAAAATCTTCTCTATCATAAATCTGTGATAAATGAACTTCCACAGTATCTATGTTTACACTTTTTATAGCATCATAGATTGCATAACTATAATGGGTAAAGGCACCTGGATTAATTATTATTCCATCATATTTTTCATAGTATGCCCTTTGGATGAAGTTAATAATTTCTCCCTCTATATTGCTTTGTAACATCTCTATGTCATGTCCTAAGGATTTAGAGCATTCCTTTATGTAATTTTCAATCTTCTCAAAGCTTTTTGAGCCATATATATGTTTTTCCCTTATGCCCAAAAAATTCAGGTTAGGTCCATTTATAACCATAATTTTCATAGCAATCACCTCTTATAATTAACTAAACTCTCTATTTAAAATTTCATATATATCTTTAATTACTTGGTCATCAATAGAATTCTTTTGCCATATTTCCTGTGCTTTTACGCCTTGTCCTATGAGCATAGATAATCCCCCTACAACTTTTTTTCCTAACTCTTTTCCCTTTAATAAAAATTTTGTTTCTGATGGATTATATACTATATCTACAACTGTTTGAAAATTATTTATGATAGTATCATTAACAGGAGTGGCATCTTCATTAGGAAACATACCTACTGGAGTTGTATTAATTATCATATCTCCTTGAATTTCTTTTAACTGCTCATAACTTATTAGTTGAACTTTTTCATGATTTATTCCCTTATTTTTTTCTGGTGTCCTACTTACTATATAAACATTTTTAGCTCCATTGTCTAATAAATAACACACAGCAGCCTTTGTAGCTCCACCATTTCCCAAAATTACAGCTATTGAGTCTTGTATCTTAACATTATATACCTTTAACATATATCCAAAGCCATAGTAATCTGTGTTATAACCATATAGTTTATTATCCTCTAGTGATATTGTATTAACAGCACCTATCCTTTGTGCTTCTGGTGATATCTCATCTAAATACTTAATAATTTCTTCCTTGTAAGGAATAGTTACACTGGCTCCTTTAATTTTTAAAAGTTTAAGTGCATCTATGAATTTTTCTAAATTTCCTTTAGGTATTTCAAATAGTTTATATGCACCTTCTACTTCCATAGCCTGAAATATTATCTTATGTATTCTTGGTGATAAGCTATGTCCTAATTTCTCACCTAGTATGCCGTAAAACTCCATAACATTACTCCTTTATATATGATTAATTTAAATAACTTTACTTATGCTTTTTTATAATGCTCTCTTGCAAACTTCTACTTAACTCCATTATGCTTAAGAAAAATCTTCTTGCTAATAAATCATAGTTCTTATTTTTTAAATTGTCTACATTTTTTTTAATAACCTTTGATTCTCTCTCCTCATCATATATCGGTAAATCATTTTCTTTTTTACAATTAGCTACTCTTATAGCAACATCCATTCTTCTCTCAAATAGATTTATAAGTTCTTTATCAATCTCATCGATTTCTTTTCTACATTGCTCTAATTCATTCACTGCAATTCACCCTTTTCTAAATTATCTATATACATTAATTAAATTTTACTAATATATAATAACACTTATTTATATATTATTTCCACTAAAAATAAATAGACTCCTATAGGAATCTATCTTTTTATCTATATATTTTTACTTTACATAATATTTATTAAAGTTTTTTTATTCCAAGTTTTCTCTTTATTCTTCTTGTATTTCTAGCTATCCAACTTTCCTTATTTTTTTCTTCAAATTCTTGTAATTCACTGTCCATAGCCTGTCTTTCTAATTCTTCGATTAATTGATATCTTGCCATTTCAAAAATAGGTTCTAAAAGATTTTTTGTATCATAGTAACCTCTTTGAATTCTCTTGTTTTTAGACTCTTCATCTAGATTTAATAATCCATCTAATATTTTTGTTTCTATATCTGAAGGAATTAGTTCTATGATTTTTGCATCTGGAAAATCTTCTCTTTTTATTTTAGCTTCTTTAGATAATAGTACAGCTATTATTATATCACACCCTTCTTCATATACTGGTTTTATAGGAGTATTATCTACTAGTCCCCCATCTAAATATGTCTTTCCACCAATTTCTTCACTTTCATATATCATAGGAAGACAAGCCGTTGCTAATAATATACTTCTAGCCTTTTCTTCTTCATAGTCATTTATTTTAAAATATTTAGCAGAGAACTCCGGCATTTCAGTACATGATACATAACATATTTTATTTGACTTTTTTAATTTATCAATATTTATATATTTCTCTATAATATCCTTAGCTCCATCCCTAGGAATATCACCCTGCTCTAATTTCTTTGTCATATATTTTTTTACTAAATTCATGTTTCTACTACCAATAGCGAGGGTTACGCCTTTCCTTATTAAAACTTTACTATTTACTGGTAACAACTTCTCTATAGTAACCTCTTGCCACATTTTCTTAGCTTCTTCAAAATCATCTTGAGCAAATAAAGCTGCATTTATAGCACCTATAGAAGTACCTGAAACTACTTTTATGTATTTATCTATATTTAACTCTTTTATAGCTTTCCATACTCCTATCTCATAAGCTCCTTTTCCGCCTCCACCAGATAATACTAATCCTACTCTCATTCCCCTTCATCCCCCATTAAAATATTATCTTGATTTTAAAATATTTATTAGCGACTTTTTATTATTATATCATTTTAAGAAAGTTTTTTACTTCATTTTCATATTTCTCTTGGTTAGTGGCATAACAAGTATTATGCTTAGCTCTTGGAATTATACATAAGCTTTTTATTCCCTTTTTAATTTCATACATTTCCATAGACATATAACATGGTATTAATTCATCTTCATCTCCATGAATGAACATAATTGGTACTTTGCTTTCCTTTACCATATCCATTGGACTTATTTCTCCTAAAGAAAAGCCACATACTTTTTTTATTTTATGATTAGCGAGATTATAGAAAGGGAAAAATGGAATTTTGTATTTATTTAACTTTCTTTTTATAACCTCTATTGCATTTGCATAAGCTGATTCCGATATTATAAAATCTATTTTATTCTTTCCTAAAACTGAATACATAAGACCAGTAGCAGCTCCCATAGAATGTCCATGTACACCTATAAAGCATTTCTCCCCAACTTTTTGTCTTATACAGCTTACCCATAAATCTAAATCTTCACACTCATATCTTCCATAGGTAGCATAAGTTCCTTCACTATTACCATGACCTCTTTGATCTACTAAAAGAATATTAAATCCTTCTTTTATAAAAAACTTTATATATTGGCAAGACCTGTAGTGGCCAACCAAGTATCCATGCAATAATATTATTATTTTTTTTGAAGGTAAATTACAGTTTAGATAATATCCTTTTAACTTATATCCATCTTTACTTTGTACAATTAGCTCTTCCAATTTTAACTTTTCATACTCATCAAGAGAATATAATCCCATGGTGTAAAGACTATTAAAGGTTTCTATCTTATCACGCTTTTTACCAAGAGTAGCATAATAAAATAAACAATTTATAGTTTTGATAAATATTATAAAAAGTACTGTCATTACAATTAATATATTAACTATTATCATAATTTGCTCCTATTATCATCTTATAATGTTTTAAAATAAAAAAACTTGTATTTAAAATACAAGTTTTTATTTTATATATTTTAGTAATCCCCTACTTTTTATAATTAATGCACCTTTAATTTCTTTTATAATGTCACAT
Organism: Clostridium sp. UBA7791; assembly: GCF_002480755.1. Classification (NCBI taxonomy): domain Bacteria; kingdom Bacillati; phylum Bacillota; class Clostridia; order Eubacteriales; family Clostridiaceae; genus Clostridium; species Clostridium sp. UBA7791. The sequence continues at coordinate 283,946 of NZ_DLCT01000005.1, read as the reverse complement.
TATTTAATACTAAAGTCATAGACCTAAATCATTTTTTCTCTAGTAAAAACTAATTTAGTATTGCTACTTAATTCTTTATTATAGCAATAACCTTCTTCTTTAAAATTCTTTAAATCTTCTATATTATCTATATTATTTTTAACAATATAAGTTACCATAAGCCCCCTAGCCCTCTTAGTATATGTTCCTATAATCTTATATTTTCCCTCTATGTTTTCTTTAAATTCAACATCATAGACATTAATAGTATCTAGCTTACTTTTATCTATGGATTTAGAGTACTCTAGAGAGGCCAAATTCAAAATTGTCTTATCTTCTTTAAGATTTAAATCATGAACTATATTTTGAGTAATCTTTTTTGTCCAAAATTTATATAAATTCTCTTCAGGTATACCTCTTAACTTTGTAGCCATTTCTAGCCGATATTCTTTTATATTATCTAAAGGTCTTAAAACCCCAAATAAACCTGATAAAATCCTAATGTGCTTTTGTGCAAACTCTATGTTTGATCTGTCATATTCAAAAGGATTTATAGCTCTATATACTTCCCCACTAAATCCAAAAATAGCCTGCCTAGTATTTACTTGTTGGTCATAAAAGCATTGAAATCTATTATAATTTACCTTTGATAACTTATTACTAATTTTCATTATCTTAGCTATTTCTTGTAAATTGTAATTTTTAATTATATCTACTAATTCTCTTACTTCATTCATAAATACAGGTTCGGTACTTTCATCTATAAATATTTCTTTTTCAAAATCTAAAGATTTAGCTGATGATATTATTGTTATCATATGTTTTCTCCTAACTTTAAATATCCTAATTAAAATTCATTACTCTGGCAGTCTCTTTAATACATCTATTCCTTAATTACAATCCCTAAAATTCTCGAAAGCGATAGTGCTTGCATTGGAGTAACTACTATTCCATATAAATCTCTTACATCTCCAATAAGTCCTTCTATATCACTATTTCTAAAATCAATTCCTTTCACCATAGCCTTAGATATATCAATTTGCCTCATACTTACATTTTCAAAGTTTACTTTATTAAATTTACTATTTTCAAATATTACATTATTAAATGACGAATCTATAAAATTTACATTTTTAAGAGTAGAGAAAGATATGTTACTATAGTCACCGCTACACTGATTTAATGTGACATTTTGAATATTTGTATCTGCCAAATCTATACCTATAAGCTTACAGTTTTTCATTTCTACCCTATGCAGAATTCCATTATTTAAATTAGAATTTGATAAATCACAGTTTTCAAACTTTACATCTATAAATTCAATATGAGGAAATTTTACATTTCTAAAATCTACATTTTTAAATATAACTTCCGAAAATTCAACATGTGATGCACACTCATTACTTATGTCACAATTAAGCATCATTACATTATTAAAATAATCTTCATCATCTATATTCTTCTCTAAAGAATATACCTCTTCATTTATTGCTGTAATTTTAGGTAATAATACATTTTTTACTTTTCTTTCTTCCATATTTCTTCTAGCTATGTACTATATATACTTAACATAGCTAATCTTCACCCTCCTTCACTGTTTTCATTTAATCTAATTATTATCTATCATATTTAAATATTCCCCAGGTAATCTCAAAAACCTTCATAAACAGAGTTCTTAGCTTCTTTATAAGTCAAAGATATTTTAAAACAGATAATAATATATTCACATACCTACATAATCATTAATACAATAATCATATAAGCTACAACGGAGGTGTCTAATGTCTACATTCAGAATTATTGTATTTGATGGTGGAGGAATTCGTGGTGCCCTATCCACACGTATATTAAAACGCATTTATAATAAATATCCTGATATCTTAAAGTATACAAACTTATTTGCTGGTACTTCTACAGGTGCTTTAATAGCCTTAGCTCTAGCTTCTGGAAAGGATGGAAATTATGTTGATAACTTGTACAACTATGAGACTGTAAAAAGTATATTTTATCCTTCTCATCTTAACCTTTTCAGACCTAAATTTAATAATAAAAACTTAAGAGAAGTCATATTATCTGTATTTACAGAAGACCTTACCCTTGGGGATCTTGAAAAATATGTATTCATCCCATCCTTTAATGTAAAAGGTTTTTCATCCGATAACTGGCAATCTGTATTTTTTAATAACCTTTCTCGTGGTTCAACATACACATCTAAGGTTGTAGATGTGGCTTTAGCTAGCTCTGCCGCTCCTACTTATTTCCCTTCATACAAGAACTTTATAGATGGAGGTGTAATTGTAAATAATCCTACAGCCGCCTCTATGATTTCCGTAATGAAGCTCCTTAAGCCTAAACATTCACTATCTGATTTTCGTATATTATCTATTGGTACCGGCTCAACACTTAACCAAATAAAATCAGATACATCTTCTTGGGGTGCTCTCCAGTGGATGCTCAGACCAAAATGTAATGTTAAAACACCTTTGGTTTCAATTCTACTAAATGATACACCTCTAGAAGACTTATATTGCAAAGAGCTTATCGGTCCAAACTACTTTAGAATAAATCCTATACTAAAATATAAAATTCCTCTTGATGACTATTCAAAAGTTCCATTACTTAAAGATGCTGTGGACAATCTAGATCTTTCCGATACCTTTAAATTTATAGAAAATAATTTTTTACATTAGTACAGAATTAATTTAATATAAAAAGTTATTCTATAATAATTCCTTTTATCATTATAGAATAACTTTTTTATTTTTATGTACATTTTCTAATTAACTAACTTTATATAACTAAGAATAATTTTCATATTTTACAAGTTTATTTTTCCCTTCAGCTTTAGCTATATATAATGCTTCATCTGCAAAATTAATACATTGATCAATGCTCTTCTCTTTACCTGAATACATAAATACACCTAGGCTAGATGTTACTTTTAATTTAGATTTTTCTCTATAATATATATTAGCTCTTTCAATTGATGTTCTTATATTGTCACAGATTGAATAAATCTTTCTTTCACTTATACCTTGTAAAATCACTAAAAATTCTTCCCCACCATATCTCCCTGCAACTCCATGATTTTTAACATTATTTTTAATTATGCCTCCAACCATTTTTAATACACCGTCTCCATAACTATGTCCATACTTATCATTGATTAATTTAAAATCATCAATATCTATCATTATGACAGCTAATTTCTTTCGTTCTCTTTGACAATCCTTAAATATTTTTTCTCCCTTTTCAAATATTTCCATCCTAGACAGTAATCCCGTTAAAAAATCATGAGAAGAAAAATATTTAGTTCTATTATAAAGACAGGAATTCTCTAAAGCTATAGCAACATAGGATGCTAATATCTTTAATTTGTTTAAATCATTTTCTGTATATGCATTTTTCTTATAACTTTGTACATTTAAAAATCCTCTAACCTTATCCTCTAGAATTAAAGGACAATACATTGCTGATTGAGTATTATTATCACTTACTTTTACCTTAAGGGTTGGTACATACTTTTTATATTCTTTATACAGATCATTAATTAAAATAGTGCTTCTATTTCTAACACAGTAAGCTCCTATGCTTGTTTCATCTTCTATATGAACATTCTTTAAATTCAGCTTATTTCCTCTATCTATAAATAGTGCATAATCTAAAATCCCTTCTGATTCCTTAAGGGTAGAAACACCAACCACTTCTGCATCAATAATCATTGATATTTCTTTATGTATATTTTCTAATATATTATCAAAATTAAGATCTGAAGTTATTTTTTGCCCTATAGTTGATATTACTTTAATGTCATCATATAATGACTTGAATATAGCTGCTTCTTGCTTATTCTTTTCATTTTCTAAATCAGCAAGACTTAATTCACTAGTTATACAGTTCAATTCATTATTTATTTCAACATACTTCTCATAATACACTAATGCTTCCTTATATTTATTAATCTCCTTGTTAGATAAATACAGTCGTTTATATATATTTCTACTAATTAGTACGTATTTATTTTTTTCAGATATTTCTAATGCCTTTACTAGCTTATTAATAGCTTCATCATATTTATTATTAATTAAATCACTCTGAGCCCAAGACTCTAATATGCTAGCTTGAACTTCATAATAATCCCTCTTTGTGGCATGCTCTAATGCAGCTGAATACTCTTCTTCTGCTTCCTTTTGATTGCCAGCCTTAAAATTAATTTTTCCCCTTATCCTTAAAGCTTCACTTCTTATAATTTCATAATTCAGCTTTTCTCCAATTTCAATAGATTCATTAATAAAATTCATGGCATTTTCTAAATTGCCAAGTTCACATTCAATTTCAGCAATAACTTGATACATATTTATTTTCAAATTATCATTATAACCATAAGGTATGTCTTGCAATGAATCTATAATTTTTTTAGCTTCATTATATTTTTCCAGATTTAGATAATTAACACAAATATTATTTAATATTATTAAAAAAAACTTATCATTTTTTATTTCTTTTGCTATTTTCAAAGCAATCTTTCCCCATTTTGTACTCAATTCACATAATCCTAATTGAAAGTAGGCACTCATAAGACCATTTGATACATATAATTTCCCTTTTTCATCACTTATGCTTTGAAATAATGTATTAGCTTTTAATAGCCACTGTACTCCCTTTTCATATGTACCTGAATAATTAAAATACCACCCTATAGTTCCACTACACCAAGCTATTCCTTTGATATTTTCATTTTCAGTACATATTTTTAAACCTTCATCTAATATACTTTTAGCGTTGTCTAGGTTAATTACTAGCTGTTCGTTAATATAATCTATAAATTGGTCTATGTAATCTGAATCTTCCCTAAGTCTATTTAGTACATCTTCTTTTGAATCTTTATACATAGATTTCATAACCCCCTATTTTTATTATGTTATAAGGTATTAATTATTATTCTTCTTCTATGGCAAAATCTCTAGTAACATCTCTTACCCATTTCCCACTACTTACTCTTACTATACTAACCAAAGATTTTATTATCTCATCACACCTAATTATAAAAAATACAGCTACTATTGGTAACCCTAATATATCTACTGCTATGAATCCTCCTGGAATAGCTACACACCACATAAATATAATATCATTTAATAATACAAATCTTGCGTCTCCTCCACCTCTTAGAACTCCCATCATCATATTACTTCCTAAAGCTTGGAATATAACAATAATAGAGGTTACACTCATGATTTCCATAGCAATTAATTTTGTGCTTTGTGGAACATTGTAGAAGTTTACTATTACGGGCTTAATAACATATATTATTCCGCTGGCAATAAGCCCTGTAATTACACTAAATACACCTATTGTAAAGGCATATTCCATGGCTTTATTCTTTTTACCTTCACCTATGGTATTACCAATAATAACAGCTGCAGCATTAGATAATCCAAATATAAACACTGTTACAAATTGTTGTGCAACTCCATTTATACTATTAGCTGCTACTGTACTTGTTCCCATTTTTGCTACAATAACTGAAATCATAGAGGAGCCTGTAGACCAAAGCAATTCATTAAATAATACTGGTGTACATGTAGATACATAATCCTTTAATATAACCTTATCCACCTTTAATAGATGCTTAGGTCGTAATTTTATCTTCTTCTCAAAATAAATCATAAATATTATAACTATTATAAATTCTGTGATTCTTGCCATAACGGTAGCAATAGCTGCTCCTCTTATGCCTAATGCTGGGAATCCAAATTTTCCAAAAATAAATATCCAGTTAAAAAAAGCATTTACCAACAATGACACACTATATACTAACATTGAAATTTTTACCGTTTTTACAGAACGAAGCATCATTATTGTACAGTTTGTTAAACCATAGAATATGTATCCTATGCAGACTATTCTAAGATAGCTAGCCCCACCTTGTATAACAGCTATATCATTAGAAAATATACTCATGAACTGTGTTGGTAATAGTGCTGCTATGGCTATAAATATAATTATTATAACAGTACAAACTCTATACATAATTGCAAGTATCTTATGAATAGAATTTACATCTTTCTTCCCCCAATATTGAGATATCATAATATTTGATCCACTAGCTAGTCCAAAAAGTAGAATCATCAAAATAAAAAATAAATTATTTGCTAAAGCTACTGATGATAATTGGACTTCGCCTAAAGATCCTACCATTAAGGTATCTATCATACTTACTGCAAAAGTAATTAAGTTCTGTATAGCTATGGGTACTGATATACTAAAAAGTAATCTGTAAAATTTCTTATCTGTAGTTATTTTCATATAAATATTCTCCGTATTAATCCAATTTAATAAAATAATTATACCATATTTCACATATAAAATAACCATACATATTTCTACAAATGTGCATGGTATGTATGGTTATTTTAGAATAATAAATATATTAATGCAAATTTCTTTATTATGAATATATTAATAAAATTATTTATGCTCTTAGAAAATTTCATCAACTTCCAAAATACATATTTTCATCTATCTTCTTATTCTAGCTTTTCTTTCATTTATTCTCTCTTTAGCCTTTCTACGTTTTTCTTCATTAGCTATTTCTTTTTTTATTTTTTCATAACTTATAAATCTCTCCTTAGATAATTCTCCTCTTTCAATGGCTTGTTGAACAGCACATTTAGGTTCACTTTTATGCTTACAATCTGAAAAGTGACACTTCAATGCAAGATCTTCTATATCCTTAAAGGTGACTTCTACGTCTCCCTGACTTAGCTGAAGTTCTCTCATTCCTGGAGTGTCTATTATAGCTCCCCCTGTTGGCAACACAAACAACTCTCTATGGGTTGTAGTATGCCTTCCTTTGTCATATTCATCAACTTCCTTAGTAATTTGTACTTCTTTTTCTAATAATTTATTTATTATAGTAGATTTTCCAACCCCTGAAGATCCAATAAAAACTACAGTATCATCGCTTTTTATAACATTCCTTACTACCTCTACACCTTCACCAGTTAAAGAACTTACACTTATCTTATCTATACCTAATGCCACCTGATCTAAGGATAATAATTTATCTTCTAAATCCTCACATAAATCTAATTTAGTTAATAAGATAACAGGTGTAGCACCACTATCCCATGCTATATTAATATATCTTTCTAATCTTCTTAGGTTAAAATTATTATTTAAAGACATTGTTATAAAAATCTTATCTATATTTGCAGCTAAAGCCTGTTCTTCACTTTTTACTCCTGCTACCTTTCTACAAATAAGCGTTTTTCTTTCTTGAATCTGATGTATTATTCCTTCTCCATAACCAAGCTCTTCATAATTAACCCAATCCCCTACAACTGGATAGTCCTTTTTATTAATTAATTCATATTGTAACTTCCCCGATAGGGTAGCTGATATTTCTCCCTTTTCAGTTATTATCTTGTATAAATTTCTATGCTGAGCATACACTCTTCCTATTGAATATTCATTTATATTATTTTCTCTCAACTATATAATCCCTCTTTCTAACTTTATACTTTAATTTATTTTCATTTAATAAGACGTTGAACTTATGCCCTTTAGCTTTTTTATAATAACCTTATTGGTTAAAAAACTTTATTTTTGCATACAAAAAAACCTTGGATTAGGCTACTCCAAGGCATAAGTTCAAATTAAATATAGTTATAAAATTAGGATTATAATATTATTATACTTCTAAGGTTTTAAACTGAATATAATTGTTAATATTAATCCACTGAAACTAACATTTAAATCTTAAATTTGGAGCGGCTGTATATACTTCATCTAATATTAATCTTTCTCTGTTCATCATAATACAACAACTCCTTTCAAATTCGATTTATATATTTATAATATCAATACATATATTAAGCATACATCAAATATACATATTTGTAAATAATTAAATGACAAATTTCTATAAATATTTTTCATTTTTAGGATTTTATATAATTTAAAATGCTTATATGTCCATCTTTATTATCTATTTATATAAATCCACGGCTAAACTTCTAAGTATTTCTTCATTAATAATTTCATATCCGTAATTGTCTTTTTTTAATACTTCCCTATTTATTAAATTATTTATAGTCCTTAATAGATGTCTATAGCTAGTTCCTAGCAACTCAGCAATTTCTGTTAATGTTTCATTAAATACAACTCTATTTCCTTCTTCCCTTGTTGCCATTATATAGCTAGCTAATCTGTTTTCCAGTGGATATAGTAAATTAATTGATCCATTCCTAGAAACTGTGTCCATTTTATTGCCTAATGAACTACAAATAAATCTTAGAAATTTAGCATCATTAAGTAGTTTTTCTCTTACCTTTTTAAAAGATAAGCCAATACAATAGGCCTCTTCTATAACTTCCATATTTGTAGTTGCCATTGTAAAATTAACTAGCTCTAAATCCCCTAGTACCATAAGTGGATAATAAAAACATATTAAAAGCGATTTACCATTTTTTAAACTAATATATACTTTAGCCTTCCCTTCTACAAAAAAGAATAAATAATCTATAGGCTCATCTTCTTTACATAAAAATTCATTTCTCTTAAAGTGAAATAATTCCATATATTCTCTCATATCACTGGTAAAGATATCATTAATATTGTATTTATTTATATATGTGTTCATAAGTTCTGAGTTATTTATTTTCTTCATATTTATCTCCTAAATCATATAAATTACTTATTAAAATTATTTCTCATCTTAAATACTTTCTTAATACAACTATGACATATGTCATAATACTTCTCAACTGCTTTATGATAAATTCAATATGTAACTAAAAGGGGGATTGTCATGAATATTTTTATTTCTATATTTATAGGTGCATTAATTTCAGTAATGCTTGTGTTTAATGGAACCTTATCAGGGACTATTGGTAATTATTCTTCCAGTGTACTCATTCACATAGTAGGTTTAATTACTATTATTACTGTATTATTTGCTACTAAGTCAAAATTAAAAATTCAAAAAGGTATTCCTATTTTATGGTACAGTGCTGGAGCCGTTGGAGTATTTACAGTGCTTTTTAGTAATATAAGTTTTATGGCTCTTGGTGCTTCTTTAAGCATTTCTCTAGGATTACTTGGTCAAGCAATTTCTTCTATTATCATTGATAACTATGGATTACTTGGAATGAAAAAGATTAAATTTAACGGTAAGAAGTTCATAGGTTTATCAATTATGATTATAGGTATCGTAATTATGACTATTTTTAAATAATGATAGGAGGTGAACTTTAATAAGATTATTTATTCTATAACCTTATTAAAGATAAATAATGATATATATTATAATTTCTATTTTAGCTGGTGTAACTATTGTTATAGGTAGAACTATAAATTCTAAATTAGCAGAGAAAATCGGTATATTTCAAGGAACCTTTTTTAACTATGTAGTTGGACTGTTTTTCTCAGTAGTATTTCTTTTATTCAGCAAAGAAACCTTTCCTTCAACCTTTAGTAGCTTTAGCACAATACCCTTCTTAGCATATTTAGGAGGACTCCTAGGAGTTATAACCATAGTTATTTCAAATTACATGACTCCGAGAATATCTTCTTTTTATCTAACTCTCTTTATATTTATTGGGCAATTATTTATGGGTATAGTAATTGACTATATCACCTTAGGTAAAGCATCTACAGGAAAAATTATTGGAGGTATTTTAGTTCTTATAGGGTTGGCCTATAATCTTATAGTAGATAAAAATGACACTACTTGTGATGAAAGTGAAATTCTCAAAGCATAGTCAAATGAATACATTCAAATTATTCATCAATAATAATAAGTCCAAGTATAAGTAATTAAAATAAAGATTACTTACGCCTGGACTTGAATTATTTTATAGATATACTTTTATTTTAAATGCTCAATCCGATATCCGATTTCTTTATTGGCTAATCGATATCCTTCTTCTATTAATTCTTTCTCTGTAGGTGCAGTTCCAAGGATAGTATCTATAGTAACTTGATCTCTATCACTAAAATATTTATCTAATAGATTTCTTTCCATATCTTCCTGAGAAGCTAGAGAATAATCGTCTAATATATGTCCTACAGTGAATCCATGATCTCTTAAAGCTCTTCCCACTAAGATGCTTCTATGACATCTTATAGGATCTTGCATCGCACCTAATAATGCTATTCTATATCCTTTTTCACAGCCATCCTTTAGCCTTTGAATACCTTTTATAAAATCCTCTTCATATACTACCTTCTCGAAATCTGAATACCCTTCATCATAATAGGATATCCTATTTTCTCTCTTAGCAGCTAACTCTTTAGCCATATAGATATAAATAAAGCCTTCCTTCTTCAAAGTTTCCCTTATTGTTTCCTTGTCAAATTGAATATTATACTTTGAATAAGGAGTTCCTCTAATATCTACTACACAGTCAATGTTATAATGTCTTAGCATATGAATTAACTTCTCTACAGTATAATTAGAATGTCCTATTGTAAATATTTGCATAATCTTTTCTTCCTTTATTAGTATAATCTATATTATTCATCACTCCTCTCTTTTCATACCCTTGATAATACTTATTATACTATAATTATGTAACCTCACAAATTTATGAGCATAATATGATTTTATAGAGTTATTGGAAGTGATGTTATGACAGGTGTTATTCTATACACTTTAGCTTTAGTGCTACTTCTTATTTCTTTAATCAAAGATAAGAAGAAAACTATTAAGGCTCTAAAAATTTCCCTTAAATCCTTTGAAAACATAATGCCTCAATTTTTAGGTATCATTATCACTGTAGGAATTCTCCTTGCTATAGTAGATGCAGCTACCATATCAAAATTAATGGGTTCTAATTCTGGATTTTTAGGAGTTATTATTTCTTCTATTACTGGTTCCATAACTATGATGCCAACTTTTGTAGCCTTTTCATTAGGTAATACACTACTTGAAAGTGGAGCGGGTTATCCACAAGTGGGAGCTTTAATTTCTACTCTAACCATGGTTGGTATCATGACATATAGCTTAGAGTCAAAATATATAGGTAAAAAAGCTGCCTTTCTTAGAAATTTTATAGCCTTTGTCTTTTCCTTTGTAGTAGCTTTCTTTATTGGAAAGGTGGTGACTTTATTTTGATTAGACTACTTAACTTTCTAAAAAGGTATTCCTTTTTCCTTTTAAGTTTATTAATACTTATCTTAGTATTCGTCTTTAATTGGGACTTAGGAACTAAAAGCTTTATTAATGCTCAATCTAGCTTTATTCAGATGTTATCTGTACTTCCACCTATTATGATTCTTCTTGGCCTTATTGATGTGTGGGTTCCAAAAGAAGTATTAATGAAATATATGGGGAAGAACTCCGGATTTACTGGTGTTTTAATTGCTATTCTTATTGGCTCTATAGCTGCTGGCCCCATGTATGCTGCATTTCCTTTTACTGCAGTGCTTTTAAAAAAAGGAGTTAAATTTAGTAATATTATTATTTTTATGAATGCTTGGTGTGTTACTAAAATTTCTACATTACTCTTCGAAATTTCCGCTATAGGTTATGCCTTTACCCTATCTAGATTAGTAATTGATATACCTGGAGTCATCATAATGGGTTATTTAGTTGAAGGGCTTATGAAAAAAGAAGATATAGATAATCTATATTTACGTTATGATACTTAAGAAGTATAAAAATTAAGGAGTTACTAAGTCAACTAAGGTTTTAATTTCATTATACTGAAATTAAACTTAGTTCTAACATTTTAGTAACTCCTTTAATTCTGATTTAATTTTTATACACAATACAATCAAGTAAGCAATATAGACATAATTATATTACTTATTATAAATACTATAAGTCCTCCCACAGCTATCCAAGACTTTGGATGAGCAAAGTTTACTGTCCAACCTACACCCAATCTTTTCTCTACCATCCAAGCTGGATCATTTTTATTATAATAAATGCTTCCTAGTATCCATTTATCATCATCATCTTTATATAACTCATCTTTTTCACCTTTTGTTTCGATATTTCTTCCACCTTGACCAATTTTGATAAAAATAATGATAAATATAATCATAGTTATCATGAAAATTACCATAAATACATAGTTAATTATCATAGGATCAAAGTTAAATAATATAGATGCTTGAATTAACGAAAACATAATAAGCATTTGTAGTATCATTACCATCATTAATATTGACCCTATTTTTTTAAACTTCCTCTTTCGAATAATGGCCTTCTCAATACTTCCACTATTTAAATCCACCTTAGAATTAATAATCACTTTGTTTATTCCATATAATAATGCTGTTAAAAAAATTTGAACAATTGGAAATTGATATATTATAAAATGACCTCTTAAAGTCTCCTTTTTAAACACCCCAAAGCTAGTATAAGGAATCTCCATCACCTTAGGTAATGCATCATATCTATACATAGTTACTAAAATACTTACTAAAGGAAAGATAAATAATAATAAAAACCATTTTGAGTCTATAGGTTTTATCTTTTCATCCTTTTTAGGCTTTCTTAGAGTAGTCTCTACCACTACTACATTTCTTTTAGTATAAGTCCAGTCTCTATGCTTTTTTAAGGTTTTAACCTTTTTATAATATGGAATATATACTATAAAGCTTATTATTAAACTACCTATAATAAGTATTGCCATTATAAATCCTAAAGTATTTTCACTATAGTTATCAAGATTAAAGAATAAAATATTTACTCCTAAAAGCATAATAAAAAATATGATTGAAATAATTATTCTATAAGATTTTTCTATATCTTTTAGCTCCTTTTCTTCTTGATATTCCTTAGGAAATCTCACTCCAAAGAAAATGCCACTATTAGATGTTTTGTTCACAAAAAAACTAGTTAAAAATATAAATAATAACATAAAATTCATAAATACTAAGAATAACCATTTATCCATATTAGCTATCCTCCTTCTTAAATCCACTAAAAATAGCGTCAATATAGCTCTTTATATCTTCTTTACTTATGCCTCTATTAAAGCATTCAGCCATATAATACTCTAGTTCATAATTTAAACTTTCTCTAAACTCCTCATTAGAGCTTTTTAAGCTAAGAGATACAAAAGCTCCTTTTCTTCTATCTATTTTAATATAACCTTCATCCTTTAAAAGTGAATATGCTTTATTAACTGTATGCATATTCACTCCAATATCATCAGCTAACCCTCTAACGGATGGAAGTTCTTCGCCTTCTTCTAGTTCCCCTCTTGCTATACCTTCAACTACCTGATTCTTTATCTGGACATATATAGGTATATCTGAGTCAAAGTCTATTTTTAAAATCAAAATCTCATCTCCTATTTAACTCCTTAGTTTATTAAACAACTTTTCTCCCTTAGTTTTCAATATTGTACATACTAATAATATCAAAAGTACTAGTAGTAATGCTATAACCCCTAGATATAAATTTATATTTGTAATCGCAAATACCTTGTTAATTCCAATAGTTATAAAAATCACTACAACTACAAGCACTGCTCCCATAAGAATACTTATCATAGAACTTAAACTTTGCTTTACAACCTGTACTTCTGAAGTCCAGTCTAACTTAGGGAAAAACAAGTTAATCAAAAGGCCCCCAACTGATACTAAAATAGCTAATAGTGTAGGAATTAATATAGTCCACATAAAATTTATTAGGGTTAACTTAAAGGCTATGGCAAACATAATTGAATCCACTACTATAGTTGGTATTAGTAAAAGAATATTAACTCCTATCTTACCAATGAATATATCTTTAACTTCTAGTGGAGATGATTTTAAAATCCACAAATTTCTTCCTTCAATTGATATAGATGAACCTGTAGTGCAAGTTAATCCTATACCAAAGGATAATATTATAAGTGGTGCAAATTGCATTACCTGTTTTAATAGTGGTGCTAGTACCTGAAGGTCTGAATCACTAGATTGTGCCATCTGATCTATGAGAAAATCTCCTCCCATAACTAGAGATGATACAGCTGCTACCGTTACTAAAACTATACCTATTATTGTATTTGTAACATATACAGAAGATGAAAAATATCTCTTAAATTCTTTCTTTATTAAGGCTCCCCTTAAAGTATTTGTTTTTAAGGATGTTAATTTATAATTAGATCTTTTAAAAGTTTCTCCTAACCTTAAATTTATTGACTTAAAGCTTCTAGCAAAGATTATTAAAAATATTATGAAAGGAATTATAGACCATAAAATAAATTTTGTCATAGATAATAAGCTTAAATTAGCTAAAGCATCCGTAAAGTAATAAGAAGGTGGATAAATAGTTTTTATCCCTTGGATTATAGATGTACTGTTCTCTATAACTATATTTATAATCTTATCCATTTTAAATGAACCTATCATTACTACAACTACAACTATCAAGGTTCCTATATTTAAAATTAAAGTTTTACGTTTCATTCTTGAAGATACATAGCTAAGAGCAAAGGCTATAATAGCTGCCATAACTATAGGTATAAGCGGAATAAAAATTATTCCTATGAATAAATAAATAAAAAATATAATACTTGTACCTGATTTCATAAAATAAACTATAGCTGGTGGAATTGTTACTAGTGCTACAAATAAATAATTCAATAATAATAATTCAATCATCTTACTAGCTAAGATTATACCTGGTTTTATAGGTAAACTCATTAAGGTTTCAAAATCCCTTGATGAAAAAAGAACACCCTGAGCCTTGTATACAGATGTAAACAATGAAAACATAGTACTAAGAAGCATTGCACTCATCAAAATAAGACTTAAATATCCATACTGACCCAATTGCTCTACTATAGCCAAGGAATACATTACAATTAACATACCTATAGAAAATATGCCTAGTAGTATTGCTAAAAATATGGATATGTTTTTTACTTTTTCACTCTTTGATTCTTCCTTTAGGAATTTATTTATTCCCCAAGTATTCCTAATGTTATTTTTTAATAGAACTTTTAAATTACTCATTGTCAATCAACTCCATAAATATTTCTTCTAGACTACCATCACCTTTAACTTTATTGGTGTCTCCTGAAGCTACTATCTTTCCACCTTTAATGATAGCTATCTTATCACATAATTTTTCAGCAACTTCCAGTACGTGGGTAGAGAAAAATATAGCTCCACCTTCATTACATAATTCTCTCATGAATCCTTTTAAAATATGTGCTGCTTTAGGATCAAGTCCAACAAAAGGTTCATCTAGAATTAGTAATTTAGGCTTATGAATAAGTGCTGATATAAGGGCTAACTTTTGCTTCATCCCATGAGAATAGGATGAAATTAGATCTCCTAGAGATTTTGTAAGTTCAAAGGCTTCACTATACTTTTTTATAAGTGTCTCCCTTTCTTCCTTTGATACCTTAAAAATATCTCCTATGAAATTCAAATATTGTATACCTGTTAATGAATCATATAAATCCGGGTTATCCGGAATATATGCTATATCCTTCTTACACTCTATTGGACTAGTCTTTATAGAATTACCATTTATTAAAATTTCTCCTTCTTCAAAATCTAAAATTCCTACTGCAGCTTTAATGGTAGTAGTTTTTCCAGCACCATTATGACCAATAAATCCAAATATATCTCCTGGTTTCACTTCAAGAGATATACTATCTACAGCTTTTTTACTACCACTATAAGACTTTGAAAAATTATTTATCTTTAACATTTTACATACCACCTTATTTGTTATATCTGTTATATATAATATATAACATATGTAACAAATATTCAAGTGCCTAATAGATCTTTTCATAACTTACTTTTAATAGTTTTTCTAAATAAAAAAGGGCTTTCACAAAATATTGCTAATCTTTATAAAGTGCTTCGCATTTATATAAGATTTAGTTCATTTTGTGAAAATCCCTTTTAATTAAGGCATCTAAAAATAAATAATAAGTCAAAGATGCGCAGTATATTTTGAGTTAGACAAGGAAATAAGTTCCGCATATAGTAGCACTATCTAAGCATTCTGTTGACGCAGTATAAACAGATTTCTTTGCTTCAGAGGGGGTTTTTACTCCCACTGAAGCTTATTAACTGAACTCCTAGTATCAGTATTTTCGATACTTAGAATTCGTTGTCCTTTAGGGGAAATCGTTAGCTAGGGGCGTCTCTCACTTTGAAGTAGATGTGAGTATTAGATCGGGTAGTCATCAGATAATATAAAATAGACGATCATTCTGACTTATTTATTTTTTGAAGATGCCTAACCTATTCTATATAAATAGTGCTTCCCTTTGGAACATTATCATATATCCATTTTGCATTTTCCTTTGCAAGCCTTATACATCCATCAGAAATCCTCATTCCTAATCTTCCATCTCTCACTGTTCCATTTAAATTATATATTATAGAATGAAAAAGGTAATTTCCCTTGATTTGTGTATAATAATAGCATTTATAACCATGCTCTACTCCAAAGTATGGTCCTTTTATACCGACCTTAAAGGTACCTTTTATAGTTGGTGTAGATGATTTTCCTATTGAACATATATAAGACTTTACTAAAGACCACTGATTACCCTTCTTTTTAAATACATTAGTCCTAAATTTATTAAGCTCTACATATATTAAATATTCAGTATCACTTTTCAATTCTTTTGAATTTACTAGTTGTGTAGCTGTTGTATTATAGTCACTCCTATATACCCCCTGTATTCTCATTCTTATAGAGTTTACTTTACATTTAACTAAACTTAATGTACCTTTTACATATTTCATAATTACTCCACCATAATACTATATAATCATATATTATGTACTCAATTATAAAATGCCAATGCGAATTAACATTAATTCTAATTTCTATTTTATACTATTTACCTTTTATCTTATTTATAGCATAATCTAAAGCTCCCTCTAAGTTGTTATTATTCTTTCCACCACCTTGAGCTTGATGACTACTTCCTCCACCTTTACCATCAATTAAAGTGATTGCATCTTTTAATAGTTCATTCATAGATATTCCTTTAAAATCCTTTGATGCTGCAAAGATAAGGTTTGCTCTTTCTCCATTTTTAATTGCCATTAATGCTATAGTATTGTTATTTTCAATAATCTTTGAAGTTACCTTATTTACATATTTAATATCTTCATTATCATAAACTTTTTTAACTATAGTTATATTTTCTACTTTCTCCCCTTTTTCAACCATGTCCTTTACTTCATAAGCAGCCACTTCTTCACTTAGCTTTTTATTTTTATCTAGAGCAGCTTTAAGATTTTCGTTCATATTTTTTATGCCATTTATAGCCTCATCTTCACTGGCATTTAAATATCTACATACCCTTGTAGTAAATTTATCTTTTCTAAAGGAATCTTCTATTGCTCTTTTCCCTGCTACATATTCTATTCTCGTTGCTCCTTTATGTTTTTCCCATCTTCTTACCTTAATCATTCTTAGTTCTAAGGTTGACTTTGGATGTACTCCACAACATGCATTAATATCTAAATCTGAAATCTTAACAACTCTTATTTCTTCATTAGTATTAGGTAATGCTCTTCTTAATCCCATCTTCTTTAACTCTTTTTTATCTGGCACTAAAAATTCTACTTGAAGATCATCTCCTATAATTAGATTTGCAGCCTTTTCAGCTTCTCTTATCTTTTCTTCTTCTAATATTCCCTCTATATCTACAGTACATATTTCTCTTCCCATATGAAAACCCACTGTATTTGCATTAAATATTTTATAAAAACACCCTGATAAAACGTGCTGTCCGAGGTGTTGATCCATGCCATCCCTTCTTCTTTCCCAATCTATAGAGCACTTTAATTTATGAAGCTTTATAGGCTTTTTATTAAGAACATGATATATAATTCCTTCTTCTTCGTAAACATCTATTACTGGTTCATTTTCTATAAATCCTAGATCACAAAATTGACCTCCACCTCCTGGGAAAAAAGCTGTTTTATCTAAAACCACATGAAACTTCCCATCTTTCTCTTCTACCTTCTCTAATTCAGCTACAAATTCTTTAATATATTGATCTTTATAATAAAGCTTCTCCATTGTATCTCTCTCCTTTAACCAATGTATAACTAAAGTTCTAACTTTAGCCTTAATTTAAATATTACTTTGTCTTTAAATCTCTATATCCTGTAGATAAGTTAACTACATTCCTGAGTTCCTCTCCCTTTATAAAGCGTTCTAAATTATTAACAGCAATTTTAACTATACGATGGTGGGTTTCCTTTAGATTATAATTTCCAGAAACATGAGGTGTAATTATTGCATTTTTTATTCCCCAAATCCTATGATCCTTTGGCAATGGCTCAGGGTCTGTCACATCTAAAGCTGCTCCTAAAAGTTTCCCACTTTCTAAATCATCACAAAGCGCTTCAGTATCTATAGCTGTACCTCTACCTACATTTATAAGTACAGAATCCTTTTTCATCTTAGAAATTTTATCTTTAGAGAATAATTTATAGGTTTCCTTAGTTTCTGGTAAACTTAATGCTACCACATCTGCTTTAGGCAATAACTCATCAACCTTATCCATAAGATATAATTCATCTAAATATTCAGGTTTATTAGTATCACTTCTTCTTACTCCTATAGTATATCCACCTAGAGCTTTTATTCTCTTGGCAAAGTCTCCTCCAATATCACCAAGTCCAATAACTAAAGCAGTACATTCACAAATAGATTTAACTTCACCCTCATTCTTCCAAAGACTATTATTTTGATTATCCCTATAAAGGTATAACTTTTTATATATAGAAAGTAGTACACCTATCATATGTTCTGATATAGCGAGTCCATAGGCTCCAGTTGAATTAGTTAGTTTTACTCCCCTTGGAAGCACCCCTTCTTTTACAAATAAATCAGCTCCTGCACTATCAAGTTGTAACCACTTTAAGTTTTTACATCCTTTAACCATATCTAATGGAGGATTACCTATAATTATGTGAGCATCTTGAAGAGTCTCCCTATTTATCTCTTTAGCTGAAGTAAATATAAAATTAGATCCAGGTGCCACTGACATTAAATCAATTTTATGGCTATCGTCCATAGGCATTAACACAACTACATTAATTTCTTTTTCCATAATTAATCACTCCTAATATATTAAATTTCTAATAATATTTATTTAAGACAATGAATATGTTCCTTAACTTCATACCAAGGAACTGCATAACCTACACCCTTAGCACAAAAAATTGAAGATGATGTGTATTCAGGATCTACGTCCTTGTTATAGCTTTTAGCTTCTATAACCTCTTCTGGATTATGACATATATCATACCCATGAAATACTAGACTTAAGCTGCCCTTACCCTTTGTGAATGCTTGAAAGTCCAAAGCATAATTCATAAAGGTAGCTACAGGACCTCTTCCTTCAATTATAACTCTTTCTCCATAACTTTTAGGCTCATTAATGCTACCACTCATTTTTTGAATATCACTGATAACTCTACCCATTAAGTTTATCTCTACATCTATTTTAAATTTGTAATAGGGTTCTAGTAATAGATTTTTAGCACTTTCTAATCCTTGTCTAAGGGCTCTTTTAGTTGCTTCTCTAAAATCTCCACCTTCAGTATGCTTTAAATGTGCTCTTCCATTCATAAGGGTTATTTCTATATCTGTAATTGTACTTCCTGTAAGTATTCCCTTGTGATCTCTTTCAAATATGTGAGTTCTTATAAGATTTTGATTTCCTGTAGTTAAAAAATCACTGTGACATTTATTTTTAAAAGTAATCCCTGATCCTCTAGGCCCTTCTTTTAACTTTAAATAAACCTCTGCATAGTGACGAAGAGGCTCAAAATGTCCAAAGCCGTCCACTTCCCCTTCCATGGTTTCCTTATATAATATTTCTGGGGTTCCAAAATCCACTAATAAGTTAAATCTATCTTTTAATATTTCCTTTAAGACTTCTAGTTGTATTTTTCCCATTATACTAATATGAAGCTCTTGTAACTCCTCGCTCCACACTACATTCAGACTATTTTCTTCACTTTCTAAAATTTTAAAGCATCCTAACACTTCTCTAGGGTTTATACTTTTATCAAACTCTACCTTTGCTCTTAAGGTTGGAATCATAAAAAACTCATTTAAATCTAAAACTCCTATGCCCATACCAGCTCTTAAAGAGCTTATGCCTATAATTCCAAAAATTTCACCTGAAACAATTTTATCTTTACTCTCAAATTTATTTCCATTATAACTTCTAATTTCATTTATTTTTTCTCTTATCTCTTCTCCATTTGTACTATATATAATTTCATCCTTTACCTTTAACTCACCCTGTAATGCTTTTATAAAGGTAATTCTATTACCTTTTCATCATATTTAATCTTGAATACTCTACCTTTGAAGCATTTATTATCTTTTATCTCTTCATAGTTAGTATAACTAAGACTATTAAAGTTCTCTAAAAACTCTTTTACACCTTCATCTAATAAAGCTGACCCTTTTAAAACTATAAATATTTTTTCTGACTTAATAAGCTCCTTTAATTTATCTACCCATAAGTAGTTGTCATAGCCTTTACCTAGATAGGTTTCCAGTAATTCCTCATTTCTTTCAGCTATAAATTCTATATTTTCATTACTTAAATTATATAAATCTTCTTCAACTAAACAAACTTCACTACTTAAGTTATTTCTTATCTCATGGATAACCTTTTGTAAGTCAGCACCTTCTCTATCTGTTTTATTTATAAATATAAAAGTAGGTATATTATTTTTTCTTAGTAGCTGCCATACTGTCTCTGTGTGACCTTGCACTCCCTCTACTGCACTTATTAAAAGGATAGCATAATCTAGAACCCCCATAGCTCTCTCCATCTCTGGCGAAAAATCTATATGTCCTGGAGTATCTATTAAATAATATTCTGAATCTTCATAATTAAAAATTCCAATATCAGAAAAAACTGTAATACCCCTTTCTCTTTCTATATTATGACTATCTAGAAAAGCTTCTTTGTGGTCAACTCTTCCTCTAGTTTTTATACTCTTTGTATGATAAAGTAATTGCTCAGAAAATGTAGTTTTACCTGCATCAACATGAGCAAAAATCCCTATGGTTTTTTTCACTATAAACTTCCCCTTTATTGTACAATATCATTAGATTTATTTTACCACAATATTCTTTTATGTTTCAGTTATAAATGCAACTTCCCCTAAAACTTTATTTATATAAATAACTTTTTACTAGTAGATATATTATAACAATCTAATATTGTTATAATAATTAAAATCCCTATTACAAAAAATCACTCAATTTGAATTTCTTCATATTAAGTGGCTTAATTTATTTATTCAACTTTGTATCCATATAAAAAAACATTCATTGTAACAAGTTTACTCTCACAGGTTGTTTCAAAACTTTTTTCAGCTAAACGTTCAAACCCTTGACTATCATAAAAACCATAATTACAGGTTGAGTCTGTGTATAAATAAATATGTTTTGTGTTGTGATTTCGTAAATAATCACAAAGATTTGAAAGTAGTTTCTTACCTACACCCAATCCTCTACAGTCTTCTGTAACGGCAAATAGTGTCAATACTCCATCAAACTCCGCCTCTCTACCAGCAAGAAGCTTATGATAAATGTGATGCATATTTCTATAATCACTTATATTACTTTTATATTGTATAGCTTTTAATGTCGTTATTGAATTATACAATACTACTCCTAAAATATTTTTTAAATGAGTCAATATTTTATAATCATTTTTAGACTTTCCTAAAATCACACCAACAATATTTCCGTCTTTTTCTGCAACACAGCTAAAGGTTTTCTCTGCTAAACAGCTTTGTAAGTATAATTTTAAAAGATTTTTTAATACCTTTTCATTATCAATATACCTATAAAGTCCAAAACTCTCATTTATTATAGATTTAACGGTTTCATAATCATCTTTTTTGATTTCTCTATATATTATCTCATTCATTGCTAATTTCCTCTTTTTTATTAAATTCTCCTGCCCACTCAAAAGCCTTTTTAGATGCTATAACTGCGATAACCTCGTTAATAACCGCTGCCGCCGCAATTGTTCCTTGGATGACCTTAGCGTATTCTGGTGCTGGTCCTGATAGAACAGAAACAGCTATACCTGTAAATACGAGAGATACACCTGAATGAGGAAGCAATGTGAGTCCTAAATATTTTTTTACGGTTTCTGGTGAATCTGTTATAACAGCTCCGAATAATGCTCCACCATATTTACCTACAGCTCTTGAGATGATATAAATTGCAGTAAATAGTCCGGCACCTAAAATCAGATGATAGTCAAGCGGTGTTCCCAGATTTAAGATAACTACAATCATAGAAATACCAAGAATAGGATTAAATGAGTTCATAATCCGCTCTAGACGTTCTTCTGAAATCATATTAGAAAACGTTGCCGAGAAAGCCATACCAATAAGCATAAAGTTAAGTACAGGCTTTGGTAAAACTAAATCATTAAATATAAAACCAACACCTGCTGATATTAGTATGGTTGCACTCAGTAGCAATACAGTTACTTTTGTTGAACGTTCTCTTTTCAGTACAACTCCTGCAAGCAATCCTACAACAATCCCAATAATAATTGGTAATAAAACTACAAGTAATATCATATAAGCCGGTAGTTTTTGCTCAGATAGATTGGCAGATATAATAGAAATAGTTGAAAAAAATACAATTACTCCTACCATATCGTCAAGGGCTGCCATAGGAATTAATGTTTTAGTTACAGGTCCGTCTGTTTTAAACTCACGCACAATAGAAAGTGCTGGTGCTGGTGCAGTTGCAAGAGCAATACCTCCAAATATAAATGCAAGATAAATAGGAAATCCTACAAAATAAAATACAACCCCAAATACCAAGCTCACAACAAAAAATGTTCCTAATGATTGGGTTAATGTTGTTATGATAATTTGCTTGCCCGATTTTTTAATTTTCTTCCAAACAAGCTCCGTGCCTATTAAAAGTCCCACTACACATTCTAAAATATGCATAATTGGTTCATACCAATGAGCATTTAAAACTGCATCATTTACAACTCCAAATGCATGTGGTCCAAGTATCATACCTGTAAGTAACCATCCTAGAATAGCAGGCAACTTTATCTTTGAAACAAGCTTACCTACAATAAAAGCAATTGCAATTGCCACTAAAATCCTTAAAATTAATAATATCATTATTTCTACTCCTCCTTTGAAATACCATAAAGCATAATATTTAGTATTTTTGACAGTTTCAGTTCGTGCATTTCTATTAGTGAATTAAAGTCCAGATTTTCATAAGCTTTACTTTGAAAATAACCATTGAACATTTCTTGAAAAACAAAGAAGTATTCCATTGCTTCTTCTTCTGTAATATTATCTCGTAGTGTTACATTACTTAAGGCCATGCGATAGTGACTTATATTAAGTGTGTCAAAATTAGCTCTTAAGTCTTTGATTTGTTCTTTCAAATGTACAGGTGGTTGTAAAATTGCATGAAAGAATATATGACTGTAATAATTATTCTCTTTAAAAAAACGATACCTTAAATCAAAATAATTTTGCATGTACTTCTGAAAATCCAATTGGTCAAATTCTTCTTTACTAAGATAATCTACAAGCTCATCAAAGCAAACCTTAACACATTTTAAAAATAACTCATCTTTATTTTTAAAATAGTGATAGATAAGTCCCTTTGAAATTTTGTTATCGTTGCATATATTATTCAGCGAAGCATTTTCATATGTCTTTGTTCCAAACTCCGCTATGGCAGCATTTAATATTTTATCTTTACTTATCTGACTTTTCTCTTTTTGATTCATAATACCCTCCAAATATAAATATTGACCACACGGTCTATTATATATTATCAAAAACAAACCACGTGGTCAATAATATAAATTATTAAATTTTTTAAAGACCTTCAATTAAATTTTAAGTTTAAATTTACTGATAATTATTAATAGACATTTATTCTTATCTATTTTTAACCTTAACTGCTCCATCTTCCATAAAAATGTTTTAAATTACATAAATAAACTTATATAATTGAATGGCATCTTTACCATTAACCCTAACTATCTTAGGTGGCCTAGAATACTCTATACTTATTTTTTGAGTTTCCTCTTCTAATAATAACCCTCTAACCTTCATAGCATTGATTAAACTACTCTTTCTGTTATTAGGAAATATTATATAAGCAACACTTTTTCTATCTTGCTTTAACAATTCAACAATATCATTTGCTAAAACATCCAATTTGATATCGAATGGTGGATCACATATAACTCTATCAAATTTTTTTAAATATTTATTCTGTAAAAATTTTGTTAAACCAATATTCAAATCAAATTTTACAAATTTTAGACCACCATTTTCTCTAAATCTGTTATCTCGTTCAAAAAGGACTATGTTTTTATTTATCTTATATGCATACTGTGCTACGGATGGAGTAACCAGACATGCTGTATATCCTTCACACAATTCCGCTAGATTTGCTGTAGTTTCAACGGAAAAGAAATATTGCATATACTCTAAATTCTGATTTAATTTAACATAGGCTTCAGAATTACTATAGGAGAGCTCCACATATGGAAATATTAAATTATTCCTATGAGCATACAGTCTATCAATGTTGTTATCATGCATTAAAGATAGTATATTCCTCTTATGCAATTCCAGATTAAAATTTATATCTCTTTTAATGAACCTTAACCAAATAAATCCATTAGGATGTCTATTACTATCAACGTATAGACTATAGCTATCATATTCTAATTGTAAACCAAGGTCATGAATTAAACTCCATAACTTTAATATCCATCCTGGTTTCGTAAGTACTACTAATCTTCCATCTTTTTTTAACAACTTACTGGACTTTGCTAATAACCTTTCAAACATCTCATATTCTATTCCAGTTTCAAGACTAAACCTGTTTATCTGTACTTCTTCTGAGATATTAATTAAATTAGCAAAACCCCAAATTGCTACGTCAAAAGATTCCTTCTCATATTCTACAAGTCCTATATCAAAATTAGAGCTAATAATTTCTGTATATTTATAACCTGATAAAAGTTCATTGATATTTTTAAATACTCCATTATCAATACCACAACTTATATCTGAAATCTGTGTCACTAACTTTTGTGGTGCATAGATATATGATATTAGTAATGTGGTAATCTCTAAATGTGAGCCTATTGTAATTACATTATCAGTATCATTAATACAAGCAAAATTAATAAATGATAAGGCTTTATTTAACCCAAATATATTTGAAATTAACATATTTCTGATTTCATGTTCATAAACTAACTCCATTGCACAAATTACATCTTCTTCATGTGCAAACTTCAATGTTTTATCCATTGATATAGCCTCCTTAAAATAAGTTTTGAGGCCTAACCATTGATTTATTAAATATAAAACAAAAGGCTACAAAAAAGCACTGCTTTCTTGTAGCCTAAAAATCTGTAATCAATTTTATACTTAAATAAGTTTATCTAATAAGAACTATATATTTAATGCAATAAAAATAAATATATACAATCTCCAATTACTATAGCTCCTGTCCTAATAAACTTAACGTCTATATAAAACATAAATACAATTTTAGTTCTATAAGAGGTATGTCTTTTAATTGCCAATTTAAAAGAAGTACACAAAAAAACCTAATGATTAGGCATTTTATTCTTTCTTTCATCAATTTTCAATTATGAAAATTAATTAGCAATTACACAATTTCATTGTTGTACCTCCTATATTTGATAAAATCACTATAGCAAATATTTGAAATTAAGTCAATAAATAATAATGTAGTTTCAACAGAAAAGAAATATTGCATATACTCTAAAATCTAATCTATAATTGAGAAAACTTCGTAACATATATTTACTTTCTTATACCACACATACTAAATAACTGATATGGTTGCTCCTTACCTTCACTTTTCTTCATTCCTGAATAAAATATTTTTGAACCTATGACTTCAAGCCCAGCTTCTTCTATTAAGCCTTCCATTTCTGTAAGCTTAAATCCATTATGTCCACTAAAATCCTGTACTTCATCATGGAAACCACCATTATCAGGACATAGATCTACAACTATTAATTTGCCCTCTTTATTTAGCAAATCATATAGCTTCTTTATTACCTTTGGTAGATCTTCTATATGGTGAAAAACCATAGATGTATAAATCACATCAAACTTTTTATTATCGTTAAATTGAAATAAATCCCCACACCAAGTTTTCATATTTTTTATTTTGTTTTTTTCTATTTTTAATTTTAACTGTTCTATCATTCCTTCAGATAAATCCATCATCAATATATCAGAAAATCTATAAGTTAAATTTTCTGATATAAGCCCTGTACCACATCCAAATTCTAAGGCTCTTAAATTGTTATCTTTATCCAAATAGTTTTCTATTTCAGTACTAATTTTCTTTGCTCTTTGAACCCTACATTCTGTATCCCATTTTTTTGACTCCTCATCAAAGTGCATATCTTCATCCCCTTAAAATAAATTTTTTCCTTTAGTTTATATTTCTTCTTTGCTTCTATCTTTTATAAATAATTTATTTATAAGGATATAGCCTCCAAGAATTATAACTATTCCTAATGCCCATTTAAAAATCTCTGGAATATCTACATCCCTAAGTAAATATCTAAAGCCATCCGCAAGTAAAAATCCTATTATCCAATAGAATATTGATTTAATATCCTTCATTTTAACTATATAGATTTTGCCTTAACATACATAAGACAAACCATTTCCCCCTTTTAATTAAATACTATATACATTTTATCATATATTGAAACATAGATTAAGTAAGGTAAATCTAATATTTTATCTTAATAGTCTTAAAATAAGCTCAGCTGTTCCTCTTCATAATTCTTTCTATAATCCTTGATTATATCCTTCATTTTGTATATAATTCCATATTTATTACATTCTTCAGTGAAGGTCTTCCAAAGCTTCTTTCCATTAGAAGATTCACATTCATATCTATCACCATAGGTATGAATATATTTTCTAACTAAGTTCTCCCTTTGAAATAGTCTACTTAATTGTTCATAGTAATAAGCCCTTTGATTCCCTCTAAGGGTAAGCCCCATTCCATAAGCAAATATAAATTTAGCTCCTGAATTATGAGCTTCTCTAACTATATTTCTTATATTATCTTCTGAATCATTAATAAAAGGAAGAATTGGCATAAGCAATATTCCTGTATATATCCCACTATCACTAAGCTGTTTTATAGCCTTAAACCTTTGGCTACTAGGTGCCACATTAGGTTCTATCCTTTTACATAAATCATCATCAAAGGTAGTTACAGTTATTTTTATTAACACAGGAGAGCGCCTTGAAATCTCCTTTAATATATCAATATCTCTAGTAATTAAAGGGCTCTTGGTGGCAATGGAAACTCCAAAATTATACCTAGTAATCTCCTTCAAAGCTTCCCTTGTTAGCTCATATTCTTTTTCAAATGGATTGTAAGGATCACTCATAGCGCCTGTTCCTATTACACCTTTTTTCCTTTTCCCTTTAAGTTCTTTTCCTATAGCTTCTACAGCTTTTTCTTTTGCTCTAACTCTATCAAAATCTTCTATTTGATAACATTCACTTCTGGAGTCACAATAAATACATCCATGGCAACATCCTTTATAGATATTCATATTATAATTGATATCAAACCATGAATTATTAGGTATATATTGAGATATTAATTTTTTTGCTTTTATGTATTCTATGCTAATCACCCCCTAACTTAAATATAAACTTTTAAAATAAAGTTTATCTTCATACCTTTCATATCAATAATTAAAATAATAACATTATATTTTATCTAAATCATTTTCTGTATAGACTTCAATCCCATTTTTCATTAATAATTCTGCTACTAATCCATTGCCTTCTATTAGTTTTCCTGAAAATGTTCCATCATATACCATACCGTACCCACATGAAGGACTTCTAGACTGTAGTATTGCCTTCTTTATACCAGCAGCTTTAATAATTCCTAAAGTTTTCTCTGCTCCCTTTAAAAAACTTTCGGTTAAATCTATACCGTCCTTACTAATTACTCTTTTATTAGAATTTTCATCTATAAAAATCTCACAACACGCCCTTGGAGTGGGCAAACCAGCTAATTGTTCTGGACATATCGCTATAGCTTTTCCTGCTTTTACTAATTCGGCTACATATTTATTCTCACTATTACTTCCATTATATCTACAATTGACTCCTGCTAAACATGAACTTACTAAATACATATATAGTCCTCCTTTGTTTTTTATCTATAACTTATACTACAATACCTATTAGTAATTTATAGATATAATTATATCATAGCTTATTTTCAAATTAATATATCTTAACTTTCTATGGAGATATAGGTATAATAAAATATGGAGTTTATTCTAAAGAATCATAATTAAAATAATATCTTAATTTAATTATGTAAGAAAACAATCTAACAAATTTAATTTTAAGGAGTTGACATCATGAGTAGTTTAATTCTTGAAGGTGGAACCTTTAGACCTATTTTTAGCGCTGGTATAATGGATGCCCTTTTAGATAATGATATTATGTTTCCTTATTGCATTGGCGTTTCAGCAGGTATTACCAACGGCTTTTCATATATATCAAAACAAAAGAAAAGAAACTATGATATTCTAATTAACCATAGACATGATAAAAGATATATAGGCTTTAGAAACTTTTTTAAATGTAAAAGCTTATTTGGTTTAGATTTTGCTTTTGATGAGTTACCTAATAAGATTTATCCTTTTGATATGGATACCTTTAAAAGCTATGAAGGTAAAATTTTAGTTGGTGTGACTAATGCTAAAACTGGAGTTACCGAATATTTAAATGGTAAAGATTTAGATGAAAAATGCAATATGTTAAGAGCTAGTTGTGCTATACCTCTTTTCTTTCCTCCAGCTATAATTAGTGATAATGAATATTTTGATGGAGGCATCTGTGATCCTATTCCTGTATTAAAAGCCATGGAAGATGGAAATGAAAAGCATCTAATTATTCTAACTAGACCTAAGGGGTATATTAAAGAATTAGGTAAAGGCAATATTTTTGCTGCTAAAGTTTTAAAAAAGAAATATCCTAATTTAGTAAAGCCTCTTCTTACACGTCATGAGCTTTACAATGATAGAGTTAAGTATTGTGAACAACTTGAAAGAGATGGCAAAGCTATAATTTTAAGACCTACTGCAGAAGATGGTATTGATAGCTTTGAAAAAGATCTTAATAAAATTAAACACGCCTATAACCACGGATATAATATAGCTTTAGAAAGAATTGATGAAATAAAAAAATTCTTTAGCATTTCATAAAAGTATATTAATAAAACTATTTAAATATTTACCTATAAACCTATAAAACTATATAAATATTAATATATAAAACTAGTTAACTATGAAAATAGTTAACTAGTTCTTCTGTTCATGCGGGTTTCAGAGAATTTACTATTTAGAATATATAGTTATTACCCTCTTTAAAATAGGAAAATCCACATCTAAAATTAGTATAAACAGACTTATATCCCACCATAAATTATTCCTAGTATTATTACCAATACTGTTATAAGGGTAAACCCATATTTTGAAAACATAAAAAATTTATTTCCTAACTTTCTCTTAGCACCTCTATTTATTTCTTCTAACACCTGTTCTTTGTTGTACATAAAGTAAAATACTATAAATACTAACAGTGCAGCTAATGGTGATATTACTATAGTAATTACATCTGCAAAGTTGCTAAACAAATTCATATTTAAATTTAAAGGTATTGATAATACAAATGACACTACAGCTATTAAAATAGTAGCTGTTTTTCTGCTTAATTTTGTTTGTGCCATAAAAGATTCTACTGGCCCTTCTAGCATATTTATTGAAGAACTAATTGCTGCAAATAATACACTTAAAAAGAATAGTATCATAAGTATTTGTCCACCAGGGATAGCTTTAAATATAGTTGGTATTGTTATAAATAATAGAGGTGGACCTGCTGCTGGATCTAAGCCAAAGGCAAATACTGCTGGCATAATAACAAAGGATGCTAATAATGCCGCAATAGTATCAAGTACAGCAGTACTCACTGCAGACCTTGGAATGTCTAAATCCTTCTCTATGTAACTACCATATACCACCATTCCGCATCCATTTAAAGATACTGTGAAGAAGGCTTGACCAAGTGCCATTACCCATGTATTTATTTTAAATAGGTATGACCATTGTGGTGTTAATAGGTACTTCACCCCATCTATCGCCCCAGGTAAAGTTAATGATCTAATAGCTAACAATATAAAAATTCCAAAAAGCATAGGCATTATAATTTTATTTATTTTTTCAATTCCCTTAGATATACCCATACATACAATTATCAAGGCTAGTACTATTGCTAGTAAATTCCATGGTATAGTTTGGGTGCTTCCTGCAAAACTTTCAAAGTACTTAGGTATATCAATATTTTTTATATTTCCACTAAGGCTAAGTCCTAAATACTTAATTATCCAACCTACTACCACATTATAAAACATAAACACTCCTGCAAGTCCTATGGCTGGTATAAATCCAAAGAGAGTTCCTCCCTTTAAACCTTTATTCTTAAATCCTTTTTTAATTCCTGTTAAAGCTCCTCCCTCAGCACCTCTTCCAAAGGCAAACTCTGTAATTAACCCTGTTGATCCTAGTATAAGTACAAAAATAAAGTATGGTATTAAAAATACAGCTCCCCCATTTTGACCTAACCTGTAAGGAAACATCCATATATTTCCAAGTCCTACTGCTGCTCCAATACAAGATATCACAAATCCTGCTCTACTTGTAAAGTTCTCTCTGTTTTTCATGTTCTAATCTCCTTCCTAAAATAAATAAAACCACATAGATTGATTCCATGTGGTTTAAATAAGAAGGCATCAAATATAAAAACCACATAGATATATCTATGTGGTCTAATCACTAAACATTTGAGTATAGCAAATCTTCCTAACCATCATAGACACAAACCAAATTTGTTAAACTGGCTTGCATCTATAATTGTTTATAAATACAAACCCTATCTATAATAGCTAAGATAATATGCCATATTAACTTTTGTTGATTTAAAGTTAATTTCTCTACTCATTTTAATTCTCCTAAGTGTTATATTTTATTAAATACTACCATCATTATATATGTATGTCAACAAATTTTCTTAATACTTTTATTATATAATAATAGTAAATCATAATTTTTATTTTATTAAAAACCTAATTAACTTCTGCATCATATGGCGTATTTCTCCACTTGCATACATTAGATACTAAACCTATAGCTAAAATATTAATTAAAAGTTGGCTTCCACCATAACTAATAAATGGCATGCTTACTGAAACTGTAGGTGCTAATGTCAAGCTAACAGAAATACTTAGTAAAAACTGCACTATAAATAATGCACAAAATCCACTTACTAGTAATTTACCATAGGTTTCTTTAGTACTTTTTCCTATTATACCCATTCTTATTATGAATGCTAAAATTAAAGAAATTAGTATTATTCCAGCAATCCATCCAAAAGAATAAACTATATAGGTAAATATAAAGTCTGTATGAATTTCTGGCAACATATTTGGTATAAAATTTGCTCCCTGTCCAAACAATCCCGCCGATTCCCTTAATTTAACTAGTTGATTATAAATCCATCCCATTCCATCTACATCTAATGAAGGATTAAAAATCACATGAAATCTTTTTATTCTGTAAGGTTCACTAACCATACAAGATAAAAAGATAACCCCCATAGCTCCAAAGGAAGTTATAATATGTTTTAATTTCACACCTGATATAATCATCAAAGTAATAGCTGATATGGCATATATAATAATGCTAACTGAAGCATTTCCAATAATAAAAAATATTATTGGTACAAAAGCAATAAAAATCCCTTTTAATATACTTTTAATCTCATTCCAATTCCACTTATCAAGCATTCCAGCTAAAGCAATGATTAGAAAAAAAGGTGCTATATTAAAAGCATTAAAACTAATTGGCCCAATAACTATCCAGCCCATTTCTCCATTTATATAGCCTGTATTTATAAAGATTTGGGATATTAACAGAATTATTACTCCACTATAAACATATTTAGAGTACTTTTTTAATTTTCTATAATCAATTTTAAGTAAAACTGCTGTTAATATAATTCCTCCTGATGCATAAATTATAGTCTTACCTAAAAAATTAGCATATGAACTGTGTGTCAATGCATTATTCTTCTGAATGAAGCCTAAAGTAAATATGCTAACTAATATAAATATAGCGGTTATACCTAAAAGCATCCAATCAGGAGATGCTTTATGAACCATATTCAAATCCCTTCCTATAACTTCGTATGAACCCATTTGCATAATAGCTTTATCTATAGCTTCCTCCTCCGTTATTCCAACATCTCTGTACTCTTGTATAATCTCTTCTATGTGATCTATAAGTTCCTCTTTTATATTTTTATGAACTCTTTTATTTTTAACTAATCCACATACTTCTTCTATATACTTTTCTACCTTCGGATGGTTTACTGTAGACATAAATCTCCCTCCCCTAATACTTCATTAACTGTAGAACTAAACAATTTCCATTCTGCTTCTTTTTCTTTGAGAATTTTGTTACCATTTTCCGTTATCTTGTAATATTTTCTCTTACGCTTTCCTTCGCCTTCATCCCAGTAAGCTTCTATAAAATTTTCATTTTCTAAACTATGAAGAATAGGATATAGCGTTCCCTCTTTAAAAGAGAAAATACCCTTAGACCTTTCTTCTATCTCCTTAATCATTTCATATCCGTACATATTTTTTCGATTAAGTAGACTTAATATAAGTATTGTCGTGCTTCCTTTCAAAAGTTCTTTATTTATTTTCATAATTCCACCCCTTACCTCGGTTTACTATACATAGTATATCTATGTATAATTATATATGTATATATTTACATTGTAAAGTATTATCTATTCTAATATTTTATGAATTTTGCTTTTTCCTTAATATATGTTATCATGGTATAAGTATATTTAAGGAGGTTGATGCATATGTGGGCTTTGTATAAGCTCTGTGTGTAATTAATAGTGCTTAGATTCATTTATATACTGAGCTTAATAAATCAACAAAAAATTATTAAAAATAAGTGAGGGATTTATTATGAAAAGTACAACATTTAAAGTATATGAAAGAAGCTCAAAGGAGAATTTAAAGAAGCTTAGAAATTTGGGAGAAGTACCTTGCGTAATCTATGGTGAATTTTTAGAAGAACCTATCTCTGCTAAGATGAATAAAACTGAACTGTTAAAAATGTTAAAAGGCAGTTTTAGTGGTTCTATCATACCTATTGATTTAGAGGGAAAAACTCTAAACTGTGTAGTTAAAGATATTCAAAAAAACAATCTACACGAAATTATACATTTTGATTTACAATATGTTAAACCAAATGAAGTAATTAAACTAACTATTCCTATAAATTATATTGGTCAAGAAAATTTGGAATCTAAAAGACTAGTTTTAGAAACCTTTAGACCATATCTTGATTTTCAAGGAAATGTAGAAAAGATTCCAGAATATATTGAAGTTAATGTAGCTAATATGCAATTTAATGATAAACTACTAGCTAAAGATATTAATATTCCAAGTGAAGTAACCCTTCTTACTCCTGAGGACACTATCTTAGCTGTAGTAAATGGCTAATGCAAAATGAAATTTAAATTTAAAAAAGTGCTGATCTTATAAAAGACTAGCACTTTTTTCTTATATTTATTTAAATTACGTCTTAAAAAGATAACTGTTTAAATCCCTTTCCATGAGCTTCATTCACATTCATTATGGATATCACTGCATTAGCATCAATATCTAGTATAGCTTTCTTGGCCTTTTCCACTTGTTTAGAACTCATTATAGAATATATAACTTTCTTTTTCTCTCCTGTAAAAGCACCTTCTCCATGAAGAAAGGTAACACCTCTTCCCAAAAGTTCCAAGATAGAATTTTTTATTTCCTCTGGATTATTACTTATCACTATAATTAATTTTCTCTCATTAGTCATAGTAATAGCCTTATCTAGAATATAGGCTCTTATAAATAGAGATATTAACGTATAGATAGTTATAGTTAGATCATTTAAAATTAACCCTGTAAAAACAATGACTCCATTTAATATAAATGTCATAGAAGCTAAATTAACACCATACTTTTTCTTTAAAGCAATAGCTATTATATCCGTTCCACCTTCTGAAGCCTTATTTAAAAATATTATGGCCATACCAAAACCACATAAAACTCCTCCACTTATGCATGATATTAATAAATCATCTACTTTAATAAATCTAGTTATATCTTCAGTTAATATTAAAAATATGGACATTGATATCATACCAATAAAACTTAAAAACCCAAATTCCTTATTAATTACCTTAATTCCAAAACAAAATATAGGTATATTGATAAACAATGTAAAATACCCTGAAGGAATATCTGTTACATATTGTAAAAGTAATGCTATCCCAGCTACTCCCCCACTTAAAAACTTATGTGGAACTATAAACATATTTACACTTAAAGAATAAATTAAACTTCCTAAAAGAATTAATGATACTTGACCTAGTTTTTCTTTGATATTACTATCAGAGATAAATTGTTTAGTTACATATATACTACTCATTGTAATCTCCTTGTCTTAGCTAATATTATTAATGACCTTAAGATTAATCACTCCCCTGCATTTCATGTATATAAACTTATGTTTTTATACATGAAAAAAGACATCCTATACGGGATGTCTAGTATAACAATTAAAAGATTTACAAAAGTAGTTTCTCTTATGAAAAGCACTAAATACATCTTTCATGTTAGACACCTCCCAGTTTCCCCGTGGGTTTTTTGGTCTATATCCTATGGCAGGTCTCCTGACTTCATATCAACATGTATTCTAACCTTCCCATTAACTAAGTTAACAGTGGCTTATCTAGAATACACTCCTTGTTACAGTGACGGGTTCGTGTTGGATTTTCACCAACTTCCCTTTTAATTTAAAGAATAAACTTTAAAACCATAAAATATATTTAATTTTATACATTCATTATATCATTGTTTATAGTGAATTTAAAGCCAAATCAATGATGTTATACATGAACCATATTTATTATTAAGCTTTATTTGCTTCACCTGCTTTAAATATTGCAATTTTAGTACATAGTGGGCCTATTAACTCATATATAACAGTTCCTGCCAATATTATAGTTCTAATTTGGGTACCATAAGCTGGTAATTCATTTTGAACTATAAGTGCTAGTCCAATAGCTACTCCTGCCTGTGGTACTAAAGTTAATCCTAAATATTTTTGAACTATAGGTTCTGATTTAGCTATCTTAGCTCCTAAATAAGCTCCTAAAACTTTACCAATAACTCTAGCTATTATATAACCTGCCCCAATTATACCTACAGTCTTCAAAACTGACATATCTAGTTCTAATCCTGATATGGTAAAGAATGCTATAAATATTGGATTAGTAAATTCATCTAATACAGTAAGTAATTTAGTTTTACCATCGGTAATGTTACTAATGGTTCCACCCATAACCATACAAGTTAATAATCCAGACAAATGTAATTTGTTAGCTAGGCCTATAGCTAATAAAATTACACCTATAGCCATGCTCATAGTTTGCTCTCTACTGTTAGATAACCTATTAATAAATGCTAACACAAATCCTAGTATTATTCCTAAAACAGCAGATCCTATAATCTCTATAAAAGGATTCATTATTGACATCACTGTCAAAGCTCCTGTACCATTTGTTAAAGCTTTTGCAATAGATAAAGCTATTCCAAAGGCTATAACTGCAATGGCATCATCTATAGCAACTACTGGTATAAGAGTATTTACTAAGGGTCCCTTAGCTCTATATTGCTTTAGAACCATAATTGTAGCTGCAGGTGCTGTTGCTGAAGCTATTGCGCCTAAAGATAAACTAAAAGCTAATGGTTGCTTAAATACTGTTATCATAACTAAAGTTACAACTACTACTGCCATAAGTGCTTCAAATAAAGCTATAATTATAATTCCAGAACCAATTTTCTTTAAATCCTTAAAATTAAGAGAACTACCTATACTATAAGCAATAAACCCTAAGGCTGCCTCTGAAATAACTGTTAATCCATGGATAGCTTCAGTAGGTACAATCTTTAAAACAAAAGGTCCTATTATTATCCCTGCTACTAAGTATCCTGTTACCTTTGGTAGTTTAATATAACTTACTAGTAATCCTAAAAATATACCTGCAAGTATTACTATCCCTAGTACATATAACCAATTCATCTTTAACTTCAGTCCCTCCTATTTTTGTTGAAAGCTACCTCCAATTACTCTATTAACCGGAATTGTAAATGCTATTCCATTACCTGGACCATTTAATCCTCCAGTTACTTTGTTAATAATCTCTAGTGCTTGTTCTATTCTTTCTTTCTTTAAAACGGTAAATACTGTTTTATTAGATGACCTTCCTTTGTTTAATAACAATTGAAGTGAAGAAAACATACTTGCATCTTCACAACTAGATAAAATATTAGCCATCCCTACAGTATCAATAATTGTAGACCCACTTATACCTATGTTAGTGAATTCAACCATTATTTCCTCTAAATCTCTTGGGTCATTTAATACAAATATAAGAACTTCCATTTATATCCCTCCTCTTCCTTATATATCTATTATATATTTTCGGTTGATTAAAATCAAATTTACATAAATTTTATTTAATTAAACTAAATTTAACAAAGTGCATAAAATATTTATATTTTGCGTTCACACACCAACTTACTACAACATATTATAAATTATATTGTATCAATAAAATGGAGTGTATTAATATGAGAATGGCTAATGATAAATTTAGTATTAACGATATAATTATGAATCATGGTATGCCTGAACCAACAGCTTATGCAGTAATTGAAGGTGGACCTTTAGCTCCTGAACTACGTGGCAGAGCATTATTTTGCTGTTTAGATGATGGGATAATTCTTAGAGTATATATTACTGGTATTCCAAGATACAACTCTGAAGGAAAACCTTCACTTTTCCATGGATTTCATATTCATGAGTTTGAAAGTTGTAATATAGGTGATCCAAGTGATCCTTTTAAAACTACTGGTGGACATTGGAATCCAACAAATGAACCTCACCCTTATCATTATGGAGATCTTCCACCACTAATGTCATCAAATGGTATTGCTGCAATGGATGTTTATTTAAGCAGATTTTCTATAAAAGATATTGTTGGAAAAGCTATCATAATCCATGAAAATGCTGATGACTTTACTAGTCAACCTGCTGGTAATTCTGGGAAACGATTAGCTTGTGGAATAATAATGCCTACTTAGATACTGTTAATACTTATTAATTGTTAATACAAATTCTATATATCAAGCTTATAAATTTTATACTAAAGTAAAGAACTATATCAAAACATATCTTGATATAGTTCTTTACTACTTTATTTTACTACTTTACAATATTTCTTTTTAAAAATTCTTTCTTACTGTTTATAATATCATCTAAGGTTATAAAATTTATACTATCTCTACTAAATTCTTCATCACATATTCTAATACTCTGAGTTCTTATAAGATTATCTAAATACTGTTTTATCATTAATCCATTTTTTATTACTAAATTTGGATTACCGTATATGTCTATTATAGTTTTATTAATTTCCTCTTCTGCATCCTTCGATAAAGAATATCCCTTTTTACTTAATATACTTAATGCTATATTACATAGTCCCATATAATCATAATCTTCAAAATCAAACCAAGTTGGAAATCTATAGTTAAAGGCTGGATTAGATAATACTAGTTTTTTCATCCCTTCTTTTTCTCCTGAAAGGATTAATATAACCTTATTATTTTTATCTAAGAATTTAATGAAATCTGAT
The DNA here is from genome assembly GCF_002480755.1 of Clostridium sp. UBA7791. Classification (NCBI taxonomy): domain Bacteria; kingdom Bacillati; phylum Bacillota; class Clostridia; order Eubacteriales; family Clostridiaceae; genus Clostridium; species Clostridium sp. UBA7791. The sequence continues at coordinate 246,047 of NZ_DLCT01000005.1, read as the reverse complement.
ACTATTTTATTATATTGCTGTTCCTCTAGGAGAAGGTCTACCCTATTTAGAAATAGCATTTTCCCTGAAAATTTACTAAATATATCTTCAATTTTTATTCCCTTATTAATCATTGCCATGAATTCATATTTATCCATTTCTACAATGTTTTTAGCTTTAACTATTCCCATACTATAATACATTTCTGAGAGAATATTAGCTACAGTTTTCTTCCCTGTTCCATTTTCCCCTGTAAATATTATATTCATATATCTATTGATATCTGATCCTAATCCTAATTTTTTTCTTCTTTCTCTAACCTTTAAAAGCTTATATTGATTTTTTAAAAATTCCTTTGCATCTTCATTACCAACTAATAGCTCTAATTTACTATCTAGATTAAAGATGTTATCATCGTCAATAACATTTATATTTTCTACATCCTTAGCAGTTATAAGATTCATCTCATAAACGCTGATATCCTCTTCTACAATTCTTATGCTTTGATTTCTAATTAGTTTTTCTACGTAATTTCTAACCATCCTTCCATTTCCTGATTGTGCATCTGAGTTATTGTAGATTTCAACAAAGCTTTTCTTTAAAGCTATATATCCATTCTTAGATAACTTAAATCCCTTTGCTTCAACAAGTTTTACAGCCATTTCAAAAAGTTCATTAGGATTATAATCTGCAAAATTAGTCCATAATGGAAATCTTGACCTTAAACCTATGTTTACATCAAAGAATTCTTCCATTTCTTCTTCATAACCAGCTAATATCACTATTACTTCTTTAGAATAATCTTCAATTAACTTTAACAGAGTTTCTATAGCCTCAATTCCTAATGAGTCATTTGCAAGGGTATATGCTTCATCTATAAATAATACTCCGCCTAAAGCTTCTTTAAACTTCTCTTCTGTTTTCTTTGGGGTTTCCCCTGGAACTTCTGATACAAAACTTGATCTATCTGTTTCTACTAGTTGACCTACCTTTAATAATCCCATACTATTTAGCATTTCAGCTACTAATCTTGCTATGCTTGTTTTACCTGTACCTGGATTCCCTGTAAATACCATATTTAAGTTTTGCTCTATCTTAGTATTTACTCCAACAGATTTCCTTTTTTCCTGAGCAACTATAAGCTTATATTGACTTCTTAATAGTTTTTTAACGTCATCAAGTCCTATTATTTCATTTAATTTTTCTTCTAAATCAAACTTTGCATTTGCTCTAAAGTTAAAGTTATCTCTATCTAATAAATCAATTTCCTTATCACTATTAGTTAGATATTTTTTAGAAGCATCAATTATTGCATTTTCCACTATATTTCTTACAAACCTAGCATTACCTAAATCATTTTTGCCTATAATTTGGTTTCTTGTAAATAAATCTATTAACCCTGCTTTTACATTTTTGGCTATTCTATACCCCTTTGATTTAGCTATGTTAACTGCTATTTCATACATTTCTACTGGGTTGTAATCTTTAAAGTGTATAGTATTTGAAAATCTAGATTTTAGACCTTGATTTATAGTTAGAAATCTTTCCATATCCTTTTCATAACCAGCTAATATGACTATTAAATTATCTCTATTGTCCTCAATGCCCTTAAGTAATGCATCTACTATTTCCCTACCTACCTTATCTTCTTCACTTTCACATAAGGAATATGCTTCATCTATAAATAGTACTCCTCCTAAGGCAGAATTAATTACATCATTTGTTCTCTTAGATGTATCATTAATGTTCTCTGTAACAAAATCTGCTTTACTCACCTCTACAAATACACCTTTAGTTAATATACCCAAGGCGTTTAAATATTCAAAGGTAACCCTAGCTGCATTAGTCTTTCCTGTACCTGCATTTCCTGTGAATATCATATTCATAGATATCTTTGAAGTTTTTAGTCCAAGTCTTTTTCTTATTTTTTGTACTTTCCAATTATTTTCAACATTTATTATAAAATTTTTCAGTTCTTCTATACCTATTATAGAATCCAATTTATATTTTACTTCTTCAAGGGTAGGTACTAGATAGTTTTCTAACTTGTATATTTCATCATCTGATTTGCAATATATCTCATTCTTATCTACATATATTAAAATCTGACTTTCACTATAAAGTCCTTCCTTTTGTATTAGGTTCATAATTGGTTTATAAATTTTATAGGATATATATTCACTGATTCCAAAATTGCTATCTTCTATGAAGTTTTCTTGTAGAAAACTACAAATTCCAAAGTTATCTTCCTCTTCATCTTTATTTTCTATTCCAAGAACTATATTTCCTTGCATATGCTTTTGTATACCATCTATTGACCTTAACACTTCTCTTCTAATTACTTTATTTTGTTCATCTTCTGTAAGGCTTTCAGTATATAATACCTCTTCCCTATTATCTAAAATTCCATCTTCTATTACATTATCATCACTATTATAAATAAATATGAAAAACTTATTATGACAGATGAATTCTCCTATATTGTCTTTATCCTTACTCTTTGCTTCAATAAGAAACTTATTTTTCATAATATAGTTATCTTTTAACTTTAAACAAGTATTAGGATATATTTCTGATAATACCTTTAAAATATTTTCTGAAGCTTTTTCAGTATTTTTGAACATTATTACCTGTGAACTACTATTTAGTTTTTCATATAAGTCACTTAAAAAAGCATTATATCCTAAATTAAAATTGTAAGAGGCTAAATCTATTTCATCTATATGATAATCTTCAGTTATTCCTTCCTCGTTAAGTTTTTCAAATAATAGCCTTACACTAGCTTTTTTAAAAGTTCCTCGTTTACCGGCTAAAAGTAATATGCCTTTCTTATCTTCTTCAAACTTTTCTTTAAAATAATTGCACAATTTATGAATAAATTCTCCTTGCCCTATTATTTCATTATTCATTTTTTTTACTATATTTAAAAAACCATTACTTAAACTTTTGTCTTTCATATATAAATTCACCCTTTCTTTTGTTTATGTAGTTATCTTTGTATTATAATTTCTTTACTAATTATATAGTTCTTCTAAATCTTTTAGTAATTGAATTTTTCCTCTTGATATTAATAAATACCCTTTTTTCTCTAGTTCCTTAAGCTTTCTGCTTATTACTTCTCTTGAAGAATCTAATTCAAAAGCAAGTTCCCCATGGGTTGTATAAATTATTTTAGTATTCTTACTAAGTAATAATTTAACCAATCTACTTTCTAAAGATTCATGAATTCTAGCTTCTTTGTTTTCTATAACCCCTCTAAATTTTGCATATAAATCTTTATATATAACTTGCATAAATCTAAAATCACTTAATAAATAGGCCTTCACTATATCTGATGGTAAAATAGCAATTAAAGAATCTTGCATGGCTATGCCTTCAATATTTAATGATTGACAATTTACAAAGCAGCTTAATGCTTCATGACATAGCTCACCACGCTCTACATTGTACAAATTAGTTTCATTTCCCTCTTCTGTTACTTTTTGAACCTTTATAATTCCACTTATAACAAATAACATACCTATACAGTTTCCACTATCTGTTTTTAAATACTCCTCACTTAATAGACTTTTAAAAATTACATTTTTTCTTATAATTTCATGGCTATCATCTATTTCTTTTAATACAGGATAAGCATCATACAAAGCTTCAAGTCTTTTATTAAATACATCTAAACTATTTAACATATTATCCTCCTAAAAAATTGCTTGTGTGACTATATCACATATTTTCTTTAATTATACAGTTATAATATGCTTACTACAACATTTATAAAACAGGAGGATATAAATTTATGGAAAAGAAAATTGTTAAAAGGAGGGCTTATGTGGATACTAGCTACTGTGTAGCCTGTGGTGCTTGTGAAAAAGTCTGTCCCCTTGGAGCCATTGCTATTAACAAGGGTATTTTTTCAAAGGTTGATTATGATAAGTGTGTTGGATGTGGAAAATGTGTTAAAGCTTGCCCTGCATCTACTATAGAAATTAAACAACTAGGAGGCAACTAATGAAAAAGAAGAAAAAGCATCTTTATGAATATCTTTGGATATTATCATCCCTATATTTAATTTTAGGGTTATTTAATATACTCTTTGCTTGGCTAGGATTAATTTGCTTTATCGTACCTTTATTAATTTCAATAGTTAAAGGAAATAAAGGCTATTGCAATAAATACTGTGGTAGAGGACAACTATTAGATTTATTAGGAAATAAATTAAAATTATCAAGAAATAAGCCTATGCCTAAATTTTTAAAATCTAAATATTTTAGATACGGATTTTTAATTTTCTTTTTAACTATGTTCATTAGTATGGTATTTAACACATATTTAGTTTTCCAAGGGACAAATACTCTAAAAGAAGTTCTTACTATACTTTGGACCTTTAAATTACCTTGGAACTTCACAGATTTATCCTATGTTTCTCCTTGGATAGTTCAATTTAGTTTTGGCTTCTATAGCTTAATGTTAACTTCAACTTTCCTAGGTATAATTACCATGGCCCTTTATAAACCACGTTCTTGGTGTGTTTATTGTCCAATGGGTACCATGACTCAAGGAATTTGTATAATTAAAGATATGAAAAAATAGAGGGCTAACCCTCTATTTTTATTATATCTAGAATCTAAAATCACGTTTTCCTTCATTAAGTTCTTTTAGGTGTTCCTCTACAATACCCTTAACTTTAGGATTAGGAATTTTCATAGCTTCATTTTTTATGACTTCTTCGCCTTTAGCTTTTGTATCTTCAGATGCATAATCCTCTAGATACTCTTTTAAAGTCATTAGGGCGTTAGGTAAACAACAGTTAGAAATTTGACCTGATTTTACTAACTGCATAAATCTGTCTCCTGTTCTACCTTCACGATAACAAGCAGTACAAAAACTAGGAATATATCCCATGCCAAGTAACCAATTTACAATTTCATCTAGAGTTCTTGTATCACTGATATCAAATTGTGCTGAATTTTCTTCTTCTTTTTCCTTCTGAGCATATCCTCCAACACTTGTACATGAAGCTCCACTAATTTGAGAAACTCCAAGATGAAGCACTCTTTCTCTAGATTTTTGAGATTCCCTTGTAGATACAATAATTCCTGTATAAGGTACTGAAATACGTAAGATTGCAACAATCTTTGCAAATATATCATCAGAAATTCCATTAGTAAAATCTTCTGGATTTACTTCATCAGCAGGACAAATTCTAGGTACACTGATAGTATGTGGTCCTACTCCCATGGATGCTTCTAAATGCTCTGCATGCATAAGTAATCCAACAAAATCATACTTATACATGTTTAATCCAAATAAAACTCCTATACCAACGTCATCTATACCACCCTCCATAGCTCTATCCATAGCTTCAGTGTGATAATTATAATCATGCTTTGGTCCTGTTGGATGTAATTCTTCATATAATTTTTTATTATAAGTTTCTTGGAATAATATATATGTTCCTATTCCAGCCTCTTTTAATTTTCTATAATTCTCAACAGTAGTAGCAGCAATATTTACATTTACTCTTCTTATAGCACCATTTTTATGTTTTATGCTATATATAGTCTTTATACTTTCTAATACATATTCTATAGGAGAATTTATAGGATCTTCACCTGTTTCTAGTGCAAGTCTTTTATGTCCAAGATCCTGTAATGCAATTACTTCCTTTTTAATCTCTTCTTGAGTAAGTTTCTTTCTAGCTATATGTTTGTTTCCATGGTGATACGGACAATATATACATCCATTAACACAGTAATTAGAAAGGTATAATGGAGCAAACATAACTATACGATTACCATAAAATTTATTCTTTATCTCCATAGCTAGCTCTTCTATCTTTTTATTTTCTTCTTCTAAATCACATTCTAATAGCACTGCTGCTTCTTGGTGGTTTAAACCTTTACATTCTCTAGCCTTCTCTATAATACTATTTATTAACTCTTTATTATTTTTATTTTTCTTAGCATATTCAAGGGTTGATAATATTTCTCCATCTTCAATAAATTCAGTTGCTACCTTAGATTTTACATTATACATACATCTACTCTTCTTTCTTAATAAGATTTTAAGTGCTTTATTCTAATATATACCTAATTCGTTCTGATTTTATATATTTACTCTACTTCTTTGAATAGATCGTTTTTACAGTAATACCATCGAGCATACCCAACTTACCAGATAATGAACTAATAATATCATTAGTTGCATCTATAATTACGCTGATAACACACACCTCCTTGTCGCGATATGGTACCCCCATTCTCCCAACAATATATTGTCCATAGTCATGTAAAATATTATTTAATTTTTCTGTAGCTGTAGTATCCTCTACTATAATTCCAATCAATGCGATTCTTGTTTCCAAAGCTTAAGCTCCCCTCAAAAAAATACTCTCTGCGTCCCAATAGAGAGCAGAGATAGTATATCGCTATCCTATGACACCGCCTTATCATTTGGGCTAACCCTCATGTAATTCAGAACGATTTAAATCTATTACTCTTCCTCCTTGGATACTTCCTTAGAGTAAGACTACATTTTTATTTTAACACCTATTACAAATATTATCAATTATTACTTATACATTGAAAAACACTTTAACTTTGTATACAATTAATTGGGACAACCATATAAAATATGAGAAATAGATTAACAAAATACTAGAAAGGATATTAATTATGGGAAATTTGATTTTATCAATTAATGTAGTTTTACCACTGTTTCTTACCATGGCTTTAGGATATGTATTAAAGCGATTGAAAATGTTTGATGACAATACTCTAAAGGTTATGAATAGTATCACCTTTAAGGCTTTTTTGCCTCTATTGTTATTTTATAATATATATAAAACAGATTTAAAAGGAGCTATAAATCCGAAACTTATTTGCTTTGCACTTATAAGTGTTACCCTTACCTTTATAGTACTATGCATTCTCATTCCCCTTATTGAAAAGGATAATAAAAAACGTGGTGTTTTGATACAAGGTATATTTCGTAGCAACTTTATAATATTTGGTCTACCTGTAGCATGTTCCCTATTTAGTGAGGACAAAGTTGGTGTTGTAGCTATACTAATAGCCACTGTTGTTCCTTTTTTTAATATGTTAGCAGTGATATCCTTAGAAATTTTTAGATGCGGAAAGCTAGATATTAAAAATACTCTAAAAGGAATTATTACTAATCCTTTAATTATAACATCAGCAATTGGACTATTATTTCTTATCTTTGGAATAAAACTTCCAACAGCTATTGAAAAATCCATAAGTGACATATCACGAATTGCTACACCTCTTTCCCTTATTTTACTTGGTGGTTCCTTTTCTTTCACCGATGTAAAAGCTCACTTGAAACAAACTATTATAGGTGTAACTGGTAGACTTATTGTAGTTCCTAGTATTCTTATGCCTATAAGTATATGGTTAGGTTTTAGAGATATAGAACTTATAGCGTTAATGCTTATCTTTGCATCCCCTACTGCTATTTCTTCCTTCACTATGGCTCAAAAAATGGATGGTGATAGTGAATTAGCTGCCCAAATAGTAGTATTTACTTCAGCCTTTTGTATACTTACAGTATTCCTGTGGATATTCACATTAAAACAGTTTAGTTTAATTTAGGGGATAGATTAAATATATAGTTGGACTATGTAAAAATAATCCGTCAACATGTTATAGATTGTATATTCTATCACTATAGTTTTCAACAGAACCATTATTAAAAGAACTGTATGAAAATAG
>NZ_DLCT01000005.1:235997-238169 GCF_002480755.1 Clostridium sp. UBA7791 | reverse complement strand
CTATTTTCATACAGTTCTTTCAATTCTTAATTATATTTTAATGATGGTCACATCCATCATGATTACAAGTATGATTCATAGCGAATTCTGATAACTCACCATTTTTAAGCTTCTCTAAGTTTGTATTTATAGTTCCTTCTGCTGCTCTATATACCTTTATTCCTTGGGAGTTTAACTTAACTATAGCCCCTTGACCAATACCACCTACAACCACAGCATCTACTACTTCTCCTGATAATGCTTTCATTGGTTGACACATACCATGCTGATGACCTAAATCACCATTTCCTATAGTCTTAACCTCATTAGTTTCTAAATTACATACTACAAACATTGGAGCTGTTCCAAAGTGTCCATATGGTACACTCTCCATACCTTCATTAGATTTAACTGGAAAACAAACCTTCATTACTCTTCCTCCTTTAATCTCTCTTTACAGCATTTCTTTACCACCTTACAATTCTTTTCACATTGTAAAGCATGAAAGCTCTCTAAACTTACATTAAACTTATCATCTATTGAGCATATGTCATCAGTAATTAATACATTAATAAATTCTATAGCTTTTTCTAAAACTTTCTTATTTAAGTCATAGATTACATGATATCCTCTTTTGTAACCTACAATTAAATCTACTTCCTTAAGAATTTTAATGTGTTGTGATACTGCAGCTTCAGAAATTTGTAAATGCTTAGCTATTGCCTTTGCACAAATATTCTTCTTAGATAATAATATTAGTATTTTTATCCTTGTCTCATCACCAATAGCTTTAAAAACTTTTACACTTTCTATCATATATACTCCTTTTATAATATAATTTAATTAATCATTAACTTAATTAAATTATATTACTCTTAAGTGATTATATCAACTACAAATTAAAATATTCTATACAATAATTAAAGTTATTTTCTTTTAGCCCCTTTATATGCTCCAATACCACCTCTAACATTAATCACATTAAACCCTTCTTTAGTCAATCTCCTACAAGCAAGTGAGCTTCTCGAACCTGTTTGACACATAAGGTAATATTCATCTTCTTTTTTAAGATATCTATCTGGATTGTTTAAAAGATTTCCCATTGGAATATTTCTAGCTGTTTTTAAACTTCCATTTCTATATTCATATATTTCTCTAACATCAATTAAATTAATCTTACCTAACAAACTATCTATACCATTAATACTTATTACTTTTCCATTATCCCTTTTTAAAAAGTTAAACATTGTAATGCCTCCCTATATATGATAACTCAAAATCTGCTTTTTATTATACATATATTTTACCCTTTTTAATATTTTATTTATGTGAGTTAATCACTTATTGTTTATTATTAATGGTCAGATGGATTTTGCAGTCACTAAATTTAGATTTAACTAATTTTCATATAAAATGTAATAAAAAAATAAGAACTATAAAACTGAAAGTTTATAGCTCTTATTTTTTAACAGCCTAATGTTATATATTGTCTTCTTTCTATTTTAGTGCTTCACATATAATTGATTCATGAAAATCAGTATTCAATATATCCATGAAGACTTCGTCAAACTCATTATTTCCATATATAATAGAGTTTCTTCTTCTTCCTATCTCTTTAAAGCCAATCTTCTTGCATAAGTTAATGGCCCTTTCATTAAAAGAAAAAGTCTCTATCATTATGTTTCTAAGATTTATCACATTAAAAGCAAAATCCAATATTAGCTTTGTTGCTTCTGTTCCTATACCTTTATTTCTATGATTCGAATCTCCAATAAACATTCCAAGAACAGCATTTCTGTGTATGTGGCTTATTCTCATAAGCCTTATGACCCCTATAGCCTCGTCGTTTTTAGAGTCAACTATATAGAAGGCATATCCTCTCTCATTCATACTATTTAAATACTCTCTTTGAGCATCAACTGTTATCATATCTGATATATCTCCAGTTCTTAAGGAAACCCTCAAGTCATTACTCCATTGAGCTACCTTATCTGCTAGTATATCATCCACTGGAGAAAGATAACATTTATCTCCAACTAATTTCTTTAAAAATTTCATCATATCTCACTTTCTTTTATGCATACTAAATCTATTGTATTTTACGGAAACTCCTTCTCATATATATTCGAATGAGTAAGTTCAACTAACTAAATCATAGATTTAGAGTCTCACTTAAGTTCCACTGACCAAATA
>NZ_DLCT01000005.1:154675-235783 GCF_002480755.1 Clostridium sp. UBA7791 | reverse complement strand
AAATATAAAATTTGGAGTGTCACTTATATTTCGTAGATTTCTCCGTATTTTTTATTTAGGTACTCTAAGAAATATTTAGGATTTAACTCTTCTCCTGTTACTTTTACAATAAGCTCCGATGGAGTATAAAGAGATCCAAACTGATGTATGTTTTCTCTTAACCAATCTTTTATCACTGCAAAATTACCATTTTTAACTTCTTCGTCATAGGTAGGTATATCTTGTCTCATTTTATTTAAAAATTGGGCTCCATATACATTACCAAGAGCATAGCTTGGGAAATATCCAATTAAACCTGCACCCCAATGAGTATCTTGAAGAATTCCTTCTGAATCATTTTTAGGCTCTACACCTAAATATTCCTTGTATTTTTTATTCCAAGCAGCTGGCAACCCTTCTACTGTGATTTCATTATTCATGAAAGCTCTTTCTAACTCATATCTAATTATAATATGAATACTGTAAGTTAATTCATCTGCTTCTGTTCTAATTAAAGAAGGTTCTACCTTATTTATAGCTTTATAGAAATCTTCTAAATTAACTCCTTCAAATTGAGGGAATCTCTTTTGAGCCTCTGGATAAAAATAAGCCCAAAATTCCTTACTTCTTCCTAGAATATTTTCATAGTATCTAGATTGTGATTCATGTACACCCATAGAAGTTCCACCTGAAATACCTGTATATTCTAAATCATCTGCTGAGTTTTGCTCATAAATACCATGTCCACCTTCATGAATATTGCTAAAGAAAGCACTTCTAAAATCATGTTCATCATAATTAGTTGTTATTCTAACATCTTTATTTCCGAAGTTAGTTGTAAATGGGTGAACAGTAGTATCTAGTCTTCCTGCCTCAAAATCATATCCTAATTTTTCTAAAACAAATTTACCAAATTCATCTTGATCTTTGATAGGAAATTGCTTTTTAAAGAAGGACTCGTCTATACTTACCTTAGAGGCTTTAATCTTCTCTAAAAGCTCCACTATACCATCCCTAAGCTCTTTAAATACTTTATCTACCCTATCTACAGTCAATCCTCTTTCATAATCATCTAAGCACTTATTATATATATTTCCTTCATATCCTATATATTCAGCAAATTCCTTATTAAACTCTATTATCTTTGCTAGATATGGCTTAAAGCCTTCATAATCATTGTTAGCCTTAGCTTGTTTCCAAAATGCTTCTGATGTTGAACATAACATTTGATACTCTTTATTTCTTTCAGGTGGTATCTTTATAAGTTCATCATAGTTTCTTTTTAAATTTTCTATAATCTTTTTATCCCTGAAAGATAATTTGTCCATTTTATCTGAGAAATACTCTATCCATTCCCCTATTCTTGGAGAAGTCATAAGTTTTATACACTCTGAATATAGATATCCCACTACTTCAATTCTTCCATCTATAGCTTTAGATGGTATTCCTGTTTGCATATCCCAATGTATTAAGCTTTCTGCATGAATTAAATAAGTTACGTTTTTAATATGCTCCTTTACTTCATTTAATTTTTCATTAATAATCTCCATTCTCCCCACTCCTTATAACTTGTATTACATAATTTTCGTTGTACTAATTATATCTTTATTTTCAATATAATTCCATAGTTATTTATTAAATTTATATATTATTGCTTTATGCTACTTATTTCATTAAAAAACTTTATTCAATTTATACACCTAATTTTTAATCACATTAATTTCCTTCTAAAATTATTTATAATCTAATCATAATTTTGTCACACAGATGTCACAATATACCCTTATTATAAATATCAACAGGAGATAATAAATATTTCGTAAGTAATTCCCCAAGATTATATAAGAGATAATTAATTTCCTAATATTTAAGGCAAATAAGTTACACCCTGGAATAAGTATCTCCACTTTTAATATTACTTTTTAGTAATATTAAAAGTGGAACCCCTAAGTATTAAGTAAAAAGTACTTCATAAATAATCCCCCGATTATAAATGAAGCTAAAAATTAACCCCTCAAATAAGAAAACCCTGTGTAAATCACAGGATTTTCTTATTTACATTGATTTTGTAAATTTTCTTGATTATAATGAATATAATGTAAAGCAATGGTTTTAATTTATAACTCATTACTTTATGTTTCTAATTAATCTTGTTAATAATAAGATTAATTCATATATAATATGTGAAATTAAAACATATACTAAATCAAAGATTGAAAGGAGAATAAATTATGAAAAAAGGTATGAAGGTTTTCCTTCCTATAATAATTATTGTGATTATTATTGCTGTATTTTTAGTTGGAAATTACAATAATCTTGTAACTCTTAAACAAGGAGTTAGTGCAGCGGAATCAAATATTGATACTCAGCTTCAAAGAAGATCAGATTTAATCCCTAACCTAGTTAATACAGTAAAAGGATATGCAACTCAAGAAAAGGAAATATTTACGGAAATAGCTGATGCTAGGGCTAAACTTGCAGGAGCTACAAATATCTCTGACCAAGCAGCTGCAGATACTGAACTATCTAACGCTCTTTCTAGATTGTTAGTAGTGGTTGAAAATTATCCTGACTTAAAATCTAATCAAAATTTCTTAGATTTATCAGTGCAATTAGAAGGAACAGAAAATAGAATTGCCATTGCTAGACAAGATTATAACAATGTAGTAACAAATTATAATACTAAAATCTTAAGATTTCCTACCAACATAATTGCTTCATTATTTGGATTTGACGAGAAACCATTTTATAAAGCAAGTGCAGGTGCTGCAGAAGTCCCTTCTGTAGACTTTTCTAAATAAAGATGAAGAGTGCAATTAAATTTTTAAAACACTGTCTTTCTTTGCTTATTGTTATACTACTACTCTCTTCTTTTAGTGCATTAGCACAGGATACTTATCCTAGTCCAACTGTATATAAATATCTAAATGACTATGTAGGTATTATAGATAATGAAGATGCCAATAAAATTGTTTCTCTAGGTAAGGAGCTTGAGGATAAAACAGGTGCTCAAGCTGTAGTTGTTGTAATGAACACCCTAAACAATACTCCAATTGAAGATTATAGCAATAGTCTCTTTAGAACCTGGGGAATAGGTGAAAAAGGCAAAGATAATGGTCTTTTAATTCTTGTAGCCATAGATGACAGGGAGTGGAGAGTAGAGGTAGGAAGAGGTCTTGAAGGTGCAATACCTGATGCACTTTCAAGTAGAGTTATGACTTCCATCGCAAAACCAAGTTTTAAAAGTGGAAATTATAGTGAAGGAATTCTAAATAGTTATAGTGTTTTATGTGATTATGCTAGTAAAGAATACGGTGTCACCTTAGATAAGTCTTTGAATGTGACAATGCCTAGTGAAGAAAATTATGAGGATAATGATGGTTTTAATATATTTATATTTATAGCTATCATCATCATTGTATTTATAGATTCCATCTTCAATAGGGGTAGATTACTACGAATGTTGTTTTGGACTAGTAGAGGTGGAAGAGGTCCTAGAGGTGGCGGTGGCTTTGGTGGCTTCGGCGGCGGTGGTTCTTCCGGTGGCGGCGGCTTTGGCGGCTTCGGTGGAGGTTCTTCCGGTGGCGGTGGATCATCTGGTAGTTGGTAGTTATAAAAAAAGAGAACAAGTTCATTTTTTCAATGAATTTGTTCTCTTTTTTTATTAAAGTTATCATTTAATTTAAGCTACTAAGGTAATAACCTTTGTAAATACTAACACAGCAAGTAGTACTCCTACTGCTACTCTGTATATAGCAAATACTCTCATAGGCTTTTTCTTTAAGAAAGTAACAAATTTGTCCATAACTATTATTGATACAACAAAGGCAACAATAAACCCAACTATTAATGCAACCCATAAGGTTGGAGTCATAATAGAATAGTTAAATTCAAATAAATCTTTAGCTGATGATCCTACCATTGCAGGTACTGCTAGGAAAAATGAGAATTCTGCTGCTACTGGAGTGGAGAGCCCTGCAACCCAACCTCCCATTATGGTAGATGCACTTCTTGACATTCCTGGCCATACAGCAAGAACTTGGAATATTCCTACCTTTAATGCCTGCATAGGTGTTATATCATCTATGTTTTTAACAGCTTTACTTTTTCTCTTTCTAAAGAAGTTTTCCACTATAAGTAGTAAAAATCCTCCTACTAATAATCCAACAATTACTGATTGAAGATTAAATAAACTTTTAATTTGCTTATAAAAAATTACTCCTACTATTCCCATTGGAATACATCCAATCAATACATTAATTCCAAATTTAAATCCAGTTTGACCCTTCTTACCAAATGTGAATATGAATTTAAAAAATTCTATTACACTATCCTTAATCTTATTCCAATATAATACCACTACTGCAAGTATGGCCCCTAGTTGAATAACTACCTGAAACATATCAGCAAACTCACCACGGAAGTTAATAGCATTACCAACTAATATCATGTGTCCTGTAGATGAAACTGGAATAAACTCTGTTAACCCTTCTACTATTGCAATAATTATTGCCTTTAATATAAATATCAAATCTAAACCCACTAATTTTCACTCCTTGCTACTTGTACCCATTTTTGACATACATATAGTTTACCTTACATGTATAAATAGAACAAGAGGATAACCTTACATATATCTTTCAATGATGTAAGGTTGTCCTCTCTAACACCTATAAACCTTGTATTTACACAGGTCTTGTAATTTTAAATTTTATGTTAATTAAATATTATGTATATTTAATTTCAACTTCTTTATCATATTCTTTAAACTTTATCCATCCTCTTTTAGATATGTATTTTAAATAAGTTACTAATCTATATAGCTCTCCATCTACATTTTCTTTATAAATTTCTGCCATGAGCTTTGCAATATCATAAACAGTTCTATTTCCATCTATATACTTCCATACTGTAGAACATCTCTCATCTAGTTCTAATTTAGTTTCAGGAGTTCTTTTAACCATCCAAGCTAGAAACTTTTTAACTGGATCAGTAACTTTTATATGGATAACAACTTTACCATCTTTTTCTTCCCAATTTTGTTGTTTAATTTCAGGTACATAAAGGGCAAAATTATGCTTTGTATCTTGAGCTTGTTTTTCTATTTCTTCTTGCTTTTTCTTATTTTTCATGCAAAATTCCTCCTAACTTATTTATAACTATTAAATATAAGATATTCTTTAATTCATTTTATTATTCTTTATTATATAAATTAATTTGTTACCAATTATTAAAATCGCTTGTCCACAGATAGACTTTACCTGTGGCAAAGCGATTTTAAGTTGTTTTATGATTTACTATTTAACGGCTTTGTCTTTTTTACAAGAGAACATGTAAATCCATAATCCTAGTAATAAGAACATTACACAAGCAAATAGATTACTTTGAGTTATTCCTGTTAAGAAATTCTTACCGAATGCTATATTTACATTAGCAGCTACTAATCCAGCTACTACTATACCCATCAATGCATCTCCTGCAACTAAACCTGATGCAAGAAGAGTTCCTTTTTCAACAACTTCTCCTCTTCTATCTTGATCCTTAGCAAATTTTCTCTCAACGATTTCTCTGATTATTCCACCAACTAAGATAGCAGCATTTAAAGTTATTGGAAGGTATATACCTAGAGCTACTGGTAATACTGCTATTCCAGCTAATTCACAGAATAATGCAATTGCAGCACCAATTATTATTAGTGTCCATGGCAATTGAGCTGTCATAATACCTTCAACTATCATTTTCATAAGTGTAGCTTGAGGCGCTGCTACATCTGCAGAACCTATTCCATAAGCAGTATTTAACATGTTAATTACAAGTGCTGCAAAAACTCCTGCTACTGAAAGTGCAATAAACATTCCTATTTGAACCTTTTTAGGAGTACCACCTATAATAAATGTAGTTTTTAAACTTTGTGCTGCTCCACCAGCTACTGCTATAGCGACACAAACAACTCCACCTATTAGTACTGCTTTAGTCATATACTCTTGGCTTACTCCACCAGTTAATTTAATTACAGTAGTTACAAATAACATTGTAGCTATAGTCATACCAGAAACTGGGTTGTTTGATGCTCCAATTATACCAACCATTCTAGCTGAAACAACAGCAAAGAAGAAGCTGAATAAAACTGCCATGATTCCACCTACAAATCCACCATTAACCATTGGTAATAACCAAGTTAATGCAAATCCAAAAGCAGCTGCTAGAATAACCCAAGTAAGAGGTGCTTCTAAATCAATTCTACTTACTTTATCATTTTTACCTGCACCTATTCCACCCATAGCTTGTTTAAAACTTGTGATAATAGTAGGAATAGACTTAGCAAGAGAAATAAATCCTCCCATTGCAACAGCTCCAGCACCTATATATTTAATATAGTTAGCCCAGATTTCGTTAGCACTCATTTCAGCTATAATTTTAGTAGCTGGGAATAAAGGCTCTGCTAGTCCAACTCCTAAGAATTTGATTAATGGTATAAGTGCAAACCAAGCTATAACAGAACCACCAAACATAAGTAATGATGCTCTAGTACCAACTATAAATCCAACACCAAGAAGTGATGCTAAAGTGTCAAATCCCATCATTGTACCTTGATAACTTTTAATAACATAAGTAGCTTGCTCTCCCCAAAGTGCAAATCCACCTGAGAAAAGTTTATATCCAGCTCCTACTCCAAGACCAGTCATGACTGTTTTGAATCCTTGTCCACCTTCACTACCAGTTACAAGAACTTCAGCTGCAGCCATACCTTCTGGATAAACTAAATTTCCGTGTTCTTCCACGATTAAGTATCTTCTAAGGGGTGTAATGAAAAATACTCCCATAACTCCACCAATTATTGTAACAATAACAACAGTTAGAATACTTAATTTTAATCCCCATAAAATTAATGCTGGTAAAATAAATATAATTCCCCCGGCAATGGATTCTCCCATAGCAGCTAAAGATGCTACCATGTTTGCTTCTAAAATGTTATTTCTTCTAAACATTCCTTTTAATACTCCAGTTGCAATAATAGCACCTGGAATACCAGCTGATATTGTCATACCAACTTTCAGACCAAGATATGTGTTAGCTGCTGCAAAAACGCATGCTAAAATAATACCTAAAATAATTGAATAACCTGTTGTTTCTGGCATTGCCATTGATGTTGGAATAAAAGGAACATATTCTTCACCTTTGCATCCACCATAAGCACTTTGAGATAATTTTCTTTTCTCTTGGCTCATAAATTTTTTCTCCTCCTTTGTAACTCTTTAACAAGGCACCCTAAAAAAGCCACTAATTACTATGTTTAAAAGTTTAATTTATCTACAAGCTATATCTTTATCTTTAATTAATACTATTGATAAAAATATAAACACATTAACTAGTACTCTTCAGGATGCCTAAATCAAATTGTTTATTTTTATATTAAATATCTAAAGTAAAATTTACCTTAGGCATTTATTTAATATTTTCTAATAGTGCTTTTATAAAATTCCATACTCTTTCAACAGATGATATACTCATATGTTCATTTGGAGTGTGTACATCAAATAAATTTGGTCCAAAGCTAATCATATCTACATCTGGCATTTTTTCTTTTAAAAGTCCACATTCAAGTCCTGCATGGATAGCATCTATTTTTGGTTCTTCACCAGTAACATTTTTATAAGTTTCTATACATAAATCTCTTATTGGTGAGTTTGGTTCATACTGCCATTCTGGATAATCAGAATCATTAATAACCTCAGCACCAACTAATTCTGCTACAACATCTATTCCATCTGTAATGGCATTTTTTAATGTTTTTACAGAGCTTCTCACTGCAGAAACAAAGGTAACTTTTTCTTCACTAAATTCTATAACTCCTAAGTTAATACTACTTTCTACTAACCCTTTAATATCTTCACTCATAGTTTGAATTCCATTTGGAGCTACTACTAAGTAAGAAACTATTTTTTCAGTTACTTCCTTAGTTAATTGTTTGCTAGTTTCTGATTTTTCAACTATTACAGTTACATCTGGATCTTGTATTCTTAACTCAGTTTTAAATATTTCTAATGATTTTGTAGCTATTTGTTTAACTTTTTCTACATCCTTAGCTGCTACTGTAATTGTAGCTTCTGCTTCACGAGGAATTGCATTATTTTTAGCGCCTCCACTTATATGAGAAATATTAAAATCTACCTCTTTTGATATAGCATTTAATAATCTTCCCATAAGTTTATTAGCATTTCCTCTTTGTTTTATTATTTCCATACCAGAGTGTCCACCTTTTAAACCTTTAACTTCTAGTTTTAAAGCTTCATTAGAGGCATCTTCCCATTGAGTATTTATATTTACATAGTTAGTAACTCCACCAGCACAGCTTACAAGGAATATTCCTTCTTCTTCTGAGTCAATGTTTAATAATATTTTTCCATCAAGATTTTTAGGATCTACTGCTATAGCTCCATACATACCTGTCTCTTCACCTGTAGTAACAAATAGTTCTATAGCAGGATGTTTTAACTCTTTTGAATCTAAAATAGCTAATCCATAAGCTACTGCTATTCCATTATCTGCTCCTAGTGTTGTTCCATTAGCATAAAGATAGTCCCCATCGATTCTAAGCTCTAATGGATCCTTTTCAAAATCATGTACCTTATCCTTATTCTTTTCACAAACCATGTCCATATGACCTTGGATTGTTACTACTGGTGCATTTTCATATCCTTGAGTAGCAGGTTTTTTAATGATTACATTTAACTCATCATCTTGTATTACTACAAATCCTCTTTCCTTACCAAAGTTAGCCAAATAATCGCTGATAACCTTTTCATTGCCTGAACCATGAGGTATTTTAGTTAATTCTTCAAAATAGCCTAGAACCTTTTCTGGATTTAATCCTTTTAATATAGACATAAAAATCCCTCCATTTTTTTGTATTTACTTTATAATTAATATGTACTTTATATATATTTCAATATATATTTCAACATTTTATTACGTTCTTCGACTTGCAAATTTATATTAATTTTATACTTATAAATTTATAAAGTCAACATATATAAAATAATTATTTTTGAAATATTACCTATAACCCATTTAATAATTCATTTAAATTTTTTATATTTTATATAATTAAAAAAAGTATTTATAAAAATAGTATTATTTATTATTTCTTAAAATATAATTCTATATAATACCTATGTTAATAGAAAGAATTTATGCTACCTTTTTATAACAACTTTTTCTAATCTCATAATTATTATATCTTTTATGAATTAATTTCATACATTTTAACCTAAGAAAAGCAACATACTCTTTACATTTTAATAGTATATTGCTTTTTCTTTTATATTCTAATATTTTAATATGTCGTTATTCTATAATTACTTTGATCAATGGCTTCAATGAATTATATTTATAAATAGTGTAATAATTGCAGAATTTACGAAATCTATGAATAAGCATCCTACAATTGGTACGACAAAATATGGGGTAGGTGCAAATCCAAATTTATTTGAAAGTGCATCCATATTAGCTACAGCATTAGGTGTAGCTCCCATTCCAAATCCGCAGTTTGCAGATGCAAAAACTGCCGCTTCATAATCTCTCCCCATAATTCTAAAGGTTACAAAATATGTAAATATACCTATGAGAATTGTTTGTGCTATTAACATAACAACCATAGGAATTGCTAAATCTAGAAGTTCCCATAACTTTAATCCCATAAGAGCCATAGATAAAAAGAAGGATAAGCTGATACCTCCAAGATTTTCAATTTCTTTTTCTACTAACTCAATATTTGTGGCATCACAAATATTTCTTATAATTGCAGCCACAAGCATAGCTCCAATATAAGATGGAAAAGTTAAACCAATTCCCTGAATAAAATTAGATATTATAGATCCTATTCCCATTGCTATAAAGATCCAAGATGCACCTGACATTAATCTTTTATGACATAGTATATCTTGATTATCTTCATTAAAATCTCCTAGTGGCATACAGGTATTATCATCATCCTCCTTCATAGGAGTATTAAGCTTATGACGTATAATTAATGTTCTAGCAACCAATCCTCCAATTATACTTCCCATAACCAGTCCAAAAGTCGCAGAAGCAAAGGATACAGTTGTAGCACCTGCAATTCCCATTTCTTCTAGAATAGGTCCAAATGACCCCGCTGTACCATGTCCCCCTATCATAGGAATAGAGCCTGTACAAATTCCTAATAAGGGTTCTAAATTAAACAAGGTTGCTAAAGCAACTCCAACTGTATTTTGTAGAATTACTAAAAGTACTGATAAAATTAAGAATGTTAATACTTTTATACCACCTTTTTTTAATATTCTAATACTAGCCGTAAACCCAACACTAGTGAAAAATGCAGTCATAAAAATATTTTGTAGAGTTGTATCTAAATTAATAGTGATAAATCCTGTCAGCCTAAATATAAGCATAAGTATTGCAAAAATAAGACCTCCTACAACTGGTGCAGGTATGCAATACTTTTCTAATATAGATATTTTTTCTTTTAAATATTTTCCAAAATAAAAAACCATAGAAGCTAATGCCATTGTTTGAAATATGTCTAATGTCAATTCCATAAATTTATCTTTCCTCTCATCATATGTGTATCTTAGCGCGTAAGTATTAAATTTTTAAATCATTGAGTTATCTCCATATTATGCAACACCTTCCTCATATCGTAATGTCCATAATACCAAAAATACTCGTTTATACTGGCACTATCATCCAAATGTAAAATGTTATCAATAATAACTTGTTCCTTCCCCTCCCTATTTCCCTTAATTAAAGAAAATTTATTTTTTTTATCTTTTCTTATAAATACAAATTCACTATCATCATTAATATAGTTAGGATAAAAATCCCATCCTACAGATGAGTTAGTCAATTTAGTAATTTCATTATTTTCTAAGTTTACTTCATATATATGTTGATTGTTGGAATTTTCCCATTGCTGAAGATTTTCACTATAAGTTGAGGCTGAATAAACTATATTTCTACCATCACTAGAATAACTTGGAGTCATAGCTACTTCTCCATCCTTAGTGATCTTTTTAAAACTTTCATCTTCTAAATTTAAGATTCCTAAAGTTTTATCTACATTCATAAACCTATATGCACCATTTATAATAGCCACTAAGTTATCATCTATTGGTGATGCAGACATCATATCCTCATAAGTTAAAACTATAATCTCTTCATTAAGTACTTCTCTACACTTGTTACTTTCATCATTATAAACTCCTATAGGCACCCCATCTGCTGTCATTGATGCAGAATTAGGTCTACACCATACAATTAAATTAACTCCATTAATTGAGATGGTAGCCATCTTTGGATCCAACCCTAAATCATGATTTTGGGAACTTATAGGTATATATGGTATCACTACTTTTTCTGTTTTAGTTGCTAAATCTAACTTAACTATTCCTAGTGGAAAAGGATAATTATCCGAATTACCTTTTTTCATAATATTCTTTGTGGCAAATAAAGAGTTATCTTTTCCTAATAAAATTTGTGTATAAAACTCTTTTCCTCCAGTGAAAATTTCTTTAGTTTTATCTTTAACTCCAAATATATATACTCCACCTGTGGACTTAGAATAAATTAAATTTCCATCTTTATCCCATTGATATGCAGTAATACTATCATCTACATTAGTAGTATTTTCTACTTTTTTATAAAAATCTATTTTTGTTACATACAAGTTATTCTTAATATCCCTATAGGCTACATAACCATTTTCACTTATATTTGGCTCTCTATAAGCCCCTTTGTTAAGCATTATTTTCTCTGAAGGGTTATTTATATTCACTGCCCAAATACCATCATCTTTTATAGCTACTGCTACCTCAATTTTATTATCTTCTTTTCCATGTGCTAAAGCATAACTTCTATCCTTAGCAAAAGCTATATCATATAATATAAAATTGAAAATAAGTAATACAAAAATAACTCTAAGTAAGTTTTTCATGGATGAACTCCCCTTTTAAATTTCGTACTCTTATTATTATTTTTATTATAAAAATATATACATGTTTTAAAAGTAAAGTCACAGTCTTAAAGAGAGTCTTTAAAAGTTCACTGAGCTATATAGAATCATTGCCTGTTATATTATCATTTCACCTACAGGAATTTTAGGGTTTTTATATTTCTTTTTATTAATTGTATATTTTCCATATTGGATGGCTTCCTTAGGACAATAACTTATACATGCTAAACATTGACAGCAGTTATCTCCCCATTTAGGAACTTTATCAACTTTAATGCATTTAGTATTGCATACCTGTTCACAAAGTTTACATCCTATACAATCATCTGTAACATAAAACTTTTTAGTATTTATAGCTAACTTATTGAATATAGGATTAGCTATAGCTGTCATAACCTTAGGCATTGGTCCTGTTTCAACTTTAAATACATCCCTAACTTTATCACCTATAAGATTATTTACTTCTCCAATGGTCTCCAAAGCCTTAGACATCTTACTATTCACAATATCATCTTCATCTGCTCTTCCAAGGATAATATAATTATTAGGCATAACAATTGAAAATCCACTATTTAACTTTAACCCCTTAGCTCCTAGCTTTTTCTCTAGTATTTTCATGTTATTTCCTATGTTCTCGCCACAGGTTACTACTGCTGATAAATAATTGTTCTTATAGTTATTTAATTTTAATTTACTAATGAATTTAACTACTGGTGCTGGTGATGCCCAAGCATAGATAGGATAAACAAATATTATCTTTTCTCCTGGTTTTAAGTCATATTCATAAAAATCTTTATCTTGTTTCATTTCCTTTGAAATTGCAATTAATTCTTCTCCTTGGTTACTGGATAAATTTTTTGCTACGTATAAAGAATTTCCTGTGCCTGAAAAATAAAATATCATGAATAAACCCTCCATATATATTTTTTTGCTATTGTTTTAATATACCATATAGATATATATTTATGAAATAGTCTTTTAAAAAATATTAAACTAGCATCTTTATATTTTTAATGCTAGTTTAATATTAGTTTAGAATTTAGTTTTTATCACGTCTAGAGACATTTAAATTCCTATCTATCCACATATTCAAAACTACAGTTATCACTTTCTATATCAAAGACTAAATTATCCTCTATATAAAACTTATAGTTAGCTGAGCAAGCTGCATTTTCATGAATAGTTCTGCACATATTACCACTTGAGGGTGCTAATAACTTTTGTGGATTTCCATCAGTAACTTTTATCTGTAGTTCATACTTACCTCTTTTTAACATTAGTGACTTGCAATTATATTTAAGAATCTTAACTCCATTATAGGTGGATAATCTATATTCTCTTCCTTTATAATATACAACGCATATACATCCTTTAAAATTTATTCCCATAAAAGGTATATCTGCTATAGCTGCCATTATAGATATCTTTTCATTTTTAAAATCATTACACTGGGTCCATAAATAAGTTTTAGGGAAAGAGTTGCCTCTATCTGTTTCAATATATCCAACTCCATCATTAAAACTTACATCTTCACCATTAATAATTAAATTTCCCCTTAATTTATGATATAAACTAATAATGCCATGGCTACATTCCATGAAAGGTATAAAGCTAAAAGGTCCCATAATGTCATATTTTACAGGAGTCAATAAGTCATATTCTATTTTTCCATCTATAGTTAATCCCTCATCTTTAATGTGGATTTCAATGCCTTTAGATGAAAAAATACTATCTCCAACTTTTATTCTTAACTTATCTTTATAAACTATAAATTTAGAAAAACTATAATTTATATTATATGAATTTCTATTAGTTATCACTTGTATAAAGGCTGATCTATTTCCTTTACTATCTATATTTATGCCAGGTATAAAGGATATAGTATCCTCACCCTTTTGATGTTTAAAATACCAGCCCTCAAAAAAACTCTTTTTCCTTGTATAACATTTAATTTTATTCATGGGATAATCCCCTAATAGCTGGACTTTCTATCCAATTACCCTTGTAATCAAATCTAGAGCCATGACATGGACAATCCCATGATAACTCATCAGGATTCCATTGAAGTTCACAACCTAAATGAGGACATTTTGTAGTTACAGTAAATATATTACCATTATTATCTTTGTATACCCCAACTTTCTCTCCATTATATTCTACAATTCCACCATGACCAGTTTCTACCGTCTCTACCTGCTCACTTGGAATGTGAATTTTTTGTGCTATAAAATTCTTTGTAGTTTCTATTACATCCTGGGTTAGGTTTTTACTTGATGCTGACATATCAAATCTTGTAGGAGAAAATATCTCTGCAAAATCATTTTTATTTCCGGATATCATATCAGATAAAATCATAGCTGCCACCATAGAGGATGTCATTCCCCATTTTTTATAACCCGTTGCCACATATACATTAGGAGTTTCAGTGGAATATTGACCTATGTAAGGTATTTCATCTATAGGAATACAATCTTGAGCAGACCAATGATATTTTTCCTTAGCATTGGGATATAACTCCCTTGCTACCTGTCTTAATTCTTCATACTTACCACCAGCTTCATTCTTACCAGTTCTATGAGAACCTCCACCAAGCAATAATAAGTCCTTATAATTTCTAAAAGAGTATCCCCATTTATCAATACCAATGTACATTCCATTGACATCTTGAGCATTCTCTAAAGCTATAACATAGGATCTTTCTTGATGCATTCTAATGAAATAATACCCAGGTGTATTCATAATTGGATAGTGAGTAGCTACTACTATTACATTAGCAGCAACCATCCCTTTATCTGTAACAACTAGCTCCTCTTTAATTTCTAAAGCTTTAGTATTTTCGTAAATAGTTAAGTCTTCAGTAATAACTTCTAAAAACTTAAGAGGATTAAATTGACCTTGGTTATAAAATTTCAAAGCTGCCTTAACCTTAAAAGGAAGCTCTGTATTTTCTAAAAGTTTAGTTTTTATTCCTAACTTAGTTGCTGCTTCTAATTCTTTTTCTAAAGCTTCAACATTATCCATAGTATATAGATAAGCATCCTTCTCTTCAAAATCACACTTAATTCTCTCATTCTCTATTATTTCTTTATATTTTTTTATAGCTAACTCATTGGCACTTGCATATTGTCTTGCCTTCGCTTCTCCAAATTCCTTAATTAACTTATCATAAATTAAGGAATGCTGAGAAGTTATCTTCGCAGTAGTATTTTTTGTATTTCCACTACAAATCTCTTCAGCCTCAATTATAACTACATCTATTCCTTTTTTCTTTAGCATATAGGCAGTTAATATTCCTGTTATACCGGCTCCTATAACTACTACATCTGCCTCTATATTTCCATTTAAGGATTCCCTCTTTTTAAAATTACAGCTTTCACTCCATACAGATTTCATAAAATCACCTCATAAATAGTATTCCACTTTAGTGATTTTATACACAATTAATTATTAATAAAGGTGATATATCCACACAACTATAACATTTTGTTGATATATCACCTTATATTATCTTTTTCCTAATATATATTCTAAGGAATCCATATTAAAATTTAAAACAAGTTTCTCTGGGAAATCTATCTCCTTAAGTAACTCATAGCAGGATGAAAATTCTCCTACATCATAATAAATATGAGCGTCACTGCCCATGATTATTTTAACTCCATGTTCTTTACATAAGTTTAGAAGAGTTATTTGATTTTCTCTAGCATTTCTTCTAAAGCTCTTTGGAGATATGGATGTATTATTCATTTCAAAAACCATATTTTTTTCTTTAGCCGCTAATACTACTTTTTCATAATCTAAAGGAAATCTACTATCATCAGGATGACCAATGATTTTAACATAAGGATTATCCATAACCTTTATTAAAGCATTAGTATTTTCTTCAATGGTTCCTGGTGCTACACAAGGTGGATGCATACTAGCTATGACATAGTCAAGTTCTAGTGCCAGCTCCTCTTGTACATCTATTCTACCTTCATAATCCATTATGTTAGCCTCTATTCCTTTTAGAATTCTAACTTCCATAATTTCATCCTTAATCACCTTTAAATTATTAAAATAATATTCATGAGCTGTACCTGGCATAGATATAGCATGATCTGAAACTCCAAGGACCTTTAGCCCCTTATCTCTAGCTTCCTCAATATTTTCCTTTAAAGTACTATAAGCATGCCCACTAGAAATAGTATGGGTATGTAAATCCATTAAAGCCTTCATTATATCCCTCCATTACTTTATTTTTCTTTAGTCCTATCACTATCCTCTATATTACCCCAAAACTGCATAATAAAAAAGGGATGATTCTTTCTATGTATTGCTCTATGAGTTATTCACATATTGAAAATCACCTCCAAAATAAAAAGCACATAAGCTTAACAATCGAACTTACGCTGTTAAGCTACGTGCTATATCTATATTATATCAAGTAAAAAATTTTATTTTAAAGCTCGTTAAAAAAATTTTAACAATTTATTATGCTGACTTTTTCTTTTTCTTAGCAATATATCCACCTAATGCAATTACCACAATTCCCATAGTTGCAAATGCATCTGGGGTTAATGGAGCACCAGTTTGAGGTAATTTGCTTGGATTGCTTGGTTTACTTGGATTATTAGTATTTGGAGTTGATGGCTTATTTTCTTCTTCTGGAACATTAGGTTCTGTTGGTTTTTCTTCTGTAGGCTTATCTACAGTTGTATCTTCTCCTGCTACTAATACATTAAAATCTACTTTAGGGACACCATTTTGGTTCCAGTCTTCAGCCATTGCATCTCTCATAACTACATTTGTGTTAACTGCATTTATAGCATTAGAGAAATCATATTTATCTCCACCTGTTAACATAAAGTCATTTATTGCTATCGAATAGTATTTATCCATATCAATTTTAGTTCCATCATTTAATCTTATAGATGAAATTTTGCCATCTTCTGGATTACACCAAACCTTTATACCTGCATATTGACCCCATGCAAATCCCTCTGTATTAATTCCATGTTCTATGATGCCATATAAGTCTGAACCCTTAACATCAAGAGTTACTATAGTGTTATCAAAAGGAAGAATTTCGTACATATCACCAATAGTGACATTTCCTTGTTCTAGACTTCTTCTAATTCCACCACCATTAGTTACAGCTATCTCAGTTCCTACTATTTTTCTCATAGTTTCTGCTACAGTTACACCAAGTGGAGTTACTGCAGTGTTTTTATCATCATGACTTAAACGCTCTTTAAGTGAAGTTACCTTTTGTCCTAATATTTCACTTAAACCTGAATTCATATCATTTACTTCCTTTAATACATTTTCATCTACTGGAAGGGTAGCCTCTTTACCTAAAAACACATCCACACTAGGCTCTACGTCTATAAGTTTGTTGCTATGATCAAAGGTAAATGTAAGCTTAGCTAAGGCTCTACCATTATATCCACCTTCTACTACTGGTACTCCATTTACCTCGCCTGAAACTACAGAATGGTTATGACCTGCAATTACAGCATCTACACCTTCAACTTTTGCTATATCAGCAGCTTCCCCAGTTATTTCTTTTGTATTAATATCTTGATACGCTCCGGCATGCGCTATAACTACTACAGCATCAACCTTTTCTGTTTCCCTAAGTACTTTGTTCCACTTAGCAACAGTATCTACTGGATCTAAGAAATCTACATCTTTTACATTTTCAGCTAAAGTAGAAGTTGCTGTCTCTAGAGTAGAAATTCCTATTAACCCTATTTTTGCTCCATTTCTTTCAACTACTTTATATGGTTGCGCATAGCTTACTCTTTCTTTAGTACCTTTTTTAACTATATTGGCAGCTAAGAAGGAGAATCCACCTTCTTTTGACCAAGCATTTATATTATTAATGCCCCAGTCAAATTCATGATTACCTATAGCAGATGCTTCAAGTCCCATAGCTTTTAGCATAGCTGTTACTGGTTTACCAGTGGTAAGATTAGAAATTGCTGTCCCTTGATATAAATCTCCTGCTGATACTGGTATAACACCATATTCAGTAGTAGCTTTAGCTTTATATTCATTTACAACTCCTACTAATTTTGCAGCTCCAATGTTTTTACCAGACTCTAATACATTGCCATGGAAATCATTAAAACTTATAATGTCAACTACCTTGTTAACCTTACTTAAATTAGTCTCCTCTAGTAATTGTGTCTCTATACTGTTTTCGTCACTAGCTACAGCTTGGCTATTATTTGTTTTATCATTATCTTCTGCATATGCCTCAGTAATATTTATTGGCATTACTAAGGTTGCAAATAAAAATAATGACATTATAAACGCCGTAAGTCTTTTTTTCTCTTTCATACCCTTTCCCCCTAATTATAATTTAATGGAACATAGTTAACTATATTCCTTATACCTTATATTGTATTACCCATTATTTTACTTTTCAATAGTTTTATTCCTTACTTGTAATTTATGTCATTACAGAATAATTAAATTAAAAATAAAATTCAATAGGATTTTAACCATAAACTATTTAAATATGAAGCTATAAAACTATGTTCCTATTTAAATATATACCTATAAACCTATTTAAATATTTACCTAGTTAACTAGTTGTTGTGCTCATGCGGGTTTCATGATATTAGGTTACTTAAACTATAAAATTAAATGTATATTTAATTTTATATTGTGATATATGTATATTAAAAAAATATAAAAACGTCTCTTAAAAAGAGACGTTTTCTAATATTATTTAACTTCTTACTTCTTCATTATTTCTAAATTGACTATTATAAAGTTTCTCGTAAAAACCACCCTTTATCATTAACTCTTCATGAGTTCCTTGCTCTATAATATTACCTTCATCTATAACTAAAATTAAATCCGCACTACGAATAGTTGAAAGTCTGTGGGCAATAACAAAACTTGTTCTTCCCTTCATTATATTCTTCATAGCTTTTTGAAGTAATAGCTCTAGTCTAGTATCTACAGAGCTTGTTGCCTCATCTAATATCAATATGGCAGGATCTGATATTATAGCTCTAGCAATAGTTAACAATTGCTTTTCACCTTGAGATATATTAGATGCTTCTTCATTAAGAAACATGTTATACCCATCAGGGAGAGTCTTTATAAAGTGGTGTACATTAGCTATCTTAGCAGCTTCTATTATTTCCCCTTTCGTAGCATCAAATCTACCATACTTTATATTATCGTAAATTGTACCATTATACAGCCATGTATCTTGAAGAACCATTCCAAATATTGAACGTAGATCTTCCCTCTTCATGTCTCTAATGTCTACTCCATCTATCTTTATAGCTCCCTCTTTGATATCATAAAATCTCATAAGCAAGTTTATAAGAGTAGTTTTACCTGCTCCTGTAGGACCTACAATGGCTACCATTTGCCCACTCTTAACCTGTGCACTTAAGTCTTTTATTAATGGCTTGTCGTCACTATATCCAAACTTAACATGTTCAAAGGTAACATTACCACGTGGATTTTCTAATTTTATTGAATTCTCTTTATCTGTAATTTCCTCTTCTTCATTTAATATCTCAAATACACGATCTACTGCAGCAAAAGCTGATTGTATAGCTGAGGATAATTGAGTTACCTGAGAAAGAGGTTGATTTATCTGCCATATATAACGAATAAATGCTTGTAGATTTCCAACAGTAATGGCACCTGCTATGGCATTAATTGCACCTAATACTCCAATCGCTGCAATTCCTAAATAACTTACTAGAGAAACTAGGGGTGACATTATACTTGATATAAATTGAGCTTTAAATCCAGTACTACAAAGTTCTTGATTTATATCTCCAAATTCTCTTATAACATCATCTTGCTTTCCATATAGTTTTATCTCATTAAAGCCAGTATACATCTCCTGAACCTTACCATTTAGGTTTCCTAAAGCATTTTGTTGATTATAAAACAGTTTCTGTGATCTTCCAACTATAACTCTAGATATCATATAGCTTATAGGTATTATAAGTATAGCTACTAGTGCCATCTTCACATTTATTGTAAACATCATTATCAAGGCAAAAGTTAATGAAAGAACTGCATTAACTACTTGAACAAAACTTTGCTGTAATGCATTAGATATAGTATCTATATCATTGGTAATACGACTTAATACATCTCCATAGCTATTTTTATCAAAGTAACTCACTGGTAATTTTCTAATTTTATCTTGAACTGCATTTCTTAAATCCCTCATGGTATTTTGAATTGCATTAGTTAACATGAAGCTAGCTGCATATGTTGATGCTGTACCTCCTACATATACAAAGGCTAAAACTATTAAAATTTTTATTATATAATTAAAGTTTACTGAGGCTCCTGCTACTCCTTTCGCCATATCAAAGGCATCCTTGGTAAGCTGAGTTATAATTAATCCTTCTGTCATGGGAGCTAGAGCAGTAAAGACCGCTGCTATAATTACAAATATTATGGCCCCTATAAAAGGCCATTTATAAGGTTTTACAAAGGGAGAAATTTTACTTACTGCATTTTTAATCTTCTTCATTATGCCAACTCCTCCTTTGTTAATTGTGATGATGCAATCTCTTTATATATATCGCAATTTTTCAGTAACTCTCTATGAGTTCCTATTCCAACTACTTCACCTTCATTTAATACTATAATTTTATCAGCATCCATAATAGAGCTTATTCTTTGAGCAACTATCAATACTACAGCCTCTTTAGTTTCATTTTTAAGCTTAGCTCTAAGAGTAGCATCTGTTTTGAAATCTAAGGCAGAAAAGCTATCATCAAAAATATATATTGCAGGCCTTCTTATTATAGCTCTAGCAATAGATATTCTTTGCTTTTGACCTCCAGATACATTACCTCCCCCTTCACTTATTAACTCCTCAAACTTCTTAGGTTTTTTAATTATAAAGTCATAGGCTTGGGCCACCTTTGAAGAATATTCAACCTCTTCTACAGTAGCTTTCTTTTTACCAAATCTAATATTTGTATCTATACTTCCTGTAAATAACCTAGTCTTTTGAGGTATAAATCCAATTTTTTTACGTAAAGTCTTTAAATCATATTCTCTAATATCTATCCCATCTATCTTTATACTTCCTTCAGTAACATCATAAAATCTAGGAATTAGGTTTATTAGTGTACTTTTTCCACTACCAGTACTTCCTATAAACGCAATAGTTTCTCCCTTTTTAGCTGTAAAGGAAATATCTTTAAGCACAGGTACTTCTCCATCTGGATAAGTAAAGGTAACTTTATTAAATTCTACATTTCCTTCATTATTACTTTTCTTGATTCCATTCTCAGGATTCTTGATAATAGGTTCAGCATCTAATAGCTCTTGTATTCTATTAGATGAAACTTGTGCTTTGGGATACATAACAAATACAGTTGAAAATAACATAAGTGAAAACATAGCATGGAATAAGTACTCTATAAAAGCAACTAATTGTCCTACTTGAAGAGTTCCCAGATTTATCATGCTACTAGAAATCCAGAATATGGCTATGATTGCTAAATTAAGCACTAAGAAAAAGCTTGGCTGAGATATAGACATAAGCTTGAAAATCTTCTTTGAAATCTCAGTATAGTCCTTATTAGTTTCAGCAAATCTTTCTCTTTCATGATCATCATTACCGAAAGCTCTTATTACCCTTATTCCTGTCAAATTTTCTCTAGATATTCTGTTTAACTTATCTAAATTTTTCTGTTGAATCTCTGACCACGGATGGGAAATTTTAGCTATTATGAATACACCAATAATTATAAATGGTAATGTAACAGCTAATATACTTGATAAGGATGAACTTGTTTTAAGTATCATCACTAAGCTTACTATAAACATTACTGGTGTAATCAACGCTAATCTCAGTAATATATTTATAAATTGCATTACTTGAAATGCATCGTTGGTAGTTCTAGTAATCATTGATGATATACCAAATCTATCATATTCACTATGAGAAAACTCTTGTGATTTCTTAAATATATCATTCCTTATATCTCTAGTTACATTTGTAGATATTTTAGATGAACAATATCCTAACAATATTGTCCCTAAAACCCCTATTATAGATATAACTACAATTATAAGTCCCATTGTTTTTATATATTCTATATCACCATTAGCTATTCCCTTGTCGATAACTTTAGCCATAATAGTTGGTATTCCAAGTTCAACTAAAGCAAAGCCAAATACTGATATTATATTAATCATAAGAAGCATTTTATAATTTTTTAAGTATTTTAAAATTAATTTCATTTTATAATTCCTCCTTTGTAAATATTTTTTAATACTAATAATATAAATTAATAATTTAATTATCTGTTCTATAATTAACTTTAATTATTTACCACTATTAGAACATAATACCCACAGCTTAACTATGAAGTCAATGGAATTTATAACCGTGAATACAATTACATAAAGAATTATTAATATTTATTATTTTATTTCCTCTATGTGTGTTGCAACTTTCCCCTTTTTAATATCTTCTAAAATTTTTCACCATTTAATACCACATCAAAACACATCTTCCTCGTTCTCAATTTTAATTATTTCTGCATCTGTATTTTCTTCTATAAAATTTATTATATTTTCCATGGTAGAATGGACCTGAGCTGATGTTCCACAAACTCCTGCAATACCTATAACTAATGTTTGATGTATATCTTGTTCATCAACTTCGCCAACAGAAATATTAAACTTATTTCTTAGTCTTTGCATTAAACTCTTTATCACCATTCTCTTTTCCTTTAAAGAATGTACCCACGAAGCTCTTAGTGTCACACGCATTATTAATATTTTCATTATATTATCACTCCATTGATTTAATATTTTATATTAATTTCTCCAGTTTCAATAATGTTATGTTCTTACATGGTAAACCCATTGATATTACTGTAATTAAGGCTCCTAGAGCAAATCTAATCAATTACCTCCAATGTACCCTATTATTCTAATTTTATCACAATATTCCTATATATATCCTTCGTTGCTCTTCTTTTACATACATCCTATAATGATAAGGGGATTTTTTTATCTTAAGGTATATATAAACTTAGTTTTAAATTATAAACTTTAGATTAAAATCTATAATTATATCATTTGAGGAGGTAAACTATTATGAACTCTGAAACTATCACTAAAAGGGATAATAAGATTAAAGATAGTTCTATCACTGATATGACCATTGGAAACCCTTTTAAAATTTTATGGACTTTTTCTCTTCCCATGTTACTTAGTTCACTTTTTCAACAACTTTATAATATTGTGGATAGTATTGTAGCAGGAAAATTTATAGGAGTAAATGCTTTAGCTGCTGTAGGTGCTTCTTATCCTATAACTGCACTATTCATCGCCGTAGCTGTAGGCTCTAGTATGGGATGCTCTGTTGTAGTTGCACAAATCTTTGGTTCAAAAAAATATACTACTATGAAATCTGCAATTTCAACAGCTATAATATCTCTAACTAGTCTTAGCATTATTTTAACTATCTTGGGTAGTATTTTTTGTAAGCCTCTTATGAGACTTCTTCATACTCCAGAAAATATATTTTCTGATTCTGCCCTTTATTTACAAATATACATAAGCGGAATTATATTTTTATTTTTATATAATACTGCCACCGCCATATTTAACGGTTTAGGAGATTCCAAAACACCTTTATATCTTTTAATTTTCTCTTCTATATTTAATATTATTTTAGACCTAGTGTTTGTTATAACTTTTAAAATGGGTGTATCTGGAGTTGCTTGGGCTACTTTTATTGCTCAAGGTCTTTCTTCTATACTAGCTATAGTGTGCCTTATTATGAGATTACGTAAAATTGAAGTCACTGAAAAGTATCCTTACTTTAGTAGTTACATTTTAAAACGTATAAGTAGAATTGCCATACCAAGTATAATGCAACAATCCTTTATATCTGTAGGTCAAATTTGTGTACAAGGTCTAGTTAATAGCTACGGAGCCATAGTCGTAGCAGGATATTCTGCTGCCTTTAGAGTTCATACCATTGCTCTTACTTCTATGAGTACTATGTCTAGTGCACTTTCTAGCTTCACTGCACAAAACATTGGTGCAAAGAAAATTTCCCGGGTGAGAGAAGGATATAAAGCTGCAGTAGCTATAACCTTAAGTATATGTGGTGGAATTCTTATTCTATTTTTAATCCTTGCTCCAAAATTAATTGGATTGTTTGTAGATTCTAGTGAGAGCATAGATGTAATTAATGTGGGTACTGAGTTTCTAAGAACCCTAGCACCTTTTTATTTAGTAGTAGGTCTTAA
Organism: Clostridium sp. UBA7791; assembly: GCF_002480755.1. Lineage (NCBI taxonomy): Bacteria > Bacillati > Bacillota > Clostridia > Eubacteriales > Clostridiaceae > Clostridium > Clostridium sp. UBA7791. The sequence continues at coordinate 211,549 of NZ_DLCT01000005.1, read as the reverse complement.
GATGGTATGTGATGGTGTTCTCCGTGGAGCCGGAGCTATGAAAGACTTTATGTTTGCCACCTTTTCTGATTTAATACTAAGAGTAGCCCTTTCCTTCATTTTAGCTTCAATAATAGGATACTCCGGTATCTGGTGGGCCTTCCCTCTTGGTTGGATAATAGGAACTGCGTTATCTGTATACTTTTATTATAAGGGTACTTGGAAACCTTCAATTAATTAAATATATAATTATATTTAGGCTATGTTTTACTTAATAATTAATTTATAATCAAAGTAATACATAGCTTAATTTTTAAAATGGAGATATACAAATGAAAATAGTACAAATTTATAAAAATCAAATTATAAAATTCTTCAAAACCGAGACTATATTAGTAATAGCTATAACTTTAGCTATTCTCTCTTCCTTTATAGCTATACCCAAGATAGAGTATATAGATTTTAAGGTTTTATTTTTATTGCTAAATTTAATGATTATTGTGGCAGCCTTTAAAGATTTAAAGATATTAGACTTCATTGCAGTGTCTATATTAAATAAATGTACAAGCTACACATCATTATGTTTTTCCCTAATATTTATAACCTTTTTCTCCTCAATGTTAGTAACTAATGATGTAGCTCTACTTACCTTTGTACCGTTAACTATAATAATTAGTAAAAAGATTAAGGTTAATCCATTAAAACTAGTAATTTTTCAAACTTTAGCTGCCAACTTAGGTAGTAGTCTAACCCCTATGGGAAATCCACAGAATCTTTTTATTTATTCCTTTTATAATCTAACTCCTGTGGACTTTTTTAGGATAACTCTACCTTTAGTTATAACTGCTATTATATTTTTAACTATATTAATTATAAATAATAAAGAAAATATTAATGTTCCTAGTCTAGATAATATTTCCGGATTCAACACAAAAGGTATTATTATTTTTACTATTTTATTTATTATAGCTATTTTATCTGTATTTAAATTTATAGATTATAGAACTTCCATGGGGGTAACCTTGATATTAACCTTGATAATCAATAAAAATCTATTAAAGGAAGTGGATTACTCCTTACTTATTACTTTTATAGGTTTCTTCATATTTATAGGCAATATTTCCTCTCTAGGTGTTGTAAAAAGCTTTTTATCACAAATACTAAATAGAGCTAATAATACTTACTTTGCATCTATTCTGCTGAGTCAAGGTATAAGTAATGTACCTGCTACAATGCTCATTGCAAACTTCACAAATTATTATAAAGAGCTTTTACTAGGTGTTAATGTTGGAGGAATGGGCACAATAATTGCATCTATGGCAAGTGTTATATCATTTAAGTTATATGTGAAGGAATTTAAATCCTATAGTGGTAAGTTTTTAAAGAAATTTACCTTCTACAATATTTTAGGACTTTTTATATTTATTCCTATTATTAAATTGTTATAGTTGTTATAATTTGAATAACTATGGTAAATCATGTAGAATAGTACTAAATATTTAAAATCCTACAATAAACTAAGGATTATAAGGAGGTATACTAATGTTAAGTGATAATTTATTAAAAAATCTTAATGACCAAGTAAACTTTGAATTTTACTCATCTTACACTTATTTAGCTATGGCAGCCTATGCTGAATCTGTTGATTTAGGTGGAATAGCTAATTTCTTTAGAGTTCAAGCTCAAGAGGAATTATTCCATGCAATGAAACTTTATGACTATATTTTTCAAAAAAATGGTGTTGTTGAATTAGATAAAATTGATAAACCAGAGGGCAAATATGAAAGTATAATAGATGTATTTGAAACTGGTTATAAACATGAACAACTAGTTACAAGTAGAATTTATAAGTTAGCAGATATTGCTTCCGAAGAAAAAGAACATGCAACTATAAGCTTACTTAGATGGTTCATAGATGAGCAGGTTGAAGAAGAAAACACCTTCAACACTCTTCTTAAAAAGATTAAAAGAGCTGAAGATAATCCAGCAGCTTTATATATGTTAGATGAAGAACTTGCTACAAGAGTTTTCACTCCACCAACTACTGCTTAATGTGAAAATCAATTACTCATTATAATATTTAGTGAGTATAATGACAATGCAAAAGACTTACTTAGTGATAAAACATTAAGTAAGTCTTTTATAATATATATAAATTTTTTATAGGCAATTTATTTTGCTACAAATTAAGTAGATGTTATTACTTTAATTTTACTAGTAATTGTCCTGTCTTTACTTGTTGTCCTTCTGATACAAGGATGGAGTCAATAGTACCATCCATAGAAGCTACTATATTAGTTTCCATTTTCATTGCTTCTATTGTCAGTAAGCTTTCTCCCTCTTTAACTTGTTGTCCTTTTTCTACTAAGACTTTAATTATAGTTCCAGGAATACTCGCTCCAATCTCTAGCTTATCCTCAGCATTAGCCATCTTTATAGAGCTATCTTTACCATTACTCTTTAAAGCACTTGCTGTTTTATCTTTAATTTTAATTTCTCTTCTATTTCCATTAATTTCAAAGGCTAGAGTTCTATATCCTTCTGAATCTAATTTACCTATTTCTATAAATTGAACTATAAGGGTCTTGCCTTCTGCAACTTCAACTTCACATGTTTCACCCTCTGCAAGTCCATGGAAGAATACATCACTACCCATACGACTTACATCACCATATTCTGAAACAAATTTTAAGAAATCTTCAAATACTTCAGGATATAAAGCATAACTTATAACATCTTTTTTAGATGGAGTATATTTATATTTATCCTTTAAATATTCTTCAATTTTATTAAAGTCTTCAGGTGGTAATAATTCTCCTGGTCTATCTGTTATAGCCTTTTCACCCTTTAAAACTATCTTTTGTAGTTCCTCTGGGAATCCACCTTCTGGTTGACCCATCATCCCTTTGAAATAAGATACTGCCGAATCTGGAAAAGCCATATTTCTTCCCTTTTCACAGATATTTTCAGAAGTTAATCCATTTTGAACCATGAAAATAGCCATGTCCCCTACCATTTTTGAAGAAGGTGTAACTTTTATTATATCCCCTACCATATTATTTACCTCTTTGTACATAGATTTAACTTCTTCAAATCTATGACCAAGTCCAAAACTTTCTACCTGAGGTTTTAAGTTTGAATATTGTCCCCCTGGAATCTCATATTTATAAATTTCTGCTCTACCTGACTTAAGTCCTGATTCAAACTGTTCATATACTGGTCTTACAGCATCCCAATAATTTGATAACTTTTGAATTTCACTTACATTTATGCCAGTATCTCTGTCTGTATTTTCAAGAGCTGCTACTACAGAGTTTAGAGCTGGTTGGCTAGTTAAACCAGACATACTATTAAAGGTTGTATCTACAATATCTACTCCTGCATCGGCTGCCATAAGCACAGTTGCTACACCATTTCCAGTAGTGTCATGAGTATGTAAATGAATAGGTATTGAAATCTCATTTTTTAATGCCTTAATAAGTTTTTTAGCTGCATAAGGTTTAAGCAATGCAGACATATCCTTTATAGCAAGTATATGAGCTCCCATTTTTTCTATTTCTTTAGCCTTATTTACATAGTATTCAAGACTATATTTATCTCTAGTTACATCTAAAATATCTCCAGTATAGCATAGAGCAACTTCTGCTAATTTCCCACAGTTTAAAACTTCATCAAGCGATGTCTCTATACCCTTTAACCAGTTAAGTGAGTCAAAAATTCTAAATATGTCTATACCACTCTTTGAAGATTCTCTTATAAATTCTCTTATTACGTTATCTGGATAATTTTTATATCCTACTCCATTAGCTCCTCTTATCAGCATCTGGAACATAACATTAGGAATTCTTTTTCTTAATTCCTCAAGTCTTTCCCATGGAGATTCTTTTAAGAATCTGTAAGCCGTATCAAAGGTAGCTCCCCCCCACATCTCAAGAGAAAACAAATCTCTTCCATAGGCTGAGGTCGCCTTTGCAATGTTGAACATATCTCTACTTCTCACTCTTGTAGCCATTAAGGATTGTTGTGCATCCCTCATAGTAGTATCAGTAATTAATAGTTTTTTCTGATTCTTGATCCAATTTACAACACCCTGTGGACCTTGTTCATCTAATATTTTCTTAGTACCTTGTATTCCTTCTAAAGAGTCTATAACTGGAATAACTGGTACGTCAAATTCTCTCTTATTTCCCTTAGTTTCATTTACTATTTTTTCTCCAATGATTTTTAAAACCTTATATTCTTCATCAGTTCTAGGTTTTATATCAAATAATTGAGGATTATCTGCTATGAAATTAGTATCACATTGTCCTCTTCTAAAGGTTTCATTATTTAATACGTTTATTAGAAAATCTATATTGGTCTTAACTCCAGTAATATTCAACTCTTTAATGGAACGTATGGATTTTCTAATTGTATCTTCAAAGGTTCTAGAATAAGCTGTTGTTTTTACAAGTAAACTATCGTAATATGGACTAATTACAGCACCACTAAATCCATTTCCTCCATCTAGTCTTATCCCAAATCCTGAACCTGTTCTATAAACATCTATTTTCCCTGTATCTGGGGCAAAACTATTAGAAGGATCTTCTGTAGTTACCCTACATTGGATTGCAAAACCTCTTGGTTTTACATCTTCTTGTGAACAGATTCCTATTTCCTTAGAATCTAAACTATATCCCTGTGCTATCAAAATTTGACTTTGAACGATATCTATTCCTGTAGTCATTTCGCTAACAGTATGTTCTACTTGTATTCTTGGATTCATCTCAATAAAATAGTGATTGCCATGTATATCTACTAAGAACTCTAAAGTTCCGGCACTTATGTATCCTACAGATTTTGCAATCTTTAAAGCATCTTCACAGATAACTTGTCTTTTTTCTTCACTTAGAGATACTGCTGGGCTAAATTCAATAACCTTTTGATGTCTTCTTTGTATTGAACAATCTCTTTCATAAAGGTGAACTATATTACCATGCTTATCTCCAAGAACTTGAATCTCAATATGTTTAGGTCCTTCTAGATATTTTTCTATAAATATATCATCTATTCCAAAAGCCTTTTTTGCCTCATTTTTAGCACTTTTAAAAGACTCAAGAAGTTCTTCTTCTTTTCTTACTATCCTCATACCTCTTCCACCACCACCGGCAGCAGCCTTTAGCATGATTGGATATCCACATTCTTTTGCAAATTTAATTGCTTCCGTCTCTGAAGTAATTGGTTTTTCTACTCCTGGTATTACAGGTACACCAACTTCTTTTGCTACAATTTTTGATTTTATTTTATCCCCTAATCTATCCATCATTTCTGCTTTAGGTCCTATAAATTCTATTCCTGCCTCTTTACACTTTCTAGCAAACTCAGGATTTTCAGATAGGAATCCATAACCTGGATGGATGGCATCTACACGCTTTTTTAATGCAAGATTAATTATTTCATCAATATTTAAATAAGCGTCAACAGGGCTTTTATTCTTTCCAATCTGATAGGCTTCATGAGCCTTTGTTCTGAAAAGAGAAAGCTTATCCTCCTCAGAATATATAGCAACAGTTCTTATTCCAAGCTCGTGACAAGCTCTAAATATTCTTATTGCAATTTCTCCTCTATTTGCTACTAATACTCTTTTGAATTTTTTCTTAGTCATATAAAAAACACCACCATCTTTTATTATTTTCAACTAAAAACTTTATAAATTTATGCAATATATAATCTTTAGTTTATGCAAAATATATTTTTTTAACAAAAATAATTGGACTCCAATAACATGTTTTTAATTATATCACACACTTTTTATAAAGTATAGCATTTTTATAAAATTATTATGTACAACTGAAATTTAATATTTTTATACTTGCAAATATAATGACTTGAATGAAAAAATGATTTAAAATAATTCTATTCGAACTATTTTAAATCATCTTCAAACCCTTGTATTTAGCTATTTTGCTTATAATCCATTGTATATTATCATACATTTTTAATTATGCAAGATAATATTTTATGAATTTATATTCTTTAAATATTTTATTTGTGTTAAATCAATTTATTGTATTTTTATTTAATATTAACTAATTTATTGTATAAACCACCTATAATATATTAATTAATTCCATTTTTAGTAATAAAATATATAAAAATTTATGATGCTAATTAACATTTATCATTTTATATAATTCATTTTCTTCCTTGGTAATCCTTGTCTCTATAGCTTTTAATATACACTTAGTTTCTTCAACAAATTCCATTAAATTAGCTTCAATTTTATTCTTAGTATTAAATTTATTTTTATAACTAGTGAATACTTGTGAAATTTCACCCATTTCATTCATATATAAATTAGCCATTTTCTTAAGTGATAAATCTTTACCATTAATCAAAGTTGGATATAAAAATTTATCCTCTGATGTTAAGTGAATTTGTAATTTCCCTGCGAGTTTATTTATATGGCTTGCTGCTTCCATTGCATTTAATGCCATAACATTTTTATTTATCATTTCTTTTATTAGCCTTATTTCATCTGATATGTCTCCGTGTTGTCTCATTAAATTATTTAAATTCATGGTAATACCCCCCTACTGATTTACTACCTTTATTATAAACAAAATGTAGCAGAAGTTATGTACCATTTGTTACAACCTTTAGCATATATCCTCTATTTTAATTAATATTAGAAAAGGTCATATCAAAATAATCTATTAATCTTAAATTAATATAAGATTTAATATATTTTGATATAACCTCATTTTTAATTTATACCTATTTTCATATAATTTTTACAATGTTCTGCTACTTCATTTGCAGCAATCATTGCACTTTTTATTGCTCCTTGTATCCATCCATGTTCCTGTGAAATATGTTCACCAGCAAAATATACTCTATTATCATATTCAGGCTGGCTAGAAGCATAGGCAAATAGCCTTTTTTGGCCAGGCATATAATAGCAAACAGCTCCAAAAAATCCTTGTTCATTATCCCATTGTATGGTTTTACTATCTAATACTATATCATCAAGATATCCTTGTTTAAGTCCTTGGACATGCTCTACTTGTATTTTTATCCATTCTAATCTAGTTATTGGTTCTAAATTACCAAGACGCATTGCATCTCTAGATAGATTGTAGGATGCTAAAAGAACCCCAGCCCCTCCATAACTTTTATACTCTCTTCTCACAGAAGGTATTACCTGACTTTCCAAATCGGCAATATTGTACTCAATATTATAAGATGGGTACCATATACTTCCTATTGGTAAGTCTGTATAAGAGGCTCCACCTATTATTGCTTTACTAGGTCCCCCTTCTTCCCAAAATTTCTCCTTACACATAAAGAGAGTTTTTTGTCCTGCTATATAATTAACCTCTTTGATTGCTTGCATTTTTTCTGTGCTAAACATAGGATATATATTTACATTACGAAGGCTAGAAAATGGTATAGTGCATATTACAAAATCAAAGCTCTGGTGGTGACTACTTATTTCTTGTTCACTTTTATATTCTAAAATAACTTTATTATCTTCGTTATTTTTGTATATACCTTCTACTCTATTCCCACTTTTCCAAGTTATATGTCCTAGTTGATCCTGTAAAATGTCATTATACTCTTTAGGGTCAAGTGACATTAATGAATGATACATTGCAATAGGTAACCATACTGTTCCTCCATCAATTTGGTACCTAAAAGCATCATCTACAGCATACTGTTCTTGGAGACTTTCTATATAACTATTATCATAGAGCCATCCAGAAAATGTAACAATAGATGATAACATTTCTATAGCACCTTCACTTAATCCCCGTTCTTCAAGTTCTCTTCTTATGCTTAAGCTGTCAAAGTATTCAATTTCTGGAGAGTACCTTTTTTTATTTTGTAATAACTCTCTTCTTATATCTGGGCTAATTTGAAGTAAGCTAGCTCCTAAGCCATAACTTACAAGCTTTTGCCATGGCTCTTGTCTTTCCCATGGTGCTAAATTAAATTCAGGATATATTTTCTCCATAACACTTATTCCATCTGGATCATTGATAGCTCTTTTATTTCTCACATAAATAAAGGCATTATCATTATTTTGAATAAAAGGTGTTGTTCTTAATTTAAATTGATTTATATACTTCCATGTAGCTTCATGACTTACTGGTATTCTCATAGCACCAAGCTCACCATAAAATCTTTTATTTTCATCAAAATAGTAAGTATAAATTCTTCCTCCTATACGTTCCTTTTGCTGTTCAAATATAGTTATGTCAAAACCCAATTTCCTAAGCTCAAAAGCAGCAGATAAACCTGCAATTCCTCCTCCTATTATACCTATATTAATGCCTTTGCATCCACCCGGTGGTAATATGGTTGTAATGTCCTTTGGCGGGCTAAGTAGTTCAATTAAATTATCATAGTCTTCTATTCGACCTACTTCCTCTAAAGCAAGCCTTAGCATACTATGCCTTTCCTCGTCTGTAGGATTACTTGGCTGCACAACTTTAATTTCCCTAGCCAAATAGTTTCAACTCCTTTTAGTTCTATAGTAATTATAATATTCTACTTTACTAAAAAGAGTTCTATGGTTTAATTATATAATCAAACTAAAAATAACATATTACTGGTGTACCCTGAGTTATATATTCAAATATCTTACTAGCAACATCATATGGAGTATTTATACATCCATGAGAACCATCTGTTATATAAATTTGCCCTCCAAATTTTGAGCGCCAAGTAGCATCATGGATACCAATATCCCCATTGAAAGGCATCCAATAACTAACGGGTGCCGCATAATTTTCTCCTCTTAAAGTTGCATTTTTTTCTTTGTAAGTTAAACTGTAAATACCTGGTGGAGTAGCATGCTTACTATCAGCATTACCACTAACCATAGGCCCTTCCGTAATTAAAACTCCATCATTGTAAAACCATATATGCTGGGTTGTTAAATTAATTTCTACATATGTATTTCCGAAATCATTTGCACCATAAGCTACAGCTGTTTGAGCATATATAGGTTGTCTTTCTTCCTTTTTTCCATCTTTAATAGCATTAATTAAAGTTTCAGTTTCTTCACTATAATTAATTAACCATCCATAGTTACCTCCGCTTACATTTACGGTAGTTCCAATGGAGGTTTTAAAATTTCTTGTAGCCCCATAAGTATCGTACTTAATAGACAGTGAATTTACATATTCTCTTGCCTTTTCTTCATTAATAGATACCTTAAAGTTTTTATCAATATCAAGCCAATTATGAATAGAATCTCCATTTAATACTTCTTTATTATCTCCAAATTTATGAGTAATTACTGAGCCTATATACTTATCAAGAGTATTTTTAGCATTTACCACTTCCTTTGAAGCAACAGTATACTTTGGTTTTTCATAGCATTCAATTTCTTCTAAATTTATTTCATCTACTTTATTATTAAGTGCTTCCTTAACTTTTTTATATAATATATCTTTATTTACCTTATTTCCTTGTACTTCATCTTTAATTACGTATTCCTTATTTTCATATTCAATTTTAGCACTCTCAGGTTTAATTACATTATCATTCTTAAAACAATTTAAACTACGAAACTTCTTTTTTAACAATTCATCATTATAAGATACTTTTTTTTCTAACTTATAATCGCTAGTATTAAAAACTCCATAAATCCATCCAAAAGCACTTTGATTATCCTTCAAGTCTCCAATTTTGTTTTCTAAATTATACTTATATTCAATGTCGCTTCCATTTATATTTTCTTCAATATTACCTCTTTGCTTTAACTTTAATATATAAGCTTCACTTTCTGCTAATATATCAGCTTCTATATCTTCCGTGGTTTTTCCAGTAACACTAACTCCATTAATCTTAGTTCCAAAATAAAATCTCTTCATAAAATATAAAGATGTACTTAAATATATAATTAGCAAAATACTAATGGAAATTATAATACCTATAATTATCCTCTTCTTTATATTCACACTTTTTTCTACTTCTTGATCTTTAATCTCCATAATAACCCCCTATATAACTAGCAATTGCAAATAAATTTACCCCGATTATTTACAATTAAATAATATTAATAAATATATTCTCATACTATATATACTAATCATACCACTTTAAAAGTACAAAAATATAGGTTGTACCTATTATTATTAAAGTACAACCTATAAGTTTTAATTTATAGCTTTTTCAACCCTTAATTTATAGTTTCTGAAGCAAGCGTAGCCTTATTGAAAGTTTTATCCATTTTACCGTTACATAGTAACTCTGCTTCCTCTCTTGAAATAACATTATTTCTTATCATAGACATTAATACAACTTCACTTCTTTCCTTTGCTCTTTCATAATTTTTAGATAATGCATAGTTTTCTGGTGATTGTGGTAATCCAGCTAACAACAATGATTGAGATAAAGTTATTTCATTGGGTGATGTATTAAAGTATCCTTTAGAGGCTTGTTTAATTCCAGAATAGCCATCGCCATAATATATTACATTTACATATAGCTCTAATATTTCTTCCTTTGAGTAATTATTTTCTAGTTCTCTAACCACAAAAATTTCCGCAATTTTTCTTTCCAATCTTTGCTCATGGGTAAAAAATAAGTTTTTTGCTAATTGCTGTGTTATTGTACTTCCCCCCATAATTATTTTCCCTGCATCAATATTACTAATAGCTGACCTTCCTATGGCTATTAAATCTATTCCATTATGATTATAAAATCTATGATCTTCTACGGATACAATAGCATCTAGGAAGTCTTTAGAGATTCCATCTATAGTTACATAATCCTTACCATTTCTTATATCATTAATTTTTTCTTGTACCCCTATATCAGAGGTAGCAGCTCTATATAAAGAATATCCATCTTGTAAAACAAAAACTCCAAGTGCTGTCATTAAAACAATAATCCCTAAAGTAAGTTTAACTAATAACTTCTTCATTGCAACTCCTCCTTATAAGTTTATTATACATCTCTTAGTTCACATATGTTATCGAAGTAACTTACACTTATCTTACACTTTTGTAATTTACAATTTTATAGGTTAACATATTAATTATTAATTACTAAAATTAATTAATATTATAGTCAATGACTAGTGATTTAAAGAAGGCTTTAAAATAAAAATACTATCATCAAAGAATTCATAAGTATTCCTTAATGATAGTATTTTCCTATTTAATTAAGAGTCTATGGATTTTAAAACTTGATATTGCTCTATTACTTTTAAAATTTAAATATTGTATTTCTTTTTAACTATTATATCTATACTTACTAAACTAGAATATAATTCCCCACATTATTGTAGAAACTAAAGTCATTGATAATCCTACTAAAGATTCATATGGTATTAATTTCAAACGCTGTCCTATGCTCATCCCTGTTGCTCCTGCTGTTGCATGGAAGAAAGAACCATGTGGTAGATGATCAAGAACTGTAGCTCCAGCATGAACCATCGCCGCTCCTCCTATAGGTGATATACCTACTCCCACTATGGCTTGTGAGAATGTAGCTGATGCTATAGTTGACCCTGAGGTTGTTGAAGCTGTAGCAGCACACATTAATATTCCAGAAATAGGTGCCAATACAAATGCTGGCATATTTAAAGCATTAAGCACTCCTATAGTTGTAGCCTGTAATCCTGATGCCTTTATTATTCCTGCTACAGTACCTGTCCCTATTAAAAGTATTGCTACAGGCATCATTTTAGATAATCCAAAGGTTAGATATTCGTTAATATTTTTACCTTTACCCATAACTAAAACTCCTATAATACCTCCAACTGGCAATGCTATAAGTGGATCTATTGATATTCCTATTAATGGTCTAAGTGATAGTAAAATTATAGTTACAATTGGACCAATTATTGCTGCAAAGAAAGATGGCAATTCCACCTCTTCAACATCTTCTATTTTTGTTTCTTTTGCACCTCTATACTTTTTATTAAGTAAAGAAGTCAATATTACTGTAACTACAAGCCCAACTATGGCAGGAATTATATTAGCTACCATTAAAGATGACAATTCTACTCCAAAATTTTCTGCTGCTGCTATGGTATTAGGGTTTGGCGATACTATATTTCCTGCCTTACCTCCACCAATCATAGCTAAAAGTATAACCATAGGTGAATATCCTAATTTCTTCGCTATTGCAAGGGCTATAGGTGCTACTGTTATTACTGCTACATCTATAAATACTCCAACAGCTGTTAGTATCATGGTTGATAACGCTATGGCAAATAGTGCTCTTTTCTCACCTAAGCTTTTTACAATTTGATCTGCAATTTTAGCTGCTGCTCCTGTCTTAATAAGTACTCCTGCTAAAACTCCAGAGGTCACTATACGAAGAATTGCTGGCATGATATCTTTTGCTCCGCTTATCATTACACTTACGGTTCCTTCAATTCCAGCTCCACCTACTAACCCTCCAACTACTGCACCTAATATTAAACTATATACAGGTTGTACTTTTTTAATGATTAATACTATGGCTACTACAAGCCCAAGTAAAGCTCCTAATGTTGTAATCTGTACTTCCATTATCGTCACCCCTATTTAAGATTTTTATTCTTTCATTGTCTTTATAAGTCTGAAAATTTGCGTCATTGTTGATGTCATATTCTTTATAGCTGTTTCTTTATTAACTGCTTCTTCTATAGTCATAGCTGAATTTATTATAGAAAAATAGGCATCTATTCCTTCTTCATTACACTTAACAGCATCTTCTGTAGTGCATCCTGCCACTGCTATTACCTTAACCTTATGTTTTTTAGCAAGCTTAGCAACTCCTATAGGCGCTTTTCCCATGGCAGTTTGATTATCTAGTCTACCCTCACCAGTAATAACTAAATCTGCATCCTTTAAGGCTTCTTCTAACTTAATTTCTTCTAATATTATCTTAATTCCAGATTCTAGTTTTGAATTTAAGAACCCTAAAAATGCAAATCCAAGTCCACCTGCTGCTCCCACACCTTCTGTCTCAGCTATATCTTTTCCTAAGTCTTTTTTAACCACCTGTGCAAAATTTCTAAGTCCTCTATCTAATTCTTTCACCATATCAAGAGTTGCACCTTTTTGTGGTCCATAAACATAGGCTGCTCCATTTTCTCCATACAAAGGATTGGTCACATCACAAGCTATTTTGAAGGTACACTCATCTAACTCCTTCAATTTATTATGTGTTTTTATAGTTTTTATCTTATTTAATACCTGGCCACCAAAACCAACAGGTTCATTATTTTCATCATAAAACTCATATCCTAAGGCCTGTAGCATTCCTACTCCTGCATCATTAGTAGCACTTCCACCTATTCCAACTATAAAGTTTCTACATCCTTCTTTTATGGCAGCTTTTATTATTTCTCCAACTCCATAGGTAGTAGTTTTTAAAGGATTTCTTAGTTCTTGTGGAACAAGTGCATAACCTGCCCCTTGAGCCATTTCTATTATTGCTGTATTGTTATTTTTTAATATCCCATACTTAGCCTTCACCTTTTCTTCCACTGGACCTGTAACAGATATAATTTTACCTTCACCATTCATGCCTTCTACTAAGGCATCTACAGTTCCCTCTCCCCCATCTGCTAAGGGCATTATTTTTATATCTGAATTATTATCTACATTCAATATTGCTGTTTTTATTGCATTAGCTGCTTCAATTGAGGTTAAACTTCCCTTTAAAGAATCTATAGAAATTACAATTTTCATTGCTACCTCCTCCTTTTATCAAATTATATCAAAGGATTTTTGTCACTTCTATGTTACACACAACAAAATAATACGTTTTCACACCTTAATTTTTGTCATATCTAATATTGAATTTTCAAATTTAAAATCCTTCATAAAAATATTTTTACTTATAAACAAAAATATCTCAAAATTGGTTATAATTAATCCTCATTTTTATTTGATTGATACCTATTATTCCATATAGATACAATTTCAATAAAAATTTTAGATTTAATCAATTTTGAGATAATTCATTATTAAAAATTTCTTTGCATTTTGCCTTTTATGATAGTTTTATAGCTAAATAAAGTATTACGGATTCATTAAATTTCCTTGGATTAAATCCTGATTTTTCATATATTCTTTCTAATCTGTACTGAAGGGTATTTTTATGTACATATAGCTCTTCTGCAGTTTGTTTTAGAGACATATCATTTTTATAATAAACCTCCAATAGATTTATATCCTCTTCATCAAGAGATTTTAATACCTTATCCTTATACTGATTTTTTGTTTCAGTATCTACACTCTCTAAAATAAGCTCTAAATTCAAGCTATCAAGATAAGTTAAAATATCATGGTTTTCAGCGGAGTATTTAAGGGCAATTCTAGCTTCTTCATAGGATTTATACGCTTCATATAAACCCTTTAACCTCCCTACTCCCCCAGTTAAAATTCCATGATACTTACTTAATGTTTCCAAATGAGTGTTTCTTAATTTATTATATCTTTCTTGGTTTACTAACGCTATGAATTCATTAGGATAAATATATAGTTTAAATATATTACCAATATCATCTAATACACCTTTTATATGGTTCTCTATAGTCTCTAGCTCTCTAAGATTATGATACTTATTTATCTTTAAAATAACTATTGCAAACTGCTGATCTAACTCTATTCCAAATTCCTGAAGAATATTTTCAATTTCATTTTTATCTTCAACATTATTATATATCAATGACTTTACAACATAATTTATTCTCTGTTTATCTGCTTCGTATTTATAATTTAGCTGCTGTTCTTTTATAAATATTTCTGTGATTTTAGTGACTAAAAATCCAAATTTACTAACTTCACTAGGCTCTCCAGTTATACCTATAGCACCTACTGCAATATTGTTTATTTTTATGGGATAGTTTATACCTTTTCTACTTCCTTTATATTCCTCATTATCTTCAACAGTTACATTACTCAAAGTTTTTATAGCATTATATCCTGCTTGATGAAAGGTGTTAAGTCTAGATTTATCTGTACTACCTATAATTATCCCATTAATATCTATAAAATTTATATCTTTATCTACAACCTCTTTAACTGCATTTACTATTTCTTGAGCTAAGTTAAAATTGATTTTATTAATTATCATAATTTAAATCATCTCCTTGTGAAGCACTATATACAAACTTAAAGGAGGTTACCTTGTAACAAATATTATATACCACTAAATTAATTCATCCTGCTTTAATAAATTAAACAATGTAGGATTCAAATTAAATTCATTCATTAAAGCATTAACCTCTGAAAGTGCCTTTTCCTTTTTTTCCTTAGCTATACTAGCCTTTGATGCCCTAATTAATATGTTTTTAGGAGAATGAGCTATATCTATAAATTCTAAAAGCTGAGTTTTATATCCTACAGATTCTAAAAGATTTCCTCTTACTGCATCAGTCATGAGAGCTGCTACTCTTTCTTGAACTATGCCGTATCTAGTAAGTATAGATAAGGATTCTGTGTTCATTTGCTTATTAAACTCATGCTGACAACAAGGTACAGAAAAAATCATTTTGCTATTCCATTTAATAGCATTATATAATGCATAATCTGTAGCAGTATCACAAGCATGTAAGGTAATTACCATATCAACCTTATCATTATATTTAAATCCATTTATATCTCCAAGTTCAAAGTGTAAGTTTTCATAATTATATCTTTTAGCTATATCATTACACTTTTCGATTACATCCTTTTTAAGGTCTAGACCTATCATCTTAACATTAATTTTCTTAATCTCTACAAAATAGTAATATAGTACAAAGGTTAAATAAGATTTGCCACATCCAAAATCTAAAATTGTAAGCTCTTTATAATCATTCTTTTTAATTTCATCATCAATGATTTCAACAAATCTATTTATTTGTTTGTACTTATCATACTTAGAATTTACCACTTTGCCTTCTTTAGTGAAGATTCCTAAATCTATAAGGGGCTCAATTATCATTCCTTCTTTAATGATATAATTCTTTTCTTTATTATGTTCTTTATTAATAAGACTTTCATTATTGCTTGTTTTCTTTCCTAAATGAACTTTACCCTTTTTAGATATTCTTAAATCAAAGGTAATATTACTTGCCCAAGCAGAAACTTGTTTATAATTATCCATTGTATACTCTAAGACTTTTTCCTTTAATAAATCTAAAGGAATATTTTCATGAAATACCTGCTTATCAGTATACTTTTCTATTTGATAATACTCCTTCGAGTTGTTTTCCTTTAATATAAATATTATTTTGTTATATTCTATATCTTTATTCATCTTATTACTAATAACTAATTTTATAATATGTTCTTTTATAATTTCATCAATTGCTTTTCTTAATTCTTCCATCTTTACACACCTTACTATTTATATTTGTATCTATTGTATCATATATTAAATTATTGTGTTCTAAAAGAAAAAGTACATCCAAAATATTATATTATCTACATAGGGTATAGATAAATCTTTAATTTTCTATGAAATGATAATATATAGCTTTAACTATTGGTTATAAAAATGAATATTAAAAAGGGAGTCTATGACTCCCTTAAACTTTATAAATTAACTTAATATATATACCTTACAATCTATCTAAATCGCTAATTATATCTTTTCAGTTTTCAGTGCCTTCCACAGTGAAACGCAACATAAAAGCATTACTATAATAAACGGAAATGCAGCAACTACAGATGCTGTTTGTAATGATGCTAATCCACCTGATAACAATAAAGCTGTAGCTAGCAGTGCCTGAAGTATACCCCATATTATTTTCTTTTTATTAGATGGATTTAAATCTCCATTTGAAGATAACATACCTAACACAAAAGTTGCTGAGTTAGCTGAAGTAATGAAGAAAGTACCTAATAATATTATAGTAAATACTGAAATTATACTTCCTAGTGGATATTTAGTTATAACTTGGAAGAATGCAGTTTCTGGTGATGCAGCTAAGTTTTTTAATACATCCATTGTGAGCTCGCCAGTAATACCAAGATTTACTCCAAGAGTTCCAAAGACTGAGAACCAAATTATAGATACAATACTTGGTGCTACAATAACTCCAATTATAAACTCTCTAATAGTTCTTCCTTTGGATATTCTAGCAATAAATACTCCTACAAAAGGTGCCCAAGCAATCCACCACGCCCAGTAAAATATTCTCCAACTATTTACCCATTTATTACTTGCAAAAGGTTCAATATGCAGGCTACTCTCTATAAACTCTGCTAGATAACCACCTGTACCATTTAAAAAAGTATTTATTATCTTTATGGTTGGTCCTATAAATAGAGATAAAATTAAAATCCCAAAAGCAATGACCAAGTTTATATTTGATATTGCACTAATTCCTTTTTCAATCCCACTAACTGCAGTCCAAATAACTATTACTGTTATGACAAATATTATAATTAACTGAACTATAGGCGTTTCTGAAACTCCAAACATATAACTTAATCCACTATTAATTTGTAGTGTTCCAAGTCCTAAAGAAGTTGCAACTCCAGCTACTGTGGCAAATACTGCAAGTATATCAATAGTTTTACCAATTGGTCCATTTACTCTTTCTTCTCCTAATAATGGAATAAATATGCTGCTAATTAGTCCAGGTTTATTTTTTCTAAATTGAAAATATGCTAGAGCAAGACCTATAATACTATAATTTGCCCAAGGGTGGAATCCCCAATGCATAAAAGAAGATTTAAAAGCAAAATTTGCAGCTTCAACGGAACCTGGATCCATACCTTCTATTGGTGCTACAAAGTGAGATATAGGCTCTGCAATTCCCCAAAATACTAGTCCTATTCCCATACCTGCTCCAAATAGCATTGCAAACCAAGCAACGGTGCTATATTCTGGTTTTGAATCATCCGGTCCAAGTTTTATTTTCCCAAATTTACTAAATGCTAATACTACTGCGAATACTACAAATATCATCATAGAAAGCAGGTATGCCCAGCCAAATTTTTCAGTTAAAAAATTAAGAGCACTATTGGATATTTTTTCAAAACCACTTTTATCTAAAATTCCCCAAAATACAATAGCAAAAGTTATAATCAATGAAATAATAAAAACTGAATTTGTCCCTTGCTTTCTTTTAGTCTTTACATTTAGTGTTGTATTTGTATTAGTGTTGCTATTCCCCATAACAATATCCTCCTTAAAATTAGAGTAGATAATTATGCCGTAGGTTTTCTTTAGGGGCTGTAAATTTACTTTCACAGCCCCTTAAATATTAAAACTTAACTTTAAAAACAGTTTGTTCTTTTACATCTGTAGCTAAGGCATCTAATGCAACTCCAACTCTGTGGTAACGAAGTTTCCATTGTTCTTCTTTTGAAGTTCCTGGATCTCCTAGCGGATATGGAATAGATATAGTAGGAATAATCTTGTTTGCTCCTGCTGTTTTTGAAACTGGAATTAAGTTTGCCATTTGTACAATTGGCATACCTGATTTTTCAATTTCCTTAACCATGGTTGCACCGCAACGCGTACAAGTTCCTCACGTAGAAACCATTATAACTCCATCTATACCTTCATCTTTAAGATGAACTAAAATCTCCTGTGCCATTCTCTTTGCCTCAGCTTGAGTAGTTCCAGTACCAACTGTTGAATAGAAATACTCATGTAATTTTTTGAATTTTCCTTCTTTCTCATATACTCTTAATGCATCTATTGGAGCTATTACATTTGGGTCTGCATCTGCTGCTGCAGGATCAAAACCAGCATGGATTGTTTTATAAACTCCACCTTTTAGAGCATCTACGCCATCAATATTGTATCTTCCCCATCTTGTTGCAGACGCTGATTGAATTCTATCTGGATTATCTACAGGGACGATGCCTCCTGTATTTAAAAGTGCTATAGTTGCATTTTTAAGATCTTTAATTGGCTCTGCTATAGGTACTATATCTGTTTTAGGAATTGGAAGTTCAGTGATAAACGGTCTTCCATATAATTTATCTATAAGCATTTCTACTGCTCTATCAGCACCCAACTTACCATCTTTTCTCCAAATTTGATGTCTTATCCCTCTAGGATGATATCCTTCTACTTCAGCACCAAGGGTTTCTTCACCTTTTAAAATCTTATTTCCAAAGGTTGCCATAGCTTTTATATCACTTCTCATTTTAGCTGCACTATGTCCTCCTACAAAAACATACATATCTCTTTTAAACATTTCTACCCCAGGATTTTCTATGTGCATAGAAGTAATTACTGGAACATTAAATTCTTCTTTAACAGCATTACAGATTTCACCACACGCAACACCATATCTTCCTGCTTGAAAAGCTGGGCCTGCAAAGAAAATATCAAATTCTATATTTTTAAGTTCAGATATAATTCTTTTTATAGCTTCTTCTGTATTAGATCCCATAAAGTTATCTCCACAAATTATTGTATGAGTAACTTCTGCATCTAAGTTTTTATTTAGCTCTATAGCCGGTCCTATTGTGCCTTCCTTAATTATAGGCTCAAAATCCGCCTTATCTTCTCCACCTATTTGACCAAAGAATTGGTTTATATATATTACTGCCTTTTTCATTTTATCCCCTCCTAGTTACTAAAACTCTATCATTGTTTTTGGCGACCAACCACAAACTTGATCTCCACAGAACATAGCATTATTCTCCATTATTATTGATCCATCTGATCTTACAGAAGGTCCAAGTATCTCATCATTTTCCCAACCACCAGATACACCGTCTCTACCTAGAGATTCTAATTCTCCTATAACAGTTTCCATTGGTGGAAGAGTTATTAATTCTGACACATTACCACAAGACACTATAGCATCAGCCTTTTCGTCCATAGAAACTAGTGGCTGTGATTGTCCATCTCTTCCAGTACACTCATTAGTAAGTCCTACAACTTTTACTCCCGCATCTTCAAGAGCAACTATACAGGCTGTAAAATCTGCATCAGGGTTACCATATCCTTCCTCTGCAACTATTGCACCATCAGCTCCAATAGACTTTGCAATCTGTGCTACAAATAGCGCTGCACGGTTTTTTTGTTCTAAAGCTACATTCAGATTTGACATTATTATTCCTAAGAAATTTATTGTCTTTCCATGTTCTTTATAAAGTCTTTTTATTGTAGGATTATTTTGAAACTCATAAGTTGACCATTTAGATGAGCAAGGCATGAAACTGCCTGATACCAACGCTCCATCTAAAACTTCATTGGGATGCATAAAGGTTGGTAGCATACGATTCATGTCCCATCCATACAAAAATGTGTTATACCCTAACTCTTCCATTTGAGATTGAGGTTGCATAACAAATACCATACTTGGAAGTTCATTTACCCTTTTTTCACGTTTTATTACTGGCTTTAGTTCATATTCTTCAATTTCTTCTGGTTCTAAATCTTTAACAACACTGCCTATAAATTCTGCAAGTTTATGTCCTGCTTCTCTTAAAGCTTTATTTTTTTTCTGTTGTTCTCTTTTTTCAAATTCTTCATCTGTATCAGCAACTAGTACTATATTTTTAAGTTGAGAATAGTAGGTATATTTTGCACCTTCTCCACTCATATCAATAAGTCCATCTTGAAATCCACCCCAATGTTTTCCCACTACCAGCAGACTACAATCCTTCAGTGCATGAGTTCTACCATTACCTGCTTTAACTAAATCTCCTGTATAACCTGGAAATAATGAATCTCCATTCAATTTTACTCTTGGCTCTATAGCTTCTTTTACTGGCATAAGTCGTACATTGTCACCTGGTTTAACAATAAATAAATCTGCTTCAATTATGTGCTTGTCCTCTAAAACAAAATCTAATGCTTCCTTTTTATTAATAGTTAGTATTCCTTGAGTAAATTCTGTTTTTTCGCCAAAAACTATATCTTCCACATGAAAATTTCCAATTTCTAGTTTCATACTCCCACTCCCTTATTATTTTTTTAATATTCTTAATATTTATAATATTATTTTATTCCTCTAATTGCATTTTGTAAACGCGTTTACGTTTTTTTGTTATTTAATTAACAAATTCTATGTATTTAAAAATCAAATAGTTAATCTTATATCATTATAAATTTAAATTTTAATGTTATAATAAAGATACATATTAATAATGAGTAAATTAAAGGGGTAATCTTATGACTAAGTCAGCCATAGAAAGAAAAGAAATGATAGTTTCTTTCATAAGTTCAGCTAATAAACTTATAGATGAAGAAGGTATAGAAAATGTTACAGCAAGAAAAATTGCTCATGCTACAGGATATAACGTTGCTACTGCATATAAGTACTTTAAAAATTTAAATCATATTTTGTTTTTTGCTTGCATGAAATATTATAATTTATATATTCAAGATCTTCCTAATTATATTAGTGAAGACAATTCATCTTTAGAGAATTATTTAGGTATTTGGAAGTGTTTCTCTATACACGCTTTTAACAATCCTAAAATCTTTAAATCAATATTTCTAGATCAAGGTCATCTTAGTGTTAAAGATACTATGAAGGAATATTATGAAATTTTTCCTAATGAATTAAAAAGTCTCCCAACATCTTTATCTACTATGCTAGATAAAGATTATATTAATGAACGTGATCTTGCTTTACTTGAAGTATGTATTAAAGATGGGTATATAAATCAAGAAGATGTTAAAGAATTAAGTGAAAATATTATTATTTTTTTTGAAGGTTTATTGATGAAAGTTACAAACCATGTTGATGGATATAGTAAAAAAAGGGCATTAGAAATTATTCTAAAATTTATTTATAACACCTTGCATTATTATAACTTAAAGTCTTCCAATGTTTTATCACCTTTTTTAACTCTATAAAATGCCATTAATGTAGATGTATTTAAAATGAATATTAATTTAATATTTACATATATTGTGTAATCACACTTTTAAATAATTTATAATTTTTAAATATAAAAAACCCCTTAAATAGTATAACTATTTAAGGGGTAAATATTTACTAATTAAAAACTAGATAATAGTAATATTTTCTGCTTGTGGTCCTTTTGGTCCTTTAGCTACGTCAAAAGAAACTTTTTGACCTTCTTCAAGTGATTTATAACCATCAGAATTTATTTGAGAAAAGTGTGCGAAAACATCTGTTCCATCTTCTCCTGTAATAAATCCAAAACCTTTTTCTCCATTAAACCATTTTACTGTACCATTCATAAATGTATACCTCCGAAATTTTATTTTTCTTAAATTCATTGTAATAATTCACTAACAAAATTTCGATATTAACATACTCTATTTATTAAGTACTAATTGAAACATATTGGTTTATATTATTTACTATTAATTTAAGTTCTTATTAAGCATACTACACTTTATTATATAAAGCAAGTTATTTTATAATAATTTACTTGTTTTATTAAAAATAGTTTTATTTTCCTTAATTTTTCCTTCATTACCTACTATACAACAATAATTTTCATTCATTCCTATCTTAATCATTGAAGCATAACTTCTTATATCTTCATTAGTAGTACTTAAAAGTTCATCTCTCCATCTTTGAATGTCTTCTTGAGTTACATTGCAAATATAGTCTGCAACTGCTTTTTCACCTTTTCTATCAGGAGTTAATGGTTTATATAACTGTCCAACAGATCCTATTATAAATTTTTCCATATCCTCCTTGGTAAAATCTACTTCTTCTAAGAATTTATAAGCTTCATTATATACATCTATAGTTCTTGTAAGATTAGGATCACGATAGGAGAAAATTGCTAAATTACCATCCTTATTCATGTCACTATAACATCCATAAGCACCACCTTGAAGACGAACTCTAGGATATAAATATTCATTATCTAATATATTTAAAAGCACTCTCATTTTCCCTGAATATTCATAACCAAGATCTGCAAAATTAAATCCCTTAACTACATATTGCACATTACTAGCAGTTATTATAGCTTCGATATTTTTTTTGCTCTTATGCTCAAGATTATATAATTTAGTAGGTTCAGTTTTAATGTTACAAATAACCTTATTAATATTAGTTACTACTGTTTCAACTTCTTTTTCTTCTCCCACCACTGAGATAATTAAATTATTTTTATTAAATATTGTTTCATAAACCTTAATAAGATTGCTTCTAACTTCCTTACCAGATTTCTCAATACTTTTTTCTAAATTACAGATGAATTCATAATAAGTTGCACCACTAATTTTTTCCCAGTATCCTCTACCACAAGAAGTTTGTGCAAATACTCTGTTCATCCCAACCTCATGTCCTGCATTTATAACTCTCATTTGAAGCTTTGATTTTGTTTCTTGAATAATTTGTTTAAGCCTACTTAAATCATCAAATTTAGTAGTAGTAATTATTTCATTTACTAACTCTAGTAGAGATGAAATGTTTTCTGCAATTACCTTTGATTTAACTATAAATTTAGGATGATATGCCTGACTATTATTTTTCTCAGTGTATACTTGATTTTCAAAAGTTATTCCACCTGTAGTTTTATAGATTTCTGTGATTAATTGAGAATAACCTCTTTTCTCAGTATCAAGCTCCCCTAAAACATCCTTTAAAAGTCCTAAATAAGGAATATACTTTTCTTCAATTACTTTTGCATCAAATAGCAGATTAATATACACTATTTTATTTGTAGGAATATGATGTTTTAAAATGGTTATTCCTTGTTCTTTTACAACCTCTTGAGGAATTTTTTCTACTTTTTTATCTACCTCTTCTATAGGTAGCTTTGGAAGAGTATCTTTTTCTTCTTGGGTATCAACCCTAACTTGAGCTTCTTTTAACTTCCTATTTCGCTCCATAAGCTCTTTTATTTCTTTTTCGGATAAAGAACTTCTATAATTTTCTAGCTTTTTTTCTAATGCTTTATTTCTAGCATCTTCTAATCCCTTTTTAGGTGTCAAAACTACTAAGGAACAATGGGGATTTTTAACCATATTCTTTTCAATAAACTTCTCAAAATATCCATTGTCTAAAGCAGTTTTTATCTTATTAAGGATATCTTCATACTTCAAGTGAACAAGAGGATCTCCATCATATATCCAACTATTTAAAACCCAATCATTATATTCGATTCCCTTATTAGCAGTTCTCCATGGATCAGCTTCACGCAAATCAAATTCAATGGTGTTTATAGCTGCCTTCAATTGATCCTTATCTAATCCCTTGTCTACAAGTTCTTTAAGAGTATTCATAATAACATTTATAAATTCACTCTTCTTTGTAATATCTACATTCTTAGCTACTATTGGGAATAATATTTCCTTAGTTGCATCCATATTCATATCATCCCTTGTTATAATACACTCACCTATACCAGCTTTAAGTAAGGCAGCTTTTATTGGAGATGCTGAGGATTCAATTAACATGTTATAAAGTATTTTTGTAGCTAAATATGCCTCTCCATTACATGTTTCTTCAAAGGCAAAATTTAGTGCTAAAAATGCCTTATTTTCTTCATCTTCATCCTCCCTAATAGAATAATTAGCAGTTCTTTCTACCATACCTTCAAAATTTTTCACATCATCTATATGAGAAGATATCTCTATTCTGTCAAATTGATAAAGATATTCATCATTTATAAACTTAAGACATGCATCCAAATCCTGATCCCCGTATAGATAGATATAACTATTAGATGGGTGATAAAATTTGCTATGAAACTTTTCAAAATCCTCTTGAGTTAGATTAGGTATATCCTCTGGATCTCCACCTGAAACAAAGGCATAAGTAGTATTTGGAAATATTGATCTATATATATCACTACAAATAACTTCCTCTGGTGATGACATGGCTCCTTGCATTTCACTATAAACTACACCCTTATACGCTAGTTTATTAGTATTTTCATCTAATTCATATCTCCAACCTTCTTGACGTAATATTTCATGATTTTCATATATTCTAGGATGTAAAACTGCATCTAAATATACATCGATTAAATTCATAAAATCTTTACTATTTCTACTTCCTACAGGATACATAGTTTTGTCTGTAAATGTCATAGCATTTAAAAAAGTGTGTAATGAACTCTTGGCCATATCTCCAAAAGGATCCTTAGCCTTAAATTTTCTTGAACCACAAAGTACAGAATGCTCTAATATATGAGCAACTCCAGTACTATCTGTAGGAGTTGTCCTAAAACTTATAGAAAATAACTTATTATCATCTTCATTTTCTAAATGTAAAAGTCTTGCTCCACTTTTCACATGTTCAAATATTCTAGCCATGGATTGTGCCTCTTCTACCTTCTCCTCTTTTAATAATTTAAATCCATAGTAGATTTCGTTAGTTTTAAATTGCATATAAATTCCCCCCACAATCACTCCTAATAGTGGTTTAAAATCATTTTAAACCATTACTATTCATAACTTTATATTAAATAAAAAAGTTATAGATATACCTTAGTTAAACCAAGATATCTACAACTTCTCATTTTACTAAAAAAATAAAAAGTCATAGAGTCCAAACAACCCCATGACTTAAAATATCAAAATAAATATGTTAAAATCTATTCTTAAGGCCGTTATAGGTATTATAAAATTCACTTTTATTCAAATTTTTTATACTTTTCACTTAAAAACGACCTCCTTTCAATATTCTAACTATTCAATCATAACATTTTTTAACATACTTGTAAATACAATTAATATAAGTTATGCTACATACATAAACAAGCTCTTCAATTTTATATACTATAAAAACTTTATTAAAACTTATACATCTTATAAGTCAGAAGTACAATGAGGGCATTTTGATGCTTCAATTGAGATTTCTGAAATACAGTAAGGACATTTTTTAGTTGTTACAGGTTTTGCTTCTTCTTTGCCTTTAAACCTATCAAGTTGCTTTACCACAATAAATACTACAAATGTCATAATTAAAAAGTCTATAAGTCCAGTTAAAAAAGTTCCATAAGCAACTACTGAGGCTCCAGCTTCCTTTGCAGCAGCTAGAGTTACATATTCTTTTCCATCTAAAGCAATAAACAAATTTGAAAAATCAATTCTACCTACAAAAATACTAATAATAGGCATTATTACTGTCTCAACCAAAGATGTTACAAGCTTAGTAAAAGCTGCACCTATAATCATACCAATTGCTAAGTCAATCATATTACCTTTAATCGCAAATTTTTTAAATTCCTTTAACATACTTTTCCTCCTTAAAATAATAAAAAACTCTACTTGCTATACCTAATAGCCTAAAAGATCTATCATCATAATTACCATAGGATATAACTTGTCCATTATAACATAAATGAACATGTCCAACAGACCCTATTCCATCTAATGTTACATATATAAATACTTCAATGTCAACATCTTTATTACTACTATTTTTTTCATCTATGACAACATCTTTTAAAAGAAGTTCCAGCATAATATAAATTCTATTATACTGAAACTTCTTTGATATTCTTAGTTTTTAATTTCTACTATTAATTTCTTCTGTGATTTTACTTATAATCTCTTCAACCTCAAATCCGCCTCTTTCACTAATCATATCTAATGTAGCTATAGATGCCATAGTCTTAAATAATACTGGATTTTTTAGTTTACTAAACTTAGGTGAAAGGTTTAGTAAGAATTCTTTTAGAAATGGATATTTTTTTACTAAGTCACCTATAACAGTTTCCTTTGTTAATCCATATTGATTTTTTATAACCTCACCACTTACCTCATCCTTTTTACTTTCTTGTTTTTCATTAGTCCAAGATAATAATCTCTGACTTCCCTGTAATCCTCTAATCTTTGTTACATCCTGCATCATCTCAAGTACTCCTCTAAAATTCCCTTCTTCATCTCTTACTGCATTATAGATTATATAAATAAACTTACCACCGATTTCTAACCAAAACTCTGCCTGATCTTGTTCACCCGCTCTAAACGCTCTAATAATTTCTTCTACCATATGAACACTTTCTCTTGGATGGCAATTTTGCACCTTTCTTCCTATAACTCCTGCACTTCTTGGAAATACTCGATGTTTTGTATCACTATAAAACTTTACAATCTCATTTTCATCTACATAGGATAAATCTACTTGAAGATGTTTAAAAATTAAGTTTATCTGCTTAAGTGTTAACTTTCCTTGGCTTACATCTAACACTTCATTATCTTCTTTATTGAATATTCCATGTTTTTGTAAAACCTTTGCCAAATCCTTCAGAAGTTCATTATTAGACGCATTTTCATCTTTTTTAATTTCATCTTCTTTGTAATAAGGTGGTTTCTCAATTAGACAATATCCAATTTCATCATCACCTTTTCTCATCTTAATAAAATCTTCA
The DNA here is from genome assembly GCF_002480755.1 of Clostridium sp. UBA7791. Classification (NCBI taxonomy): domain Bacteria; kingdom Bacillati; phylum Bacillota; class Clostridia; order Eubacteriales; family Clostridiaceae; genus Clostridium; species Clostridium sp. UBA7791. Next base: position 184,352 of record NZ_DLCT01000005.1, on the reverse strand, counting down.
TGGTCAAGAAGATCCATTGAAGTTGGATAAAGTATTTCTTCTTCTTTTATCATCATATCCTCAATCATTTCAATTACTTCATTTTGAATATCTAAAAACTTTTCATGTTCATCCCTATCTAAATACTCTTTAGCTTTTTTAATAATATCTTTTATATTATTTTCTAAGGTCCACATTACTTTAGAAGGTTTATCGAAGCCCTTACCTTCGAGAGCAGGATATAGTTGATTTTGCTTTCTTGAAAAATGTATATTAATTTCTTCTAATTTATCATATACCTCAGCCCATTGATTTTTAATAAACTTTTTATTTAACATATTATTAGCTTCAATTAAAACATTTCTTATAGCCTTTCCTTCCTCTAAATAGGTTCTAATTGGATGACCTAATTTAACGTCTATTTTATTACTTGTAAGTATTCCATCAAAAATTTGCAGAATTTCATACATTCTCTCTGCTAATTCATCATCAGTTATACCATATTGCTGAAGATATTGCTCACATATAGCAAATTCTTGAGCTGTTACACTTTTAACTGATGTTATCAGTTCTTCTTTTGCTAGTTCTATAGATATTTCTCCTCTTAAATACTTAAGTTTTATTTCCATGATCTTTTTAACTTTATCATGGTCGATTTCTAAATTATCCTCCATTTGAATTTTTTCTATTTTCTCTTTAGGAGTGAAGTAAACATGAAATTCTTCATCACTTAACTTCTCTACATATTTATCAAAGCCTTTACCATCCATCATTTTATACATAGGAAAAGGTTCGAAATCTTTAATTACATGTATACCTTCATTTGATTTCAACTCCTTAATTGCTTTAGTAATACAATCTTTAAAAGTCTCATGGTCTCCACGTCCATCAATAGTAATGTAGTTAATTTGCTTTTTCATATATTTTCATTCTCCTCATATTTTATATAAAATTTAAATATATTATTTAAACTTAAAATTTCTATTTAACATCATATTGTTTCTAATTGATAATGTCTTTCATTTACAATGTATCATTATTTTATTTATAAATCTGTGATTACTATCACAATATTTCTTAATATTATTTAGTTATCTTCAGTATAACAACTGCAATATTTTCAATATCTAAAACTGAATAAAAAAAGATGATTATATCAATTGCACTATTGATATAATCGTCTTCTTAAAATCTATTTAATTCATGCACTTTTAATCATGTCCAGCAAAACCTTTATTTCTCCACTTACCTCTCTTAAAGAAAACTGTAGTTACAATTGCTCCAAGTGTCCAAGAGACAAGTAGTGATATAAATGTAGATTCTGGTCTTCCAGTAGGATAAGCTGCACTACGAGTTAAATATGCAATACCATAAGCAACAGGTACACGTAAAATCACCGTAGTAATTAGAGAAATCCACATAGGTGTCATAGTATCCCCTGCACCTCTCATTACACCTGATAAACTTTGAGTTACTGCCATAGCAATATAACCCACTGCAAGAATACGCATCATATGCATACTTAAGTCAACTAATTCTGCTGTATCAGTGAAAACACCCATAAGATATTTACCAAAAATTAAAATTAAAATTGTTATAACAGTAGAAACTCCAACAGCAATCATAGTACCATCTTTAGTACCCTTATCAACTCTATCCATCTTTTTAGCTCCAATATTTTGTCCAGCATAGGTTGTCATTGCATTACCAAAGGTGAAGTTAGGCATCATAGCAAATCCATCTACACGCATAACAATTACATTACATGCTATAACCATTTCTCCAAAACTATTAGTTAGAGATTGTACAACAATCATTGCAATAGAAAATATGGCTTGAGTAAATCCAGATGGCAATCCAAGTTTTATAAGCTTCATAGAATATTCCTTAGCTGGTACAAGCATCTTAAGATTAAAATCAAAGGTACTATTCATTCTTGCTAACTTAATAATACAAAGAACTGCTGATATACCTTGAGCAATAATAGTTGCCAAAGCAACTCCTGGTACCCCCATTCCAAGTCCTGCAACAAACCAAAGATCAAGGAATACATTTAAAATTGTAGCAATAAGTAAAAATCCAAGAGCAGATATAGAGTCGCCAAGTCCTCTAAGTACTCCTGCTAAAATATTGTAATAAGCAAAGCCTGCTATACCTACATAATAAATAACAAGATAATCTGCACACCAATCTATTATAGATGCTGGAGTGTTAAGAAAAGATAACAATGGACGAGTAACTAGAGGCCCTATAACCATTATGATTAGAGATGCTATAGCAGTAAGAGATATGCATACCCCAATGGTATGAGAAAGCCTTTCTCTATCCTTTGCTCCAAAATATTGAGCAACCATGATTCCTGCTCCTGTTGCAATTCCAACAAAAAGTACAAGTAAAAGATTTAATATTGGAGATGCACTACCTACAGCAGCCAGTGCATTATCACCTACATACTTACCCACAATAATAGAATCCGCTGTGTTATAAAACTGCTGAGCTATATTCCCAATAAGCATTGGTAATGAAAATTCTACAATTCGTTTCCATGGTGTCCCCTCAGTCATGTCTTTAGGAGAAAAAAGTTCTGAAAATTTTACCATACATCTACCTCCTGATTAAATTTAATAAATTAAACTTCAATTTTTCCTTAATTTAGAGCTAACCATAAATGGTTAGCTCTAAATTTCATTCTTTTATAACTTATTTTATTTTTAAAATTTATATAATAAACATAGTTCTTAGTTTCTTTGAATCTTACCAACTGAATTCTTAATATCGGTATTTTGGGTACTTAGAAGTCGTTGTCCTTTAGGATAAATCTTTTAAATGCACTGGTCTTTTGAATATTACTTCGATACTCGAATTAATATTAGTGTATAACAATTCTGAATTCTTGTCAATTTTTGTTTTAAATTTAATGTTGTTGTTAAATGATAAAAATTCATTAGTAAAAGTTTTATCTACTATAACAATAATTTAATTCTCAATAAAAAAACAACCCTCCCAGTTTATTACCTAAGATGGTTGTCTAAAATTTTTTCTTTATTATTTTATTTACTCTCATATAAAAGATTATTATGCTGCTTTCTTCCAGAATATTTCCTTTGTAATATGATATTCTACTTCTTTTTCAAGTTTTTTTATTTCTCTAAATCCAATTCCCTTTACAAGGTTTTGAGACCTTTTATTATCTTTCTTAATTTTTGCAACAACTTTTTCTGTCCTCATTTCAAAAAATGCAGTTTTTAACGCTTCCATAACTGCATTATGGCCTATACCTTTTCCCCACAGTTCCTTTTCTCCCACAGCTATAACAATTTCAATTGTTTCACCTTTTGGGATAAGTCTTAAAAAACCTATAGTTCCATAGGGATTTTTTATAGTAAAAAATCTACAGTTGTTATTAAATAAATGAGTTAAAATTGGCAGATTTATTCTATCTATAACATTAATTAAGTTCTCTCTAGCCTTATTATCTTCATTTAAATACTTTACAATTTCCTCATCACTAAGCCAATCAGCTATCTTTTCTGCATCAGATCTATATACTTCTGGGCTTAGGACTATACTGTTTATTTCCACAAAGTACAACTCCTTAAACCTATTTAATGCTTGCAAACATATGTTAATTTACTAGTAACTATGATTTATAATACTATTAATCTTAATATAAGTAAAAATCTTAATTGCTGATTAACTAAGTTTAACTTGTTTTTATTGTACTTTCCTTTGTTTTCTACAACTTTTCCAATTAGTTTATATTTCCCATTTTTAGCTTTTTAATCCCAGTTAAAGTTATTAAAAGTCTTTTTATTACATTTGATTTCCCCTACTCTAAAGATTTTTGTCTGGATAAAACAATAGATGCTCCAATTATAAGAATTCCTCCTAATATAGAGTATACGGATAAAGATTCTCCAAATAATATCAATCCCCAAGTTGCATTAAATAATATTCCTATATACCTTACTACTTCTACAATTACAGCATTAGTATTTCCAAACGCACCTGTTAAAAATATTTGTGCTAATAAGGAAACAACTCCTAAAATAAACAATAAAACAAATTCTCTAACTGTTGGTACTACAAAATTATTTCTCATTAATATAGCCGCTACTATTGTAGATGCAGCTAAAAAATAAAATACAATTTCATAAGAATGATGTTTCTTAGATTTTGCTAATTTTCTAATAGTTATAGAAGCACTTGCTGATAGGATTGCACTTAACAATCCAAATATAGCATAAAAAGAATATGTGGAATATCTAAATGGATTTATTATAAGGCTTGCCCCAAATAAAATAATTATAATAAATATCCAAGCATTCTTTGGTAGTCTTTCCTTCAAAAACATTGCAGAAAATATCATTACAAAAACACCTGATAAATGTGCTAATATAGAAGCATCTCCTAACTTCATTGTAGAAATTGCAAAGAAGTATGTTACCATGTAAAGTCCTCCTAGAAGCCCTCTCATTAATAAAAGTGGTTTTCCTTCTTTAGAAAACTTTACATTAGTTCCCTTCATTAATATCAATATTAAAATCACACCAATTATGCCTCTAAAAAAAGCTATTTCATTAGAGGGTATTCTATTACTAACTAACTTTACTAAAACATTCATTATACTAAACGTAAATGAAGATAGTATTGCCAATATTACACCTTTATCTACTCTCATTTAATCGCTCCTTAATTATAATTTTTGCATTGTTTATGCTATGATCTTCAAATACACTATTATTTATATTATTCTCACCCTTATCTTCAATAAATTTATTTAAGTAAATATCAAATAAGTCTAATAAATATTTTGCATTTTCCATGTCTATATTTAATTTTTTTCCTATAGCATATAAAAGCTTGATCTTTTTATAATCTTCAAATGGCATTCTTGGTATATTCCATTTTCCCCTATTATCTTTATAAATTTTTGGATAAGGAATCCTTGAAAACTCAAAGTATCTTCCATTTTTATCTGGTATGGAAAACGGATCAATTAATATTGAGGAATATCTAACATAAAGTAAATATTCTTGTTTTATGGTATCATATTCCATATATTTATCTATATTTTCTCTTGATATAGATTCTTCTAAAACTGGATAATTATCATCGTTTAAAAACTTAAGTATATTAATAGGTTTAATCCTGAGTTTCATATACACTTGACATATTTCTTTCCATAAAGAACGCATAATAGATATAGTATTCATTGTTATAGGTCCTTCTGGATATAGCTTGTATACATATTTATTTGTTTTATCATAATCAAATACTTGATTTAAACTAATATCATTAATTAAAAAAGCTGGATGTACAAACATAGTTATGTTTCTGCTTTCAACTTCTAATGGATCATTTAATATTTCTGAAATAACTCCAATATCTTTTAGAAAACTTTTTAGAACTTGTACTTTATAGCTATATTCTAATGATGAACCTATATATATCTTTTTTTTCAAAGCTTTTGTTGTTACTTCTATTAATGATTTTGATGATGAATACTTAGTTGCACCGAAATAATTAGACAAAGAAATTATCTCTAATTCCCTTATCTCTCTATTTAAGTAATTAGAAACTATTATACTAGACCCAAACTCTGGTGATACTAAAATAATCGTTTTTACTCTAGTAAGCCTTAGTAAATCTACTTTTTTTAATATGTCCATATAGCAATCACATGGAACACACAATACCATAGTATCCCAGATATCATCTATATTAGCATGTCCTATATATAATTTTTTTAATTTATAGCTTCCTTCTACTTTAAATAATTCTCTTTTTGATGCGTTCCCCATTATTGTAAAATCATTATTTTTTAATTGTTGTAAAAAAGATATAGTTTTATCACTTTCTCTAGCAACCATACCTATTTCACCCAAAAACCCTTTAGATAAATTAATTGTCATATTCATTGCTACAGGTCCTGAACCTACTATTAATATGTTTCCCAAATTATTATATATATCTTTAATCATCATACAGATTTCTCCAAAACTATACTTTCATAAATATATTTACTGTCTTTTATTATTGTTTTTTGACAATGTTTCAATATCTTTGTATCCAAAGGGTAATTAAATATACTTTTTAACTCATTTCCATACCTTAAAATAACCTTTGTATCTCCATTGATATTTTCTAATAAAAATTTTGCAATATCTAATTTTTCTTCAACTAAAGAAGCTATAATAATATGAGTAAAGTTGTTTAAATCAAATTTACTTACATCTTGGGATGAAAAGAATATATTTTTGATCCCATACTTATCTGATAATCTTTGAGACAAATCAAGTGCTTCTTTATCAATATCTAAACATGTCACTTCACAATCAACTTCATTTTTTATAGTAAAAGCTGTTATAGGCATAGCTCCAGAGCCAATAAATAGAATCCTTGATTTGGTATTTATTTCAAACTCCAGTATTTCATTTTGCACAGCAAGATTTAATTCATCAGAATACTTGAATGAATCCACACTACCGCTTAATATGCTATGAGCTTGAAACTTTTCAACCCATCCTAAGGCATTTGAAGTAGAGTTTCTAAGTTCTCTAACTAGAGAATCATACGTTTCTTCTGATAAATATTTCTTCCATTTTAAATTATTTGAATTATCTAGTATAAAATCACATACGTAATCAAGTTTATCTTTTAAGACTGAAAAACATTCATTATGCTCTTTGCATAAGTTCATAATTTCTTTAATATCTATGTTTAACAACTTTAAATTTAATAAAAATTTATGTTTATTCATACCCTCTCACCTCAAAACTTTATTTTTACTATTATTTAACTACATGTAATAGGGGTAACTGTAAAATAACCTTTCTTCGTGCAGCAAACTTCTACATCTACCTTATAAACCTCTTTCAATAATGATGGTTGTAATACTTCCTCTGGTTTTCCTTCCTTCATCACATATCCTTTGTTAAATAATACTATTTTGTCACTATATCTAGTTGACAAAGCTAAGTCATGAATTACAACTATAGTAATAGCATTATTTTCTGTAGTATACTCTCTTGCTAGATCTAAAACTTGTAGCTGATGTCTTATATCTAATGCGCTGGTTGGTTCATCTAATAGTAGTATTTTGGGCTTTGAAACTAAGGTTTGTGCCATAATCACTAATTGTTTTTCTCCTCCACTTAAACTAGAAAATTTATTATAACTTAGATGACTTAAATTTATTTTTTTCAATATTTTATTTGTTTCTTCTAGTTTATCCTTAGAAATTTTCCACTTTAAATCCTTCATATGTCCAAGCAATACCATTTCAAATACAGTTAAACCAGAACTACTATTACTCATCTGCGGCACATAGCCCACTTTTTCCATGGATATTTTCTCCTTATTATTTTCATTCATATATATATGACCTCCATAGTTAACCATATTAGATATAGCTTTTATAAAGGTTGTCTTTCCTGTACCATTAGGACCAATAATTGAAGTTATTTCACCTTGGTTAAAAGTAGAAGTAATATCTCTTAATACCTCTTTATTTTTATATTTAACTGAAACCTTATCTACTGTAATAAAACTCATTACTCTGCCCCCTTAGATAGTAATAAAAAAAGTAAAAAAGGTACTCCAACAATAGATGTAACAATGCCTATAGGTATTAATGCACCTGGTTTTATTACTTTAGATATTATAGAAGCTACAACCATGATTAATGCTCCAAATATAGCTGAAACGGGAGATAAATATCTTTGATCTTCTCCAACGGATAACCTTGCAAAATGCGGAGAAATTAATCCTATAAATCCAATAGGACCTATAAATGAAACAGCTCCTGTAGTTAACAAAGTTGATATTAAAAATACCCTTAACTTTAATTTGTCTACATTTATTCCAAGACTTCTTGCTCTTTCTTCTCCGGCAGATAGGGCTGTTATTTTCCATACTATAGTTGTAGTTAGTAAGAAACATAAAAGAAAAATACTTGCAGTAATAAATACCCCAATCCAGGTAGATTTTAATAAACTTCCAAACATCCAGAATACAATTTGTTGTGATACTTCTGGTGCTGCCATATACTGAACTAAAGATTGTAGTGCCTGAAATAGAAAATGAATAACAATACCTGTTAACACCATTGTTATAGACTTCATACCCTTACTTTTACCTATAAAATATATACATAAACTAGATATAAATGAAAAAGCAAATGCCATTAAAGGTATAGAAATCCATCCTATGTTTCCAATAGTAATTCCTGTGACAATAGCAAGAGAAGCCCCAAAGCCAGCTGCTGATGAAATACCTAAAGTATATGGACTAGCTAATGGATTACTAAGTATAGTTTGCATATGAGATCCTGCTAATCCCAATGAAGCTCCCACAAATATACATGTTAATGTCATTGGAAGTCTTATAGACCACATAACAGCTGAATTTATATTTTCTTTAGTAGGTCCTTGTATTAAAGTCCGTATTACCTCTGATAAAGACATCCCAGAGGGTCCAACAATTAAATCTAAAATAGAAAATACAAGTAATGCTATAATTGTAATAGCAAATAAAATAAATCTTTTTTTATTTATGTTCTTATATACATCCTCTCCCTCATTTAAATCCTCCAATACTTTTATTTTATTAGTCATTTGACTATTCCCCCTTTATCATAAAAGTACCTGCTGGTTTTACTGGTAAATATTTTTCATAAAATTCATTTAGATTTTTCATTGGATCTACATCTTTAAACTTTTCCGGATGAATTGCCTTTGCAGCATATTGAAGATATACATAATCATAAAGAGTTCTAAGTCCGCTATGATCAAAACCATATACTTCTTTATTTTTTACCGCATTTAGATTGTTCCAACCTGGTCTTTTTAAATACATATTCATTGTTTCTACAGCTCTATCCTCATTTACATTGAATCCCATCTCAAATCTTTGTTTTCCCTTATCTTGAGAATTAGTTTGTCCTGAGAACATTATAATATCAGGATTGCTGGAGATAACGTATTCAGGATTTAGTGGACCATATTCTTCAACTTTCTCTTCAGCAATATTTTTACATTTTGCAGTTTTAAGTATATTTCCCCATAAAGAGTTTCCATAAGAATTTCCATAGGTATCTGGACCTTGACTTGCAAGTTCAAAATAAACAGATTTAAGCTTATCTTCTGGTATATCTTTTACTCTATCTTCAACATTTTTTATATGACTTTTATAATTTTCAACAAGTTCCTTTGCTCTTTCTTCTTTTCCTAATAATTTTCCAAGTATTTCTGTACTTTTTACATGCTTATCTAAAGTAAAAGAATTGTAGTCAACTACTGCTACAGGAATCCCTAGACTTTTTATAGTATTAATCCCATCCCCTATTTTTTTTGCCTGATAAGGTGCAAGAATTACTAAATCTGGTTTTGCCTCAATTAGTTTCTCCATACTGAAACTATCTAAGTAAATAGATCCTGTATCAATACACCCTTCTAAATTAGGAATTATTTCTGCATACTTACTCCACATTGCATTCATTAAATCCTTTGTTTCTCCTTTTGACATAGCAACAATTCTATCTAGTTTAAAATCCCCAGACACTGCAAGATAATTTTCTATATAAAATCCTAAAAATATTTTTTCTGCTGGCCTATTTAAAGTAACTACATCACCATTTATGTCTTCTACTTCTATAACAGTACTTTCTTCTGAGTTTTTTTCCTTTTCCTGTGAGCATCCTGTTATCCCTACTATCATTATTAAAGATACCATTATACTAACTAGTTTTTTCATAAAAAATCACTCCTCTTACTTTCTATAATACAATTTGGTTTTCATATAAGAATGTTTAGCCACCTCCCTCTTTACTTCTATTATGATTTATTAACCTGTTAATGATAATGAATATCAATTTCATAAAAACATAGTATCATATTTGAAATTCATTATCAATACAAAATTGGTAAAAAATATAAAAATATAAATAGTGAAAATAAAAAAAGTCCTATTTCTAGGACTTTAAGCACACATATACACAGAATAAAAAATGTATACTAAAATATACATTTGATATCTATTAATAATCTTTGCCGCTTTAATTTCCCACCGAAATTGCAAACTTTATTTTATGGTAGGTCTCCTGACTTATAGCTTCAAACCTAATTCTCCTTGCCTTCCCATGAATTATTTTCATAGTGACTTTTAAAGAGTTTCGTAGCTATTACAGTAGCGGGGGCTGTTGAGGATTCTAACCTCATTCCCTGTTATTGCGTATGCAACCATAAAACACAATATGTAATTTTATATCTATATAATACATATACTTATATATTTTGTCAAATAATTCGAATTATTTGTTTTCATAATAACTCAAACTTCGCAGCACAAAAAGTATTTCAACCATTGCACTATCAATATCGAAGTAATTTAATAAGCATAATTATTGCAAAATTAAGCTACTTTTTTAACTGCTTATAGCAATTTGATTTTTAATGAGACTACATAACTTTAAATTGCTTCATATAGTTTAAAATGAATTTTATTAAATCATTTTTTTTGGGTTATTTTGTGGTAAACTGTTCATAAGATAATTCATCCAAAAATTTAATATATTGTATTTTGGGTATTTACATCATATCATTTTCCAGAGGAATTCTCTGCAAATTTGAGCACAAAACCTTTGATAAATCAATGGGTTAAGCTATATTTACATGTGCGAGGTTTGAGTAATTAATTATAAATAATGAATGAAATGGAGTATAAAAAAATGATTTGTAAAGTTGAAACTGAGAGATTAATAATTCGTAACTTTACTCCTGAGGACTGGAGAGATTTACATGAGTATTTTTCTGATGAGCAAGTATTAAAATTTGAACCCTACAAGCCTTTCTCCGAGGAAGATTGTAAAGAAGAAGCACTATCCAGGTCAAAGGGTGATACATTTTTGGCTGTCTCCTTGAAGAGTACAGGAAAAGTAATTGGCAATTTATATTTTAGTAAAGAGGATTTTATGACTTGGGAACTTGGATATATATTTAACTCCAAATATCATAGAAAAGGGTACGCTACTGAAAGTGTAAAAGCTATTATGAAATATGCCTTTGAGAATCTAGGTACAAGACGTATAATTGCTAATTGTGATCCCCGAAACATATCTTCTTGGAAACTGCTTGAAGCTGTAAATATGAGAAGAGAAGGACACCGTCTCCAAAATATCTATTTCTTTGAGGATGAAAATGGTAATCCTCTCTGGAAAGACACCTATGAATATGGGATGCTTGTAGATGAATGGAAGACCATAAATATGAAGTAAAGTGTCATTACCAACTTTATTTCACAGGTGCAGTAAAGTCTAAAGTAAAGGAGCTGTCACACTAAAAAATTAGTGCGACAGCTCCTTATATCTTTATATAGTTCAATAAAGGTATAAAATTTTTATTGCAACTACAACTCTTTTCTTTCCTCACTTTTCATATCTACTCTTCGCAAAATTTTAAATCTCTAAATGGGAATATCCTATTTATTAAGAATATTATTTTTTAGGTAGTCCTATTGTGAAAGTCGTACCATAATAAAGCTTACTCCTAACCTTTATTTCACCATCACATAATTCAATTATTCGTTTTACAAGTGATAATCCTAATCCATTTCCCTTGCTTAAATGGGATTTATCACCTTGATAGAACTTATCAAAAATATGTCTTTGAGTTTCTTCATTCATTCCAACACCATTATCTGAAACCTTAATAACTATTTTATCCTTCAAATCCATTAATTTGATACCAATAGTTCCACCCTTCTCCGTAAACTTAATAGCATTTCCTATTATATTTAGCCATACCTGCTGCAATAAATCCTCATTTCCTATAATACTGACTTTATCTAGGTCTATATCTAAGTCAATTCCCTTTTCACTCCACTCTGGTTCCATTATAAGAATTGCACACCTAATCTGTTCATCTAATGCAAACTCTGCTTTTCCAGTAATAACCTCTTGATTTTCAAGCTTTGAAAGCTTTAATATATTTGAAGTTAGCTTAGAAAGCCTTGATGACTCACTAATAATAATATCTGTAAATTCACTTCTCTCATCATCATCTAAGTTTTTATCTTGAATTAACTTTGCAAAGCCTTGTATAGATGCAATGGGTGTTTTTATCTCGTGGGAAACGTTACTAACAAAATCATTTCTTAAGGTCTCTATACTACTAAGCTCATGAACCATCTTGTTAAAATTTTTTGCTAATAATGAAAATTCATAATCCTTAGGAATACCTATTTTAACACTAAAGTTTCCCTTTGCTACCTCTTCAGTAGCTTTACTTAAAGTTCTTATTGGCCTTAAGATTCGCTTTGATGCTATACCTGATATTATGGTAGCTATTACAGTAGATATAATTAAGGATGTGATAGTTAGAAAAAATGCACGTATATGCACACTTTTTTCATTAAATGAATTAGATATTTTTATATACCTATCATCTACCTTTAATATAGTATTAATAATAGGAAGTCTTTTGGTTTTAATCTGTAGAAATTCTCTCTCATGAAGCGTATCAGCAGTTCCAGCATACTCATGCAAATCATTGATAAGTATTACTTCATATCTATCATTATTACTTAACTCTATAATTTTATTTAAAGTAAAATCTGTATTATCATATAGTTCTATTATAGTATCTACTACTTTCCTTTGGGCATTTTTTGATTCTTTCTCTATATTTCCACTAAACATTAATGCAGATATTATAAGGGAACAAATTCCTGATACAATCATCATCAATAGAAGAATTACAACAAACTTAACTCTTAGATTTTTTCTCATATCTTCTTAACCGCCTTATATCCAAGACCACGTACTGTAACAATCTCAAATTCTGTACAACTATCATATCTTTCTCTCAATCTTTTTATATGAACATCTACAGTACGCTCATCCACTTCATTATCCATACCCCATATTTCATCTAATAACTGTCTTCGTGTAAATATGACGTTAGGATAAGATAATAATTTAAATAATAAATAAAATTCTTTTTTAGGAAGGGTAGCACTGTCTCCATGTCGACTTACAGATATTGAATCATAATCTAAAATAATATCACCTATAGATAGTCTATGTTCATTAGATATCTTAGCTCTTCTAAGAAGTGCTCCAACTCTTAATATCATTTCATTTATATCAATAGGTTTTACCATATAATCGTCTACGCCAACATTAAATCCTTTTCTCTTATCTTCGAACATTTCCTTAGCTGTAACCATAAGTATTGGCATATTATATCCTGAGTCTCTCAAAGCTTTCACTAAATTGTAACCATCTAACTTAGGCATCATTATATCAGATATTACTAAATCAATATGCTCTTTATCCATAATATCAAGAGCTATTTCTCCATTCTCTGCCATTAATGAGTTATATCCATTTTGTTTTAAGGTTGCAGATATAAGTTTTCTTAAATTCTTATCATCCTCTACAACAAGTATATTAAACAATATTATCACCTCAATTTATTATGTTACTTTATATAATAATTATTTTATGTTAATTAAATATGAACTTTACAAATAAAAAAGAAATAAAAATATACTTTTAGACCATAATTCATATTAGGTTCATATTACGATTCTACAATTAGAAAAGTTAATCGTAAAGGAGGAGCATAATGTTACAATTAAAAAACATATTTAAAAGTTATACTACAGGCGAATTTACTCAAGTTGCATTAGATGGAATAAGCCTAAAATTTAGAAAATCTGAATTTGTTGCAATTCTTGGACCGAGTGGCTCTGGAAAAACAACATGTTTAAATGTTATAGGTGGTCTTGACCAATATGATGAAGGTGATTTAATTATCAATGGTAAATCTACAAAAAATTTTAAAGACTCAGATTGGGATGCCTATAGAAATAATAGTGTTGGATTTATTTTTCAAAGTTACAACCTAATTTCTCACTTAAGTATAGTAGATAATGTAGAAATGGGAATGACCCTTAGTGGAGTTTCAAATACAGAGAAGCACAAGAAAGCTCTTGAGGTGTTAGAAAAGGTTGGCCTAAAGGACCATGTTCACAAAAAACCAAACCAACTATCAGGAGGACAAATGCAAAGAGTTGCTATAGCTCGAGCTCTAGCTAATGACCCTGATATAATTTTAGCAGATGAACCTACTGGGGCTTTGGACACTCATACAAGTATTCAGATTATGGAGCTTATTAAAGAAATTTCAAAGGATAAACTTGTTGTTATGGTAACTCATAATCCAGAGTTAGCTAATGAATATGCTGATAGAATTGTTGAATTTAGAGATGGTGAGATAAAATCTGATAGCAATCCATTTTATGATGACTTAGATACTGCTGATTATAAACTTAAGAAAACAAGTATGAGTTTCTTTACTGCTTTAAAACTATCTGGCAAAAACATATCTACAAAGAAATGGAGAACAGCACTTACTGCTTTTGCCTCAAGTATAGGTATAATTGGTATTGCCTTAATACTTTCATTATCAAATGGATTCGATAAACAAATTGGAGAATTTGAAAATAGTACATTATCTGGTTTTCCAATAATGATTAATCAAAAAACCGCCGAAGTTGATATGGATGCAATGAGAGAGCAACACAAAGAAGCAGTGAGTAATTCCGTAAATGAAAATCAATTTCCAGATGTAGATTACATTTATCCTTATGACCCTAGTAAAAATAGTATTGAACACACAAATGTATTTACTGATGAATACATAGAGTATATTGAAAATATTGATTCATCTCTGCTCTCTGGAATGTCCTATACAAGACTTGTTAATATGAATCTTTTGAAATCTGATGGCAAAACTGCAACTCCAGTAAATACATCCCTAATTAACTTTTCATCATATCCCAATAGTCTAAATTTAGATACTAAAGGATACCTTGAAAGCAATTATGATTTATTAGCTGGGTCATATCCTAAAGAAAAAACGGATCTTGTTCTTATTGTCGATAGCTATAACAGACTTGACAACTCTATGCTAGAAGCTTTAGGTATAGATTCTGAATCAGATACTGTAAGTTTTAATGATATTATAAACAAGGAATTTAAATTAGCTTTAAATGATGATTACTACAAACAGATGGGCAATATATTTACAATAAACGGTACTCCAGACAATCTTATAGATATTTATAATAATGATAATGCTATTACTCTTAAAATTGCTGGTATAGTTCGTTCTAGCAAAAATTCAAAGCTAGAAATTCTTTCACCAGGACTTTCATATTCAGATGAATTATCACAATATTTTATTGATAATGCTAAAAACTCTGAAATTGTTAAAGTACAGCAAGATTCTAACTATAATGTATTAACTGGAAAGCCTTTTGGAGGTGCCACAGCTGGAACTAGTATGCCTACTAATCCAATGGCTGCAATGTCACCAATGGGAGGAGCTAGTAGTACTACTCCTAATGTTACTAAAGATGACGTACTTTCTCAATTAGGTGCTACTTCTACACCATTTGCTATCACCCTTTACCCTAAAGATTTTACTACCAAGGATAGGGTACTTAATTACTTAAATTCATGGAATGATGGAAATGCTGTTGAAGACTCTATAATATATACAGATTTAGCAGCTACATTCACAAAATTATCTGGTGGTATTATGGATTCAATAACCCTTGTTTTAATTGCCTTTGCCGCAATATCACTTGTTGTATCCCTTATTATGATTGGGATAATAACATACATTTCTGTATTAGAAAGAACAAAGGAAATTGGTGTATTGAGAGCATTAGGTGCAAGAAAGAAAGATATAACCCGTGTATTCAATGCTGAAACATTCATAATAGGTTCTTGTTCAGGATTACTTGGAATATTAATATCATACTTATTAACATTTCCAATAAATAGTGTTCTTAAGAATTTAACAGACCTTGAAGGTGTAGCAAAACTTAATCCAGTTCATGCTATAATACTTATAATTATAAGTGTTTCTTTAACATTGCTGGGTGGTGCTATTCCAGCAAAAATGGCTGCAAGAAAAAATCCTGTAGAATCATTACGTACAGAATAATATATAAATTTAATGTTACATACTCCTTATTTTAAAGAGTATGTGACATTTTTATTTCCTATAGTTATCTAGAAATTAATAATTAAATTTTATATTAAACACTATCTTAAATTCTCAGATTTACTAAATTTCAACTCCTTGTACACCCCTTATATCCGTACAACATATATTAACAGTATACAGATTTATTCTTATACCTTATGTATGGAGAATATGAAAAATCTATACTTTTAATAGGAGATATTATGAAAATGGAAAACACAAAAAATTGTAATGACTCTATAATCTTACCTAATCCAATAACTCAAGTAGCTAGTATGCCATATCCTCTATATCTTTCACTTCAAGGAAAATATTTTGTAGGCTATGCAGATGAATTAAATTTTGGAAGAGGTAAAAGTGCATGGGCAGGATTAGTAAATCCTTATTATTCAGGAGTTAATCTACACGTATATGTCTGGACTGTCACAAATATTGGAGAATCACCAATAAGAGCGCAAATATGGTTTAATTCAAATCCACCTGGATGTCCAGAGATATCAGAATTAGTTACTCCAGCTAATACAGCTCTTTGCCCATTACCAAAGCCACGAATTAGGTTACTTAAAGCAAGCAATGTTATAGGAGAACCTAAAGGTGGAGTTAAGGCATTTGTTAGAAGAGCCCTTCCAGAGGTTACAATTGCCGACGAAGAAGTAGGCAAATTTATTTTTCCTCCTGGAGGATCATTTATTATTTTCTTATCCAACCCAGAAACTCCAAATGAACTTGCTCAAGGTAGAGTCGCATTTGGATGGTGGGAAGAAAAGATAAAGTAAATCCTACTAATAATTAAATTAAAAGATAAAAAAGGTGCTGCTACACAATAGAAAATAAATTCTGAGGTGTGACAGCACCTTTATTAATTATATTTTAAGTATAGTAAAACTAATAGTAGTTCCAGATTCTAAAGAAGATGAACACTTTATATTTCCTCCATGACTCTCTACTATATACTTAGATATAGAAAGACCAAGCCCTGAACCTGATATATTAGTGTTTCTATACTTTTCACCTCTATAAAACTTATTAAAAACAAATGGTATATCATCAATGCTAATTCCACTACCAAAATCCTTAATATTTACAGTAATTTTATCTATCTCATCATCTACCCATATCTCAATTTTTTCTCCTGATTTAGAGTATTTTATTGAATTTGAAATAATATTATTTATAACTTGATTTATTCTTATTATATCTATAGAAATCAAAGCCCTTGGCAATTGTCCCTTAACATCTAATTTCATATTATGAGTAGCTACATCAATAGATAGGTCACCTAAAACTTCCTTTAGATAATCATCAGAGTATATTTCTTTTCTTTCAATTGACATTTCATTCAACTCTGTTTTCGATTGCTCTAATATATCATCTATTAATTTTGAAAGTTCCTTAGATTTCTTCAATATAATGTTTGAATATCTTTTTATACCATCTTCATCCTTTGCAATTCCATCTCTTATGCCTTCAACATATCCTGAAATTGATGAAAGAGGAGTTTTTAAATCATGTGAAATACAAGCTAATAATTCTTTTTCATTTCTTTTAAGCTTTTCTTCCTTTTCTTTTGAGTCTATTATTTCACCTCTCATAGCTTCAAAATCATGACAAAACTCTCCAACCTCCCCATGATAATCGTAGTTTACTTTACACTTATAGCTTCCATTTAGTATGGTTTTTGCACTACTATGGAGCTCTTTAATTGGTTTTATTATATCTATTTTTACAAACCTATTTATCATAAAAGCTAATATTCCTATTAAAAATAAAAGTATCCACAGGGGTATAAATTTCTCATTTTTGCTTTCCTTTTTTAATATACTCTGTGGTAAATCTATAATTATAATCCCTTCTTGAACATCATTATTAACTAAAGGTATACTGTATCTAATTAATGCATTTTTTCTATTGTCAAAGGCATTATCATAACCTATTTCATTTTCAAGATTTATCTTTTCTCCTTTATTAAAATCATCTATGGAAGAAAAGATAGCCTCCCCTTTTAAATTTATAACTGTATAATCATAAAAATCATTTTCCATGTAATAGCTATTTTCTTTAAACATTTCTTCAATCAATTCTCTTTGATTTGATGTTTCTATTCTTAATAAATTAGACTTATCTTCTTTTTTAATATCTTCCTTTAAAATTAGGAGAGAATATACCACTGATAATATAACAAATAGATATGTTAACCCTGTAAATATACTAATTTTTTTACCAAGGTAATTATCCTTCACTCTATTACTTCCCACTTATATCCTACTCCCCATATTGTCTTTATCGACTTTTCACCGTATTCTCCAAGCTTCTCTCTTAACCTTTTAACGTACACAGCTATAGTATTTTCATCCATATATTCACTGTAACCCCATACACTTTCATATACCTGAGACTTTGAAAACACTTGGGAAGGATTAGATGTGAAAAAATCCAATATTTGAAATTCCTTAGAAGTTAGTGGTATTTCCTTATTATTTAGTAAAGCTTTATATGCCTTAGAGTCTACTATTAAATCACCAAATTGTTTTACATCTGATAGTGTATCACTAGAAAATGAAGTATACCTTCTTATATGAGCTTTCACCCTTGCCACTAATTCCATTGGAGAAAAAGGTTTTGTCATATAGTCATCTGCCCCTACTCCTAATGTTAGTATCTTATCCATCTCTCCACTTTTAGCTGATAACATAAGTATTGGCATTTTCGATATCATCCTTATTCTTTTACAAACTTCAACACCATCTAAAAGTGGGAGCATAATATCTAAAATAATGAGCTTTATCATAGGATCATTAGCCAGTTCCACACCTTTTAACCCATCATTAGCTATCAATACCTGAAACCCATCTATCTCTAAGTAATCTTTTATTAAGTTTCCTAAATCATTATCATCTTCAATTACCAAGATTTTATCATGCATTCTACTCACCCCCACTTCCATTATATCATTATTTTACCAGCCCCTACTTTTTATAAATTCAAATATCTTTTTTTCTCTACTATCTGAATCTTTTTCATTATATCTTCCAAGAGACAAATCACCATCAATTCTTCCATCCTTTAAATAAATCAATCTACTTGCTCTTGAGGCTGCTTTTAAATCATGGGTTACCATTACTATGGATTGTCCCTCTTCATTTAATTCTGTAAGAATATCCAATACCCTGGCTCCCGTTGAAGAATTAAGTGCTCCTGTTGGCTCATCTCCAAAAATTATCTTAGGATTGTTAATTAATGCTCTAGCAATTGCAACTCTTTGCTGTTGTCCTCCTGATATTTCTGAAGGATATTTATTCTCAATATCTTTCAGCTCTAATCTATTCAATAATTCATCTGTTTTTTTATTTACGCTCTTCTTATCTTTATTGTTTAGATAACCACAATAAGTTATATTTTCTCTTATAGTTAAATCATAAAGTAAATTTATACTTTGAAAAACAAAGGATATATATTTATTTCTAATACTTGTAGCTTCTTTTTCACCTATATTTGTTATATCTTTTCCTAAAAGCTCAACGCTACCTGCACTTGGGCTATCCATAGTACTAATAGAGTATAACAATGTAGATTTTCCAGAACCTGAACTACCCATTATTACAGTAAAATCACTTTCATATATATCTAAATTAATATTTTTTAATACATTGTTTGATGTTTTTCCTAAAATAAATGATTTACATAATCCACTTGCTTTAATAATACTTCCCATCTCTTCTCCCCCTACTCTTCAATAAGTTCCACTGTAGATATTTTTCTTATACTAAACATTGATATTATTGATGAGCCAATGGTTAATATTCCAATAAATACTATTGTGCTTATAACTTCACCATTTGGAATCATCAACCCATCTATTCCCATCATTGCAAGCTTAAATAAATTTTTAGATATAGTAGCATTTAAAATAAATCCAGCCAAAGATGAAATACCTATAAGTAGCATAATTCTATATAAAGTTCTCTTTAAAATATAAATATTTGAAAATCCTAGCGATTTTATAATAGCATTATTTCTTCTATTATCGGTATTGTTCATAATTATAAGATTTACTATATTTAATATACTGAATAGTAATATTCCTAAAAGAATAATTGTAGTAACTGGTATAACTATCTCAATAACTGACTTACTTGCTGTTGCAATCAAACTTGGACATGTATCTATAGAACATACTTCATATTTTTGTTTATATTCTTCTTTAAACTCTTCATAATCATTTTTATCTTTTAAAGTAATATTGTTGTTTAAGTTATTAAGGTTATTTCTAATTTCCTTAGGCACTACATCTAAAGTCATTCTCATATTGTAGTTATTTGACATCATGCCGATATATTTACCAGTGATGAGCAATGATCTCTCTTCACCTAATATTTTTATATCAATATAATCTCCAATATCTAAACTTGCATCTTTTAGAATTTGTTCTGACAATGCAATTTCATTTTTATTTTTAGGATTTCTTCCCTCTTTAATAGATACATTAAACCCATGGTTATTGTCATAGTTATCATATAAATAAGTAATAACTTGAGCATTTTTTATATTGTATCTTGATACATCTAAATAAGCGACCTTTCCTACATCAAATGAGCACGCTCTTACGCCTAAGACTCTCGGGTCACTCTTAATTTCTTCTAAAGCCTTATCATATGACGCCTCTCCACTTGGAAAATCTAAGGTAACATCTCCCTGAAGTAATCCAAACATATTCCATGCATTATCTTTCATATTAATCATTGAGTAATTTACACTAACTAAAAATACTGAAAGATATATTACAAGGGATAAAACTGTTACTATAATTATATTTTGCTTTTTATATTTAAAAATATCATTTATAGCCATGGACATTGGTGATGAAGCATCTCTAATAATTGACTTCCTAAATTTCTCTTTAGATGAAGTAACTCCTATTCTAAATGCCTCAACAGGCTTTATTTTATTTATTCTTCTAAGTAAAAGATAAATATTAGATATTAAAACAAAACTCATTAATATTATTGTTAAAACTATAAAGCTAAAATTATTTATACCACCTTCATATATTCCAATATATTTAATAGATATCTTTACTAAATAATTTATAAACCAAATACTAAAGAAACTTCCAGCGGTTATTGCAATGACTCCTACTATTCCAAAGCTTTTTAAATATATATTACGTATCTGCTTTGAGGTAAATCCTAATGATTTATATACACCTATAGATTTATACTCCTTTAAAATGTTGTTCCATAGTACAAATCTTATTATTACAATAGATACAATGAATATTAATATAGCTGTACTTAACCCCACTGCACTTGTAATTTGACTTCCAGCATTTGCTGCAAATATTGTAATCCACTTATCATATATAACTCCATCAATTGAATCACCTATATAAGAAATTAATTCAGATGTTGCATCGTTTCCTTCTTTAGATGAATCATAACCAATATATTCAGATTTAATAGGTTCATTAAAGTCATCATAATCATTACTACCTATATATAAATTATTATAGCCCACAACAGAACTCGGAACTACTGAATCGTTTACTAAAGCTGATATAGTTAAATATTTATATTCATCACCATCTTTTATCTTTAACTTATCTCCTATTTTTAAATTCTTAGAATCAGCTAAAAGATTTGAGACCCAAATAGTACCTTTACTTGGAGTCGTTACTTTTTCTCCTTCTGTTATAACTACATCCCATGGATGAGCTTTCATACTCTCATAAATTATTAAATTTGCCATTCCCAAATCAAGGTTTTCATCCCCTAAAAATACTTGTCTATCTACCGTTAACCCCTTTGTTTTTCTAATATCCTTTTCATTAGTTTCTTCTTCCATAATAAAACTTTCAACTTTTGAAATAACATCCTCATTATATGTCTGAACTACAATATCCTTTATATTTTCTCCTTCATAATAATCATTAGTATATTTTGAAACTGTACTTGTAAAGCTCATAGATAGTGCAAATATAGATGAAGATACCATTAAAATAATTGCTATTAAAATTAATTGTAATTTTTTTTGTTTAATTTTCTTTTTCCACATCATCATCCCTCCATACTTTTATATTACTAATTAATTTTTAATATATTTATTTCAAATTCTTAATGAATTCTTACATTTTTCTAAATTGATTATACACTAAGGAATTCTATCAGTAATGCCGTCATTAATTTATATTACTACAACAAATCATTAAGTTTTTGATATAATAGATTTATTATACTTAGGAGGTACAGCATGAAATCAGCACAATATTATATAGAAAAATTAGGCATGACACCACATGTGGAAGGGGGATACTTCAAACAATCAGTATTATCAGAAGATTTCTTTAGAGAAGATAAAAAGTTATTTAGTAGCATATATTTCTTGCTTGAAACAGGAGAGGTGTCTCATTTTCACAGATTAACTTCTGATGAAATGTGGTATTACCACGACGGGCAACCTCTGACTATATATATGATCACACCAGAGGGTGAGCTTATAACTAAGCAATTAGGATTAGATATAGAAAAAGGAGAGGTTCCACAAGTTTTAGTTCCTAAGGGATATATATTTGGTTCTTCTATGAATAATGATGGATTTGCTTTAGTTGGATGTATGGTAGCCCCTGCCTTTACTTTTGATGATTTTGAATTATTTGAGAGAAGAGACCTTTTAAATATGTATCCAAATCTAGAAGATATAATAAAAAAGTTAACTAGATAAACCTTCTTCCTGATATTAGCTAAATATTTATTTAATATATCGTGGATAAAAAATGGGGCTGTCGCTCTAAAAAATTTGTGAGACAGCCCCATTTTAATGGTGGAGATGAAATGTAGTATTTATAATCCACCATATAATCTTTTATTTTATTCAATGCCCTTATTAATATATTTACTCTATGTAGAATTGGCCATTCATTATGTCTATTTTTTATGCACATTTGCATTAATAATATTCTGGTACTTCCTTATATCTGATTTTATTTGTCGGTTTTCAAAAAAATAAACTTCTGTGCCTGACCAGATAAATACCCAACACACTATACTTAATATACCTGCGAAATAAGCATATCTGCTTGAAAGGCTCAAGCCTATCAAACCAATAATGATGCCAAATGCGTACAAAACAATAGCCTTCATATTATTTCTACCATAGATATATTCATTTTCTTCCACTCGGTTTGAAAAGGTATTTACTATAGCTGTCTTCAACAACTTATCATCATAATTATTTTCACCTTTAATAAATATATCAACTTCTCTTCTTTTGCAATTCAGTAGCTTTGATAAAATAAACTCTTCCAAATCAGAGCTTAGGTGTAAATCATCCGAGCTAAAATATGGTGCAAATGGAGTATTTGTTTCATCCAAAAAGATATCTATCCTTAAATCATTGTTCATGCTATCACTCCTCTTACTCAAGGTAAGTAAATTTCTATATGTATATCATAAATAAATTTTTTAATAGTATAAAGTTAAGCAATATATGGAATTGCTACCTTCTACACATTTCCTATTCTAAATAACATATTTATATTATTTGAATCTATATATAAATATATTCAGATTATCTTCTGAGTCCTTACTAAACAAAATAAAGATGACAAAAGGAGTTACTCAAAATACCTTTAATCATTTTGAGTAACTCCTTAGTTATTATCTGATTTGACCATTTCCAAATATTATATACTTATTAGTGGTAAGCTCTTTAAGTCCCATGGGACCTCTTGCATGTAGCTTTTGAGTGCTTATACCTATTTCTGCTCCAAATCCGAATTCCTCTCCATCAGTAAATCTAGTAGAAGCATTCACATAAACTGCTGCTGCATCTACTTGTTGATGAAATCTTTGAGCATTCTGATAATCATTTGTTACTATAGCTTCAGAGTGGCCTGAGCCATATTTATTTATATGAGTTATCGCTTCATCTATATCTTTTACTACCTTTATACAAATTATATAATCTAAATATTCTTTATAATAGTCTTCTTCATTTGCTAGTATTATGTCATTTACTATTTCTATAGATTTTTTGTCTCCTCTAACTTCTACTTTTCTTTGTCTTAACTCATCAACTATTACTGGAATAAATTCTTTTGCTATATCTTCATGAACAAGTAATTTTTCCTCAGAGTTGCAAACTGCTGGTCTAGTAGTTTTTGCATTTATAACTATTTGTTTTGCCATTTCTAAGTCACTATTTTTATCAACATAAACATGGCAGTTCCCTGTTCCAGTTTCTATTACTGGTACTGTAGCATTTTCTACTACTGATTTTATTAGTCCAGCGCCTCCTCTTGGTATTAGCACATCTATATATTCATTTAACTTCATCATATTTTTAACAGTTTCTCTACTTGTATCTTCTATTAATTGAATACAATCTACTGGTAACTTAGTTTTTTCTAAGGCTTTTTTTAATATTTGTACTATTTTTTTGTTGGAGTTTATAGCTTCACTTCCACCTCTTAGTATTATTGCATTACCTGATTTTAAACATAGCCCTACTGCATCACAAGTAACATTTGGTCTTGCCTCGTATATTATTCCTATTACTCCTAGAGGTACCCTTTTTTTCCCTATTTGTAGTCCATTTGGTCTAGTTATTATTGAACTTACTTCACCTACAGGGTCTTCTAGTCCTGCTACTTGTGTTAAACATCCACTCATCCCTTTGATTCTGTCTTCATTTAAAAGCAATCTATCTACTATTGCTTCTGATGTTCCCTTATTTTTTGCATTTTCTATATCAATTTTATTTACTGCTATTATTTCACTAGCATTCTCTAATAATGCTTTTGCCATTTCATTTAAAGCTTTATTTTTTTCATTTGTTGAAATATTTGATAATATGTACGCAGCTTCTTTTACTTTTTTCCCTTTTAAAATTAACTCTTCCATCTAAAATTACTCCCTTCATATTTTTTTATCTTTCTTTTCTCAGAAATAAAGTTCCTACATCGTCTCCATTTAATATATCAATAAGTTTACTTGGATCTTTTCCATTTGCTAATATCATATTTGTACCATTATCAGTTACAAGCTTTGCTGCATGTATTTTAGTTTCCATTCCACCTGTACCTAAATTACTTCCAGCACCTTCTGCAAAATTTATTACTTCTTCCGTTATATATTTCACTTCTTTTATAAGCTTTGCATCCTTATTTGTTCTTGGATTAGAGTCATAGAAACCATCAATATCTGATAGTATTATTAAAAGATTTGCATCCACAATAGTAGAAACTATTGCTGCTAGATTGTCATTATCTCCAAATCTAGATATATTTTCAATTTCATCTATAGATACACTATCATTTTCATTTACTATTGGAATTATTCCGCTTTCTAACAAGGTTTCAAAAGTATTTGCAACATTATTTCTACTTCTTTCACATTCTATAATGTCTCTTGTTAAAAGTATTTGACCTACTGAATAGCCATATTCTCCAAATAGTTTGCTATAAATATTCATAAGTGCTACTTGTCCCACAGATGCTGCTGCCTGTTTTTCTCTAATAGTTTTTGGTCTTTCCTTTAAGTTCATTTTACTTACTCCAACACCTATAGATCCAGATGTTACAAGGATTATTTCTTTCCCACTATTTATTAAATCAGATATTGACATGGCTATTTTTTCAATTCTTCTTAAGTTTATGTTTCCATTGTCATAGGTTAAGGTTGAAGTACCAATTTTTATAATTATTCTTCTTGAATTTTTAATATTTTCGCGATATTTCATTTTTATCTCCTCTTAAGTTTCCTTCATTAATTTTATCTTTTAATAAGCTTGTAATAATATTATCATAAAAATATAAGTTTATTAATACTACCCCACTCTACAATTTATTAGAAATAACTTCCAATGAATAGCAAACCTAAGCATATATCCTGTACATAAAATAACCCACGACAATACATTGCTGTATTGTCGTGGGTTTTATGGTGGAGACGAGACACCACCATTAAATTCAAAACTTATTTACATATTAATTTAAAATCAATATAAATTTATTAGCCCAAAAGCTTTGAAAATCCTAGCTCTTTTCACAGCTATGTAGCAAGTCCAAATTCTAGTAACATTTCTAGCTACTTCACTATCTACTCCCCAAGAAAAATTAGGTTGCCAAAAACCTTCTTCCTTCAATGTATTAATCCAAAAAGAAAAGTTCTTTTCTATAAAGGTTTCAACTAATTTATACCATTGTGACTCAGGTGAAGTTACTAAATCTAAAGGTTGTGATACATATTCCATCCATTTAGCCTCATCTATACAAAGACAGTCTAATATTCTTCTTTCCATAGACCTTATAGTTACATCACTAATCAAATTTGAATTTAGTTCTTTTAAAACTATAAATAGTCTTTGTAGGCAATAGCAATCATGGTCAGAACACTCTTCATTACTATTTAAAAACTCTATACATCTAGCTGCAATTTTATTACCTATCTCCTTTTGAACAGCATTACCATACTTGATAAAAGCTGAGGCAACAACAGCACAAGGGTTAGGAGTAAATTTTGTATCTGGAGCATATATCCACCATGGTGCATGGGGAAAGTTTTCAACTTCCTTTGGAACCTTCTCCCAGAATGATGGCGTATCTTCAATGGTTTTTTCAAAATAATTTAATAAATTTCCAAACCAAGGCTCCTCACAATTAAGGTCATAATCATATGCAATAAAAATGGCCTCAGTAGATGCTATACTTGTTGATGATGGTAATAGCATATCAGCTTCTAATCCCTTTCCAAAACCACCATCCTCATTTTGATATTTTATTAGTTCTGATACTATATCCTCTTTACTACCCTTATTAAAAGTATAATTCCATTTTACTTTTTCAATATCTCTACCATTACTAAATATATGCTCCTCTATATTTTTAAATTGGCTCATCTTTAACTTCTCCATAGTACACCTCACAAACTTTATTTCATAACTTAATGTTAATACATTAAACACCTTTAGTATTGTAAAAATGCGACATTCTATTTAATTAACTCGTTTATAGCTTTCATAGGAGTGTTTCCATGGTATTTTTTAAAGTCATTTATCATATGAGCTTGATCACAATAACCATAACTATAAGTAATATTACTAAGATTAAAATCTCTCTTAAAAGCTATGTCTTTCCATATATTTTGATATCTAACTAAACTGCAGCACTTCTTAGGAGTTATTCCAATATATTCTCCGAAGATACGCTCCAACTGTCTAGAACTAACAGAAATATAATTACTAATCTCTGATATTGTAGTTACCCCTTTAGATTTCAAAATATAATATACTCCATTTAATAAATTTTTATTTCTAAAATTCTTATTGAATAATCTTCTAAGCAATAACTTTTCTATGTAATATATTCTTTCTTCAATCTTAGGATAATATATAACTATATCTTCAATTTCTTTTCCTAAATCCATAAAATATTGGTCTACAATTGCAAACTCATTACACTTTTTAGGCAATTGATTATCTGTAAATAAATGCACAGCCCAAAAATTAAATCGGATACCAAAGGTAGAAATCAACGCTGAGGTTTTAACCTCTTGTGTATAAAAAGGAGAATCATTTATACTACAAAATAGGTTATTCACTTTATTATTACTATAATCTATATCAAAAATTATATCCATACAACAATCTGGAATCACAATATTGTTTCTATCCCCCTCTTTAGTTATTTCCTTATTTCTATAAGGCACTGGACTTCCCCAAAAGCATCTTATATATGGCTTTAAAGTATCACATGGCTCAACTTCTCTATAAGTATCTGATTTATTTATTATATTATTAGTTATGGGTTTAAATAAGTCTGATAGCTCTTTCATTTGTTCCACCACTTCATAATAATTTATTTTTATTTTTGTTAATAATCGTACTAATATTATAACATTATTTCTAATATTTAGGATAAACTTTATCTATTAAAATCTTTAATAGATAAAGTTTATAAAAAGTGTTAGTGTGCCTAATTTATTACTAGAATTAAATGTAATTAAGTGTTAATATATTCATATAATTTACAAATAACATATGTTCAATTGTACTAACTACATTACAAATACTATTTAGTTATAAATGAAAGGAGTATAAAATTTTATCTATTTTAAGATTAAAACAAAGGTTATACTTACTAATAATTTTGGGGAGGGATTAATTTTGAAAGGCACCAAAAAAATAATATGTATATGTTGCTCTTTAATTGTTATAACATCACTTGTGGGTTGTAATAGTGTTAAAGACAAGTCCTCTAGCTTAAGTGATATAACTAGCATAAAATTCAAAGATTTTTCAAAGGATATTTCTGAAGATAGGATATATAGCACTATAGAGAAACTTTCCGCAAAGGATGATGCTAGAATAACCGGGTTTGATGGAGAAAAGGATGCAGCATCATATATTTGTAAAGAGTTTAAAGACATGGGACTTAGTGTTGATGAACAAGAGTTTCCTGTAACAGCGTTTAAATGTAATGATGTAGAAGTAAAAATAGATATGCCTGAAAGTAAAGTTGTTGAATCTAAGGCTTTAACCTTTAGTAAAGAGACTCCAAAGGAAGGATTAACTTCAGAAGTCGTTAATGGATATATGGGAACACAAACTGATTTGGAAAAAGCTAAAGTAAAAGATAAACTTGTTATTATTCAACGTGGTGGTGATACATTTAAAAATAAAACTGAAAGAGCTACTGCAATGGGTGCTGTAGGTGTTATATTTTTTGATCCTAATAGTGAAGAACCTCTATCCGCTACCCTAGTTGAACCTACAAAAATACCAGCTGTTACAATATCTAAAGCTGATGCAGAATATCTTAATTCAACCATAATAACCTCAAAAAAAGGCCTTAAAGCCACACTAAAGGTTGATAGTCAGTGTATAGATAGTAAATCAAAAAATATTATTGCAACATTAAAATCTAAAAAGAAAGATGCTAAAACCTTAATAGTTGGAGCTCACTATGATGGAGTAGATACCCCAGCTGCAAATGACAATGCTTCAGGTATTTCTACTGTAATGGAATCAGCAAGGATTTTATCCAAGAAAAACCTTGATTGCAATATTAAATTTATTGCATTTGGTGCTGAAGAAATAGGTTTAGTGGGTTCAAATTATTATGTTCAATCTTTAAATAGTGATGATTTACAAAATACTATTGCAATGGTAAATGCCGATATGGTTGGTATCGGTGATAATTTATGTGTTTACACAATGGATAGCTCTAAGGATTCTTTAACTGCAGATTTAGCAGTAAGTTGTATGAATAACTTCCAATACGATAATAGAAGAGATGAAAGTAACAGAAGTGATCATGTAGCTTTTGAAGCAGCTGGTATACCAGTGGCATATTTTGAATATGGCCCATTTGTTGACTACCATACGGATAAAGATACCGCTGATAAGATCAATAAAGAAAACTTATCTAATACATGCAACGTAATCACATCTTTATGTAATGAAATTGGTAATAATCCAGAAAGATTCTCAAAATAATAACTAAAAATAAAATCTTAAATCTTATATAAAAAAGAACTTAAGTAACATAATACTTCTAATGTACTATTATTCCTATGGATAATAATGAACAAGCAAATATAATTGTAGTGGATACCTTTCTCTAATAAAAATAAGGCTCTATA
>NZ_DLCT01000005.1:123606-154517 GCF_002480755.1 Clostridium sp. UBA7791 | reverse complement strand
TATAGAGCCTTATTTTTATTTAGAACTAACCTTTTCAAATCCTGCTATTCCAATAGCTCCTGGACCACTATGAGATGTAATTACACATCCTGCTTGAATCCATATAATCTTTCTAAATCCCTCTTCTTTAGCAATTCCCTCCATGTTATGTTTTATAGATTCATCAAGACCCAAAGAATAAATAAGATATAATTGTTCTTTATCAAAATTATATCTCTTAATATATTCTTTCATATACTTATCAGCAACACTAACCATTTTCCCACGAAACTTTTGTGTTGAAATTAACTTTCCATCTACAATTTCAATGAGTGGTTTTATTAGTAGTAAAGTTCCTCCCAAGTATGCAGCATTGGATACACGCCCTCCTGCTCTCAGATATGCAAGATCACCAGGGATAAAAGATACTCTGGCTCTTGCCACGTAATCCTGAATTTCTTCAATTAAATTAGTTATCATTATATTGGGATGTTTTTCTATGATTTCAGCTGCTCTTAAAACAATTGCTCCTTGACCACCAGTGACATTTAAAGAATCAACATGATAAATATCTTCCATTCCTTCTGAAGCAATAAGTGCATTTTGGTAAGCACAAGAGGCTTTAGATGTATATCCAATATGAAGAATAATACAACCCGGATTTTCATCTTTTATTTTTTTAAATAAAAGATGAAATTCTTCTGGATTTGTTGCTGAAGTTGATGGTATTTTTTTATTTTTTTTATAATAATCATAGACTTCTGTTACAGGTATTGAACCATCTAAATAAGATGAGTCTCCCATTATCACGTGCATGGGGATAACCTGAATATTATGTAATGTGGCTAAATCTAATGGAATATCTGCTCCGCTCTCTGCTAAAATAATTATTTTTTTCACAAGTTTACCTCCATAAAATTCATAACATTTTTCATTTGTATAATTTACCAAAAAAGCTTTGTTAAATTTCTAAGATAAGGTTCTATTAATAATTTATTCCCATATTCCCAGAAATCCTACTAAGAACTTAGATACTTATATTGCTTATATTTTACACACAATAATCCAGAAACATTCAAAATAAGCGAAACATAAAATCTTAAATCTTATAATTGACTTATCTTTATTTTAGCATATGCTCCCAATGAGATTTTTGTTGATTCTCTGTAATAAAATACTCATTAAGTTTATCCTCTAATATTATTTTAACCATCCTATCAAATCCATGGGCAAGATTTAATAAATTAAGTTTATCTATATCATGCCAAAATACATGACCTTCTTCACCATACTCTATTAAATCTCCCTGATATGAATCAGTTTTAAAAAGAAAAACCATATACCTTTTATTATCTTCTGCCCTATACCAATCTTTAACACCGCAAATTTCTAAATTATTTACTACTAGGCCAGTTTCCTCATTAACTTCTCTGATGGCTGAATCTACAATAGACTCACCCTTTTCTACATGCCCCCCTGGAAAAGCTATTCCAGTCCAATTTCCTTTAATGCGGTTCTGAACAAGAACTTTATTATTTAATTTATCCATTATCATAACCATATTTGTTAGTTCTACATTCTCCATATATTACACCTCTTAAGTACAATTTATATTTTTTTGTTTTATATCAAAAGCTTTTTTACTTCTTCTTCTTTTTCAAACAATACACATCCACCCTTATGTTCACCAAGAAGCATTTCTGCTGCACTTAATTTTCTAAATAAAGGTGATTGTAATGCATCTAACAAGCTAGAATTTTTTAAATTTGTATCTGAAAAAGGTGAAAATGGACATGGCTCTACTCCTCCACTTGTGTTAATATGAAAGAAACCTCTTCCAGCAGCAAGACATCCTCCTGAATGTTTTTCATCTCCTGGAAAAGAAATAAAAATCATATCTTCATAAATTTCTCTAAGACGAGCTTGTTCACTTTCAAGATAGTTCCTTTCTTTATCAGTTGGTGCTAAATCTTTAGTTGAAGCAACTACTGGTACATATTCTACAAAAATTACTAATTTGCAACCTCTATTATATAATTCTGCTATAAACTCTTTACTAGCCACATTATAGATATTTTCTGTGGTAACAGTTATAGAAGCTCCATATAATATTCCTTTAGATTTAAGTGAATCTATTTTATTTATGAGAAGTTCATGGGTTCCTTTACCACGTCTAGCATCAGTTTTGTTCTCATCACCTTCAATACTAATAACAGGCACAAGATTTCTATTAGCATCGAATAGCTTAATATATTCTTCATCAATGATAGTCCCATTTGTGAATATAGGAAAAATAATTTCTTTAATTTGAGACGCTTTTTCTATGACATCCTTTCTCATTAAAGGTTCTCCACCAGCTAGTAATATAAAAGAAATTCCAAGTTCTTTCCCCTGTTTAAATATATCTTCCCATTTATCACTTGTCATTTGATCTTTATTTGACTTTTCACCACAGGTATTATTGGCTCTTGCATAACACCCTTTACAAAAGAGATTACAGCTACTAGTGATGCTTGAGATTAGGAAAGGTGGAATATGTTGTCCTTTCTCTTCAAAGGTTTTTCTTCTTTTAGCAGCTTTTTTGCTTTCTAAAATATATTTCATAATGAACTTTGCCTCTTTGGGATTTTGAAAAGAAGCCTTCATTGCACCCTTTACAATGCTTTCTACCCCTTCATTTAAATAGTTAACTAAACTAAACTCTGTACCCATTTCAATGCCATCTCCCTATAAATTATTTATTTAATTTACTTTATTTCAATATCAAGTATTCTTTAATATTCACAGTTCACCTTACCTTTAGTATGATAAATTCTATTTAAATACATTATATCATTATATAGTAAAATCCATATCATATAATTATGTTATAATATAAGAATTGATGAAATTATTTACACTTTAACTATGATAATTTAAATGTGAGGTAAATATGAGTACTATAACTAAAACAGATATATTTAATACACCAGTAAGTATTAACTTTAAGACTATTGATATGGATACAAATGATAAAAATATAATTAAAGATGAGATTATTAAAGCTAGTGAAACTGGTTTAGTAAATAGCTTAATCCATTCAAATTTAGCTTTAACACCAAAGTTAATAGTAAATGACTATTTAAAAGGTAGCAAAGTTTTAAATGAAATAATCTCTGAATTAACAAAATGTAAAGAGTTTTTTATATCCGTTGCTTTTATTACAAGTAGTGGCATAACCCCCTTACTAGAAACCTTGAAATACTTAAATAAAAAAGGTGTTAAGGGTAAAATTTTAACTACAGATTATCTGAATTTCAGTGAGCCTAAAGCATTAAGGAAGCTACTTGAATTTTCAAATATTGAAATTAAGTTATATAGCAAAGAAAACTTTCATACTAAAGGATATATATTTAAATATGAAGATCATTATAAATTAATTGTAGGAAGTTCGAATTTAACTCAATCAGCATTAACAAAAAATAAGGAATGGAATTTAAAAATTTCTTCTTTAGAGGCAGGTTCCTTAACTGAAAATGTAATTGATGAATTTCAGGAGCTTTGGAAGGATGCTGATGACTTAACTTTAAATTGGATAGAAACCTATGAAGATATTTATAAAAAGCAAATTGAATACGCAAGAAAAAGTAACGTTCCAAGGCTAGCACAATATAAGCTTAAGCCGAATAAAATGCAGGTAGCTGCTATTCAAGGATTAAATAAACTCAGGGAAAACGGTGCAGATAAGGCTCTCTTAATTTCTGCTACTGGTACTGGAAAAACCTATCTATCTGCTTTTGAGTTAAGAAATTATAATCCTAAAAAAGCTCTATTTATAGTACATAGAGAACAAATAGCTAATCAAGGTCTAAATAGCTTTCAAAATGTATTTGGTGATACTCGAAGCATGGGAATTCTCTCTGGAAGCCGAAAGGAAATTAATAAAGACTTTATCTTTTGTACAGTCCAAACGCTATCAAAGGATGAGGTGCTTCAAAGTTTTAGCAAAGATGAATTTGATTATATTATCATCGATGAAGTTCATAAGGCAGGAGCTAATAGTTATCAAAAGATAGTTGAATATTTTAATCCTAAATTCTTACTTGGCATGACAGCTACTCCAGAAAGAAGTGATGACTTTGATATTTTTAAAATGTTTAACTACAACATTGCCTATGAAATACGTCTTCAACAAGCCTTAGAAGAAGATTTACTTTGTCCATTCCATTATTTTGGTGTATCTGATATTAGTGTTAATGGCATGGAGTTAGAGGAAAAATCAGACTTTAGAGCTTTAGTAGCTGAAGAAAGAGTTAATCATATCATCGATAAAATTGATTTTTATGGATATTGTGGTGAAAGAGTAAAGGGGTTAATATTCTGTAGTGATAAAAAAGAAGCCATTCAACTATCAAATATATTTAATACTCGCGGCTATAAAACAGTAGCCTTAACTGGAGAAAATACTCAGGATGAAAGAGAATCAGCAATTCAACGTTTAGAGCAAGAAGAATTAAATAACTCTCTAGATTATATTTTCACAGTTGATATATTTAATGAAGGTGTAGATATACCTGCTGTTAATCAAGTTGTTATGTTAAGGCCAACTAAGTCAGCTATAATTTTCGTTCAACAATTAGGTAGAGGTCTTAGAAAACATAATTTTAAAGAATATGTTGTTATTATAGACTTTATAGGAAACTATAACAGCAATTTTTTAATTCCCATTGCTTTATCTGGAGATAGAACCTTTAATAAAGATTCCATTAGAAAATATGTTATGGAAGGAACAAGAATAATACCTGGTTGTTCCACTATTAATTTTGATGAAATATCTAAAAATAAAATATTTGAGTCCATTGATAAAGCTAATTTTAATGATATTAAGCTAATTAAAGAAAGTTATAATAATCTTAAGCAAAAGATTGGTAGAATACCAAGTTTAACAGATTTTGATACTTATGAATCTATTGACCCATTAAGAATATTTGATAATAAAAGCCTGGGTTCATACTATAAATTCTTAAAAAAATATGAGAAGGACTATGCTATAGAACTTAATAAGTCTGAAGAATTATTTATTGAATTCATCTCTAAAAAGCTAGCTTCCGGTAAAAGAATTCATGAACTGCTTATGCTTAAGCTTGCTATTAACCATGAAACCAATCTAATCCATAGACTGAAAAAAGAGCTAAAAGATGATTATAATATAGATTTTAAAGCTACCACTGAAACTAATGTGGTTAATGTTCTTACAAATGAATTTCCCACTGGCACTGGTAAAAAAACTTATGAAAAATGTGTTTTTTTAGAAGTATCAGATTCTAATTATAAAATTTCTAAATCCTTTAAGAATCATCTTGAAAATAGGGATTTTAAATATATGGTTGAGGAGTTAATCCATTTTGGAATGGAAAGATATACGAAATTCTACAGTAAAAGTTATATGAATACTAGTTTTCAGTTATATCAAAAATATACCTATGAGGATGTTTGTAGATTACTTCAGTGGGAGAAAGGTGAAGTTGCACTTAATATTGGTGGATATAAATTCGATAAAACCACTAAAACATATCCCGTATTTATCAACTATGAGAAATCTGAAGATATTACTGATACTATTAACTATGAAGATAGATTTCTATCTCCATCCCAGTTAATTGCTATATCAAAGTCAGGCAGAACAATAACTTCTGATGATATTGTACAAGCTTATAAAGCTGAAGAAACTGGTGTTGAAATGAGCTTATTTCTGAGGAAAAATAAAGATGATAAAATTTCAAAAGAATTTTACTTCCTTGGAAAAATTAAAGCTGTAGGAACACCTGTCCAATTCATTATGAAAAATACTAATAAAACAGCTGTGGAAATTAAATATCAATTAATTACACCTGTAAGAGAAGATATTTATGAATACATTACTT
This sequence comes from Clostridium sp. UBA7791, assembly GCF_002480755.1. NCBI lineage: Bacteria > Bacillati > Bacillota > Clostridia > Eubacteriales > Clostridiaceae > Clostridium > Clostridium sp. UBA7791. Next base: position 148,635 of record NZ_DLCT01000005.1, on the reverse strand, counting down.
CATAATGTAAAAGGACTTAGCAAAGTAATTTAATTTGCTAAGTCCCTTTTCTTACATATTATTTAGAGCATCAATAACTAAAATATCCGCTGGAATCCACTTTTCACCATCTAATTCATCAAATGTAATCCACTTAGCATCATTATGGGCATTTAGATTTAATTTCCCACCAGAAATTTGGCAAATAAAACAATGCATAATAAGATGGAAACTAGGATAATCATATTCTACTGTGGTTAAAAAATCTGATATTTTTATATCTAATTCTAATTCTTCCTTTATCTCACGAATAAGTGCTTCTTCCTTTGATTCACCAATTTCTATTTTACCTCCAGGAAATTCCCACATATCAACAAAGTCACCGTATCCTCTACGTGTAATAAATATTCTATCATTATGTTTTATTACTGCTGCTACTACTTCTATTGTCTTCATATGTTCCCCCTCTTTTACTATGCTTTTTGTAAATACTATTCTACTTTTATTATATAATTAAGTTCATCTATTTTTCTATACTCTAGTTGAGAAAGCTAATTCAATTTGTTGTTTATTTTAGTTAATTCAATATATATTTTCTTTATAGCTTGACCAATGATTAATAAAAATGGTGCTATTATTATTAATATATTTGAAACTCCTACAATTTCAGTCCTGAATATACTAAACCATGAATTAATTGGCACAGCTATAAAATTTAGCAATAAGATTAAACCTAATAGTACAATGATAAATATTCTACCTCCCCATAAAAGTATATCTGAGCAAATCTTTAAGTATTTCATAATATCCCTCCACGTATAATTAATTTCCTATTTACAATTTTTTTTAATTTTATAATATATTGTATAATATATTATATCATTCTAGTATAATAATTACTTTGAAACATAAAATTAATAAGCACATGATTAATATTTATTCTTGTTAATCATGTGCTTAAGTGTAATCAATCTATTTAATTCTTTCATAAAATAAAATCAAATACTATAATAAATTAAGTTTATATTAAGTTCCACAATAAGTTCTGTATGGACATGTTGATGTTTCTGGCAATGTAGTGTAATAATCTAGTTCTCTAGAGTGATCATATGGTTTTGAGAGAGCATCTAATAGCCTTTCCATGACCCTATAATCTCCTTGATTTACTGCAGCTTCTAGTGCTTCTTCTACCCTATGGTTACGTGGAATTACTGCTGGATTACTTCTTTGCATAAGTTCCCTTGAGGAAATTTCCGATTCTTCTTGTCTCGTTAATCTCTCCTGCCATCGCTTATACCATTTATCAAATTCCTCTTTGCCAAAGAGTACATTATCCTCTATCTTTCCACTAGTTAATACACGGAAGGTGTTGGTATAATCTGCACCATACTTTTTCATAATACTTAAAAGTTCCTCAATTAAAGCTTCATCAGCAACTTCTTCATTAAAAATTCCAAGTTTTGCTCTCATTCCTCTAATCCAATTATTCTTATACAAATCAGCAAAATGTGAAACTTCTTTTTGTGCTAGCCTTAATGCCTCATTCTCATCAGTGTGTAACAATGGTAACAGAGTCTCCGCAAATCTGGCAAGATCCCATGCACCAATATTAGGTTGATTACCATAAGCATATCTACCCTGAATATCAATAGAACTAAATACAGTAGAAGGATCATAGGCATCCATAAAAGCACATGGCCCATAATCAATTGTTTCTCCACTAATTGTTACATTATCAGTATTCATTACACCATGGATAAACCCAACTAACTGCCATTTTGCAATAAGCTCAGCCTGCTTCCTAATTACTTGCTGAAGTAATAAAAGATATGGATTTTCTTTATCCTTTACCTCTTGAAAATGTCTTTGCAAAGTATAATCAGCTAAAGCTCTAAGTTCTTCAACGGTACCCCATTTTGATGCGTATTGAAATGTACCAACACGAATATGACTAGCTGATACACGAGTGAGAATTGCACCAGGTAACTGTGTTTCTCTCATTATTGACTCACCAGTTGTAACCACAGCTAAACTACGAGTAGTAGGAATACCTAGTGCATTCATTGCTTCACTTATGATATATTCCCTCAGCATTGGACCTAGTGATGCTTTTCCATCACCTCCTCGTGAATATGGAGTTCTACCTGAACCCTTAAGCTGAATATCAACTCTCTCACCTAGGGGAGTAATATGCTCACCTATGAGAACAGCTCTCCCATCACCTAACATGGTGAAATGGCCGAATTGATGTCCTGCATATGCCTGAGCAATAGGCATAGCTCCTTCTGGAATCTTATTTCCTGCAAGTATATCTACCCCATCAATGCTTTGTAATCCTTCAGCATTCAATCCTAAAAACTTTATTAGCGCATAATTTAGCATAACTAGTTTAGGTGATGGTACATGACTAGGTCTTTGCATTTCAAAAAATTTTTTCGGTAGTCCAGCATAACTATTTTCCAAGTTGAATCCTGTTTCTATTAATGCTTTTCCTTCTTCCATCATGTCTCCTTTTCTTCTTCGTTTTATATAAATTATAGATATAAACTTCTATAATAACTACCCTCTTTTTAGTTTATACTTTTAATAATTATTTATTCTAATATGTTATTTATTAAATACTTATGTCTTTGTTTACTATTGAAATATCAAATTAAAGCTATCAATCTTAATATGAAATAAAAAGCAAAAAGATGCTTCATCCTAAGATGATTAGCATCTTTTACCTTAATTTAAACTGTTTGTATAATCCATCTACTAAGGCATCATTACAGTATCAATTACGTGTATAACTCCATTTTTAGCCATAATATCAGTAATTATAACTTTCGCTCCATCAATAAATACTGAATCACCCTTAACCTCTATTTTAGCATTTTTTCCATTTGCCATGGTTATTTCCTTACCATTTAATTTGGCAACATCTGCAGCAGTAGCTTTACCTTTGAAAACATGATAAGTTAAAATATCTGTAAGCACATTTTTATTTTCTGGTCTTAATAGCTCATCAATTTTTCCTGCTGGAAGTTTTGAAAATGCGTCATCTGTAGGTGCAAACACTGTAAATGGACCTTCACTCTTTAGGGTATCCACTAATCCGGCTGCCTCTAAAGCTGCTGTTAAAGTTTTAAATCTGCCATCACTTGTAGCTATATCCACTATGTCCTTTGGTTCTGCCATTTCTTTCATGGTATCACTTTGAATATGTAAAATGCTCTGTGCACTTGCCACTAAAGGCATTTGGATAATAAATACCATCATTGCTAACGCTACAATAATTTTAATTTTTCTTTTCATAATCATTCTCCTTTACTATTTGGGTTAGTGTAAAGTTTTTACACCCTCTTTTAAAATTTGTAACTTTTATTCCATTTAAGTTTGCCCATTAAAAATCTAGATTATTCTAAATAAATATATACGTACTTAATTAATATTTCTCTGAAATAAATTCACATAAAAAAATAGTAGCCCCAACCTAAATTGAAAGCTACTAATATTAAATCCACATTATTCTTTAACAAACTCCCTGAGCCTAAAGCTACCTGCTGTAAATAACATAATAGACATTAAAAATATGATTAAGATAGGAATAATAATTTTTCCTGTATTTATTATTCTGAGTAGCCATGTAAATGGTGATATTACACTGATTCTACTTATTATTTCAGGAACATTATCAAAGCTATCTAACTCTGATCCAAAAATCCCCATACCAAAGGCAGCTATTCCAAAAACAACTGTAGATAGACTTGCTAAGGTTACATTTCTAATCCATCTTGTTACTGCTACAATAATAGATGTTGTAACTAAACTACTTAGAAATATGATTAGTATTCCTTGAGGAATATTGTTGTTAGGAAGCTTTAATACAAGTGTTAAGATTATAAAAGCTGAGCAACTTAAAACTCCTTGAATTATAAAGGATGAAATAAATAAACTACCTAAAATAGTTATATCTGAATTACTAGTTGCTATGGTTCTTTTTAATACCTTTTGCTCTCTAAGTTTAATTATTTCTCCCGCAATAACGGAACCACCTATCATCATAAAATAACATATCAATAATATAGTCATCTTATAATCCTCTTTACTGTCTACTTCTTCATCTATAATAACTGCAGTAGTAGAATTTGTGCTTAATCCCGCACTTACTTCTTCCTCAACAACTCCAGATACATAGTTTGTTATAATATCTTCTGCCATTATTGAGCCACTAGCTGCTTCTGTACTATAACACTGAATTTTAGGAAGCTCTCCATTATCTAATAAATCTTGAAAGTTATCTTCTATAACATAAATTGCACCTAATTTATTTTCTCTAAGCAAATCGAAATTGTCTTCTACCTTTCCATCTAGTGTATTTATTGAATATTCTTCACTCAATTTCTCAATAACCTCAGTAGAGTGATTTGAATTACTTTTATCTATAATTCCTATGCTTCCTGATCCGTGACTTAAACCTCCACCATTTATAACTAAAATCATAACAACAGGAAATATCAAGGTCATTAGTAACATAAATGGACTTTTTAATTGTCTTTTCATATTAATTAATACTAATCTTATTAAGCGCATACCTTTTTCCTCCCCTGAATTACTGCTTTAATTATTGCTGCAGAGTATATAATAATTGACATTGCAAATATAATTAATATCCATTTCCCACAGCCTTCTAAATTTCCATTTAAATTATATAAATTAAATGCATTATTTAAATAATGTGTTGGTGTTAGCAACGCAATTTTATTACCTTCACCTGAAAATATCTCTCCACTTATTAGGGGTAAGGTAAATATTATAGTCCCAATTATTTTTCCATACTTAGCCCCAAATATAGTAGATATACTTTTAGACATAGATACTACTAGCATAGTTCCCATTAATATTAATAATATTAAATCTAAAATATTTCCTTTAAAACTTAATCCAGCTACTCTAAAGAAAATTACATATCCACTGATTATTATAAACACATATACTATCAAAGCCATAGTCTCGTAAAAAAGATATTGTAATTTTGTAATAGGAGTTGCATTAATTCTTTTATCTAAATTTACACTAATATCTGCATAACCACCATGAATCATTGTATATATAAGAATGGTAATTACAAAGCCAATCATGGATGCTGATATCTTTTCATAGGGATTATTGGTTTTTATAGTATCTATTGTAATATCTTCAACTATAGATGATTCCATAATTCTATTTAAATTCCCCATATCTCCACCAGCTATAGATACATATAAACTTTGATGATATCTATCTAATATTACCTTTAAGGTGTCAGTGGACATTCCCATGCCTTCTACTTTTTTATTAATAATTATATCTCCCTTATTTAAAGATAAAACATTTTTCTCATATCCTTCTTTTATTGTTAGTTCCACATCTGGCTTTTTATCTACTATATTTACAACCTCTTTCAAATCATCACTGCCTAAAAGTTCTACAAGCCTTTTTGAATTTTCAGTGTTGTCTTCATCAACAATTTGAACATTTAATGCCTTAAGCTTTAATGGATTTTCATCATCCAAATTATGAAAAAATGCCATAAAACATGCAAGTAAAATAGGAAATAAGATAAAAGTTGCTATGGTAACTACGCCATTTGCAAACATACCTTTAAGGGTAGTTTTTATATAATATAATGCCTTCATAGCTCTTCCCCCTAATCTCTTAAAGTTTTTCCTGTTAATGATAAAAATACATCTTCAAGCTTTGCCTCTTCATAACTAATCTTCTTTATATTAACAGTTTCTTTTTCTAATAATGAAAGCACACTAGCCAGCTTAAACTTTGAATCAATAGTTAAATTAAGTACATTATCCTTATCTGATACCTTATCGATTCCCTCTAAATCCTTTAACTTCATTATTGTTTCTCCACTTATCTCTTGAGTTTCAATAATCACCTTATTGTTAGAGAAAACTGAAGCCTTAATCTCTTCTCTATCTCCATAGGATACTTCCTTGCCTAAATCAATTATAAATACTCTCTTGCAAAGCTCCTCGATTTCCTCCATATAATGTGAAGTATAAATTACTGTAGTACCCCAATCCTTACATATATTTTTTATGAAAGAAAATATATGATTTCTTGATTGCGGATCTACGCCAACGGTAGGCTCATCCAATATTAAAACTTTTGGATGGTGGAGAATTGATACTGCAATATTTAGTCTTCTTTTCATTCCACCTGAAAACTTCTTAACCTTTTGCTTTTTAGTTTCCTCTAATCCAGTTACTTTAAGAGCCTCTGCTATTCTTTCCTTCAAAAGTTTCCCCTTTAATCCATATAAAGCTCCAAAGAACTCTAAATTATCATAGGCATTAAGGTCCTCCATTAGAGCTAACTCCTGTGGAACATATCCCATACATTCCTTTGCCTTAATCGGCTCCCTTAAAATATCATATCCACATATTTCAATAGTCCCACTATCTGGTGTTAATAAGCTTGTCATAATATTTATTAAAGTTGACTTACCCGCTCCATTAGGTCCAATAAAGCCAAATATCTCCCCTTCTTTTACTTCATAGCTAATATTATCTAAAACTAACTTATCATTAAATCTTTTACTGATGTTTTTTACTTCTATAATACTCATAAAATTACCCCCTAGACTTATCTTACTATTATAATAAGATATTTCCAGGGGGATGGCCATAACTTAAGGTCACTACATAAATGACTTAAGTCACTATTCCATTTTTAAAAGCAAAAATTGCAATCTGCGTCCTATCTCTAAGCTTCAACTTTGATAGTATATTGGTTATATTATTTTTTATTGTTCCTTCTGATAAAAACAACTCTTCTGAAATCTCTTTATTAGTTAATCCTTTAGCTATTGCTTCTATTATCTTAAGCTCTTTCTCCAAAAGTCCATACTTATCTATATCACTTTTAATTACTCCATTACTTCCCATCATTTCTATGGCCACATCAGGATGAACTACCATATTACCTTTATAAGCCATTTTTATACCTTCATAAATTACATCATGGGAGCTATCCTTAAGCATATAACCAAAAGCCCCATACCTCATGGCTTCTCTTATATACTCCTTATCCTTAAAGGTAGTAAGAATTATAACCTTTATCTTTGTAAACTGTTCCTTAATAAGTCTTGTCCCCATAACCCCATCACAAGTTTTCATTCTTATATCCATAAGAACAACATCAACATCAGTGGTTTTGCAAACTTCCAAAGCCTTATAACCATTTTCAGCTATCCCAACAACTTCAATATCCTCATAAACTGAAAGCATTACTTTCAAGCCTTCTCTTATTAATTTCTCATCATCTACAATTAAAAGTTTAATCTTTTCCATTCCTACACCTCCACTTCCCTTGGAACTATAACCTTAACAAAAAAACCATTGTCTTTGCTAGACTTCATATGAACTATACCCTCTATCTCCGCTACTCTTTCCCTTATACTTTTAAGTCCGAGTCCACTTTCCACAATTTTATCTGTTCCCACGCCATTGTCACTAAAGGATATTACAAATTCATCTTCTGTAAAATTCATAATAACCTTAACTATAGTTGCTTTACCATGCTTTAAAGAATTTGATAAAATCTCTTGAATCATTCTATATAAATGATTAATCTGCTTAGTTGATAAATTCCAATCACCCTTTGATATAATGACCTTAACTTCTACTCCAGACATTCTCTCAAAGTTTTTACATACATCTTGAAGTCTTAAAATTCCTTGATAGTTATCATATTCATCGGGCTTTAACTCCCTTACAGCTCTCTTCACATCTTGAAAACTTTCACTAATAAAAGCTCTTAAATTTCCTATCATATCCTTCATAGAACTATTTTCCTTCTCTGCAATGGCTTCCATAGCCGATAACTGAATCATAGCAGTAGATAAAGTATGTCCAACACTATCATGAATTTCCCTTGATATTCTATTTCTTTCCTTTAATAAAGTTAATTCCTCAATAGATTCTACATACCCTTCAAGCTCCTTATTAGCTTCTATAAGTTTTTCATCTGAAACTCTAAGCTTATCATAAAGCTGCTGTGCTTCAACCTTTGTACTAAAAAGTCTAGATATATAACTTAAAAGAATAAAGAAGATTCCAAGTAAAACAAAATTAATAATGCCATCTTCAATAGGCCCACTAAACTTCGGATAAATTCCAATAAATAAAATTATAAGCCCTAATCCATACTTAACTATCTTACTTTTCAACGGGAATAAATCTATGGATACCCCTATTAAGTAAAAAATAATAGTTCCTCCAAAGTTCAGTTGTGCCAATGGTATAAATACTAGCTCTATTATTATTGAAAGGATAGCACTTCTCTCTTTCTCTAAATAAAACATTCTCAAATGATTATTTATAATAAATAATAGAAGAAAAACTAGACTTACTATGCTCTTATTTTCAACTTCTACAAACAACTGAAAGGTTAATATACAAAATGATATATATCTCATTAACAATAATTCTTTACTTTTTACCATACCGCTCTCCTAATATATATTTCTCTATATATTTATTTAAGCCTAAATCACATAAAATTACTAGTGTATTTTTTATATGATTATGTTTTGTTAACCTTATATATAAACACCCTAGGAAGATTCCTTATCTTAAATTTCCCTAACATTCAATTTTATAAACCAAACTACTCCTATACTTAGAATTAAAGTTAATAATAGGATATTGTAAATGCTTAAATTAATATCTATAAGTTGTCCATATATTAACTGACCAGGTGCAACACTTGCTGTTGCAATAGCAGTAGAAAAAGCACTTACCTTTCCTAGCATATCTTCTTTTATTTCTTGTTGAATATAGGTTAAAGATATAATGTTAGATAAAGCTAGTGATAACATTATTCCAAGACCTCCTATAGAATAAAATCCTAAAACAATAAATTTATTTGTTCTAGTTAAATGAGTGGAAATCCCTATAATTACAATAGCTACTACCATAGGATACATAGTTTTGTGTATGTGTTTCATCTTAAACATTTTAGGTCTAAATGTTATTAATAATCCTCCTAGCATCATTCCTATAACAAATATTGCTTCTACAAAACCATATATAACTGAAGGCATATTCAATTTTATTTTAATAAAATAAGGAGATACAACACTTAGAATTGGTACTACAAAAATATTAGTTAAACCATAAGAAACTATAATTCCTAAGACAATTTTCTTTTTTTCTTTTAGATAAATAAAACTCTTTTTCATTTCCTTAAAAGATTGTAAAATAGGTTTTTTTATTTTTTCCTTTAACTGCAAATCTGGAATTTCTAAAAATAGCTCTATAATAGCTGAAATAAAAAAGCTGATAGCATTTATTATTACGATTGTTTTTATCTCAATAAAACTATATAATAAACCTGCGACTATAGGCCCAACTAAATTTACTATAGCACCAACTTGTTGAATTATTCCATTAGCTGTAGCTAGTTTATCCTTTTCAACTATTTGTGGAATACAAGCTGTAACAGAAGGACTATATAAGGTATAAATAGTAGATAGCATGAACATAATGCTTCCTACTATTATGATATTATCTCTTCCACTTATCAATATTATTGAATATATAGCCATTAACCCAGCACTGAAAAAATCAAGGTAAACCATTATCTTTTTTCTATTTACTGTATCAGCTAATAGTCCTGCAATAGGTGCAAATAATATGTATGGAATAGTTGAAATTGCCAATATCCTTGAAAAAATAGCGGCACTTCCTGTTAAATCTAAAATGTATAAGGACATACAAAATCTTTGAATTGCATTTCCAAATAAAGATATTATCTGTCCAGTAACCACTATAGTAAAGTTTTTGTTTTTCATTTTATCCCCCTATAAGTTCATAATCTATGCATATAGGGTAATTTTTATTTTCACTTAATTGCAACTTACCATGAATTCCATAAATCTCTTTTAAGTTTTCTTTAGTTATAGCTTCCATAGGGGTACCTTGGCAAATAACCTTGCCTTTTTTAAGTCCGATAATATTACTTGCAAACCTACAAGCATTATTTAACTCATGTAACACCATGATAATAGTAATGTTTTTTTCTTTATTTAATTTCTCTAACACTTGTAATACTTCAAGCTGATAAGACATATCCAAATAAGTGGTTGGCTCATCTAGCATAATTATATCTGTTTCTTGTGCTAAGGTCATTGCAATCCAAGCCCTTTGTCTTTGTCCTCCAGATAAATTTTCTATTTCTCTATCTGCAAAATCCGTAAGTCCTGTCTCCTCTATTGCCCAATCAATAATTTCTTTATCATGAGCCTTAAGTCCACCTATGAGTTTTTGATGTGGAAATCTTCCAAAAGCAACTAATTCTTTTACAGTAATTCCACTTGGACACACAGGGCCTTGAGGTAGAAAGGCCACTTGTGTTGCTATATACTTCTCTTTTTGTATTTTTATATCTTTTCCATTTATAAAGATATCTCCATTTTTAGGCTTTATTACCCTTGCTATTGTTTTTAGCAGAGTTGATTTTCCGCATCCGTTTGCCCCTATAATAATACTTATCTTACCCTTAGGAATGGAAAGATTCATATCATCTATTATGAGATTATCTTCATAGGCTACTGATAAATTTTTTACACTAATAGCTTCCATCTATTTCTCCTTCATCATTAAATAAATAAAATATGGCACTCCGAATATTGAAATTGTGATTCCTACAGGTATTTCAATTGGAGAAAATAAGTTTCTTGAAACTGCATCAGCAAATAAAACTATTACTATACTTATAATTCCAGATACCCATAAGAAATTTTTATGATAGGGCCCAACTAACTTTCTTGCTATATGAGGAGATATTAATCCAATAAATCCTACATTTCCTGCAAAAGCTGTAGCTCCACCAGCAAGAATAACCGCATAGGATAAAAACTTTTTTCTTTCCCTATTTAAGTTTAAGCCAAGAGAAATTGCATGTTCATCAGATAAATTAAGAGCATCTAACTTTTTATAATCCAATAATACAACCATAAACATTAAAGTAACTAAGGGAATAATTACTTTTGCATAGTTCCATCCTGCTCCCCAAAGGCTTCCAGATGTCCAAATTAATACTCTATTGTAATCACCAACTCCACCTCTAAAAGTAAAGAAGGTAATAAAAGCATTTAATCCCGCATTTAGGCCAAGTCCTATAAGTAGTAATCTCTTTGGTTTAACTCCATTTCTACTTGATAATAAGTAAATTATAGTGGCTGAAATTCCTGCACCTATAATGGCCATAAATGGTAATACATAAACAGATAGAGGGCCAAGTGTACTATAGTAATTTAAAGTTTTTAATGAAACAAATATAACTGCTGCCACTGCTGCTCCAGCATTAATACCAATTATCCCTGAATCTGCTAGATCATTTTTTGTTATAGTCTGCAACAGTGCTCCTGCTGTAGATAAAGCAATACCCACAGAAATTCCAACTAACATTCTAGGGAGTCTAAGATTTAAAATTGCTGCATTTTGAAGTTTTGTTCCTTGACCTAATAAAGTTTTTATACTATCTAAAGGTGATATTTTATAAGTTCCCCAACATAAATACATAATTAAAGATGCAAGTAATAAAATAAATAACATTGAGATTATTATTTTAAATCTTTTTCTTTTCATATCAACCTCGCTCCCTTCTTGCTACAGCTATAAAGAATGGAACACCTATTAAGGCTGTAAAAATTCCAATAGGGGTTTCATAAGGACTATACACCATTCTTGCAGCTATATCGGAATAAGTTAATAGTATTGCACCTAACAAGAAAGAAAAAGGTATATTTTTTCTATAATCTTCTCCAAATATTTTTCTTACTATTTGTGGAACTATAAGTCCAACAAAGGCTATATTTTTACCAACAGCCACAGCCGCTGCACACATTGGTATCATAACAAGGAAAGTTATTAGTCTTATTTTTTCTGGATTTTGCCCAAGGCTAATTGCCACATTATCCCCTAAGCTTAGAATATTTATTTTCTCTGATAGGAAAATAGCTATTATTAAACCTAGGATTCCAACTATTGCAACTAAATTAAAATCTGCCCAGGTTGCATTTCTGAAACCTCCTGAAACCCAAAAAGCAATAAACTGAGATTTATTTGATAAAAGTCCTATTATAGTTGTTAAAGAAATAAAGAAAGTACTCATAGCAGTACCTGCCAAAAGTATTTTTGCTATAGATCTATTATTTGATTTTCTTGATGTAAATCCCATCACTATAATTCCACTAAAGATTGCCCCAATTAATGAAGCTATCATAACATTTGTAGTATTTATAGTAATCCCAACAGCATAAAATATAGCTATAACCATAGTTGCCCCTTGACTTACTCCAAGAAGGGACGGCTCTGCTATTGGATTTCTTGTAACTCCTTGAATCATAGCTCCTGTCACTCCCAAAATCCCCCCTGTGAGTAACACTGTAAGGGCCCTAGGAATACGCATATCTCTGATTAGCATAGGTTCTATAGTTTCACTATAATTAAAAATACTATTCCAAACTTCTGATATTCCAATATTGGTGACTCCTAGACTAATAGCTAGGAATACACCGATTATTAGAATAAAAATACTACAAACTATAAAAGTTATTGTATTTTTATTATTTTGTTTCATTTAACATCTCCATTATTTCGTCTAAAAGCACTTGTCTACCTATTGAACTATAGCCTTGTACAAAGTAAGGTGAAGAATCTAGTTTAACAACTTTACCTTCTTTTACTTGAGGTAAATTATTCCATACCCCATTCTCTTCAAGTACTTTTAAATCTTCATCTGTTGCAATCACAAATATATAATCTGATTTTATTGACGCTAATCCTTCATAGGTTACCACTGGTAAACTTATATCATTTTGTTCTGGCATACCTTCAGGTTTAGCTAATCCTAAATCTTCATATAAAACATTACCAAAACCTGCTCCATCAAATACATAGAATTGACCACCACTAGCTAAGAAAGATAAATAAGTTGTATCTTTACCATAAGTTTCTTTAATCTTATCTCCAACTTCTTTTGACTTTTTATCGTAATTTTCTAACCAAGTATTTGCAGCCTCTTCTTTATTAAATACCTTTGCTAAAGACTTAACATCTTCCTTCCAGTCTAAAGCTTCTAATTTAATCATTACAGTTGGAGCGATTTCACTTAATTGATCATACATTTTTTCTTGCACTGTTGATATGACAATTAAGTCTGGATCTAAGTTCATTATTGCTTCAACATCCATAGTATCTTGCATGCTATAACCTAATATAGTTGCACCTTTTAATGTCTCTTCTAAATATGTAGGGAATTTTGTATAATCGTAAGCATCACTATTAGCAGTTCCGATTACCTTATATCCTAAAATTGATAAAATATCACTATTACCACTTAAGTCAACTATTCTTTCAGGATTCTCTGGAATTTCAACTTCTCCTCTAACGTCTGTTACTGTAACGGTTTTACTTTTTTCTTCTACAGTTGAAGTATTTGAACAACCAACTAAAATCATTGATGTCATACAGGTAGCTAGAATTGCTTTTAATACTGATTTTCTTTTCATCTATATCTTCCTTTCAATAATTAAATTCTTATATTAACAAAGCTAATTGTATATGATTATCATTATCATAACAATATTTGCACCTAATTTAATTATTTTTACATCTAAATAAAGTATTTTCCCTTGATTAATTACAAATTATATATAATATTATTTATAAGAAGGAGGATTTTTATGATAGTAAAATCTAGTGAAGAATTTAAATCTGTGGTTTTAAATAAATTATGCTTTAGTAAAATTGAAAGTAAAAACTATACTTTATATACAAATAAAAATAAATATACAAATAAAAATAAGCCTGAACTTGGCCACTTAATTACTTATTCAAGAGATGGTTATTATAATTTAGGTATTGCAGACTATACAATACCTGAGGATTTTTCCATATACTTTGATAATCCTGAATATTTAATGCGTTTTGGTTTAGTTTATAAAGGAATTACAGAATTTAAAATTGAAAATAATCCTGTTTCATCCTTTACCCCTTCATCCTTCTTTGTCATTGAAAAAAATCTAAAAGGTGAACAGCATTGGAAAAAAGGACAACATTTTCATGGAACTGAAATCACTATATACGAAAATTATTTTAAAGAAATAATAAAACCTAACTTTCCAAAGATAATGGATTTTGATTCTTTTATTAAAAATTATACCTATACTTATCTACCCTTAGGAATTATAGATATTATTAATCAGTTACAAAGTTTAACTTATGAAAATTCCTTAAATAGTATTTATCTAGAAAGTAAAATTTTAGAGTGCATAGCTATATTAATAAATGAGTCCACTAAACCTGAGAATGCTTTTACTAATCAAATTAACTATGGAAATATTAATATTGGTGCTAACAGAATAATAAAACTAACCTCGTCTGATATCCATGCTATTCAAAAAGTCCATGATATTTTAGAAAAAAATTATAATAACCCTCCTAATATTAGTACTTTAAGTAAGATGGTATTTTTGAACGAACAAAAATTAAAAGCAGGATTTTCAAAGCATTATCATATGTCCATTGGGGAATACACCAATCATATTAAAATGAATATTGCTGCAAACCTCTTATCTACCACAGATTTAAGTATTGAAGAAATATCTCAAAAAGTTGGTTATAATTATTCTGCAAACTTTTCTAAAATGTTTAAAAAGACTTATGGAAAAACTCCATTGAAATTCAGAAAAACAAAATAACGAAATCCATGGATATATAACTTAAAAATGATGTATATAGCGAAATTACTGTAGTTTTGTTCTATAAATCTTCTGAGATTAGACTTCTTGGAGTTAACAAGCACTTAATAGCAAAGGCAAAAGCTTCTATCCCTAAAAGAATAGTGCTTTTGCCTCTTAAATTCATATCATAAATTTCATCCAATAGTTCTAAAACAAAATAAGCACGCTGCCAAAGTGACTTACACCAAATCAAAGCTTTGGATTATCTGCTTTTGTTCTGAGGATTGCTTAGTGCCTAGGCACTAAGCTTTTCTTACTTTAAAAAATATTCTAATGCCTCAAGACTAATTACTGGTCTTAAGAGTTGCATTTTTTTCACTTCTTCATATTCAACCCCTGCAATACCATTTTGAAGTAATGATGTTCCATATCCCATTTCTTTTGCTCCATTATAAGAGAATAATACGCAATACTCTGCTGCAAATCCGCTTATAACAACAAATTCAACTCCAAGTTCTTGAAGCTTATCATGAAGCTCTGTCTTGAAAAATGCATTATTATACTCTTTATGTATAACAATATCATCTGTACTCTCATTAATAGAATCAACAAATTCAAACTTCTCAGAACCAGGACCATCTCCCACTTCAATATCTAATACTTTAACAACAGGCAATCCTTTTTCCCTAAACATACGTGCTGCCTCATTTATATAATCTACTGCATCATCAAATTCTCTTTGACATTTACAAAAGTCATAACATCCTTTTTGCATGTCAATTATTAGAAACGCTGCTTTCATTCTTATACACCCCTTTAAATTTTTATACCTTACCCATGAAAATATATTGAAATTCATATTAGCATTTAACAAATATATACCATTTAATTATAATACATTAAATATTAATAGTCCCAACTTTTTGAAAAATAAAACCACCTAAATTAAATAGTAATTACTTTAATGTTCTTACCAATGCACTTCTACTCTTTGAAAGAAGTTCATTCTTAATTAGAAAATTCCATACTGGCTCAAATTTTTTCTATGCACCTGCATAAGTAAAATGTTTTGTAAGTATTTTTGTGGTTATAATATAGAATAATTTTACATTTATTTTTCACAGTAAGCGTATCTTCTATACCATGTTTATAAGATGATT
This sequence comes from Clostridium sp. UBA7791, assembly GCF_002480755.1. Classification (NCBI taxonomy): domain Bacteria; kingdom Bacillati; phylum Bacillota; class Clostridia; order Eubacteriales; family Clostridiaceae; genus Clostridium; species Clostridium sp. UBA7791. The sequence continues at coordinate 132,765 of NZ_DLCT01000005.1, read as the reverse complement.
GAAATAAGCAAATGTAATGTTAAATAATTTCCCCTCATTTTTACTAATATTTTTTAACATATCATAATATAAAACCTTATACTCTACTATAAATTTTACGTATTATGAATCATTATTCATAACAGAATCTAATATTTCATAAATTTTAAAAAATAAAAAATTAAAATAAAGGAGAGTAACAAAATATGAATTCTATAATTTATAATTCTAAAACACCTATTGAAAATGAACTAATAGAATTTTTTAAAAAATAAAGGTATCCAAGCAGTCATAAATACTGATAGCGATGTATCATATTTATTACCTTTAAGAAAAATAATTGCTACCAAAGAAAATAAAAAGTTTCTTATTGACTTAAAAAATGTATTATACTTTTATTCTTATAGCAATGAAATAAAAATCATTACAGTTGATAATTGTATATATACTGTGCCGCACTCACTTCAATTCTGGGAAAAAAAACTTCCCTATGGGAACTTTTTTAGATGTCATAAAGGCTATATCGTGAATCTTGAAAAAGTGTTAGAAATTATCCCATCTTATAATTATACCTTTGATTTAAAATTAGAAAAATACACAAAAACATTACCCGTAGGAAGGAAATATATAAAAGATTTTAAAAAAATCGTTTGCTGGTAATTTGCAGTTTGAACCCATATTATGATGTTTAATGCTTATATTTTACTTTCACGGACTAAATAGTATATTGAAAATAAATTGACCTTATAATATTAATGTAAATTACACGTGTAGATACAACAGGGTTGACCTAATAAAAACCTTTCAATTAAACCAATAAGGGATGTAATAGTTTTTTACAAACCTATGTAAAGGGAGTTAACGTAAGTTATACAAATTATATTTTTAGTGAATATTTACCAAACACTCTAAATATACAAAACAAATTTAAAAATAAGGAGAATTTACATTATGGAAAGTATAAATCATCTAGACTTAATTTTAAATCACAACAATCTAAAAGAGGATGAAAGCAAATTTAGCGATTCTGACGGATTAATCTCATTTGTAAATCTAACAAATGAGATTATAGGTAAAAGTACTGAATATAAGCCAGGAAGAGAGTTATGTGATAAAATATGTAATTTTTATTCTTCACTACGTATTCAGGTATATACATACCTAAAAGATCATCCTGAAGCGGTTTTACCTGATGATATACCCCCTACCTCTCAATGGAGCAAATCTGTTACACATCTTATGGAAAATATTTTAGTTGATGCTGGTGGATTAGCTGGTTTTAAGATAAAAACTGAAAATTATAGTAGTAAACAGGCTGTCGCTGAATTTAGTACAGAAGTGTTTAAGATGATTTTTGATGCAGTTGCTTTTCCCGAAGCATTAATAACAGATATTACAAACTTCATAAAAGGAGTTGGTAAGACACTAAGAACATGTTGGGAAAAAAAAGAAAAAAATTTTGAGGTAGCTTTAATGAGTCAATGTCATGAAGGTATTAATACTGGAAAAGATTTAATCTATTTTCCTAAAGTAAAATACTACTATATTTCTGTTAATGCTACTCAAACTGAATTTATAAATGACTGTTCAAAAACACAGTATGTAACTTTTAACTTTAATTTTGAATCTCGTGTTAGTGCATTAAAAGCATCAGTCTTAGATACTAAAACTAGTGATTATACTAAATTTAAAGCAGCTCTAGATAAGGCACAAGGAAAGTTATATACTGATTGCCTTAATACAATAGATAAGATTCTTAATATTGAATCAAAACTTCCTACAGGAGAGTTTTTATTAGGTACTAATATTAATTTAGATAATTATCCACGTATAGCAATATCCTAATTTAGTTGTTTATTAACAATATTATCCTATAATTAATAGGGTTCTTTTATTTTTTCAATATTCCAAGAATCCTATTAATTATAATGATGATAGAACATTTCCAATTAAAGCATAATCTAAGGAATACAACTCAAAGATTATAGGTGATCTTGTACCAACAATGGGTAATATCCTTGATTAAGTTTTAAATGTTATTGATATTATAAATCATATGTAGGAGGCGAGGAATGAAATGTTTGATATTAATATTTATAATTCTAGTAATAAAAATCAGGCTTGGTCACTTAATAATGATATAAAGTTCTATTTAGAAAGTGGCGGTCGTATAAGAAAAAAATTAAAGGGTGATGATTCAATCATTATAAAAGTTATAGTTGAAACAATGCATCATCATATTGATACTACCGCAACACTAACTTACAATATAAAAGACAAAAAGTGGATATTCAATCCAACAAATCCACAACTATGGCTTTTCTCTGAAGATTCCTTAACATTACACTGTAATCTTGGTAATAATATGTAACTGAAATATTATCATGAAGTCCATAAAAGTTCCAACATTAAAATATTGGAACTTTTTAACTTTTATGCTACATTTTAATATATAATTGCTAATCCATGTTGATATTTACTTATTACATTAAATACTCAATTACTTTAATGTTCTTACTAGTGTACTTCTACTCTTTGAAAGAAGTTCATTCTTAATTAGAAAATTCCATACTGGCTCAAACTTTTTCCATGCCCCTGAATAGGTGAAATGTTTTAATCTCATTTTAAGTTCTTCATGTTCCTTTGATGCCTTATATATATTTCTCCACCTATAAAAATCTTTATAAGCTCTATTATATCCACTTTCCATTTCTTCTTTTGTAATATGAGGGTGATTAAATACTAAATGCCTAGTATCGTATAGTCTCCAATCCTTAGTAATAATTCTCTTATCTTCATCCATTTTACTAAAAATACCCGTACCAGGATACGGAGTAAGAATATGATTAGTTGCTGTAGTTATCCCACTATTAATAGCCCATTCTGTAGTTCTATCAAAAACATCTAAAGTATCACTATCCAGTCCAAAAATAAAACTTCCATTTATCATTATTCCTAATTCATCTAATTTTTTTATTGCTTTACTATAATCTTTTCCTATGTTAGACCCTTTATTAGCTTGAATTAAGTTCTGTTTATTAATACTCTCAAACCCAATAAAAGCACTCCTGAATCCAGCCTCATACGCAAGATCAATTGTATCATCTTGAAGAATAGAATCCACAGTTATTGCACCTTGGAAAACTCTATTCATTCCCCTCATTTCCTTGAAAACTTGCCTTGATAACTTTTTATCCGCAAATATATTATCATCAAGGAAATATAAATGTCTCCCTTTCATGCTTTCAATTTCTTTTAATATCCTGTCTACTTTATATGCAAAAAAAGATTTTCCACCCTTATAAAATGAACTAACATAACAAAAGGAACATTTATTAGGACACCCTCTTGAAAAGACCATGGAATTTGGAACTAAATACTTCTCTTGTTTAAATAAATCCCTTCTTGGCAGAGGTAGATTATCTAATGAAACTTCCCCCTGCTCATAAAACTCCTTAATATTTCCCTCTTTAAAATCCTTTAAAAACTCTGGAAAACTTCTTTCTCCAAGACCAAGTAATACAGTATCTGCATGATTCTTAGCCTCTATAGGTAATGATGTTGCATGAATTCCACCAATGGCAACCTTTATTCCTCTTTTCCTATAAAAATCTGCAATTTCATAAGCTCTATTAGCATTAGTTATATAACTTTCAATACAAACTAAATCAGGTTCATCATTTAAATTTATTTCTTCTATATGTTCATCAACTACTTCTATTTCATCTGAGTCATCACACAATGATGCTAAAGTAGCCAAGCCTAAAGGAGGAAACAGTGAATATTTTATAGGCCTCCAATATGGACTTTTTGCCTCTTCTAATGCTGGTAAAATAAACTTTATTTTCACAATAAATTGTCTCCTTTTCAAAAGCTATCATAGTAACAAATATCTATTACTACTTTCTTTTTACAGAGTAACAAACCAGTAGTAATTTACCAATATTTCACTCTTTATTTATATATGATACCATTGCTTTTATTGTTTTTCAATATATTTTTATTCTTTAAAGCAATATCTCTTTATCTTAAAAATAAGGGTTGCATCTCGATTTACAACTTAGGGTTGCATCTCCATTTACAATTAAGGATATCTATTTAGTTCCATGATAAGATCATAAACAGAGTTCTTTACTCACACTTTGAAAAAGATGAGAGTATTAGGTATGGTAGATATGGGATAAAAAAATACTACTTTTAACCTAACATTTTGGATAAAAAAAAGAGCCGCAATTTGCGACTCCCTTTAATTTAAACTTTACTCTATGGATTTTAGTGCATCAATCATATTTATATTTTTTAATTTTATATGCATCATTATCATAACTAATATGGCAAAAAACATTGTAATTAATCCAGAGATTACATAACTACTCATGTCTACAGTTGGTATCATCATCATATTATCCATCTCTGCTGTACTCACTAAAAATACATATAATATTTTACCCATAACTGACCCTGCAAGTATTCCTAATATTGTTAGTATTATATTTTCTCTAAATATATACATGGCAACTTCATTATCATAAAATCCTAGTACCTTTATGGTAGATATCTCCCTTATACGTTCAGATACATTTATATTAATTAAATTATATAATACAACAAATGCCAAGCTTCCTGAAGCAACTATTATTACTATCATAACTAAGCCTAAATCAGCAGATTCACTTAAGCTTCTTAGCTTTGAAGCAAGGGTAACATTTACTACTTTATCATTTTCCATAAGGGTAGTAGATATTTTATTATCATCTTCTCTATTAGAATTCAACTTTAATAATTGTGCATTATATTTTGGAGCACTTTTTAATATCTCTTTATAATAGGATGGTGATAGATATATATAATGTCCAGCATAATTTTCTACTATGTTATCTACTTTAACCTTATGAGAATTATTATCCGAATCTGTTAAAGTTACATAATCTAAAGCAGATACCCCTAAAACATTTGCCAGCTTTTCATTTATAATTACTCCACTATCTGATAGTTTGTACTTAGTTCCACTTTCTCTATGGTTTAACAAAATATATTTATTTAGCTCATCTATATTTTCTGGTACATACATAATAGCACTTTGCTTACTTACACCTTCTTTAATGAAGGTTACTGAATCTTGATGAATATTTAAGCTACTCTCATATCCTTTTAAGTTATTTAAACTACTTTCATATTCCTCATCTTCTTTTTTACTATTATTATCATCAAATACTACCATAGCATCATACTTTAATAATTTCCCAAATTGAATGTCCATAACTGAAGAATTGGATTTTTCAAGAGATATCCCTGCAACAAGCATAGCCATACATCCTGATATACCAAGTATTGTCATTAACATCCTTTGCTTATATCTAAAAAGATTTCTAAAGGTAACCTTTTGATTAAAGTTCAGTCTTTTCCATAAAGGTGTAATTCTTTCTAATAATATCTTTTTACCAACCTTTGGAGCTTTTATTCTCATTAAATCAGAAGGATTTTCTCTTAATTCCTCTTTTAATACAATTAATGATGCTCCTACTGTACAAAGTATTGAAGCTACTAAAGACTGAATTATATAAGATGGATAATAGTTTATTTTTACCTTTGGTAATGCAAATGCAGATGAATAAGCTTTACTAATTATATATGGAAGGATACTGCTTCCAACTACAATTCCAAGAACACTACCAACAATACTAGCTAATGCTGCATAAACTATGAATTTCCTAGCTATTTCTAAATCCTTATATCCTAAAGCCTTTAGTGTTCCTATTTCCACTCTATTTTCTTCCACCATCCTAGTCATTGTAGTTAAGCATATAAGTGCTGCAACTAGAAAGAAAAACACAGGAAATACTGAAGCTATCTTATCTAAGCTATCAATTGATCCTTTGTAAGTTGCATAACCCGGATTATCATTTCTATCAAAGAAATAATACTTACTATTATCCAAATCATTTAATTTTTCCTTTTCTTCATCTATCTCTTTTCGCCCATCTGCAAGTTTTGCTTTATTCTCCTTGATATCCTTCTCTCCATCAAGAAGTTTTTTCTCCGAAGCCTCAAGTTCCTTCTTAGCCTTATCAAGTTCTAACTGTCCTTGTTTTTTACCTTCCTCAAGGTCTTTTTTGCCTTTGATAAGTTCCTCTTTCCCTATAACTAATTGCTTTTCAGCTGCTTCAAGTTGTATCTTGCCCTCATTAAAGCTTTTAACTTTCTCCTCATAGGCAATTATACCTTGTTGATACTGAGTTATTCCAGCCACTAAAGTTTCTACCTTAGACTTATTTTCCCTTGCACTTTTACTAGCACCTTCTACTCCTTGTGCCATACTAGTCACTAAAGAAACATTAGTTGGGTCTTTTTCTAAACTATTTACTAAGTTACTTAATTCACCTAATCCTAAATCAGGATTAGATAAAGCACCTTTCCAATACTGAATTTTTTCATTTGAAACTTTTTCACCATCTTTAGTGTTCTTTGCTGTTTCTCTCATATCATTAGAAAGTGTATTGTATGTCCCTATTAAAAGTTCTAAATTATCTATTTGATTTTCATACTCTATCGTGCTTTTAGTTGGATCAATTCCTTGGTTTAAAAATCCTTCCTCAGCATTATCAAGTTGAATTTTTCCTGCCTCAAGTTGTTTCTCACCCTGTAAAAATTGCTCTTTTTGTTTATCTAGTTCCTTCTGACCCTTATCTAACTCTCTTTCACCTTCAATTAATTTCAGTTCACCAGCTTTGATTTCTTGCTGATACTTTTCTGCAAACTCTTCATATTGATTTTTACCATTAATAAGCTTTGCTCTACCTTCATCTAATTCTTTTTCAGCATCTTCAAGTTTTTTTTCACCATCTTCTATTTCTTTATAAGCCTTACTAAGCTCCTTTTCTGCCTCTAATTTTACTTCTTCAATTCTTTCTACCACTCTTTTTGAGTATAGGTTTTTAAGATAATTATTATTTTCCTCCATCTTATCCTTATACTCATCACTATATGCACCAAGATTAGCTACATTTTTAAATCGTACATATACTTCCGTATACACATCCATGGATATATCTAAGCTATTTAATATTGCAAAATAGTCTACACTTCCTTTTCCAACGGTAGTTGTTCCCCTAGATATATTTTCTATATACATGGGACTTTGTACAAATCCAACAATTTTAAAAGTTTTCTTCTTAAAATATTTATCTAGCTCTTCATCAGATTCTATGGTATAGGTATCACCTATCTTTAAATTTTTATCTTCCTTTAAAGCATTTTCATCTAAAGCTATCTCACCACTATTTTCAGGCAATCTCCCTTTTGTAACAATAAATTTATTTATATTACTAAAGTCCTTCTTATTATATTCCATAAACTTAACCACATTATTTATATTAGTTAAATTTACATCTATACTAGATGTTCCAAAGTAATCTAAAATTTCATCCTTATTCTCAAGTAGCTTTAAATCATTTTCATTAAGACCTATACTAGACACTATCTTGCTATCCATTAGATTTTGCTCTCTAAAAAATTCATTTATGGACTCTTTTAAATCTGGTCCACTAGATTTAATTCCAGAGTAAAAAGCAACTCCTAAAAAAATTATAGCAAATATTGATATAAACCTTGCTTTAGAAGATAATATTTCCCTTATTATTGATTTTTTATATGCTCCATTTTTCATCTTCTACCCTCTACCACTCTATGTCTTCAACTGAAACAGGATTTTTATTCACTTCAACACTTGTAACCTTTGCATCCCTAATTTTTATAACTCTATCTGCAATAGGCCCAAGGGCTGAATTATGGGTTATAACAATTACTGTTGTCCCTGTGTTTTTACATGTATCCTGTAATGTCTTTAAAATCTGTTTTCCTGTTTTATAGTCAAGGGCTCCAGTTGGTTCATCACATAATAGCAACTTAGGATTTTTAGCTATAGCCCTTGCTATAGAAACCCTTTGCTGTTCTCCTCCTGATAATTGAGATGGAAAATTGTTTTTTCTATGATCAAGTCCCACTAACTCAAGAGTTTTATCTACATCTAAAGCATCCTTTGAAATTTGTGTAGCCAATTCCACATTTTCCTTTGCAGTTAAATTTTGAACTAAATTATAAAACTGGAATACAAACCCCACATCATGTCTTCTGTACTTAGTGAGCTGTCTCTTGTTAAACTTAGATATATCAACGTTATCAATAATTATTTCACCTTCATCACAAGTATCCATTCCTCCAAGTATATTGAGCACAGTTGTTTTACCTGCACCACTTGGTCCTAGAATAATAGTAAACTCTCCCTTTTCTATAGAAAAATTAATACCATTATTTGCTGCAATGGTAGTTTCTCCAACCTTGTATCTTTTATATTCATCTTTTATCTCTATGTATGACATGTTGCCCTCCCTAATCAATACTACCTTTAAATACTCAATGTCATTAAATAGACACCTTGTTTAGTTAATGCTATAATTCAAGTATAAATAATATATGGATTAGTTACAATAATCACATATTTTTATAGTGTTATTAAATATACATTTTAACGAATTTTGTTTATTTAATAACATATAATTAATAATTACTTTAATAAATACTAAAAAAGGATGAGTTAAATGGCAGGAGTTAAAGGAAATAGAAGAATTTTATATACTAAAAAAATAATAAAAGAAAGCTTAATTGACTTACTTAAACATAAGAAAATTCATGAAGTTACCGTTACTGATATCTGCAAAAAATCAGATATTAATAGGGGAACTTTTTATACCCATTATAAAGATACCTATGACTTACTTAAATCATTAGAGGATGAACTATTTAATCAAATCTTAGAATATATCGAAGAAACCCCAGTTGAAGAATACAAAGATGTTTTATTACTTAAAGCTCTTGAATTAATTGAAGAAAACAAAGAATTATGCCAGATTTTATTCAGTAAACAAATGGAAAACAACATTATGGACCGTATTATTTACGTAGCAAGTAAATCTAAAATTGATAAGCTAGTTAGGGATTCAAAAGTAGATGATAAATTTTTAGATTACTTCATAAAATACTCTGTAGGAGGGGTTGTTTCAGTTGTTCAAACATGGCTAGACAATGATTTAAAGGAATCTCCTAAAGAAATAGTTAACATTATAAATAGTATTATCTCTTTTCGACCTTAATATTATAACTAAATAAATAAGCTAAAAAGCT